>NZ_JARWLE010000004.1:0-50804 GCF_031082075.1 Sphingomonas sp. GV3 | reverse complement strand
ACCGCCGCACCGTGTCACCCGGCTGCGGCGACAAGGCGAACGCTATTTCGCCGATGGCCTGCGCGACCTGAACGCCGATCGGCGTCGCGCCATCCTCGCGGTCTGCGTCATCGAATGGGCGGCCGCGACCGCCGACGCCGTGATCGAGACGCATGACCGGATCGTCGGTCGGACCTGGCGCGAGGCGAAGCAGCTGCACGATGCCCGCACTGCAGAAACCAGAGGCGCGGTTACCGCGACGTTGGATGGGTTCGCCGCGCTCGGCCGATCGCTGCTCGATGCGCATGGCAACGGCGCGTCGCTGGAAGATGCGGTCGCGCGCACGGCAGGCTGGGACCGGCTCGACCGCCTCGTCGCGACGGCCAGGACGCTGACCGACACGCTGAGCGACGATCCGCTGGCGCATGTCGATCAGGGGTATCACCGCTTCCGCCGCTATGCGCCGCGTATGCTGCGCTGCCTCGACCTCGCAGCCGCACCGGTCGCCCGATCTCTGCTCAACGCGGTGACCGCCATCGCCGCCAGGGGCGCACTCCCCGCAACCGATGACTTCCTGCGCCCGCATTCCAAGTGGCGGCGTCAGTTGCGGGTGAAAGGCAGCGACGATGCGCGTCTCCGCGAGGTCGCGGTCATGTTCCACCTGCGCGATGCGCTGCGCTCGGGCGACATATGGCTCGACCGCTCGCATCGCTACGGCGACCTGCGCCATGTCCTCGTGCCGATGACGGTCGCGCGGACCATGAAGCTGGCAGTCCCATCCGATCCGCATGTCTGGCTGGCCGACCGCAAGGCACGGCTTGCCGATGGCCTCACCCGGCTCGGTCGCGCCGCGCGCAACGGCACGATCCCGCATGGCAGCATCGAGGACGGTGCGCTGCGCATCGACCGTCTCACCGCCGATGCACCGGACGGGATCGAGGAGCTGGTGCTCGACCTGTACCGTCGCCTGCCGCCCGTCCGGATCACCGACCTGCTGCTCGAAGTCGATGCCGCGCTCGGCTTCACCGATGCCTTCACCCACCTGCGCACCGGCGTGCCGTGCGGCGACCGGATCGGCCTGCTCAACGTCCTTCTTGCCGAGGGGCTGAACCTCGGCCTGCGCAAGATGGCCGAAGCCTGCAATACCCACGATTACTGGCAGCTCTCCCGCCTCGCGCGCTGGCATGTCGAGAGCGAGGCCATCGACCAGGCGCTGGCGGCCGTAGTCGCCGCGCAGGGCGACCTGCCGATGGCGCGGGTCTGGGGCATGGGCACCACCGCCTCCGCCGACGGCCAGTTCTACCCTGCCGCGCGACAGGGCGAGGCGATGAACACGGTCAACGCGCGCTACGGCAACGACCCAGGCATCAAGGCCTACACCCACGTCAACGACCGCTTCGCGCCATTCGCGTCGCAGCCGATCCCCGCGACCGTCAGCGAGGCACCCTATCTGCTCGACGGGTTGACGATGAACGAGGCCGGGCGGCGGATCGAGGAGCAATATGCCGACACCGGCGGGTTCACCGACCACCTGTTCGGGATCAGTGCCATGCTCGGCTACCGCCTCGTGCTGCGCATCCGAGACCTGCCCTCCAAGCGGCTGTATGTCTTCGACCCCGCCGCCACGCCGACCGAACTGCGCCCGCTGGTGGGCGGCAAGGCGCGCGAGGCGCTGGTCGTCGCCAACTGGCCGGACCTGTTCCGCTGCGCCGCCACCATGAGCGCCGGACAGGTCGCGCCGAGCCGCATCCTGCGCAAGCTCGCCGCCTATCCGCGCCAGAACGACCTGGCCGCAGCCCTGCGCGAGGTCGGTCGGATCGAGCGCACGCTGTTCATCATCGAATGGATTCTCGACGCCGGCATGCAGCGCCGCGCCCAGGTCGGTCTCAACAAGGGCGAGGCGCACCACGCGCTGAAGAACGCCCTGCGCATCGGCCGCCAGGGCGAGATCCGCGACCGCACCACCGAGGGCCAGCACTACCGGATCGCGGGCCTCAATCTACTCACCGCCATCATCGTCTACTGGAACACCCTGCATCTCGGCCATGCTGTCGAGGCCCGGAGACGCGAAGGGCTGGACACGCCCGACCATCTTCTCGCCCATGTCTCGCCACTCGGATGGGCGCACATCCTGCTCACCGGCGAATACCTCTGGCCCAAGGACACTACCGCTTAGGGTGTCATTCCGCCCTCAGCCGGAACTGACCCCAGGAAGGGCATGCGGAATTGGCCTAAAGGCCAATACGCTTTTGCTGCGTGCCGGCTAACGCCGTCACCAGAGCGGCCTATCGGCCGCAGGCTTCCGAGAGAAGCCAAGCCGATCCGGCGGTGTGTACCTGTCAGCGCCGCGCAGGTTGAGAGGCGGCGGAGGATGCTATCCCGACGCCTATGGTCCCTTTTTACGGGTGTGTCAGATCAGGCTGGATCGTAGAGCCCGGCAAACTCCCGCTCCGCATAGTAGCGGATTTTGCCGACGACGAGCGGGTGCCGTCGCTGAAGATGCTCGCCGGGTTCGACGTGCCGAAGGTCTGATACTCGATGGTGGTGTCGCCGATCGTGCGTGAGAGCATGTCGGCGGTGGCAAGATCGTTGACCCCGAACGTCTGGATCACGCCGGCATTGGACATGAACGTGCCGGCGCGCTCACCATAGGTGGCTTTCAGCTGGTGCATATCCTGGAGGATCGGCCAGAGCTGCATCCCGTAGCCTGCCATCAGCCCCATCGCGCGTTCCACTGGATCGAGGCGGCCGAGCGCCGCGAACTCGTCGAGCAGGAACAGCACCGGCTTGTCCGGCCGGGCAGGGGAGCGGGCCATGTCGGTGACGGCCTGGCTCACCAGCAGCCGCAGCCAGCGCGCGTAGGTATCGAGCCGATCGGGCGGCAGGCACAGGAACACGGTGCCCGGCCGCTCCTTGAGGTCCGCGAACCGGAAATCGGACGCCGACGTACTGTCCACGATGCGGGGACTGTCGAGAAAGTGGGTGTGACGCTGGGCGGACGACAGCACGCCGGCCGCCTCGCGATCGGACTTGCCGAGTTGGCGGTTGGCGGCACGCGCGATCAGGCCGTGCGCGCCAGCGCTGGCCTGCATGTCGGCGAGCAGCGCGGCGAAGCCGGCGGGATCGCGGGTGAGCTTGTCGCGCACCGTCGCCAGCGTGGCGAGGGCAGTGGGCTCATGGATGACGGTGTGCAGGATGATGCCGGCGATGAGCGCCTTGGCTTCCTCGTTCCAATGCGCCTCGCCCGATTGTCCCGGTGCGTCGTGGACCAGCGCGTCCGCGACCGTCTGTGCGTCTTCGGCGAGGTCCGGGCTGCCGGCATCGAGCCACGCCAAGGGGTTGTAGCGGGCCGCAGGACGCCCGGAGACGCCGAACGGGTCCAGACACCACACATCGCCCTTCCGGCTGCGCGTGCGGGCAGTGACGCGGGCATTCTCACCCTTGGGGTCGATGCAGATCACCGAACGGTCGAGCAGCAGCAGATTGGGGATGATCGTGCCGACGCCCTTGCCCGAGCGGGTGGGTGCCATCGTCAGCAGATGGGCCGGGCCGTCATAGCGCAGCAGCTTGTTGTTGCGGCCCGATCGGCCGATGACGAGATCGCCCGAGCCTTCCAGCTTCGCCAGGTCGCGGCGATCGCCGAAGCGGGCCGATCCCATCAGCGTGTTGCGGGCGCGCCCACGACGATTGAACTTCCAGATGCCGAACAGCACCAAGCCGGTTAGCAGGAACGGCACGTCGGTCGCGATTTCGCCGACGCCGAAGATGCCCTTGAGCCAGCTATTGCTCGCCATCAGGACGACGAAGCCGATCAGCAGCGCCCAGAGCGGACCGATCCGCATCGGCATCAGCAGCTCGCACCGGCGGGAGTGATCGCCAGCGCGGGATCGGCATCGGGATGGCCGAGCAGCCTGAGAAGGATTTGGGTGGCGAGGGGAGGGGGCACGCGTTCGTCGCGCAGCATGTCGAACAGCGCGTCATCCTCGGGCGTCAGGGCCATGCCTTCGATCGCGAGGTTGGCGCGGGCGTCTTCGTCGTCCTCGCGCCACATCGTGTCCTCGGCCGGGCTGCCGCGCACATAGTCGAGCGCACGGACTTCGCTTCGCAGCGTGTCGAGATCGATCGTCATCATTCGCCCGTCTCCCGGCCAGCTTCTTCCGCGTCGAACGCCCGCCGGCCGCGGCGCTTCCACAATGCCAGCGTGTCGTCGCCAGTCTCGCTCCTGGCCTTGCCGACCAATTCCAGCAGCGCACCGTAGATCGTCGCGCGATCATCGTCGGCGAGATCGACGAGTCCGGCCTTCTGGACGAGGCCGCCCAGCTCGATCAGATGGCGGGTGCGTTCGCGGCGTTGGACGACCCAACCCCTGCTATCCGTTCGCCGCTGACCCGCTTCCGTCCGTAGCGTCGCCGCGCGGTTCAGTCGCAGCGCCCGATCCGTCGATTGCAGCAGCGCCGCCACCTTTGCGCCCGCGCCGTTGAAAGAAGTCCGCGCCCTTCGCGCGCCATGCCTCCTTCGCGCTCGCATCCTTCGATCCGATCGCGTCTAACAGCACGCCTGCGAGTGTTTCAGCATCGAGAGCGTCGGCACCCGTTGCGGTGACCAGCATCCCGAGCTGTTCCACCCGCTTTGCCTTGAGCGCTTTGGCCTTGTCGCCGAGGGCCTTCAGCTCCGCATCGTAATCGCGCACCTTACGCATCGCGATCATCCTCGTCGGGTTCATCCGGCGCAGCAGGGATATCCGACCACAGCAGCCCCGATGTTCCGTTTGCATCGACGCCGGGTGGTGCTTCCTCGTTCCACAGAACACGCCAACCGTAGACCACGCCGTCGTCGCTGGCATTCTCGTCCAGATCAAAGGGGTAATCATCAAGCGTCTCGACGCTAATCCCGAGCGCTTGAGCGACATACGCATCGCGGCGTCGCTCGATCGCTTCCTCGTAAGCACGGCTCATCATGCTCTCCTTGTTCAGACAGTTTGGCAGAGCAGGCAGGGAGCGCAAGCACAAAAGCGGCTCAAGTCAGTCAGGAGATGCGCAGCAGATCTTGAGTGCGCGCTTATACGTCGTTGCCAACGTGCGCTCAGAAGTGCATGGTGCTGATCGCGATGGCGATCTACCATTTCAGCGTCAAGGTCATCAGCCGGGCCAACGGCTCCAGCGCCGTCGCGTCCGCCGCCTATCGCTCCGCATCCGAGCTGCACGACGAGCGGCTGGGACGTAACCACGACTTCTCGAACAAGGCCGGCGTCATCCACTCCGAGGTGATGTTGCCGAAAGGCGCGCCGAAGCGTTTAAACGACCGGACCGCACTCTGGAACGAGGTGGAGGCAGGGGAGAAGCGCAAGGACGCTCAGCTCGCCCGCGAGGTAGAGTTCTCGATCCCCCGCGAGATGAACGAGAAGCAGGGCGTCGCGCTCGCCCGCGATTTCGTCGCCGAGCAGTTCGTGGAGCGCGGGATGGTCGCCGACCTCAACGTGCATTGGGATAAGGCGAAGGACGGTAGCCCGAAACCGCACGCGCACGTCATGCTGTCGATGCGCGACGTGGGACCGGACGGGTTCGGGCAGAAGAACCGCGACTGGAATGCGCCAGAGCTGTTGCAGGGGTGGCGCGAGGCGTGGGCCGCCCATGTCAACGAGCGCATGGCCGAGCTGGGGCTTGAGGGTCGGATCGACCATCGCAGCCATGCCGATCGCGGCATCGAGCTGGAGCCCCAGCACAAGATCGGACCCGCAGGAATGCGCCGGCTCGATCGCGGCGAGGATGCAGAGCGCGCCGACGATCACCGACGGATCGCGCGCGAGAACGGCGAGAAGATCGCGGCCGACCCACGCATCGCGCTGGACGGCATCACCCGGCAGCAATCCACCTTCACCACCCGCGACCTTGCCACGTTCGCGTTCCGTCATTCGGACGGCAAGGAGCAGTTCGACCGGGTGATGGCGGCGGTGCGCGCCAGCCCCGAGCTGGTGGCGCTGGGTAAGGACGGCCGCGACCAGGAGCGGTTCACGTCGCGCGACATGATCGCGACCGAGGCGCGGTTGGAGAAGGCCGGCGACGAGCTGGCGCGGCGCGGCGATCATGGCGTGTCCGACCGGCAGCGAACGGGCGCGCTGGAGGCGGCTGGGGGGCGGGGCCTCAATCTGTCCGACGAGCAGCGCGACGCCTTCGACCATATCACCGGCGGGGAGGGGCTGGCGTCCGTCGTCGGCTATGCCGGCACCGGCAAGTCGGCGATGCTGGGTGTCGCGCGCGAGGCATGGGAGCGCGAGGGCTACCAGGTGCGCGGCGCGGCGTTGTCGGGGATCGCGGCCGAGAATCTGGAGGGCGGATCGGGCATCGCGTCGCGCACCATCGCCAGCCTTGAGCATGGCTGGGCGCAGGGCCGCGATCAGCTTGGGCCGAAGGATGTGTTGGTGGTGGACGAGGCCGGCATGATCGGCACCCGCCAGATGGAGCGGGTGCTGTCCCACGCTCGCGACGCCGGAGCCAAGGTGGTGCTGGTGGGCGACCCCGAGCAGTTGCAGGCGATCGAGGCGGGCGCGGCGTTCCGCAGCGTCACCGAGCGGCACGGCGCGGCGGAGATCACCGAGGTCCGTCGGCAGCGCGAGGACTGGCAGAAGGAGGCGACGCGGGCGCTCGCCACGGGCCGGACGGGCGAGGCGCTGGATGCCTATGCCGCGCACGGTATGGTCCACGCGGCCGATACGCGCGAGGCGGCACGGGCCGGGCTGGTGGACGGGTGGGATCGCCAGCGCCGCGCCGATCCCGATCAGTCGCGCATCATCCTAACCCATACCAACGCCGAGGTCCGCGAGCTGAACGGCGAGGCGCGCGATCGGCTGCGCGCGAACGGCGAGCTGGGCGAAGACGTGGCGTTCACGGCCGACCGGGGCCGCCGCGACTTCGCGGCGGGCGACCGCCTGATGTTCCTGCGGAACGAGCGGTCGCTGGGCGTGAAGAACGGCACGCTGGGGACGATCGGCCGCGTCAGCCCCGAGGGCATGACGGTACGGCTCGATGGCGGGCGCGAGGTGACGTTCGCGGCAAAGGATTATGCCGCGGTCGATCACGGCTATGCCGCCACGTTCCACAAGTCGCAGGGCGTGACCGTCGATCGCGCCCATGTCCTCGCGACGCCGGGCATGGACCGGCACAGCGGCTATGTCGGGCTGTCGCGGCACCGCGAGGGCGTGCAGCTCCACTATGGTCGCGACGACTTCGCCGATCAGGGCAAGCTCGCGCGCGTGCTGTCGCGCGACCGCGGCAAGGACATGGCCGGTGACTATGCGCCCGAGTACAGCGAGCAGGATCATGCCCGCGCCTTCGCCGATCGGCGCGAGATCCGGTTCCCGGAACTCGCGCGCCAGGTGGTCGAGAAGGTTCGCGACAAGGCGCGGGGCATGTTCGCCGGGTTCAGGCCGAAGCCCGTGGTCGAGAAGACGCCGGTTGGCGAGGCGGCGATCGGCACCGACCGCCCCGACCAGGCCAAGGCGATCCGCGACTATGCCCGCGTCGCGGCCGACGTGCGGCGGATGAAGGCACAGGGCTTGCCGGTGCTGCCGCATCAGGAGACGGCGGCACGGCGCGCGATCGAGGCGCTGGACGCGACCGGGCCTGACGCGGCGCGCGACCTTGTCTCCGCGATGCAGCGCGATCCCAAGCTGATCGAACAGGCGGCGAGCGGCGACACAGGCGGCGCGGTGCGGGCGATGGCCGAGGAACAGCGTGTCCGCCTTGACCCGGACGCGCGCGCCGGCCGGTTCGTTGAAGGCTGGCAGGCGATGCAGCGCCTGCGTGCCGGTCTAGAGCGGAGCGGCGACACCGCCGGCGCCGAACGGTTGCAGGCGCGGATGGAGAAGGCGGCGGTCGGGCTTGCCCGCGATCCGCAGCTCGAATCCGCATTGCGTCGTCGTGCGCCCGAGCTGGAGATCAGGATCGAGCGCGAGCGGTCGATCGGCGAGGCGCTGGCGCGGTCGATCGAACCGGGCCGGGAGCGTGACAGGGGTATGAGCCGGTAGAGTTCGTGCTTTCGGGTAGGTTCGTGCTTTCGCGCGGGAAAGGGGGGCGACATGAACGAGGACGATCACGAACGGGATGCGGCAGCGGAGGCGTTCGAGGGCGTGCGCGGTGAGCTGGCGTTACTTCGGCGCGCGATCGAAGGGATCGCGGCCAGTGACAACCGACCCGAGCCGCCCGACTATAGCGAGACGCTGGGCCAGATCACGAAGCTGGCGACCGCCACCTACCAACGTGCCGAAATCCTGAGGAAAGCAGCGGAGGACGAGACGGTCGCACGCCAGGTTGCAGCCCGGATCACCGGAGCGGTTGCCGAGGACCGGCAGGCGGTGAAGGCCGCGGCCGGAGAGCTGCGCGACGCGACGAGAGCCTTGCAGGGCGTCACCGCGTCGGCGCGTCGTGCCGAGGATCAAAAGCGATGGGTGATGCTGGTGGCGATCGGCGGGATCGTCGTCGGCATGATCGCGTGGGCCGTGTTCGCCGGCATCGTGTCGCGTGCAGTTCCGGCGAGCTGGCAATGGCCCGAGAAGATGGCGGCGAGCACGCTCGCTATGCCAATGTGGGAGGGCGGTCAGCGGATGATGCGGACTGCCGCGCCTGAGGCGTTCGCCAACGTCGCGGCAGCCGACAGGATCGTCACCGCCAATCGAGAAGCGGTGGAGGGATGTCAAAAGCGGGCGAATAAAGCAGGAAGTTCCGTAACCTGCACCGTCCGTGTCGAGCCGCAGACAAAATAGTTCTTTGATAAAATCAATGCCGACAAGCCGTTTTCCTTATGTCGCTTTATCGAATGACCCGTTATTTCGGCCAAGCAGCTCCCGTTTTGTGGCATAGCGGGCAGCAAGATCAAGATGACTCGCCTTAACCGCAGGGCCTATTGCCGAACCGGGAAGATCAAGCTCTTCTTGCGCGTGGGGCGTAATAGTCATTCTCGCTCTCGGTCGCCACAACATGTCCGCTTGATCGACCGTTCGTATCTTGGATAAGGCGGATACGGTCGTGAAGTTCGAGCGATACGATTGTGGAAGGCGCCTGGTTCCGCAACCGGAGACACGCAACGCTCTATGATTGACCGCAACCCGGCCCTTTTCCGAACGATCCGCTCCGGCTAATCCGGACCGGGATGCCGCAACGAATGTCGCCGCATCATCGGGGCTTAACACCAACAAACGTGCGGGCAGCGGCGTGACGGAACGGCGGGATCGTGTAGCAAGTGGCGGGAGCATGGCTGACCTGCTCCAAACCTATGATTGGAAGGTTACTCCTCTCGGCGACCCTGCTCATTGGCCGCAGAGCCTGCGCACTGCGATCCAGATGATGATGGCATCCGGCCACGCCATGTGCCTCGCGTGGGGTCCGAAGCGCACCTTCCTCTACAATGATGCCTATGTGCCGATGCTGGGCGCTCGCCATCCGCAAGCGTTCGGCGCACCCTTCGGGGAGGCGTGGTCGGACATCTGGAGCGAAATCGCGCCGCTGGTCGATCGTACCTTCGCCGGTGAAACCTCGACGTTCGAGAACATGCCGCTCACCATGCAGCGCAACGGCTACCCCGAAGAGACTTGGTGGACCTTCTCCTATTCTCCCGTCGAGGATGAGAGCGGCGACGTGGCCGGCCTGCTTAACGTCACTGTGGAGACCACCGGGCGCGTGCTGGCCGAGCGTGACCGTGACGAAGCGGTCGAGCGGCTGCGTCGCAACGAAGCCAGATGGCGCAGAATTTTCCACACGCTGCGCGAAGGCTTCATCCTTGCTGAATTGGTGCGCGACGAGACAGGTCGCGTCATTGACTGGCGCTATGAGGAAGTAAACGACGCCTGGTACGACCTCGTCGGGATCGAGCGCGGTTGCGCGGTCGGCCGGACGATCCGGGAGGTGTTCCCCGGGATCGAGGACAGTTGGGTTAAGGAGTTCGCCGGCATCGCCGACGCCGGCGAGCCGATCCGCTTCACGCGTCAGGTGGGCACGCTCGACCGCTGGTATGACGGTGTGGCGCAGCACGCCGGCGGCGACCATTTTACCGTCATCTTTACCGAAGTGACGGATCGTGTTCTCCACGAGAAGCGGCAACGAGCGTTGATAGCGTTGGGTGATCGGTTGCAGCAGGAGGCAAGCGTCGAGAACATCACCCTCGCCGCCAGCACCATCATCGGCGAGACGCTTGGCGTTCAACTCGTCGGCTATGGTGATGCGGATGCGGATGCCGAAACGATCACGGTCGAGCAGGATTGGACAAGCGGGGCCGCACAGACGCTCGCAGGTACGCTTCGCTTCCGCGACTTTGGTAGCTACATCGACGATTTAAAGGCAGGCCGCACCGTGATAGTGCGCGATTGCCGGACCGATCTGCGTACCCGCGACCACGCTGAGGCGCTTGAAGCCAGAAGCGCACGTGCCTTCGTCAATGCCCCTGTGATCGAGCGTGGTGCGTTCGTCGCTCTCCTTTATGTCAGCTCCGATGTGCCGCGTGACTGGGGTCCGGTTGAGCTCGCGTTCATCCGCGACATCGCCTTCCGTGTTCGACAGGCGGTCGAACGGTTGCGTGCCGCGCAACAGGAAGAGGTATTGAACGGCGAACTGGCGCATCGCATCAAAAACACGCTCAGCGTCGTTCAGGCGATCGCGATGCATACGCTGGTCGGCAAGGCGGATCAGGGGGCGCTCGATGAGTTCAGCAATCGGTTGAAGGCACTTTCGTCTGCGCACGATGTGCTGATGAAGCGAAGCTGGGAAGCCGCCGATTTCGAGGTGGTGGCGCATTCTGCTCTGGCGAGTTTTCCCGCCACCCGCATCAGATTATCCGGCCCGGAGCTTAGGATCAGCTCCCGCACGGCAATGTCGCTGTCGCTGCTGCTACACGAGCTGGCGACCAACGCCGTTAAATATGGCGCGCTCAGCGTACCGGAGGGCGAAGTCGTCATCGTCTGGGGGCTGCGGCGCATTAATGGCGTGGACATGCTGGAGGTGAGCTGGTCGGAGAGGGGCGGGCCGCCGGCGGTCGAGCCTGTCTCGCGCGGTTTCGGATCGAGACTCATTCGCATGGGGTTGAGCGGATCAGGCGGCGTCAAACTGCGTTATGGCGATCAGGGACTTACAGTCGAGATGAGTGCGCCCCTTGCCCAGATTCAGCAGGCCTGAGGGACGGAAGAGTAAAGCGTATGGGTCAGTCACAGCCATTGTCGCGCCATCCGGTGCTCATCATCGAAGACGAACCGATCCTGCGGATAGAAGCGATCGATATGGTCGAACACGCCGGATTTGAAGCGGTCGAGGCAACGAATATCGAGGATGCGATCCATATCCTTGAGACGCGCACTGATATCCGGATCGTCTACATGGATCTCGACATGCCTCGGAGCATCAAAGGCATCGAGATCGCGGCAGCGATCCGGGATCGTTGGCCGCCTATCGAGATCATTCTGACCGCAGCCAGCTTCAGCAAGGCTGACCTTGATCTGCCCGTTCGGACAGTATTTTTTTCCAAACCGGTCCGCCATCGGGAAATCGTCGCCGCCATGCGCCGCATGGCGAACCATGCCGCCCACTGACCCGATCAGTCCTTAAGAGGTCGTTCGCGCCCGCGAGCCTGCAAGGTGAGGGCTTCATGGCGAGCCAGCATGTCGCTCGCACGCTGGGTCGCCTCCCTGGTATCTCCCGACAGTTTCTTCACTTCGGTCGCGACCACGGCAAAACCGCGGCCGGCGTCGCCTGCCCTTGCCGCCTCGATGCTCGCATTCAGGGCAAGAAGATTGCTCTGCCCAGCGATATTGGTGATACCGGATACGACTGCGCCAAGCTCCACCATCGTCTCATGCATCGCGGCCTGGTTTGCGAGCAGAGCCCGTTCCAGCATCACCTGCCGGGTCACGTCCGCTGCTACCTTGAGGACGCGCCGGATCACGCCCTCCTGATCGAAGATCGGGTTGTATGTCGCCTGCATCCAGATTTCCGACCCGTCAGCGCGGCGGCGAGCAAACTCGCCCTGTTCGAACTCGCCGCGCCGAAGCTCAGCCCAAAAGCGTTCATATTCCGGCGATGCCGCATAAGCCGGATCGCAGAGCATTCGATGATGATGGCCTAGGAGATCGCCCAATCCGTATCCCATCAGCGACAGGAAGCGATCGTTCGCCCAGGTAATGACCCCTGCGGTGTCGAACTCGATCACGGCCTGTGATCGGCAGACCGCTTCCCACGCAGCCCGGCAATAGCCGTCGCTTGGACGATGGTTGTCGGGTCGGAACGGAGTTTTTGAAGGCATTCCGAAGGTTAATCACGGATGCGGCAAACATCTACGGCCTGACGCCAGCCAAGCGTCAGAGCCGTTCGGTTATACGACCCTTAGCTGCATCCCTTCGGATACCTGTTGTAGCATCTCGTTCATGTTACGAGCCAGGTCGGATTGTCGGAACGGCTTTGCGAGAACCGGAACGCCGGGCGGCACATCCTCTCCCTTCGCGGCATAGCCGGTTATAAGCAGTACGGGCGCGCGAAAGCCACTTTGCCGGAGCTCCTGGATCATCTGCGCGCCGTTCATGCCAGGCATCAGGTAATCGGTGACGATGCCGTCGATCTCGATTCCACCCTTGATCGCCGCCATAGCTTGTGAAGCCGAACTCGCCTCGGTCACGGTGTACCCGATATCGCGAAGCATTTCGGCAGTCGCCGTTCGCACGATCTCCTCATCATCGACGAGCAGTATCCTGGCAGCATGACGGGCGTGAGCAGGTTCGGCGGAACCGCCATCGACTGCGATGACGGCTTCGTCCGTCACCGGCAACCAGATGGCGATCGAAGTTCCCTTCCCCGGCTCGCTTTCGATTCGTAGCGTGCCGCCCGATTGGGCAGCTAAACCATGGATCATCGACAGGCCGAGGCCCGTCCCCTTGCCGACGCCCTTGGTCGAGAAGAAGGGCTCGGTCGCGCGCGCCAGCGTCGCCTTGTCCATGCCGATGCCCGTATCGGTTGCGGTGATCCGCACATAGTTGCCCTCATTAAGGCTGAGCAGATTGCGATCGCCCGCAACGACGCTCGTTGCCGTGATCGTCAGCTTGCCACCGCCCGGCATGGCGTCGCGGGCATTGATCGCCAGGTTCAGCAGCGCGAGTTCGAGCTGGTTCGGATCGACGCGGACGGGGGGAAGGTGCCGAGGCAACTCGAATGCGATCGAGATCGACGGGCCGAGTGATCGCTTGAGCAGATCGGACATGCCCTCGATCAGCGCCCCGACATCGATCGCCTGCGGTTTTAGCGTCTGCCGGCGAGCAAAGGCCAACAGCCGCTGCGTCAACGTGGCGGCACGCTCCGCCGCCTGCATAGCGTTCCCGATGAGCCGCTGCGTCTTCTCGTCTTCCTTGCTGCGTCGTCGAAGGAGATCGAGGCTGCCGACGATCGGGGTGAGCAGGTTGTTGAAGTCGTGTGCAACGCCGCCTGTAAGGTGACCGATCGCATCCATTTTATGCGCTTGGGCAAGCTGCGCGTCGGCCTCCTTGCGGTCGGTAATATCCGATACGACACCGGTCATACGGACAGGCGTACCGTCAGGCGCGTAGCGCATCCTTCCCTTGGCTGCGATCCAGCGCCGGTCGCCATTCTTGGCGAGAATGCTGCATTCGAAATCGATGTTACCTGTCGATACCGCGGCATCGAATTGTGCCGCGACCATCGCCCGCTGATCGGGATCAACGTGGCGGAGGAAGATGGCCACGTTCCACTCCGGTGCCGGTTCCTCGTATCCGAAGATACGATCGTGACGCAAAGTTCGGGTGGCGATGCCGGTAGCCAGATCGATGTCCCAGCTACCCATGTCGGCGGCATCCAGCGCAAACTCCAGACTGTCACGCGCCAGTGCCAGCTGCGCAGTCCGATCCTGAACGGCTGCTTCCATCGCGATCGCAAAGTCGCGGATCTGATACTGACGCAGGCGAGCTTTGAGCGCTGATCGCACGGCGCCCAGCATCGCCTCGGCATGCAGCGGACGTTCGAGCAATACGGTGTTGCCGAGTGTTTGCAGCCGTTGAAGTGCCCGTTCGCTACGCGGCGCGCGATGACCGTTAGCGAGCACGATGAAGGGCAGGTCCGACCAGGCGGGCTGCTCGGCGATCCATTCTCCCAGCCTGTCGGCGTCGAGAGCGGAAAGAACTTCCTCCGTCAGCATGACCGCGCCGGCACCGATACGGATCGCCTCAAGCAATGCCGTTATGTCCCGGCAGACCAGGACCGCGATGTCGTTCTGACCGAAGAGCCTGGCCGCGACCTCTGCGTCGCGACCGCGTGGGGCAAGGATAAGAAGCCGGTTCTTCACAGGCTGTCAGTCGGCTCCGTCGCTGTGCCCGTATCCTGCTGCATCAGCTTCGATCCCTCGCCCGAGAACGTCGGGACGCCCGTCAGAACATTGCGGAAGTCGCGTAGCGTCTCACCGACCGACAATCCGTGCCCTGTAATCTGGAACTCCCGGATGGTCCGTTCGTGCCGCGCAGTGCGCGTTTTGATGACTGAAATCGCCTGTCTTACCTCACCATGCGCTTCAAAATAGCGCAATTGCACGACCGTGTCGGCAAGATAGCTGAGGTCCACATCCGCTCTGATGTCTCCGGTGACGCCGTGCAGGCCGAGGATCAGGATGGCGATTACGCCCTTCTGGCCGAGATAGCTCAGCAGCTCGTGCATTTGCAGCACGAGATGCTGCTCGTTCGGCATCGATTGCAGGTAAGCGTTTATGCTGTCGATCACGACGATCTTTGCGCCGGACTTCTCGACCGCATCACGCACGGCCCCGGCAAATTCGCCGGGAGACAGTTCGGCAGGGTCGATGCCCCGGATGTCGAGCACTCCTTCCTCGACATAGGGTTCCAGGTCCATGCCGAGTGATTTTGATCGTTTGAGCAGCGTCGGCAGCCGTTCGTCGAAAAGGAAGTATGCGGCCTTCTCGCCCCGCCGCAGACCGGCTGCCATCATCTGGACAGTCGCGGTGGTTTTTCCGACCCCCGCCGGCCCCGCCAGCAGCGTCGCCGTGCCGGGCACGATCCCGCCGCCCAGCAGCGTGTCGAGCTGATCCGATCCCGTCGAGACGGGTTCGTCATCGTAGCTATTGCCGTGTTCGGCCGCGACGAGGCGCGGATAGACGCACAGGCCTCCCCGCTCGATTTCGAAGTCATGATACCCGCCGCGGAAGCGGATGCCACGCATCTTGACGACATGGAGGCGTCGGCGCTGGGCGCCGAAACCGGAGAGCGTCTGTTCCAGCATGATGACGCCATGGGCGATGCTTTGGAGCTGGAGATCGCTGCCGCTGGCGCTCTTGTCGTCGAGCAGCAGCACCGTGCACTGCCGGGACGCGAAGAAGTGCTTCAGCGCCAGTATCTGTCGGCGATAGCGGACGGGCGTCTGGGCGAGGAGACGCAGTTCGGAAAGGCTGTCGATGACGACACGGGAAGGCTTGATCGCATCGACCTTCGCCATGATGTCTCGCACGGTTTCGCCAAGTTCGACCTCGCTCGGGTGGAGAAGCGTTTGCTCCTGGTCCTCGCCGAGGCCATCTGCCGGCACCATCTCGACGACATCGATATCGCCAAGAGACCAACCATGGCTCTCGGCGACGGCGTTGAGCTCGACCTGCGTCTCTGCCAGCGTGACGTAGAGACCGGCTTCGCCGGCACGAGCACCGTCCAGCAAAAAGCCCAGGCCAAGTGTCGTCTTGCCGGTCCCGGGCGTACCCTCGACGAGGTAGATGCGCTCACGGGTCAGGCCGCCGACGAGGATGTCGTCCAGGCCATCGATCCCGGTTGAAGCGACCACACGCCGGTCAGATGTACTTTCAGCCATGCGGTATTCCCCTCATTGTCTTCTCTTCTAGAGGGATATGGGTAGCCGAACCAGTGATCATCGAAAGCGTTCGCCATCCGGCGTGGGCGTGCGTAGCGGTGTCAAAACGGTCCGGAGCTTTTGAAAAATGCGTCGCTGGTGGCTGGTACGGTCGGGGCCGGAATGACACCCCAAGATGTCTCGTATGGGATGGTCAATTGGCAAAGCGCTACGATTTTGACCATCCTCTCACCGCCCCCCGTTCTGTCTGAAACTCAGATTGCGGCGTCATGCCTGAGCCTGGCCATGACGACCGGCACGTTGCGGCAAGGCCAGGGTGAGCGTCAGGATCGCTGCCGCCAGCACTGCGGTGGCCAACGGCCGTGAGAAATCGAGACCGCCCTTGTCGAGCGGTTTGTCGAGGAAATCACCTACCGCAGCGCCCAGAGGTCGGGTGAGGATGAAGGCCGCCCAGAACAGCAGCACGCGGCTGATCATTGTGCGGTAGTAGAGCAGCGCCACGGCACTTAGACCGATACCGAAGATTGCCGCGGCGCCGAGATAACCGAGGCCGCCCGTATCGGCGAGCCAGTCGCCGAGCGCCGTACCAAGCGTCTGCGAAAAGGCGATCGTCAGCCAGTAGAACAATTCGGCACGCCGATCTGTGATGGCATCGGCATCGATGCGCCCCAGCATCGTCCGCCACGCGAAAAGAGCCCAGGACGAGCGCCAGGAGCAACATCGACCCGCCCGCGTAGCCGATCCCAAGCGAGCGGGTGGTATAGTCCGCCACCGTCGTACCGGCTGTCGTCGAGGCGATGATCGTTGCCCAGTAGAGCAGCGGATGAAAGCGGCGGGCGGTAACCTGCGCCGCCACGAAGCCGTTCAGCAGCACTGCGAAGATCGCCGTAGCCACCAGATACCCCAGACCTATCGTCATGCTCAACGTATCGCCGCCCGTCTCGCCGAGCGTCGTCGCCAACACCTTGATGAGCCAAAAGCCGAGGGTGACAGCCGGAACTTTGCCGGTAACCGCTGTGCCATCATCCTTCACCCCGTAGTGCTCTTTTGCATCAACGGAACTTGCGTACGCCTGCGCATGTAGCAGCGGGTAAACAGAGACGAGCGCAACGATCGGGAACGGTTTCAGCTGCATTTTGTTTCTATACCGTTACGTTTTTCTGCCTCGATAAGGCCGAGAGGAGCGGCATGCACTCAGCTTTTCATCGCAAACTTTCGACCTTGATTGAACTCGATCAAGGCGAACATGCCATATTGGACCGCCTAAGCTACGTATCAGAGACGTATCAGCGGCGCCGGGATATCATTAGCGTCGGCGAGCGGCCGAGTTTTCTCTGTGTAGTTTTGGAGGGGTGGGCTGCCCGGTACAGCCTGAGAACTGACGGATCGCGCAGAATCACCGGCATTCTAATGCCCGGTGACTTTTGCGGGATTCATGCCATGAGCGGTGCTGTGATGGATCACTCCGTCACTGCGATTACCACGTGCGAGATCGGCAAAATTGATATAAGCGAACTGGACAAAGCTCTTCGATCGGAGCCTCGTCTCGGTCAGGCTCTATGGCGATCCAAGCTTATCGAGGAAGCCGTGTTGCGAACATGGCTTCTGAACTCCAAAGATGCGGCCCGGTCACTGGCGCATCTTCTCTGCGAACTGCATGCGCGCGTCGGCCAGGCCGGACTGGCAGAGGGTAGCGGTTGCGAAATTCCGCTGACCCAGGAGGATATCGGAGATGTGCTGGGTCTGACAGCTGTTCACGTCAACCGGATGCTCCGGGAGTTGCGGGAGCAGGGATTAGTCGTGCTTTCGCATATGCAATTGATGATACCGAATGTCCCGGCGCTACATGCCGCCGCGAGATTCAATCCGCAGTATCTTTACCTCAAGACCCATCCGCATAGCGTGTAATTCGGCGGAGGAATTGATTGTTCGCCGGGTCAAACGATGTGACGACCGTATCTGCCGACGAGGCGTGTTCCCTGCCAGATCTCGAGAGGCTGAGCGTTCCGCACCCTTTCCGCGACCTCGAATGCATGCGTATCATCACGCGCCTGTATGTCGGTCGCTTCCGCGATCTTATCGTGATCGTTCAGTACGTACAGGCGATAGTGAGCCATGACCTGCTCCACGAACTGCATGAGGCAAACGATACGCGCGCTGGTAGACTGTTGACCTTGCAATGTATGGCCATGCGATCCGCCTGTCATTGGCCGATTCAAGCAATCTGAAATTCGTTCAAACTCTGATAGATACACGCTATTATAGCAGCGTAGTTGACCGATCAGGAGAGCGGCGATGGAAGAGGTATTCGACGAGCCTTCCAAGGCGAAGACGAGTCACGGCATCGTAGTCGTGAAAGGCCCGGACTCAGTCGATGTCGCCCTGACGCCCAAGGCAGCGCTGAGGACAGCCGAGCGAATCAGCGCGGCTGCCGTCGAGGCGCTGGTGGAGCAAGCTGATGCCAAATCAACGGACCGGCACTGACGGCGTCAGCAGCGTAACGCCGTCACAGGCGCATGAAGTGACCAGACGAGGCCAGTGGGAAGCTCGTCAAGACTAGCCTCACCGCGCAAACGCCGCGGCGTCGCGGTTGTCAGCAGGCGCCTGCCGAAGGCGTCGTCGAGCGGCGCTGTTGCGGGCCCGTTGCGCTCTGCCCACTGAAGCGAGAGGTAAGATTCATCGGGCGAGGTGATTGTCCAGCTGACCTCCACATATCCGTTCCGGGTGCTAAGCGCACCGCAGCGCAGGGCGTGCACCTCAAGTTCGTGAAGTGCCAACGCCAGTGAAGCTGCATTGTTCGGTGCGACCGGAAAGGCAGGGCCGCTGATCCGGATGCGACCTGTGCCACCTTCGGTAAGGGCTAGCGTCACGAGCGTGTGCAGATCATTCAGCTGCGTCTGCGGTTGAAGCAGGAGATCGCTGATCCGCGTTAGCATAGCTATCCGGGAGGCAGCTTCGCGTGCCGATACGATCGTCAGTTCGTCGCCGTCTAGCGACTGGTTGACCAGCGCGGACACGATCGTGAGCATATTGCGGAGTTGGTGACGCGCTTGCTCGACGGTGATGCTGCCGTCTACTGACCAGGCATTCGCTGCTTCAGATTGGGTTCCGCCGTGTCCGCCTACGCTGTCGAGCGCATGTGAGAGATGGATTGCAAAAGTGCTGTCCCCCTGTCCGGCATCGTCGACCAGAGCCAGCGCTCTTCGCGCAAGCAACACCGCCGTTTGTTCGCTCGCCGACATAGCGGTCACTGACCCCTGCATCCTCAGTCTTCCACCTGATGAGCTATCTGACAGGACGCAGCGACATCGTTCAAGGTGTCTTTCAGCGCTGACACCCTGAAAGGTTTGGCCAAAACGGACGTGCAGCGGTCAGTACCGTATTTATCTTCCAGAATTTCAGGGCGATCACACAGAAGAACGACCGGCAGATCAGCGTAGAGTGCGCGTATCTCGTTCGCCAGCATCTCGCCAACCTGATCGGACAAGTCACAATCGATCACTACGGCATGGTAGTGTCCTTGAGAAACACGGACCTTGCCGAGCGCCTCGACGGCGTTCGCCGCTTCCTCGGCGACAAAGCCGTTATCAGCCAGGGCCTCGCACGCCAGCAGCCGGATTGTGGCATCTCCTTCGACTAGAAGAACGCGCTTCGTGGTGCCGGCGTCTAGAACGTCCCGCACCTTCTGGCCGAGCGCGACCGGGCTGAACGGTTTTGCGATCAGTTCCACGCCAGCATCAAGGCGTCCGCCATGCACGATCGCATTTCGAGTGTAACCTGAAGTGTAAAGCACCTTCAGCTTCGGGAACAGCTTGCGCGCTTCGTCCACCAGCTCGCGGCCTGACATGCCAGGCATCACGACATCGGTAAACAGCAGATCAGGCGGCTGCTCGGAACGGCCAAGCACGCGCAACGCGGTGGGACCATCATGCGCCTCTACCACACGATAGCCTAGGTCGCGCAGGCAATCGACGGAATAGGCACGCACGTCGTCATCATCCTCGACGACTAGGATGAGCTGATGTCCCCCCGCCCGATCCGGATTGGAAGCTGCAATTTCTTCCTGCTCTGCCGAGCCGCTCAGCAAACGCGGGAAATATACCTTGATAGTGGTGCCTTCGCCCTCCTCGGAATAGACCTTTACGTGCCCACCTGACTGTTTGACGAAGCCGTACACCATCGACAGGCCAAGCCCGGTGCCTTTTCCGACTTCCTTTGTGGTAAAGAATGGCTCAAACGCTCGGGCGACCGTCTCCTTGTTCATCCCGGAGCCGGTATCGGTGACGGACAGCACGACATACTGGCCAGGCGCCACTTCAGCGTGAGCTGCGGCATACTCCTCGTCTAGTCGAACGTTGGCCGTCTCGATGGTCAGCTTGCCGCCCTTGGGCATCGCGTCGCGCGCATTGACAGCCAGATTGATGATGGTGCTTTCGAGCTGATTGGGGTCGGCTTCAACCGTCCACAGACCCGGACTCGTTATCACTTCCAGTCTGACCTGCTCGCCGAGCGTGCGGTTAAGCATCTCCGACACACCGCCTACGACTTTGTCGAGGTTGAGCAGCCGCGGTGAGAGCGGCTGCCGCCGCGAGAACGCCAGCAGCCGCTGTGTCAGTGCTGCGGCTCGTTCAGCCCCCTTCAATGCGTTGCCCAGCGCGCGTTGCACCTTAGCGTCGCTGAAGCCGGCCCGCGTCAACGCTCCGCCCGCCATGTCGATGTTGCCGGTGACGACGGTGAGCAGATTGTTGAAGTCGTGTGCGATGCCGCCGGTCAGCTGCCCCACGGCCTCCATCTTCTGCGCCTGCCGCAGCGCCTCCTCCGTCGCCGATCGACGGGCGATCTCTTCGCCGATGCGGCGCTCCAGGGTCGCGTTCACGTCGCGCAGGGCCTCCTCCATCTGCTTGCGCTCGGTGATGTCGATCGCGGTTCCTATGACACGGGTACAGTGTCCGTTATCATTGAAGATGCCCCTGCCCTTGGCAGCGACCCAGCGCAGTACGCCGTCCTCCTGCCCGATCGTGCGATATTCCACGTCGTAAAGGGCACGCTTGTCAGGATCGAGCGCGGCAGCGAAGGCCGCAGCGGTCTGATCTGCATCGTCAGGATGGAGACCGGCATAATAGTCCGCCATGCTGATCGGACGATCTGCGGAGATGCCGAACATCGCCTTGACGCGGGGTGGCCAGAACAGCGTGTCGGTTTCGACATCGAGGTCCCATAACCCGATTTCGGCGGCCTCGGTGGCGAGCCTCAACTGCTCTTCGCTCTCGTGCAGCCGGTTCTCGGTCCTCCGGCGTTCGTCGATGTCTACAACGGAGCCGACATAGCCGAGGTATTCGCCGCCATCCCCGAAGCGAGGGCTCGCGGCATCGATCGCCCAGCGGTAGGCGCCGGATACATGTCGCAGCCGGTACTCGACTCGAAAGGCTGCCCGGACCGCATTGGCGTCGAGGAATGCCTGTTCTGCCAATCCGCGATCGTCCGGGTGGGTAGCATCGAGCCAGCCGAACCCTTCCGCTTCCGCTTCCGTCTGTCCGGTGAACTCATACCAGCGACGATTGAGGTAGGTGCAAAATCCCGCTTGATCGGTCACCCACATCATGACCGGTGCATGGTCGGCCATGTTACGGAAGCGGCTCTCACTTTCTTTCAACGCAGCCTCACGCGCCTTCTCTTCCGTCAGGTCGCGTACCTCGATAATCGTGCCCTCCGGCTTTCCACCGTCCCCCAGAATGGGCGAGGCAGTGAAAGCGACGGGGTAGAAATGCCCGTCCTTGTGGACGAACGTTTCTTCCCCCTGCATCCGATTGCGTTCCGGAAACGCCTGATCGATCGGGCACTCCTCCAACGGATAATGGCTGCCGTCAGGGCGGGTGTGATGCACGACGTCGTGCAACGGACGGCCCGATGCTTCCTCCAGGGTATACCCCGTCAGCTCCTCGGCTGCGTGGTTCATAAAAACGCAGTGCTGGCGGTCGTCCATCATGAAGATCGCCATTGTGGTATTGTTCAGGATGGCGTCGAGACGCCGGTTCGGGTCATGCATTCGGATATAGCCCTGTTTGCCGCGGCTTTCCGCAGCGACCTGAGCGTCTTATCAAGATCAAAGAGTGCAAACCATTAGCTGCGGCAAAGCGGCGCTGCCGAACCGTGCCGCGATTATTTCTTGGCGGTCGTTTGCGCTCGCCGCCATCACCGCGCAAATGGGTACGGCGAAGTGGCGTTGGCGAAGAGGAGCCGGACAGCGCGCATTGGAACCAACTACCTTTGTCGCGCGGAGTGTCACTTGGACATTCCACCCGCTTCCTTGGTGTCACAACCGTCCGGGCCTGTTGAAAAATGCCGGACATGCCGGGTTGCTCCTTCGTTTCACCCCTGCCGAAAGGAGCGTCGCTATGATGGGACCAGCCTGTCGCGGTAAGCGGGAAGGGGCGTCCCCCCGCACCGTAGAAGCCATGTTGCCCACAGACCACCTGCTGCGTCGCGTCGATCGATGTCTCGACATCGGCGAGTTGAGACAGGCACTGGCCGGTCACTACAGCGCAAGGGGACGGCCATCGATCGATCCCGAACTCCTCATCCGCATGGCCTTGGTCGGCCGCATTTACGCGATCACGTCCGAACGGCGCCTGTGTGAGGAGCTGCGCTACAATCTGGCCTATCGCTGGTTCTGCCGTCTCGCGCCGGGAGACAAGGTTCCGCACCACTCGACGTTCAGCAAGAACCGGCACGGTCGTTTCCGCGATGCCGACGTGTTCCGGATCCTGTTCGAAAGCACGGTCCGACGCTGCATCAGTGAAGGACTGATTGGCGGAAAAGACGCCGCGATCGATGCATCGTTCATAGCGGCTGATGCGAGCTGGCAGCGCAAGACCGTTCCTGGCTACCTGCCGTATGTCGCCAACGCGTCGCGCGCGGTTAGGGAGTGGGTGCACGACACAGGAGATGCCGTCTTTGAAATGGCGCGCTCGAAAAGCTGCCAAGGCGTCTCTCGAACGGATCCTGCCGCGGCTTGGTCGGCGCGAACGGTGCGTGGCCGGTTCGGCTACGCCCTGAATGCGCTGGTCGACACCCCGAGTGGCGTCGCTCTCGATGTGAAGGCGACACCGGCTCGGTTCGCGGAGGAAGTTGATGCGGGGCGCGTCATGCTCGAGCGATCGGCCGATCGCTTTGATTATCGTCCCAAGCGGGTTGCGGCCGACAAAGCCTATGGCAGCGCCAACTTCCTCGGCTTCGTAAGGGATCACGGCGCAATCCCGCACATTCCGGTAATCGACCGTACGCAACAGACCAAGGGCAAGCTGCCGCGAACGGCCTTCAGCTATGATCGTGACATTGACAGCTTTACCTGTCCGACCGGAAAGCCGCTCCGGCACCACGCCTTCCATCTGCCCACCGGCGTACACCGTTATGCAGCCGATGCGCGTGACTGCGAGGCGTGCGTGCTTCGGAAGAAATGCACGACGGCGCGGCGTCGTACCCTGGTTCGGCTGGACGATGAGGACGTCCGCGATCTTGCCAGAGCCGAAGTGGAAACCGGGCTCTACAAGCGGTCTATGCGGTTGCGGCGCGGGGTCGAACGGTTCTTCGCCGACGCCAAGGGCAAGCATGGCATGAGACGGCTTCACCTGCGCGGCATTCGCGGAGCAGAAGAGGAGTTCCTGATCGGCGCGGCGGTGATGAATCTGATGGTCCTGGCGCGACCCCAGCGGCTGACGGGCAAGCCGCGCCGGGGAGTATGCGTCCCCGCAGCGCTGACGCCGGCTGCGATCTCGGCCCGGTCGATTGAACACGACGTGATCGCCTCGCCTGCTCGACGATATGCCTGATCGCTGAGGCGCGGCGTGATCTATCACGCGGCTTGCAGCCGTTCTTTGCGGTATGGCACACCGTCGAGCAGTGCCTGGCCCGGCGCCTTGGGCGTGCCGTCACCGTTCACGTACATATAGAGTGTCGTCGTCGTCATCCCGAGACGGCGCGCGACATCGGCTGCGATCGCGTTGCGATCGGACATGGCGGCCATCGCTATCGCCAGCGTTGCCTTGTCCATCTTGCGGGGTCGCCCTCCCATGCGCCCCCGCGCGCGTGCCGCGGCAAGGCCGGCCTGTGTGCGCTCGGCGATCAACTCGCGCTCGAACTCTGCAAAAGCGGCGAAGATGCCAAAGGCCAGGCGGCCGTTGGCGGTGGTGGTGTCAATCTGCGCGCCGGCGCCGGTCAGCACCTTCAACCCAATGCCGCGCTCACGCAGCGCCTCGGCGGTGATGACCAAATGCCTCAGGTCGCGTCCGAGGCGATCCAGTTTCCAGAGCACCAGTGTATTGCCGGGCTGCAATGCCTTGAGACAGGCAGTCAGGCCGGGACGTGCATCATGACGACCCGACGCGAGATCCTCATAAATGCGCGAGGCATCGACGCCTGCGGCGAGCAGCGCATCGCGCTGCGGTGCCAGCGTCTGCGATCCGTCAGCCTTGGACACCCTCACATATCCGATGAGCATCGCCACCCCGCCAGAAAAGATATCTGACACCCTGCAATGTGCTGGTGGTTTCCGCAACGGGTATTCCGACCACAAGGCAGGGGGGACGAGGCAAAAACAGCAATCGCCAGAAAACCGGTCGTTTTTCTGGCGGTTGGTGTGCGCTGTGAGTGCCCCGTCGCTTCACGGCCAAAGACAGTTACGGTGGAGGCTTCGGGAAACTTCGGCAACAAATTAGCGTGGTGCCGGATACGATCAGCTTTGCGAAAGGGGGGGGCTGACCATAGGCGTGGGTGGCGATGCGTTTGCTTACTCGTTTTCGGGACGTAGCGGTGCGGACTAGTGTCGCATCGCCGCGGGCAACGAAAAGCTTTTAAACCACCGCCCCGGTGAAAGCCCCAATAAGGGCCGTCATCCCCATCGCAAGGACACCCAGTAAAACCACCCGGATCATGGCGCGCCCGATCGGGGCGCCGCCCGCCTTCGCTCCAAGCGCACCCAGCACGCCAAGCAGCACCAATGCCGTTGCTGGTACCGCATAAAGCACAGCGCTACGCGGTGCTAATGCAGCGATCACGGGTAGGATCGCGCCGGCGGCAAATGCCAAGGCCGAGGATACCGCGGCCTGCATCGGCTGCGATGCGCCGTCGTCAGCAAGGCCAAGCTCATCACGGCGATGCGCTCCCAGAGCGTCATGTGCCATCATCTGTTCGGCCACCTGAATCGCTAGCGACGGCTCGACGCCACGCCCTTCATAGATTGCGGCCAGTTCCCGCGTTTCGGTCACGGGCGAACGTTCCAACTCGGCCGATTCCCGCGCAAGGTCAGCGTTCTCGGTATCCGCCTGCGAACTGACCGAAACATATTCGCCCGCCGCCATCGCCAGTGCACCCCCGACCAATGCTGCTACCCCCGCAACAAGGACTGTGCTCGCAGTCGAGCCTGGCGCGGCTGCGACACCGACGATCAGGCTTGAAACAGAAATGATTCCGTCGTTGGCACCGAGCACCGCTGCGCGAAGCCAGCCTGTACGGTGGACGAGATGATGTTCTCCTGGCGCGTGATCGATGGCGTCGGTCGTCATTGGCTATCCTAAAGTATGTCGAACTCGGTGAGCCGCCGAGTGGGCGGGAATTGGATTGTATTTGGCTCCGGACAGCAGTGCAGGGATGATGGAGCGATGTAGCTACGCCAGGTGCGTTGCGGCACGGGCCTGACGAACAGCTGACGAAAGCGATGGCTCCCGTAATTTCAAGTCTAGACCTCGAGTCGGACGCGAAACGAAGCACCCCCGCCTGTCGCGTTTTCGACGCTGACCGTTCCACCATGCGCTTCGGTCAACCGTTGCACGATGCCAAGGCCTAGGCCCGCTCCGGTAGAGCTGCGGCGATCCTTGCGCCAGAAGCGGTCAAACACGTGCGGAAGATCGACCTCTGCAATCCCCGGCCCGTAGTCACGGACCGTCAGCTGTGGACCGGGTCCCGCGCTTACGTCGATGGGCGTGACGCCGGGCGCGTGTGACAGCGCATTGTCGATCAGGTTGCGATAGATGCGGAAGATCGCTTCCGGGTGCCCGATCGCCGCGGTGTCGCCGAAGCTCTCGAAACGTAGATCACGCTGCGCCGCGAACACCTTTGGCGCCATCGCGGCCACGACGTCCCGGCCGATGTCGGCGATATCGATGGCAACGTGGCCATCGAGGGCCAGCGCATCGGCTTGGGCGAGATCGAGCATCTGTTCGACGAGACGGGTCAGGTGCCGCGCATCGGCCTGCAGTTCGTCCCGTTGCTTGCCTGCGGGGAGCCGATCGAGCGATAGCTGCATGATCGACAACGGTGTGCGCAGCTCATGTGCGGCGTTGGCAGTGAACTCCCGCAGAGTCGCCATCGCTGCATCGAGCCGACCGAGCGCCCGATTGACGGCACTGACGAGCGTGTTGACCTCTCGCGGCTCACTCGGCTCCGAAAGGCGAAGCAGGGTGTTGTCGGGTTCCAGCGCGTCCACTTCGCGCTCGGCATGGCGGAGCGGTTGGAGCACCCGGCGGACGGCGAAGACGTTGAACAGCAACAGCAACAGCGACAACGGGATCAGCGGCAGCATCACGTGCTGAATGATCTCGTTCACGATCACCGGCACATAGGGGCGGATGCCGTCGCCCTCGAACTGCATCGCCAGCCATCGCCGCTCCTCGCCGCGATCGATCGCGCGAACGCCCGATATCCGATAGCCGCGAGGAGTCTGTTCGCGCCGCGTCCAGTCGACCAGGGTTGACGCGCCGTCGATCCCGGTTTCCCCTACCCGCCGGAGTTCGGGTGATCCCGGTTCGACATAGCGCGCGGACCAGGATTCGGCCCCCGGCGGTCCGGTTAGCAGGTCGGGCGACAGCACGCCGCCTGCCTGAGCCTTCGTCGCTTCAAGCGTCAGCAATTCCTGCGCGAGCGATTCGGGCTGGCGACTGTAGGTGAACACGACGATCCCGACGTCGAGTGCTGCGAACAGCAGCGTGAACGCCGCCAGACGCGCCGCAATCTGTCGGAACAGCGTAGGGGGCCGTCGCCTTGGCCGAACCGCATCCATCCTATTCACCAGATACGCTTGGCGCGAACAGCGCATAGCCGACGCCGTGCACGGTGCGGACCTGCACGTCCGCCCCGGCGGCGGTCAGGCGCTTGCGCAGCCGCGATACTGCCGCTTCCAACGCGTTGGGCGTTACCTCGGCGTCCATCGCATATAGCGTATTCTCAAGCGCCGGCTTGGCGACGACGTGTCCGGCGCGGCGGAGCAGAACTTCGAGCAGGTTGATTTCACGCGGCGTCGCGTCGATCGCGACGCCGCCCACGTCGGCCGACCGTGAGGCACAATCGAGCACGACGTTGCCCGCGGCGAGCTGGGTGCCGAGCGACGCCCCGGGTCGTCGCAGCAGGGCACGACACCGCGCCGCGAGCTCGGGAATCTGGAACGGCTTCACCAGATAGTCGTCAGCGCCCGCGTCGAGTCCGGTGACGCGATCGTCGAGGCCACCTCGCGCGGTCAGGACAAGGATCGGCGTCGCATTCTTGTCCCGGCGGGAACGGCGGACGATGTCCAAGCCGTCTCCATCGGGTAAGCCAAGGTCGACCAGTAGCAGGTCATATGTCGCCACCTTCATCGCCAGCTCGGCGTCCTCGACGGTCTCGACCCAATCGACCGCGAAACCCTGCGGGATCAGGCCGTCCCGAACCAGGCTGCCGAGCCGGGCGTTGTCTTCAATCAGCAGCAGGCGCATGGTCGATGTCGGTCCCCGTTGGTGCACGTTTGTAGCCAGTGACCATCGCCAGCGGCAGGTTTTCCCGGTGCCGCACGCTCTCGACGATCGCACCGATGACATGCAGGGCTACCGCGCCGATCAGAACATTGGCGGCGGTTTCGTGCAACGTCTCGACCCAGCCCACACCCCAGAATTGGTCGAGCCCCATCATCCATCCGCTGGTCCCCACCGTCGCCAGCAGGACAATGAGGACGACGATCATTGCGCCTCCGGCCGGGTTGTGCCCGATGTAGCGCGGCTCGCGCCGGGCAGCCAGCGCGCGAAAATAGCGCAGCAACACGAACGGGCCTGGCACGAAGCTGGCGAATTGCGCGTGACGCCGGCCGATAACACCCCAGATCAGCCGGATCGCCAGCGCCGTGACGACAACGTAGCCGACATAGATATGCGGCGGCTCCTCATGCCGAAGGAACGTCAGGTTGGCGATCACACCTCCTACCACGGTCCAGTGAAAGATGCGGACGATCGGGTCCCAGACCTTGACCCTGCCGCGGTTGCGAGCAGGGTTTCGGGAAGGAGCCGCTGGAGCGACGTGGCTCATCGTCAGTCGACGTTGTTCTGAACGACCGCGCCGTTCACCGGGTTGAAATAGACTTCGGCGCGCTTGCCGTCCTTGGTGTGAGCGTAGATTTCGTAGCAGCTGCCGGACACCTGAAAGACCTTGACGTCGCGATAGCCCATCTTGGCGATGCGGCCTTTCATTTGTGCCGGCGTCATCCATTTGGCCTGAGGCGCCTTGGTGCAGACGGGCGACGCCATCGCCATCGGCGCAGCTGCGACGGCGGCGAGAAAGGCTGCGACCTTCAAGGGGGCAAATCGGATCATCGAACGAGCTCCTGTCAGAGGCGGGATAGCCTCGATGACCGGGAGATCGCAGCACCGCCTGACCGAAACCTGACGGCACAGCGAGTTTTTCCGACGGCTCGAGAATGCGGTTGCCGCGGACCTGTCAGGTCGTCGTCAGGACCGGGGTCGATAGCGGGGCAGCCGCACTTCCGGCGGCAATGGAGTATCGACCATGATGAAGTCCCTGATCGTCGCTGCCGCCGGTGCCGCGACCATTTTCGCCGTCAGCGTGACCGCCGCGCCGTCGGCGCCGACCCGCCCGCTAGCCGCCAGCACGCGGGCGAACCTCGAAGCCGCGATGCACGGGGAGGCTTATGCCAACCTGAAGTATCTGCGGTACGCCGACCAGGCGCAGGCGGCGGGAAAGCCCGAACTCGCCAAGCTCTTCCGCGCATCGGCCAACGTCGAGGCCAACGAGCACTTCGATCGCGAAGCGCAGGCGCTGCGGCTCGGCAGCAGCAACAATGTGAACCTCGAAGATGCCATGAAGGGCGAGCACTACGAGAATGTCACGATGTACGTGAATTTCGCCAAGGAGGCGGAAGCGGCCGGCGACAAGAAGGTGGCGCAGATGTTCCGCCAGATCGCGGTCGACGAAGGCACGCATTACGCGGCTTACAAGGCTGCCCTGGCAAAGCTCCCCCGTCGCTAAGCCAGCTGCAGGCGCCGGCCCGGCCATCCCCCCGGCGGGCCGGCGCATCAAATCGGGATCGTTCGATAGGTTTTTAACACACGCCAGCCGAATGGGGCCTGAAAGAGCGCTCAGTGCCCTAATCGCGCAACATCAATTCGAACGCGAGATTTTCAACAGCCACGTCCGGTTGTGACACCGGCTCACTGCCCTCGCTTTTCCAAGGGTTTGCAGGTGTCAGAAACCCGTGTCAGAATGCAGGCATGGAAATTGGCTATGCGCGGGTGTCCCGCGGCGACACCCAAGACCTTGCTCCACAGCTCCGAGCGCTGACCAACGCGGGATGCGATCCGATCTATCAGGAGGAAGCGTCGGGCGGTCAGGCTGATCGTCGCGAGCTGGCG
Organism: Sphingomonas sp. GV3; assembly: GCF_031082075.1. Taxonomy (NCBI): domain Bacteria; kingdom Pseudomonadati; phylum Pseudomonadota; class Alphaproteobacteria; order Sphingomonadales; family Sphingomonadaceae; genus Sphingomonas; species Sphingomonas sp. GV3. Next base: position 21,319 of record NZ_JARWLE010000004.1, on the reverse strand, counting down.
CGTGCGATCGGCGCGTTGACGCCCGGCGACGTGCTGGTGGTGTGGAAGCTTGATCGGCTATCACGTTCTCTGCGCGACCTTCTGTTCACGCTGGAGGCAATTACCGCGGCCGGTGCCGGCTTTAGGTCGCTAACCGAGGCTATCGATACCACCACCGCGCCAGGCCGGCTGATGACGCAGATGCTGGGTGCGTTCGCCGAGTTCGAGCGCGCCATGATCCGCGAGCGGACCATGAGCGGGCTGGCGCACGCGCGCAGCGCAGGGCGACACCTTGGACGCCGGCCAAGCCTGACGGGCCAGCAACGCGCCGAGATCATCGCCAAGGCAGAAGCCGGGCAAGGCTCCCCTGCCCAGCTCGCCAGTCTATTTCGTGTATCTCGCTCGACAGTGCAGCGCGTGCTGCGAAAGCATCGGGAACACCAAAATTCAGTTTGATCGAGATGGCCAGCAGTTGTGAGATCAAGGCTGCGCGTTCTGGTTGGCGTTTACTACGATATGAGGAGGTGCGTACTGCCTGATGGTCCTGACCTGTGCCGGTTTCTGCCGTTCGAGGCTAAGCGCGCGCAAAACGGCAATCTCGCGCTCCAATTCAATGATCTTCTTGTTGATGTTATCGGCATTGATATCATCGACTCGTTTGGAGAGCTGGTCGTATTTGACCGGAATCTGGCGGTATTCTGACCATGTGCTGAAACCAATGGGCGCAAATATTGCCGCTATCGACACAAGGACCGCTACGACACCAATAATAGCGGCGATTTTTGGGAAGCCGAGTATCTCCTTCGCTATTTCCGAAGACAGGGAGTCCATATCTAGGAAGGTCCGGGCAAACAGCGCTGATCTTTCTGTGGTCGAACGAAGGTAAGCGTCTCTGGGTTGACCGGATGGTGCTGCACCAGATGCCCGGTGCCGATTGAATACGACACGGAAAAACGGATCGCCTTTTGAAATGGGAAAAGGTGTCTTGCTCAGATTGACGAGAGCCGTTGAAAGGGAGCCCGTCCAAGATGGATCGACGACCCCGACATTGAGAGCCAGCACACCCTTGTGTGTCCATGTTGTTCTTAAAGTAGCCAGACCGGTTACTGTTTCGGGCAGTGCAAAGGTCTCTGTCGACACCACCCAAGCCACCCCCCGGGGGGGGATAACGTAGCTGTTTTCGCTGAGTATCTTGCCGCCGATTACGATATCCCCAACGGTCGCATCGTAGGAGGTGGGCCGCCAACCGCCCGGCACATCGTTGGAAACAATGTTTAGGCCACGAATCTGTGCCTGTGTAAGCAGCATCGGCAAACCCCCTTGTACGGAACACCATAGTGCGCTTTTCGTCCCTTACAGAAGCCGATCGCTTCTACCTTGCGGAGGCCTTCGCAGAGAGGCTCCACACCGACGACCCAAAGGCGAAAACCGTGCCTCAGTCCGCAGTTGGGGCTGTAATCGCTAACGCCAGTGGCGAACTCGCGCGGTCCTCGAACGTCATTCCGCCAAGATTAAAGGCTGAAATGGAAGCCGCGAACTTGGGGGTAGCTACCGAGGACCGTTATCATATCATAGAACATGCCGAGCGGGCCGCCCTGTTTAAAGCTTATTTGGCCGGAAAAAATCTCGAAGGAGCTACTCTGTATTGCACCAGATTTCCATGCAGTGATTGTGCACGAGCCATTGCGTGGTCTCCTATCCGTAGAGTTGTACTTCCAAATGGGTTTGCCGGTGAAAAGAGGTGGCTGGAGGCTCAACGGGCGGCACTCAGGATATTGAGAGGTTCTGGGATAAAGGTACGATACCTCCCGGCTGGAGATCAGGAGCCGTCGTAAGGCAGGGCGGGTTATTGTCTGCAATTGTCGGTGACGGGGGGGTAGCCATTTGGCGCACTCTCAACCGTCCCCTTCCTCACAGCGGTATCGAAGCCTCGGGCATGGGGGCATAGCTGGTCGCAGATGATGGCGGGCTTGACGATCTTACGGCAAATGAATCGCCTTTTGTTCTTGCTTGAGGGGAATCACAGCGTCATTGTGGCACAAATCTTCCCAGAGGTGCCGCTTGCCGTCCGTATCCGAGTTTTCCCGTCTTCGTACCAGCGCCGGCATCAGCGTAGATGCCCTTGCCGACTTGGCGGGGTTTTCCCGCAGTACGGTTTATCGTTGGGAGCGCGGGCTGACGCGGCCACGCCGGGCGGCCGTGAAGCTGCTCGACACGATGATCCGCGATAGTCGAGCGGCGAAGCCGCAGACGAAATCGCCGGGCAAAGCCTTCCGTTTCATCGACCTGTTCGCCGGTATCGGCGGCCTGCGCCGCGGTTTCGATGAGTATGGCGAATGCGTCTTTACCAGTGAGTGGGACAAATATTCGCAGGCCACCTACCTCGCCAACTACGAGTGCGAGCATGAGGTTGCCGGCGACATAACCAAGGTGCCGGTGGAGAGCATCCCGGCACACGACCTGCTGCTGGCTGGCTTCCCGTGCCAGCCCTTCTCAATCGCCGGGGTGTCGAAAAAGAACGCGCTCAACCGGCCGCACGGCTTCGCCGACGAGACGCAGGGCACGCTGTTTTTCAACGTGGCGAAAATCATCCAGCACCACCGCCCGCGGGCGTTCCTGCTGGAGAACGTCAAGAATCTGGTCAACCACGACAAGGGCCGGACGTTCGAGGTCATCCACCGCACGCTGACGGCCGAGCTGGGCTATCAGGTCCATTGGAAGGTCATCAACTCCAAGGCGTTCGTGCCCCAGCAACGCGAGCGCATCTTTATTGTCGGCTTCCGTGATCCCAACGATTTCACCTTCGCGGACCTCGTGCTGCCCGACATGCTCAACGGGCCAAAACTCGGCACCATCCTGCATCCCGAGGACGGCACCGAGGAGCTGGACTCCCCCTACACCCGGGGCAACATCGCTTCGGTGTCGGAAAAGTACACGTTGACCGATCACCTGTGGCGCTACCTCCAAGGATATGCCGACAAGCACAAGGCAGCGGGCAACGGCTTTGGGTTCGGGCTGGTCGGACCGAACGACGTCGCCCGCACCCTGTCGGCACGGTATTACAAGGACGGATCGGAAATCCTTGTCGAGCAAAAGGGAAAGAACCCCCGCCGGCTGACGCCGCGCGAGTGTGCCCGGCTGATGGGGTTCGATGAACCCGATGGCCGCGACTTCATCATTCCCGTGTCCGACACGCAGGCCTATCGCCAGTTCGGCAACGCCGTCGTGGTGCCGGTAGTGAAGGCGGTCGCCGAGCATATGCTGCCGTGGCTTGTCGATCGCGCCGAGATCGCGCCGGAACGGCTTCAGCGGAAGCTGGCGCTTGCCGGGTGATATAGTCGATGCGGCGACGCGCAGCCGCATGATGGCCGGGATCAGGGGGAAGGACACCAAACCCGAGCTGGTGGTGCGGCGCGGCCTTCACGCGCTTGGTTTCCGGTTCCGGCTTCATGATCGCGCCCTGCCCGGCAAGCCCGACATGGTGTTGTCACGGTGGCACGCGGTCATCTTCATTCACGGCTGTTTCTGGCACGCGCATGACTGCCCACTGTTCCGCTGGCCGGGGACCCGGCAGGATTTCTGGCGGCAGAAGATCGGGCGTAATCAGGAGCGCGACGCCGAGGTGGAGGCTGCGCTTGACCATGCTGGATGGCGCGTGCTGAAAATCTGGGAATGCTCGATGAAAGGCCCCGGCCGGATCGGGGCGGACGCCGTCATGCCACTCGCGGCCGACTGGCTCCGCTCCGATCGGAAACGGGGGGAGATCAGGGGGACGCTGCGTGCCGGTGGGTGATCTTGTCGAGTGGATGGACGAATATGGCGGCCCGGGCTTCGTCTGGTACGTGAAACGCCTGTCGGGCAACGACACACTGGCGAACGAGAGCCATCAGGCCGGCCCCTACATCCCGCGCGAGGTGCTGTTCCCGATCTTTCCTGCACTCAACCGCAAGGACGTGAAGAACCCTGACGTATGGTTCAGCCTGTACGTCGATTCCCATGCCGACCACCGGGAGGTGAGAGCGGTCTGGTATAACAACCACTATCACGACACGACCGCCAAGCGCGGCCGTGATGAAACGAGGGTCACGAACTTCGGGGGTGGGGCGTCTGCGCTGCTCGATCCGGAAAGCACCGGTGCGCTGACCATCTTCGCGTTCCGCAAGGTCGCGCCGCCCGAGGTGGCCGGCTGCCATGTCTGGGTTTGCCGGCACGAAACGGAAGAGGATCTGGTTGAGGATCGCGTTGGTCCGGTTGAACCAGGCAAATGGCTGCTGTGGCCGCCGGCGCAGGGCGGATTGCTCGGCCTGTTGCAGGGGCCGCCCGTGCGGGCGAACTGCTGGCTCGCCGACGATGAAATCCCGGCGGCATGGCGGACGAAGTTTCCGTCCGGTGTCGATATCATCCGCAAGGCCGTCGAGCTGCGCGCTGACGCCGGCCTCGATCCCGACAAGCGGCTGATGCGTCGCCGTGATTGCGAGTTCGAGATTTTCCGCAGCGTCGAACAGGCTATCGAGCTGCCGCACATACAGGCCGGGTTCGCGTCGGTGGACGACTTCATCGCCCGTGCTCAGACCGTTCTCCAGCGCCGTAAGGCGAGGTCCGGCCGATCGCTGGAATTGCATACCCGCGCGATCTTCATGGAGGAGCGGCTGATCGAAGGAACACACTTCGCCCATCAGCCGGAATCCGAACCCGGCAAGCGACCCGACTTCCTGTTCCCCTCCGTTGCCGCCTATCGCGACGCAGATTTCCCTGCCGACCGGCTACGAATGCTGGCGGTGAAGACGACGTGCAAGGACCGCTGGCGGCAAATCCTCAACGAGGCCGATCGCATTCCTGCCAAGCACCTGCTGACCTTGCAGGAAGGCGTATCCGAGCCGCAGTTCCGCGAGATGACCAATGCGGGCGTGCAGCTCGTGGTGCCTGCCGGCATTGCCGATACATTTCCCAAGGACGTTCGCCCGCACCTCCAGACGCTGGAGAGCTTCATCGGCGATGTACGGTTGCTGCCGATCGGGGGCTGACGTGACGCGCCTCAACCATGATCGTCCGCAGCTCCGCTGGATGGATAATCTCCGGCGGGAGCTGGGCCACTTGCCTGCCGATGTGCCCGAACGCGCCATCGCCCACGATTGGCCCCCATTTCTTCGTCCGGTTGCAGCAAGTCCATCGGCCTTGCGGGCGCTGTTTGGCCTCATTGAAGCTATGGACGAATGGTTCGCCGGTACGGGGCCGATTTCCCTTGCCGAGCAGCCGCCGCATGTCTCGACAGCTTTCGACGCATTTGCCCGCAGCAGGGTCCACCACCCCTATGACCCGCGTTTTTCCGGGCTGGACTGGCTCGAAGCGGGCGATGGCGAGGCCCCCGCGCGGGGAGACTTTCGCCATGCCTTGGTGACTTTGCTGAATGTATCTGCCCACCGCGCCTGACAGGTCAGGCGCGGATCGTGATCTCGATAGCGGTTTCGGGCACATTGAACGTTGCTGCCAAGCCCGCCTTCGCCGCGGCGATCGTCAGGCCGGCAGGGGCATTGTCCTTAGCCCGATCCACCGCAAAATCCTCCACCTTCTTGAAGTCGAGCGCCTTGAAGTCGCGCACCTTGCCCTCATCGTCCGTGTAGTCGCTGTCCTTCCAGTAGGCGACCGGGTTGCGCGCCCCTCCCCACTCCTCCTCCCAGGTCACAAGTGCGTAGTGGCTAATGAGTATCTTGTAGCGGCCCGCCGTCTCGGTGGAGGCCACCACGTCGGACACCTTGCCGACGAGAAATGCGGACCCGTGCGGTTCCGGGCCTTCAGGCTGATCGTTGGCATTGCGGCATACCACCAGATAATCGCACCTTGAGGCGCGTACCCGATCCAAGGCCCAAGATTGCGACCCCCCGTCCGCCAAAATTGTCTCAACCGACTTCGACGTGAATACCGCTACAATGTCGCTCATGGATACCTCCCTGTTAGTATCACTATATATGCAATAAAAACGGCAAGGTATCAAGATAGTTCCGATAATGTATGGGTGGGAGCCGGCGTGGCAGTTTCGGCTGGCTGCGGCCCCTCGCCCTGCGGGTGACGACCGCTCACGGAGTTGGGCTAGGTTCACCCTGAAAAGCCCTTGGCGTGGCCGTGATGCGACGCCGATAGAGGCAGGAGAGCGCCGTTGTCGTCCTGCCGGGCAAAGCCTTAACGCCGTTGGTGCGGCTCGCTATCGTGCGATGTGCTTTGTCTTCATCCTCATTGCCCGGCGGCCCCAAACCCGCTGAGCTGGCAGCAAATAGTCGATCATCCTGCCCTTGGCTTGCAGGCGGGGACCAAGGCCGCGGCAGCGGCGTGGCTGAATGCGAACTTCTCCAATGGCCCCACAGTGCCGCCAAGTCCGGTGCCGAACCTGCTATTCCCGTGGCAGACGCAGCAGATACCTATGCCCAAGGCAGCGTTTGACCGACTTCTCAGGGCGTGCCCCTGCCTCTACAACCAGATCAAGATACCCTCGTCCGCAAGGGCCATTGTTCACTTCTGCGAGCTTACCCTTGGCACGCCTATTACGTCAGCAAATGTGCATGACGCCTTCCTCATACAGCATCCGCATAAGGGGCCAGGCTTCAATCCGGGTCCGGCCATGCCGTGTGGAGCTGGCGGAGCGATCATGGAATCGCTTTGCAGCGAGGTTCTGACCAGCGCCGGCATTCCTGCCATGTTCACTGACGCTACGGGATGGCCGGTATGGAAAATGCCGGGCCATGTTCTGATGAACAGCGGCAAAATGGCATCCTTGCAGGCGCTGGGCGATATTCTGATACCCTGTGCCCCGACCAACCTGGTGATATCGATCAAGAGCGAGGTCGCGCGCGAGCGGCTGTTGTATTCCGCCAACTCGATCGAAGGCGTCGGTTTCGGCTTCTTCAAGGAGCCGGAGGAGTTCTGGACCAGCTCCAGGATGAGCCTCTACAAGCGTATGGGCTTTTCGGCGATCTATATGCCCGACGCGACCCACGCGGCAGTAATGAACCGCGTTTTGGCGACGGGCGATGAGCGGCACGCCGTCAACATCAACGGAACGGACCTGTACCGGCCACTTTCGGTCTTTGGCGACGACATGAACCGGGTCGTTGGACGATCCAGTGCCCTGCTCTGACGCGAATGGACCAAGCGACTAAGCGACTAAGCGACTAAGCCAGTAAGCAGGAACTGCGCGTCCGTTCCGGATCGCGCTCTATCTCCGCTTCGCTCCGATCGAGCCGCTTGCAGCGTCTCGCCCCGTGCGGGTGACGATCGCTCGCGCGAGCGGGCGCGGACACGCCCGCCGAGCGACGCCGGCAACGCCGGCGACGTAGGTTTGTCGGGGAGGGGAAAGGGGAGCGCCGCCCCCCTCTCCAGCAACGGCAATCAGCCGGGCCGTGGCTCCTCCGCTTCGCTCCGTGCGCCCGCACCACCCCGGCAGATTCCCGCTGCCCCCTCACCCCCCGCTGTTCGCCACGAGGCAGGGCCGATGGCCGAGTGCCATCGCCCAAGGGCGATGCAAGGAAGAAAGACGGAACATGGATCACGACAATCGCGAGAGCTGGCTGAACCGGGTGGCGATCGGCATGGCGCCATTGTTCGAGGCGCTGGACGCCCCCCTGCCCTCCCGCGTTCGCGTCGCGATCGGCTTTACCAGCCGCGGCGCGCGGGGCCGCGCAATCGGCGAGTGCTGGGACAACCGTTGCAGCGGTGACGGCCATTTTGAGATCTTCATCCGGCCGGACCTGGCGCATGCCCCCGACGCCATGCCGGCGCAGATCGTGGCGATCCTCGCGCACGAGCTGGTCCACGCCGCAGTCGGCATTCCAGCCGGGCACGGGAAGGCGTTTAAACGGCTTGCGGTAGGGCTTGGTCTGGTCGGGAAGATGACCGCCACCACGCCGGGCGACGCCTTCCTCGCGACAGTTGCGTCCATCCTCGCGGTCGCAGGCCCCCTCCCCCATGCCCGGCTCGATACCGGCGGCGAGACGACGCGGCCGAAAAAGCAGGCGACGCGGTTGCTCAAATGCGAGTGCAAGACGTGCGGCTACACGGTGAGGGCCGCGCGCAAATGGCTGAAGGAAGTGGGCGCGCCGGTGTGTGCGATCGAAGGGCACGGTGCGATGCGTCATGATCCGCTGGACGCCGACGAAGGTGCCGGTGAAGATAAGGACTAAGAGACTTTACGACTAAGCGGCTAAGCGGCATAAGTCGCTTAGCCGCTTAGTAAGGAGCAGCAGCTATGCAGGTATGGGCTATCATCGCGCAGAAAGGCGGGCAGTCAAAAACCACGCTATCGACCGGCTTCGCCGTCGAGGCGGCGAGGGAGGGTGCAGCCGTCGTGATCCTCGACGCCGACGATCGGCAGGGATCGGCGCTCTACTGGTCTGAGCGCCGCGACGATGACGACGTGATGGTGAAGGACAGCAGCGTCGCGGGCCTGCCGCTCCACGTCTCGCGTGGGCGCAGCAGCGGCAAGATCGACCTTATCATCATCGACACGCCGGCGAACTCGAAGGACATTGCCATGCTCGCGGCCGAGCAAGCGGATTTCGTTATCATCCCCGTTGCGCCGCGCGGGCTCGACGTTCATTCGGTGTTGCAGACGGTCAAGCAGGTGCAGCAGGCGGGGACGCCGTTCGCCGTCATCCTTACCCAAGTGCCTCATCAGGGCGGGGAAGGGCAGGAGGCGAGCGCCGGCTTTGCGGCCAAGGGCGTGACGCTGTTCGACAGCCGGCTCCACTATCGCAAGGACTTCTACAAGGCGACGCCGCTGGGGCGCACCGCGAGCGAAACCGAGCCCGACAGCAAGGCGGCGGCCGAGCTGCGCGCCAGCTACGCCGAGGCTAAGCGACTAAGCGGCTTTACGACTAAGCCAGTAAGCGAGGCAGCATAATGGCGCGCAAGCCTTCCGCGCTCGCCGGCATCTTCGATGACGAAGCTGTGGAGCCGGCACCGGTTCCCGTTGCCGATACCGCGCCTGAGCCGCGCCCGGTTGTGTCCCCGCGCCGATCGCAGCGGCCCGCCGACGCGCCGGCGCCGGCCACACCCGCGCGCCGCAGCAGTCATCCGGGCAAGAAGCCGGTGCTGATCCACATTCCCGAGGACATGCACCGCGCGTTGCGTCAGCTCAGCGTCGAGGAGGGCGGTGAGCCGCTGACCGTCATCACCGAACGGTTGCTCCGCCAGTATCTGGTCAAGCGAGGCCATACCAGGTTTGCGCCGTGACCAAGCGACGCGATCCCAACCCCGAGTTCGACCTGTTCATCCCGGCGCTGGGCGACCTTCCGCTTCGCGACCAACGGGAGGTCATGGAGCGGCCGTTCTTCTCGCTCCAGAAGCGCAAGCGCCTGAAGCCGATCGAGTACAAGAGCCCGGACGGCGAGGCATGGGTGCGCGTGCAGGCTATCCCCGACTACGGCATGGCGACGATATGGGATGCCGATATTCTGATATGGGCGGCATCCACGCTCAACCGCATGAAGCAGCAGGGCCTGAACGACCTGCCTCGTACGCTGACGACGACGCCCTACGACCTGTTGCGCGCGATCAAGCGCAGCACCGGCGGCCGGGACTATCAGGAGCTACAGGCGGCGCTTCTCCGGCTTCAGACCACCAGCATCACGACCTCTATTCGCGCCACTAAGCGGCGGCAGAAGGCTGGCTTCAACTGGCTGGATAGCTGGACGTTTGACACCGACGCCGACACCGAACAGCCCCGCGGCATGACGCTGACCCTGTCCGATTGGGTTTACGAGGGGATCGTCAACGAAAAGTCGTTGCTGACCATGCACCCCGACTATTTCCTTCTGTCGGGCGGGCTGGAGCGGGCGCTGTATCGCATCGGACGCAAGCACGTCGGATCGCAGCAGGGTGGGTGGGTGTGTCGCGTCGAGCTGCTCCGCGACAAGACCGGCAGTGATGCGCAGCCCAAGGAGTTCAACCGGATGCTCCGTCGCGTGATCGAGGCCGACCAGCTCCCCGATTATACGATGGAATTGACGGAGACGGCAGACAGGAGCCCCGCAGTGCGTTTCAAGCGGCGCGGCGAAGCCGAGGCGCTTGCGCTTGCTGAAAAGGCGCGAGCCGAAGAAGAGCGACGCGCACGTTTCGACGCCGATCGCCAACGCACTGAGGAGGTGGACGCCCGCATGGACCGGCTTGCCGGGAGGCGCTGACTATCGGGGTTTCACCCACCGACCCAGTAACTATCGGGGTATCACCCACCGGCGGAAGGCGACCAACCGGCTGCCCGCAGCTTGCGCCAACACCGGCGGGACCATCTGCTTGTGGATAACCAGTTACGGACGCCGCTTTTGAGGCCCGGCGGCTCGGGGTTTCACCCACCATTGCTTCGGGGGATCACCCACCGTGATATCGGGGGATCACCCACCGAATCACGGGGTATCACCCACCACGTGGTTCCGCAGACCGTTGATAACGCTGGGAATATTCGGCTTTCTGGACCCCTTAACCTTCTTAACGATTCCTATTTAACAGAATCACTTAACCTCACCACCGCGACCAACGAACAGGAAGGGGTCGGTTCCGGCTGAGGGCGAAATGACACCCTAAGCGGGTCGTGAAGGGTCAGGAGTAGCCAGTGGGGAGCAGCCGCTCGACGATGTTGAGCGCGGTCCAGTCAGCGCAACCGGCGGCCCAATCCGCAATCTCCGACTTGCCTCGCGCGCGGGTCGATGCCGCCAAGGCGGTTTGCCTGGCCAAGGCATAGACCGCCAATCGGGCGACCGTACATTCCGGCCAACCATATCCGTGCGCGAAAACATCCAACCTGCGGATTTGCTCATCGGCAGAATAGTCATCGTTGCCGAGGTCAAGCCAGGTGAAGGCCGAATATCCCGCGTCCCAGAGTCTTTCTCCCGGACGCGCTGTGTCGAAATCGATCATCGCGCTCGGTTCATCGGCCTGGAATACGGTGTTGGTAGGAGCCCAATCGTTGTGACACACGACCTCGAAGCCACCTTCCCTGACCGAAGGCATGGTGGTGGTGGCATCGTGGAAACCCCGCAGCAGAGCCGCGGCCATGCGAATTTGCGCGTCCGTGTAATAGCCGAGATCATCAGGAACCGAGCCCGGGATGAAGGACAGCATCTCTCGGCCTGCCGTGTCGATACCGAGGAACCTGGGCGCTTGGCTGAACCCGACATATTCAAGATGCAGGAGGCAGTCATGCTGAAACGCCACGTTGTGGGTGACGGGACGACGAACGGTATCGCCTATCCGAACCACTCCCGGGGTGGTGCGTCCACCGGTAAGGCGTTGACCTTCCGTCATCTCAGACGACCACCTCGCCGACGGGTTCCGTGTCCACCCGCGACCGGCCTACGATCGCGGCGACAGTGTTCTTGCTGAGGCCGAGGTCGCGCGCGATCCAGCGATAGCTGCGGCCTTCGGCGACGAGCGCCAGAACCCTGGGGGCGAGCCGGTCGGACTTGGGTTGGTCGCCGGCCTGCCGCCCGAGCCTTCGACCACGCGCCCGTGCCGCGGCGAGGCCGGAGCGCACCCGCTCGCTCAGCATATCGCGTTCGAACTGCGCGATGCCGGCGAGCATCGTCGCCATCATCCGCCCGTGCGGTGTGTCGACCTCGAACGTCATGCCGCTCATCGCGACGACCGACACCCGCCAGCCCGACAGCCGGTTGAGCGTATCGAGCAGATCCTGCGTCGACCGGCCCCAGCGACTGAGTTCGGTGACGAGGATCGCATCGATATGGCGGGCCTGCGCCAGCTTCATCACCTCGGCGCGTGCCGAGCGGTTGGCCTTCATGCCCGAGGCGGTTTCGCGGAAAGTCCCCACCACCTCATAGCCGCCCCGCTCGGCGAAACCGGCAAGGTCGCGCAACTGCCGCTCGCACGACTGGTCGGCGGTCGAGACGCGGGCGTAGATGGCGGCGCGTTGTCCCAATTGAACCTTCCCGAAAACCGGCCTCGAAAACCCTTGATCTGCGCGGGGTCAGTGTTGTCCAAAACAGACTTCTGTTCAACCGGGACACTTGGGCCATGCCGCGCCGCCATATCCTGAGCGCCCGGCAGCGGTCGGCGCTGCTCGACCTGCCGAGCGACGAGGCATCGCTGCTGCGGCACTACATCCTGGCCGACGACGACCTGATCCATATCGACCGGCGACGCCGGCCGGAGAACCGGATCGGCTTCGCGCTGCAACTGTGCGCATTGCGCTATCCCGGCCGTATGCTGGCACCAGGCGAGGTCATCCCGCTGGCGGTGTCCGCCTTCCTCGGTGCCCAACTCGGCATAGCGGGCGACGCGCTCGTCCGCTATGCTGTGCGACGCCAGACCCGCCAGCAGCATATGGAGATGCTGCGCCGGACCTACGGCTACAGGGCGTTCCCGGGTCAGGGCGCACCGGCACGCGCATTCCGCGACTGGCTGCTCGTCGAAGCCGAACAGGCGCGTTCGAACGACGATCTCGCCCGGCGCTTCGTCGCCCGCTGCCGCGACACCATGACCATCCTGCCAGCGATCACCACTATCGAGCGGCTGTGCGCCGACGCGCTGGTCGCGGCCGAGCGCGGGATCGAGAAGCGGATTGCTGCGCGTCTTGATCGCGTCGCCTGCACCCGGCTCGACCGGCTGACGACCGAGATGGGGGCGTCACATAGAACGGGCACAGATATACGCTAGCGCCTGGGCAAGGCCGACGGACGGTGCGGGCCGTTACGCAGAAGGCAACTTAAGCGTCGCGATGGTTCCGCCGTTCGGGGCATCGGCCAAGGTGAAGTCACCGCCGTGTCCGGCCGCGAAGTCGCGGACGATGCTGAGGCCAAGGCCTGCGCCGCCCGTGTCGCGATTGCGAGAGGCGTCGCCGCGTTCGAACGGACGCAGCACGCGCTCCCGATCGCCGGCCGGAATACCGGGGCCGTCATCGATTATCGATATACACACATTGGTGTCGGCTTGTCGCAGGGTAAGCCTGCCGCCCCCTGCATAATCGATCGCGTTACGCAGGAGATTCTCGACTGCGCGCCGGAAGGTGAGTTCGGGCACTGAAACGCGCGCTTCGTCACCGGGCAGGAGCCGGACGATCGCGCTGCGCTGACCCATATCCTCAACGATTGCAGTGAGCAGAGGCCGGACATCCACCACTTCGGCCGGCGCGGCGGCGTCGCGGGCGAAGGCCAGAACCTCGCCGATCATCGCCTGCATTCGTTCGACATCGGCGACCATGCGGGCACGCTGCGGCTCGGGCGCGGCCTCGATCCGCAGGCGAAGGCCGGTCAGCGGCGTGCGCAGGTCGTGGGCGATCGCCGTCAGCATCCGCGCGCGCTCTGCCGCCTCGATGGCGAGCCGGTCCCGCATCGCGGCGATCGCCGCGGCCGCTTCGCGCAGTTCACGCGGTCCTTCGTGCGGAAGCGGAGATGCGCGATCGTCGTCGAGCGCCCCGGCGAGGGCACGAAAAGGGCGGGTCAGCCGCCGCGCGAAAATCCATGCGATGGGAGCAAGCAGCAGGAGGCTGATGGCCAAGGCGATCAGAATGTTGCGTTGCCATCCGCCGAGGAACGGCCGCGCAGGCTCCACGCTGAGCCAGCGACCGTCCGGCTGTCGTACGCTCGTCGTGAAGGCGGTCATCGGCAGGCTGATCAGTGCGGCGCGGGCCACGCCGCCTGCGGCACCTGGCGCGACCATATCGAACCGGCCCTGCGCCCGCTGCACGAGGACGAACGCCGGCGGCAGCGCAGCGGCACCGGGGCTGCGCGCCATCTTGATCGTCGCCTTCTGGACATGCATGCCCATCCGCGCCGTACCGTCCGGCCATGTCACCCGCACGTCGCGCGCAGACCGGCCCAACTCAGCGGCGATCAGTCCTTCCAGCATCTTCAGGCGCGCACCTTGGGGCGGCTCGGCAACGAGATGGCGTTCGAATCCGGGAACCGGCCTGTGCAACGCCGCGATGGCTTCGCCTGCGCTGACGCGCAGCACGGGCGGCTGAGGCGCGAGGATGACGATCGCGGCGGTGGTCGCGACGCTCAGTGTGGCGACGGCGACGCCGAAGCCGCCGATCGCCACGAGCGCGCTGGGTGCGCGCCTCATGCCGGATGGACCGTTGGCAGGAAGCGGTAACCGACACCGCGCACCGTCTCGATCAGGGGGTCCGGATGCGCCTCGGCCAGCTTGCGACGCAGGCGGCTGACGGCGATGTCGATCGCCCGGTCATAGGACACTGCGTCCAGCCCGCGCGCGAGATCGAGCAGCGCGTCGCGCGTGAGGATACGGCCCGGGCGGCTGACGAAGGCTGCGAGCAATGCGTGTTCGCCCTCGCTCAACGATAGCACGCGTCCGTTGGGATCGCGCAGACGTCGCTCGGCCATATCGAGCCACCAACTGGCGAACACCACTCCGCCGGATGCGCGGCCGGCAGCGGGACGCTCCGCCCCCGGCCTTCGCAGCAGCGCCCGCACCCGCGCCAGCAACTCGCGCGGCTCGAACGGCTTGGTCAGATAGTCCCATGCGCCGACTTCCAGCCCGACGATCCGGTCTGTCACGGCGTCCAGCGCGCTGAGCATCAGGATCGGCGTACCGGCGGGGGCGAGCCGGCGGCACAGCGACAGCCCGTCCTCTCCCGGCATCATCACGTCGAGCACGATCAGATCGACGGATGCCTCGGCCAGTTCGCGTTCGCACGTCGCGGCGTTGCCGGCGGTACGGACCGCATAGCCGTGCCCGCCGAGGAAGTCTGCGAGCGCATCGCGGATGCTGGCATCGTCGTCGACGATGAGGATCGTGCTCGCTGCGATAATCTCGGCTTTCATGACGTGGTTCTACCAAGGTCATGTAGCATTTGCGTATCATGGCTCGCTACCGAACGGCCATCACCACGCTACCCTGCTCCGCTTGAACGCCACCCGGACGAACGGTCAGGGGAAAATGGCATGAAGGTGAGACACAAATTCGTGGCGGGGTTGCTGGCGGGGGTGGCGTCGAGCGGGCTTCACGCACAGCAGACGTCAGGGACTGCCGCTTCCACTCCGCCGATCCAGGTTCCGACATCGCCGGGCCGGGCGGATGTGCCCGCCGACACGCCGATCCCTGCCGAAGGCACCGTACCCCGGATGGAGTTTCGCGGTGCCGATGGGAAGCCTCTGCCCCCCGAGATTCAGCGTCAGCTGGAAGAGCGGTTCCGCAAGGATCCGTCAGCGCTTACGAGGGTGACGGGTGAGCCCGGTGCAGGCGCGAACGGAAGCGACATCGTCGTGACCGGACAGCGGCCACGTGGTGCGGTGGTCGGCGACCTTCCGGCCGAACGCACGTTCAACCAGCTCGACATCAGGGCGTTCGGTGCCGACAATATCGGCGCGCTGCTGGAGGCGATCGGTCCGCAGGTGGCGAGCAACCGAGGGCGCGGGGACGGCGGCCCCGTCACGTTGCTCAACGGCCGGCGCGTGTCGGACTTTTCCGAGATCGCCCGGATACCCACCGAAGCGATCGAGCGGATGGAGGTGTTTCCCGAAGAACTGGCGCTTAGATACGGCTATCGAGCCGATCAGAAGGTCGTGAACGTGGTGACGTACGAGCGCTTCATCTCTCGCGTCGGCCAAGTCAGCTATATTGCGCCGACCGACGGAGGGCGCGACAACGGCGTCGGCAATGTCGACTATCTCAGGCTCCGCGGGGATACCCGCATCGGCCTGGGCGCGACGTACAACCGCGCCGCGTCGCTGCTGGAGAGCGACCGGGATGTGCAGCAGTTTTCCGGATCGCCGGAGCTCGGCCGGTTCCGAACGCTCTTGCCGTCAAGCGAGCAGGGTTCCGTCAACGTGCTGGTCGGCGGTCATGTCCTGGGCGACGTGTCGGCGACGTTGAACGCCCGTTTCGAGGCGAACAGCAGCGCGAGCCTGTTCGGGCTCGGCGTGGATGGCCCGCTGCGGCGTGACAGCGACCGTCGCGTCGGGCACCTCGGCACCACGCTGGGCGGCAGGACCGGGCGGTGGCTGTGGACGTTCACCGGCAACTACGACCGTACCAGCACCAAGGTGCTCACGGATGTCTCCGATACGATCGTCATGCGCGACGAGGCACGGTCGATCGACACGCTTGCCAATGCCGACCTTCTCCTGACCGGCCCGGTTCTGGAACTGCCCGCAGGACCGGTGTCGGCGAGCGTGCGCGGCGGTGTCGATGTTCGCGACTTCGAGGGCCGATCGTCACGTGGCGGCCCTGATGGCCGATCCGACCTTTCCCGCGACCGGGCGTCGGCGCAGGTCAGTCTCGACCTTCCACTTCTCAGCCGTGCCGGCAGGATAGCGTCCCCGATCGGCAACCTTTCCGCCAACGTGAACCTCGCGGTCGAGCGATTGTCCGATGCCGGAACCTTGCGAACCTTCGGCTACGGTTTTGCCTGGTCACCGGTGGATGCGGTCGGCTTCATCGCTTCCGTCACCAATGAGGAAGGCGCGCCGACGCTGGAGCAGCTCGGCGGACCGTTGCTGGTCACCCCCAATGTCCGGACGTTCGATATCGGCCGGGGCGAGGTGGTCGACGTCACGCGAGTATCGGGCGGCAATGCGGCCCTTCGTCCCGACGATCGTCACGTCGTCAGGATCGGGCTGAACGTCCGCCCCCTCGCCCGCACCGACCTGACCCTCAGCCTCGATTATGTCGCCACGCGGATCGACGATCCGATCGCCGCCTTTCCGATTGTGACGCCGCGGATCGAGGCCGCCTTCCCTGATCGCTTCACGCGCGATGGCGAAGGGCGGCTTCAGCGGATCGACGGACGTCCACTCAACTTCGCCGAGTCTCGTCAGGGGCAGGTACGTTGGGGCATCAACTTCACCCGGCCGTTGGGACCGGTTCCCCCAGGCATTCAGAACGCCCGGACGCGGGTGTTTGCGAGCGAGGCGGAAGCCCGGCGGGCGCTGCCGAATGCCGTCTTCACCCGCGCCGAGCCGGGGAGCGCGATGTCCAGAAATGCCGCCAACCTGACGAGCCGGGTGTTCGTCAGCCTGTACCACAACTGGTACCTGGAGGACGCGATTACCCTGCGCGGTGGTCTTCCCGCACTCGACCTGCTCGACGGCGGTGCAGTCGACTTCGGCGGTGGCCGGCGTCGTCACGAGGTCGAGTTCCAGGCCGGCGCCTTCAAGCGGGGTCTCGGCGCCCGCGTCACGGCCACCTGGCGGAGCGGAACCGGGATCGGTGGATTGGCCAACGCCGCGGACGACCTGCGCTTCGGCGATTTCGCGACAGTGAACCTCAGCCTGTTCGCCAACCTTGCCGAACGCTTCGGCGGTTCCGCTGCACCCGCATGGCTGAAGGGCACGCGCGCGACCATCGGCGTCACCAACCTGTTTAATACCCGCCCGCAGGTGCGCGACCGCGCCGGCGCGACACCGCTCAGCTACCAGCCCGCCTATCTCGACCCGCTCGGACGCGTGTTCAGCTTCAATCTGCGGAAGGTCTTCTGACAGGTCGGGCGACCGCCATGACCTGTCGCCAAACAGGTGATTTCCGCTGGGCGGACCGAGCTGATGATAACCGGAAGCCAAAGTACGCCAAATTTGCACGACAAACCCTGTCGTCTTGTTCTACTATGCGGAAACCGGGCTGGGAGGGTTTGTCGTACATGCTGGTGGGGTACATGCGGGTGTCGTCGGCCGACGACCGGCAATCGGTCGACCTTCAGCGTGACGCGCTGATCGCGGCCGGGGTGGATGAGCGTCACATCCATGCCGACAAGGCGTCCGGCGCGCGCGACGACCGTCCAGGCCTCAAGGCCTGCCTCGCCTGGCTGAAGGAAGGCGACACACTGGTGGTGTGGAAGCTCGACCGGCTCGGGCGCTCGCTGCCGCACCTCCTGTCGATCATCACCGACTTCCGTACGCGCGGCATCGCCTTCCGCTCGCTGACAGAGGCGATGGACACGACCACGCCGCACGGCGAGCTGCTGTTCTCGATGTTCGGCGCGCTGGCGCAGTATGAGCGTGCGCTGACCCGCGAGCGGGTGATGGCCGGACTCGCCGCGGCGAAACGCCGGGGGCGGCAGGGCGGCAGGCCGCCGATGATCGACGCGGAGAAGATCGAGGCGATCACCGCCGCGCTCGACGGAGGCGCGAGCAAGGCGGCGGTGTGCCGCAACTTCGGCGTCGCCCGCTCGACGCTGATCGATACGCTGGCAAGGATCGGGTGGACCGCCCCCGCCAGGGCCTGATCCCAATTGCCACGCCGTTCCGTCCTGACCGAGGCGCAGCGCGCCGACCTCCTCGCCTTGCCGGAGGACGAAGCCACGCTGGTCCGGCACTGGACGCTAAGCGCCGAGGATCTACGCGTGATCGTCAGCCGCAGGCGCCCGCACAACCGGCTCGGCTTCGCGATCCAGCTATGTGGATTGCGATATCCGGGGCGGCTACTCCGGCCGGGCGAGGTCATCCGCCACGCCCCGCTCGCCTTCGTCGGCGAGCAACTCGGAATCGCGCCGGAAGCACTGGCCGACTACGCGGCGCGTGGTCCGACCCGCTACGAGCAGCTCGACACGCTGCGCGATGTGTTTGGCTTTCAGCCCTTCTCCCGGCCCGTTCGGGTGGAGCTTCAGGCGTGGCTCCTGCCGCCTGCGCTGACGACGACCAACGGCGTGGCATTGTCGAGACTGCTGCTCGATGAATTGCGCCGGCGCCGGATCATCGTGCCGGGCATCACGCCCGTCGAACGGATGGTCGGCAAGGCGTTGCTCGATGCCGAGCGCCATGTGGGCGACCTACTTACCCGAAACCTCACCGTCATGCGGCGCGACCGGCTCGATGCGCTGTTGGACGGGCATGACAGCACATCGACCAGCGTGCTGGCGTGGGTACGTCAGCCGCCAGGCAAGCCGGGACGCCGGGCTTTCTCCGCGATCCTCGACCGTCTGGCGGTCCTGCGCGCCATCGACCTCGATCCGGGCCTCGTCGCGGCGATCCACCCCGAACGGCTGCGTCGCCTGTCACAGGAAGGCGCCCGGCTCACCGCCCAGCATCTCGCCACGCTCAACCCGGTACGCAGGCGTGCGGTGTTGGTCGCCACCGCGATCGAGACGCAGGTGACGCTGACCGACGATGCCGTGCTGATGTTCGAGCGTCTGTTCGGACAGCTCTTCCGGCGTGCGGAACGTCGCGAAGAGGCTGCGCTGAAGCGCGACCGGCGAACAATCAACACCAAGATACGCCTGCTCGCCCGGCTCGGCGAGGTGGTCATGACGGCGCGCAACGGGGGAACCGACCCGCTCGCGGCCATCGAGAGCGTCATAGGTTGGGATGCACTGGCGACGGAGGTCGAGGAAGCACGCCGCCTCGTCCGCCCGGACCCGCTCGACCCTATCGAGCTTGCCCGCTCGAATGCGCCGATCCTCCGCCAGATCGGACCGGCGTTCATCGCCGCATTCACCTTCGGGGCGGTGCCGGCCTGCGCTCCGCTCGCCCACGCCGTCGCCGTCATGCGCGACCTCGGCAGCAGTCATCTGCGCAAGCTGCCGCCTGACGTGTCGCTCGGGTTCCTCCGCGCCACCTGGCGACGACGCATCGACCGCGCCGCCCTCGATCGACGGACATTCGAGTTCTGCGTGCTGGCCGAACTACGCGATCGGCTGCGCGCCGGCGACATGTGGGTCGAGGGCAGCCGACGTTATCGCGCGGTCGAACAGCAGCTTATTCCTGCACCGGTGTTCGCCGCGATGCGCGACGCAGGGCCGTTGCCCGTGCCCGTCGCCGATACGGCCATGGGCTGGCTGGCCGAGCGCAAGGCGTTGCTCGCGCGTCGATTGGCGGAGGTCGAGGCGAAGATTGCAGCCGATACGCTGGAGGACGTGCAGCTCGCGAACGGTCGTCTGCGCATCTCACCCCTGCGGGCGATCACGCCCGACGAAGCGGAAAGCGTGCTCGCCCCGCTCTACGCGCACCTGCCGTCGATCCGGATCACCGACCTGCTCGCCGACGTGGATCGCTGGACAGGCCTTACCGACTGTTTCACCCATCTGACGACGGGACGGGTGCATGACGATCCGCGCGCGATCCTCACCGCCGTTCTCGCTGATGCCACCAACCTGGGCCACGCCCGCATGGCCGAGGCGTGCGGACTGGTGACGCAGCGCCAGCTTGGATGGCTGTCGGCCTGGCACCTGCGCGAGGACAGCTACGGCACGGCGCTGGCGAGTCTGGCTGATGCGCAGCACCGAATGCCGCTTGCCGCGATGTTCGGCAGCGGCACCGCATCCAGCTCGGACGGGCAGAACTTCCCGCTCGACAGGCGGGCGCAGGCGACCGGCGCGATCAACCCGCACAAGGGCAGCGATCCCGCCGTCTCCTTCTACACGCACGTCTCCGACCGTTATGCGCCGTTCCATTCCAGGGTCATCTCCGCCGGAGCCGGCGAAGCGGCGCATGTCCTGGACGGCCTGCTCCACCATGGCGCTGACCTCGCGATCGAGCGCCACCATACCGATGGGGGCGGCGTCTCCGATCATGTCTTCGCGCTATGCCACCTGCTCGGCTTCCGCTTCGCACCACGCATCCCGAATATCGCCGCCCGGCGCCTGCACTTGTTCGCCGACATGCGGCCCGGACCGGATATCGCCCCGCTCGCGGCGCAGCCGATCGATGAGGCGCTGATCGCCGGTCACTGGACCGACGTGATCCGGCTCGCGACCTCGATCCGCACCGGCGTCACCAGCGCATCGGTGATGCTGGAACGGCTCGGCTCCTATCCGCGCGCGAACGGTCTTGCACTGGCGCTGCGCGAAATCGGCCGCGTCGAGCGCACGCTGTTCACGCTCGACTGGATCGAACGGCCCGAGGAGCGCCGCCAGGCCACGCGTGAGCTGAACAAGGGCGAGGCGCAGAACGCACTCAAGCGCGCGATCTTTTTCCATCGCACCGGCCGCATCCGCGATCACGGCCTGCAAGCCCAGGGACACCGCGCCAGCGCACTCAATCTGGTCGCCGGCGCGATCGTGCTGTGGAACACCACCTACCTTGAAGCCGCCATGCGCCATCTCGATCGGCAAGGCCGCCCGGTGTCGCCCGACCTGCTCCAGCACCTCTCCCCGCTCGGGTGGCAGCACATCAATCTGACCGGCGACTATCTCTGGTCCGATCCTGCACCGCGTGATGGCGAACTGCGCCCGTTTCGTCAGACCGTCCGGCTGCCGGCATGATCGCCGTTACCGTATATCTGTGCCCGTTTTATGTGACGCCCCCGAGATGCTGCCAAGCGCGATCAGTCGCTTCATCTGGCTGCGCCGGATCGAGCCGGGCAACAATTCCGCCGCTGCGAACCGGCTGCTCGACCGGTTGGAGTTCCTGCGCGCGATGAACCTCGATGCGGGTCTGCTCGCCGACGT
>NZ_JARWLE010000003.1:0-108310 GCF_031082075.1 Sphingomonas sp. GV3 | reverse complement strand
GGCGCGCCTCGAAGTAGAGCCTGCCTTGGCGAGGGCCCGGGTCGCGTCGATCATGACGGTCCTCGGCTCGGCATCGCTCGCAGCCAGTCCCGGCATGATGCGCGTGGAAACGCGAGGCTCCACGCAAGGCTTCCACCGATTGTACTGCGTCTTGCGAGGACCATGGATGCTGGGTGCAGCCCGCCGGTCGTCCAGCCGAGGCTTACCATGGTCCATTGAAGAGACGGCCCCAGCCGCTCGAGCTGCTCTTCAGCGGCCAAGCCGGTCGCGCATCCCCGTCTGCTCGCGAGGCCTTGGTCGACTCGCGACGCTTACAAAGGGGTGCGGACCCTGATCGTATCTCGAGATCGTTCGATTGGGTAAGCAAAGATGACATTTGTTAAAGACAATCGCTTGTCTGACCTATCTGGTTACTCGCTTGCCAAACTTAGCGACGACTCGAACTCCTCGGCCGCGCAAGCAAAAGGCGCCATTTCGAGTAGCTCGTCATTCCGTTTCACTTTGAAACACCGTCTAGAAAGCGGTTTACAAACCATTTTTTCGGATTAATCAGGCGTTAACGTTGGCGTTTGCGAATCACCGCTAGCCCCCTTTACCAAGGAAACTGATGCCATGAGGAAGATGTTTGCTATAGCAATTGTCGGCATCGCTGCCGCAGCGGCCGCTCCCGCAGAAGCCGGCGTGCTTTCCGGCAGCTACCAGGTGACCGTGAGCGAAGGTGTCACCAATGGCGCCGGCTTTAACACTGCCAGCGGCAATCCGTTCTCGGGCGCCAACACGGCGTCGGCTTCCTTCCTCTACACGGGGCTCCTCAATTTCCTGAACAATGCCCCGCAAGCCGGTGTTGGCGGCGATCTGAACTCGAGCTTTGGCTTCAGCACCGCGAACATCAGCGGCTACACCGGCTCGGGAACCGTTCTGTACAACGGGACGCAAGTCGCCAACTTTGGCAGCCTCGCCTCGTTCCTGAGCTCGTCGGCCAGCGCCGCTGGTCAGCTCTATGGCTCGTTCTTCACGTTCAACCTTGGCACTTTCAATGCCGGGGACAAGCTCACCATCACGCACGATGATGGCGCCGCTGTATTCCAGAACGGCACGCGCATTGGCAACACGGTTTCGGGGCCGACCGGTCAAGTCACCGACACCGTGACCCTGACGAACACGGGTCCGATCACGCTGACCTATTCGCGTCAGAATGGCACTCCGTCGATCCTGAGCGTCGCCGCGGTGCCCGAGCCCGCAACCTGGGCGCTGATGATCCTGGGCATGGGCGCGGTCGGCTTCGCGATGCGTCGCCGCAAGAATGCGAACACCAACGTGGTGGTCCGCTTCGCCTGAAGGCCTACCCTTCGATAGGCGAGGAAAGCCGCCGTCTGGTCAGACCGGACGGCGGCTTTTTCGTGCCCTTCCGCCTGCGGGTAGAAACGCGCTGCCGAGACGTTCCTGCTGTCCTCTCGCGACGGGCAATTCAGATCGGGTTCGACGAGCGTCCGCGGGACCCAGGGTGCGGCGCGCCCATCCATCCAGACGCACCACTGCTCGCGGTCCGGATGTGACGGAGGCAGGTCGAGAAGCAGCCGATGAAGCTGCTCGTCCCGTGCGCCTTTTCGAAGAGATCCGCGACGCGTTGCTACTCGCTACGCCTGACGCCCGACCGTTTCTTCTCTGTCATCGTAGGGTTATGAACGGGAGGCCCTAGCCTACGGTGTCATTTCGCCCTCAGCCGGAGCCGTGCCCTCGTTCGGCGTCTTGTTCATACAACCTCCGCCTTCTCAAGAAAACAGAGCCTTCGATAAACCCAGTCCAGTTCAATCCGATGGGGAGGAAATTTGAGGCGCAACAACGCAATTTGGCGGCAGCGCCAAATTGAAGCGTAATGCCGGACCCGAGTGGGGGAGGGGGCGTGGTCCTCCAACCTGCGGTTTTCCGGAAGGCGGAAGGCGTGCCTGTGGGGGGTATTGCCTTTGACCGGGGTGACCCGGACACTAAGCCACATGGACGCTGCCAACGCTTCTGATCCGGCACGACCCGTCTATGCGCATCACGTGCGTGCGCTCGAGGCGCGGATGAAACAGGCAGAGCACGAAGCCGTAGGTAAGAACTGGTTGCGAGGCGGGTTTCGCGACCAGCGGGCCAAGGATAGCGAAACGGTTCGGAAAGCACCGCCCTATGGTTGGGCCGTCGACTTCTTCCGGCCTAGTTCGCTGACCGGTCGCGATCGCCAGTCGGGCGGCGTCCGGATACCGCATGTCGACTTCAAGCCGATCACCCCGGTCCGGCCGCCCCGAAGCAGGGATGGGGTCGTGCGGGCGCACAGGGCGACACAAATGACTGCGGCCGAGCATCTCGATTATGTCGGCAAGGGCGCGGCCGTCACCATCGCATCACATCTCGACTATATCAGCCGTGATACAGGGAGCGCAGATTCGCTCGGCGAGCTGAAACTGGACGCGCTCGACGAGCAAGCAGAACGCGCCGAGAAGAACGCATTGAGCCGCTATACCAATATCCCCGGCGGTTGGTCTGCAGCACGCAGTCTGTTCGAAGCCGCGGAACGCACCGTGCCCGATCCCAAGACGTACGAACTCATTACGACGGATTATCCGTGTACGTTCCGCTTGGCGTTGATGCTCAAGGATGCACCCCAATGGCTGCGACCGATGAAAGAGCGACTGGAGGCCGCGCTTGACGAGGAACGCCGGACGTCCGCTACGGCCGGCCCGATCAGAAAGCGTAATCCGATCGTTCTTGACCGGGTGACGCCGGATGTCGCGCATGAACGGCTCGCCTGGCTGGACCTCCATGCCGATGCCTATGAAGGGCTGTTCGAGTGGCGGCAGGGGCGAACGCAGCGCTGCCAATATCGCTTCGTTGGCGAACTGCCCGATGGCCTGTCGGCCCGGCAGCGTTACGACATCCTCGCCGATTTCTGCGGCCAACTGGACAAGGACGGCTGGATGGTTGCGGGCGCCATCCACCAACCCGATGCGACCAATGACAAGCGCAACTTCCACATCCATATCGACTTATACGATCGCAAGGCTGTGTGGCTGGAACCGATAGGCGACGTCGGGAAAGGCTGTTGGGATTTCGAGCGTGTCGAGCGCCGGAACGGCAAGTGCGTGCACCCGCATCGACAGAATAAGGTCCGCTATGACGGTGGCCTGACGACGGACGGAAAGCAGCGTAAGGTGGACGTTGCCGCATTGATGCGCACACGCTTCATCGATGTCGTAAACGCGGTGGTAGACGGCGCCCCCGGCATCGTCCGCTATCTGCACGGTACCTACAAGGACAACAATATCGATCTGACGCCGCTCGAGCACATGGGAAACCGGGCGATGGCGTTCGAGAAGCGCGGGCTGGAAACCGAGATCGGTTCGCGCAACGCTCAGCGCATCTTTGGCGATGAAGCAGCGGCCTGTGAGGCACGCGTGCGTAAGGATGAAGCGGCGCTGGCCGGCGAGAACGCCCTGATCCGCGCTGCCGTGCCGGATGACGTTCGGGCGCTGGAGGCGCTCGAACGTTATGAACGGCTGCAGCGTCGGCTTATTCGGCGACGCCTCCAGGCGGAGCTGGCGGAAGTCACGATTGCAAAGGCACGGTCTCGCGCGGATGCCGTAATCCAGACGCTTACCCCGATGCCTGGTCACAGGGTCAAGCTCCTAAGCGGCGATGTGGAACTGCTCGTCGAGGCGAAGCGGCATATCGCCTGGGTGGAGCAGAACAGCCCGTCACCGGCCGAACGCGAGGCGGAGCGACGCGTTCTTGCCCGGCTCGAATACCGTGCCGCACAAGAATGGTCGACTATTGTCGCAGCGACGTCACGTGCCGCCCATGCGGGTGGCGTCGAAGCTTCTGCACCGATCCGCTATCTGCCTCGTAACCGGGACAGGGTCGCCGCTGCGCCACGCGCCTCGCGCTACGATCCGCAACGGCGCCAGCGATTGTCGCTCTGGCTACGCAAGCATCGTGCCGACAGCAATCTGCTGACCTTCGCGGATGGCGAGGTTCGCCTTGGCAAGAACGTGCCTCCTGCCATCGACACGCTGATGCGCCATTTCGCCGGAGAACCATCGTTCCAACGCTTGTTGTCGGCGGAGCGGCATCGACGAGAAGTTCGGCTCATGTCACAGGCTGCGTCGGCGAAAGGCAAGCTTGAACTTCCCGGCCCGTCGCCGGTCTCCATGATTCCGGTCGACCAGTGGGAATGGCCCAAACGATCGAAGCGTAATGCAACAGCGCATGACGCTGCTGCCATTGCCGACGAACCGGAGATGGACGCCGCCACGGGAGCGGGCAACGACGCCGATGCAGCGGCCGCTCTCCGCCTCAGCCGCGCGATCGCGGCGAGAGACGAGGAAAAAGCTTTGCGCGCCACGTCCATAATCATTGATGCCATCGCCAAAAAGAAATTGGCCACTGAAAAGCTTGCAGCTGGGTCGGTGAGCACAGGCGACACCCTGCAATATGACGCCGAACCGGCGAAACGGACCAGTGACCGACCCGACGTTTGGACGATACCAACGGTGACCGATCACTCACCATCCCAATACGTTCACCGCAGCAAGGAGCAGTATCGTGAATCGCGCCGCCATCCCCCGGATGAAACCAACGGCGTTTTGCCAGGAGTTAGCGGCGGTGACGTTCGGGGAGGATCAAAGATTCATCTCCCGATGCGAGATGCATCAGCCGATCGTATAAGCGATGCACAAGGTAACGCACCGATATCACCCACGCGGAACGCTCCCACTGGCTCGACGCCCAGGCGTGGGTTGCTTAGTCAGGCGGCGGACGTCCTCAGGGGCGACGCACAGGTCGCAAGGCCGAAGGGAAGGAACACCGATCACACCAACCACGCCGATCCCACCCTCTTCCACGGCAAGGGTGGACATGGACGTTAGGCGACCGTCGGTTGGCTAACGAGGATCGGAGGTTGTAAGTCGATCACAGCGACTGTCGATCGCTCGGTCACTGACATTGCTCTCGAGCATCCTGGCGGATCTGGCGGCGCGCCGCGACGTCGGCTTGCCCGATCAGCATCGAGAACGGGTTGTTCGAACGCAAAAGTCGCCCGTCGGCATCGTCCGCCATCATGCACCGGATGATCATGTCGAGGGGCTTACCGAGAAGTGCATGCCACAACCGCTGACCGAGCGTGGCCTCGCCAGCCCCGACGACCTTGGCGATCCGGGTTGCCGCCTCGAGCACGAGTTCGGGGCGTTTGCGAAGGACCTCGGCGTAATGATGCGCACGGAGCAGGCGTTCTGCCTCGTTCATATCGTGCGCCGTGGGAGATCGATCGCCAGTGTTCGCCATCGTCACGCCCCCGTCGGGATCGATCCGGCCAGCAGGCCGATGACGGTCATAGCGCAACCGGTGAACAGCGCGCCCAGGCCGATGGTCCGCACCTGTCGGCGCTTGCCGATCTCACCCGCCGCCAGCAAGATCGCGCCGCTCAGAAGCAGCCCCAGCCCCAGATCGGATACGGTCACGGCATATCACCCGTGGGGGCAGCGCCCTTACGAAAGACGGTCTCGATCAACGCAGGGCATAGATCGCGATAGGTGTCGATGACCCGCAGCCAGTCGGTATGGGCCGCCAGCGTCCAGAAATTGCCGTGCGCCAGGCCCACGCAGACATCGTCGTTCGTCGCGTCGTTGAACCCGCGCGAGTTGATCAGCCAGGCGATGGCATCGTCCTCGGACCCGGTGAGCCCGATCAGCAGGCCGAGCATCTCGACCAGCGTGCTCCGACCGTCTTCGCCGCCATACCGGTTATCCGGATCGTCGAGAATGAGGTCGATGAAATTCGAATAGTGCGACATCTCCAGGCGCAGGCGCTCCAGCATGGCATCGCTGACGGCGTGTGTTGGTCGGTTCATGGTCGCTCCGCGTTAGATGCGCGCGACGCTAACAGGCCCAGTGGGCCTGTGAATCCGCGCGGACGGATACGTAAAAGTACGGATGGACAGGCAGGCAGCGCCTGCCTGCACGGGGCTTGGGCGCCCTTGGGTCTGCAAACAGATCCAGGAAAATCGAAGATGACGTCTTACCCGCACATCACGTTGACGCAGCGCGAGGAAGAGGTGGCCCGCCTCGTCATGAAGGGGTATTCCGCCAAGGAGATCGCGAAGGGGCTCGGTAGCAGCCCTCGAACTGTCGAACAGCATATCGTGAACATGAGGAACAGGCTTCTAGCGCGGGATCGTACCCACATGGTCGCGCATCTGCTTCTTCGCGGGATCATCATAGCGACAACCAGCGACCTTTGATCATTTGTTAAGCATGTGGGGATTTTTTATGGGCGAGAACTGCATTTGTTTAATACGCGTTCACTAGGTATTACAGCAGAAATCGAACGTAACGACGTTAGCGTTGAGACATGACGATCGATGAACTCGAGAACGAGGCGCTGCTGACACTGCATCTCGCCCGTAAGGCCGCTCCGGTAGAAGCGGAGAGATTGCGTCGCCGGGCCGCAACGCTCATTCGTTTAGCCAGCACCCAGGGCGGAGCGGGCGGAATTATCCTGGGCAATCAGCCACCGATAGTGCGAACGATTGCCGCCACACAGGGCGATCATCGATTTTGATCGCCATCCCATCATTCTTGGCCCCGCCAGGACAGGCGAACACGCAAGGCTTCAGCTTGGACGACGGGAGCGGCCCGGTGCGCTAAACATGCTGCCATCGCGATGCTTTCACGATCGTTCGCCGGTTTTGGCGCAGCCCGCGTTCAGCGCGGTTGATCGGGCGCTACTCGATAGCCTTTCCGACCCGGTTGATGGACGACGGTCTGCCCCGCCAGGCCGCCGCCACAACCTCCGCCGATGAACCGCCTCCTCTCGCTCCCGGATCGCGGATTGGCGCTAAAAGCGTAATCTCACGCCCGAGTTGATGCTTTCGCGATGATCGTTGCGGCCGGTCTGCGCTTCGACGGTGGAAAAGAGCTCGAGGCCGCTCGTCATGCGATAGGAGAGACCGGCTGATGCCGTTCCGACCACCTGCGCGCGCTGCGCGCCGGTCGCGACCAGCGATAGGGGCGCACCAGCATAGCCGGCGACCGCGGTCGCGGTGCGACCTTCGATCTGTGTACGTACACCAAGACCGACATAGGGCCGGAATGCGGCGTCCGACGTATCGGCTCGCCCCAAGCTGATGCCAGCATCCGCAAAGCCTGCGACATGGCGGTCGCGAGCGACGGTAAGCGCGAAGACGCCCCCGGTTTCGACAGTACGGTCGCGCGTCGTGCGGATATAGGTGATTGTCAATCGGCGTCCAAAAAGGACCCCCTATCGGCGTGCAAAAGGGACCCCCTTCGTCGAGCAGCGTGACGGGTATGACGGGCGCTTTGTTCGCGCTGGTTGCGGCGTAGGGCGGGCGTAGCCCGACCGGAGGCGCAACCAGCGCGAAGCGTTCTCTGCCGGTGGTCCTGGGCGTCAACTGCGGTGCTTGAAGCGCCAGCTGTCATTGCCCGTTTCGACGATGTCGCAATGGTGGGTAATGCGGTCGAGCAGCGCGGTGGTCATCTTGGGGTCGCCAAAGACGGTCGGCCACTCGCCAAAGGCGAGGTTCGTCGTGACGATGACCGAGGTCTGCTCGTAGAGCTTGCTGACGAGGTGGAAGAGCAGTTGGCCGCCCGAGCGGGCGAACGGCAGGTAGCCAAGCTCGTCGAGCACCACCAGATCGAGCCGGGAGAGCTGGGCTGCCAGCGTGCCGGCCTTGCCAAGACGCGTTTCCTCCTCAAGCCGGTTCACCAGGTCCACCGTGTTGAAGTAGCGCCCCCGGGCGCCGGCCCGTACCACATTGGTGGTGATGGCGGTGGCGAGGTGCGTCTTGCCTGTGCCCGTCCCACCGACAAGCACGACGTTGCGCCGGCCCGGAAGAAACGAGCCGCTGTATAGCGAGCGCACCAGTCCCTCGTTGATGGGGGTGTCATCGAAGACGAAGGCGTCGAGGTCCTTCACCGCGGGCAACCTGGCGGCCGACATCCGGTAACGGACCGACGCTGCATGGCGGTGCGTCGCCTCGGCACGCAGCAGGTCGGTCAGGACCTCCATGGTCGTGCGCTTGCGCTGGAGACCGGTGGTGACCGCCTCGTCGAAGGCGCCAGCCATGCCCTTCAGCCCCAACTCGGTCATGGCCGTCATCATCTCATGCCGCTGCATGGAGACCTCGCAGGCTGTCATAGCGGTTGCAGTCGGCGCGGGGCGGATGGCGCAGCGCCAGGTCCTCGGGGGTGACAATGGTTAGCGGTCGTGGCGGTTCTCGCCTGCGGGCCAGGATGTTGACGATGACGTCGTCGCTGGCGGTGCCGGCCAGCAATGCTTCGCGCACGGCCGCTTCCACCGCCTCGAGCCCGTCATCGAGCACTGTCGCCAGCACCCGCACGAACCGCCGGTCGGCGTCGTCGCCGGCGCCGAGCTTGCGCCGCAGCCGTGACAGCGCAGGCGGCAACTCCCAGCCCTGGAACGGTGCGCCGTTGCGCAGGGCGCCCGGCTTGGTCGCCAACACCGGCAGATAATGCCACGGGTCGTAGATGGTCCGGTCCCGGCCAAAGAACCGGGGATGGTCGGCGACGACTTCACCGTCGCAGCGCACGAGGATGCGGTCGGCATAGGCACGGACCTGCACAACGCGCCGAACCGTCCGGGCAGAAACGGAGTAGCGGTTGCGGTCGAAGCTGATGAGGCAAGTGCCGCTTACCGCGTGCTCGCTCTCGTGGAAGCCGTCGAAGGGCGCGACAACAGGCTGGAGCACCGCCCGTTCGGCTGCCCATGCCTGGGCGACCGTCAGTTCCTTCCGCTCGGGATGCCGGTGCATGTCGGCCCAGCGCCGACACTCGGCCTCCAGCCAACCGTTCAGCTCCTCGAGGCTGGTAAATCGCAGGCGTGGCTGGAAGAAGCGGCCGCGCGCGGTCTGCACCTGGTTCTCGACCTGACCCTTCTCCCAGCCCGACGCCGGTGAGCAGGCGGTCGGCTCGACCATGTAATGGTTGGCCATGACCAGGAAGCGCCGGTTGAAGACCCGCTCCTTGCCCGTGAACACGCTCGTCACCGCCGTCTTCATGTTGTCGTAGATGCCGCGCGTCGGCACGCCTCCGAAGAAGGCGAATGCCCGCGCATGCGCGTCGAACAGCATCTCCTGTGTCTCGCGGGGATAGGCGCGCACATACATCACCCGTGATGCGCACAGCCGCACATGCGCGACCTTTACACGCATCGGCTTGCCCGAGATCTCGACGTCCTCATGGCTCCAGTCGAACTGATACGCCTCGCCCGGCCGGAACAGCAGCGGGATGAACGCCGGCGCATCCATCACATCGCGACGCCGCGCCTGCCGCCAGCGAGCCGCATAACGCCGCACCGCGTCGTACGAGCCGTCGAACCCCTCGCGTAGCAGCAGGTCGTGGATGCGCGTGAGGCGCAGCTTCTCGCGCCGCGGTCGTGCCTCGTCTTCCTCCAGCAACGCATCCAGTCGCGCCTGAAACGGCCCCAGCTTCGGCAGCGGCTGCACCTCCCGCCGGTAGCCCATGTCCGCCTCCGGCGCCCGGATCGCCTTGCGCACCACCTTGCGCGACAGGTGCAAGTCCCGCGCTATCGCCTTGATGGCCTTCCCCGACGCGTGCTCGCGCCGGATCCTCAACACCGTCTCCAATACCAGCATCCCGATCTCGCCGCCTGACACACGCCAAGCGAACAGCCTAGACCACCGGGATGAGGGGTCCCTTTTCGACGCCGATCACCCCGCTACCGGGGTCCCTTTTCCACGCCGATCCACATAGGTGATTCCAGCCTTGGGCGTCAGCACCCAGTCGTCGCCAGCCGGGATAGCGTAACCTGCCGACAGATCGCTGATCCAGCCGTGCAGGCCATAGCGGCCCGATGCACCGACCCCATTGGGCAAAGTGCGCATCGTCGTGGCATCGCCGCCATCGTAAAGGACGGAGGCAGCGAGATACAGGCCGTTGACTGCATAGCGGCCATGGATGCCGGCTACGAAACCATCGGTGCGCGTGCTCGCGGCGAGGGCGTCGATCCGCTGGCGGCTGTCGAGATAGCCGCCGAACGCACCGACCGTCCAGGCGCGGTTGCCGACACCGATGCCGCCCAGGAAGCCGTAGCCGCTCGTCTGTGCCGTCGATGTTCCGGTCGTGCCGTTACCGGCGAGCCTGTGCCACTGGCCCAGCCCCTGCGCGAAGGTGAAGGCGTGGATGTCGTCGCGGTCCGTCGTGGCGAAGGCGGGGCCGCGTGCCGTATCGACCAGCGTCAGCGCCTGGTCGACACCCAGTTGCTTCGCCGATGCATAGGGTTCGGGCGTCAGCCGCGCGAAGGCCTGCGGATTGGAGGCGCCACTTGCCAGCAGCAACGAGGGGAGGGCGTCGAACAGGGCGCTGGTCGCCGGCTGCACCTGGATCGCGGTATTGGCATAGGCGATGCTGCGCGCGACCTGCGGACTGAACGATGCATCGCCCAGGAACTGCCCGAGCAGCTGGATGCGATCGGCACGCTGGACGATGAAACCGAACAGCGAGGCAGCCTTGTCGATCGTCGTATAGCTGCCGGTGATCCCGCCGCTCGCAACGATGAGGTCGTAGGAGGTGCCGGGACGAATCTGTCCCTCCGCGACGATCTTCAGCGTTGCGCCGGATGTGATCGCGACGCTGCCGTTGACGCGCAGCTGGTCGGCAACGGTGGGCGTGATCTCGAAAAGCGAGGTCGAGCCAGCCGCAAGTGAGACATTGCCGTTGACCGTCATCGTTCCTGGCGATGCGCCCGGACTGAGGATGCCGGCGACCGCGATGTCGCCCACCACGGTGCCGGCCGAGCCGAACGTCGCGCCCTGGCGGACGACGAACTGGCTCGCGCGCATCGTCGACCCCGTCAAGCCGACCAGTCGCCCCCCCGACATGTCGACAGCACCGAAGCTGGCGTTACCCGACACGGTCGCGAAGCCGCCGGTCATCGATAGCGCCTCGACGTTGGTGACGTCACTGAAGGCGACAGGAGCGGCGCTGGTGCCGCCCGAGATTTGGATCGTATCGCTGCCCGCGCCGCCATCGACCGATCCGGTGAAGGTGCCGGCGATGGTGAAGCGGTTGGCGCCGCTACCGAACATGACGGGTGCGGTGAGCGACGATCCGGCGGCCACGGCAAGATCGGTGTCGGCGACTATGCGGTCGTAGCGATGGCTGCCGCTCAGCGTCAGCGTGCCATTGCCCTGCGTACCGAGGATCTCGAAATCGGTGAGGATGCCGCTGGCCAGCGTGCGGTTGCCGGCCAGCTCGAGCGTCGCAGTGTCGGTGCCTGCGCCGCCCGAGACGCTGCCCGCAAGCGTCGATCCCGCCGCGAGGAACAGGCCGTCATTGCCCGATCCCAGGCTGATCGTTCCGGCGAGCGTGCCGCCGTTGGCGACGGCAAGCGTTGTATTCCCGTCGGCAAAGGCGATCGCATCGCCTGCCGTGCCGAGCGTACCCATGACCGTCAGTGCGCCGCCCGCAAGGGCAACGCGTTCGAAGCCGGTCGCCATGCCGGCGAGCGTCACGGGTGCGCTGGCGGTGAAGCGCAGCGTGTCGGTGCCCGTCCCGCCCATGTAGAGCCCCGTCGCGCGCGTCGTGCCGAGCGCGAGCGTGTCGTTGCCCGCGCCCATGTTCGCCGCGGCGACATCGCCATCGACTGCGAATGTCTCCGCCGCATCCGATCCCGTCACGGTGCCGACGCCGAGGCCGTTGAGCGCCAGGGTGAGTCCCGTGCCGGCAAGGCCGATCGAGCGGAAGCTCTGGTCGAGCGTCAGCGCCAAGGTACCATTGCCTTCGACCGACAGCCGCCCGAAATTGACGCGCCGGCCGATCCCGCTGCGGTCCCCTGCAAGCTGCACCGTGTACAGGTTGTCGCCGGTACCGCCATCGACCATACCGACGACCCGACTGCCAGGTCCTTCGACGAACTGGTCGTCGCCCGCCCCGAGCAGCACCGATCCGCCGATCGTGCCGGTGTTGACGACCCGGTCGTTGCCGGCCCCGAGATCGATCGTCCCGGCGATCGTCCCCGCGTTGAGCACCGTTTCGGCGCCATCGCTGCCCGCGATCGTCGTCGTGCCCGTGCTCGACAGCGTCCGTCCCGCCGCGACGCTGATCGTGCCGCCCGACACGCCGATCGCATCGAAGCGGAAGCTGCCGGAATAGGCGACGGTGCCGTTGCCGATCTGGCTGAATCGCTCGAAGTTGATGAACTGGTCGCCGTTGACCGCGCCGCCACGCGTCGCATCGACGACGAGGCTGTCGGTACCCGCGCCGCCATCGACGGTGCCGACGATTACCGCGTCCGCTGCCTGTACGAAGGTATCGTCACCATCGCCGAGGAAGACGTTGCCCTCGATCCGGCCACGGTTTTCGATCCGGTCGTTGCCACGGCCGAGATCGACCGATCCGATGATCGTGCCGCTATTGACGATGCGGTCGTCGCTGTTGCCCAGCGTCTGGATCGCACCGGCAAGCGTCGTGATGCCGTTCGACTGGCCGAACAGGTCGTCGGCATCGAGCGTCGTGCCGGTTCCACCACGGATCGTGCCGCTGTTGGTAAGGTTGAGCGCGGTACCGGACACGAGCAGGGCGACGGCGCGGGTGCCGCTTGCCTCGATCGTCCCGCTGTTGGCGATCGCACCGCTCACCCCGGGATCGGTGTACAGGTCCAGGCCCGCGACCGGATCGGTCACCTTGTAGGTGACGACGCTGCCCGGGTAATAGCTATAGGTGACGATACCGCCATTGCCGGTCGCGCGGATCGTACCGCTATTATCGATGGCGTAGGTCGATGCGGCACTGCCGATCACCTGCACCGAGGCGGCCGAACCGCGGTCGCCACTCGCGGTGATCGCGCCGCTGTTGGTCAGCGTCACGGCAGCGGCATTGGTCGTATAGTAGGAGCTGCCGGCGGTGACCGACAGCGCATCGCCGTTCGCCGCGGTGATCGTGCCGGTATTGGTAAGGTTGAGGAGCGATGGCGTCTGCTGCGTGGCGAAGGTCGCCGACACGGCCATCCCGCCGTCGATCGTGCCACTGTTGCCGGCGCTGATCCCGGCGAGGCCGGAGCCGGTCAGGGTGACGGCGTCATAGACCCCCGACGAGAGGACAGTTCCGCTGTTGTCGAAGGCCAGCGTCCCGGCGTTGAGGACCTGGTACACGCCGTTGCCGGCAAGCGTCTTGCTGCCCAGCGTACCGCTGTTGGTCAGCGAGGACAGCGCGCCGCTCATGCCCCCGGCGATGGTGCCGCGGTTGATGAATGCAGCGAGCGTGTTGCCCTGGCCGACGCCGGACATGCCGGTCAACAGATAGGTCGACGCGCCGCCATCGATCATCGCCTCGTTGATGATCGTACCGTCGCCCTGGAGATAGACGGCGTTGCCGATGCGCTGCGTCGCGGTGAGCGTGACGCGCGTATCGGCGCCGAGCGCCTCGACATAATCCGCTTCGAAGTTGATGCCCGGCCGTTTGTCGAGCGCGATGCTGCCGCTGGTGCTGCGCGAATAGCCGAAGGTGTCGAACCCGTTCCCGCCGTCGATTGTCCCCGACACGCCGGTCGTGTCGCCCTTCTGCAGGAAGAAGTCATAGCCCTGGCCGAAGGTCAGGTTGCCGGTCAGCGTGCCGCCGTCCGCGATGTAGGCGACCGAACCATAGGCATTGGGGGATGCCGTGACGTTGCCGACGATGGCGCCGCGATTGACGATCAGGCCGCCATTAGACGCATCTATTGCGGTGGCGGCGCGGATGATTCCCGCCGCCTCGTTGACGAGCTTGGTACCATAACCCAGGCTGATGGCGGCGGCCTTGCGGCTCTCGATCGTTCCGCTGTTCGCGATCGATGCGGTCGCATAATAGGAATTGGCCTGCACCGCGATACCATCGGTGCGGATCGTTCCACTGTTGGTCAGCGTCGTGAAGCCGGTAACGCCGACGGCATTCGACCCGACCGTATCGGTGATCGTGCCACTGTTGACGATGGTGCGTGCACCACTGATCGCGGTGCCGGCACCCACCAGATTGATCGTCCCGGCATTGGTGACGGTCGTCCCGCCCTGGATGGCGATTGCCGGGTAATAGCGGCCGGTCGCATTGGCGACGCTGATCGTGCCCGTGTTGGTGACGTCGGCGCTGCCGGCGTTGATCGCGCTCAGCGTGCTGTACAGGTTCTGCGTCGTTGCCGTCAGTGCCAGCGTGCCCGCATTGCTGATCGACAGCGCCGGAACGACGTTGGTCGCTATCCCGGCCAGCTGGTCGGTCGACGGGATCGTCGCATCTATCAGGGTCCGGTCGGTGATCGAGACATTGGCGTTCAGCGCGACCGACCCCTTGCCGGTCAGCCCGATCGTCGTCGTTATCGGGGACACGCTCGTCAGAGTCAGTGCCGCGCCGTTCGACACTTCGTAGGCCAGTCCTTCGAAGCTGTTCGGCAGGGCGAGTGTCGCGTTCGCATCCGCGCCGACACGATAGCGGATCGTGTCCCAGCCCGCCCCGGCATCGACTCCGCCAATCGCGCCGGCAAGCGGGCGACCCGCCGTCGCCGCCAGGTCGACCACCAGTTGGTCGTCACCGCCGCCTAGCCGGATCGCCCCGCTGACGCTGCCGCCATTGTCGATGTAGACGTCGTTGTTCGAATCGAAGCTGGATGCTTGGGCAAGATTGACGTTGCCCGTGATCCGTCCCGCATTGCCGACAATCGTCGGCCCGTTGCTCGCGATGCCGCCCGCCACTGTACCGCCTGCGGCATTGATGAACGTCGTACCATAGCCGAGCAGGATGCCGGTCGTCCCGCCGCTGATCGAACCGCTGTTGGTCAGCCGTCCGCTCGTAAGCGCAAGACCGGTCGTGGCGCCGGTGATCGTGCCCGCATTGGTCGAAGCGCTCGAGAGATAGGCAGAGACGCCGATGCCGCCGGTGGAGCGGATGGTGCCCGTATTCGCCAGCGTGCCCGACGTGATCGCGGCGCCGGTTCCGGTCGCGCTGATCGTGCCGGTGTTGGTCAGCGTGCCATACACCGATACGCCCCCGCCACCGGTGGCACTGATCGTACCGCTGTTGGTCAGCGTTGCGGGCGTGCCGACCGCATAGCTGCCGGTGTCGCTCAAGGTCGCGCTGATCGACCCCTGGTTGGTGACCGCGAGGCCGAACGAGGCGAAGCCCGCGTTGATCGCCTGGCCGGTCGTGACGAGCGCCGCCTGGTTGACGAGTGTGCCGTTGCCGCCGAGCTGGATCGCGGTTCCCGTGGAAAATCCGGGGGCGAGCGTCGCGATGGCGTTGTTGCTGAGGTCGAGGCCGAGCCGTTCGAAGTTCGTCGGCAGGACGATGCTGCGGAACGTCGTGTTGGCATCGACGCCGAGCGCGATCGTGTCGATCCCCGCGCCCCCGTCGATCGTGCCCGTGATCGAACTGATCTTGCCGGTCACCGCGTCGTAGCGCGCGCGCAGCGTGTCGTCGCCCGCACCCAGCGTGACGTTGCCGTTGATCGTGCCGGCACGCGTATCGATCGTGCTGCCTTGGCCGGCCGGCGCGGTCGAGATGACGGAGCCGTTGATCGTGCCCGCATTGCTCAGCGACAATGCTCCGGTGGTGCGGATTGCGGTGGCGCCACCGCCGATCGTCGCGCCGGCCGCATTGGTGACGTAGAGATAGCCGGTGCCACTCAGCGTCGTCGATCCGCTGCCCGAGACGATCCGGCCGGTATTGGCGATGTTCATACCCGACAGCGTCGTGGCGACGGCGCTGTTGCCGCCGCCATCGATCGTGCCTGCGTTGGTGACGTAGGCTATCGTGCCCAAGATGCCGCCGATCGTTCCGGTGGCCGCGTTGGTGACCGACAGCGAGCCGAATCCCATCTGATCCGCCACGACTGCCGGGCCATTGGTGCCGGTAATCGTGCCTGCGTTGCTAAGCGTTGCGTAGATGGATCCGTTCGGGTTTCCGGCGTCGCGCCGGATCAGCAGCCCCTGTGCGCCGCTGAGTATTCCGCCCTGAAGGACGGAGATCGTCGCACTTGCGGACGGGCTGACGCTCACGATGCTGCCCGGAATGCAGCTGCCCACCGAAGCGCCGGCATAAGGGTCGCATGGTCCGGTCGTGGCGGGGCCGGTAGACACGAACAGACCAGGCTTGGTGTTGCCGCCATCAACCGTTCCGCCAATCTGGAAGGTCGCGTTAGAGGAAGTCGACAGGAGGGCCGCGGATCCATTGCCTGGCCGGACGACCGCTCCCGGCGCCACGACGACACGCGTATTGTTCGTGGCGACTGTCAGTCCGTCCCCGTCGGTACCGGTGCAGGTCGTCGTACCGTTGGTGATCGTCGGATCGGGCGCACATTGCGCGAATGCCGGCCCCGCTACGAGCATCGCCCCCAATACTGCACTCGTTTGAAGCGCACGCACGCGTACCCGCCGGCCAAGCGGCATCGTCTTCGCAACAGTCATGAAAATCCCCGGTTACTATCGGCACATTATGTGCGAGATACAAATGTGTCTAGACTGAAACATTTGGACGGGTTCACCCCGACAATGGCTACGCTTCATTGTACGGTTTCAGTGATATGGCGGGTAACTGGCGCGCGACATTCACACGACTGATACATTCTTAAGGCTGGTGACGCCTTTGGCGTATATCATGTAGGCCCCGGGGCCTGCAGAAACATTCAGGCGGCTATGGCCAAGAGGCGTTCAACGACACGGCGCGCAAACACCATGAGAGACGGATTAACGATTGAACAGTTAAATGAGCCAATACAACAGCTGGTCTCGCAAGCGTGATGACGGCCGCTACAAAAGGCGGTACATTGAGCGCCATGCGATCCGAACGCGTTATGCGCCCCCTCTTGATGGCCCCCCTCCTGGCAGTCATAGCCCTTCCGTCGGTTTCCGGCGCTCAGACTCGTTCTGCGCGCGATACAGCGACGGCATATGGCGCCCGGCTTAACGCAAAGGGCCAACCAGCCAATCTCAATCCCGCACGGATCAACAATCGGATCGCATCGCGGGTTGAGAACCGCCTTGATCTGCGGATTGAGCGCTACCGCGTCGATGCGACGAATGACCCGGGCGCGGCGTTCAAGACGACAACGGACGATAAGAGTCGTTCGGCTCCGGTAATCTCACCGCCGCAGCAACAAAATATCGATGATACCGGACGGTAAAGCGTTACGAGACAGGCATGTCGTTCGATCTGCTCGTCGGCCACGATATCAAAGATACTTCCCGCAGCGTGTGACAGAGTCAGTCAAGCTGTAGAGCATCAGACGCTGTCTACAGCTCGCAGAATCGCCCGACCATATGCTGTTTTCTTGAAGCGCTCACCGGCCGTACGAGCCTGCTCAGCGGAAATGAAGCCCATCTCAAAGGCGATTTCTTCGAGGCAGGCGATCTGAACGCCTTGGCGATGCTGCAGCGTGCGGACGAATTCACCGGCTTCCAACAGGCTGTCGTGCGTGCCGGTGTCGAGCCAGGCATAACCGCGCCCCATCTGCTCGACGTAGAGATCGCCCGCTTCCATGTAGAGCCGATTCAGATCGGTAATCTCGAGTTCACCACGCGCCGATGGTTTCAGGTTGCGCGCATAGTCGACGACGCGGTTGTCATAGAAATACAGACCGGTCACCGCATGATTAGACTTCGGTTGAACCGGCTTTTCTTCTAGGCTAACAGCTTGGCCGCCTTCGCCGAAGCCCACCACGCCGTAGCGCTCGGGATCCTCGACTTGATAGCTGAACACTGTCGCGCCACTCTCACGCGCGACAGCGCGGTTGAGCAGGGTGGTGAGATTTGCGCCGAAGAAGATGTTGTCGCCCAGCACCAGGGCAACCCGGTCGTTATCGATGAAGTCGGCGCCTATAGTGAATGCCTGGGCGAGACCATCGGGGCTCGGTTGCTCGGCGTAAGAGATAGTCAGTCCGAACGCCGACCCATCAGCGAATAGGCGGCGGTAATTGTCGATGAATTCGGGGCTGGAAATGATCAGGACATCGCGGATCCCCGCCAGCATTAGAACGCTGAGCGGATAATAGATCATCGGCTTGTCGTAGACGGGAAGCAGCTGCTTGTTCACCGCGAGCGTCGCCGGATGGAGCCGCGTACCCGAGCCACCGGCGAGAATGATGCCCTTCACTGTTCAGCTCCGATCAGTTCGTCGAGAATGTTGCTAAGCGCCTCGCGCCAGTCCCGGGGGGTGATGCCGTACGCATCGTGGATAGCGTCATGGCTCAGCAATGAATTGGCCGGACGGCGTGCCGGGGTCGGATAATCGCTGCTGGGAATCCGAGTGACTTCGGCCGAGGGGCCGCCACGCTGCGCCGACTGGCGGAAGATTTCGACGGCGAAATCCGCCCAGCTGATATCGCCGGCATTGCTGAAGTGGAAGGTGCCGGTCGGCGCGTCCGCATCGTCGGCGAGGCGGACGGCGATTGTCATCAGCGCCTGGGCCAGGTCGGCCGCGCTCGTCGGACTGCCGCGCTGGTCGTCGACCACGGTCAGCCGGTCGCGGCCTTCGGCGACGCGAAGCATCGTCTTCACGAAATTGCTGCCGTGCGCGCTCACCACCCAGGCGGTGCGGACGATCGCATGGCGTGCCCCGCTGGTCCGCACCGCGAGTTCCCCGCCCAGTTTGGACGCCCCATAGACGCCCAAAGGCGCAACCGGATCATTGATCTCCCACGCGCCCGCCTTGTCGCCGGCGAAGACGTAGTCGGTCGAGACCTGGACGAGCGGGATGCCCACCTCAGCGCAACCCTGCGCGAAGGCGGCGGGCGCCATCGCGTTGACTTCCCAGGCAGTGACGACGTCGGTCTCCGCCTTGTCTACTGCGGTATAGGCGGCGCCGTTGATCACTGCCGCCCAGGGGCGTGAGGCGACCATCCGCTCGATCGCAGCCGTATCGCGCAGGTCGAGATCGGCGACATCGAGCGCGGTCACCCGCCACCCCTCGGGCCAGGCGCAGCGCTGTAATTCGGTGCCAAGCTGACCGCCCGCACCGGTAACAAGGATATGACGCACCACATCATTCATCGCGGCAATCTCGTGTCGACACATATACAGGTCGTCATGTCAGGCCATGCCGCGGCGTTCGGCCGCCTTTGCCGCGATCAGCGGACGCCACCAGTCTTCGTTGGCGAGATACCATTCAACCGTCTTGCGGATACCCGTCTCGAACGTTTCGGCCGGCGTCCAGCCGAGTTCCTCGCCAATGCGGCTCGCGTCGATTGCATAGCGCTTGTCGTGCCCGGGGCGGTCGGTGACCTCGGTCATCTGGTCAGCGTAGGACTTGCCGTCGGCGCGCGGGCGTAGCTCGTCTAAGATCGCACAAAGTGTCTTCACGACCTCGATATTCTGGCGCTCGTTGTGCCCGCCGACATTATAGGTGCGCCCAGGTTGCCCACGCTCGAACACTGCCTGCAGGGCGCGGACGTGATCCTCGACGTACAGCCAGTCGCGAACCTGGTCGCCCTTGCCGTAGATCGGCAGCGGCTGGTCATCCAAGGCCTTGGCAATCATCAGCGGAATCAGCTTCTCAGGGAAGTGGTAGGGGCCGTAGTTGTTCGAGCAGTTGGTGATCAGCACGGGCAAACCGAAGGTATGGCCCCAGGCGCTGACAAGGTGATCGCTGCCGGCTTTCGACGCCGAATAGGGCGAGCGTGGATTGTAGGGCGTCTCTTCGGTGAACAGGCCGGTATCGCCAAGCGAGCCGTAAACCTCATCGGTCGAGATATGGTGGAAGCGGAACGCCTCGCGGGCGGCATTGTCCAGCCCCAGCCAATAGGCGCGCGCCTCGGCGAGCATCGTATAGGTGCCGACGACATTGGTCTGCACGAACGCGCCGGGCCCGTCGATCGAGCGATCGACATGGCTTTCGGCCGCCAAGTGAGTGATGATATCGGGCTTGAACTCGACGATTGCGGCACGCACTGCCTCCGCATCGCAGATATCGCCCTGAACGAAGCGATAGCGGTTGCTGCCCGCGACCCGCTCGACCGTCGACAGCGTGCCGGCATAGGTCAGCTTGTCGAAGTTCAGGACCTCATGGTCCGTGTTCTCGATCAGATGCCGGACGAGCGCCGAGCCGATGAAGCCGGCCCCGCCGGTGACGAAGATGCGCATTGCGTATGGGTCCTCAGGCGAGCGGCGCGAGCGGGCGGCCGTCATAGGGGAAGGGGCTATCGAACTCGGCGAGCGTCGGCTGCACCTTGTCCTTTCCCGAAAGTTCCGGCGTCACGCCAGCGGGTAATGGCCAGTCGATGCCGACACTATCCCAGCGGATGCCACCATCCGCTTCAGGCGCATAGGTATCGGAGCATTTGTACGTCACCTCGCAATCCGGCTCGAGCGTCACAAAGCCGTGGGCGAAGCCGATCGGGATGAACAGCTGGTAGCCGTTATCGGCCGAAAGTTCAGTGCCCACCCAGCGGCCATAGGTCGGCGAACCCCGCCGCACATCGACCGCGACATCGAAGATTCGCCCGCGGATGCAGCGCACTAACTTGTCCTGCCCGCGCGGTGGGGTCTGGAAATGTAGCCCGCGTAGCGTGAAGGCAGGGACGGACAGCGAGTGGTTGTCCTGAACGAAAGTTATGTCAATTCCCAGCGCAGCGAAGGCAGGGACTGAGTGAACCTCCGTGAACCAGCCGCGTGCATCGCCGAACCGCGTAGGAGGGATGAGCTTGACGGGGGAGAGCATAGCGATTTGCGAATAGAAGCTGGTTTGCGGATCGGCAATCGCCAGCGATGCAGAAGTATGGCCTTGCGCAAATTGCATGCCTCTATGGGCTGGGTGTCAATTCCTTGTTGCCCAAACGCCTTTAACCTTCAGCGTTTCGGGGCACGGCGAAGGCTCGTTCAGCTGTTCCGCAAACCCGCCTTGGTCGTCTTCACGACTGGCATACAATACCCCGCTTGCCGGCTGCGAAGGAAAAAGCAGATCGCCGAATTTTTTCATCCCTCACGTGCTGCGTGCCTCCGGTACGCTCAGCTGCTCCCCGGAGCAGCAACTCCAAACGCTAACGCGGAGGCATTTAAAGGTATGAGTATGGCGAAAAACCTGTTGGTTAGCCAGTGCAGCGGGCAGCGTCGATGACTTGTCCGCCCCGTCCCTTTCTGCGATGCAGCGGCTTTCAACGATACCGTGCTTCGCTGCGGGGTAGCCATACCCTACCAGTCGTCCGGCAGTGATGGCGGTCGGAGGTAGTAGGCCAAGTCGTCAGGCAGGCGCGGGTGTCGTGCTAAGGATCAGGGAGTTTGGTTAGTGAGTGAACGCAAGGTTGCGCTGATTACTGGCACAACGGGGCAGGACGGTGCCTATCTCGCTGAGCTGCTGCTCTCGAAGGGCTATGAGGTCCATGGGTTGAAGAGACGCTCGTCGTCGTTCAACACTGGGCGGATCGAAAATATTTATCAGGATCCGCACGAGGAGGGAGCACGTTTCCACCTCCATTACGGCGATCTTACTGACAGCACAAACCTGATCCGGCTGGTACAGCAGGTCCGCCCCGACGAGATTTACAACCTCGCCGCGCAGAGCCATGTCCAAGTTAGTTTCGAAACCCCCGAATATACCGCTAATGCCGACGCGATCGGGACCCTGCGACTCCTAGAGGCGATGCGGATTATTGGGCTGGAGCAGACTTCGCGCTTCTATCAGGCCTCGACGTCCGAGCTCTATGGCCTCGTTCAAGAAGTGCCGCAGAAGGAGACAACTCCCTTCTATCCACGCAGCCCCTATGCCGTCGCCAAGCTATATGGCTATTGGATCGTGGTCAATTACCGCGAAGCATACGGGATGCATGCATCGAACGGAATTTTATTCAATCACGAGAGTCCATTGCGTGGTGAGACTTTTGTAACCCGCAAGATTACCCGTGCAGTCGCTGCAATCAAGCTTGGCCGGCAAGATAAGCTTTGGCTCGGCAACCTAGATGCTAAGCGCGACTGGGGTCATGCCCGTGAATATGTTCGCGGCATGTGGCTGATGCTACAGCAAGACAAGCCTGACGACTATGTACTGGCGACTGGGGTAACAACCTCGGTGCGCACGTTTGTCGAATGGGCATTTGCTGACGTCGGCATAACATTACGCTGGGAAGGGGAGGGCGAGCGCGAGAAGGGTTATTGCAGCCAAACTGGTCAATGCTTGGTAGAGGTGGATCCTCGCTATTTCCGTCCGACTGAGGTCGACCTCCTAATTGGAGACCCGACTAAGGCGCACGAGAAGCTGGGCTGGACCCATGAGACGAGCCCGCGCGATCTCGCCCGTGAGATGGTGCTCGCCGACCTCGAGGTGATGCAGCACGCGCCGATCGCCAAGGGGGCGTGATGACCGAGGGATATGATCTCACCGGTAAGCGAGTCTATGTTGCCGGGCATCGCGGGATGGTCGGCGGGGCTATTGTCCGGCGCCTCGCTCGTGAGAATTGCGAGGTACTGACCGCTGGACGCGAGACGCTCGATCTTCTTGACCAGCGTGCTGTACGCGACTGGTTTGCAGTCGAGCGCCCCGATGTGGTAATCCTCGCCGCGGCGAAGGTCGGTGGCATCCTCGCCAACGACACCTGGCCGGCCGATTTTCTCTACGACAACCTAATGATCGAAGCGAACGTCATCGAGGCGTCGCATCGCAGCGACGTTGGTCGGCTGCTGTTCCTTGGCTCGTCCTGCATCTATCCCAAACTCGCGCGCCAACCGATCACCGAGGATGCGCTCCTCACCGGTCCGCTCGAGCCGACCAATGAATGGTATGCGGTCGCCAAGATCGCCGGGATCAAGCTTGCCCAGGCTTATCGCCGCCAGCATGGACGCGACTATATCTCGGCGATGCCGACCAATCTCTATGGTCCCGGCGACAATTTCGACCTGAAGGGCAGCCATGTCCTGCCTGCGCTGATCCGCAAGGCACACGAGGCCAAGATGCAGGGCCAATCCGGACTCGACATCTGGGGCACCGGCACCCCTCGGCGCGAGTTCCTCCACGTTGATGACCTTGCTGACGCCTGCGTCTTTCTCCTCAAGACCTATTCGGAGAACGAGCACGTCAATGTCGGGTTTGGCGACGACGTGACGATCCTCGAGGTTGCGCGGATGGTAATGGCAGTGGTCGGCCTCGACGGTGAGGTTCGCACCGATCCCACCAAGCCCGACGGCACTCCACGCAAGCTGATGGATGCGGGGAAGTTGCGCGGTATGGGGTGGGCCCCGCGTATTGGTCTGTATGAGGGGATCACCGACGCGTATCGCTGGTTCTTGGAGACGGGCGGTGCGGCGCGCGGGATGGCGAGATAGCACTACCAAGGGTCGGCATACGGCGCTGGATCAATGAAGGAGAGTCGTGAACACGGTCACAGGATTTCCCTCGACCCGCATCTGAAGTTCGGCGCCGCTGGTTCGGAAAGCGAGTATCCGTCCGGTCGCATTGAGTGGCGCGACG
Organism: Sphingomonas sp. GV3; assembly: GCF_031082075.1. NCBI lineage: Bacteria > Pseudomonadati > Pseudomonadota > Alphaproteobacteria > Sphingomonadales > Sphingomonadaceae > Sphingomonas > Sphingomonas sp. GV3. The sequence goes on along the minus strand of NZ_JARWLE010000003.1, from coordinate 84,866 downwards.
ACGTCGCGCACCGTGCCGCCCTGCCAGTCTTTGATCAGGCGCAGTTGGGCGCCGCCTGTCGGGTCATAGCCTGAGACGATGCAGGTTCCGCCAAGCCCCGTGCGCGAGGTTGCGATCGTTGTGAACTCTCTGCCAACCTGGATGTCGGTGCGCGACAGAAAGCCGTCAGTCGCCGCGATCGCCCCACCATTCTGTAGGGTGATCGCCGCTATCCGGTTGTCTGGGGCACCGTTGAGAAAACGACGCCCGCCGGCAACCGTATCGGCATGGTTGCCGAGAAAGAATCCTGCCGCGCCAGGACCCGAAACCGCCAAATTACCCTCATTGGTCGCGACCCGTGCGCCATCGTCGCACAATCGCACCCCGGTCCTGACCAGGCTGAACAGGCTGTCGCGAACCGACACAGTCCCCGGGTTATCAACCACAGCGACGAAGGGTGCCGTACCGTTCAGAACGAAATGGCAATGGTCGAACCGGATCGTCGAGGCGGCCGCGGTGCCGGGATAGACTCCGACATGGGCGATCGCAGCGGCGCGGATATCCTCGAACCAGCAGTTCGAGAACCCAACTTGAAGAAGATTATAAGCGGCGATCGCGCGAGTGCGCAGTGCCTCGAAATTGGTGTTCTCGAAGCTCCACTGGATCCCGAACGACCCGACTACCGCGGCCTCGCAGCCGAAGGCGTTGAAGATCATCGTGTCTCGGACCCGGTTCAAATTCTGCTGGTTGGTCTGGCCATAAGCGTCCGCCAGCGCCGCAATCGCGCCATGCCCGCTGTCGGTCGCGCTGCCGAGATAGCCATCGCGGCACCGATCCCATAGTACGAAGATGAACAGGCCACGATAGCTGGTCCGCAGCGTCAGATAGGTCTCGATCGCGCGAAAGGTGAAATAGCCGGAATAATGCGTGCGCCTGTCCTGCGCGTAGAAGCCGGCATTGGTAACCCCAGGTGCTGCGGTACAGGCAAGGTTCTCGAAGACGCAATGGAAGACATGGTCACGCGAGGCGTTGCGGAAGGCCGAGCTGCCCGACCGGGTCACGATCAGCAGTGGCGCCCGCGCCATCCCCGACTTTTCGCCGATGATCTGCATGTTACTGATTACGTCGATCCCGGCCACCGCATAGCCGGCTGGGGTATAAGGGACGAAGACCGACTTGCCGGTCGCGATCGCGGCGTTGAATGCGGTGGTATCGTCGGTGACGCCATCGCCGCGCGCGCCGAAGTCGGCGACCGACACCGTTTCGCGCAGCTTGCTGTCGACGCTGCGCGGCTGCGCGCCACGCCCCGCCTGGAGGAACCCGTTGCCACTCTCTACCCGAACGCGCGGCGCTGCGGTAACCTGATAGCCGAGATAGGGTACCGCAAGCGCACGGAACGAGCTCAGCGTTGTTCGCCGAGTTATCCCGGACCGATCGTCCTGGTTATCGTCCATCGCTGCCCATATGCACCGGCGTCAGCACGACCTCCTCGACCCGGCCGGTCGTCCCGCCAATGGCATCGGAGGGGCGCACTATGAGCGCGAGCGTCTGAATCGGACAGTCAGTTGGAACGGTTACTTCGGCCGCGAACGGCCCGTTGCCCGCTCTCAGCACGGCGCGTCCGAGTTCACGCGCGTCGTTGCGGCATTGCAAAACCCAATAAGGTTCAGCCGCTGCGTTGTCAGCTATCCCACTCGCTCGCCCGGCGATTTGATAGCGACCGGGGGGAAGCAACTGGGCCTGGGCGATCACCGCGCCGCCCAGGCTCGCTGGCGCGCTGAAATTAAGCCCGCCGTCCCCGGTTGTGGCGACGATCCCGTCAGCGTTGACTGGCAGCCAATCGAGTACCGATGGGGTATCGGTCTGCGCAGCGAAGCGCGGGTCACGTCCTCGCCGGCGGTCAGCACCGCGGTGGGTCGAGGCGTAATAACGCCATGCCGCGTCGAGCCGCCCGGCCTTGACCAGTGCGTCGATCGCATCGCGCCTGGCGGTCGGTGGCACGGGTACCCGTGCGCGTGCAAGGTCGGTAAGGAGGCTGGCGGTGACATCAGGGTTGACAGCGCCTGCCGCGACGAAGTTGACGAAGTCGGCGCCCCAAGCAGGGCGCGTAGCCAGAGTGCGGACTACCTGCTGCCGGATCGTAGGGTCGGCGCTCGCCCCGCCCAGTACCGGAAAGAGAAGTTCTGAAAGATAGGGGTGCGTACGCAGTGCGATGTCATAGGCACGTAGTGCCCCCGGCACGTCACCGCGACCGACTGCGTCCTCTATCTTCCAGAGTTGTGTCTTGAGATCACGGCGTGACAGACGGTTTGCTTGGTCAAACAGCCGGCGCGCGCTCTGGCGGTCGCCTCGGACATCGGCGTCGATACCAAGCGTGGAAAGCGCGGCAACCGCAGTCGGGTCGAGTCGTAGCGCCTCTCGCGCAAGCACATCGGCGCGAACCCGCTCGGTGGGATCGGCCTCGCCATCAGTGATCATCGCAGCGATCCGCGCCGCGATCCGCCCATCATAAGGTGCAAGGCGATAAGCGAACTCCGGGCTTATTCGAGCCGCGACTTGCGCGACGGAGAAGCTGATCGCCAGATACCCTGTCGCAGCCAGTACCACTGCCAGGACCCCGCGTACGGCCCATTCGCGTGACGACCGCCGCGCCACCCTACGCCGGCCGGTCACAGGGTCAGCTCCGATCCTTGGCATCGCGCCCATAGCCATAGCCGTATTCATAGCCATAGCCATAATGTGCCCGCCGCGCCTCAAACTTGGTCAGGATACCGCCGATGATGCGGGCATTGGCGCTGACCAGTCGGTTGAGTGCGGTCTTGACCAAGCTCGACCGGATACCGTGCGATTCGACGGTATAGATCACGCCCTCGACCCGGCTGCCTATCAGCGGCGCGTCGGCCAGTCCCATGACCGGCGGGGAATCGATGATGACGTGATCGAAATGCTCGAGCAGACGCTCGATCAACAGCGACAGGCGAGTGCTGGTCAGCAGCTCCGCCGCGTTGGGCGGGATCGGACCCGCTGACATTGCGGTGATGCCGAGATCCGCCATCTCGAAGGTCATCGTATCGATCCGGTCGTCGCCGGCGAGGAAGTTGCTCAGTCCGTGGTCGTGGCTGACTCCGCCGAGATGGTGGACGGAGGGCGAACGCATATCGCCGTCGACCAAGATGACCCGGCGTTGTGCACGCGCCAGCATCGTCGCGAGCGCCAGTGCGGTGGTCGACTTGCCCTCCGCCGGCCGGGTCGAGGTGACGGCGAACGAGCGCGGCACACCGTGTTCGGTGGTGAAACCGAGGTTGGTATTGACTGCCAGATAGGCGTCAACAAGGTCCGACTTGCGATTGAGCAGTTCGTTTCGTGGGGTCGTCCCGTCCTCGACCTTCGGGACCGAGCCAAGCAGGGGTAGGCCGAGGCGGCGCTCGATCTCCGCCGGATCGGCAATGGCTTCGTCCAATTGCTCGAGCGCGAAGGCAAGACCGACGCCGATGCCGAGCCCGGCGATGAGTGAGATCAGCAGATTGAAGAAGAGGCGTGGACTCGACGGGCGCTGCGGCACGTCAGCGGCATCGACTACCGAGATGTTGTTGACTCCGACCCCGCCGGCAATCCCGATTTCCTTATAGCGCTGGAGCAGGCCGTCGTAGAGCGAGCGGTTGGTATCAACCTCCTGCTGGTAAATATTGTACTGGATGCTGCGTCGGCGCAGATCGAGATAGTTCGACTTGAGCTTGTCAACCCGCGCCTGGAGCGAGTTTTCCCTTTCGCGCGCCTCGCGATAGTCCGCCTCAAGCGAACCCGAGACACGGCTCTCCTCGCGCGCGATCGATCGGTCGAGCTGATCGATCTGCGACTGGATTGCCTTGGCGGCGGGGTAGCCCGGTTCGAACTGGACCATCATCCGCTGGTAATCAGAGGCAAGCTCGGCGCGGCGCTGGCGGAGATTGTTGATTGCAGCGTTGCGTAACGCCTCGGCCGAGGCGCCCGAGCGGCCGGCTTGGTTGAACCGTGCTTCCATCTGAATGCGGTCTGCGGTCGCCTGCGCCAGGGCCGTATTAAGCGCGGCGAGGTCATCAGCGACGATCGATCGTTCGGAGGTGGTCTTCCCATCGCCCCCCGTCTGCGAGGGGAGGTTGATGATTTGTTGCTGCGAAGCATAGCCGACCAGTTGGCGCTGGCTCTCGTCAAGCCGCTCCTTCTGGATTGTCAGCTGCCGCTCGAGCAGGTTGCGACCATAGGAACTGGCCTGGACCTTCCGCTCGAGATTGGTCCGGATGAAATTTTCCGCCCAGGCGTTTGCGATCCGCGCCGATAGCGCCGGGTCGGGACTGGTGAAGCCGATGTCGACCAGCCGCGACAGTCGGGTTGGATTCACCGACAGGTTGTCGCGCAAAATCTTACCCGCGACCCGCTGCCGCTCGGCGCGTCCGCCGGCGGGATAGCGGCCGTTGACGAGCTGAAAGGCGGGAAGATCAGATTTGAACCCGAACAGCGAGAAGAATTTGGGATCGTCGACGAGACGGACCTGATTGGCGACCGATTCCGAAAGGGCACGTGAGCGCAGCAGACCGTACTGAGTCTGATAAAATTCTTGGTCGATCGGGCTGCTCTCGCGCTCTACCCCCTGGAAATTGGTAACCTGCGCTGACTCTCGAGCAATCTCTACTGTCGCAACCGCGGTGTATTTCGGCGTCATCAGCAAGGTGGCGATGAGACCAAGAAGAACGCAGGCGACAGTCGCGCCGATGATGAGGTAGCGCCAGCGCCGCGCCATCCGCAGATATTGGCGGATTTGCAGGCCCTCGCCGGCCGGTGCGCCGGAAGCGAGGACCGGGGCGGTCAGCGGGCCGGGAGCCGCACCTTGCAGCTGGGGAGTGTGAAAGTTCATGCCCACGGTGCCTTACTGCAGGATGGCGATTAGGGGCGCCGCGATCAGCGGCGAAAGCGAGACGAAATCGCGGAACAGGCGCCGCTGCGGAGAATCGCCGACGACGATGACGTCGTTGGCGTAGATCGCGGGATCGTCATAGGCGCCGCGGCGGATCGCCCCGACGTCGTAGAGCCCGGCCATCTTGCGTCCTTGCACGGTACGCAGCACGACGACCTCGTCGGTCCGAGCGAACTCGTTCATCCCCTTGGCCGAGGCAAGGGCGCGGAGCAGCGTCATCTGGTTGGTGACGGGATAGAGGCCAGGCTCGACGACCTGTCCGTCGATCGTCACGACTTGGCTGACCGAACTCTTGATATTGACCGTCACGTCAGGGTCGCGAATGTAGCGGCGACGCAGGCCGCGCTCGATATCGGCGGCCAGTTCCTGCGCGGTGCGGCCGCGTGCATCGATCGCGCCGATCAGCGGCATCGCGATCCGCCCGCTGGCGTCGACCTGCACCTCGCGTGAGAGGTCAGGAACGTTGAAGACGTCGACCTGGATCGTATCGAGCGGCCCGATCAGCGAGGGCCGATCCCCAGCGGTCAAATCTTGCCGGCTGGGGGCGGGCAGGGTCTTGCTGTCTTCCACTACGGTCAGCCGGCTGGTCGAGACGAGTGGCTCCCGCCCTCCGCATCCCGAGAGCGACATCATCATGAACAGGGCAGCGAAAAAGATGCGCATACGGTCGGAAGAGCTTTCGAACAGATCGAAATGAGGACCCAACGCCTATAGAAGCTGGTCCCCCACCGGTAAAGCTAGCGATCGGAAGCCAGCGATTAATGCCTCGCGGGGTCGTGGCCGCGGGCTTCGACGATCTTCGCATCAACCAGGAAACGGTACCAAAAACCGTGGAGGACATGGAAGATCAACCCCGCCTTGCCGTCCAGGAAGCCGCCCAGGATGACGTAACGGTGAAAGAAATACAGGAACGGCCGCACGAAGGGCGGAATTCGGTAAAACAGCTTTTCTTTCAACCAGCGGATTCGCTGGTTGCGATCGCCAAAGAGGCGGGGAGTCAGCATTGCCGCTCCACCCGCCGTTCCGGCTACATCCCGGCTGGCGAGCGCGGTCGATGCCTCCAGCGTCGAATATTCGTTGTGTTTGGCAATCCACAGCGACAGGCTGGTCAACGGGATGTCGTCGACATCAGCCTCGAAGGTCGCTGCGGTGCCAGTCTTGAGCAACATGTGCTCGTCGAGCGCACGGATCTCACAATGCACTGCACGAGGTCGCCACAGCCGCATCGAATGGCGTGGATAGACCCCACCGAACCGCATCGGCTGGCCCATGAACCAGAGCCGGCGCCGCACATGGACGCCGCTGACCGAGGCGGGGAGGGTGGCAAGGAAGTCGGGCAGCCCCGCCACCAGCGCCTCAGACAGGACCTCGTCGGCATCGATCCGCATCATCCAGCCGTCGGTGGGAACCTCGATCATGTCGATCGCCCAATTCAACTTCTGCGCGAACGAGGTGAAATCGCCGGGGATCACAATCGCGCCTTCCGTCTCGGCGATCGCGGCGGTCCCGTCGACGGAGCGACTGTCGACGACGTAGATGACGTTGCACACCCGTCGCGCGCTTTCCAGACAGCGGCGGATATGGATTGCCTCGTTGCGGGTCAGCACGACCCCGATGATCGGCGGGTGTGCGCTCACGCCGCCATTCCTGCCGCGGCGCGAGCGCGGCGAAACCGCTTGCTCAGTCGCAACTCGAGGAGCGAGCGAACTAGCCCGACCCGCCAGGTCAGCCGACGCATCAACGAATAGCGCGCCTGGGTATAATTGTGTCCCCCCCGGCGGAAGAGCATCGTTGCCCCGGGCGCGAAGGTGACCGGCCCGACCAATTCAGAGACGAGGCCGAGCCAGACGTCGTGCATCGAGATTGCCTGCGGGAACGGCAGTGCGACCGAGAGCAGCTCGCGCCGGAATGCCATGTGGCAGCCGACATAGGTATTGCGGACGATGTTCTTAACTTGGCCAGTGCCGACGTCGAGATATGCAAACAGCGATCCCTCGGTTGGCGTCAGCGACCCGTCGGCGATGATGCTATCGAGGACGAGGAGGTCGAAAGATGTCGTTGCCCTATCGAAATGGTGGCGCACCCGGTCGAGCCGGCCGGGCAACCATTTATCGTCCTGGTCGGACAGGACGAGTACCGCGCCGCGGGCATGGCCCAGGGCGTGCTCGAAGTTGCGGATCGGCCCCAGCCCACCGGGCGAGGCGACGATCCGGATTCGGGGATCTTCCTGTGCTGCGGCGCGCAGCAGCGCCTGAGTCGTGTCGGTCGAGCCGTCGTCGCTGACCACCAGCTCGTCCGCCTCGTCGAGCTGCGGCAGGATCGAGCCGAGCTGCTCGGCAAGATAGGCCGCGCCGTTGTAGGTGGTCATGACGACGCTGAGGGGGGGCATCGCGGTGTCGTTACTATTCATGACTGCGTCACCGGTAGTGGGGGCGTCTCGGCGGGGCTGCCCCGTGGTAGCTCGGCCGCGACGAGTGCCGGGTCGCGCTTGATGACGAACAGGATCATGAAGACGTAAAGCGGATAGAAATAGCGATGTTGAATGACCGGTGACAGGCAGATCATCAGCGTGAACAGCACTGCGAACAGGATCATGTTCCACGCTGTCGCGGTCCGCACCATATCATCGGGCCGCTTGCCGAAGGCGATCACGGCGCTCAGCATCGTGAACATAACCGACGATCCGGCGACGCCCACGGTATAATAGTTGGCGCTGTCACCCTGCAACAGGTTAACAAGCCCGATCATCCCGCTGTAAAGATTGAGCAGCATCCTGAAGACGTAGAGCAGACTGTAAAGGCCGTACCCTGAGAGATAATCGACCGCCAACGAGATGCCAGTCGACTGACTGATATCATCAATCCGTGAGAAGTCGCCAAGAAGATTATACTGGAGCTCCGCTCCGACTATTGCTGCGATTAACGAGACGAACGCTGTAGCCCCGATCATCATCAGCCAGTAGCGGCGGATCGTGGCGCGCGGAAGGACGCCCTGCCGGGGCAGTGCAGTGACTAGCAACACGCAGAAGGCGGCAACGATGACGAAAGCGGGCAGCCGTGTAAACAGCGCGGTGACGAGGCAAATGCCGAGCGCGAGGAGCGAACGCGAGCGGATGAAGATAGCCAGTGTCGTCAGCGCGGTGAGGCCGAAAACCTCCTTGTTGGGGCCGAAGATGCTGAGGAAGGTGATTGGATTGATAAGGATAAGGGTGAGAAGTGGTCGCCATGGCCGCTGATAGACCCGCGCCAACCACAGCGTCGCCCCCAAGATGACGCAGGCGTTAAAGACCGACAATAGCCCAGAATTATAAGAGAAGAGCCGCAAGCCGACGCACGGGCCGATGTCGCGTAGCGTCGTCTGGTCGAAGAAGTTCGAATTAACGACGCAGATCGCTTCGTAGGTTATTGCGTCCGCCAGGATGCGTGGGGCGAAGAGATCCGACGTCGCTAGATAGGGGGCGACGACGGCAAAATAGAAATAGATCGCGAACAGGCCGTAGGCGAGAAAGATCAGCGGATAGGGGATGAGGCTCGCCCGGGCGGGCGGGCGGGCGGGGGGGACGGGCTGGGGCGTCACCGGCACCCCCTATCGTTCGGCAGATCGAGCATGATCTCCTGTTAGCCGATCGAGAGCCGTTTGCCGAAACGGAAAACGCGCCGTCTCAACTGCCTCTGCCGGCGCGGGGGGAGCCTCGGGCGAGGGCGGGCGTCGCAGCCGCAGCGCGAATCTGCGCACGGTGCCGAGCCAGGATTGTGGGATTGCCGCGATCGCGACGATCAGCGGCCAGGGACAGGGCGAGCATTGCGCCAGCGCCTCGCGGTGCCGGCGTACCTCGGCAAGGTCAAGCCCGCCCTTAGCACGCAGGTTCAAGAGGCCGACCATCGTGAGGAGCCCGGTGCGAACCCCGTGGGCACGGATGCATGCCTGCCGCGCCTCGGCGCTGTAGGGCCCGGGGATTGCCCGGACTGCCTGCGACCAGCGGGTTGCGAAGATTTCGATCACTCGCCGCGTCCATGAGAAGGAAGCGAGGTGCGAGGGGTGGAAGGAGGAGGGGGCGTGCCAGCGCACGCGTGGCTGGCCGATCGCCGCCATTCCGCCGAACAGCGCGATGAAGTGCGAGAAATAGGTGCCGTCATAGGTGGGCACATCCATCGCGCCGAGCAGCCGGCGGCCGATTACCAGACTACTGATCCAAGTCGCGTGCCAGCCGAGTTCGACCAGCAGCCGCTCGGGATCGTGGAAATCGCGCGACGGTTCGCCTTGAACGCGCCCGCGATCGGGATCGGGGTGGCCACCGTTGAGCAGGATGAGGTCGTATGTCTCGTCAGCTAGAAGTTCGAGGACACCGCCCAGCGTCACTTCGGAGACGACGTCGTCGTCCCCCAGCAGCCAGACATAGGGCGTGTTCGCTAGCCCCAGTGCGACCGCAAAATTACCGTCCATCCCGACATTGGTTGCGTTCCGGTGGTAGAATATCCGTGGGGACCGTTCCCTGAAGCTCGCCACCACCGCCCCGGTGTCGTCGGTCGAGCAATTGTCGGAGACATGGACCTCGACGTCGTGGCGCGACAACAGATCAGCTAAATGTGTAAGGTTTGCTTTAAGTTGGGCGGCACGATTGAAGGTCGGGATACAGATCGCAAGCATGGCCATCGTGATCGCTGCTCGTATGTCGGAGGTGTCGCGCGCCGTTACGAAGGGTCCGGCCAGGCTGCAATGTCGCGCATCCGCCGGCGACACAAGAGGTAGACGACCGGCAAGGTCCAGACATAGGAGGAGACGAACGCCACGAACATGAGGTCCGGCCGGCCGAAATACAGGAAGGCGGCAGTGCCAATCACAGTGTGGATCGCCGCGACCCAGGTCACGACAACCAGCGGGTCGACCTTGAATGCCCTGATAAATAATGAACTGTTGTGAACAACGACTTGCAGGCCCCAGCCTACCGCGAGGAGGACGACCGAGGTCGGAGCGAGCAAGCGGCGCGCGACCGTGGGGATGTCGCCGAATGTGAAATAGGCAGCGAGCGCGACCCCGGCGAGGAAAAGATAGGACAGGAGTGCCGCCGCCAGCCCGCTCAGGAACACGCGGCGCAGCATCGGGGCGTTGCGGACCGCGACCGCCATCGACATCAACGGCAGCCGGAAGGCGAGCCAGACATTGGCGAGCGAGAAGATCGCAGTGAACACCGACACGGTCAGCCCAACCCGCCCGGCCAGTACCGGTCCCTTCAGATACATGGTGATCGGCGCGAACAGCTGAAACATTACATAACCGCCGATCCAGCTCAGGCTGTAGCGGCTGAGAATCGTCGACATGCTTGCTGACCAGTCGCGTACCGCCTCTTGCGGGACCGCACGCAACCGGAGGGGCCCAGGCAGGTGACCGCGGGCAAGGACGGCGAACCCGACCGCGGAGGTCGCCAGGCTGGCGAGCGGCAGAGTCCAGATGCCGAGCCCCGATGCCGCGCCGGTGATGGTAGCGGCCAGCGTGACGAACGACATCGCGGCGCGCAGCCGCTGGACCAGCCAGACTCCGTCCTGCCCTTCGCGAAAAGCGAGCATCACCGACACCATCAGCGCAAGCGCTGAGGCAAGGCAGAATAGGGTCCAGGGTATGATCCACCCGACCGATCCGCCGGCCCCTCCGCCATGGTGGTTGCCCATGCTCCACAACCCACCCACGAAGACTAGCGGCAGGCCGATCAGGCAAACCCGCCCGATCCGCCGCATTGCGAACAGGAACAGCGCATCCTGGCGGCGGCTGTCGGTAAATGCGTCGCCGCCTGCGGCGGCCCGCGCCGCCTCGACCTCGGCATATTCGTGGGCGCTGAACTGGAGGACTGCAGTCGACAGCCCCATGTCGGCGAACGCCATGATCGCCGCGACACCGGTCATTGCATACCAGAAGCCGAGTTCCTCGGCGGTCAGGAACACCGGCAGTGCGACGAGGACTGCCGGTCCCAGCATCAGCCGGACGAGTTGGTTAAGCGCGGTGTAGCGCAGCGCCGGGTTGACCGCGAGCCGCCCCGCGATGTCGGCAAGCCGGGTGGCAAACGTCACGACCCGTGGCCCTGATAGCGGGTCAGGATCGCCGCGATCCCCGCTTCCGGGGTAACTCGCGGCCGCCAGCCGAGTCCATCGAGATCGCGCGTATCGGCATGCGAGCTCATGATCTCGTCGGCGCGATAGGGAACCGCCCCGAAGCGCAGTTCGGTCGGACTGTCGGACAGGGTCGCGATCAGCGAGACTATGTCGCGCACCTGCATCGCCTCACCCGTCCCGATTCCAATCGTCTTGAAGGGCAGGGCATGCTCTTCGACATGGGCGAGGATCGCGAGGATGGCGGATACTACGTCGGAGATGTACACAAAGTCGCGCTTCTGGTGGCCATGGGTCAGGTCGACTGCCGCGACCCGGTCGATTGCAATCGACCGGATCATCATCTCGATGAATTTCGACCCACTGTCCCCCGGTCCGTACATGTGTTCGAGGACGGCATTAACGACGGTAATACGCGGTGACAGCTTCTCCAACCAGTTGAGCAGGGTCAGCTTCGACAGCGAATAGTTGAGCAGGTTTGAATAGGACCCATGGAACTTGTTAAAAAACGAGTCGATGTTGATAAAGGCGCGCGCGCCATGGGTGATACCCAGCTCTGCCAAGCGAACCGGCAGGATCAGGTTGGCGTCGAGGATGGTCGCAATCGGCACCCCGTCGCGGCCATATTCGGTCGCGGCATGGATGATCGTGCCGATCGACCGGCGCGCGAACTCTGTCTCCAGCGCGTCAGGGTTGGCGTCGATCAGTCGCAGGTTGGGCCGGTCCTGCAGCACCGCGATCCGATCGAGTCGCGACTGCGGGCGCACCATTGCAAAAACCGGGCGCCCGCTTTCGACGAGGGCGTGAAGAAGGGCGCTACCCAAGAACCCCGTCGCCCCGGTAAGGAAGACACCGTCGTTGCTGCCAGCCATCATCCGATCCTGATCACCCGTTGCGGCGCCGCCCCGCCTGTTCCGTCCGGTTCGTTCCCTGCATCCCGCCGGCCCCTCCCAGCCGCAGCGCGGACGATGGCGGCGGGTAGCGAAGTTTCAATCTTGAGACCAAGCCTTGCGGCCTTGGCTATCGCGGGGACATAGTTCGACGTGGGCCGCGCAGCGCCCGCTGGGTCGAGCACGACCGGCTTGTCCGTCCTAAGCGCCGCGGCGATCGCGCGGGCGAGGTCGGGGATCGTGATCGCCTGGTCGGAGCCGACATTGTACGCTTCCCCCGCCGCGCCGTGCAGCAGCAGAGTGACCAGCCAGTGCGCCATGTCGCGCCCGTCGATATAGGAGCGCAACGTCGCGGGATTGCCAGCAATGCGGATCGCGTCCCGATCGTCCGCCAGCGCGTCGCGGATGAAGTTGCCTGCGGCATACGGGCCATCGAGTGGCATGTGTGGGCTGATGACAGCGAACAGGCGTGCGACGACTCCCTCGATGCCATACTGGCGGCCGTAGAGTGCGAAGAGATGCTCGGCCGCGCGTTTGCCTTGCGCATAGACGCTACTCGTATCGCCGGGTCGAGGGGCAAGCCCGTCGTCGGCTTCGGCCGGGCGGTCTACTCCGCCGCCATAGACGGCGCCCGAACTCACGAGGAGCGCGCGGGTCGCCCCGGCGCGGACGGCATGGTCGAGCACCCGGCGGGTGCCAGTGACGAGCTGGTCGAACCAGCCGACCGGATCGCCAGCGCAGTGGGTGTCGGCCGCGGCGTGGATCAGCGCGTCATATCCGCCGACGTCGGGCAGCGCGGCGAGGTCGCCAGGGACAAGGCGCAGCCAGGCAAGGTCTGCATAGCCAGGATGTGCGGCGAGGAAGGCGTGAGGCGCGCGCGACGGCACGGTCACGGAAAAATCCGCTCCATCACCCACAGCGCTTTCAGCACAATAGTCAAGGATAGAGCGGCCGACGAACCCGGTGCCGCCGGTCAGGAGGATCCGGCGGCCGGCGAGCGGTAGGGGCGGTGACAACGGCAACGGCAACGGCCCAGGCAACGATAGCTCAGGCGGCTGCAACGAAGGCATCCACCCGTTCCGCAACCGCCGCGAGGTCGAGGCCGTGCTCCCGCAGCAGATAATCGTAGCTGCCGCAATGCTCGGAGAACCGGTCGCGGATGCCGATCCGCAGCACCCGGCACGGCGCGGTTTCGCTGACGATTTCGGTCACCGCCGCGCCAAGCCCGCCATGGACCGAATGCTCCTCGAGGACGACGAGGCCACGGCTCGACCGGGCAATCGCGGTGATGGCGTCGGCGGACAGGGGCTTGATTGAGGGGACGCTCCACACTGCCATCCCACCGCGCTCCGCGGCGAGCCGGTCCGCGGTGGTCAGCATCGACCCGGTCGCGATAAGCGCGGGCGCGTCGGGCGACCCCTCGCGGATCTGCACCGGCTCGCCGACCGCGAGTGGGGCGAGATCGCCGGCGTGGACGTCGCCGCGATCGGCCTTGCCCATCCTGAGATAGACCGGGCGGGCGAGGTCGTAGGCGAGGTCCATGCAGGCGGTCATTTCGAACCGGTCGCCGGGCGACAGGACGGTGAGCCCCGGGACCGAGCGGGCGCAGGCGATGTCCTCGGCCGACTGGTGGCTCGGCCCGAGATGGCTGTAGACGAAGCCGGCGCCGTCGCCGAGCAGGACGACCGGTAGGTCGTCATGTGCGATATCCATCTTGATCTGCTCGATCACCCGGATCGGCACGAAGGCGCTGAGGCCGTAGACGAAGGGCCGGAACCCGACCCGCGCCAGCCCCGCGGCCATCCCGACCATGTTCTGTTCGGCGATGCCGGCGTTGATGAACTGCCCCGGGCAGCCCTTCCGGAACTCGTCGAACAGTGCATAGCCATGATCGCCGGTCAGGAGGAGGACGTTGGGGTCACGCTGGCCGAGCCGGGTCAATGCGGCGGAGAAGGCGCTCCTCATCGCGCATTCTCCCCACGCAGCGCCTCGATCGAGGCCTCGTAATCCTGTGCCGACAGATGGCGGTAATGCCACTGGTTGTCGTCTTCCATGAACCCCACGCCCTTGCCCTTGGTGGTGCGCGCGACGATCGCCTTGGGGGCGTCGGGGTCGCCGGCGAACAACGTCCTGATCGCGGTGTCGAGCGCGGCCTCGTCATGGCCATCGACCTCGGCGGTGACAAAGCCGAAGCTCTCGAATTTCTGCCGGATCGAGCCGAGCGCGATGACCTCGTCGGTGCGGCCCATCGCCTGGAAGCCGTTGGCGTCGACAATCAGCAGGAGGTTGCCGAGCCGGTTGTGCGCGGCGAACAGCATCCCCTCCCAGATCGGACCCTCGTTGAGTTCGCCGTCGCCGACGATCGCATAGACGCGCTGGTCGGTCCCGCGCCGGCGCAGCCCCTCGGCGATCCCGACCCCGACCGAAAAACCATGGCCAAGTGATCCCGACGACACCTCGAGCCCCGGGGTGCGTGAATCCGACAATCCCATGAGGTCGCTGCCATCGCCGAAATAGCGCTGGATGTGCCGCTCGTCGTCGAGCCAGCCGAGCTCGCGCATGCAGGCATATTGCGCCATCACGCCGTGCCCCTTGCTCAGCACCAGATAGTCGCGGTCGGGATGGCGCGGATCGTTGCCTGGATAGCGCAGGAACGAGCGGTACAGGACCGCCATGATCTCAATGATCGAAAAGGCGCAGCCAACATGTCCCGAAGATCCGGCACGCGCCATCGCCAGCACTGTCTTGCGCAGCGAGCGGGGATCGAAGGCATCGTTAGGCAGCCAGCCGGGATTAGCATCGGGCATGGCGTCCGGAGTGATGACCGGAGCGGTCATCGCGCCGCCTTTGTGGACGTCGCTTGGCAGGTCATTGCCGTCATTTTCCCTCGGCTTAGCTCAGGGGACCAGGCCATGCAGGGGGCATGGCCTAATCGGATCGTTGGGTACCGGTGTCGCCGGACCGCTGCCTGCTCCGGTAGTTGGCTCGGGGAGTATTGGAAAGCCCCCGCCCAAATATTGGGCTATGAGCAAAGCGCTATCAGGCGGGGCGGTACTGGAGGAGCTTTAGCGGCAGGCGCAGTAGCACCGCGACACGATGGAAGGGCTGGCCGAGCCCGCGCAGGCTTTGCGCAAGCTCGCGGTTGAGCGCCAGCTTTGCTCCCATTCCGGCGGTCGACACCCCGCCGACCTGGAAATGGGTCAACACTACGGGCAGCGTTGCAAAGCTGGCGCGCCGGCCGAGCAAGGCCCGCGCGACGAGATCGAAGTCGCCTGCAATCCGGAAACTAGTGTCATAGCCGCCCAGCTCTTCAACCAAGCTGCGTCGCAGGAGCATCGAGGGATGCGGCGGCTGTGCCCCGACCCGTAGCCACCAGCGGGCGAAGCGCCGCGCCGAATAGCGCCGTTGCCCCGCGGTGGTGCCGTCGGGGCCGACGAATTGGGTATCGGCAAACAGGCAGTCGGCCTCCGTTTCGGCGAGCGCGTCGGCGGCCAGCTTCAGGCTATCGGGGCGGGCAAGATAGTCGTCGGCGTTAAGGAACAGGAGATAGTCGCCGCGCGCGCGCGCCACCCCTTTATTCATCGCGTCATAGATGCCGCGGTCAGGTTCGCTGACCGCGGACAGCTGGTCATGGCGGTGTTGGTCAACCACCGTCATCGTCTCGTCCCGCGATCCCCCGTCGACGACCAAATGCTCGTACTCAACCCCCTGCTGCATGGCGACGCTATCTAGCGTCCGGCCGATCGTGGCAGCCGCGTTGAAGCAGACGGTGACGATGGAAATCCTCGGAATCACGCCCGGTATCCCCGATCGTTGTGCTGTAGCGGAAGGTCGGAAAACTATCGTGGTGCTCGTGGCGTCGTCAAGCAACTAACCTAGCGCGCCCACCAGGCGGCATTCCGGTGCCGGACAGAATGAGACGGGACAGAGCGAGCTTGCTGCGGACGGCGGTTTGGCCGAATAGAGACTTAGAAATATTACACCTTGCCGAAATTCGGTAGGAAGATCGTGATTTGCGCACTACCGGCAACACGCAAGGATGGCACCGAACGGATACGCCGCACGGTTGGAGAGAGCTGACCGTAACGGATGTGGTGACCGTGACCACGATCGGTTGCAGAGGGTTTTACGAAAGGGAGGGGCCGGAAGGCAGGAAGAGCGTGAGTGAAGACGCGCGTAAAGAGGGTGATATGCAGTCCAGAACACTCGGCCTGAACGCCAGCCTCGGTGATGCTTTGCTCGGGGCATCGGGGGCGGGCAATCTGCTAGGCGTCACCCCCCGACGCGGGTTGGCGCGGCTTCGCTACCGGCTGCTTCTCGGTATTCTCCTCGTCGTTGTTGGACCCAGCATCCTGTTCAACATCACCGAACTGTCGACGATCTGGTCCTCGCCATTCGGGGTGAATACCGTCCTAGCCAGCTGCGCCGCGCTCTTCATCATGCTCGTCTTCTTGCGCCGCGCTGAGACGCTGCCTGGCGTCGGGGTGATCAGCCAGGTTGCGACGACCGCGATGATCGCGTTCGGCACGGTGATGACCATCATGTTCGCCTTCCGTCTTGGCTATAGCCGTGGCATCTTTTTCGGCAGCTTCGTCGGCGGGCTCATCTTCTGCTTCATGCTGGGGCTGCGTAGCCGGGCGAGCATGGGGCAGGCGTTCCACCTCATCGCCTCACCAGCGACCTGCCGGCTGGAGGAGGTCCCCGGCATCCAGTGGATACGCCTGTCGCAACCCGAGCTTCCTAAGGATTCGCACGCGGTTCTGATCGTCGACTTGCGCGAGGATTTCGATGACGAGTGGGAGCGGCTGATCGCGACCGCCGCGGTGAAGGGTATCCCTGTCTATCACGCCAAGCAGGTGATCGAATCTCTGACTGGTCGAGTCGAGATTGAACATCTGTCCGAAAACAGCTTCGGCAGCCTTATTCCTAATCACGGCTACAATAAGGTGAAGCGCGGGATCGACTTCATCCTTGCACTTCTTGCTCTTCCCTTCATCGTGCTGATCGGGGTTGTTGTGGGCATCGTCATTAAGATGCAGTCGCCCGGTCCGATCCTGTTCCGGCAGGTCCGCCGCGGCTACAAGGGCGAGCCCTTCACCGTCTTGAAGTTCCGAACGATGAAAGAAATCGTCGTTTCTGCCGAGGAGATGCGTCTAGCTGCGATCACCAAGACCGGTGACCCGCGGATCACCCGGTTCGGCGCTTTTCTGCGTCGCACTCGGATCGACGAGCTGCCTCAGGTCTGGAACATCCTGCGCGGCGAGATGAGCTGGATTGGACCACGGCCTGAGGCGATCAGCCTGTCCGACTGGTACATGGGTGAGCTGCCCTTCTATTCTTATCGCCATATCGTCAGGCCCGGCATCACCGGCTGGGCGCAGGTAAATCAAGGCCATGTTGCCGATATCGACAGCGTCTACGTCAAGCTTCACTACGACTTCTACTATATCAAGTATCTTTCGGTGGGTCTTGACTTCCTGATCATAGCCAAGACGTTCAAGACGATCTTTAACGGCTTTGGGGCGAAGTGACTTGGTGATGCAGCGTCGTCCCTTCGGTTTCGAACGGCCGAGCGCCGGCCTGGCAGGGCTGTGTGCCCTCATCGCGATCCTTGTGTTGGCGGGCGGCGCATCGCGCCCCGATGTGCCAGGACAGGTTGTGGTCCGGCTGGCAAGCACGATTGCGCTCGTCGCTGCCGCGCTCTTCGCCCCCCCGCCCCGGGTCGGTGAAGTGCGCTGGGTCTGGATCCTCCTCCTCGCTGCGATCGCGCTGCCGCTAGCCCAGCTTGTGCCGCTGCCGCCAAGGCTGTGGCAGACGCTGCCCGGGCGGGCGATGCTGGCCGGCGCGCTTCCCGGTCAGCCGTGGCGACCGTTGTCGATCACCCCGGGCGCGACGATCAACGCCGCGACCGCGCTGATTGTCCCCGTCGCTGTCTTGACCCTCGCCACGGGGGTGAAGGCGCGCGAGCACAACCGAATGCTCGCAGTGATCCTGATCCTAGGCGCGCTGTCGATGTTGGTCGGCGCACTCCAGTTCGCGGGCGCGGATGCCAATAATCCTTTCGTCAACGACCGCCGCGGCGAATTGGCGGGGATCTTTTCGAACCGTAACCACTTCGCGCTGTTCCTGGCGCTGAATTGTCTTATCGCTCCAATCTGGGCGTTCCGCCCGCGCCGGTGGGAGGGGTGGCGACTATCGGTTGGGTTCGGCCTCGTCGCCGCGTTCTTGTTTGTCATCTTGTCGACCGGATCGCGCGCAGGGCTGATTCTCGGTGTCGCCGGAACCGGGTTGGGGGTTGCGATTGGACTGCGCGGCATGAAGCGCCAGCTCCTCGCGTTGCCACGCTGGCTGCGGATCGCGGCACCGGCCGGTGCGGTTGCGGTGATCGTGCTGTTTGGGCTGCTCAGCATTCACGCGAATCGCGCCGAATCTATCAAGCGTGCGATGGCGGTCAGTGTGGATGACGACCTGCGCTTCGCCGCGTTCGGCACGGTGACCGCGATGGTGAAGGGCTATTTTCCCGTCGGCACCGGATTTGGCAGCTTCGACCAAGCTTTCCGCATTCATGAGCCGTTCGGGCTCCTCAAACCGACCTACTTCAACCGGGTCCATAACGACCTGATCGAGGTGGTGCTCGATGGCGGGATCGCGGGACTCGTCCTCCTCGTCGCGGCGCTCGGCTGGTGGACCTATGCCTCAGTGCGGGTCTGGCGTGCGGCGCGCAGCGAGACGGTGATCCTCGGCCAACTCGGCTCGGCGATCATCCTCCTTGTGACGGGAGCGAGCATCGTTGACTATCCAGCACGCACCCCGCTCATCATGGGGCTTGTCGCGCTCGCCGCTTATTGGCTGGCGCGGGGAACCGAGCCGGTCATCTTCAGTATCGAACCGCAGGGCGCGTCCTCCAACCGCCATTCGAGGGGGAGCCGCCATGACGCGGGATAACCCTCGGCCCGATTATCAGGAAGCCTGACGATGATGATCCACCGGCCGCACGATCCGTTCGGGGCCACGCTGTGGGCCGGCGCCGCGGTGCTGGTCGCCTCCGTCGCACTGGTCGCCCCAGCTGTCGCGCAGACTTAGCAGAACGGCCGCATTGCAGACAGCGCGGTCGGAGAGGTCGGCCAGCGAGAAACCCGTGCCGATCCGGCGACCGGGATCCGGCCGATGGCACGGATCGACAACCGGATCCAGAACCGCGTTCAGTCACGCATCCGAAACCGGATCGACCGGTTCTACAATCCCCAAGCCGACGCTGCCTCGCCCTTCGCGGTTGCCGATGAGCAGACGCGCACCGCGGGTCAGCCAGTGACCCGCTGAAGGTAACCCGCTTGTCGATGCCAACATTCGACAGGCGGGTCATGTGCCTTAGAAATTGAGGCCGAAGAACTCCTCGAGCTTTTCCCCGACGTAGTCGAAGTGCTCGGCGCCAAGCGCAGGGAAGAGGCCGAGCCAGAAGGTGTTGTTCATCACCCGATCAGTATTCGTCAGGTCGCCGACGACCCGGTAATCGACATGTTGGAAATAAGGCTGGCGGGTTAGGTTACCTGCGAACAGGAGACGGGTGCCGATTTTGTTCTGGTCTAGGAAGCGGGTGACGTCGACGCGCTTGGCATCGACACCGTCGCGCAGCATCAGCGGATAGCCGAACCAGGACGGATCCGAATTGGGGGTCGCTTCCGGCAGGATGAAGATTTCCTCCATCCCCTTCAGCCGCTGGGTCAGAAGGTCAAAGTTGCGTCGGCGGGCGGCGACGAAATCGTCGACCCGGTCGAGCTGGGCGAGGCCGCAGGCGGCCTGCATGTCGGTGATTTTCAGATTGTAGCCAATATGGCTGTAGACATATTTGTGGTCGTAGCCGAACGGCAGCGTTCCATGCTGCTGGCCAAAGCGCGAACCGCAGGTATTGTCACAGCCCGGCGCGCAATAGCAGTCGCGGCCCCAGTCGCGGATGCTCTCGATGATTGGACGCAGCTCTGCGCTCTGAGTGAACACCGCGCCGCCTTCGCCCATCGTGATGTGGTGTGCGGGATAGAAAGAGAGGGTGGCGACGTCGCCCCACAACCCAACCTTTTTGCCGTCATAGGTGGCGCCCAGCGCGTCGCAGCAGTCCTCGACCAGCCATAGGTCGTGCGCATCGCAGATCCGGCGAACCTCGGCGAGGTTGAACGGATTGCCGAGGGTGTGGGCGATCATGATCGCGCCGGTCTTCTCGGTGATCGCCGCCTCGATGAGGCTAGCGTCGATGTTGTACGTCGGCACGTCCACGTCGACGAAGACGGGGACGAGGCCATGCTGGATCGACGGGTTGACCGTGGTCGGGAAGCCGGCCGCGACGGTGATGACCTCGTCCCCCGGCTTCAACCGGCGGTCGCCGAGCTTGTGGCTGGTCAAGCACGACAGCGCGAGGAGGTTCGCCGACGAGCCCGAAGTCGTAGTGAGGACGAAGGGCGCGCCGGTGATCTTGGCCAGTCCCGCCTCGAACTGGGTGTTGAACCGCCCGGTGGTCAGCCAGCCGTCGAGCGAAGCCTCGACCATCAGCTCAATCTCGGGTGCGCCGATCACCTTGCCGGCGGGGGGGATCACACTCTCGCCCGGCACGAAGGGGCGCGGCGCGAACTGGGCCTCGGCATATTGGGTAACGAGGGCGCGGATCTGGCGGCGAAGGTCGTCTGCAGTCGGGGAAGTCATCGGGTGATCCTATACGGAAAGATGGGGCCTAGGCGGCAAGGGAGGCGTCGGCGCTGATGAAGCGCGCCAGTTCGCCCTGGCAATAGTCGTGCATGTCGGCACCGGCCAGCCAGGCACGGTGCCAGGCGACGATGCCGTCGAGCGTCTCGGCGAGGGGCCAGCGTGGTTGCCAGTGGAGCCCGGCGCGCGCCTTGGAGATGTCAAGCTTCAAATAATGCGCCTCGTGCGGCTGGACACTCTCGTCACGGGTCCAATCGGCGCCCTGGCCCCACGCCTTGCACATCCGCTCGACGATCCACTGGACGGGACGAGCATCGTCGTCGCGAGGTCCGAAATTCCACGCATCGGCCGCGGCCTTGGGATCGCGGCACAGAGCTTCGGCAAGGACCAGATAGCCCGACAGCGGTTCCAGGACATGCTGCCACGGCCGGATCGCGAGCGGGTTGCGAATGAGGACAGGTTTGTCCGCCTCGACGCTGCGTAGGATGTCGGGGATCAGTCGGTCAGTTGCCCAGTCGCCCCCGCCGATGACGTTGCCCGCCCGCCCGCTGGCGAGTGCAACGCCCTGCGCGGTCATGAACGAGCGACGATAGGCAGAAACGACGAGTTCGGCACACCCCTTGGAATTGGAATAGGGGTCGTATCCCCCCATCGCCTCGTCCTCGCGATAGCCCCAGGCCCATTCGCGGTTCTCGTAGCATTTGTCGGTGGTGACAACGACGCAGGCACGCACGCCGGCCGCGGCGCGCACCGCCTCAAGCAGATGGACGGTGCCCATGACGTTGGTCGCATAGGTGCCGACCGGGTCGTCATAGCTTGCGCGGACGAGGGGCTGCGCGGCCATGTGTAGGACGATCTCGGGATCGGCCGCGACCAGCGCATCCTTCAATGCGGCCGCATCGCGGATGTCGCCGATGATCGAGGTCATGCCGTCCTCAACGCGTGCCACCTGGAACAGCGAGGGGGTGGTGGGCGGCGCAAGCGCAAACCCGGTCACCTTCGCCCCCATCGTCTGAAGCCAGAGCGACAGCCAGCTGCCCTTGAATCCGGTGTGCCCCGTCAGGAATACCCGCTTGCCGG
This sequence comes from Sphingomonas sp. GV3, assembly GCF_031082075.1. Classification (NCBI taxonomy): domain Bacteria; kingdom Pseudomonadati; phylum Pseudomonadota; class Alphaproteobacteria; order Sphingomonadales; family Sphingomonadaceae; genus Sphingomonas; species Sphingomonas sp. GV3. Next base: position 63,174 of record NZ_JARWLE010000003.1, on the reverse strand, counting down.
CCCAGAAGCCGGGGTCGACAGTCCCGCTCACCATACCCGCCAGGGCGCCTTGCCGCTGCTCCACAGCCCCTCCAAATGCTGCTTGTCGCGCAGCGTGTCCATCGGCTGCCAGAAGCCGTGATGTTCATACGCCATCAGTTCGCTATCTGCGGCGAGGCGGCGTAGCGGCTCCTGCTCCCACACCGTCGCATCGCCTTCCAGATAGTCGAGAACCTTGGGACTGAGGACGAAGAAGCCGCCATTGATCATGCCGCCGTCGCCCTGCGGCTTCTCGGTGAAGTCGAGGATCCGCTGCCCCTCCATGTGGAGCGCGCCGAACCGACCGGGGGGATAGGTCGCAGTCAGGGTTGCGGCGCGGCCATGTTCGCGGTGGAATGCCGCGGATGCCGTGATGTCGATGTTCCCCACCCCGTCGCCATAGGTGAAGAAGAAGAATTCCTCGTCCCGGACATGGTCTGCGACCCGGCGCAGCCGCCCGCCGGTCATGCTGTCGTCGCCGGTATCGACCAGCGTTACCCGCCACGGCTCGGCGCGCTTCTCGTGGACGATCATCTCGTTCGCCTTCATGTCGAAGGTGACGTCCGACATGTGGAGGAAGTAGTTGGCGAAATACTCCTTGATAACATAGCCCTTGTAGCCGCAGCAGATCACGAAGTCGGTGACGCCATGGGCGGCATAGATCTTCATGATGTGCCACAGGATCGGGCGACCGCCGATCTCAATCATAGGCTTGGGGCGGAGGCTCGTTTCCTCGGCAAACCGCGTGCCAAGGCCACCGGCCAGAATGACTGCCTTCATGATCGGAAAACCTTAGTTCGAGCTTACGAATGCGTCGGAGAAGAAGCGCAGGGGCGGCAGGCCCAGGGCGATCATCGCTTGGCGCGCCGATGCGATCATCGCCTCGGACCCGCAGGCATAGACGACGCTATCGTTGGGATCGAATCCCTGGCGTATCGCCGCTTCCTGCACATATCCCCGCTTGCCGCCCCATTTCGCGTCCGGCCCCGATAGCAAATGATGGAAAGCTACGTCGAGCCCAAGGTTGACCGGGTCCCAGCAGAAGCTGTCCGCCGCGCGGTTGCCCCAATAGACGCTGATTTGATGCTGGGCGGCGCGCGTCGGATCGGCGGCCAGTTCCTCAAGCAGTGCCTTGACCGGGGCGATCCCGGTGCCGGTCGCTAGAAAGATGATGGTGGTCGGCGCCGCATCGCGCAGGAAGAAGGTGCCAAAGGGCCCCTCAATCCGGACGAGGTCATTGGGCTGAGCGCGCTCGAACCAATATTCGCTGAGGCACCCGCCGGGATAGCGTTTGATGATCAATTCGAGGAGGTTGTCGGCGCGCGGCGCGTTGGCAAGCGAATAACTGCGTCGCACCCCGTTGGCGAGGACGTCCACATATTGGCCGGGTAGAAAGCGCAGCGGCGAGGCTGGCGGAGTTTTCAGCACGACCTTGACGATGTCGTGGGAGAGCCGGTCGATCGCGACGACCCGCGCCGGCATCGTCCGTATCTCGAATCCGGTGAGCCGGTCGAGTGGCTCGACGTCGAGCACAACGTCGCCCGTCACGGCTCTGCAGCAGGTGAGGATGATCCCACGCTCGGCGTCGCCGGGATCGAGGCTTTCCTCGGGGCGCAGCACCGTCGTCTCGCCCGCCAGTACTGGTGCCTGGCAGATCCCACAGCGCCCGGTGCGGCAGCTATACTCAAGCGTCACTCCGGCGTTGCGCGCGGCGTCGAGGATCGAGATGCCCGAATCCGCGGCGAAACTGCGCCCGGTGTTTAAGGTAATGGTGGCCATGTCGGTCGGCTGATAGTTGATTATAGGAGACAGTCCAGCCGTGATCGCAGCGCAGAGAACAGCTGCATCCGGATTGCAGGATCGTGCGTTGGGAGCAATATAAGGAGGCGCTTATGACCCGTTATCGCGTGATGGTCGAAGGCGACGACCGGAGTTTCGATCACGACTTCGACGGCGAGCCACAGATTAACCTGACCTTCGACAATGAGGGCGTCGTCTATCGGGTTACCACCCGCGCGCATGACGAGACGCCGGACGGGAATATATTGAAGCTCCATGCCCGGATCGTCTGACCGGCGGGGCCCTTCCTATTTCGCTGCGAAGGGACGGTACATGCAGGCGTAAGCAAGCGGGCTGTGTTACGACGGGGTTGACTGCCGACGCCGACCACTACGCAACGTAGCCCTCACCCAACCGACTGGAACGATGCAACCACCTGCACCCCGTATCGATCTCACCGGTTTCGTTACCGCCACGGGATTTTGCATCGTCGTCGATGCTGCCAAGTCCGTCAGCGCATTAGGAGTGGAAACTCATGGCGATGGCACAATCGCCGGGTTTCATGGCCGTTGTACCGTGAACAGGTATGCGCTCACCGCCTCGATTCTTCACAATGGCGGTATGCTCGAACTTGGCACAAGCTGCCGGCGATGGCACCCGGTAGCCTTGTTGTGTCCGATAACAATGATTCTCGGACGTCGCGCTGGCGTCACGTGCCGCGGCGTGGCACAGGGGGGCGATGACCGCGTCCGTGCCTCCCGACCTATCGAGCGATCGGCCGCCGGCCTTGCCCGTCGCATCGCGGCAGCCGGTCCTGCCGGCCATCCTCAACGAAAAGATCGAGCGCGCGGCAGCCTATGCGAAGGCGGCGCGGTCCGAGGCGACGCGGCGGGCCTATGCGTCCGACTGGGCGATCTTCGCCGACTGGTGTCGCGCGCACGGGCTCGACGCGCTGCCGGCGTCGCCGGAGGTCGTCGCGGTGTTCGCGGGCGATCAGGCGGTCGCCGGGCGCAATCCGGCGACGATCAACCGACGGATCGCGGCGATCGGCCATCATCACCGTGCAGCGGGGTATCCCGCGCCGACCGCGCTGCCGAACGCCGGGCGACTGGCGGAGGTGCTCGCCGGCATCCGCGCCGAACACGGCCGGGCAAAGCGGCGCAAGGCGCCCGCGGATGCCGCGGCGTTGCGCAACATGCTGGCGACGATCGAGGGCGACGGCCTGCGCGCGGTGCGCGATCGCGCGATCCTCGCGATCGGTATGGCGGCCGCGCTGCGCCGGTCGGAGATCGTCGCGCTGCAGGTCAAGGACATCGCGCTGGCGCCCGAAGGCCTGCGCCTGACGATCGCGCGTTCGAAGACCGATCGCGCCGGCGAGGGCGCGACGATCGCGATTCCGGAGGGCTCGCGCATCCGCCCCAAGGCGCTGCTGCTCGCCTGGATGGCCGCGGCCGGCCATGACGGAGGGGCGCTGTTCCGGCGATTGTCGCGGCGCGACGCGCTGACCGATGCCGCGATGTCCGACCGCGCGATCGCGCGGCTGGTGCAGGCCTGTGCCGGCGCGGCGGGCTATGATCCGGCGGCATTCGGCGGCCATTCGCTGCGCGCCGGCTTCATCACCGAAGGCGCGGCGCAGGGTGCGACGATCTTCAAGCTGCAGGAGGTCAGCCGCCACAAGTCGGTGCAGGTGTTGTCCGACTATGTCCGCAACGCCGAGCTCTTCAAGGATCACGCCGGGCAACGGTTCCTCTAGGGGCTGATCCACGTGCGGGGCGCGGTGCCGGCCCGCCCCGATCCTGCCTTGCTGGATCGCACACCAACCGGTGGTGCCGGCCCCGCGACCGATAACCGGTTGTCAACCATTTGCGGCGAACATGTCCCTGGATAATGCCGGGGTATCGCATGCCGTTCGTTGCCAAGCTCTATGATGACGATCGTTCGGCCGAACGGTATCCCGTGCTGCTGGACGGCACGTTGCGCAATCCGCAGGCCGAGCCGCAGGACGTCGTCATCGACGATCTGTCCGCCAGCGGTTTCCGCACGGCGACCGCGCGCGGGCTCGCGGTGGGCGACACCATCACGCTCGGCATCTTCGGCGTCGGCCTGCGCACGGCGCGCGTGCAGCGCGCTGGCGACGGCCATTACGGCTGCCAGTTCGTCGCGCCGCTCACCGCCGAGGAACTCGCCTCGGCGCTCGGCGGGCTGACCCCGCCCGATCCGATCGTCTTTCCCGGCCAGGGACTGGTCCAGCAGCCTGGAACCGGCGTTTCGGTCGAGCCCGAATGGTCGCTGTCCGGCCGCATGCGCCTGTTGGCGATCGGCGCCGCGGCGGTGATCCCGTGGACGGTGCTGGGACTGATCTGGCTGGCGATCTGAGCGCCGCGCCCCGCATGGCGGCATGACTTGCCGCCTGGGCGTTGCCGCGTCTTGCCCCATAGTCTGATCCACGTGCGTGGAAGCGGTACCGGCCCTCACCCCCACCCGGCCGCCCATCCAGAATACGCTGAGTGGGCGGTCGGGTGGGGGTGAGGGCCGGTACCGCGCCGATCCAGCTTTGCTGGATCGCACACTAGTGGCCCCTCGGATTACAGGCCCGGGCCGACGACCCTCTCGGCCTCGGCCGTCGATCGGACATCCCGCCTCTTCAGCGCGCGGGACCAGCGCTGACCCACTTTGATGAACGGCTTCTCCACGAGCAGGACGGACGCGACCACCGCGACGGGGAGAAGGACCAGGGAAAACTGGGCCTGCAGATACAGGTCCTGTCTTGCGAAGAAGACCTGCTGCCAGAGATAGAGGCTGTAGGATCCGGCCCCCATGATCAGCACTGGACGACTGGTGAGCGCCCTGTGCACGATCGGGATTCGGCGCGCCGTGAAAACCAGATATGCGATCAGGAAGGGCGTCGTCGTCGCCACGATGCGCGCGATCCCCGTGAACGGCCCGACGATCAGCAACACGACGACGATGGCCCAGCCGATCGGATGCGACGCTTTCTCCAGGCGCGCCATCGCGCGGCCGTTCGTCGCCAGGAACGCACCGGTGGCGATGCAGGCGAACGAGAGCGCATTGGCATGGAATGTCGGCGGCCGGGCGAGGAAGACGCCGAGCAGGACGCCGACGATGACCACGAGCAATCCGGCGCGCCATTGCGGTGGGGTGAGGATGAACAACAGGGGCCAGACGAGGTAGAATTGCTCCTCCACCGCCAGCGACCAGCTGTGCGCGACCCACCAGTCGCAGTCGGGAAGGCTGGTATTGCACGTGAACGTCACGGCTTGCAGCGCGCTCATGGCGCTGAGCCGGACCAGTCCCGCCCTGTCGAGCAGCCAGACGATTGCGACCAGGACGAGAAAGGGCGGCAGGATGCGGCATATGCGACGCGCGTAGAAGGCGGCCAGGTTCGGGCGCCCGTCCCTCCCCTCCTCCTTCAGGAGCAGGGTGGTGATGATATAGCCGCTGATGACGAAGAAGATCTGGACGCTCACCTCGGATACGGGGTCGGCGAACCGTCCGATCGTATGCAGACCCGGGATACCCAGATTGACGAAGCGATAGGCGAGCGCATGGCTGAAGACGACGCCGCACGCGGCCACGCCGCGGAACCCGTCGAGCAGCCTATCGCGCGGCATAGTCGTTGTCGCCGTCGTCATCGGCGATGGCCTCTAGCGGCGCCCGGCCATGCGATCACGGCCGTACCGAAGGCGGCGCACAGGATGTCGATAGGGCGAAACAGCAAAGTCGGACCTGCGTCGGCTTACCGCATGCGCCGCTGGTGCATCGCCGGATCGCCCGTTGCTGAGGCATGTGGCGCCGGCTTGCCAGGCAGCGTGGTTGGATCGTGGCAGCGTTCGAGAAACGAAGCCGGTGAAGTGAAGCTGTTCGGCGGGAGAAGCGCAACGAGCGCCGAAATGCCGGTACGGCCGTATCATCACTCGACAGGGTCGTGCAATGCGGGAAAAGGGCCGGGTAGAGGACGGATGACCCTTGGAGGGACAGGGGCGGCCGGTGTCGGAGATGGACCGCTCCGCCCCCGCGCACCCGTGGTCCGCCCGGATCCTGTCCTCAGGAGCGTGCGGGCGGTGTCACCAGCCTGGGCGAAGCGATGAGCGGCAGTGGTCCGCGCTTGAGCATCGTGCCGTCGCCAAGCTCGCCATCGGAACAGTTGAGCATCTTGCCGATGCACTGGCTGGTCCAGGTGTCGCGCGTCTGCGGGTCCCAGCCCTCCATATAGTCGGCGTGGAAGGTCGTGCCGCCCGTCATCGTCATGCCGTTCATGCGGTCGGACGAGAACCAGACGTCGCCGTCGTCGGCCGCGATCGTATAGGCGATCTGCTGCGTCAGCTCGGGGATGAGGTAGGGATGCGTCGCCGGGCATTCCGGATAGACCTGCCCCTGATAAGTGGCGTGGGCGAGATGCGAGCGGTGGTCGGCGCTGTCGAGCTGGCCGTTCCAGCAGTTGCCGAAGTTGATCGCGGTCATGATCTGGCCCGAGCCGCCGCAATCGCTGATCGCGTCCGCCAGCGTCTGGCGATGGATCGACGGCTTGCCTGGCGAAATGCACCGATGCGTGAACGTGATGTTCTCCGGCTGGGCCTCGCCCATCCGCTTCATGTCATAGCCGGACACGACGCGCAGCCCGGTGGGGATGCCGGTACAACCCTTGGCCGATTCCTTGAGGCACATCGGGTCGCCGTCCGGCAGCCGCTTGTAATAGATCGAAAGATAGTCGGGCTGGATCACCTTGCCCGCGGCATTCATCAGCGCCGGCACCCAATAGGCCGAGCGGTTGAGCATGTTCGAACAGGTGCTGTCCCCCGACGCCCGCAGCGTGGCATAGGTGGAGGCGTAGTTGCCCGCGGTATTGCCGTACCATTGGTGGAGGTGCGGCGAGCCGCCCTTGACGCCTGGGTAGAGGATCGGGTCGTCGTAGTTCATCTGGCCGGCGGTGCAGATGAAGCGGAACGCGCCGACGACGTCGGGCGCCATGGACGGCGGCAGATTGCCCGGGATGCCGTGGTCGTAGCCGGTCACGATCAGCGGTGCCCGGTCGAAATTGCTGGCGATCGGCGTGACGGAACTGGGCTGCGTCGTGCTGGGCGTCGGCGTAGGCGAAGGCGTGGGCACGGGGGTCGGCGTCGGGCTGGGCGATGGCGCCGGAGTCGCGCCGCCACTGGGGGTGACGCTGACGATTCCCGCGGCCGCATTGCCGCCGCCACCACCGCATCCCGCCAGGACCAAGGCGGCAAGAAGGCTGGGGTTGAAGGCACGCAGGTTGTTTCTGACGAGGCGGCGAGCCTTGTGCGTCCACCGATCGGCCACGAACATGTATGCACTCCAACGACGATCTATCGTCGTGGATGTAGCGGTCGTGGCCTTGTGATTTGGTTAAGGAAAGCGGGACGGATGGCGATATAAGCCGTTGGTTCCGTGGCTTAGCAAATATTCTGTCGCAGCTGCGGCACAGTTGGACGACACCGGCCGAAACGGCGTCGATCGGCCGCCCGCAGATACGAAAAGCCGCCACCCGTCACCGGGCGGCGGCCGATCGTTCGGGCTTGCCCGATCAGGCGAAGCGGACGCGCGTCGTCGTGTTGCGGCGACGCATCGCGAAGCCGACCGCACCCATGCCCAGGATCATCAGCGCCCAGGTGGCCGGCTCAGGCACTGCGGCCGTCAGCGCCGTGGCGGAGAAGGACGTGGTGGTGTTGCCCTGCGTGGTGAACACGAACGTTCCCGGCGTGGCGTCGAAGCCGTCGTAGCGCAGCGTGCCCGTCGCGGTGAACGCGAGGATGTTGGCACCGAGCGTCCCGATGCTGTCGATCGAGGCCAGATCGAAGCTGATCGGCGAGGTGTTGTTGCCGCCGGTCAGGGAGAAGAAGTTCGCGATCGACTGCGCGCCGACGCGGAAATTGGCGATGTCCTGGATCGTACCGCAGGGGCCGGTCATGCAGGAGAAGCCCGCGAAGGTGCCGCTGCCCGTGCCATAGTTGGGGATGACGCCCGCGACGCCCGGCGTTGCCGTGCCGCCAGCGCTCGAGAGGAAGTCCAGCGACGTCGCGGTAGCGAGGTTGGAGCCACCCGTGGCGTTGAGATAGCCGGTGAAGTCGATCGAGCTACCCGCCGCGATCGTGGCGGCATTGGCGTTCGAAGCGGCGCAGATGGCGGCGCCCGCAGCGAGCAAGCCAAGCAATTTCTTCATATAAATCCCCTTTAGGATCAGCCCGGCCCACCCGAGCAAGGCGTTAACAAAGGGTTCATATCTCAGTTCCAAAAAATGCCTTGAATTTCGCGACTTAAATATCGCGTCCCAATATGGGACGGTGTGTGGGGCGTCCCAGGCCCACCCGGACGAGGGCCAGATACGACGATGGCGCCTCACGGTGGGCGTGAGGCGCCATCTGTCGAGCGTAAAGGGGATATCCGGTAAACAGCCACGCACGCAGCCGGTTCCCACAAGGGTCAGCCCCCGGTCGGTGCCGGTCGGATCGGCCGGCCTGCGGGCGATCACGTGCTGTCCTTCGCCCGGAGCGGACGTCACGACTGCGACAGACACGGAAAAGGCCGCCGTCCGACGTATCGGGCGGCGGCCTTGCCGGTCCGTCAGACCGGCGATCAGGCGAAGCTGACGGTCGTGTTGACCTTCGGCTTGCGGCTGCGGCGCATCGCGAAGCCGACCGCACCCATGCCCAGGATCATCAGCGCCCAGGTGGCGGGCTCGGGCACCGCGGCGGTGACGCTGATGTTGTCGAGGCCGAGGAAGCCAGGGTTGTTGCGCTCGGCGAAGGTCAGCACGTCGCTACCGGTGCCGGTCACGTTGAACTGATATTGGGTGAAGCCCTGGCGCGCGATGTTCGTCTGCGCGCTGCCGCTGATGACGTTGCCGTTCCAGCTGGCGTTGAAGAAGTTGGGCGTGCCACCGTCGCTCGCCAGATAATAGCTGAGCGTATAGGTCCAGCCGGCGATCGTCGTCAGCGTCTGCGACAGCGTGCCACCAGCAGCCGGGGTCGTGCCGAGTGCGGCGAAGTGCGTACCGAACGGCGTGCTGATGCCGGCGAAAGGATTCGTCTGGACGCTCAGGAAATTACCGTTGGCCGTATAGCCGGTGAAGTCACCGGTCTCGAAGCTGCCGTTGGTAACCAGATTTGCGGCCGAAGCCGGCATCGACAATGCAGTGCCACCGATCAGCGCGGCAGCGGTCAGAACACGCTTCAGAGTCTTCATGATATCGCCCCTTATGTCAGGCCCCACCGTCGCAAGGCTGAGTCTTGTTAATAAGCCGTTAAAGATTCGTACAGTGCGATAGATGGTTAAAATTCGTCTGTGCCAAAGTGATACGTTAGGTATCTAAGATGCGGAGCGGTCGAATCCGGCGATGAGGGGCGGTGTTGCGCGCAGCCCGTTGCTGTAAATTCTGCATGATCGAACGGGCGGCCGGCGCACGCGGACAGATAAGGCCGACGGGCGGCAGGCCGAAATGCGATACGGACGGCGGATCGTCGCCGCCCGTGTTCACGCTGGTCTTGTGAGGGTGGCGATCGCAGCGGAGACGGCCAGGTTTCCTGTCGCGGCCCTTAAGCCCGCATTTACCAGCCCCCCTAACCCGGTGGTCAACGTGCATCGGCATGATCTTCGCTCGCACCGGCGAAGGCACAGATATCATGCTCTCCCGCACTTCCCGCGGCCACAGATCCGTCCTTGCGATCCTCGCATTCGGGGCGGCGCCATTGTTGATGGGGGCGGACGAGGGATTCGCATCCCGCCTGTTGTCCCGCCACAATCTGGAGCGTGCGGACGCACATGTCGCCGCGCTGACCTGGGATCCCGCGCTGGCCAGGTCCGCCAGGACATGGGCGGATCATCTCGCCGCGACGGGAACGTTCCGTCACGCGCCCGAGAACGAGGCGGCACCCGAGGGCGAGAATCTATGGGCCGGCACGCCCGGCCGCTTCACGCCGGAGGCGATGGTCGATGCCTGGGCACGGGAGAAGCGCGTCTTCCGCCCCGGCCGCTTTCCCGACAACAGCATCACCGGGCATGTTGCCGACGTCGGCCACTATACCCAGCTGATGTGGCGCGCGACCCGTTCGGTCGGCTGCGCACTGGCGCATGGCGCGCGCGAGGACGTGCTCGTCTGCCGGTACAGCGAAGCGGGCAATTACGAAGGCGAAATCCCGTTCTGAGGGCGGCCCGGCCCGCGGGACGGCGACGATCCGGCGATCAATAGGCGTTCTTGTGCAGCATGACGAAGACGGTCCGCGCCAGGATCGTGAGGTCCGTCATCAGCGACCAATGCGTCAGATATTCCATATCGCTTTCGAGGCGCTTGATCAGGTCGTCTTCGCGCGCGGTGGTCCCGCGATAGCCGCGGACCTGCGCCAGTCCGGTCAGCCCGGGCTTGGTGGTATGACGCAACCAGTAACGGCGATCGACCTGCCAGAAGAGATTGTCGCCCGCGCGCGAGCCCAGCGCATGGGGGCGCGGGCCGACCAGGCTCATGCTCCCGCCCAGCACGTTCAGCAGCTGCGGCAGTTCGTCGAGGCTGGTCGCCCGGATGATCCGGCCGACCCGCGTCACGCGGGGGTCGCCGCGCCGCGTCGACTGGTCGCCGCGCTGATCGGCGAGGTCGACATACATGCTGCGGAATTTCAGCACCTCGAACAGGCGATTGGCGCGGCCCATCCGCTGCTGACGGAACAGGATCGGGCCGGGGCTGTCGATCCGGATCGCCAGCGCGATGATCACCATCGCCGGCATGAGCGCGATCAGCGCGATGGACGCCAGCACGAGATCGAGCCCGCGCTTCAGCAGGCGATTGCGCAGGTCCATCCGACCGATCGAGACGCAGACGCTCGCCAGGCCCAGGCCCGACGGATCGCCGAGCGGCTCGACATTGTGCAGTTCGGGGATGAGCAGTTCGCCGTAGCAGTCGACGCTCTTGAGATACAGCGACCAGCGCTCGCGCTCCTCGGCCGTGCAGGACACGGTGACCCGATCCGCGCCGGCGACGATCTGCGAGAATCGGTGCAGCATCAGGGGATCGGTGATCTCGGGCTGGATGCCGAGAGCCGCGGCGTCGATCCGTTCGATGTCCGCGGGTATCGGATGGTCGAAGGGGCCATCGACGATCAGGACCCGGCGGAAGAAGTGCGAGCCCAGGTGCTTGATCAGCAGCGGCAGCGGCAGCCGGATGAGGATGAGGCCGGCCAGGCTGAACAACGTGCCGGTGAAGAAGGCGACGCGCGATATGTCGGTGCTGTTGCGCGCGGCGAACAATATCATGATCGTCGCCGCGGTCGCGCCGACCATGGCGGTGGCCGCCTTCCAGATGCTGAGATGGCGCGCGATCAGCGTGGTGTAGGAATAGGCCCGGACATACAGGCTCGCCGCCATGAAGATGGGCACGATCAGCCAGTAGCTGAGCGTTGCCATGTCGGTGAAGTTGCCGTGGCGCAGCAGGTCCGACAGGCCGAAGGCGGCCGCCACGATGCCGGCATCGGACAGCGCCAGCACCAGATAGAGCGTCGCGCGGATGGCCTGCGTATCCGAATAGGACCAGCCATCCGGATCGCGGTCGCCCGCTCGTACTGGAATCTGCGCCGTCATTGTCCGCACGTCTCCGCGCACCGCTGATCGTCAACCTGTAGCAAAGATTGCATTGCGCAAGGATTACCTTGAGTCGCCGTCACGACGGCTGTGTCAGATTGGATCAACGCTACGTAACCCCCAGACAAGGGGGATAATTTGTCAACGTCCAGCACCGGCGCCGATGCCCGTTGTTCAGACGATCTGGCGGAAATAATCGATCGTCTTCTGCAGGCCCTCGTCGAGCGCGATGGTCGGCTGCCACCCAAGGATTTCCTGCGCGCGGGTGATGTCCGGACGCCGCTGCTTCGGATCATCCTGCGGCAGCGGCAGATAGCTGATCTCGGACTTGGAGCCGGTGATCGCGATCACCTTCTCCGCCAGCTCGCGCATCGAGAATTCGCCGGGGTTGCCGATGTTGATCGGGCCGGTGACGTCGTCGGCGCTGTCCATCAGCCGCAGGAAGCCGTCGATCAGGTCGTCGACGTAGCAGAAGCTGCGCGTCTGCGTGCCGTCGCCATAGATGGTGATCGGTTCGCCCTTCAGCGCGGACACGATGAAGTTCGACACGACGCGCCCGTCGGACGGATGCATGCGCGGACCGTAGGTGTTGAAGATGCGCACGACCTTGATGCCGAGATTGTGCTGGCGACGATAATCGAAGAACAGCGTCTCGGCGCAGCGCTTGCCCTCGTCGTAGCAGGAGCGCGGGCCGATCGGGTTCACATGGCCCCAGTAATCCTCCCGCTGCGGGTGGACCGCCGGATCGCCGTAGACCTCGCTGGTCGAGGCCTGGAAGATCTTGGCCCCCGTCCGCTTGGCGAGGCCGAGCATGTTGATCGCGCCGTGCACGCTGGTCTTGGTCGTCTGGACGGGATCGTGCTGGTAATGGACCGGCGAGGCGGGGCAGGCGAGATTATAGATCTCGTCGACCTCGACGTAGAGCGGGATCGTCACGTCGTGACGCATGAATTCGAACTGCGGATGCCCCTGCAGATGCGCGATGTTCTGCTTCGTGCCGGTGAACAGATTGTCGAGGCACAGCACTTCGTCGCCGCGTTCGATAAGCCGATCGATCAGATGCGAGCCGAGGAAGCCGGCTCCGCCGGTCACCATCACGCGCTTCCGAGCGCCATATTGCCGTGCCATGTTTCGTTCTACCCCTGGGTTTGGGCCCTTCTCGTACCGGGACAAGGAAAGGAGACAAGCGCCTTTGCCGCCCGGAACCGCTCACAACACCATAAAAAACAGTTTATGATAGTAGTTTGCGCGCGTCATCGCGCGTTACAGGCTTAACGCGACGGCAAAAGGTTCTGAATTGGGACGCGTGTCGCGACCCGCCTCCTGTATGCTTGGCCGGCGCTGGTGCCCATGCTAGCTCATCCTCGGAAGCCATGCTGTTGGAATGCTGGCAAGATCGGGCTGGGGTCTGAAGAACGTCATGGCGACCTTGGTGGTATCCGATCGAAGGGGGCGTTTCGCCGCGGTCGCACCCTTGCTGCTGCTGGCCGGGCTCGCGCTCGTCGTCGTCCCGACGATGCTCTTCGTCGCGAAGGTGAGCTGGAGCACGGAATCCGGCGCGCACGGGCCGATCGTGCTGTGTACCGGATTGTGGCTGCTGTGGCGCCTGTGGCCGGAAGCGCGGCCACTCGTCGCCCCGCCTCCGGCGATCCTCGCGGCGCTCGGCCTGATCGTGACCCTGCCGCTCTATCTGGTGTCGCGGATCGCGCAGATCGTCGAGATCCAGGGCTATCTGATGTATGCGGTCGTGCTGGCGACGACCTATGCGCTGATCGGGCTGCCGGCGATGCGGCGGCTGTGGTTCCCGTTCGTCTATCTCGCCTTCATGTTCCCGTTGCCGGACACGGTCGTCGCGGCGATGACCGGATCGTTGAAGACGGGCATTTCGCAAGCCGCCGTCGCCCTGCTCTACAAGTTCGGCTATCCGATCGGCAGCGCCGGCGTCACCATCCAGGTCGGCCAGTTCCAGCTGCTCGTCGCGGCCGCCTGTTCGGGGCTGAACTCGATCGTCGCGCTGACCGCCATCTCGCTGTTCTACGTCTACATGCGCCACCAGGCGGACTGGCGTTATGCGCTGCTGCTGACGCTCTTCATCCTGCCGGTCGCGATCTTCACCAATTTCGTGCGCGTGCTGATCCTGATCCTGCTGACCTATCATGCCGGCGATGCGATGGCGCAGGGCTTCCTGCATAATTTTGCGGGCCTGACGATGTTCATGATCGCCCTGCTGACGATCTTCGGCATCGACAGCGTGCTCGAGCCGGTCTGGCGGCGCTTCATCGTCCGGAGGACGGCATGACCCCTTCATCCTCACCCCTGATCACCCGACGCAGCATGGTGATGGGCGCGGCCCTGGCGGGCGTCGGGGGCGTCGCGATGGCGCGCCAGCCGAGGCCGGAGTCCGCGCGCATCGGCAAGGAGACGCTGGAGCGGCTCGTGCCGACGCGGATCGGCGACTGGACCTTCCGCGATTCCTCGGGCCTGGTGCTGCCGCCGCCCGATGCCCTGTCCGACGCGCTGTACAGCGGCATCGTCACGCGGACCTATGTCGCGCCGGACCGCATGCCGATGATGCTGCTGATCGCCTACAGCAACGTCCAGGACGGCATGCTGCAGGTCCATCGACCCGAATTCTGCTATCCGGCGGGCGGCTATCGCCTGTCGCCGACGGTGGTGGAGGCGATGCCGGACGGCGTCGGCGGCATCATTCCCGCCAACACCTTCTCCGCCGATGGCGTCAGCCGGACCGAACAGGTGCTCTACTGGACCCGGGTCGGCGCCGCGTTTCCGACGACCTGGCTCGGCCAGCGGGTCGCCGTGCTGCGCGCGAACCTGAACGGAGTCATTCCCGATGGCGTCCTGGTGCGGGTGTCGACATTAGCCCCCGACATGGCGAGTGCGCGCGGCGACCTCACGGCCTTCGCCGCGCAGCTGGTCCGTACCGCTCCGCCGCCCGCGCGCCGGTTGCTGGTCGGTACGGCCTAACGCTTCTGCCACAGATCGGAGGGTTTCAGGACGACATGGATATAGGCCAGCACGCCGACGATGATCACGAAGCCGATGATGCCCTGGCCATGGTTGCCGGCATAATTGGCGAGGGCGCATCCGACGGCTGGAACAAGATACTGCCACAGATGGTCGGTCGGCTCGTCCTTGTTGGACCGTTCGAGGAACAGGACGATCAGTCCCGCGAATATTGCCAGGGTGAGCCAATCATAGGCGGTTTCCACGTCACGCAGCCTTTTTTGCAATGATCCAGCTACCTTATCGTCAATTACACGCTTGCTCCAGAGGAACATCGATGCGCCGTCTTCCCCATGCCACCATCCTGATATCCTGCCTTGCCCTGTCGGTGTCGCTGAGCGGCTGCGAGAAGAAGGCGACGGGCCAGGTCGCCGCGGTCGTCAACGGCGACGAGGTCACCTTGCAGGAAGTGAACGCCGAGCTCGGCAACGCCAACATCCCGGATGGCGCGCAGAAGGAGAAGGCGCGGTCCGCCATCCTCCAGCGCCTCGTCGACAAGCGGCTGATGGAACAGCAGGCCAAGGCGGCGGGCATCGACCGCGATCCTGAATTCCTGACCCGCCAGCGGCAGCTCAACCAGGCGCTGCTGCTCGAATTCTATGCCAAGCGCGCGCAGGGGACGTTGCGCGTTCCCGACCAGAGCGCGATCGACGCGTTCATCGCCAGCCATCCGACGAGCTTTGCCGGCCGCTCGATCTTCACCGTCGACCAGATCCGCTTTGCGCCGCCCGCCGACCAGTCGGTGATCACGGGCATGAAGGACCTGCACACGCTGCCGGCGATCGTGCAGTATCTGACCAGCAAGGGCGTCAAGTTCGACCGCGGCAGCAGCAAGATCGACAGCGCGCAGGTGCCGCAGCAGATGATGCAGCAGGTGCTGGCGCTGCCGCCGGGCGAACCGTTCATCGTGCCGACGCCGCAGGGCGTGGTGGTCAGCGTGATCGTCGGCAAGGAGGCGCAGCCGCTGCCGCCCGAACAGGCGCGGCCGCTCGCCGTGCAGATGATGCGCACGCAGGAACTCGACAAGATCCTGGAGCAGCGCCTCAAGGACGCGCGCGCCAAGGCGAAGATCGAATATCAGCCGGGCTTCACGCCCGCCGCGGCAACCAATTCCAAGTAAAGGTGTCCACAGACGGCATGGCGATGCGCCTCCTGTTCGCCCTGCCGGGCTTCCATCGTTTCGATCGCGGCGCGGAGGTGGCCCTGCTCGCCGTGGCCGAGCATTGCGCCCGCGCGGGCGATGCGGTGACCGTCATGGGGTCGGGGCAGGCGCGCCCCGGCACGCCCTATGCCTTTCGGCATGTTCCCGCGGTCGATCGCAAGCGGTTCGAGCGCATGCCGACGATGCCGCTGCTGCGCGGCGATACCGCCTATGAGGAAGCGAGCTTCGCGCCGGGGCTCGCGCTGCGCTTCCGGCCAGGCGACTTCGACGCGACCGTCACCTGTTCCTATCCCTTCACCAACTGGGTGCTGCGCCGGCCACGGCTCGGCGGGCGGCGGCCGGCGCATGTCTTCGTCACGCAGAACGGCGACTGGCCCGCGATCGCGGGAACGTCGGAATATCGCTGGTTCGGGTGCGACGGCCTGGTCTGTACCAACCCCGATTTCCTCGAGCGCAACAAGGATCGCTGGAACTGCGCGCTGATCCCCAACGGCACCGATCTCGGGCGGTTCGTGCCGGGGCCGCAGGAGCGCGGGCGGCTCGGCCTGCCGACGGATCGGCCGATCGTGCTGATGGTCAGCGCGCTCATCGAGAGCAAGCGCGTCGCCGACGGCATCCGGGCCGTCGCCGGGGTGCCGGATGCGCATCTCGTCGTCGCGGGCGACGGTGCCTTGCGCGACGAGGCCGAGGCGCTGGCCGCCACCCTGCTGCCCGGCCGCTTCACGCGGCTGACGGTCGCGCCCGCCGATATGCCGGCGCTCTACCGCTCCGCCGATGCCTTCCTCCATCTGTCGCTGCTGGAATCGTTCGGCAACGTCTTCGTCGAGGCGATGGCGTGCGGCCTGCCGGTCATCGGCCACGACACGCCGCGGCTGCGCTGGATCGTCGGCGACGACGAGCCGCTGGTCGATACGCAATCGCTGCCGGCGGTGAGCCGGGCGATCGAGGCCGCGCTGGCGGCGCGCGGCACCTCCGCCTCCGGCGACGACGCCGATCGTGTCGCGGCGCGTCATCGGCGGGCCGAACGGTTCGGCTGGGACCGCGTCGGCGCGGCCTATCGCAGCTTCCTGCAAGGGTTGGTGCGATGACGGTGCCGGGCGCGCTTGCGGTCCTCGTCGCGGCGGTGCCGACGCTGCTGCTGGCGATCTACAGCGTCGAGGCGATCGCCGGTCTGTGGCCGCTGGCGGGTAGGAAGGTCCGAGGCCCCCAGCCCCCCCATCCCCATCCCCTTCCCCGTACCGTCGTGCTGATCCCGGCGCACAACGAGGGAGCCGGCATCGCGGCGACGATCGCGGCCCTGCGCGCTGCGAGCGACCCCGAAATCACGCTGCTCGTCGTCGCGGACAATTGCAGCGACGATACCGCGGCGCTGGCCCGCGGTGCCGGCGCAGACGTGGTCGAGCGGCACGATCCCGTCGCGCGCGGCAAGGGCTATGCGCTGGCCTTCGGCCGCGACGCGCTGGCCGCGTCACCGCCGGACTGCGTCGTGGTGATCGATGCGGATTGCACCGTCGCGGGCCAGGGTGTCGCCGGGCTCGCGCGCGCGGCGATGGCGTCGGGGCGTGCTTGCCAGTCGTGCAACCTGCAAAGGCCCGATCTCACCGCCTCTCCCACCGCGCAGATTTCGAGCTTCGCCTTTCTGGTCAAGAATCTGGTCCGCCAGCGTGGCATGGTGCGGATGGGCGGCGTTGCTGCCATGACGGGCACGGGCATGGCGATACCCTGGTCGATGTTCGCCGAGGCGCCGCTGGCCAGCGCGGCGCTGGCGGAGGACATGTCGCTGGGCGTGTGGCTGACGCGGACCGGACGCCCCCCGCTGTTCGTCGAGGACGTGGAGATATGGAGCGATGCGGCATCGGGGCGCGCGCTGCTCACCCAGCGCAACCGCTGGGAACGGGGATTCCTGGCGGTCGCGCGGCACAGCGCGCTGCCGTTGATCGCGCAGGGGCTGACACGCGCGTCGCGCAGCCGGTTGTGGCTGGGCCTCCACATCCTGGTTCCCCCGCTCGCCTTGCTGTTCGTCAGCGCGGGCGTGGCCCTGGCAGCCACCGTGCTGCTGGCGCTGCTCGGCGGGGGCTGGTTGGCGCCGGGCATCGTGGCGGGCGCGGCCTGTATCGCCGGGCTGGCGACGATCGCCGCCTGGGCGCGTGCCGGTCGCGACCAGATCAGCGGCGCGGCGCTGCTGCGTACGCCGCTCTATATCGCCGCCAAGCTGCCGCTCTATCGGACGCTGCTGGGTCGGGGCGGCGCGCAAGCCTGGGTACGGACGCGCCGCCCCGGCGAGAGCGATCCGGTCTGACGCGGCGTCAGCGCTGGCGCGCCCAGATCGCGAAGATGCGCGGTCCCTCTACCAGATAGCGGCGCCAGAGCCGGCGCGGTTCGCTGCCGAGCCGGAACGCCCATTCCATGCCCATGCGCTGCATCCACGGCGGGGCGCGACGCTTTTCGCCGATGATGAATTCGAGCGAGGCGCCGATGCACAGGCCGATACCGCGCGAGCGACCGGCCTTCAGGCATTGCCGCGCGGCGATCTCGCTCTGTGGCGCGCCCATGGCGAACAGCACGACATCGGCACGCTGGTCGGCGACGAAAGTCTCGATCGCCGCCATCGCCTCCGGATTGCGCAGCACGCCCATCGGCGGGCGCAGCTGGACGAAGGCGATCCCCGGCGTGACGCGCTCGAGCGCCGCGACCAGCGTCTCCGATCCGCCGACGATCGCGACCGTGCGGCCGGCCATGCGGGGATCGGCGAGCAGCATGCGCGTGAGGTCGCTGCCCGGCACAAGCGGCAGGTCCAGCCCCGACAATTTGGCCAGCCGCTGCAGGATGCGGCTGTCGCACAAGATCAGGGCGGCATCGGCATAGGCGGCGGCAAAGGCGTCCCCGCGGCTGTCACCGGCCCGCCGCATGCGGTCGAGCTGCACGACATGATCGACGTTGGGCGTGACGAGATAGGAGAAATGCGGCGCGTCCGCCCGCTGCAGCACCGCCGCCACCGCCTCGTCGGGCGACAGCCGTGCGATCGGTAGGCCGAGGAACGGCGTCGTCGCCGGCAGGATCGCGGCATCCGTCACGACAGGCGCCCGATCAAGGCGATGGGCGGCGATGCCCCCGGTTCCGGATCGAGGCCGTAGCGGGTCTGCGCGCGCCGCGTCCCCTCCGCGACTTCCGCACGGCAATCCATGTCCTTCGTCCGCGCGCAGACGGAGCCGTAGAGCGCCCATGCCGCGCCCAGCGCGGGCGAATCGAGCGCGAAACGCCGCGCCACCTCGAGCGCATGGCCGCCGTCGCCCATGCGCAGCAGCGCCGCGACATAGGCCCGCGCCAGCGGCAGGCTCTGCGGCAGCGCCTTGCGGCCGTCCTCGAACACGCGGCGTACCTCGCCTGCCCTGTCGCGGGCGGCATAGGCCTGGACGAGACCCAGATAGCCTTCTTCCCATTGCGGATAATCGTGGATGACACGCTGATAGTCGACGATCGCGGCCGAGGCATCGCCGCGCGCCATCGCATCCCCGGCACGGATCAGCAGCGCATCGCCATTGCCGGGATCGCGCTTCAGGATCGCGCCCGCTGCATCGCGCGCCGCGGCGGCATTGCCCGCCGCGCCGATCGCGCGCGCGTACAGCGCCTGGATGTCGCCGGACCAGCCCGTCGCCACCGGCTTGAGCAGCGCGATCGCCGCCTCGGCATGGCCCGTCGCGATCCAGCAGCGCGCCAGCGCGAGACGGGTATCCACCGACGCCTTGGTCGAAACTTCCTCGATCTGCGCGGCGGTCAGGCCGTCCGGGTCATAGGCGTAGAACAGACGCGGCAGGCGTGCCGCCTCGGCGGAGGAAAGGTCGGGCACCGCCGCGAGGCTCGCGGCTTCCGCGCGGGCCTGATCCTTCTTCCCCGTGCGATAGAGCGTGTCGGCGAGGTCGAAGCGATAGTCGCGGTTGTCGGGGGCAAGCTGGCGGATGCGTTCCAGCGAGGCGAGAAAGTCGGCGGGCGTGCCGCCGAAGCGCTGCAGTTCGGCGAGCGACATCGTCAGCTCGCGCGTCTCGCCGACCTGTCCGATCCGTTCGTGGAGCAGCGCGAGCGCCGCGGGCCGGTCGCCGCGGAGCGCAAGGGCGCGCGCCTTGAGGATCGTCGCGCCCACTTCCTGCGGGTTGATCTTGAGGATCCGGTCGCTGAACGCGATCGCGCCGTCCAGGTCGTTGCGGACCATGCAGGCGATGCCTTTGACGAGCAGCGCGCCGACGTGATTGGGCTCGAGCGCCAGGATCTTGTCGGCGGCCGCCTCCGCCTCGTTCAGATGGCCGCTGGACAGGCCGGTCTGGGCGACGCCGTTCAGCGCCTCGGGGTTGACCGCATCCAGTGCCAACGCGTTGGAATAGGCGCGATAGGCATCGTCGCGCCGGTTGAGCGCCATCGCGATCCGCGCCTGCAACAGAAAGGCTTCGGGTTGATCATCGCGCGTCCGGATCGACTTGCCGATCAGCGCATAGGCCTCCGCCGGCTGACCGGCGTCGAGCAGCTGTTGCGCCTGTCCGGCGAGGGCGGCCGCCTTCTGCGTGCTGTCGGAACAGGCGGCGGGTGACGCCGCCAGCAAGGCCAGACATAGGCGGACGAACGGGGCACTTTGGCGGTTCATGATTCCCTTGTCTCGTAATCGGACACGGCAGTTTCGCAATGTTTGGCGCAGTCCGGTAACCTACTTTCGGCCTCGCCAGTCATCGGAAAAGACTGTAAGATAAAGCCTTGCAGATAAAACTTGCAGACAAAAGGGGTCGCAGGAATGACGGTTAACTCGTGGCGGCACTTGCCCGCGGCTGTTTTGGCGTGCGCGGCCGCCATGCCTGTGTCGGCTCAGACCACGTCCGCACCCGCCGTCACGCCGACCGCCCAGCCCGCCGTCGTCCGCGCCCCGGGCGTCACGCCCTATCGCATCAATCCGGGCGACGAGATCGAGGTCTACGTCTGGGGTGAGGAGCGGCTGCAGCGGGTGATCCGCGTGCTTCCCGACGGGACGATCGCGATGCCGCTGGTCGGCCAGCTTTCGGTCCAGGGCCTGCTGCCCGAACAGGTGCAGGATGCGATCTCCAAGCGCCTCGCCAGCCAGTATCGCGATGCGGTACCGCAGGTGACCGTGTCGGTGAAGAATCCCGCGGGCCTGCAATTCTCGGTGGTGGGCAAGGTCAAGACGCCCGGGTCGTTCACGCCGGGCCGCTACGTCAATCTGCTCGAGGCGATCAGCCTGGCCGGCGGCCCCGCCGAATTCGCCAGCCTCGACAACATCTCGATCGTCCACAAGAACGGCGCGAGCAATCGCGCCCGCCTGTCCAGCGTGATGCGCAACGGCGTGCCGGCGGATGCGAACGGGGATCAGCTGATCCCGCGCATCCAGAGCGGCGACACGATCATCGTGCCGTGAGCGGACCTGCGATGACGATGGCAAGCCATGGCCGCCGTCTGCTCGGTACCGCAGGCGCGCTCATCCTGTTCGACCTGCTCGCGGTGGCGTCCCCCGCCGCGGCGCAGGATCGGCTGACCGCCGACGCATCCGCCAGCATCGGTGTCGCGACCAATCCTTTTTTGGATACGGGATCGCCGCCAACCGCGATCGGCCCGACGCTGAGCTTTCGCCCGACCTGGATCAGCGAGCGTCCGCTGACCACGCTGCGCGTGGAAGGCGATGCGCACGCGACCTTCTACAATCGCGGCTATGGCACCAACGAGAGCATCAGCGTCCAGGGATCGGGCACGCACAAGCTGAGCGAGTTCACCACGCTGAACGCGGCGGTGGGCTATATCAACACGATCGTCGGCACCTTCAACGACGTGCGCGTGCCGGTCGGGCCGGTGGTGCCGATCGGTGCCGACCTTCCCGTCTTCGTCAACGATCCCGCGCTGGGCGGGGTCGGACGGCGCCGCCAGATCTATCAGGCGTCGGGCAATCTCGTCTCGATCCTGTCGCCACGCGACCAGATCGAAGCCGGCGTCGCCGTGTCCGCCAACCGGTCCGGCGGCTTTGGTCTGGAAGACTTCAACTACGCGACCCCCTCGGTCGCCTATTCCCGGCTGCTCAGCGAGAAGTTCACCGTCGGTGCCAGCTTCGCGGTCGGCATCTCGAACTATCTGCGCTCGTCGGTCGGCGATGCGACCGTCTACCAGCCGTCGCTCACGGCCTCGCGCACCATCAGCGAGCGCTGGACGCTGAAGGCTTCGCTGGGCGCGGCGATCGTCAACCTGAACGAAGGCCTGGGGCAGACCCGCACCACCACCACGTTCAACGGCACCGCCGACCTGTGCCGGCGCGACCTACGCTGGACCGCCTGTTTCAACTTCGCGCGGCAGACGGTGCCCTCCGCCTTTCAGGGCGTGCGCACGTCGAGCAGTGCGGCGACCTCGATCGGCTATCGGATCAACGAGTTCGACGACCTCTCGTTGTCCGGCAGCTACTCGCATGCCAGTGCGCCGCTGCTGCGCAATCTCGGCACCCCCACGGGCAATATCACCGACAACGGCGCCCTCGATTTCGCCAGCGTCAACGCCAATTACTCGCATCGCTTCCGGCGTACGCTGTCGGGCTTCGTGTCGGGCGGCTACGCCAAGGCATTCGGCGACAGCATCCGCCGCGAGGCCAATCTCACGGCGACCGCGGGCATAACCTATAGGTTCAATGGACGGTAATGAAGCAGATCGACGATTATGAAGCCGAACAGGGTGGCGGCGGATCGCTGCTTGCCCATCTGCCGGCGATCATCTGGCAGCGGCGCTGGTATCTGATCATCCCGATCATCGCACTGACGATCGTCGGCGTCGCGGCCGCGTTCGTAGTGCCGGTCCGCTATACCTCGACGGCGACGCTGCTGGTGCAGTCGTCGACGCTGCCGCAGGCGGTCGCCGCGGGCAATCCCGACGACGTGATCGATCGCCGCATCGCCCGCATCCGCGAGCAGGTGCTCAGCCGTCCCGAGCTGATCGAGCTGGTCAACCGCTATCAGCTGTATCCCAAGCAACGCGCGAATGCCGCGCTGTCCGACATCGTCGACACGATGCGCAAGGCGGTGACGATCGTTCCGCTCGCGGCCGAGATGCAGCAGCAGGGCAACAACAGCAACACGATCGCCTTCACGCTGTCCTATTCCTATGCCGATCCCACCAAGGCGCAGGCCGTCGCGCAGGATCTCAGCGAGCAGGTCCTGCGGCTCGACGCGACCCAGTCGACGCAGCAGGCGAGCGCCTCGGTGCAGTTCCTGTCCGACCAGGCACGCAGCCTGCAGCAGCAGATCGCCGAGCAGGAGCGGCAGATCGCCGGGATCAAGGCGGCCAACGGCTCGATCCTGTCAAGCGCCGGCGTCACGATGCTCGGTGGTGGCGGCGGCAGCTATGACGTCCAGATCGCGGCGCTGCAGCGCGAGAATTCGCAGCTGCTGACCCAGCGCAACCTGAGCCGTACCGCCGATACGCGCGATCCCGTCGTCGCGCAGGCGGAAGCGCAGCTGGCCGCGGCGCAGTCGGTCTATTCCGACGATCATCCCGACGTTCGGCTGGCGCGGCAGCGTCTCGCCGAGGCCAAGGCGCTGGCGCGCAAGAACGTCGCCAACGCACCGGTCGGCGCGATCGACGAGCAGGTGGCGTTCAACAACCGGCAGATCGCCGCGTTGCGCGCGGCGCAGGCGGGGGAGTCCGCGCGGGTGAACGCGACGATCGGCGCACAGTCGCGCGCGCCGCTCGTCCAGCAGCAGATCGCGCAGCTCCAGCAGAAGCTCGACGGCCTCAACGAACAGTATAAGGGCGTATCCGACCGCCTCTTCCAGGCGCGCGCCGGGGTGAAGGCGGAGAACGAGCAGCTCGGCGAGCGGCTGTCGATCGTCAACCCGCCGGTCGTGCCGGACGAGCCGAGCTTCCCCAAGCGCTGGATGCTGCTCGCCGGCGGCCCGGCCGCGGGCTTCGCGCTGGGCCTGGTGCTGATGTTCCTGGTCGAACTGATCCTGCGTCCGATCCGTGACCCGGCGACGCTGACGCAATTGCTCGGTGAAGTCCCGCTCGGGGTCATTCCCACCGTTTCCGCGCGCGGTGGCGCCGCGAAGCGGGGCTGGTTCGGACGCCGCAAGGCACAGGCTTAGGATCGATACGTGACCCAAAATTCATCGCTGTACCAGGCGGGCCACGACATGGCCGAGCCGCTCGCCATCCCGACGGCCGCCGAACTGCCCGAACTGCCGCTCGATCCCGAGTATCTGGCGAGCCGCAAGATCGTCGGTTTCGATTCGCGCGACATCCGCTCGCGCGCCTTCAACCTGCTGCGCTCGCAGGTCGCCAAGCGGCTCGCGCGCGACGGCATGAAGGTGCTGGGCATCACCTCGGCCGCGCCCAACGCGGGCAAGTCGTTCATCTCGACCAACCTCGCCGCGGCACTGTCGCGGATGGCGGACCGCGAGGTCTATCTGTTCGACTTCGACCTGCGTCGCGGGTCGCTGGCCCGCGAACTGGGGCTGCAGTCGGGGCGCGGCCTCGGCCTGTTCCTGGAGGGTAAGGTCACCGACCTGCGCGACATCGGGCATCGCATCGGCGAGAACGGCTTCGCCTTCTTCCCCTGCTTCGCCAGCATGGACCGCTCCGCCGAGCTGTTCAGCGGCAACGCCTTCAAGGCGCTGGCCGCCGCTATGCACGCGCTGCCCGACAATGCGATCGCGCTGTGCGACCTGCCGCCCGCCTTCGCCAACGACGACACGTCGGTGATCTGCGAGAAGCTCGACGCCTATCTGATGGTGGTCGAACAGGGCAGCACGACGCGCAAGCAGATCCTCGGCACGCGCGAGATGCTGCACCCGACGCCGTGCATCGGGACCGTCCTCAACCGCTATGACGGCGGCTGGTCGGACCCCTATGGCTATGGATACGGCAGCCAGTACGGCAAATATTACGCGCAGTGATCCCGGTCAGCGCGCGCGCCGGGTGAGGCCACGCTTCACCCGGCGGGCGGCATTGGCCAGCCACCGCAGCACCGGCCAGCGATCGTAGAAGGCGAGATCGGCGATGTCGGTGCGTGACGATCGCTGATGGCCGAGAGGCGGCACGGCGAAATGCGTCGCGACCTCCGGATGGGCGCGCCGGAACCAGACATAGGCACCGTCGATCGGCGGATGGATGCCGGTGTAGCGAAGGTCGTGCAGATAGGCGCTGACGGCCTTCGCGCCCGCGGCGGTGAAGCCCATCATATGCGCGCCGATGATGTCGCTGCGGGCGAGGTCCGCCGGATCGGAGGCTTCATAGCCGCCGTAGAAGATGTCCCAAGGCTCGACGGTCGCATAGTGGCGCGCATGCGGCGCGAAATCGCAATCGTCCTCCAGGATCAGGACGGATTCGCCGGCCGCCGCGGCCTCGGCGAGGATCTGCTTCTGGCTGAGATAGACGCCGTGCGCGCCGATCGACGTGAAGTCGCCGGCGTCGGCGGGGCGGATCGCGGCGAAGAAGGCGACGCGCGGATCGCCCCACAGGCCGATGCGACGCAGTTCGCCCTCCATCTGCGCGGCGCGGTCGCGGCGATGCGGAAGGTTGACGATGCGGATGCGATCGAAGGCGTCGAAGATCATTGCGGCACGGCCCCGGCGGAGGAGGAAGCGAAGAGAGGCGGCAGCGGCGCGACCGCCCGCTCGATTGCGAATTCGGTCTCGATCCGCTGCCGTGCCGCGACGGCGAGGCGGGCGCGCAGCGCCGGGTCCGCCGCGAGCCTGGCGATCGCATCCGCCAGCCCCTGCCAGTCCGCCGGATCGAACAGCAGGCCGCTGGTCCCGTCGCGCACGAGTTCGGGAATGCCTGCGACCCGCGTGGCGATCACCGGCACGCCGAGCGCCATCGCTTCCATCAGCACGACCGGCAGCCCTTCCATGAAGCTCGGCAGCACCAGCACGTCCGCGGCCGCGATCGAGGCGAGCGCGGTGCGTTCGTCCTGCCGCCCGACGAAACGGACGAGCGCGTCGAGGCCGAGCCGGCTGCTCTGCGCCTTCAGCTGTGCGCCATCCGGCCCGTCGCCCACCAAGGTCAGCGCGATCCCGATCCCACGGTCGCGCAGCAGGGCGATCGCCTCGAGCAGCCCCGCCTGGCCCTTTTCGGGCGAAAGGCGGCCTACCGCGATCAGCTGCAGCGGCCGCGGCGCCTCGTCGCCGGGCGCGCGCGCGGGCGGCAGGTCGGCGAGGTCGACGCCGCATCGCACCAAGGCGAGTTTCGGCCAGTGTGTGGTGGGGATCGCGCGCATCGCCTGCGCCATGCCGAAGCGCGACACGCAAGCGACGAAATCCGCCGCGGCGATCTTGTCGGCGAGCAGCAGCCCGGCGGGATAGTCGAATTCGGAGATGCCGTGGAGCGTCAGGCTCCAGTCGATGCGCGCGAAGCGGCTGGCGAGCAGGCCGACCGTGGCCGCCGAATTGGCGAAATGATTGTGGAGATGGCGGACGCCGTCCGCCTCCAGCCGCCGGGCGAGAAGGATCGCCTCGGCGAAATGGAACAGCGCCCACAAGGCCGCGCGCACGCCCGGCACGCGGTGCCGCCAGGCGAGCGCGAGCGTCGCGAGATAGCGGCCGGGCCGCGACAGCAGCGCCGCCAGATGCGCGCCGGCATAGGCCGCCTTGGGCCGCGCCAGCACCGTGAACGTATCCGCCGCGGCCGCGCGGTCCAGCGGCGCCTCCAGCCCGGCGGGGGGGCGCTGGATGCTATAGGTCGCGATCTCCAGCCCCATCGCGCGCAGGGCGGCGATCTCGCGGCGAATGAACGTGTGCGATGGGGCGGGATATTGGCTGGTCAGATAGCCGATGCGTCGCGTCGTCATTTGTACAAGATCGTCCCGCCTGCGTGGCCGCGCGCCAGGCGCCCGAAATAGCGCAGCGCCCCCCATGTCTCCGCCGCCTTGGCGAGCGTCAGCAGTGCGGCGCGCTGCCACGATGCGACATGGCCGGCGCCGAACCGCGATGACAGGCGCGCGACCTGCAGCGCGTAGATGGCGGGCGCGAGCAACCAGGCGGCGGGATGGACCGCCAGACCGCCGACGATCGAGAGAAGCAACGGGATCAGCGTCCAGCCGCACGCGCGCACCAGTTCGCGGCCGTAGAGCGGATGCGGGTGGCTGCGTGTCGTGCGCCACGCCTGCGCATAGCCGAAGCCGCTGCGCACGGCGCGGCGCCAATATTGGCCGAGGCGCGTCATGGCGGCGTCATGTACCGTCATCTCCGCGTCGAGGCGGCGGATCCGCCATCCCGCACGCGTGAGGCGCGAACAGAGTTCGGGCTCCTCCCCCGCTATCAGCGTCGGATCGAAGCCGCCGACCGCCCGATAGGCGGTGATGCGGATCAGGGAGTCGCCCCCGCAGGCGGGAGCATCGCCGACCGGCGTGTCCCATTCGATGTCCGCGAGGCGGTTGTAGAGCGAGGCGTCGGGCCGGCGTTCGCGTCGGCGTCCGCAGGCGACGGCATAATCCGGCGCCGCTTCCAGAAAGCGCCGGGCCGCCTCGATCCATCCGGGCGCGAGGGCGCAGTCGCCGTCGATGAACTGGATGTATCGCAGGCCCGGCCCCTGCGCGATCAGCGCCATCGCGCCTTCGTGGCGCGCGCGGGCCGCCGTGAAGGGACGGGTCAGGTCGAGGTCGAGCACATGCGCGCCGGCGTCGCGCGCGACCGCCTGGCTGCCGTCGGTCGATGCGCTGTCGACATAGACGATCGGCAGGCCGAGCGGCGCAATCGAGCGCAGGCAGGCGACCAGCCGCTCGCCCTCGTTGCGGCCGATCAGGACGATGCCGACGTCCGCCCCATCGTCGCGGGCACCGGCGTCCCGCATGCCATCGGTGTTCGTCGTCGCTACCATGCCGGCGCCGTCCCAAACTTCGTCAACGCCAACCCCTTGTGCCGCAGCCATAGCCGCAGCCGCGGCATGCTGCGCCCTATATCGCATGTATTTCTTAGCGAAATGATCAAGTTCCCGCGATATGGCTTCACAAACCGCGACAGATCGGCTGATGCCGTTCCGGTCCGGCACCAGAGAGGTTCGATGCCCCCACATCCCCCGATCGGCTTCGTGATCCTGTCGCATCGCGCGCCGGATCAATTGCTTCGTCTGATCCGCACTCTCGGCGAACTCTACGGAAACCCACCGATCGCCTGCCATCATGATTTCGGTCAGGCGCCGCTCGATCGCAGCCGGTTCCCGGCGAACGTCCGCTTCGTCGACGATTGGGTCGCGACGGGATGGGGCAAATGGAGCGTCGTCGACGCCTTCTTGCACGCGCTCGCGCTGCTCTATGCCGACGGCGGCCCCGACTGGTTCGTCCTGCTCAGCGGTGCCGACTATCCCGTGCGCCAGCCCGATGCGGTCCTGGCCGAATTGCGCGACAGCGGGTGCGACGCGTTCATCGATGTCCACCAGATCGAACCGGCACCGGCCGCCGCGACGCTGACCGGCGACATCAATCCGATGTTGCGCCATCTCGATCGCGCGGAGAGCCTCCGCACCAAATGGGGCTTCTACCTCGCGCGGCAGTTCTGGCTGCCGATCCTGCGACGGCGCCCGCGGTGGCGTCCGGGGCGCCTGACGATCCGCCTGCCATGGACGCAGCGAGGTCCGTTCCGGGACGGCTTCAGCCTGTGGTGGGGGGAACATTGGTTCACCGGCAATCGCCGTGTCGCCGATGTCTTCCTGCAGCCGACCGCAACGCATCGGGCCTTGCAGCGGCATCTGCGCTGGCGCGCCTTTCCCGAGGAAAGCTATTACCAGACGGTGCTCTGCAACACGCCGGGGCTGGTGCTCAACCGCAGCAACAAGCGGTTCACGGAGTGGAACGGCGGGGGCGCGCATCCCATGACCTTGGGGCCCGCAGAGGTTCCCACCATGCTGGCGTCCGGCATGCACTTCGCGCGCAAGTTCGACGACGACAGCGCGGCGCTCGACCTGATCGACCACGCCTTGTCGGCTGCCGGGCGATGACGCCTGCGGAGCCCGCCACGATGTCCAAGGCGGAGGCGGTGGCGGAGGGGCGTCCGAGCAGTGGCGGCATGACACTGCACTCGATCCAGTGCATGCGCTTCGTCGCGGCGACCGTCGTGGTGATCTACCACGCCTATATCAGTTTCGTGCCGGCGGCACTTGCCGCGCCGACGGTCGGGGCCGCCTATGCGTTCGGCTTCGGCAAGGTCGGGGTCCACATCTTCTTCGTGATCAGCGGGTACATCATGTACCTGACGAGCTTCGGCCGCCCGGGTCGGTTCCGGACCGGGCAGTTCTTCCTGCGACGGCTGGTGCGCATCTACCCGATCTACTGGATCTTCGTCGCGCTATACCTGGCGGTGACGGCGATGCTGGGCATCATGCCCCTCCTGTCGCCGATGCAATTCGCCGGCATGCTGGCGCTCGCCCCCGCCAGCGCCCCGCTGGTCATCGGCCCGGCGTGGACGCTGTCCTACGAAATCTACTTCTATTTCGTCTTCGGCATCATCATGATCCTGGGCGCGTTGCGGGGAACGATCGCGCTGACCCTCGTCTTCGTCGGCAGCATCGCGGTCGGCATGGTGCTGCACCCCGCCCATCCCCTGGCGGCGATGGCGACCAACGCCTTGCTGCTCGAGTTCTGCATGGGCGTGTGGGTCGCGCGCATCACCACCCGCTACGCCCTGCCGCGGGGCATCGGCTGGGCGGCAGTGGCGTCGGCGCTGGTCCTGTATGGCGCCGGACTTGCCTGGGGCTATGACCGGGCGCCGAGCGCCATCGTCTGGGGCGTGCCGAGCGCGCTGCTGATCGCCGGCATGGTCGTCCTCGAACAGACCGGGCGAAGCGGCCTGATGCGGCGGCTGAGCTGGCTGGGGGACAGTTCCTACGTTCTGTACCTCTGCCACATCCTGCTCATCACCCTCGTCCTGGCATTGCTGCGGACGATGGGATTGGCGGTGCCGCTGGCGCTCCTGATGATCGCGACGACGGTCGGGGCCATCGTCTTCGCGGCGCTGTTCCACGCGGCGATCGAGCGGCCGCTGACGGCCCTTCTTCACCGCGCCATATCGCCCCGCCGGCGGCCCGTCGCGGCCGCATGAGCGGCCCAGGGGGCGGTTACGCCCCCTGCACGACCTTGCGCAACGACCGCTGGCGGCGCCGCGCCAGCGGTCGCTCGACGCAGGCATACATGCCCGCGGCCCAGGCGAAGGCCAGGACATAGGCGACCGGTACCGACCATAACCCGAGCGGGCGCATCGCCTCCAGCATCGGCATGTGGACGAGGTACAGCGTATAGGAGAAGAGCGCGACGACGCGCAGCCAGCGTTGGGCAAGCAGCCGCGCGACGGGGCCACGCGCCTGGATCGCGGCGCTGAACAGCACGAAGAGCGCCCCGCCCTGCAACGTGTAGCGGAGCGTCTCGCGGAAGGCCGGCGCGCGAAGCGCCAGCGTCAGGGCGATGACCAGCAGCGCCAGCGCGACGTGCCACGGTCGCGGCCGCCAGGCATCCTCGTCCAGCATCGGGTTCTGCCATACGGCAAGGACGGCGCCGAAGATGATCGAATCGATCCGCGTGTGCGACCAGTAATAGATCTCGCCTTCGCCGATCGCGGCGAAGGTCGCGATCCTGATCAGCAGCGTCAGCAGGCAGATCGCGCCGAGCGTCCGGGCGATGCGGGATCCCCGCCACATGGCGAGCGCGGCGAAACAGGCGGGGAAGAGCATGTAGAAATGCTCTTCGACGTCGAGCGACCACAAGGGGATCGGCGTCGTCGACGGCAGCCCCAGCAGGCCCGCGTAATTGGTAAGGAACAGCGCGTCGGTGACGAGGTTCAGCGGCGTCACCCGCGTGTCGATCACCGCGGTCAGGGCCAGCACCACGACCAGCGTCATCGTCAGATACAAGGGGGGAAGGATGCGCAGGACGCGGCGCATGTAGAAGGCAGGCAGATTGATGCGGCCGCTCCGGCTATATTCCACCCTGAGCAGCGTCGTGATGAGATAGCCGCTCAGGAAGAAGAAGATCGTCACCCCGAACCCGCCCGGAACGTAGCGACCGAGCCCGGCGTGCGACACCATGACGATCAGGATGGCCAGCGCCCGCAGGCCGTCGATGCCGGGGATACGGGATATCGACAGGGGCCTGTCCGGCCCCCCGGTCGCGGCGCGCCGGACAGGCGCACCAGTACCAAGTACATCCATCCCCAGTGTTTTTTCAGCGTTCGTCATTCAGTAAATCTTATCACTATCTCGCTAGCAAATCGTCAACGACTGAACCGGCCGATCTTCGGGACCGGAAGGGGTTTTCGACGATGCGTGCCTGCCTGCGAACCACGACTCTGCGTATGTCCCTTGGGGGCCGCATATCGATAGTGGCATTGGCGCTCGGCCTTTCGGCCTGCGGCGGCAATACGTCGGCGGGCGCTCCGGTGACGGTCGTCGGCAGCGCGACCAGCCCCGCGACGCCGGCGCCGACCCCCGTTCCCACACCGACACCGACACCGACACCGACACCTGTGCCGACTCCGACGCCGACGCCTGCGCCGACGCCTGCACCCACCCCCACCCCCACCGCCTCGCCGCCCAGTTCGCTGGTGCTGTCCGAGGGGGATTCGATCTCCGTATTCTGGGGCGGCAGCCACACCGGCCTCTACGCCGCCTCGCATCCGAACGTGTCGTTCGCGGGCAAGGCCGTGGGCGGCACCCGCATCAGCGACGTCGCCGGCGGCAACGGCCTGGTCCAGCGGCTAACCGCCGACCTGGCGCTGCGGCCCGGCTATGTGACCATCCTGATCGGCGCGAACGACCTGGGCGACAGCAGCTACGCCTCGACCGATCAGTGGCTCGCGGCCCTGTGGTCCTATGTCGCGACGGTCCGCGCGACGGGGGCGAAGGTCGCGGTGGGCACGATCCTGCCGATCTGCGCGCCGCAGTCCGCGGCCTATGTCGCGAACCACAATACGCGCCGCGCGATCGTCAACCCCGCCATCCGCCAGGCGGTGGGTACCCGCATCGACGCCGTGATCGACTTCGCGGCGGATCCGGACATCGGCCCCGATGCCGCCGCGTGCGACACGCAATGGTACAAGGACGGCCTGCATCCGACCGACGGTACGGGTGCCCCGAACTATTCGGGCGGTCAGGGCCGTATGGCCCGGATCTACGGCCAGGCCGTCGACCAGCTCATAAAGTGATCGCCCAAGTGCCGGAGCGTCGCTATGGCAACGCTGCCAGGGCTGCGGGGCGGAGTTAGTCATCGTGATGCGTATTATCGGGTTGGCGGTGTTCGCCTTCTCAATCCCGCTGTTCTACGCACTGATGAACGGATCGCCGGCGATCCGCCGTTACGGCTGGTTCGCGATCGGCCTTGCGCCGTTCATCATCGGCTACGCGCATCTCGAGGTCTCGATCGTGTCCTGGGCGTTCTGGCCCGGATACGTGAAGGGCATGATCGTATCGCTGCTGGATTCGCTGGCGATCGCGATCCTGCTGACGACCCGGTCCGCGCCGGGCGGCAAATTGCTGCTGTGGGCCTATCTCGGCTATTTCGTCTGCAGCGGCGTCGCGAGCCTGTTCGCCACGCCGGCCATGGCGTCCTTCCTGTTTTCGTGGCAGCTCGCCCGTGCGATGCTGGTGTTCGCGGCCGTGACCCGGGTCGCCCGGCTTCCCGATGGCGCCAGGCAGATCATCGGCGGACTGTCGGCGGGCGTCGCCTTCCAGGCGGTCTTCTCGATCATCCAGCGCCTGCAGGGCGTGACGCAGGCTAGCGGAACGATGGGGCATCAGAACCTGCTGGGGCTCGCGACGCATTTCGCGCTGCTGCTGTCGCTGGCATCGATGCTGGCGGGGGATCGGCGATGGCTTCCGAAGATCGGTGTCATCGGAGGCGGCATCGCCGTCATCCTCACCGGGTCCCGTGCGACGACGGGTCTGGCCGGCGCCGGCCTGGTGGTCCTCGTCATCCTCTCGCTGCTGCGCCATCGCACGGCGTTCAAGATGCGGGTGGCCGGGATCGGCCTCGCCGTGCTGCTCGCCGGCGCGCCGATCGCCTATCTGACGCTCGAGCATCGTTTCGCCACGCAATCCGACACCGGCGACTATGACGAGCGCAAGGCCTTCGAGACCGCCGCGCGCGCGATGTGGGCCGATCATCCCATGGGGGTCGGCGCCAACCAATATGTCGTGAAGGCGAATACCGGCGGCTATTCCACGCGTGCCGGCGTGGCCTGGGTATCGTCGTCCCGCAACGCCAATGTCCACAACACCTATCTGCTGATCGGCGCGGAGACCGGATACCTCGGACTCGTCAGCTTCATCCTGCTGTTCGCCCTGGCGATCGTGTCCGCGCTGCGACTGGCCTGGGCACGGCCGCGCGGTCCGAGCGGCGAGATCGCGCTCGGAGCGGCGGTGACGCTGATCGTCGTGGCGCTGCACTGCCTGTACGAATGGGTGTTCGTGACCTGGATCATCCAGTATCTGTTCGCGATCACGCTGGGCCTGGTCGCCGGGCTGGGCGTCGAGCGGCGCGCCATGCTGCGCAGCCGCGCCAAGCGCCCTATCGCCCCGCCGCTGCCGGACGCCGCCACCGCGCTGCCCCATCCCGCCTGACGGGACCTACTCCCGGCAAGCCCTATCCGTGCAGCCCCGCGCCGTAGCCCCACCAGGCGGACAGCGACGGGACCAGGCCGACGGCGGTGAACAGGATGCGCCAGACGACGATCATCGCCATGATCGCCAGCGTCAGCACTGCATCCTGACGGATGAAGGAGACGCCCTGCGCGCGCTGCGACATCGTCTGCAGCGCGTAGCGGACGATGTCCGCGGACGCGATCACGAACAATGCGGCGACCATGCCGTCATAATGCAGCGCGAGCGGCAGGCCGGCGCAGGTGAAGACGAACTTCGCGAAATTGGCGCGTGCCGTATGCGCGGGGCGCCTGGTGCCCATCAGCACCGAATCCCCCAGCGTCGCCAGGATCGAGAACCAGATGCTGGCGAGCAGCACCGGCAGCATGAAGGCCGCGGCATGATAGCGCTGGTCGTACAGCAGGATGATGATCTGGTCCGACCCGGCGACCACGATGCTCAAGCCGATGGCGATCAGCATCAGCATCCGCCCGCGCGCCGGCGCCAGGAACTGGCGCAACGCCGGGCCGTCCTGCTGCGTGGCGGCAATCTTGGGATAGATGATCATGTCGCCGATACGCTGGACCAGCTGTGCCGCCGCATCCGAAAACGTCCGCGCGACGCCATAGATGCCCAATACGGCGAACGGCACCGCCTTGGCGAAATAGAGGCGGTCGTAGTTCATCGCGAGGAAGTAGATCAGCGACGACAGGAACACCCATTTCCCGAAAGAGGTGATCTGCCCGATGCACGCGCGGTCGAGCTGGAACTTCAGCACGCCGCGCGGCATCAGGACGTGCGTGACGACGGTCTGGAGCGTGGAGGTCAGGATCAGGCCGATGAACAGCGCCCAGATCGTCGGCGTATAGAGCGCCAGTCCGACGTTGAGCGCGAAGGATCCGATGCCGAGGAAGATGTCCGACAGCGCATAGGCCTTCACCTCGCCGTGCTTCACCATCAGGAAGCGCGATGGCGCCTGGAGGCCCGACAGGATGAACAGGATCGACATCAGCGGGACGAGCACGCTCAGCTCGGGACGGTCGTAGATCCGTACCACCGGCCCCGCGAACACCAGCGCGAGCGCCCCCAGCGCGAACCCGCGGATCACCTGCAGCGTGAAGGCGGTGTTGAAGAATGTCGGTTCGTCGCCGCGCGGATTGCTGATGATGTTGTGCGAGATGCCGATGTCGGACAGCAGCTCGAGTCCGGTGCGCAGTGTGTTGATGATCAGCATGATGCCGAACAGCTGCGGCGCGAGCAGCTTGGCGAGGACGACGTTGGTCGCAAGGCGCGTGACCTGGCTGAAGGCGTAGGAGCCCGTCACCCAGCCGACCTGCTGGAGCGCCGCGAGCCGCGGGATCCGCGCCAGGATGCGGCCGAACCATCGCGGCGGAAGGGTGTCGTCCGCGGACGGTGCGACGATTTCCGCCGCACCATCGCTGCCGATCGTGCCGCGTTGGTCCTGTATCATGGTCGGTGTCGCGCTCCGCAGGTCACGCCGGTCGGATGCCGCCTGCCCGTCCGCCCCCTATCCGTCGCACGGGACAGCGGCAAGCCATGGGTAAGGTTCACGAATCCATAACGCGTGGATTCATCCGCCCTTTCTGTGCGCGTGTGCGACGGCAAGCAGGATCGCCAGGGCCGCCGTCCCCCATAGCCAGCCGATCAGCATAACCGGTCCCAGCCGCATGCCGAGCAGCGCGTCGACCCCATGGACCGACAGCGCCTGAACGCAGAACAGACCGACCAGCGCCAGCGTCGTCAACCATGCCCAGCGTCGCGCGCCGCGCGCCGCGCGCACGATCCACAGCCCGGCGCAGGCGACGCCGATTGCCCCCACCAGGGTGATCGCCATCTGGATGCGCGCATGATCGGCATAGAGGCCGTCCGCCATCAGCATCGCGCGGATCCTGTCATGGACGATCCAATGCGCATCGGTGGCGATCACGATCGCCATTGCGGCAAGCAGGGCGGCGAGGAGCAGCCAGGACGGTCGGCGCAGCGATGCGGCCGCGACCGCCGCCAGTGCCAGCGCCCAGATGCCAAACGTGTTGGTGTTTGCAATGAGATCGGTCATGGCTTCGGCTTAGCGTCCCGATGCGTTCCGGCCAGGGGCCGCGACCGTGCCGGACCATAACCGTCGGGAGCCATGGTCTGTCCGCACCATCGATGATCTATGTCGCCTATGCGGCGCTGGCCTGTGTCCTGTTCGCGACCCTGCCGATCCGCACGGCGATCCTCGCGACCTATGTCGGCGGCTGGCTGGCGCTGCCGGTCGGATCCTATGTTGGTTATCATGCGGGCTTCACCATCGAAGTGATCGGCGCCATGCTGCCCGCCCCGGCGATGCTGATCAACAAGGCATGGGTGGCCCCCGTCGTCACGCTGACCCTTGCCGCGATCAGGGCGCCGCGGACGCTGCTGGCCTGGCGGCCCGGTCCCGTCGACCTGCCCGTCCTGCTGTTCTGCCTGTGGCCGGGGATCGCCGGCTTCGCCGCGCTGGCGCCCTCACCCGCGCCGATCCTGTCCTGCCTCTATCTTCTGGGGGTGTGGGGCGCGCCCTGGCTGCTCGCGCGCGTGCATCTGGCCGACGCGGCCGGACGGATCGGTTTGGCAAAGGCGGTGACGATCGGCGGCCTTGCGCTCGCGCCGCTCGCGCTCGCCGAGGGCGTGGCGGGACCGTTCGTCTATACGGCCCTATATGGTGCCCATCCGTTCGTCGCCGACGGGACGGACCGGTATATCGGCTTCCGGCCGTTGCTGCTGTTCGAGGACGGCAACCAATATGGCATCTTCATCGCACTGGCGGCGCTGTGCGCGACCGCGGTGTGGCGCCAGACGCGCGGTCGAGCGCATGCGGTGCAGGCCGCGATCCTGGCGGGGGTGGCGATCCTGTCGCAATCCGCCGGAGCGATCCTGCTGATGCTGGCCGGCATGGTGCTGCTGCTGGTGCCGGTCGGTGCACCGCTTCTGCGGCGGATCGCGCTCGGCGTCGCCGGGCTGGCGC
The DNA here is from genome assembly GCF_031082075.1 of Sphingomonas sp. GV3. NCBI lineage: Bacteria > Pseudomonadati > Pseudomonadota > Alphaproteobacteria > Sphingomonadales > Sphingomonadaceae > Sphingomonas > Sphingomonas sp. GV3. The sequence continues at coordinate 26,995 of NZ_JARWLE010000003.1, read as the reverse complement.
TGATCTTCGCCCCCTTGTACGTCGCGGGTGTCCTGCCGATCGAGCGCCTCGTGCGCCATACCGCGCCCGGTCAGAGGCTGTTGGCGGTCGTCCGGGCGACCGGGCGGGGATCTATCGCCTGGCGCGTGTCGCAGGATCAGAAGGTCGCGGGGCTGATCCGCCAGCACCCGATCGTCGGTATGTCGCGCTGGGATTGGTGGCGGCCGAGCCGGACGCGACCCTGGAGCCTCGCCCTCTTGCTCATCGGCCAGTTCGGGCTGGTGGCGCTTGGCCTTGCCGCGATCATCCTGCTATCGGGCGGTCTCCGGATGCTGATGACGGGCGCCACGCCGATCGCCGTGGATCGGGGCCTCGCGCTGGTGGCGGTGCTCGCCACGCTGGATGCGCTGCTGAACGCGTTCGTCTTCGTCCCGGCCCTGGTCGCGGCCGGCGCGATCGCATCGGGGCGATCCACCCCGCGCGCGGCCGGTCGCGGTCGGTAGCCCATCGTCGTAGCCGTGGATGAAAGGCGCGCTGTGCACTACTCCTTCGCATCAATATCGCCGGCCGACAAAGGTCGACAATTCTGCAATGTCGGTGGTCATCACCCCGGTAGCGCCGTGAAGCGGAAATCCCGGAAGCGCGCCGCGCCCGTCCCGGCCGCATAGAGCCCGGGGCGCAGCATCAGGAAGCCGCCGCGCACATTGTGGTGATAGCCCGACACTTCCATCCCGCGATCGAAGCGATGCCAGGTGCGGCCGCCGTCGCCGGAGGTGTGGATCGCGACGATGTGGCGCGTATTGGCGATACGGATCGTCATGCGCCGGCCATGCGGATTGGCGGGGCGGCCGCGCTCCATGCCATATTGATGCGTGACGAAGCGATGCTCGTCGAACCCGAGCCCGCAATAGAGCCGGTCGTCGTAGAAGAGCAGCAGCCCGGCGGTGCAACCCGGCGTGATCGCGATATCGCACTGGAAGACATAGGCGCGGTCGCCGGCGGTGATCAGCAGCGGCGCGGAATCCGCCGGCGCCGTCCCGCGCGCCTCCAGCACCAGCGTGGCGGGTTCGTGGCCGATGCGGCGCGGCTCCCCCGGTCCGGGGCGGAAGAAGTTCCAGCGCGTGCCGAGTTGCAGCGGCGCGGCGAAATCGTCGGACAGCGGCTGGCCGTGCGGCCCCCCCTCCCCGCCCCGCGGCGCGGGCAGCGGGCGCGACAGGTCGCCGCCCGTCGTCCGGAACCAGCCGTCCGCAGTCCAGCGGACGGGATCGAGCAGCACCTGGCGCCCGAGCGTCCAATAGCCGTTCTCATAGCCGTGATAGACCGACCACCAGCTGCCGTCGGGCGCCTCGACCAGGCTGGCGTGGCCGCGCGACCACCAGGCCTCGTCGTTCGAGCGGGTGCGCACCACCGGATTGCCCGGATCGTCGGTCCAGGGGCCGTGGATCGAGCGTGACCGCGCGACGATGACCATATGGCCGGTCGGCGGCCCCGCGGTGCCGCCGACCGCGGTGATCATGTAGAACCAGCCGTCGCGCCGGTGGATCTTGGGGCCTTCGGGGCTGAACCCCTCGACGTCCCAGTCGTCGGGATAGCGCCACGGGTCGTAGACATGCTCGACCGCGCCGATCGTCGACAGGCCGTCGTCCGCCAGCCGGATGCGGTCGCCGCCCGACAGGAACAGCCAGCGCGAACCGTCCTCGCCGACGGCATGGCACGGGTCGATATGGTCGTGCAGGCCCAGGCTGACCGGATCGGACCACGGCCCGTCGATATGCTCGGCGGTGATGACGTGGATGTCGTTCGGCGTCGCCTTCACCGGTATGTACAGGAAGTAGCGGCCGTCGTGCTTGGCCAGGCTGACCGCCCAGACCGCGCCGATGTTGCGATGGAGGGCGGCGCTGCGCGGCCGCCAGTTGATCAGGTCGCGGCTGTGCCAGATCGTCAGCCCGGGATAGCTGTCGAAGCTGGAGAAGGTCATGTAGTAATCCGCGCCGTCCTTCAGGATCGCCGGATCGGGCCGGTCGCCCGCGATCAGCGGATTGAGGAAGCGCCCGTCGCCCAGGTCGGCGATGCGCTGGCCGTCGTGGCCGCGCCGCCATGTCGCTGCCGGTCGCCCTTGCCCTTCCGTCGTGCCGATCGGTCCGGCGGTCGCGGACTCGGGCAGCAGCACGCCCCCGACCAGCGCCGCCAATCCGAAGGCATCGCGCCGATTGATGTCGCTCATGCGCCGTCTCTCCCGCCGTCGCCGGCGATGCCGTGCGATCCTCGCCATCGAGGAAGCGCGTCCGACATCGAAGCGCAAGCGCAAAAGTCCCGCTCCGGGGCCGATCGTACCGGCTGCGCAATATACCCGAATCAGTATTTGAACCGCACAGATAAGGGCTTGATCCAGATTGACTTTTTATGACTTCGTTAGTGGCGTCGGCGCGATTTTCCCGAGCAAGGGGAATATCGATGGCTCTTCGACTTAGAGAGGCATGTCGCCACAGTGGAAAGATCGCGGTCAGGCTGGACAGGCGACGGCCCTGGCGGCGACTGTACTGCGACCGTGCGGGGGCGGTGCTGATCGAATTCGCCGTCCTGACGCCGGTCCTGTTGCTGTTCACGTTCGGCATCATTTCCTATTCCTGGTGGTATTTCCTGGCGAACGGCGTGCAGCATGCGGCAAACGACGGTGCGCGCGCGGCGATCGCCGGCCTCGACAGCGGCGAACGGCAGGCGCTGGCGATCGGCAGGGCGACCGACAATCTTCGTGCGGTCGGCCGCTACGACATGCAGCAGGCGCGCGTCGCCGTCGTCGAACAGGCCAACCGGCTGACCGTCACGGTGACCTACGATGCGAGCGGCATCGCGACCCTGCGTCTGCCCTTCGTTCCCGCACCGCCCACACGGATCGTGCAGCGGGCAACGATCCTGCTGGGTGGCCTGTGATGCGTCGCGCCCTGAGTCACCTGTCCGCGTCGCGGGAAGGCAGCGTCTCGATCCTGTCGGTCTTCCTGATCCTGATCGCGCTCGGGGGGGCGGCGACCGCGGTCGATTACGGGTCGCTGGTGATGCGCAAGCAGCAATTGCAGGGCCTGGCGGATCGCGCGGCGCTCGCCAGCGTCGCCATGGGCGATGCGGGGATCGCGACCGGGCAGCTGATCGACGCGGAAGGGGTGAGCGACGTCACGCTGGTGCGCGCCGACAGCGGAACCTATGTCGCGGATCGGAGCATCGCGCCCGCGGACCGGTTCCAGACGAGCGCCGGCGCGCGCACCGCGGTGCGCCTCGTGCTCGCGCGGCGCGTGCCGCTGTTCTTCGCGGGCGTGCTGACCGGCCGGCGGTTTCATGATCTTCGGGTGACCGCGACCGCCGCACGCACCGGCGAGGCGGCGATCAGCATCGGGTCGCGGCTGGCCAGCGTGCAGGGTGGCGTGCCCGGAGCGCTGCTGTCGTCGCTGGCGGGCGTCGATCTCAATCTGTCGGTCGCGGATTACAATGCGCTGGTCGGCGCGAATGTCGACGTCTTGACGCTGTCGCGGCTGCTCGGCACGCGCGCCGGCGTCAGCCTCGCCTCGTTCGACGGCACGGCCGGCGCTACGGTCGCGCTGCCGACGCTCATCGCCGCCATGGCGGATGCCGCCAACGCGCCGGCCGCCGCGGCGGTGCTGAAACAGGTCGCGCTCAAGGTGCCGACGACGCAGATCGACGTGCGCCGCCTGATCGACCTCGGCACCAGCCCCGCCCCGCCCCCGGTCAAGGTCGCGGCCGACGCCCTGCTGCGCGAGGCGCTGATCGGCACCGGCGGTGACCGGCAGATCACGCTCGGCCTCGGTGCGCAGGTCCCGGGCCTCGCGGCGACCAACGTCCGCATGGCGATCGGCAGCAGGGAGGCGACCTCGCCGTGGATCAAGGTAGGGCGCGACGCCTCGGTCACCGTCAGCACCGCGCAGATGCGGATCGGCGTGACCGCGCGCGTCGACGTGCTGGGCATCGGGCTCGTGGCGGCCGAGCTGCCCGTGGTCGTCGAGGGCGCGAGCGCGTCGGCGCGGCTGGCGTCGGTGACCTGCGGCAGCGACGGCGCCAGCGTCGCGGTCGACGCGCAGGCCTCCCCCGGCCGCGCGATGATCGCGTCCGTCTCCGATCCCGCCTTCTACGCGCTGTCGACCCCCCTGCCCTCGCAATATGCGACGTTGCTCAGCGTGCCGCCGACCGGCATCAAGGGGCTGGCCGACGTCCAGCTGGCGGGATCGGGCTGGCAGCGGCTGCTTTTCTCGGCCGCCGACATCAGCGGCAACGTCGCGCGCACGGTCAACGCCAATTCGGTCACGCAGGGGCTGGTGGGATCGCTGATGCAGCGGCTCGACCTCAGGATCAGCGTGCTCGGCCTGCAGGTCGGCACGTCTCCCCTCACCACGCCGCTGCTGAGCGCCTTGTCCGGTGCGACCCCGCTGGTCGATCAGCTGCTCGACCAGATCCAGCAGGTCGCCGGGATCAGGGTCGGCCAAGCGGATGTCCGCGTACCGGGCGCGCACTGCGGCGTCCCCGCCCTGGTATCGTGACGCGGAACGGATCGCGGTCCTGACAGGACCGGCACGTTGTCGGCAAGGCGACATGTCGACACGCCGACATGCCGTCGGCGGGGGTCAGGCCGCCAGCGCATAGCGCCGGCAATGGTCGAGATATCCCGCCTCGTGCCGCGCGGCCAGCGCGACGACGCTTTCCCAGAGCCAGGACGGCGTATCGATCGCGCCGCGCCGGTCCGCCTCCAACTTCGCCAGCCAGGCGGTACGGGCGGCTGGATCGAGTTGGCGGGCATGCGCCTTGCCGACGACGAAGGCGAGCTCGCGCGCGGCGCACACCGCCTCCGTCCGGTTGAACTGGTCGACCTCCAGCTTGAGGTCGTGCGGCGTCAGCTCGCGGATGAACAGCGACCGGTCCAGCATGCGCACCGGCAGCATGCGGGTGCCCAGATGGGGCGACAGCGCCCGCGCCGCGGCGACGACGCGTTCCGCATTGTCGCGCGGCATCGCCGCGCCGCGCGCGATGGGGGCGACAGGGTCGGTCGCTTCCTTGAGGTCGACCAGCGCATAGGACCAATGGCCCTTGCCGCCGCGCAACCCGACGATCGCGGCATAGCGCAACAGGCCGAGCGAGCTGCACCCCTTCATCCAATAGGCGGCATCGATCAGGCGTATCTCGCGCGCCTTTTCCTTGCCCTTCAGCGACAATACCATCGCTGCGACCCGCTCGTCGGCGAACAGGCGGCGCAGGGCGTCGCGTTCCTCCGGCGCCAGGACCCAGAAGCGCTTGCCGAGCGGGATGCGCGGTTCGACCGCGTCGAGCCGCTCCTTGGCGAGGTGGCGCCAGCGGCGCCCGAGCGATTCGCGTTCGATGCTGCGCACGACGTCGGATTCCGCGTCGGGGGCATGAGCCTCGGGATCGGCGATCGCGGCGGCATAGCCGTCGACCATCTCTTCCAGCATCCGCATCGTGACGACGCCGGGCAGGTCCGACCCGCGCGCGGCGGTGGCGAGCGACAGGCCGAGGCGGATCAGGTCATGGGCTGGATTGCCGATCACCGCTTGGTCGAGGTCGCGGATCTGGATTGCGACCTTGCCGTCGCCGTCGGCGATCGGGCCGAGATTGCCGAGATGGCAATCGCCGCAGATCCAGATCGCGGGTCCCTTCGGGATACGGTGTGCGGCGGGGGACTGCGCCAGCCATTCGTAGAAATGCGCCGTATTGCCCCGGACATAGGCATGCGCGGACCGCGCCATCTTCAGCATCCGCCGCGCATCGAGCGTGGCGGCGCGGTTTTCGGGTGGGGGCATGAACGACCTCTGGGGAACGATGCCAGGATAACGCGCTTTGCCCCGAAAGGTTGACGCATAGGGAAGGCGGCGGCACCCGCCCGCCTATCGGGGCAAGCTGCCCCCGCCTGGACCGTGCCGGATTTTTTACGGCCGGTGTCCCGTTTTGGAGCGATTTGGCGCGGTCGGCTCCGGTCGCGGTGCGGCGGACGGCACTGGAAGCGCCTGCGGCGTGAGGACGGGCAGCGCGCGGAGCGTGCCGCGCGGCAGGCAATGGATCCGGATGCGGCCGTCGCGTTCCCGGCACGGTGCGGAGGGGCCGGCTACGGGAAACGGCCGTTTCTCGCCGGTAGCGGCCGAAGCGATGGCCAGGGCCAGGATCATGGACAGCATCCGCATCATTCCACTTTGTAAGGTGTGCAATCGAACGTCAGGAATTCAAATATTAAAATACCATTAACCGCACTTGCGCTTTCGACATCGCTTTGTCAGCTTGCTTGTGCGTAGGGCCGGTCAGGCTCGCGATACTGGGAGCCGGGGACAGATGAAAAAGACGATGATGATGGCGCTGGCGCTCGCCGGCACGCTGACGGCGGGGAGCGCATCGGCCGCCGATTATGTGACGGGTGGTCTGGCCCAGAGCTATATGACCTATACGACCGTCGGGCAGGTCAGCAGCAGCAGGACGTCGGCCTATAGCGGCGTCGGTTCGCTGTTCGTCTCCACCGTTTCGACGGCGACGACGGGTCTCGGCGGCCTGTGCACCGGATCGCTGATCGGCAGCGGCACCGTGCTCACCGCGGCGCATTGCCTCGAGACGAACCCGAACGATCCGATCACCTCGATCGCCTTCTACCTGCCGTCGTTCGGCGACCGCAGTGCCGCATCGAAGATCTTCACCGCGAGCGCGTTTGCGGTCAATCCGGACTATGAAGCCAGCGGGGGCCTGATCGGCGGGCACGACGTCGCCCTGTTCACGATCACGGGCGACACGAGCGCCTATGACAAATACGGCATCTTCACCGGCAACCCGCTGCAGCAATATACCGAGGTCGGCACGGGCACGATCGGTGGTCCGCAGGGCACCAACGTCGGCGTCGCCAACGACTATCGCAAGCGCGTCGGCAGCAACATCTACGAATATTACGGCAACCAGGTCTTCTCGGACGTCGGCGCCGGCGTCGTGATGTACGACTTCGACGACGGCACCGCCGCGCACGACGTGTTCGGCCGGATCGGCGGCAATTCGCAGCTCGGCGTCGCCAACGAGGCGGCGGCCTCGCCCGGCGACTCCGGCGGCCCCGCGTTCATCGACGGCAAGATCGCCACGGTGACGTCGTTCGGCATCACCGGTGCGGTGTTCACCGGCTATTGCGGCGGCAATTCGATCGACCCGTACAACAAGTCGGGCAGCACCGCCGTGACGCGCGACCTGTCGCAGTGCACCAATTCGTCGATCGGCGAACTCGGCGGCAACACGCTCCTCTCGTACAACCTCGACTTCATCAACGGCTATCTCAACGGCACGGTCGCGACGATGGCACCGGTGCCCGAGCCGGCGACGTGGCTGATGATGCTGCTCGGCTTCGGCGTCATCGGGTTCGGCATGCGCTCGACCAAGCGCCGGATGGACGCGAAGTTCGAGATGAAGATCAAGCGTCTGACCGCCGGCCTGCCCGCCTGACGTTCGACATGGTCGGAAAGCCGCGCGCCGACCGGGCGCGCGGCTTTCCTGGCCTCTCGTTCGCGGCCTTGCGAGGCCGCCGCCCTGCTTGGCGCTTTCTCTTGCGTGACCTATGCCGTCATCCCGGCGCCCGGATGGCCAGGCGACTGCAAGGAGGACGGCGGTCATGACGATCGATCCAACGCACGACGCGGGCCGCTACGTCGTCGATCGGGGCTGGAGCGTGCATGTCGGCACCGTGCGGATCGCGCGCTGGCATCGCTGCTATGTCGACGAGGCGCAGCCGTCACCGGGGGCGGGCCGGGCGCCGAAGCGTCTGCCGATCCGTGCCAATGCCGGGGTGATCGTGTTCAGCCTCTGTACGCTCGCCGTCGCCGGCATCCTGGGGGAGCGGGTGCGGGCAAGCCAGCCCTACAGCGTCACTCTTCCCGTGCCCCCCGTCGTCCGGCAGGTCGCAACCCACCATCGCAGCCGGGATGGCGAGGCCGCGAGACACCCCGTACCGCGGCCGCGGTCCGTCGTCCGGCACCAGGCGGCCGCCGCCCTGCCAAGCCCCCATGGATCGCTCGACCTCGCACTGGGGGAAGACGAAGGCGCGGAGGTGGCTGCCGGTGTCGCCCCGTCGCGTGCGGCTGCGGTCAGGATCGCCCTGCTCAGCGGCGACATGCAGGAATGGCAGGACGCCTCGGGGGTTCGCGGCTTCGTCGTCGCCGGCCCGCTGGAGGAGGATGACGGCGGCCGATGCCGCGCGCTGGCGATGCTGACCCGGTCGACGAGCGGCGACAATGTCGAACAACGGCGTGAGTGCCTGCGCTGATTTTGGGCCTTTCGCGAAGACGTCGCGGCATTGTGTACCATTACGGTCGATGCGCGACGTCGGGCGGGGCTGGCTTTCCCCAAATGCGGTTCTAGAAGGCGCGCCAGGAAACCCTTGGTGGGCTGGGATAAACGATGCGCATTACGATGATCGGTTCGGGCTATGTGGGTCTGGTATCGGGGGCGTGTTTTTCGGATTTCGGGCATGAGGTGACCTGCGTCGACAAGGACGAGGGGAAGATCGCGGCGCTGAAGGCGGGCCGGATGCCGATCTACGAGCCGGGTCTGGAGGCGCTGGTCGCGAAGAACGTGGCGGCGGGTCGTCTGAGCTTCACGACGGATCTGTCGGCATCGGTTGCGGGGGCGGATGCGATCTTCATCGCGGTGGGCACGCCGTCGCGGCGTGGCGACGGGCATGCCGATTTGTCCTATGTCTTCGGGGCGACGGAGGAGATCGCCGCGGCGGTGACGGGGCCGACGGTGGTGGTGACCAAGTCGACGGTGCCGGTCGGCACGGGCGACAAGGTCGAGGCGATCCTGCGCGAGAAGCGCCCGGACGTTGCCGTCCAGGTCGTCTCCAACCCCGAGTTCCTGCGCGAGGGCGCCGCGATCGGCGACTTCAAGCGGCCCGACCGCATCGTCATCGGCACCGACGACGAGGGCGCGCGCAAGGTGATGCAGGGCGTCTACCGCCCGCTGTACCTCAACGAGAGCCCGATCCTGTTCACCGGCCGGCGCACGAGCGAGCTGATCAAATATGCCGCCAACGCCTTTCTGGCGACCAAGATCACCTTCATCAACGAGATCGCCGACCTGTGCGAGGCGGTGGGGGCGAACGTGCAGGACGTCAGCCGCGGCATCGGGCTGGACAACCGCATCGGCAAGAAGTTCCTGCACGCCGGGCCGGGCTATGGCGGCTCGTGCTTCCCCAAGGACACGCTGGCGCTGCTCAAGACCGCCGAGGATTTCGAGAGCCCGGTCCACATCGTCGAGGCGGTGGTTAAGGTGAACGACAGCCGCAAGCGCGCGATGGGCCGCAAGGTGCTCGCCGCGCTCGGCGAGCGGGGCCATGGCGAGGCCAAGGGCAAGACGGTGGCGCTGCTCGGCCTGACCTTCAAGCCCAATACCGACGACATGCGCGATGCTCCCGCGATCGCGATCGCGCAGGCGCTCGGCGATGCCGGGGTGACGGTGCGCGCCTATGATCCCGAGGGCATGGACGCGGCGAAGCGGATGATGCCCGACCTTGCCTATTGCAGCGACGCCTATGAAGCCGCGCAGGGCGCCGACGCGGTGGTCATCGTCACCGAATGGGACGCCTTCCGCGCGCTCGACCTTGCCCGCCTCAAGCAGACCATGGCCGCCCCCGTCCTCGTCGACCTGCGCAACATCTATCGCCGCGACGACGTCGAAGCCCTCGGCTTCACCTATTCCGCCGTCGGGCGCTGAGCTCGGTTCCCCGTCCAGGATTGATACGGCCGTTCCGGCTCGATACGACCGCGTCGCTCTGCTACAGTCTGATCCACGTGCGTGGAAGCGGTGCCGGCCCTCTCCCCCACCCGACCGCCCACACAGCGTATCGTGGCTGGGCGGTCGGGTGGGGGTGAGGGCCGGAACCGCCCCGGTCCAGCCTTGCTGGATCGCACATTGGAGCGACGCGGTCGTCACGTGTGCGCAACCAATCAACCTGGAACGAGTTCGATTAAGTTATGAAGATTTTGCCGTCTTTCCGGCAGCTTGCACGACGCGCCGTCTCGATCGTCCTGGGTCGGCCGCTGACGGCTGCCCTATCCGCTGCCGCGCTCGTGATCGCCGGGGGCGCGGGGGTCGCCGGTATCGACGCGCTGCTTCCCATGACCGCTATTGCGGCCACTGCGGGCACGACGCGATCGTCAGGTCCGACGGACATGGACGGCATATTCGACGCCCGGTCGCCGGGCGGCCGGCATTACGGCTGGCTCGTCAACGACAAGAGCCCGCGGACGGGGTTCGACGTCGGGCCGCCCGCCGAGCGCGTGCTGTCTTCGGTTCGCCGGCGTCCAGCGGCACCCGTACCGGGTGGCGCCATTCCCGCGCTCTATACGCCGGTCGCAGGCGTCCCCCCCACGGCTGTCGGTCCCTCAGGCGGGCCGGTGGATGGGCCGCTCGACGGGGTGGTGACGGGCGGAAACGCGCCCTTTGCGCCGACGGGTGGATTCCTGGCGGGGATCCCCGGCGTCGTCGGTACCGCACCGGGAGCGGGTGGCGGCGGTGGGTCTGGCCCGACCGCCGGCGCAAGCGATCCCGGAACGGTCGTGGTGCCCGCGGTACCGGAGCCGGCGACCTGGACCATGCTTTTGCTGGGCTTCTTCGTCATGGGATCGATCCTGCGTTGCGCGCCGGCACGCCGCCCGCATGAGGCGCTCTAGGCTCCGTCGTTCGGCACGGGCGATCGTCTGTGTTGCCGCGGCCCTGCCGATCGCGGCCTGTGATCGCGCACCCGCGCCGCCCGCTGACGGGCGATCGGCCCCTGCCCTGCCGGCCCGTCCCGTCGAGGGGCGTATCCGCTACCGGGTGCAGGACCGGCCCGTGTTCGTCGCGACCGACGGCAGCCGGCATCCGGTGGGCAGTCTCCTGGCCGTGCCCCGCAAGATGGCCTTCGGGGATTTCCTATGGGACGAGCGGGGCGCGGGCAGCGGACCGATCTGGATCCGCGTCGATCTGCCACGCCAGTTGATCTCGGTCTTCCGCGGTGGCGACGAGATCGGCACCGCGGTGGTCGTCTATGGATCGGACGGCACGGCGACGCCGTCGGGCAGCTTTCGATTGCTCGGCAAGGAGCGCCTGCACCGGTCGCAGGCCTATGATGCCGACATGCCCTTCACGCTCTGGCTGACGCATGACGGCGTCGCCCTGCACGCCAGCGTCGTGGCGAGGGGCCGGGCGACGCACGGCTGCATCGGCCTGCCGCCCGATTTCGCACGGCAGTTATTCGCCGTGGCGCAACGGGGCGACCGGGTATTTGTCATTCCGGCTTCACCCGATATCGAGGTGATAGATAAGACTTCGGTTTCTTGAACAGAGTTGGACGTGTGTCGCGATCCTAATGTGCTCTGCCGATAACGGATGTGGTGAGGGTCTCGAAGCTGGCCGTCGTATCCACCCGGTAGGGCGCACGTTTGCCCGGCACGCTGCTGAGCATCCGGGCGATCTCGCTTGGACTGGCCTCCCAGTCCACCGCGACCGTCTCCCGGCCAAGGGTCTTCGCATAATGCTCGATCAGCGATCCGGCGCGCACCAACGGCGTGCGGCCGAACTGCAGGGCACGGCCGAATATGCCGGACGCCTGGTCATAGGATGGCGCATAGACGGACCATACGTAATCGGCGGCCTCGTACAGAGCATAGATTTCGCCGTCCGATATGTGCCGGTCCTCGATGATGCAGTCATTGGCGATGTCGGCGAAGCGGTGTTTCACATCCGCAATTTGCGAGCCCGCGATGACCAGCAGATACTGCGCGCAAAAATCGGCGTCGTTGGCCAGTTCGGCGAGCCTGTCGATGCCCTTGTAGCTCGCCAGCAGGCCGATGACGATGATGATGGGGCGCCCATTCGCCATGGTCAGGGCACGATCCGCCAAACCGCGATCTTCGTCGGGGGCGGGCAGAATGGCGATATCCCAGAGCTGCGGATCGTGAAGCCATCCGCGGAACAGCGTTTCCGGCCGCGGCAGAAGATCGAAGGGGACGATTGTCAGCATCGCGATCGAGGAGAGGCGGCGCTCGACGCGAAGCAACAGGCGCTTCACGCGCGTTTGCGGCTTCGTGCCGACCAGCGCCTCGCGCGAGCGAAATACCATGGCACATGTTCGCCGGCGCATGACGGCACGTGCGATCGCCAGCAGATGCGCGCGCAGATTATATTGCTCAAGCTGCATGACCAATACCGGGCCCGCGTGCAGCAGGGCCTTGGTGACATCGTCGGTAACCCAAAGCGAGGCGCCGGCGTGGCCAAGGACATGGCGAAAGATGCCGACCGATGCCTCCAGATGGGGGTTCGGCATTCGGGCGAGGACACAGACGGAAATGGCTTCTGTCATATCGCTTCCTCTGTTTGCGGCGACCCCGATCCGTAGGTGCGCCCCACAAGTTCGTGCCATTGCGACATTTGTGCGGGATGTAGCCGTCCGTAGCCAGCGTTTTGATCGCCAAAGCGGATGCTCGACCATGTCATCGTCGAGCCGAGGACCGTAATGACCCGGCTTCCCCGCGATCGTGGCCGATCAGGCTGATATAACAGGCGGTGACGACCTGTGCTGATGACGGTCCGCACGCGTCGTACAGCCAACACCTCGAATGGTAGAATCGCACACATGTCGACAAATCTACATGTTGGTTTGATCGAAACCATGGAGGTGTCCGCAGTTTCCTTGGAACGATATCGTGATATATGTTTCTATAGGAGAATGCGCATGGCCACCGCCCTTCCCGCCCGTGATCCCGATGCCTCGCGTGTCCTTGGCGAGGCGATCGCGCGGATCGCCGCTTTCTGGCAGCTGTCGAACGCGCGGCTCGGCGCGATCATCGGCCTGTCCGCGCCGACCGTGTCGCGGCTGCGCAGCGGCACCTATCGGCTCGAGCCGGGCAGCAAGCCGTTCGAGCTCGCGCAGCATCTCCTGCGCCTGTTCCGCTCGCTCGACAGCTGGCTGGGCGCGGACGATGCCGCGGCGCGATCCTGGCTGGTGACGCCCAACCTCGACCTGGGCGCCGCGCCCATCGATCTGATCGCCAGCGTGCGCGGGTTGCTGCGCACCAGCGACTATGTCGACGCGCTGCGCACGCGCGTCTGAAGCCCCCTTCCCCACCGATGGTCGCCGATCCTGCCGCGCATGCCGCCTCCTATCGCGGGCGCGTGATCCGCATGGTCGAGGGGCAGCATCGCATCGCCACCAACCGGCTGGCCGACGATGCCGCGGGTCAGGCGCTGCTCGAGGCGCTCGCCGACGACGTCAAGCCGATGCTGCCCGAAGCCGCCAGACGGCTGCCCTGGCTGCTTGCCGCGCCATTCCGTTACGGGCTGGGTCGGCCTTCGCGCTTTCGGGGCGGCGATGTGCTGCCGGGCATCTTCTATGCGGCCGAGGATGTCGCGACCGCGGTCGCGGAAACCGCCTATTGGCGGCTCGTCGCCTTCGCGCGCTCGCCCGGTTTCCAGCGGCCGCGCACGCCGACGCCCATGTCCGCCTTTGCGGTGCAGGTCTCGACGGAGCGCGCGCTCGATCTGACGCAGCCGCCGTTCGACGCGCCGCCCGGGCGTTGGACCCATCCGACCGATTATGTCGCGACGCAGGCGCTCGGCGCAAAGGCCCGCGCTGCCGGCATCGCCGCGTTGCGCGCGCCGTCCGCCAGGCGGCCCGGCGGGATCAACGTCGCCGTGCTCGATCCCGCGGCGCTCGTGCCGCCCCCTGCCCCGCATTCGAGCTGGGCCTTCCTTGCCACCGCGGACGGCTTGATCGCGACCCGCGAGATGCGTGCCGAGGCGCTGCGGTTCAGCGCCAGCGGGTTCGGGATCGCCGGGACGTAATACGCGCTCGCGCCACGGGACGACGACCGCGGCCGACTTGTCGGGATGTTGGGATTACTACAGACCGACGTGTCGACATGCGTACGATCCGTAGTGGCCGGTCGCCGGCAGCCATGACCGCCGGATGCCGGCCGCGGATCGCCTGCCGTTGCCGACAGGCCGTCACCTATGCGTGTAGGCATGTCGACAGTCGATATAGGGGGCGTCACATAGAACGGGCACAGATATACGCTAGCGCCTGGGCAAGGCCGACGGACGGTGCGGGCCGTTACGCAGAAGGCAACTTAAGCGTCGCGATGGTTCCGCCGTTCGGGGCATCGGCCAAGGTGAAGTCACCGCCGTGTCCGGCCGCGAAGTCGCGGACGATGCTGAGGCCAAGGCCTGCGCCGCCCGTGTCGCGATTGCGAGAGGCGTCGCCGCGTTCGAACGGACGCAGCACGCGCTCCCGATCGCCGGCCGGAATACCGGGGCCGTCATCGATTATCGATATACACACATTGGTGTCGGCTTGTCGCAGGGTAAGCCTGCCGCCCCCTGCATAATCGATCGCGTTACGCAGGAGATTCTCGACTGCGCGCCGGAAGGTGAGTTCGGGCACTGAAACGCGCGCTTCGTCACCGGGCAGGAGCCGGACGATCGCGCTGCGCTGACCCATATCCTCAACGATTGCAGTGAGCAGAGGCCGGACATCCACCACTTCGGCCGGCGCGGCGGCGTCGCGGGCGAAGGCCAGAACCTCGCCGATCATCGCCTGCATTCGTTCGACATCGGCGACCATGCGGGCACGCTGCGGCTCGGGCGCGGCCTCGATCCGCAGGCGAAGGCCGGTCAGCGGCGTGCGCAGGTCGTGGGCGATCGCCGTCAGCATCCGCGCGCGCTCTGCCGCCTCGATGGCGAGCCGGTCCCGCATCGCGGCGATCGCCGCGGCCGCTTCGCGCAGTTCACGCGGTCCTTCGTGCGGAAGCGGAGATGCGCGATCGTCGTCGAGCGCCCCGGCGAGGGCACGAAAAGGGCGGGTCAGCCGCCGCGCGAAAATCCATGCGATGGGAGCAAGCAGCAGGAGGCTGATGGCCAAGGCGATCAGAATGTTGCGTTGCCATCCGCCGAGGAACGGCCGCGCAGGCTCCACGCTGAGCCAGCGACCGTCCGGCTGTCGTACGCTCGTCGTGAAGGCGGTCATCGGCAGGCTGATCAGTGCGGCGCGGGCCACGCCGCCTGCGGCACCTGGCGCGACCATATCGAACCGGCCCTGCGCCCGCTGCACGAGGACGAACGCCGGCGGCAGCGCAGCGGCACCGGGGCTGCGCGCCATCTTGATCGTCGCCTTCTGGACATGCATGCCCATCCGCGCCGTACCGTCCGGCCATGTCACCCGCACGTCGCGCGCAGACCGGCCCAACTCAGCGGCGATCAGTCCTTCCAGCATCTTCAGGCGCGCACCTTGGGGCGGCTCGGCAACGAGATGGCGTTCGAATCCGGGAACCGGCCTGTGCAACGCCGCGATGGCTTCGCCTGCGCTGACGCGCAGCACGGGCGGCTGAGGCGCGAGGATGACGATCGCGGCGGTGGTCGCGACGCTCAGTGTGGCGACGGCGACGCCGAAGCCGCCGATCGCCACGAGCGCGCTGGGTGCGCGCCTCATGCCGGATGGACCGTTGGCAGGAAGCGGTAACCGACACCGCGCACCGTCTCGATCAGGGGGTCCGGATGCGCCTCGGCCAGCTTGCGACGCAGGCGGCTGACGGCGATGTCGATCGCCCGGTCATAGGACACTGCGTCCAGCCCGCGCGCGAGATCGAGCAGCGCGTCGCGCGTGAGGATACGGCCCGGGCGGCTGACGAAGGCTGCGAGCAATGCGTGTTCGCCCTCGCTCAACGATAGCACGCGTCCGTTGGGATCGCGCAGACGTCGCTCGGCCATATCGAGCCACCAACTGGCGAACACCACTCCGCCGGATGCGCGGCCGGCAGCGGGACGCTCCGCCCCCGGCCTTCGCAGCAGCGCCCGCACCCGCGCCAGCAACTCGCGCGGCTCGAACGGCTTGGTCAGATAGTCCCATGCGCCGACTTCCAGCCCGACGATCCGGTCTGTCACGGCGTCCAGCGCGCTGAGCATCAGGATCGGCGTACCGGCGGGGGCGAGCCGGCGGCACAGCGACAGCCCGTCCTCTCCCGGCATCATCACGTCGAGCACGATCAGATCGACGGATGCCTCGGCCAGTTCGCGTTCGCACGTCGCGGCGTTGCCGGCGGTACGGACCGCATAGCCGTGCCCGCCGAGGAAGTCTGCGAGCGCATCGCGGATGCTGGCATCGTCGTCGACGATGAGGATCGTGCTCGCTGCGATAATCTCGGCTTTCATGACGTGGTTCTACCAAGGTCATGTAGCATTTGCGTATCATGGCTCGCTACCGAACGGCCATCACCACGCTACCCTGCTCCGCTTGAACGCCACCCGGACGAACGGTCAGGGGAAAATGGCATGAAGGTGAGACACAAATTCGTGGCGGGGTTGCTGGCGGGGGTGGCGTCGAGCGGGCTTCACGCACAGCAGACGTCAGGGACTGCCGCTTCCACTCCGCCGATCCAGGTTCCGACATCGCCGGGCCGGGCGGATGTGCCCGCCGACACGCCGATCCCTGCCGAAGGCACCGTACCCCGGATGGAGTTTCGCGGTGCCGATGGGAAGCCTCTGCCCCCCGAGATTCAGCGTCAGCTGGAAGAGCGGTTCCGCAAGGATCCGTCAGCGCTTACGAGGGTGACGGGTGAGCCCGGTGCAGGCGCGAACGGAAGCGACATCGTCGTGACCGGACAGCGGCCACGTGGTGCGGTGGTCGGCGACCTTCCGGCCGAACGCACGTTCAACCAGCTCGACATCAGGGCGTTCGGTGCCGACAATATCGGCGCGCTGCTGGAGGCGATCGGTCCGCAGGTGGCGAGCAACCGAGGGCGCGGGGACGGCGGCCCCGTCACGTTGCTCAACGGCCGGCGCGTGTCGGACTTTTCCGAGATCGCCCGGATACCCACCGAAGCGATCGAGCGGATGGAGGTGTTTCCCGAAGAACTGGCGCTTAGATACGGCTATCGAGCCGATCAGAAGGTCGTGAACGTGGTGACGTACGAGCGCTTCATCTCTCGCGTCGGCCAAGTCAGCTATATTGCGCCGACCGACGGAGGGCGCGACAACGGCGTCGGCAATGTCGACTATCTCAGGCTCCGCGGGGATACCCGCATCGGCCTGGGCGCGACGTACAACCGCGCCGCGTCGCTGCTGGAGAGCGACCGGGATGTGCAGCAGTTTTCCGGATCGCCGGAGCTCGGCCGGTTCCGAACGCTCTTGCCGTCAAGCGAGCAGGGTTCCGTCAACGTGCTGGTCGGCGGTCATGTCCTGGGCGACGTGTCGGCGACGTTGAACGCCCGTTTCGAGGCGAACAGCAGCGCGAGCCTGTTCGGGCTCGGCGTGGATGGCCCGCTGCGGCGTGACAGCGACCGTCGCGTCGGGCACCTCGGCACCACGCTGGGCGGCAGGACCGGGCGGTGGCTGTGGACGTTCACCGGCAACTACGACCGTACCAGCACCAAGGTGCTCACGGATGTCTCCGATACGATCGTCATGCGCGACGAGGCACGGTCGATCGACACGCTTGCCAATGCCGACCTTCTCCTGACCGGCCCGGTTCTGGAACTGCCCGCAGGACCGGTGTCGGCGAGCGTGCGCGGCGGTGTCGATGTTCGCGACTTCGAGGGCCGATCGTCACGTGGCGGCCCTGATGGCCGATCCGACCTTTCCCGCGACCGGGCGTCGGCGCAGGTCAGTCTCGACCTTCCACTTCTCAGCCGTGCCGGCAGGATAGCGTCCCCGATCGGCAACCTTTCCGCCAACGTGAACCTCGCGGTCGAGCGATTGTCCGATGCCGGAACCTTGCGAACCTTCGGCTACGGTTTTGCCTGGTCACCGGTGGATGCGGTCGGCTTCATCGCTTCCGTCACCAATGAGGAAGGCGCGCCGACGCTGGAGCAGCTCGGCGGACCGTTGCTGGTCACCCCCAATGTCCGGACGTTCGATATCGGCCGGGGCGAGGTGGTCGACGTCACGCGAGTATCGGGCGGCAATGCGGCCCTTCGTCCCGACGATCGTCACGTCGTCAGGATCGGGCTGAACGTCCGCCCCCTCGCCCGCACCGACCTGACCCTCAGCCTCGATTATGTCGCCACGCGGATCGACGATCCGATCGCCGCCTTTCCGATTGTGACGCCGCGGATCGAGGCCGCCTTCCCTGATCGCTTCACGCGCGATGGCGAAGGGCGGCTTCAGCGGATCGACGGACGTCCACTCAACTTCGCCGAGTCTCGTCAGGGGCAGGTACGTTGGGGCATCAACTTCACCCGGCCGTTGGGACCGGTTCCCCCAGGCATTCAGAACGCCCGGACGCGGGTGTTTGCGAGCGAGGCGGAAGCCCGGCGGGCGCTGCCGAATGCCGTCTTCACCCGCGCCGAGCCGGGGAGCGCGATGTCCAGAAATGCCGCCAACCTGACGAGCCGGGTGTTCGTCAGCCTGTACCACAACTGGTACCTGGAGGACGCGATTACCCTGCGCGGTGGTCTTCCCGCACTCGACCTGCTCGACGGCGGTGCAGTCGACTTCGGCGGTGGCCGGCGTCGTCACGAGGTCGAGTTCCAGGCCGGCGCCTTCAAGCGGGGTCTCGGCGCCCGCGTCACGGCCACCTGGCGGAGCGGAACCGGGATCGGTGGATTGGCCAACGCCGCGGACGACCTGCGCTTCGGCGATTTCGCGACAGTGAACCTCAGCCTGTTCGCCAACCTTGCCGAACGCTTCGGCGGTTCCGCTGCACCCGCATGGCTGAAGGGCACGCGCGCGACCATCGGCGTCACCAACCTGTTTAATACCCGCCCGCAGGTGCGCGACCGCGCCGGCGCGACACCGCTCAGCTACCAGCCCGCCTATCTCGACCCGCTCGGACGCGTGTTCAGCTTCAATCTGCGGAAGGTCTTCTGACAGGTCGGGCGACCGCCATGACCTGTCGCCAAACAGGTGATTTCCGCTGGGCGGACCGAGCTGATGATAACCGGAAGCCAAAGTACGCCAAATTTGCACGACAAACCCTGTCGTCTTGTTCTACTATGCGGAAACCGGGCTGGGAGGGTTTGTCGTACATGCTGGTGGGGTACATGCGGGTGTCGTCGGCCGACGACCGGCAATCGGTCGACCTTCAGCGTGACGCGCTGATCGCGGCCGGGGTGGATGAGCGTCACATCCATGCCGACAAGGCGTCCGGCGCGCGCGACGACCGTCCAGGCCTCAAGGCCTGCCTCGCCTGGCTGAAGGAAGGCGACACACTGGTGGTGTGGAAGCTCGACCGGCTCGGGCGCTCGCTGCCGCACCTCCTGTCGATCATCACCGACTTCCGTACGCGCGGCATCGCCTTCCGCTCGCTGACAGAGGCGATGGACACGACCACGCCGCACGGCGAGCTGCTGTTCTCGATGTTCGGCGCGCTGGCGCAGTATGAGCGTGCGCTGACCCGCGAGCGGGTGATGGCCGGACTCGCCGCGGCGAAACGCCGGGGGCGGCAGGGCGGCAGGCCGCCGATGATCGACGCGGAGAAGATCGAGGCGATCACCGCCGCGCTCGACGGAGGCGCGAGCAAGGCGGCGGTGTGCCGCAACTTCGGCGTCGCCCGCTCGACGCTGATCGATACGCTGGCAAGGATCGGGTGGACCGCCCCCGCCAGGGCCTGATCCCAATTGCCACGCCGTTCCGTCCTGACCGAGGCGCAGCGCGCCGACCTCCTCGCCTTGCCGGAGGACGAAGCCACGCTGGTCCGGCACTGGACGCTAAGCGCCGAGGATCTACGCGTGATCGTCAGCCGCAGGCGCCCGCACAACCGGCTCGGCTTCGCGATCCAGCTATGTGGATTGCGATATCCGGGGCGGCTACTCCGGCCGGGCGAGGTCATCCGCCACGCCCCGCTCGCCTTCGTCGGCGAGCAACTCGGAATCGCGCCGGAAGCACTGGCCGACTACGCGGCGCGTGGTCCGACCCGCTACGAGCAGCTCGACACGCTGCGCGATGTGTTTGGCTTTCAGCCCTTCTCCCGGCCCGTTCGGGTGGAGCTTCAGGCGTGGCTCCTGCCGCCTGCGCTGACGACGACCAACGGCGTGGCATTGTCGAGACTGCTGCTCGATGAATTGCGCCGGCGCCGGATCATCGTGCCGGGCATCACGCCCGTCGAACGGATGGTCGGCAAGGCGTTGCTCGATGCCGAGCGCCATGTGGGCGACCTACTTACCCGAAACCTCACCGTCATGCGGCGCGACCGGCTCGATGCGCTGTTGGACGGG
The DNA here is from genome assembly GCF_031082075.1 of Sphingomonas sp. GV3. Taxonomy (NCBI): domain Bacteria; kingdom Pseudomonadati; phylum Pseudomonadota; class Alphaproteobacteria; order Sphingomonadales; family Sphingomonadaceae; genus Sphingomonas; species Sphingomonas sp. GV3. The sequence goes on along the minus strand of NZ_JARWLE010000003.1, from coordinate 6,800 downwards.
CATGACAGCACATCGACCAGCGTGCTGGCGTGGGTACGTCAGCCGCCAGGCAAGCCGGGACGCCGGGCTTTCTCCGCGATCCTCGACCGTCTGGCGGTCCTGCGCGCCATCGACCTCGATCCGGGCCTCGTCGCGGCGATCCACCCCGAACGGCTGCGTCGCCTGTCACAGGAAGGCGCCCGGCTCACCGCCCAGCATCTCGCCACGCTCAACCCGGTACGCAGGCGTGCGGTGTTGGTCGCCACCGCGATCGAGACGCAGGTGACGCTGACCGACGATGCCGTGCTGATGTTCGAGCGTCTGTTCGGACAGCTCTTCCGGCGTGCGGAACGTCGCGAAGAGGCTGCGCTGAAGCGCGACCGGCGAACAATCAACACCAAGATACGCCTGCTCGCCCGGCTCGGCGAGGTGGTCATGACGGCGCGCAACGGGGGAACCGACCCGCTCGCGGCCATCGAGAGCGTCATAGGTTGGGATGCACTGGCGACGGAGGTCGAGGAAGCACGCCGCCTCGTCCGCCCGGACCCGCTCGACCCTATCGAGCTTGCCCGCTCGAATGCGCCGATCCTCCGCCAGATCGGACCGGCGTTCATCGCCGCATTCACCTTCGGGGCGGTGCCGGCCTGCGCTCCGCTCGCCCACGCCGTCGCCGTCATGCGCGACCTCGGCAGCAGTCATCTGCGCAAGCTGCCGCCTGACGTGTCGCTCGGGTTCCTCCGCGCCACCTGGCGACGACGCATCGACCGCGCCGCCCTCGATCGACGGACATTCGAGTTCTGCGTGCTGGCCGAACTACGCGATCGGCTGCGCGCCGGCGACATGTGGGTCGAGGGCAGCCGACGTTATCGCGCGGTCGAACAGCAGCTTATTCCTGCACCGGTGTTCGCCGCGATGCGCGACGCAGGGCCGTTGCCCGTGCCCGTCGCCGATACGGCCATGGGCTGGCTGGCCGAGCGCAAGGCGTTGCTCGCGCGTCGATTGGCGGAGGTCGAGGCGAAGATTGCAGCCGATACGCTGGAGGACGTGCAGCTCGCGAACGGTCGTCTGCGCATCTCACCCCTGCGGGCGATCACGCCCGACGAAGCGGAAAGCGTGCTCGCCCCGCTCTACGCGCACCTGCCGTCGATCCGGATCACCGACCTGCTCGCCGACGTGGATCGCTGGACAGGCCTTACCGACTGTTTCACCCATCTGACGACGGGACGGGTGCATGACGATCCGCGCGCGATCCTCACCGCCGTTCTCGCTGATGCCACCAACCTGGGCCACGCCCGCATGGCCGAGGCGTGCGGACTGGTGACGCAGCGCCAGCTTGGATGGCTGTCGGCCTGGCACCTGCGCGAGGACAGCTACGGCACGGCGCTGGCGAGTCTGGCTGATGCGCAGCACCGAATGCCGCTTGCCGCGATGTTCGGCAGCGGCACCGCATCCAGCTCGGACGGGCAGAACTTCCCGCTCGACAGGCGGGCGCAGGCGACCGGCGCGATCAACCCGCACAAGGGCAGCGATCCCGCCGTCTCCTTCTACACGCACGTCTCCGACCGTTATGCGCCGTTCCATTCCAGGGTCATCTCCGCCGGAGCCGGCGAAGCGGCGCATGTCCTGGACGGCCTGCTCCACCATGGCGCTGACCTCGCGATCGAGCGCCACCATACCGATGGGGGCGGCGTCTCCGATCATGTCTTCGCGCTATGCCACCTGCTCGGCTTCCGCTTCGCACCACGCATCCCGAATATCGCCGCCCGGCGCCTGCACTTGTTCGCCGACATGCGGCCCGGACCGGATATCGCCCCGCTCGCGGCGCAGCCGATCGATGAGGCGCTGATCGCCGGTCACTGGACCGACGTGATCCGGCTCGCGACCTCGATCCGCACCGGCGTCACCAGCGCATCGGTGATGCTGGAACGGCTCGGCTCCTATCCGCGCGCGAACGGTCTTGCACTGGCGCTGCGCGAAATCGGCCGCGTCGAGCGCACGCTGTTCACGCTCGACTGGATCGAACGGCCCGAGGAGCGCCGCCAGGCCACGCGTGAGCTGAACAAGGGCGAGGCGCAGAACGCACTCAAGCGCGCGATCTTTTTCCATCGCACCGGCCGCATCCGCGATCACGGCCTGCAAGCCCAGGGACACCGCGCCAGCGCACTCAATCTGGTCGCCGGCGCGATCGTGCTGTGGAACACCACCTACCTTGAAGCCGCCATGCGCCATCTCGATCGGCAAGGCCGCCCGGTGTCGCCCGACCTGCTCCAGCACCTCTCCCCGCTCGGGTGGCAGCACATCAATCTGACCGGCGACTATCTCTGGTCCGATCCTGCACCGCGTGATGGCGAACTGCGCCCGTTTCGTCAGACCGTCCGGCTGCCGGCATGATCGCCGTTACCGTATATCTGTGCCCGTTTTATGTGACGCCCCCGATATAGCCCACGCCGATCCGCCGCGGCGCGCGCCGGCGCCGGGCGAGCAGCATGCGCACGTAGCGCGTCGCCTCCGCCTCGTCGGTGAAGCTGCGCGCCAGCATCGGCCCGGCCGCGCCGATCCGCCCCCAGCCCGTCTCGATGATCACCGTACCGAACAGGTCGCGATAGGCGGCGACGCGCCAGCGCCGACGGATGTTGCGTGCGGGATCGATCGCGACGAGCTCGACCGGCGTGAACGGCAGCGTGTCCATGCCGGCGGGTCTAGGCGGGAGGCGCCGCTATGTCCGACGGATTTCCTGAATCACCGCAGGCTTGGTGATTCAATGTGTGACTGAGACGGCGCCGTATCACCGGCCGCGGGCAGGGACCTGGTTTTCCGCGTGAAAGCACGAATGCCGCGAAGATGGGCCAGGCGGATCGACCGTCTTGCCGCGCAAATCGGCGCTTTGCCGCGTGAGAAGCGCCAGCGAAGGCGATATCGGGGTATGGCGACCAGGCGAGGCATAAATGTTCGTGCTTTCACCCGGAAAACCTGGTTCGAGCGCCGGGGTCGATGGACAAGGCAGGGGAAAGGCCGGCATGTCGTTCCACGCAAGGATGCGCGACGCATGAACAACAAGGCTCTCAACCAGGGCGACCTGTTCCAGCTCGACAGCCCGCTGTACGGCGACGTGCAGGGCGAGCGGACGGTTGCGGAATTCCCCTTCTTCGCGCTCACCAAGCGCGCGCAGATGACGCCGATGATCTTCGAGAGCGGCGATGCCCGGATCGAGATCAACCCGAGCAAGACCGGCGTCGCCACCATCTATGACAAGGAAATCCTGCTCTACATCGCCAGCCTTATGGCGGGGCGGATGGAGCGGGGCGAGACGGTCGACCGCGTGCTGAGCTTCACCGCCAACGATCTGTTCCGCGTCACCGGCACCAACGTCTCGGCACGCTCCTACACGTCGCTCAAGGCCTCGCTCAACCGGCTGCAGGGCACGCAGATCATCACCAACATCGAGACGGGCGGGGAGGGCTCCGACAGCGCCTTTTCGTGGCTGCTCAAGGCGGACATCAAATATACCAAGCTTCCCAACGGCGAACGCCGCGTGAAGCGCGTCGAGGTGATGGTCTGCGACTGGCTGTACCGCGCGATCCTCACCGACCGGCGTATCGCCGCCTATCACCTCGATTTCTTCAAGCTCGGTCCGATCGAGCGGCGCCTCTACGAACTCGCCAAGTTCAACTGCCTGGACGACGTGGGCTTCGACGTCGACATGGAGGCGCTGGCGGCGCGGGTCGGCTGTGCCGCCGACCGGCGGGGCCTCGAATATTTCAAGAAGCAGCTGCGCGACGTCGCCGATCAGCAGTCGCTGCCCGAATATGAGCTGACGCTGACCGAGGAGAAGCTGCCCTCGCCCAGCGGCGGCCGGCCGCGGCTGCGTACGATCGTCAGATTCCGCCTGCGCCCGCTGGCGATCGAGGGCGGGGAGGGAGGCGGACCGTCCGGCACGACCGGTCGCGCCCGCGTCGGCTGACCGGCGCGCCTTCCGCCGGGTTTTCCAAGTGAAAGCACGATCTACCCCCGCGACTGATATTTCTACCACCGAGGTCAAGTAAAGGCGGCTTTCGGGACCGATAAGGCCCTGTTGTGGCCCCTGGCCGGCCGGTTTTCCGGGTGAAAGCACGAATATTCGTTGCGGTTTTCCGGGCGAAACCACGAATCAGGACGCTTGGTTCTCGGCAAATTCGCCGCAATGTTGATAGGCGCGCGTTTTCGTATTGGGGGCGTTTGTGGATCGTCGACACGCACGATCCGCGACGATGGTCGAACGAACCGCGTGGCCGCCGGCATGTCGCCGACGGTCGATGTCTAAGGGAATCATCATGACCGGATAAAGGAAAGCCCGGCACGAAGCCGGGCATCCCAGGGTTTTGGAGCGACGTCGCCAAACGTCGTACCGTGTCTCACAACGACCCCTCTCCAATAGCCCGAAACCCCTGACGGTTCAAGGATGCGCGTTTCGCGCCACACCCTTTCTTTGTCCCGATTCCCGGCTCCGAAGGAGACGGAAGATGACGGCTTGCACCCTGAGCCAGGCGAGCGCGCTGGCCCTGCGGGACCGTGCGCGCCCGGTGCGCGGCGGATTGACGGCCTGGCGGCCGGCGCGATCGGGCGGTCTGCACCGCACCGGCGCACCCGTGCGCCGCGACAGTATCGAGGCAGGAACGTTCGAGGCGCAGTTCTTCGCGGTTCCGGCAAAGGGCGAGACCGACCGGCTGCTCAATGCCGCGCGGCGGGCGCTCGACATCGGCCGGTCGCTGCGCCGCGAGGCGCGCGCCGGCACGCGGCTGCTCGATGCGGCGGAAACCGCGATCGCGGCGCTGACCGCGGGCGCGGTGCGCGTCTTCGAGGAGCTGCTGACGCTGGCGCGGCTCAACAAGGGCCAGGTCTTCCCGAGCTACGACCATCTCGCCGCGGCGACGGGCCTTGGCCGCGCGACCGTGGCGCGGGCGCTCCGGTCGCTGGAGGCGGCGGGACTGCTGGTGACGCAGCGGCGGTTCAAGCGCGTGCCGGGGGAGGGGGCAGGGCCGCGCTATGCGCAGACCTCCAACGTCTATCGCGCCATGCTGCCCGCGCGCCTGCTCGCGCTGTTGCCGCGCCGTTTCCGTCCCGCGCCGCTGCCCGAGGACCAGATCCAGCACGATGCCGATCGTGCCGAGGACCAGGCACGCATGCTGGAAGGGCTCAGCTGCCGCGACCTTGCAAGCACGACGGTCGGTGGCGCGCTCGGCGCGATGCTTGCGCGGCTGGGCGCTGCGCTCGATGCGTCACAGCGCGAGTCTCAGGATGATCCTCAACCGCTACCGGATTCTATCAGAAAGGACGAATGGCGTTGGCCTAGCCGGCCAACACGTCCGGCCTGACGGCCAAGAACGAGGCACCGAACCGCAAAACTATAATCCCCAACGCCAAAAGCACCCACGGGAGCGCCGGCTGCGCCGTCGCAATGCTCCCTAGCGGGACCAAGCAATTGCCGTCGCGTGCCATCGCGCCCGCCCGCCCAGTCGCGCGTGGAAGCAGCCGCGTGTGATAGCGCACGGAAAGTTGCCGTGTCGGCTCTTCGACGACTTGCCACGTCGGCGTGTCGACACGTATAGGGATAGTCATGCCGACAATAGCCATCATCAGCCAGAAGGGCGGGGCGGGAAAGACGACGCTCGCGATCCACCTTGCCGCGGCCGCGCAGGATGCAGGACGCGTCGCGCTGGTCATCGACACCGATCCGCAGGCGACCGCGAGCCAATGGGCCTCGTGGCGCCAGGACGTGCCGCCCGAGGTGATCGACAGCCCGCCGCCCCGCCTCGCCGCCAAGGTCGAGGCGGCAAGGACGCAGGGCGCGGAGGTCATCGTCATCGACACGCCGCCCCACGCCGACAGTGCCGCGCGCGCCGCGGTCGAGGTCGCCGACCTCGTGCTGATCCCCTGCCGGCCGAGCGCCTTCGACCTTTCCGCGATCCAGACGACCGCCAAGCTCGTCCAGCTGCTGCGCAAGCCGGCGTTCGTCGTCTTCACCGCGGGCAATCCCAATGCGCCGCGCATCTATCAGGAGGCGGCCGAACTCGTCGAAGGCTTCGGCACGCCCGCATGCCCCATCCAGATCCCCGACCGCGCCGCCTATCGCCACGCCAGCGGCGAGGGGCGCACCGTCATGGAATATGAACCGGACGGGAAGGCGGCCGACGATATCCGCCAGATCTACGAGTGGACATGTCGACAGGTCGGCCTGTCGCTGCCGAGAAAGCCTGCCCGCAAGAGGAGCGCCGCATGAGCCGCAAACCCAGCTTCGCCAATCTGCGCAGCGTCGCGCCCGCCGCGACGCCCGCACCCGCCCCGGCTCCGCCGGCCGCCGGCGGGGCAGGGGAGGGGAGCGCGCCTGCGACCGGACCTGCCAGCCGCCAGGGGCGCAAGCAGATCGCCGGCTTCTTCAGCCCCGAAATGTCGTTCGCGATGCACATGCTCGCCCGCCGTCAGGGGCGAAGCCTGCAGGCACTGATGGCGGAGGCGTTCAACGACGTGCTGCGCAAGCACGGCGAGAGCCCGATCGGGGATTGATCGCGCGCGTGTCGACATGTCGGGATGATGTGTCGGCGCCCGCGCCTGCAGCTGACATGGACGCGCACTGCGACCATGCGCACGGTTTCCCACCCGAAATAGGTCTGCGGGGCCCGGCATCGCTGCCGCGCCGGTGTCTGATCTGCCCGGCGGTCATGGAGACGCTCGAGGCGCGGCGGCTCGGAGCGACGACGGCATGAAGCTTCGGGTCATGGACGGCTTTTCTGCATCCGATCGGGCAACCGGAAATCCCTTTCTGGCCCGTAGGCTCGATGCCATGT
>NZ_JARWLE010000002.1:0-109594 GCF_031082075.1 Sphingomonas sp. GV3 | reverse complement strand
TCCGAACTCGTCATCGTCGCAGGCATTCCGAGCCGTTCACGCTGCTCATCGCGGGTTACGTAGCGGTCGGACTTGGCGCCCACGATGTCGGATTCGGAGCCATACCCAGCGATCACGAGAGCGGCCCGGATGAGCTCGCCAATGTCATGCGACCCGGCCTTCGCTTCGAGGCTCGCGAGCATGGGGTAAGGCAGGTCCAGCTTGACCCGGATCATCCAATCTCCCGCCGCGGTTCGGGTCGGATAACCGCCATGTCCGGGCTCGCTCCAGTCGGTGCCGGCAAAGATCAGCCGCAGGTCCGTAGAAGGGTCCGCCGACGCATAGGGCGGGGTCTCATGGGAGGGCAGAGGCGTCGGTTTAAAGTCGCTCAGGTCGAGGGTCATGATGGAGCTCCATTCAGTGTCTCAGTCGTATGCGAATTGGGCGGATCGACCCCTCAGAGTCCGTAAGTGCAGGGCGTCGAGAAGGTCGGTGCCAGCGCGTCGCGCCGCGACCAGAAGGTGGACTTGCCGTTGGGCGTCAGCCTGGTCGCAGGCACCGCGATCTCGACCATGGGTCCGCGGATCTGGATGACCGTGCCGCAGTTGGTTACGGTGCCGATCGCGAGCTCACGCCGAAACGTCTCGCGGTGCTTCTGCTCGGCCTCGCGATCGGCGACGTAGCTGTCCTGCGCGCGCTGGAACCATGCCGCCGAACGGATCTGGTCGGGGCGGTAGGCGTAGACCGCGGTGCGGGTCGGGACCATCGACACGCGGCTCATCAGCCGGCTGCCGAGGTCGCCTTTGGTAGCGACTTCGGTCGTATCGTAGGTGATCGCGACGAAGCCGCCGAGCACCTGGTCGGCGCCGCGCGAGCACACCGCCGAGCTGCCGGACCAGAAGTGCTTGGACTCGCCCCGGGGCGGCAACCTGCGACCGAGCGCGCGATCACGGAAGGTGCGCGCCGCGTCGCCGTCTTCCGGTTCGATCCGACCGCCCTTGGCGGCGCATTCCTGCGCGAATGCATCGCGGGCGCGCTCGGCCGTCGCCGAGCCGTTGGCGGTGATCTTTTCGGAGAAGAAGCGGTAGCCGATGATCTCGTCGGCGTCGTCGAGCAGCGGAAAGACCTGCGGCGACGGGCGGGTCCGAAGCGACCCGCTCGTCTTCATGTCGGTATCGCCGCCGATGGTGATGAGGAAGCCGGCAATACCGGGTGACTGCTGCGCCATGGCCGGAATGCCCGCCAGAGCCGCTGTGAGCGCCGCTAAGGCCTGAAATGCACCCTGCCCTGCCATAACTGCCTCCTCGTCGTCTGGAGGCGTTCTCCGGCCCGTAAGCCGGGTGTTAGGAACCCGGGCTCTCGCGCGAGCGCTGCCGCTTGTGGGTTAGCTGCTGCCCAGGCGACGGCGAGAGGCGTATCCTTTTTCGACCAACGGTGACGGGAAGGGAGCAAGTCATGTCGAAGAAGATCGTGGCGCCGGCCTATGTCGCGGCGATGGCGCGGGCGGAGGCGGATCCGGCGTCAGCGCGGTTCTGGGTGGGGCTGGATATCGGGTTCAAGAGCACGGCGGTTTGCGTGGTCGATGTCGACGGCGCAGTGGTCCACCAGGTGTCGATGAAGAGCCACGCGACCGAGATCGGCCGCTACCTGCGCCGCAACTTCAAGTCGCATGTGACGCTGATCGGCATGGAGACGGGCGGTTTGTCGCCGCACCTGGCGGGCAAGCTGCGCGAGCAGGGCTTCCAGGTGGCGGTGCTCGATGCGCTACAGGTCCACCGGGTGCTGTCGGTGAAGCGCAACAAGACCGACACCAACGACGCGCGCGGCATCGCCGAGATCACGCGCAGCGGCCGCGACTATCTGACCGAGGTCTACGTCAAGTCGAACCTGTGTTTCGAGGTCCGGGCGTCGCTGATCATGCGCGACCGCCTGGTCAAGCAGCGGCGCGAAACCGAGGCGATGATCCGCGGTCTGGTCCGGGTCTATGGCGGACGGATCGAACCCGGCAGCGACAGCCCGGCGACGTTCCGCGAACGGGCCATCGACCAGCTGTGCCTCATCGCCGACACCGAAGGCGTCGACCTGCGCCCGCGCATCATCCCGCTTCTCGACCTGTGCGAGCGCTTCTACATCGAGGCCGGGCGGATCGAGCGCGAGCTGGACCTGCTCGCCGCGTCCCATCCGGTGTGCAAGCGGTTCATGGAGATCCCCGGCATCGGCACAATCACGGCGCTGTCCTTCTACAGCGCGATCGAGGACCCGACCCGGTTCCGGCATGTCGACGATGTCGCGGCCTATCTCGGCCTGACGCCGCGCGTCTACCAGTCGGGCGAGAGCCTGACGCACGGCGGGATCAGCAAGATGGGCAACCAGCTCACCCGCACGCATCTGGTCGGCGCCGCGACGGTCATGCTGGCGAACACCAGGTCGTTCAGCACGCTCAAGGACTGGGGCATGAAGCTCAGCAAGCGCGTCGGCTTCAACAAGGCCAAGGTCGCGCTCGCCCGCAAGCTGGCGATCGTGATGTTCAGCCTGTGGCGCGACTGCACCCATTTCATGGCCAAGGCCGCCGACGTGGGGCCGCACCGCGACCTGATGCGGGCACGCGCCAGCGCATAGACAATTTCAGGGTCACACCAGGTTCGTCCGCACAAGAGCGGCGAAACCATCCTCCCGGGAGGCGGAGGGACAGGAGACTTCGGGCCTAAAGGTGAGGTGGCGACAACCTCGTGATGCTTGTTGAAGCTCCACCCTTTGCACGTAAATGCCCATAATGCGGCAGGCGACAGGCCTAAAGGCCACGCCACGCGCCCGACCGCGAAGAGACTGTTGCACTCCGGGAGCGATGACGGATGATCTTGCAAAGATCCGACAAGGAGCAGATCATGAGGTAGCGGAAAAAGTCGGGATATTCCTCACACCGAGGGGCAGCAGCTAGAGACTTTAGGCGGAGCCCTGGACATGCGCGACAGCCACCCGGCCGACAAACATGTCGACCGGCCGAGAGACTCTGAGGTTCCTACGCCTCACCGCCAGGACTGACCGGGCGGCGCGCGGATGCTATCACGTCATTGGCACGGGGAAAACGGGAAGGTTGCTCGCTCCCCTGCCCTACAGCGGCGCACGGTCCGGACCAGTTGCGCCAGCTCCGGTGCCTCGAACGGCTCAGGCACCGTCAGCAGCCGCGAGTGACCGCCATGGACGAGGCGGATGCTGTACGTGCGAGCGTCAGGGCGGAATGATGCAGCCCCATTCAGATCCGGGCAGGTGAACAAATCACTCGCCTCGGCCGCGGTGAGCAGCTCGGCGACCAGTGTCGGATCGAGATCGGCGAGATGGCGAACCCGCTCGCCAGCCCGGCTGGGAAAGTGCGCGATCCCGCCGAAGATCGTCACGCCGACCAGATCCCCGCCTGTTTCCGGCTTAGAGCCGGTCACGCAGGCGCCCTGCCCTGCCTGGCGGCACGCCGCTCGCGAGCTCGACGGCGTCGTTCCTCGTCGCGCGCGACCTGGGCGGCATCGATCACCGGTGCTTCGACAAGACGAAACCCTTCCGCTCGCCGAGCAGCTTCCCTCCGTCGGACTCGCTCTGCCTGAACCTCGATTCTCAGATCGGAGCGGGTGACCACGTAATCCAACTCGTGCTCATGCTGCCTGATCAGCGCGGCCAGCGCATGGACGGTCACCTCGTGGCCCACGGCCGCATCCACAGCTTGTAGCCAGCGAGGTGACGCATATCGGTGCCGTTGGACCCAAACATCGCGGCCGAGTTCCAGGCCTACTACCAGCGCCCACGCGACCGCATAGAGGCGGCTCGCCACCACAGGCGTCGTTCCGGTCACCTTGTCGACGACGGTGAGCGCGATCAGCCCGGCCCAGAAGGTTAGGATGCTGACGACCGGACATGGGTAGGTCCGGCTGACCTCCAGGCGAGCGACGAAGCGATCCAGCACCGGCACGGACTCTTTCCTGTCCGCCGATGCACATCTTTTAGCATTTCGGTCGTTTTCCATCGGATCACGCTCGCAAAAAGCTAGTCACGCGATATACGCTTTACGTATACTAGGCAAATGGTAGATGCCTGAAATGCGTTCTCCTGCCTCGTCTGACCTGCATGGTCGCATCGTGCACCTGCTCACAAAGGCACGCCGGGATGCGAAGCTGCGGCAGGTCGATCTCGCTGGGCGGCTTAGTTGGCAACAGGCTTACGTGTCGCGGTATGAAACCGGCGAGCGACTGCTTGGCGTTGACGAGTATGTTGCCGTGGCATTGGCTATCGGAGTCGATCCGGTCATGTTGCTGAAGCAAGCTCTCGAGATTGCAGTTGGTAAGAGGGTTGATGAAAGACCAACTGAATAGCCGGCATCCGCTTAGTTGGTCGCGCCGGTGCGATCGACGAGCTGCGAGTCATGGACACGGTTCGTTGAAGACGCCGATATCACCCCACCCGTCCTTCGTCACCGCGCCACTGCACTGACTGGGGCCTGGATCGAGCAAGTCGCTGCCCGGTCCTGACGATTTACGCTAGCGCACGGCACTGGGGGTGAAATGCGACGCCAGAGCCTGCCTTTCTGAATCTCCAAAATTCAAAGAAAAGCATCTCGCGGGGTTAGAGGGTTCAATGAGAGGTTAAGAGGTTAAGGGTGCCGCTGTAGCTGCTCAAGTCAGCGACTTTCCACGATTCGTTATGGAAGGTGCGTTCCCGGAGTATCGTTGCAGCGTTCCTGAAGGATCAATGCTCGCGTTCCCGATGTATCGCCTCGCCGTTCCGGGAGTGTCGATGAGCGTTCCCGGAGTATCGATGATCGACGGACGGGTGGGAAATGAGCGCTCTGATTGAATCAGTTTGTGATGGCGTTGCGCCGGCGACGTTCAAATTGTCCGGGTCTGCGGTGCGCGACGAGGCCGTAGGGAGGATCAGTCACTCGCCACGCGATACATCCGGAACGCCATCGTCCTTGCGGATAATCTCGATGCCCGTGGAACGCGGCTTTTGCGGGACCAGTCTGCTGCAATGGACGTCGACCTCTTGCCGCTCTTTGGATACCTCCACGACGCGGCAACAGCTCTCGCCCACCAGGATCAGTTCGGCGCCCTGCAAATCCAGGCTGTAGCGGAAACCACCGTACATTCCGGGCACCGGGAACTATCAATCCCCGGAGGTCTCTAGCATGGGTGCCAGTCGTGGCAGGCGGAGTCCGCTTTTTGCCTCCAGATCACCGACGCGGCCACGGATGACGGCGTGAAAGTTCGCGCAGGCTCCGCCAAGCGCCCCGTGTGATCAGAGCCATCGTTACGGATGACGGTCCATAGCCATGCGCCACCTGATGCAGCGGCGCGAAGCCGGATGTGCCGCCCGGCCAAGAAGTGTTGGCGAGCGCCGGCATTGTCCGGGCCATTTCAACAACCGTCGTTCAGTTGTAGCTCCGTGCCGCGTTTGCCAAATATCGCGTTGCTGCTCGATGTTCGGACGCAGAACTCCGCGCTTGCCGACGCCGTCCCACTCGGTAGCCATGACTCGGAGGTGACCTCGTTACCGCAGCGTATGTCGGTTCTTTGCATCAAAGCGCCGGACATAGCCGATGAAGGCGTTCTGGTAGCTCACCGGGGTTCGGCCTGCGTCCGCTTCGATCCAGGTGCGGAAGTCTGCGTGGAGTGTTTGATAGTCCCAGCCCGGGCATTCGGCGCGCAGCGTTGCCAGCGTGGCGTCGGTGATCTCGCCGAAGGTCGAGCGGGTGGAAAGGCTTTTCACGCTGCGGCGGATCAGCGCTGCGGCATCGACGCCGGGTTCGGCCGCAGGCTCCGCAACGGCATCGGGCTGCGGTGCGGGGGAGGATGCCTTGCCTGCTTTCGTCGTTTTGGCTGACAGCAGTGCCTTCGTTTCGCCCTCGCTTCTCCGACGCATGCGCAGCGCGGGCTCGCGCTTGCCCTCTGGCTGCTCAATCAACAGCGCATAGCCGGGCAGCTCGTCGCGCTCGGCGATCTTGGCGATCTCGAACTTGAAGCGGCGGTACTGCCCCTCGGCGCCCGACTTCTCGAACAGCGTCGGCATGGAGATGGCAAAGCCAGTCTCGCCGGCGCCGCCCGCGTGTTTGCGCGCGACCTTGTACAGCCAGCGCTCGCGCCCGCCGGTGATGTCGAAATAGGCGCGGTCGATCGACAGCACGCCGCCGGTCATCATCACGCCCTCCCAGAACCAGTTCGATAGCTCGATGGTCATACCGCGCGAGCGCTCGGTCTTCTCGTCGACCAGCTGCGTCCAGCCATCGAGCCAGCTGAACGTCGCCTCACGGCGGTTCTCTGCGCGAATGTTGGTCTTGACCGTGGTCGACACGAGCCGGTCGAGTGCCTGGCCGAGCAGCTCGTAGGCGCGCCCGGTCGGCTGCCGCCCGATCGCGCGCAGCAGGTCGTAGGGCATCAGGTGGAGCTTGCGCGGCACGTCGTTGACGCCGCGGCGCGCCATGTCGGCGAGCATCGAGGCGCAGTAGATCAGGATGTCCGCGTCCCAGATCGTCGCCATGCCGTAATCAGGATTGGCCGAGACGTGGACCCACAGCTTGCCGTCCGGCGATCGGTAGTCAATCGGCTTCACCCGCTTCGACTTGGCTAGGCTGAAGAATGGCCGCTCCATCATCTCGCGCTGGTCACGCAAGGGCAGGTCGGCGAGATAGGGTAGGAACAGCTCGAACTGTTCGGAAACCGCCTCGCGGCGCGCGCGCGTCACGCGATGTTTCCCCGGGGAAACATCGACCAGCGGTTTACAAAACCGATGCTCTGCCCCTGCGTGTTTCCCCGGGGAAACATCAGCGCTGGAGTCCCTTCCCGGTTGCCTCGAGGTGGGCGAGCGCGTCGCGCAAGGCGGTCACAAGCTCGTCCGTGTCGGCGCCCGATCCCGCGTGCAAGCGGATCGTCACGCCCTGCCGGTTGGCCGATTGCACCGTCAAGGCCGTGCGACCGTACTTGGTGGCGTAGCGGTACGGCTCTGGCTTCTCCTCGCCCGCCATGGGCTTCGGCGCGTCGAGCAGCCGCCGCAGCACGTCCGCGGCAGGGTAGGGAAGGTCACCCGCTTCGCGCCGCGCCGCCTGTTCCTTGGCGACCTGCCGCGCCATGGCGGTGATCGCCTTGCCCGTATTCTTGTCGTCGAGCGCCTGGGCGAGCGAATAGGCCGGCTTCAGCTGCACGTCGCCCGGGGACGCGAAAGCTGAGATCACCACCTCGGGGATCGTTGCGACCTTGAGCATCTTGGACAGCCAGCCCTTTGAGAGCTTCAGCCGCTCGGCCATCCGCGTCTGGTGGTTGCCGTAGTGTGCCTTCAGCGCGTCGAGGTAATTGCGCGCCCGCTCTAGGTCGGACACGTCGGCGCGCGCGCGGTTCTCGAGATCCGCGAGCCGGAACGCGGCCTCGTCGTCGAGGCTGGCGACCTGTGCCACGAACTGCATGTCAGGATAACTGTGCGAGCGCAGCCAGCTGATCGACCAGTGCCGCCGCGTGCCGGCGATCACTTCGAACTCATAATCGGCATCGCCGTCGACGCGCCGTACCACCGCGGGCACCTTCTGCCCGCCCTCGGCGACGATCGAGTCGATCAGCTCGCGGCAATTCTCCTCTGAGAGGTGCGCGTACGTGCGAGCGTTGCCGGGCCAGATGCGCACGCGGGCAGGATCGAGAAGGAGTTGCGTGACCTGCCGCACCTCGCCGCTCGCGACGCGCGCAAGCGCAGACTCGCGACCGAGCAGCGTAGTGGCCCGTGGGCGCTCCGGTTGAGCCTCGCGCGCTGGTGCAGGGGAGGGGGCCTCGCCTCGCTCGGCCGTGTCGTCCGCGAGCAGCGCCGCCAGATAGTCCGATTGCTTACGCGCCATGCCGCACCTCCCTCGCAGAACGTAAGCAGAACATTGTGCAATAGGAAAGGTTAGGCCGCGGCATGAATAACCGCCTCCTCGCTAGCCGGTTCGACCCGCCCCCAGCCCTGGCGGACCAGCTGCTCCACCTGCCTAAGCGCCTCGTCCAGATTGGCGCGGCTGCGCTTGTGCGTCTTGGGCGTGCCGATCGGCTTTTCCAGCTCATACACGGTCATCATTCGCATCGCCGCGTGGCTGATCTCGGCCGACTCCAGGATCGGAACGGGAAGGAGGGCAGGGCCGAAGCTCTGCTCCATGATCGCGCGCACCATGGCGTGGCTGGGATCGTTGCCGTCGAACTTGGAGCAGATCAGCCGGACAAATTGGTAATCGACCTCGATGCCGGCCCCGGTCAGCTGGTGCAGCACCTGATCCATCATCGACAGGAACTGCACGGTCGAGCAGAAATCCGGCGTCGTCGCCGCCAGCGGCACCAGCAGAGCGTTTGCCGCCTGCATCACTGCCAGGCTGATCGTGCCGAGGGCAGGGGGCGGGTCGAGCAGAACGATGTCATAGTCGCGCGCGAGATCCGACAAACCGCGCTTCAGCTTACGGAAGCGTGCCGCCAGTACCGATCCGCCGTCGCTGCCCGCCGCGGCGAGCTCATACTCCACGTCGAACAGCTCGAGGTTGGACGGGATCAGGTCCACGTTCGGCCATGGCGTCCGCTTCACCGCGTAGAGCAGGTCCGCCTGGGTCGGGTCGATCGAGAGATAGGGGTAGAGCGTCTCGTCGCGCTTGATGTTGAAGTGCGGGTTGAAGCCGAACAGCGTCGTCGTCGTCGCCTGGCTGTCGCAATCGACCACCAGCACGCGATAGCCCTGCACCGCGAAATAGTGCGCGAGGTGCGTGGTAACGGTCGACTTGCCGACGCCGCCCTTGAAGTTCTGCACCGCGATGATCGCCGGCACGTCGAGCGGCGCGCGGGCAGGGGAGGCGCCCAGCACCTCGCGCATCCGCAGCATTTCCTCGACCGTGTAGCCCAGCCGGCGTCCGCTTTCGGAAGCCGGGGCAGGGGGGAGCCGCCCGTCATCCTCCGCCATGCGGATGCGGTTGGTGGAGCAGCCGAGCAACTGCGCCGCCTCGGCGATGCCGAAGCGCACATTGAGGCCCTTGCGGCTCTCGGGCAGAAACGCCTTGCGTCGGAGGCGCTCGATCATCCGCTCGCCGGCATCGGCTAGGTCGCCGATCTGCGTCAGCACTGCACCATCCTGCGTCAAGACAAAGCCCCTTGAACCTTTTCACGCGCGACCTTGCCAGATTTCATTCAGGACGGCAAGAAAGCGGCTGAAGGGGAAACAATGCTGATCCTGCACTGGCTGACACGCGACCGCGACGTGAAGGCGGCCGATGCCGTACCGTACCGCCTGCTGGAGCGCGACGCGGCGCTTTCCGCGGGTGCGCCCGGCAGCGGCAACATGCTGATCCACGGAGACAATCTGGAGGCGCTCAAGAGCCTGCTGCCCTATTATCGCGGGCAAGTGAAGTGCATCTATATCGATCCGCCATACAATACCCGCAGCGCGTTCGAGCATTACGACGACAATCTGGAGCACAGCCAATGGCTGGCGATGATCTGGCCGCGGCTGGAGCTGCTGCGCGAGCTGCTGAGCGAGGACGGCAGCATTTGGGTGTCGATCGACGACAATGAGAGGCACTACCTGAAAGTCATCATGGACGAGGTGTTCGGGCGCGCCTCTTTTCTGTCTACTATGATCTGGCGCAAGAACTACTCACCTAAGTCAACAGCTCGCCACTTCTCGGAGGATCACGACTATATCTTAGTCTACGCGCGGAGTAGCGGCGTATGGCTGCCGAACCTTATGCCCCGGTCAGAAAAGCAGGATAGGGCGTATAGGAACTTGGACGATGATCCGCGAGGCCCCTGGAAAACAAGCGACCTATCTGCACGCAATTTCTACAGCAAGGGCAAGTACCGGATCGTGGGTCCGTCCGGCCGGGTCATCGAAGGTCCCCCGGGTGGTAACTACTGGCGTGTGTCCGAAGAGCGATTTTGGGAGCTTGATGCGGATAGACCTTGCGCCCTTCCGTATTCTCCACGCGCAAAGTCTGGATGGTGGCGACGAACACGCACAGGTGGCGCGACAGGTCGGCGGTGGTCAGCCGGGTGAAATCGGCGATGTCGAACACCCGCACCGGCTCGCCGAAGACTGCGGCCAGTGCCTGGCGATAGGGATGGCGCGGGTTGTTCAGCGCATCCACGGTCTGCCGGCGGATCGTCGTGGTCGGCACCAGCCACAGCACCGGCGGATAGTCGCGCCCGATCCACGCATCGCGCGCGACGGCGATGCTGTGCGCGGCGAGCAGCGTCTTCGAGATGAACTCCGGCCCATAGCACATCGGGAAGCGTCGGAACGGGAGCCGCCAAGGCCCTGATGAAGCCTGCGGCCGCTACGCGGCCTTGTCTTCATCAGGGCCATAGCGGCTCCCAAACCAGCGCTTCCCAATGTGCTACGGCACCGAACTGACCAGTCATGCCGTGCTCGCCTGGTGTCAGGATACCGGCGTCGAGTGGCATTATATCGCGCCCGGCAAGCCGCAGCAGAACGGCTTTGTAGAATCGTTCAACGGTCGCTTGCGCGACGAGTGCCTGAACGAGCACCTGTTCCCATCGCTGGCTGCGGCGAGACGGATCATCGAGGCATGGCGGACGGACTACAACACCGTGCGTCCGCACAGCAGCCTTGGCGGGTTGGCACCCGCCGAGTTTACGAACCGCCCCCGCCAGGGGCATATGGACACCGAAGCTAAGTTATCAGCGGCCTGAAAAGGGGGAGCAGGTCAATATTGTCTGGGGTAGCGTGATATCCATCTACCGCTTCGGCAGGCGGAATGTTGCCGTGAGCTCCAGCAGCTGGCGATGGTTAAGCGAGTCACGCCTCTAGAGAGGTGTACTCATTACTCGAAAAATGTCTGGAGCCCGTGGCGATGGATGATGGCGTTACGGACGCAACTGTGTTCGATGCAGGCTCGGTTCGTTCATCGAATAGGTGCCGTTCCCATGCTCTAGCTGATGCCTCGTGGAGATTACCGTCCCGATCGACGCAGTCTGCCACACCTGGTCTGCCTCTATCTAAGCCGTAAGCGTCCGGTGACGGCGTCACATCAAGCGGGCCGGTAGTTCCACGGCAGCAGTTCAGCGACCCGGCGGGCCGGATGGTCTGCGATGCGTCTGATGGTGTCGGCCAGCCAGGCCTCGGGGTCGACGCCGTTGAGCCTGCGTCATGGGATCGTCGCGGCGGGGTGGGCGACCGATCCCGCCGGCGATCCGACGACGCCCAAGGCATATCTGGACCTGCTCCGCCCTCTTTACGCTGCGGGACGCCGGGATCTCCCCATCGGGCGCCTGCTTGAGGGGCATGTCGATGCGGTGCAGATCGTGTTTCGATACGGCACGTCGTCCCAAGTCGCTGCGTTGCGGGCGCGCATCGCTGCGGGAGCGACGTTGGGTGTTTGGAATGCGGGCCTGCCGGGTGAGCCGCTGGTGCTTACCGGCGGACGGCTGACCGGCGGCAAGGGCTATGCATCGGGGGCGGGGATACTGACTCACGCGCTGGTAACCGCGAATAGCGAACGCGGACCGCAGCTGCTCCTGCTCGACCTCGAGGCCGATCCGCCTGCCATCGATCGGGAGTGGTGGCAGACGATCGGCATGCAGCGCTCGGAGACACATCTGGTGCGCTGGTCCGGCTCTGTGATCGGTGAAGACAGCCGTATCGGCGAGTCCGGCAGCTATGCGCGGGAGCCGTTCTTCAGCGGAGGCGCGCTGCGCTTCGCCGCGGTTCATGCCGGCGGCATCGCCGGCCTGCTCGATGCAGTGCGTGACCACCTGACCACCCACGAGCGCGCTTCCGATCCGTTCCAGGCATCGCGCCTCGCCGACCTGTTCCTGCTTGCCCAGGGTGCAGCGGCGAGCATCCGCGACACGGCGGGCGCCTGGTTCAGCGGGACGGATGCGGAACGCCTCGCCCGGGTGTCCGCTGCGCGGCTATCGATCGCCGGCTCTGCCGAGCGCGCCCTCACGATCGCGCAGGAGGCGGTGGGGCTGCCGGGATTGTTCCTGTCGCATCCGCTGGCGGCAAAGATCGCCGATCTCATGGTGTACCTGCGCCAGCCTGCGCCCGACGCGCATCGCTTTCGCGTCGGCCAGGCTGTCGCCGAGCACATCCTCGACCCCATTCTGTGAGGATCCCGCTGCGAAACGTACGTGTCGCGCTGGTGATCGCCCCGCACCCGGATGACGAGGTCATCGGCGCGGCAGGCCTCATTGCGCGGCTTCGCCGCCATGGAGCTCGGGTCCGGGTTGCGGTCGTGACCGATGGTGCCGCGTCTCACCGGGGCAGCCGACAATGGCCGAGAGCGCGACTGGTCGCGGCGCGCCAGCGTGAGAGCCTTCATGCGCTACGTCGTCTCGGCATCGTTGCTGGCGACGTCTCGTTCCTCAATTTGCCCGATGGCCAGTTGCCCTCGATCCCGGGACGCTGTTATCGCGCGCTGCGCCGCCAGGTCGCACGATGCCGGGATCTCGATCTCATCGTCGGACCGGCCTGCGATGACGACCATCCCGATCACCGCGCCGTAGCAGCGGCCGTCGCCCGATGCCCGGGTGGCGCCGGTCGGCTGACCTACCGCGTGTGGCCGCCTCGCCCGGACAGGTCCGGACCGGCATGGCGCATCGCTGTGCCCGGAGGAGTTCCGGTTAAGCGGTCGCTGATCCACGTCTACCGGACGCAGCTCGGCGCCGTTTCCGATGATCCAGCAGGTTTCACGATCGCGAGACACGAGCTTGCGGCCTTTGCTCGTCCGGTCGAGCGCTACCGGCCGGGTTCGAGGTGACGAGCCCGATCGATCTTGCGGGGTTCGCCGCCAAGTTTGCCGGCGACGACGATCCCTGGCGCACCTTCACCGCCCGTGACGAGGCGGTGAAGCGTACCGCGATCCTGCGCGCAATAGGTGACCGACCGGTCGGACGGGTGCTGGAGCTGGCCAGCGGCAACGGCTCCAACAGTGCCGCGATCGCGAGGAAGGCGTTGCGCCTCGATGCGACCGAGGGCACGAGGGAGGGGGTCGACCTGACGGCACGTGCCGTCGCTGCCTGGCCTCGCGCGTGCGCATCGCTGCTCGTGCTCCCCGGTCGACCGCCACGTGCCGTCTATGACGTGATCGTGATCGCCGAGGTACTGTATTACCTCTCAGCGCGAGACATGGCCCGGGTTGCGCGTGAGATGGCCGCCCGCCTGACGCCAGGCGGCACCATCGTGCTCGCGCACCACAGGATCGACTTCTACGACTTCGCCCAGCACTCGGCAGGGATCCACGCCCGGTTCCTCGCAGAGACCGGGCGTCGTTGGACGGTTCGCACCGTGCGCCGCACCCGCCGCTGGGTCGTCACCGCGGCTCGCCCCGACGATGTGCCCCGATCCCGTTGAACGCGAGCGAGGCAGCGCGTACCGCGTCCGGGCGATATGAAGTTCGCGGGTAAGTGGAGCGGCAGGACGTCCACCTGCCGCTCCCGCCAGGGTCGTCAGGCCGCCGCGTCGAGATCGACCTTCATTTCCCGAGCCCAGAACCTGAGGTCACGACAGGTCGTGACGAACGCCTTGACGTCCTTGCTCTTGCTTAGGGCTACGAAGCCATTGTCAAGCTCCGGCACCCGGGCGGCGTCGAACAACGTGGCGGCCGCATCGGTGTAGCCGATGAACTTGCAGTGGCCGAACGCGTCCGCCACGAAGTCCTTGGAGGCCGCATCCTTGGCGAGCAGCGCAGCCCCTTCCTCGGACGGGAGCACCGCGACGGCATCGAACAGGACCGAAGGTCCGCCGTCGATCTTCTGCTTGGCCGCGACCTTGGTGCCGTCGTCGAGCGTGACCCCGCCGATCTTCGGCGCGACCACCTCCCAGACCGCGCCTTCGGCTTCCAGCGCCTTGGTCAGCGCATTGAACAGCTCGGCGCTCGACCCATCGGTCAGCAGCAGGCCCATCTTTCGCCCG
This sequence comes from Sphingomonas sp. GV3, assembly GCF_031082075.1. Classification (NCBI taxonomy): domain Bacteria; kingdom Pseudomonadati; phylum Pseudomonadota; class Alphaproteobacteria; order Sphingomonadales; family Sphingomonadaceae; genus Sphingomonas; species Sphingomonas sp. GV3. Next base: position 95,707 of record NZ_JARWLE010000002.1, on the reverse strand, counting down.
GCGAAATTCGCCGGGCCGTTGGCGACGATCGAGAGCGCCGACGATGTCGGCAGGTCTAGCGTCGGCTTGGCCGCCTTGGCGGCGTCCGGCAGGTCGAGGCCGAGCCCGTTCGCAACGGTAGCGGCGAGATTCTCGTCGATGTTGCGCAGGTGGCTGACCGCCCGGGCCCGGATGTCGACACGATCTACCTTCGACAGCTCGAACACCAGCGCGTCGCCGATGTGCTTCTGCTCGATCGGCTGCTGGCTGAGATAGAACTGCCGCGCCTGGCTGTAATGATCGGCAAAGGTTTCGGACCGAATCCGCTGTTTGGTCCCCTGAACCTCAGCGGGGAAGCTGGTGAAGCCGATCTCCGGGTTCTCGCGAGGACCGCCTTCCGCGCCCCAGCTGTTCGGCTCATAGTTCACGCGCCCCTTCGGATTGCGCATCGCCATGTGGCCGTCCTGCTGGAAGTTCATCACCGGACAGCGCGGGGCATTGATCGGCAGGTGGGTGAAGTTCGGGCTGCCGAGCCGCTTCAGCTGGGTATCGAGATAGGAGAAGTTGCGGCCGTGCAGCAGCGGGTCGTCACTGAAGTCGATGCCCGGCACGATGTTCTGCGTGCAATAAGCGACCTGCTCGGTTTCGGCGAAGAAGTTGTCCACGTTGCGATTGAGCGTGAGCGTACCGACGATGCGGACCGGCACGTCCTCCTCGGGGATCAGCTTGGTCGAGTCGAGATGGCCGAAGGGAAGCTTGTCGGCGGTTTCCTGATCGAACAGCTGGACGCCGAGATCCCATTGCGGGAAGTCACCGCACTCGATCGCCTCCCAAAGATCGCGGCGATGATAGTCGGGATCGGCGCCGCTGATCTTGACCGCCTCGTTCCACAGCACCGACTGGAGCCCCTGGCGCGGCTTCCAGTGGAACTTGACGAAGGTCGACCTGCCTTCCGCGTTCACCAGGCGGAAGCTATGGACGCCGAAGCCCTCCATCGTCCGGAAGGAGCGGGGGATCGTGCGATCGGACATGATCCACATGATCATGTGCCAGGCTTCCGGGGTGAGGCTGGCGAAATCCCAGAAATTGTCGTGTGCGGTTTGCGCCTGGGGGAACGCCCGGTCGGGCTCCTGCTTGGCCGCATGGACCAGATCGGGGAACTTGATGGCATCCTGGATGAAGAACACCGGGATGTTGTTGCCGACGATGTCCCAGTTGCCCTGCTTCGTGTACATCTTGACGGCGAAGCCGCGCACGTCGCGCGCCAGATCGCGCGAGCCCTTGTTGCCCGCTACCGTTGAGAAGCGGACGAACACCTCCGTCTGCTGCCCGACCGTGCTCAGCACGTCCGCGCGGGTGTAGTCGGCCAGACTGTCGGTCAGTTCGAACACGCCGTGCGCGCCATAGCCGCGTGCGTGGACGACGCGCTCCGGGATGCGCTCGTGATCGAAATGGAAGATCTTTTCGCGGAGGATGAAGTCCTCGAGCAGCGTGGGGCCCCGCAGACCCGCCTTCAGACTGTTCTGGGCGTCCGCGATCGGGATGCCCTGCTGCGTGGTCATGGTAAGTGCCGCGTCCGAAGTCGTCTGGCGGGTTTCGCCGCCATGGCCCTGCTGCTCGGCATAATTCGTCGGCTGGTCGGCACCCGCCGGCAGCGGCGGTGCCTTCTTGGCCGTCTCGCCCTTGAGTTTCACCGCGTCGCTTTTGATGCTCTTGCGTGCCATGGACGTAATCCTCCGATCACGCCCTTAATGCCACCAGCGCCACGGCGGTGCGAGGCATAAATCTTTGTAGCGACTGGGAACCAACCCGGAGGAGCGAAATCAAGTTATGTCAGTCGAGCATGGTAGCCGGTTCGGACGACAGGCGCGGGCTCGGCAACGTAAGTGTTCATGGCTGCGCAGAACCCGACTGCGGCTTCCTCGGTCCTGGATCACAGCCAGGGAAAGCCGATATGAACCGGTTGGGGATGTCTTGAAGCCTTGCCGTTAGCCGAGCATGATGTACTCCCAGGTCGTACAGGTTTTCGACCGCGTCCGGCACGACCATGATCCGTGGTTGGTGCTGCTCGCCGGCCTGGTTTGCCTCTGCGGAATCTATGCGTCGTTCGCCCTGGCCGCCCATGCCGTACGCTCCGGACGTAAGACTCGCCGCCCCTGGGGTCCTGTCAGCATCGTGTCGGCCGGCTGCACGGCTTGGGCGACCCACTTCATCATCTGTCTGGCTTTAAAGCCGGGCATGCCGTCCGCGTTCGACCCGCTGGCCGTACGGCCGTTTTACGGCCGCTCGTTGATGTGAACGATTTAAACGGACGGGGACCCGTGCCGCGGCTCAAGGCGTTGAGCGTCATAGAAATGGCCCTGACGACAGGGACATGCACTCAGATGAGGAAACGACATGCGCGCACTATGCTGGCACGGTAAAGGCGATGTCCGCGTCGACACCGTCGCGGATCCCGAGATCAAGCACCCGCGCGATGCGATCATCAAAGTAACCGCCTGCGCGATCTGCGGGTCGGACCTTCACCTGCTGGATGGCTACCAGCCCACCATGGAGGCCGGCGACATCCTCGGCCACGAGAACATGGGCGAGGTCGTGGCGCTCGGGTCCGAGGTCACCAACCTCAAGATCGGGGACCGGGTGGTGGTGCCGTTCACGATCAGCTGCGGCGATTGCTGGTTCTGCAAGAAGGGTCTGTTTGCGGCCTGCGATCGGACCAATCCGAACGCCGAGATGGCCGCCAAGGCGATGGGCCATTCGCCCGCCGGGCTGTTCGGCTTCAGCCACATGCTGGGCGGCTACTGCGGCGGCCAGGCGGAGTATCTCCGGGTGCCGATGGCGGATGTCGGTCCGATCAAGATTCCCGACAACGTAACCGATGAGCAGGCCCTCTTCCTATCGGATATCTTCCCGACCGGCTACATGGCCGCCGAGAATGCGCAGATCGAGCATGGCGACACCGTCGCGATCTGGGGCTGCGGCCCGGTCGGCCAGTTCGCCATCCGCTCCGCGCTGATGATGGGCGCCGGCCGCGTGATCGCGATCGACGAGGTGCCCGAGCGACTCGCCATGGCGGAGGCCGGTGGCGCTGAGACGATTAACTTCGCCGAAACCGATGTCTATGACGAGCTGCAGGCGCGAACCAAGGGCCGGGGCCCCGACAGCTGCATCGATGCTGTCGGCTGCGAGGCGGCCGCGCACGGGGCGGCGGACGCGGTCATGGACAAGGTGAAGGCAAGCATGATGCTCGCCACTGATCGCGTCCACGTCCTGCGGCAGGCGATCATGAGCTGCCGCAAGGGCGGCACGGTCTCCGTGCCCGGCGTCTACGTCGGGATGGGTGACAAGCTTCCGATCGGTGCAGCGATGAACAAGGGGCTGACGATCAAGCTTGGGCAGACCCACGTGCAACGTTACACCAAGCCGCTACTGGATAAGATCGTCGCGGGCGCGATCGATCCCAGCTTCGTGATCACGCATCCGGCCAGTCTTGAAGACGCGCCAGAAATGTACGCTAAATTCCGCGACAAGGAAGAAGGTGTAATCAAGGTTGTCATGCGGCCGCACGGCTGATTGGCGGAACAACCGGGAACAGGACGCTTATCGATGCCGATCGCCACCGCCGCTGTGGATTATGTTCAGCGGCGGTGTCGATCAGCTTGAGACCAAGTATGTCGACGGACCTAGGCAGCTGCCTTTAGCCGAGCGTGCCGCCTGGTCGAGTAGATCGGTGGCCTGAGCCGGCGAGAGCGGCTTTGCGAAAAGATAGCCCTGGATCGCGTTGCACCCGGCTCGGGCCAGGATGTCCGCCTGCTGCTGCTTCGGATGCGGTGGCGGTCCTCAGCGGCAAACTGCGCGAAGCAACCAACCACTGCCGGAAATCCTCCGCCTCCATTGGTCGTGCGAAGTGGTAGCCCTGTGCTTCCTCGCACCCCATCCCGGCCAGCATCGTCGCAGCGGCGGCGCTCTCAACGCCTTCGGCAACGACGCGGTAGCCCAGATCGTGCGAGAGGGTGATCATTGAACGAACAAGGGCTTGCTCCCGCTCTTCCTCCGCCAGGTGCCGGATGAATGACTGGTCGATCTTGACCACCCGCGCCGGTAGGCGCTGGAGATAGGCAAGGCTGCTATAGCCCGTGCCGAAATCGTCGATTGCCAGCGGCACCCCGGCGGCTTTCAGCTCGCGAAGCTGCGTCATGGCGCGACCGCCATTCTCCATCACGGCACTTTCCGTCACCTCCAGCTCGATCGCATCCGGGCGCAGCCGGTGCTTCAGGAGATAGAGCTGCACGCGTCCGGCGAAGTCGCTTTCTTCGAGATTGGCCGCAGAGACGTTGATCGAAAGCTGAAGGTCGAGCCCCTCTTTCCGCCAGGCTGCAAGCTGTCGCATGGCCGTATCAAGCACCCATGCGGTAGTGGGCTTCGCAAGCGAGGTCTGCTCGATGATCGGAATGAACTCTCCGGGTGACACTTCCCCCAAGCGAGGATGCTTCCAGCGGAGCAGCGCCTCCGCCCCGACGCACTGCCCCGAGGCGACATCGACCCGCGGCTGAAATACGAGCCTGAGCTGACCCGGCTGGTCGAGCGCGGCACCAAAATCGTTGAGGAGCGTGAACCTGCGACCGTGAACGCGGTCCTCGTCGGGTGAGTAGAGGCTAACGGCGTTCTCTGACGCACGGGCGTCCTGGGCGGCGCTATAGGCGGTGCGCAGCACATCGCGCGGGTCCGCCTCACCAAGAATGACGGACGTGACGCCAATCGCGGTGGTCATGGCGAACCGAACGACGGAAGCATTCTGGGCTGTCGCCAGCATCGAGCCGAGCAACGCCAGATATGCGTCCCGCTCCGGCTCAGGCGGGGACAGGAACGCAAACTGCGTTGCAGCGACATGGTAGGCCGTTCGTCCGGGGCCGAGTGCTGCCCGGAGCGACCTGGCGGCATCCTGCACCATGTCATCGACGAACGAAGGCCCCCTCACGCGCAGGCCGTTGTTGAGCTGGTCGTTACGGGCAAGGTCGAGCAGCACGGCATATCGCCGCTCGCCAGGCGCATCCCGACCAAGGTCTTCAAGATCGTCGAGAAACTGGGTGCGGTTGGGAAGGCCGCTGAGGGGATCGATGCGCCCGAACGCGTGCTGCATCTCGATCTGCACCATGACCATATCGGCCAGATCGCTCAGGCCGGTCATCTCCACCTCAGACACCGTTCGCGGCTCCGTGCCGAGCACACAAAGCGAGCCGAGGCCGAATCCTTCGCGGGTAACGAGCGGAACGCCAGCGTAGAAGCGAACTCCTGTTTCCGCCAGGAGGCTCGTCGCATAGCAGTTGTCGGCGAGAAGGTCGGGGATGACCAGCACCTCGGTGGTCTCCGCCACCTGCGCGCACGGTGCCTTGTCGCGCGGTATGGAGCTATGTTCGACCCCGACACGCGATTTGAACCACTGCCGGTCCCGATCGGTCAGTGATACCGCCGAAATAGGCAGATTGAAGATCTGGCTCGCCATGCGCGTGATGCGATCGAAGCTCGCGCTCGGAGGCGTGTCGAGCAGGTTCAACTGGTACAGCGCGTCAAGTCGCGCTTCTTCGTTCTGTTTCACGATCCGTGCCTCTTCGCCCCGGACCTAGCCGGCGAATCGATACCAAACCGCTAACACACACGCTCCAAGGGTTTTGGAGTCGACTCGCTTCCGCAACAATCATGTGCTATTGTCGTGGATGCGAGCGGGGGCGCACGCACCGGGACATGGCGCATGGCGCTGATTCAAGGAGCTGCGATAATGGATCAGGCCACGACTGACTATTACGTGAAGCGCGAGCAGCAAGAACGCGAGCTGGCCGCGTCTGCGGCCGACCCAGCAATTGCAGCAATTCACCTGAATATGGCAGAGCGCTACGCAAAGCTGGTGCATGCCGACTCGAATCGGGGGCGGTGAGAGGATGGTCGAAAACGTACGCTAAGCGTCGCGACCCTGCTGGTGAAGGCGGAGCGGCCTGAATCGCCCGCGGGGCTTGTCGATCTCACCCCATAGATAGTCGCCGGTGAGGCCGACATGCTCCCAGCCCAGCGGCGCGACATGGGCGAGCAGTTCGTCGGGTACGTCGACGCCGCTGCCGCGCAGGTGCCGGACGGCCTGGTCGAGATAGACGGTGTTCCACAGCGTTGCGCTGCCTGTTGACGTAACCTGCCGAATACGGCCGGGAGCTTGGCTGTATCGCTGCTCTCCAAAGACTTCTTAGCGTACGTTTTCGGCCCTTCTCTCACCGTTCCCCATCCCGATCTCGCCGCTTGACACACCGCCAAGCAAGCAGCCTAGACCCCCAGGATGAGGGGTCCTTTTTCGACGCCGATCACCCCGCTACCGGGGTCCCTTTTGCACGCCGATCCACAGTGGTGGGCGAGCGCCCCGCTTCCGAGCCGCATCCGATCGCCGACGAGGTCCGGCGCCAGGCCGATGCGGCGCTGGTGTCCTGATTGCACCTTGCCGCTTCCCGACGCCGACAGGCACCGGGCGATCCAGCGGGATCACGGCTTGCGCTCGACGTCCTTCCTGTCGGCCTCGGCCGGCGTCAGGCGAGCCCGCTCGCGGATGCGGCGTTCCAGCGGCGCACCGACGAACAGGACGAGCATTGCAAGGCTCACCCCGCCGATGATGAGCGGCCACACTGCCAACCCCGCTGCCGCGCCGATCGTGGCCGTCACCCAGATGCACGCGGCGGTCGCCAATCCATGCACTTCCTGACCCTGGCCGACCCGCAGCACCGCGCCGGCACCGATGAAACCGACGCCTGTCAGAATGCCCTGCATCGCCCGCCCTGCGGCGTCGGCGTTTACATTTGGCAGGCCACTATGCACGACCGCCTGCACGGCGATGCAGCTCGCCAGACCGACCAGACCCAGCGTTCGCAAGCCCATGATCTGCCGGTTCTCGCGCGAGCGTTCCCAGCCGAGCACCATCCCGGCCACGGTCGCAACCACCAGCCGCCCGATCGCATCGATCCAGAAGCCGATGTCCGATCCCGCTGACGCTTCGATCATTCGACCAGCACGTGGACGTGATGCCAGGCGGTGCACAGATAGCCGGCGAAGTTCCACATCGTGTCCGGCCGTTCGGGCTGTCCCTGTCCAGCCCCGTCGAAGGCGCGCACGACGAGGTGCTGGCGACCTTTGGCAAGCGTGGCGTCGAGGGTCCAGCGCCGCCAACCCCAGTGCGTCTCCGGATCATCGGCGAACGTCGCCTGTTGCCACTCGCGACCACCGTTTACCGACACTTCGACCCGAGAGACGCGGCGATCATAGGCGATGGCATAGCCCTCGATCCGCACCTCCCCGGCCGGCAGGCTTTCGCCAGAGCCGGGCACGCAGATCGCGGCGTTGAGCGGCATGGCATTGATGGTCAGACCCCGGCTCCAGTCGACGGTGTCGCTCGTCACATCGGCGGGAAACAGCTTGTAGTCGTGCGCCTGGATCGGTGCGTCGGAAGGCATGTCTCGCACCTCGATCCGTGTCAGCCACTTGGCGCTGCGCACGCCGGCATAGCCCGGCACCACCATGCGGAGCGGTGCGCCGTGTTCGGGCGTCAGCGGCTCGCCGTTCATCGCCCAGACGAGGAGGACGTCGGGCTGCCGCGCCTTGCTCATGGCGATCGATACCCCGAACAAGGCTTCCTCGCCCTCCACGTCCACCTCGTCCGCGCCGGTGAACGCCACGAACAGGTCGGAAGCATCAGGTGCGCCGACCGCATCGAGCACATCGGCCAGGCGTACGCCGGTCCACTCTGCATTGCCGATCGCGCCGACATCCCAAGGATCACCCGACGTTTTTCCGACCTGCTGGAGGTCAGTGCGCCGGTTGCCGGCGCACTGGAGAACTGCCGTCACCGTCCGCGTGGGGAACGTAGCTTTCAGTTCCTCTACCGAAAAAGAGCGGCTCGCCATGCCCGTCCCGCTCACCTCGATCCGATGATTGGCGGGCAGATCCGGCACTGGCCCGTGGCTGCGCACGTAGAACAGCGCCTGCGGCGTCAGGAACCGCTCGATCAACGCACCGGGCGTCGGCTCGGCGTTGTAGGGATCGGAATTGCGCGCGATCATATTGGTCATGGACGATCAAACGTCGCAGGCCCGCCTAACGCTCCAAGTCTTCGAGACCATCGCAGACGAAAGGCTGCCGATCATTCCGATATCCAGATTGGAATGACCATATCAAACGGTTGGTCGTATCGATCTAAGTACGCGATATATGCTGCATGACCCTGGAGCAGCTCAGAATCTTCGTCGGTGCCGCGGAGCGCGAACACGTCACCAAAGCAGCGGAGGCGCTGAACGTGACGCAGTCCGCTGCCTCCGGCGCGGTCGCGGCCCTCGAAGCGCGCTACGGAGTTCCTCTTTTTCACCGCGTCGGGCGTGGCATCCAGCTGACCGAAGCAGGCCGAGGCTTTCTGGAGGAAGCGCGCGCGGTGCTGGGGCGGGCAGCGCATGCCGAGACGATGCTGGCGGACTATGCCGGGCTTGCCCGTGGTTCGTTGCGGATCGTCGCCAGCCAGACGATCGCGAGCTACTGGTTGCCGGCAAAGCTCGCCGCCTTCCACGAACGCCACCCGCAGATCGCGGTCGAACTGGCGATCGACAACACCGAAGGTGCAGCAGCGCAGGTCCTGAGCGGCGCCGCGGAGCTCGGTTTCGTCGAGGGCGAGGTGGACGAACCGGCGCTCGCCCACTGGAATGTCGGGCATGACCCGATGGTGCTGGTCGGCCGCGAGGACGCCGGGCGCGTCGACGAGGACTGGCTTCGCGCTGCACGCTGGATCGTCCGCGAGCAGGGTTCGGGCACGCGCTCGACCTTCGAGGACGTGCTGCGAACGCGCGGGTTCGATCCGGCCCAGCTGACGGTAGCGATGACGTTGCCGTCCAACGAGGCGGTGCGTACCGCGGTCGAGGCCGGTGCCGGCGTCGCTGTGTTGTCGCGATTGGTCGTCGCACGCGCGCTCAAGGCCGGCGATCTGGTCGAGCTGCCGCTTGGGTTGCCCGACCGCGCCTTTCACGCGCTACGCCACAAGGAACGCTATCGCACCCGCGCGGCCGACGCGCTGACGAACCTCGTCAAGGAGCAGGTCGCATGACTGCCGACACGCACTCCGTTCTCAGCGGCCTCAAGCCGGGGTCAGCACATAGAACGGACCCAGATATACGGTAACGCGATCGGGTGTCGGCAAACCCCCAGATTCGGGTTTCCGTACAGCTGACCAAAGCGACAGGATTTGTCGCACACTCTGCCGTCCTGTTGGCACCACGACTGTAAACGCTCGCGCTAAGTGGCGGCATTCTGATCGCGCTATTTGTCGGCGAGCGTCGCTACGCGGCTACCGGCTTGGTCTCGGCCGATCGCACATAGGCGTAGAGTGTTGGCTTGGAGATGCCGAGCATCGAGCAAATCTTGGCGATCGGCATCGTGTTCTCGTGGTAGAGCCTGACGGCCAGGTCGCGCTTGTCCTTGCCGAGTGCGGCCGGCCGGCCACCCTTCTTGCCGCGAGCGCGGGCTGCGGTGAGACCGGCCTGGGTCCGCTCGCGGATCAGGTTGCGCTCGAACTCCGCCAATGCCCCGAACAGGTGGAAGGTAAGCTTGCCCGACGTGGTGGTCGTGTCGATCGCCTCGTGCAGGCTCAGCAGCCCGACCTTTTCCTCGTCGAGGTAGGTCATCCATCCGATCAGATCACGGAGCGAGCGGCCGAGCCTGTCGAGGCGCCAGACCACCAGTGTGTCGCCGGCGCGAAGCAGCTCCTTCACCTTTTCCAATCCAGGGCGAGCGGCAGTCGCCCCGGAGGCCTTGTCGGTGATGACCTTCTCGCAGCCGGCAGCCTTCAGCGCATCACGCTGGAGGTCCAGGTTCTGCTCGGCGGTCGATACGCGGGCGTAACCGATTTTCATGCGTAGGGCCGGTGGCGCCCCGATCGGGCGCGGTTTGGGAAGAAAGTCGTCATCGGCAGGTCTATGTTGCCCTAGTTTTCTTTACCGGGTAGATTTACGTCGAACAGGCCGGTTTGGCAACGCGAGCGGACTCGCATGGCGATGGGCAGGCAAATCTCCGTTTTCCTTACCTGCGACACGGACCGTCGGCGGTGACGCATCCGGCGCTTGTCCCGCCGCTGGCGATCGAGCGCTACCGCGTCCTTGAACCGCACCTCGCCGATGGCATCCCGCTCGCGGACCTCGCCCGCACCGGCACGCTGAGCGAGCGGACGTTGCAGCGCTGGCTCGGGCGCTACCGTGCCGAAGGACTTGCCGGTCTCGCGCGTCTGCCGCGCAACGATCGGGGCAGGCTGCACCTGCCGGAACATCTGGTCGAACTGACCCGCACTCTCGCCACCAAGCGCCCGCGACCCCCGGTCGCCGCCATTCACCGAAAGGTGCAGGAACTCGCCATCGCGCATGGACACCGAACCCCCAGCTATGCGGCCGTCGCGCGTGTCGTCAGGGCGATACCGGCAAGCCAGATCGCCGCAGCCTCCGATCCGGCCGTCTACCGCGACCAGCACGAGCTAGTGCATCGGCGCGAAGCCGCGACCTCGAACGAGATGTGGCAGGCCGATCATACCGTTCTCGACATTCTCGTGCTCGATGATGCCGGAACCCCGGTGCGTCCTTGGCTGACCGTCATCGTTGACGATCACAGCCGAGCCATCGCCGGTTACTTCCTCAGCCTCGATGCCCCCAGTGCCCTCAACACGGCGCTCGCCTTGCGGCAGGCGATCTGGCGCAAGCCCAATCCCGAATGGATCGTCAGCGGCATTCCCGAACAGCTTTACGTCGACAACGGCTCGGATTTCATCTCCGAGCATATCGAGCAGGCGTGCATCGCCCTCAAAATCCGCCTCATCCATTCGCTGCCGGGGCGTCCTCGCGGGCGCGGCAAGATCGAGCGGCTGTTCCGCACCATCAACGACATGTTCCTGCCCGACCTGCCCGGCCACCTGATCGCGGGCAAGCCGCTGTCGGCGCCAGTGCTCACGCTCGACGAGCTGCGCGCCCGCTTCGAGGCGTTCGTGTGCGGCGTCTATCATCGTCGCCCGCATGGCAGCACCGGCGAACCGCCGATCACGCGCTGGCAGAAGGGCGGGTTCCTGCCCGCAATGCCCGACAGCCTTGAACAGCTCGACATGCTGCTCGTGCACGTGCCCAAGCCCCGTAAAGTGCTGCGCGACGGCATCCGTCTGATGGGCAGGCGCTATGTCGAACCCACGCTCGCGGCCTTCGTCGGCGAGCAGGTCGAGGCGGTCTATGACCCCCGCGACCTGACCGAGATCCACGTCTACCACCAGGGCCGGTTCGTCTGCCGTGCGCTCAGCTCCGAGCACGCTGGGCACCCGTCGTTGCGCGCGATCCAGCGCGCCCGGCGCGGCGCGAAGGAGCGCGACAAGCAGGTGCCTGCCCCCACGGAGACCTTCGATGGCGACCAAGAGGATACGGCTTCCCGGCCCACCACCTACCGAGGGCTCCGGCTCTACGCCGCTGACGATTGAGTTCCTGGTCGAGCAGCCGTTCCTGGCGACCCGCGAACATGCCCGGTTCGTCGAGTTTGCCGAAGCCTGCGCGCACTACCGCTATATCGGCGTGTGTCATGGCCGGCCGGGCGTCGGAAAGACGCGATCGGCGCGCGAGTTTTCCAGCTTCCCCGACCTGGGGGAATATGCCGCGCTCCGTCCCATTGCCGCGCTCCTTGGCGAAAAGGTCGCTCGCTGCCGCGCCGTCTTCTACACCGTGTCGGTCAGCAACACGCCCAAGACGATCGACGCGGTGTTGGGCCTCAACCTCATTAAGCTGGGCTATGCCCGGCTGACGGTCGCGGGCGGCTCGCAGGACGAAATCACCCATGACGCCGCCCGCATCGCCTGCCCCCTCGTCATCGTCGACGAGGCCGACCGCCTGACCATAAAGTCGCTCGAACATCTCCGCGACATGGCCGATCGCCACGGCTTCGGGCTGATCCTGATGGGTATGCCGGGCTTGGAGAAGCGCCTCGCCCGCTATGCCCAGCTCTACTCGCGGATCGGCTTCGTCCACGAGTTCAAACCGCTTACCGAGACCGAAATGCGGCTGCTGCTCGCGACCCACGCCGGCGATTTCGGGATCAGCTTCGACCCGGCCCAACTCGACGCGATCGAAGCGCAGGCAGCCGTGATCCGCATGACGCGCGGCAACTTCCGGCTCATGGAGCGCCTGTTCGCGCAGATGCGGCGGATCATGACCCTCAACCGCGTCGAGGAGGTCACCGCTGACATCGTTCAGGCCGCGCGCGATTGCCTCGTCATCGGACCCGGCAACTGACAAATAGCGCGATCAGAACGCCGCCATTTAGCGCGAGCGTTTACAGTCAGCTAATCGCTTAGTGACCTAGCCGTAATGGATAAGTTGAGTCACTGCTGTTTTCTGCTTTCGTTCTCCACGATACTGAATCATAGAATTGTTATGCCAATCGCGCGTGAACATCGCTGGCTCTACCCGATTGACTGGCGTGAACTATCTGCCTTCATCCGGTTTGGCCGCGCCAAAGGACGCTGCGAACATTGTCAGCGCCCGCATGGTCGTCATGTGCTGCATCTGGGCGATGGTGTTTGGTGGGATGAGGACATAAGCAGGTGGCGCAACGGGCAGGGCAGGTGCGTTCGCCGCCTGCCGCCGCCCGACGCCCTCTTATGCGCGCAACCTGGCTTCGTCGGCATTGATCCACCTTCACAAGTGCGGATCACGCGCGTGGTTCTTGCTAGCGCGCATCTGAACCATGATCCGAGCGATAACCGACCACGCAACCTCGCTGCACTCTGCCAGCGGTGCCACATGCGCCACGACGCCAGCGAGCATCGCCGACGTCGGTGGATCAACGCCTTCCGTATGCGTGCGATCGGCGATCTATTTGCCTGATCCGAAATCTCCTGCTGACCGCCTGGGAGCTAATCAAAGATCACTCAGTCGGTGAATCGAACGCTGTCAGGATTGGGCACGGCCCTGCCGATCCCGAGCCGCACTCGCTGGCAAGCCGACGCAGCGAAGCACGCGCCTGTTCAAGCTCGGCGATCTTCGCATCCAGCGCCGCCATCTGCTCATGGGCGAGCTGGCGCGCACGCGCGCGATCGTCGGTCGCATCCAGCGCCAGAAGCTCACCGATCTGCTCGAGCGTGAAACCGGCTGCCTGCGCCGAGCGGATGAAGCGAAGGCGGCGGGCGTCATCGGTGCCGTAGCGCCGGATGCCGCCTCCGGCGCCAGCCCCGGTCGGCCGGTCTGGCTCGTCCAGCAAACCGCGACGCTGATAGTAGCGCACCGTTTCGACGCCGACGCCGCCCTCGCGCGCGAGCGCCGCGATCGTCATGCCGGTCATGCCTTGACTCCGTACTATGGTACGGACCCTATATAGGCGGGGCGAGGATATTGGAGAAGCGGCATGGCGAGCGCCCCCGCCAAACAGGCGACGATCTACCGGATGGTGATGCCGGAACATACCTGCCCTTTCGGGCTGAAGGCGAAGGATCTTCTGCGCCGGGAAGGCTATGCGGTCGATGACCATTGGCTGATGACGCGGGAAGAAACCGACGCTTTCAAGGCGAAGCACGGCGTCAAGACGACCCCGCAGATCTTTATCGCCGGGGAGCGGGTCGGCGGCTATGACGATCTGCGCCGCTTCTTCGGCAAGATGGTCCGCGACCCCAAGGCCGTCACCTATCGCCCGGTGATTGCCGTGTTCGCGATGACGGCGCTGATGGCGCTCGCCGCCAGCTATGCGGTACTCGGCACGCCCTTCACGGTGCGGGCGGGTGAATGGTTCATCGCGTTCTCGATGTGCGCTCTGGCGATGCTCAAGCTCCAGAACGTCGAGAGCTTCTCGAGCATGTTCCTCAACTACGATCTGCTCGCGAAGCGCTGGGTGCCCTATTCCTATGTCTATCCCTACGCGGAAGGAGCGGCGGGCGTCCTGATGGCAGCCGGCGCGTTGACCTGGCTGTCGGTGCCCGTCGCGCTCGTTATCGGTACGATCGGCGCGGTGTCGGTGTTCAAGGCCGTCTACATCGACAAGCGTGAGCTGAAATGCGCGTGCGTGGGCGGGGACAGCAACGTGCCGCTCGGCTTCATCTCGCTCACCGAAAACCTGATGATGGTCGCGATGGCGCTGTGGATGATCGCTGCGCCGCCCGTGCTGGCGATGGCGCACTGACGCGAAGGTCGGCACGCGTCGTCAATGCGGGCTGATCGCCGTAACTTCTGCCGTCATACCCTTCGCCTTGGCGGTGAATGCGACCCGCTGCCCCGACCGCAGTCCCTTGAGCAGGGTCGGGGGGGATGCCCGGAAGGTCATCGTCATTGCGGGCCAGCCGATCGTCGGGATCGGGCCGTGCTTGATGGTTACGGTTCCACCTTTCGCGTCGACGGCAGTGATCGTCCCCGATCCGCTGCCGGATTTTACAGCCGATGCAGCCGGCCTGCTGCCTTGAGCAAGAGCGCTCGCTGCGATCGGCGTGACTAGTAGCATGAATGCGGCGCGCATGGAGAAAGTGGCTTTCATCAGATCTTCCTTTCGGGGCGGGTTGAAGCTCGCCGCCGCAAGAGCAAGTAGGCGGCTGGCAGGATGAACATGGAGAGGAAAGGGGCGGTCAGCATTCCACCGATCATCGGCGCGGCGATCCGGCTCATCACCTCCGATCCGGCGCCATGCCCGATCAGCACGGGGAACAGCCCGGCGACGATGACAGCGACGGTCATCGCCTTGGGACGTACCCGCAACAGCGCGCCCTCCCTGATCGCTTCCGATACTTGCTCGCCCGACGGTGACGGCCCGCGCTCGGCCAATGCGTGTTTCAGGTAGATCAGCATGACGACGCCGAACTCCGCCGACACGCCGGCGAGCGCGATGAACCCGACACCTGTGGCGACCGATTGCGCATAGCCGAGCAGCCATAATGTCCAGATGCCGCCGGTCAGCGCGAAGGGCAGTGTGCCCATGATAAGCGCCGCCTCGTCGAGGCGACCGAAGGTAAGGTAGAGGAGAAGGAAGATGATCGCGAGTGTCGCCGGCACGACGAGCATCAACCGAGCCTCGGCACGCTGCAGATACTCGAATTGTCCGGAATAGGCGATCGAGACGCCGGGGCTGAGCCGAACATCTTTGCCAACAGCACGGCGCAGATCGGCGACCGTGGAGGCCAGGTCGCGCCCGCGCACGTCGACATAGACCCATGTCGAGAGTCGACCATTTTCCGTCTTGAGCATCGGTGGACCTTCCGCGATCGACACGGATGCGACGGTGCCGAGTGTGATCTGCTGACCCGATGCGGTGACGATTGGGAGAGTTCGCAGTCCCTCCAGACTGTCACGCAGCTCGCGGGGGTAGCGGACGCTGATCGGGTAGCGGGCAAGGCCCTCCACCGTCTGGCCGATCGTCTCGCCGCCGATCGCGCCGGACACAATCTCCTGCACATCGGCGATGTTGAGACCGTAGCGCCCCGCGGTCACCCGATCGATATCGACATCGACATAGCGGCCTCCGGTCAACCGTTCTGCCAATGCCGAGCTGACGCCCGGCACGGTCCTGGCGACACGTTCGATGCTGCCGGCGATGCGGTCCAGCTCGGAGAGGTTGGACCCCGACACTTTCACCCCGATGGGACTCTTGATGCCGGTCGCGAGCATATCGATCCGATTGCGGATCGGAGGCACCCATACGTTCGTGAGGCCGGGCACGCGCACTGTGCGGTCCAGCTCCTCCACCAGCTTTGCCGGCGTCATCCCCGCGCGCCATTGATCGCGCGGCTTGAATTGGATGGTCGTCTCGAACATCTCGAGCGGTGCCGGGTCGGTCGCGGTCTCGGCGCGTCCGGCTTTGCCGAACACGGTTTTGACCTCGGGAACGGTTTTTATCAGCCGGTCTGTGCGCTGGAGCAGGGCCGAGGCGCTCGCGGCCGAAAGGCCGGGAAGCGCGGACGGCATGTAGAGCAGATCGCCCTCATCCATCGTCGGGATGAACTCGCCACCCAATCGGGTCAGCGGCCATGCCGTCGTCGCCAGTACCAGGGCGGCGATGCCGATCGCCGCCCAAGGCCGCGCCAACACGCGGTCGAGCGCCGGGCGATAGGCACGGGTGAGCACGCGGTTGATAATGTTGTCGTTCTCGGCCGGAATGCGTCCCCGGATCAGCCATCCCATCAGGACCGGCACGAGCGTTACCGACAGGATCGCCGCTGCCGCCATCGCATAGCTCTTGGTGAAGGCGAGCGGGGCGAACAGCCGTCCCTCCTGCGCTTCGAGCGTGAACACCGGCACGAACGACAGCGTGATGATGACGAGGCTGAAGAACAGCGCCGGCCCGACCTCGGCCGCGGCCTCGGTGATGACGCGCCAGCGTTCCTCGCCCGCCAGCGCCACGCCCGGATGGTCGTGTTCCCATCGCTCGATCCGCTTGTGCGCGTTCTCGATCATCACGATCGCGGCATCGACCATCGCGCCGATCGCGATGGCGATACCGCCCAAAGACATGATGTTGGCGTTCACCCCCTGCACACGCATGACGAGCAAGGCCGCGAGCACCCCCAGAGGCAAGGTGACGATCGCGACCAGCGCAGACCGGACATGCCACAGAAACAACCCGCAGATGATCGCGACGACGACGAACTCCTCGATCAGCTTGCCCGTCAAATTCTCCACCGCGCGGTCGATCAATTGCGAGCGGTCATAGGTGGTGACGATCTCGACGCCGGGGGGAAGGCTCGCTTTCAGTTCCGCGAGCTTGGCCTTGACGGCTTCGATCGTCTGCCGTGCATTCTTGCCCTGACGCAGGATGACGACTCCGCCCGCGACCTCGCCTTCGCCGTTCAGCTCGGCGATGCCGCGGCGCATCTCGGGGCCGATCTGGATCGACGCGACGTCGCCCAAGGTAACGGGGACGCCGGCACCGGCGACCTTGAGCGGGATCGCGCGGAAATCGTCGACGGTGCGCAAGTAACCTGACGCGCGCACCATATATTCGGCTTCGCCCAGCTCGAGGACGGACCCGCCGGCCTCCTGATTGGCGCGGCGAATGGCATCGACGGCCTGAGTGTGCGTGACACCGAATGCGGCGAGCCGCGTCGGGTCGAGCAGCACCTGATATTGCTTCACCATTCCGCCGATGCTCGCCACCTCCGCAACGCCGGGCAGCGTTTTCAGTTCATAACGTAGGAACCAGTCCTGCAAGGATCGGAGCTGCGACAGGTCACGGCGGCCGGTGCGGTCCAACAGCGTGTATTCATAGACCCAGCCGACCCCCGTCGCATCAGGACCCAGCGCGGCCTGCGCGCCTTGGGGAAGCCGTCCCTGCACCTGGCTCAGATACTCCAGCACGCGTGAGCGCGCCCAATAGAGGTCGGTCCCATCCTCGAAGAGGACATAGACGTAGCTGTCGCCGAAGAACGAATAGCCGCGCACGGTTTTCGCGCCAGGCACGGACAGCATCGTCGTGGTGAGCGGATACGTCACCTGGTTCTCGACGATCTGCGGGGCTTGGCCCGGCCAGCTCGTGCGGATGATGACCTGCGTGTCGGACAGGTCGGGGAGCGCATCGACGGGGGTGGCACGCATTGCGAACACCCCGGCCATGGCGAGCGCGATGGCCGCCAGGACGACGAGGAAGCGGTTCGCGACCGACCAGCGGATGATCGCGGCAATCATCGCCCAGCCTCGCGCGTCATGCGGCGCAGCGTTGGACCATCGGCGGGTTGATCAAAGCCGAACCGCACCCGCTCACCCTTGCGATACCCACGCACCAACGCGGGATCGGCGACGCGGAACGTCATTGTCATGGCCGGCCAGCCGATCGCCGGAACGGGCTGATGGGACAGGGTGACGGAACTGCGATCGATCGCCTCGATGCTGCCGACCGTCTCGTAGATCGACGCGGTGGGTTTCACGGCCGGCTTTGTTGCGGGTGACGCTTCGACACCAATCGGACGCGCATCGAGGCCAGCGAGGCTCGCTTCGGAGTCGATCAGGAACTGGCCCGACGCGACAACCTTCTCACCCTCGGTCAGGCCGGCGACTATCTCGGTTTTGCCGCCGCCTTCTGCGCCAGTGCGAACCTCGGCGGGTCGAAAGCGTCCACCCGGCCCTGCCAACATGACGAGTGTGCGCCGGCCGGTCCGGATCACGGCCTCACTCGGAACAAGGAGTGCATCGCGGCTCCCCTGGTCGAGCGCCACGCTGGCGAACATACCGGGGCGCAACCGGCCGGCACGGTTGGGGAGCTCGACGCGGATTGTGAGCGTGCGGCTCGCTGCCTCGGCCTGGGGCAGGATCGCAGCGATGCGGCCCCTGAAGCTTTCGCCCGGGAAAGCCGCCAGCGTGGCGATGACGGGCGTGCCGATCCGCAGGTTTCCTGCGAGGGCCTCAGGGACAGCCGCGTTCAGCCACACGGTGGCGAGGCCGTTCACCTCCGCCAGTGTCTGTCCTTGCGCGACCGTCAT
Organism: Sphingomonas sp. GV3; assembly: GCF_031082075.1. Lineage (NCBI taxonomy): Bacteria > Pseudomonadati > Pseudomonadota > Alphaproteobacteria > Sphingomonadales > Sphingomonadaceae > Sphingomonas > Sphingomonas sp. GV3. Next base: position 77,253 of record NZ_JARWLE010000002.1, on the reverse strand, counting down.
CCCCTGTCGGACGCCGAGCGTCTTGATGACGCCCCCCACGGGCGTGCTGATCGTCGTCACACCTTGCGGTCGGCCGCGCCACTCCGCCGATGCAATCGATCCGGCGGGCATCCCGAGAAGCAACAGGCGCTCTCGTGCCGCCCGCGTGAGCCCGGCATCCCCGGTGCGGCGCACGGCGAGATACTCCGCCTGCGCGCCCGCCCATTCGGGCACAAGGATATCGGCGAGCGGGGCGCCTGCCGGCACGACATCGCCTGGCGCGCGCGCATAGACGCGCTGAACGAAGCCGCCGCTGCGTGCCTGCACGACCGCAACGTTGCGGTCATTGAACTCGATGCTGCCGGTTGCCGAGGCCGAGTTTGACAACGATCCGCGTTCGACCGTGACGATCCGCGCGCCGAGCCGCTGGAGGCTGGCCGGATCGATCGCTACGCCCGGTGCGGCGCTACCGCCTGCGCCCTCGTCGGCATAGCGGGGGATCAGTTTCATCCTCATCGACGAGAGACCCGGGCCGTCGTGCCGCTCCCCCGGGATCATCGGATCATACCAGTAGAGGATCTTCTTCTGCGGGGCTGGGGATGCCGTTTGATCGGCAGCCGAGGACGTGCCAAGTTTCGCGAGCCCGAAGCCCACGCCCCCTGCGACCAGCACCAGCGCGCTTACCGCGGTGACAAGGCGGGCGCGGGTAATGGTAGTGTCGCTCATCGATCGGCGCTCCCGAAGGTAATGGTGAGGCGGACAGAGTCTGCGGCGACGAGCGCCTCACGGTCGAGCACGGTCAGCTCGGCGTCGGCGAGCGCGGTCTTGGCTTCGATGGCATCCGCAAGACTCGCGCGACCGGCAGAGTAGCTCGCTATCTCCAGATCGGCTCGCTTCCGAGCGAGCGGAAGGAGCACGTCGCGCGCGCGCTGCCATTGGCTGTGATGCATTTGGTGGTCCGCCAGCGCGGCCTCCAGATCGGCTGCCAATGTGCGCCGGGTTTCTTCGCGCGCGGCCTCGGCCTGCGCCTGTGCGGATTTGCGGGCTTCGATGCGCGGGTTCTGACGCGATCGAGCGAACAGCGGCAGGCTCATCGAAACTCCCGCCGACACCATGTCGCCATACCGGGGGTCACGGCGTTGATAAGCTACCTCTACCCCCCAATCGGGTCGCTTCTCCGCTCGCGCCGCATCCACGTCGGCCTGGGCGCGCTGAATACCGGCCTCGGCGAGAACCATGTCGGAGTGAAGGCTGAGCGCGTCCCGCAGCCGCGCCGGAGCCAGATCGATCGCGGGCATATCGCCGGCAATCTCGGGCGCCGATACGCCGGTCCAGCGAGCCAGCATCGCGCGGGCGCGCGCAACGGCGGCCATCAACTCGTCGCGGCGGTCGTCGAGTGCCGCGATCTCCTGATCGGTCGTCAGTGTCTGACCAGGGCGGACCGAACCGGTCGTCACGGCGGCCCGCGCAGCGGAAGGGAGAGATCGAAGGAATAGCAGAACGGTGTCGAGGGCAGCTAGTCGACGCTCGGCATAAGCAAGGTCGATCCATGCCTGCCCCGCTCCCAATCGCACCTCCCGGAGCTTGGTCGCTTGCGATGCTTCTGCCGTTGCGATCACGGCGCGTGCCTGCGCTTGCGCGGCATGACGCTTGGCAAGGTTGGGTAGGTCCTGTTGGAAACCGACACGCCCCATCGTCATGTCGTCTCTGGATAGGGAGAAGGCGGGTGGCCCAGAGACAGGATAATTCTCGATTCCGATCGACACACGGGGGTCCGGAAGGCTTCCCGCCGCACGTGCATCGGCTTGGGCGGCGCTGACCCCCGCGCGACCGGCAACCGCTCCCGGGGCGTTGGCAACCGCATCGCGCAGCGCTTGGTCATAGGTAAGTGTCTGCGCGTGCGCGGCGCTCGTCGTGAGCGCGGCGACCGCGAGCATCATGGATGCGCGCATCCCTCTAGTCCCTTCATGTCATAATGATGGCCGGGCTCCAAATGGTTGATCGGAGCCCGGCACCTGTTCAGGCTCGCCAGCTTAAGTTGACTGGCCGCCCTTCATTGACATGCAGGCGTCGCGACCGCGTTCCATCATCGGGCACACGCAGGCGCTCGACTGGGGAACGTCCGTAACCCATACGCGACGTGGGGCTTGAAGCGGCGCCCGCGGGCCCGGCTGGTAATTGGAACGCCACTCCCAATGACCATTGCTTTTATTTTCAGATGTGGCCGCCGTCGCTGCCGACGCGGCGAGGCTAGCGGCAAATACCGCCAAGATGAACGTTTTCATGTCACTTTCCAATTTGATCGAGATTTAAAATCGGCAGAGCCGCAACCGGCGAACGGCTGCAGCCTGACACGGCTTGACTCGATCAAACGGTAGGCGGTTCGGGCTCGGGAGCGACGTTGAGGCCGGCAAGTGCCCGGCTGGCAGGCCAGATAACGATTTGAGATGCGATCGAGCGCTTCAGCACTCTTGCCGGCTCCTCAAACGTCATGGGAACAACGCATCCCATTTGGGCGATACACGCCAGCGTCAGTCCTTTGCATGGGTGTTCCGATGACGGATCCGGGGTCGCCATACCCGCGCAATCCATGCGGGATGGGGTGACATGGCTCATCGCCATCTTGGGTGAGAGCGATGGGCCGGCCGCATACGCAATTCCTTGGCCCAAAAGGCCAAGCAACGCTCCAACAAGAAGCAAGAGAGAAAGACGAGCTTTCAACACCCGGATACTATCCCAATTGTCAACGCCGAGGTCAATACGGGTGGTTTGCCGGGTGCCGTAGTGCCGGCATGAAGCGCCGGGGAAGATTTGCCGCTCACAAGACAACCTGTCGTTTAGGCGCCGTGGCTAGCAAAGACACGCCGGCCAGCGGCACCGAACGCAATGACGTCATAGGGCTGGGTTCTCATGCCGGGCACCTCCATGCCCGGTGAGCCCATCGGCATTCCGGCCACGGCCAAGCCGCGCACGCCTTTAGGATGCTGGGCCAGCGCGCGCTTCATGTCCGCGATCGGGACATGTCCCTCAAACGCCATGCCGTCGATGATCGCGGTATGGCAGGACGCGAGGTCAGCGGGCAGGCCGATCTTACGCTGCAGCACCTCACGGCGATCATCGTCGATGATCTGGACCTTGCGGCCGAACTGCTGACGCACCTGCGCCGCCCATTTCTCGCAACAGCCGCAACCCGGATCGCGGTGCATGGCGATGTCGGCCGCGGCCGATGCGACCGCTGGGATGGTCATTAGCAAGGCGGCGACGGCGCCACGAACACCATTCTTCATCATCAGCTCCTAAAAGGAAATCCCCGCCCTGCCGGGGGGTAGGGGGATCGACAGGGCGGGGCAGCGCTCCCTTATTGCGGGCGCTTGCCGTGCTTGCTGAGCCACGCCTGCAGCTCGGCAATATCCTTTTCCTGTTTCGTGATCGTCATCTGCGCCATGCGCTTGGTCTCGGCGTCGCGCGCGTCACGCACCGCAACGCGCGACATGGCGATGGCGCCTCGGTGATGCTCGATCATCTTGCGCGTCCACATTTCGGCCGCGTCGCCCTGCTTGGCCGCCATCATCTTCTGATGCATGTCCATCTCGGCCTGGCCGTAGGGATTGCCGGCCATCATGCCCGCCATGTCGTCGTGGTTCATGCCGGCCATCTGACCGTGGTTCATGCCCTGCATTCCGCCGCTCTGCTGCGCGAGGGCGGGCGTGGCGAGCAGCGCCAAAGCTGCGAATGTTGGTGCGAAGCGCATTATTGATCTCCCTGGGTTCTAAGACTTCTACGCGTGCGAGGCGGCTATCCCTCACCCGGGGTGCTAGAACGCGCGAGAAATTGTCAGGAAACAGGACTTTATTTCCGAGGGCTACGCTCCTGAGCCGCGTATATTATGCCTCGATCACGATGTTGCGACGCCGCGTTTTGGGCCATCGCATGTAGAGAAGCACTGCCCCCCCTAACCAAAGCGCAAGCCCACCGATCGCGAAGGCGAGCAGCCAGGGCGTGTTGAAGTTCTCGTGATTCGTCCAATCCATGATGTGAAGGCCCCAGAAGAAGTCGTAGAGCCGCCAAGTGCCGGTTCGGACAGCCGAGATCCGACCGGTGTCGGCCGCGACAAAGACGCGGGTGGAATCGAGGTCGGCGAACGCGACGCGCCAGGCGGGGAGCGTGCCGCGATATTCGGGGCTGGCGCGCTCGATCCGCTCTACCTTCGCCGCTGGTCGAGCACCGCCACGCCATGCCAAACGCGCGATCTCCTCGGCCTCACGAGCCGTTGGTGCTGGCAGCGCTTGGCCCGTCGCGGCGTCGAACAGGCGCGTTCCCTTGGCTGTCGCGACCTCGGCGACCGGGCGGCCAAGCCACATGCGATAGGTGATGGCCTCGATGGGCGCATCTGCTGCGCCTACGATCGCCGATGGTGGGGCGAACGTGCTGCCGCGGGGAAGGGGCGCCGCGGCTTTGCGGTCAACGAGGTGATCGCCATGCACCCGATCGATCGGCAGGAAGCTCATCAGGGCGCCGCTTGCGAACCATAGCAGGAGCTGCGCGCCGATGATGATCGCGAGCCATTTGTGCGTGCGGCTCGCGAGTAGATGCAGCCTCAGTTTCGCGCTTTTCAGAACCACTCCTCCCTCAACCTCGTCGCCGGGGTCACTTCATACCCGGCATGTCCTTCATCATCTCGTCGTGATCGGCCGGGGCGCTCGCGACCAGTGCCTTATACTGTTCGGGCGTCATGCCGGGGAGCTTGCGGACGAACGCGACCATATTCCAAATTAGGGGGTCGGGATGCGTCTTGCCCCATGCCGGCATGGCGCTGAGCTTCACCCCGTGCTTGATGATCCAGAATTGCTGGGCGGGGGTGAGATCTTGAGCGCGCGCGAGTTCCGGCGCCTGTGGATAGAGGCCCTGGCTCATCTCGGATTTCTCGACGCCGGGGCCGAGATGGCAACCGGAACACATTTCTCCGTAAAGGCCCGCGCCGACTGACACGCGCTGCGCCGATGCCAGATCGGCCGGGGGTGTTATGCCGCGCGCGCGTGCCTCAATCGACCGATCGCGCAGGCGTTCGAGCATTGAATAGACCGCCGGCGTGTGCGGTTCGTCGGCCGCGATGTTATACACGCCAAGGTAGATAAACGCGGCTGCGCCCAGCGCCAGGACGATCGCCAGGGCGCCTACGAACGGCAGGCTCGGGAAGTGCTGCCTTATCGAGCGCCTGCCGTCTTGAGCCATCTGTTCCTCCATCGATCAGAACCAGACACGAACGCCGGCGACGATGCTCTTGGACGTTGCGCGATCCCCATCGGCGCGCGCGTAGCGGGCGGTGTCGCCGAAGCGGCGATCCCATGACACGCCGACATAGGGGGCGAACTCGCGCCGGATCTCATAACGCAGCCGCAATCCAAGCTCGGCGTTGGATAGGCCCGATCCGATCCGGTTTTCCGGCACGTCCTGCGCAGCGAAATTGAGCTCGGCGCGCGGTTGCAGGATCAGCCGCTGGGTGATGCGCTGGTCGTAATAGCCCTCAAGCCGCCCTAGCAGGTCGCCCTTGTTGGACAGGAATACCGCGCCCTCTAGCTCGAAGAAGCCCGGTGCCAGCCCCTCCAGCCCGACGGTCGCATAGGTGCGTTTCGGGGACGGCCCCAAATCCTGGCGGACACCCGCTTGTAGATTGAAATAAGGGCCAATGGTCCGGCTATAGAGCGCCTGCACCTCGGCGCTCTCGATGCCCTCGCGGAAGGCTCCCTCGCCCTCAGACTTGATGAAGAGGCGGTTGATGTCACCCCCGAACCACGCCTCGCCATCCCAGCGATAGCCGTCACGACCGTTGCGGAATTGATACTCAGCGAGGTTCAATAGCACCTGGCTGAAGTTTTGACCGCCGTGATGCTGCTGAAGGTGATGGCGACCCATCGCCATCGCGTCCGCGCCGTAAACGCTGTCGGCCGCATGGTCGGTCGGCAGGGGCGGGGCGGGGGCGTTTCCTGCGGGAAGCGCGGTGCCAGTCTGCTGCACCCCATCGGCCGCCATGCCTGGCATTCCGGCCATTCCCGACATGCCCTGCATGTCGTGGCCGCTGTGCTGGTCGGCTGGCATGGTCATCCCCGGCATCGCCGAATGGTCCATGCCCTGCATCGGCTGCTGGGAGCCCTGAGGGACCGTTTGGCCGTTTCCGGGCATCTGCATCCCCGGCATGGCTTCCATGCCCTGCTGTGAGCCCTGCGGAGCCGCATGGTCCATGCCGGGCATAGACGAGTGATCCATGCCCGGCATGGTCCCGTGATCCATACCATTCATGCCGGCCGTTGGCGCGGCGCGGCGTTTCGTCGTCGAAGCTGATGGTCGCCTCGCAGGAGCTGACCTAGTCTTGGCCGGCTTGCCTTTGGCCGTGGGCTTCACCACCGGCTTCTTTTTCGCAGGCATCGGCATGGTCATGCCCGGCATTGCCGAATGATCCATGCCCTGCATCGACTGAGCGGCGACAGGACCGGCGATGCCGAGCATGGTGGCGGCGGCGAGCGCCGCGGTCAGCCGGTTCATGCCGCCTCTCCCGCGAACGGGCGAACGGTGACGACGCGCATCATGCCTGCGGTCATGTGGTAGAGATTGTGACAGTGGAACGCCCAATCGCCGGGTGCATCGGCGGTCAGATCAAAGGTCATCTTGCCTCCAGGCGGCACGTTGACGGTGTGCTTGCGCGGCGCATGATTGCCGTGCCCCGTCACCAGCTCGAAGAAATGGCCGTGGAGATGGATGGGGTGCGGCATCATCGTATCGTTGACCAACGTCACCCGCGCCCGCTCGCCTTTGCGGAACGGGATGGGGTCGGCGGGATCGCTCAGCTTCTGCCCGTCGAAGCCCCACATGTAGCGCTCCATGTTACCGGTCAGATGGATCTCGAACTGACGCGACGGCGCGCGCACGTCGGGGTTGGGCGCGAGCGAAACGAGGTCGCGATAGGTGAGGACGCGGTGATCCAGGCCCTCCAGACCCTGGGGCGGTTCACCGCTACGGTCCTTCGGCATCGGGGAGATGGTCTGCACGCCCGGCCCCATCTTCACGCCCGGCGCATTCTTCGGGTCGCGCATGTTCATGTTCATGCCGCCACCCGACCCGTGGTCCATCCCGGCCATGCCGCCAGCCTGGCCCGATCCGCCCGACATGGCACTATGGTCCATGCCGGCCATGCCAGCACCGCCCGCTGCCATTTGGCTATGGTCCATCCCGGGCATTACAGCGCCGCCCATCTGGCTGTGGTCCATGCCCGACATGCCGGACATGCCCGCCATCGCTGCGCCTGCCGCGACCGTCCCGTGATCGGTCGGCCCCTTCCAGCCCGTCAGCTTCCAAAGATTGCGCGAGGCGTTCTGCATCAAGGTGGGGTCCGGCCCGCGCGTGGCGACCGGGCTCTCGTCCTTCATGCCGGACATGCCCTGCATCCCGCCCATGCTCCCCATGTCCATGCCCATATCGGTCATGGTCAGCAGCGTGCGCGGACGAAGCGGCGGGACCGGGGCGACCATCCCCTCACGCGGGGCGAGCGTCGCCCGGCCCATGCCGGAGCGATCGATAGCCTCGGAGACGAAGCTGTAGGCCCGGTCCTCGGGCGTCACGATCACGTCGAACGTCTCGGCAACGCCGATCTGGAACTCGTCGATCTTCACCGGACGGACATTCTGCCCATCGGCCTGCACGACGGTCATCGGCAGGTCGGGGATGCGGACGTTGAAGTTGGTCTGCGCCGCGGCGTTGATGATCCGCAAGCGGACCCGCTCGCCCGGCTTGAACAGCCCCGTCCAGTTGTCATACGGCCCGTAGCCGTTGACCAGGAAGGTATAGGTCGAGCCGGTGACGTCGGCGATGTCGGCGGGGTCCATTCGCATCTTTCCCCACTCGATCCGGTCCTTGAGCGGCATTTCCCGACCCGCGAGCAAGCCCGCGAGGGTCGGCCGCTGATAGTTGAAATAGGCGCCGCCCATCTGCTTCAGCTTCCGGAAAATCTGCTCGCCGGTCATCTGGCTGTGGTCGGACAGCACGATCACATGCTCGCGGTCGAACGCGATCGGATCGGCACCGGCCGGGTCGATCACGATCGGCCCGTAAAGTCCGCCCTGCTCCTGCTCGCCGGAATGGCTGTGATACCAGTAGGTGCCCGACTGGATGATCGGGAACTCGTAGATGAAGGTCGAGCGCGCCTTGATGCCGGGGAAGCTGATGCCGGGCACGCCGTCCATCGCGAACGGCACGAGCAGCCCATGCCAGTGGATCGAACTGTCCTCGTCGAGATTGTTGGTGACGGAGAGGCGGACCTTTTGCCCCTCCTTCAAGCGAATGAGAGGGGCCGGCACCGTGCCGTTGACGCCGATTGCGGGCGTCGACTTGCCGTCGACGGGAAGTCTGAAACTGTCGATCGTCAGCGCGATGTCAGTGCCCGAGACGGTCGGCAGCGGTTTGACGATCCCGCCCGAGACAGGCTGCGCCCACGCGGGCATATAGGCGGTCAGCGCCATGCCACCGCCAGCAAGGGCGGCGCCGCGAAGCATCTGGCGGCGATCGATAGTGCGGCTCATACGGTCCTCAAGGCTCTCGAACGGGAGTGTCCCTCTAGCCTTGATACGCAGCTCAGGGCGCTATCCCTCAGCGCCCGCCCAATCGCTCCAGCAACTTCGATCGCGCGCGATAGAGGCGGGTTTCTACCGCCTTTTCGCTGATCGACAACACTGCCGCGGTTTCAGCCTGGCTCAACCCCTCGATCGTGCGCAGCACCAAGGATTCCTTCAATGCGGTCGGCAAGCCCGCAATGGCGCGCGTCACGCGGTCGAGTTCCTGTCGGTCGCCCGTCGCGTCGTCGATCGCCACCTGGTCGTCTGCAATGGCTTCGGCTTCCGGGCCGATCGGTGCGGCGAACGCCAGAAAGCGCCGCACGGTGCGCTTGCGCCCCCAATCGCGGCACTTGTTGATCGCGATCGTCGATAGCCACGCGCGCATCGATCGATCGCCGTCGTAGCGGGGCAGGGCCTGATGCGCCGCGACGAAGGTCTCCTGCAGAAGGTCCAGCGCCTCGTCGGCCTCGCCGACGCACGCGCGCACCATGCGGAAGATTGACTGCCGATGGCGGCGCATGATCTCGGCGAAGGCGGCTTCGCGCCCGGCGATGCTGAGGGTCGCCAGCTCGCCGTCCGTAAGCGTGGTCCAGTCGAGGCTCACGCGCCGAACCTCAACGTGCGTCGTCGGTGAGCGCCTTCACCACGGCCTGATCGAACTGGCCGGTCTGATTGGGCCGCAAGAGCTGGCGCATGGCGAAGATGTGCGCCAGCGTCGCTTTCTGGAGCTCGCCCATGACGGCGTGGCTCTGGTCGACCGCTGCGGCGACGCGCGGCCCGTTGCCATGCTCGGCCTCGATCGCTTCAGCGAGCCGGGCATTGTTCGCCCGCAATTCCAGCTCGAATGCGCGCCGCTGCACGGCGAAACGCTGCTCCAGCACTTCAAGTCGCGCTTCCTGGTTGGCGTCCAGCGCCAGCTTATGATGCAGCACGTCGTGCAGCTCCGAGCCGGGCTGGGCACGTGGCGGAAGTAGCGCCCGCCCCACGAACACACCGATGATCGCGGCGATGAAGCACGCGACAATGCCAAGCAGAAGGCGGATGCGGCCGCTCATTGCACGCCGACGAGCAGCGTGGAGGGCGCGAGCGGCGACACCGGCCCCAAGGGCGATAGCGAAGCCGCGCTGGCTTCCTTCGCGGGCACACCGGCACCGAAGATGCCCATGACGAGCGCCGCAGCGATCGTCATTGCCCCAACGCCTAAGCCGGCGCGCGCCGCTGGACGTGCGGCGACCCGCGCCAGCACGCGATCTTCCATGCCATCAAGGCTCGCGGGCACGGGTGCTTGCGCCAGCCTCATCAATACTGCGTCGAGGTCCATGTCGTTCACTCCACCCCTCTAGCATGGATTACGCAAGCGACGCGCCCATCCCTCAAATCCATCCGTGAGGGGTGGTCGATCGGGGCGCGTAATGAAGGACAGGAACCCTCCTGTCGAAAGGCCCCCTATGCGCCGCCTATCCGTTCTGACTGCTGCTGCCGCTCTCGTCATGTTCGCCGGAACGGCGAACGCCCATCCTAAGCTGGTGTCGGCATCGCCGGCCGCCAATGCGACGGTCGCGAAGCCCGCTCGTATCGAACTTCATTTCAGCGAGAAGCTGATGCCAGCCTTCTCCAAGGCCGATCTCACGATGGCAGCGATGCCCGGCATGGCAGCCATGAAGATGGCCAGCGCCTCCGCGCTCTCGTCCGATGGCCGGACCCTCGTCATCACCCCGAAATCGCCGCTCCCATCGGGTCGGTATAGCGTCGCGTGGAATGTCGTCTCGACCGACACCCACAAGGTCGCAGGAACCTACGTCTTCGCGGTGAAGTGAGGCGATGGGGGACTGGTCGCTTATCGGCGTCCGCTTCGCGCTCTACGTGACGCTGGCTGCGCTGTTCGGCCTTGCCGCATTCAGCCTTTATGGGCTGCGGGCGCGCGAGCGCGGCGACGCGCTCGCGCTGCGTCCCTGGTTCATCGCCAGCGCTGGCCTGAGCCTGTTGTTTTCAGGCGCCTGGGTCGTGCTGATGGCCTCCTCAATGGCCGGAACGCCGGCCTGGCCGATCGACCGTGAAGCAGTCGGCGCGCTGCTCACCGGCTCTGCGATCGGAGCAGCATGGAAGCTGCGCATGGTCATGGTGGCCCTCGCGGCGCTGGCAGCGCTGGTCGCGGGCGGGCGCGGCATCTGGCTGAGCATCGTCGCGCTCTGCTCGGCCGTGGCACTCGCAACGCTGGCGTGGACCGGACACGGCGCGATGGACGAAGCCGTGATGGGCTGGGTCCACCTCATCGTCGACATTCTCCATCTGATCGCCTCGGGCGCTTGGGTTGGCGCACTACTGGGGCTGCTCCTGCTCGTCTCCCGACCCGCGGCGCGCGTAGACGCGGCGCATCTGGGGCTGACGCACCGCGCGCTGCACGGGTTCGGCGCGATCGGGACGGTTGTGGTCGGCACGATCCTCGTCACCGGCCTGGTCAACGGCTGGATGCTGGTCGGGATCGGCAACCTCGCCACGCTTCCTGCGACGCTCTATGGTCAGCTCCTGATCGCAAAGCTGGCGCTGTTCGTCGCCATGCTAGGGCTCGCCTCGCTCAACCGCTTCCGGCTCACGCCGGCATTCGAGCGGTCGATCGCAGCGGACGATCACAAGGGCGCCCTCGGCGCGCTGCGGACAAGTCTGGCGATCGAAACCGCCTGTGTCATCGCGGTTCTCGGGCTGATCGCCTGGCTCGGGACGCTCGCGCCGCCTGCATCGGCGATGTGATGCGCGGCCGGGGAGCCCTCGCGGTCCCCGGCCGTTCACGGGGCCGCGCCTGATGGATCAGTCGATCCTGCTCGACGAGACGGGGAGGATGCTGGCCGTGGCCGGCCTGATCTGCGTGGTGCTGCTCGTGCCGATGATGATCGTCGGGCTGATAATCAGCATCATCCAGGCGGCGACGTCGATTAGCGAACAGACGCTGAGCTTCGTGCCTAAGCTGATCGCGCTAGGCGTATGTTTGGTGATTTTCGGGAGCGCAGCGACCGAGCTCCTGACCAAGTTCACGGCCGAGCTGTTCGCTGTGATCGCGAGCATGGGCCGTTGATATGCAGATAGCTGCGCGGGCGGGCGACCGCCCGCGCAAGCCCCGCTATGCCGCCATCCGATCGCAGGAATCGGCGCACTTCCGGCACGCTGCCACGCAATCCTCCATGCCGCCCAGGGCCTCGCAGCTCGCTGCGCAAGCCCGGCAGATCTCGGCACACTCGCGGCAGATATGCTGATGGTGGGCGGACTTGCGCGCCATGAAGTCGATCGCAACCGCGCAAATTTGCGCGCAGTCGGCCATGATCTTCATATGCTCGGGCGCGGCGTGCTGGCCGCCCATTTCGAGGCAATGGTTCATCGCCATGTGAAGACAGGTCACATGGCATTCGTGGCAGGCGTCCATGCACGCCTTCATGCCGGGGTCGATCTGGTGCATCGCATTATCTCCGTATGAGCCCCCGCCTGTTCCTAGATACGCGCGCCGCGCGATCACCCCTTGCCGCGATCTCCGTCGTTCGCGGCAAGTTACATGGCCCACCGACCGAACAGCGTCGCAACGATGATGCCCGCGCCAAGCATGATGAGCGTCAACACTGTCATTGCGGCGATCTGAGGTCCGGTCACGCGCGCGCCGGCCGCCATGCCGCTCATCCCTGCCATTGCGTCGTGTCCCATGTCCGGCATCGGCGTGGCCGATTGCCGGTCCGCGCCGACTTCGTGTCCGCCATGCCCCAGCGCGCGCACCGTGCCCATGCCGTGCTTCAAGCGCACGCCAACCAGCCAAAGGTTGATCGGATAGGCGACTGCGAACCCGACGAGTGTCGCCAGCGACATGACGCCCCAAAAGCGGAGCGAGCTGGCGTGCATCGCGGCCATGTCGCGGCTCATCAACACCACCATCGTCGGGATCATGCCGGCCATGACGGCATTCATCGACAGCCATTCGGGGATGAACGACATGCGAAGCGCGCCCCAATAGGAACCGCCCGCCATGTCGCGCATGAAAAGCGCCTGGAAAATCAGCAGTCCGAACGCGAAGCCGAACACATATTCCGCGATCACGTCCTGCCACATCGGCAGGCCGAGCGCCGTGGTGATCGCGGCTGCGGCGATGACGCCGGTTGCATCGCCCGCCATGCAATGGATGGCCGAGCCGAACGCCTGCTTCCAGAGCGGTCGAACGAAATCCTCGTGCCGCTCGTTCGCCGGCTCCTGGCAGGACAGGACATAGGCCGCGGCCATGATCGGGCCACCATAGAGCGTGACCAACAGCCACCCCCATTTCATCACGCGCAGCTCGGGGTTGCGGGTGAAGGCATCCCACGCGACGTAAGCGACCGAAAGGGCGGTCAGCACGAACCACCCGATCAGCACGGCGTCGAGCCAGGGGGCCGGGGATGGCATCGTCACGGCAGCACTCCTCTACATGCTAGAGGATACGCGGCTCTCCGGATCATCCCTTGCGCGGAGCGGGCTAGGCGAGCTTGCTGGAAACGGCCTTGATCGCTTTCAGTCCCGATCCGAACCGCGCGATGGCCTCCCGGTTCTTCTCCAGCTCGCCATAGGGCAGGTAGGATATGTCGAGGTCGGCTACGCGGCTGAACGCGGGCCGCTGCAACTGCGCGCGAACGTCCGTCTCGCGCGCGTCGGGCGCGACAAGGAACAGCCCCGCGGTCGCGTGAAGGTCGCCACCGCTCAAGGCCAGGTCGAGCATCCTGACGATGCCCGAATAGATCGAGGTCGAATGCTCCACCTCGAACGCCGCGGCGACATGATCGCCGGCCTTCTCAAGCCACAGCACGTCGATCAGCCGGATCGAGTCAGCGCCCTTCGACGTCGCGATCGTGTCGGGCAGGCGCTCAAGGCATCCTGCGCCCAAGGGTGATCCGTCGAAGGCGCGGCTGCGGTCGTTCGCGGCGATCCATACGTCATAGCCGAGCGCCAACCCTAGATCGCGAAGCCATGCCTGGATTTCGGTATGGGTGCGCTCGTTCTCGCCCTCGCGCTGAGCGGCCTTGCTGAGCGTGCGCGCTTCCTCGCGCGCCGCCTCAAGCCGCTGCCCCCAGCTCGCCAGCGTCGCGCCGCTCACGTCGAGGGGCGGAGCCGGATAGCGATCGGAGCCGATGTCGAACAACAGACCGCCGATCGCGCCTAAATCATTCGATAGCAGCTCGCGGAAGCGGTCGTTGAGATCGAGGATGCCGGTCCGCATCGCCAGAAAATGCTCCCAGCTCCCGAGCTTCACATTCGCCCCCGTCAGCGCGTTGTAGCCCTTAACGATTGCGGTGTTGAAGGGCGGCACCAGCGTCGGGTGAAGGAAGTAGAGGAGGTTGGCGACCGCCGGACCCAGCCCCTTGATCTTCAAACGGTCGATCGCGTGGATATGGCTGATGATCTCCTCGGCCGTGTCGCAACAGGAACAGGCGTCGAGCAAGCGGCCGAACGCGCGCTGATTGTCGGGGCTCTCGTAAATGTCGGGGATGCGGAGCTTCGGCTTCCAGAGGAACGCATGGTCCGCGCCCTTGAAGATTTGCCGCTGCTCGGCGACGGAATGGGCGACGGTTTCGAGCGACGATCCGCGGTAGGCGACGCCGAACGTGCCGCGCTCGATCTCGCCGACAACCTGGGTGATGCCGCGCCGGATTGATCGGAAGTTCTTCAACCGCTCGTCCCAAAGAAACCAGCTCCGATAGGTCGCGCCCTGATCGTCACGCCAGCGGGCAATTAAGCGGCGCACCAGGCCGTCATGGTCGGTGCCAGTAGAAAGACTGTCGATCTGCGCTGCCATATGTCCCCGATTGCCCCCGGCCCGCGTTTGGCGAGCTAGTAATAGACCTAAGCTGCGGCCCTTATGGCGTCGAGGGTGTAGAGCTGGCCCCCGCAATATGAGGGCAACGCCGCTCCCGCGCGTAGATTCAACATACAGGCCAGCGGTGCCGACAGGGCCTTGACCCTAACACGGTGTCATACCCTACATGCTCTCGGGTCGAAGGAGTCTTGCCATGAACGACCCTCATTACCATTCCCAAGCCGGGCGTTGCGGCTGTTCGAAGCCTGCGCCTGAATCGGTCTCCACGCCCTCATCCTGTTGCGGGGGCGGCTCGGCCGCTCCCGCAAAGATCGAGCACGAACATCATCACACCGAAGCGGGCGGCTGCTGCTCGGGCAGTAAGGACAACGATGCCGCAGCAGCAGTGATCGACGCGGTGTGCGGCATGACGGTCGATCCCGCAAAAACGACACACCATGCCGAGCACGCTGGTCATGCCTATCATTTCTGTAGCGCAGGGTGCCGGAGCAAGTTTGTCGCCAATCCTGACGCCTATCTGAGCGATAAGCCGAAACCGGAGCCGATGGCGACGCCGGGGGCGATGTGGACGTGCCCGATGCACCCGCAAATTCGCCAGGAAGGGCCGGGAACTTGCCCAATCTGCGGCATGGCGCTCGAACCCGAAGAACCGTCGCTCGACGATACTCCCAACCCTGAGCTGGTCGACTTCACGCGCCGACTGTGGGTGGCGGGCGCGCTCACGATCCCGCTGCTCGTCGTCTCGATGTTCGCGGAAATGTTAGGCCTGCATGTGGTTAGCCCTGCGGCCTCGCCTTGGGTCCAGCTCGCACTCACCGCGCCGATCGTGCTGTGGGCGGGCTGGCCGTTTTTCGAGCGGGGGTGGACATCGCTTCGTACCCGCCATCTCAATATGTTCACACTGATCGCGATCGGCGTAGGTGCCGCCTTCCTCTATAGCGTGGTCGCGACGCTCGCGCCGGGCATCTTCCCAGCGACCTTCCGCACGCATGGGAGCATGGTTCCCGTCTATTACGAGGCGGCCGGCGTCGTGGTGACACTGGTGCTGCTCGGGCAAGTGCTCGAACTGCGCGCTAGGGCGGCGACAGGGCGCGCGATCCGCGCTCTCATGGATCTCGCCCCCAAGACGGCGCGACGCTTGCAGCCTGACGGTTCTGAAGAAGAAGTCGGGCTTGCCGACGTGGCAACCGGTGACCGGCTGCGGGTCCGCCCCGGTGAAGCCATCCCGGTCGATGGCGTCGTGGTCGAGGGTCGTTCGTCGGTCGACGAAGCCATGCTCACCGGCGAACCCGCGCCGGTCCTCAAGGAAGTCGAGGCGATCGTTACCGGGGGCACCGTCAACGGGACGGGCAGCCTGGTGATGGAAGCCCGCGCGGTTGGTTCGGACACGATGCTCGCGCGTATCGTCCGCATGGTCGCGGAAGCGCAGCGAAGCCGCGCCCCGATACAGGCGGTCGCCGATCGGGTTTCAGGATGGTTCGTGCCGCTCGTCGTGCTGATCTCGATTGCGACCTTCATCACTTGGTCGCTGGTCGGCCCTGAGCCGCGCATGGGCCATGCCCTGCTTAACGCCATCGCAGTGCTGGTGATCGCCTGCCCGTGCGCGCTCGGGCTCGCCACGCCCATGTCGATCATGGTCGGCACGGGACGCGGCGCTCAGGCCGGCGTGCTGGTGAAGAACGCGGAAGCCTTACAGGGGCTGGAAAAGGTCGATACCCTTGTCATCGACAAGACGGGTACGCTCACGGAAGGCAAGCCCAAGCTGATCGCGGTCGAGACGGTCAGCGCGGTCGGAGAGAACGACATGCTCGCGCTTGCCGCGGCCGTCGAAGGCCAATCCGAACATCCGCTCGCGCACGCAATCGTCGTTGCCGCCAAAGAACGAGGATTGCAGCTCGGCACAGTCGCGGACTTTGCCTCGCAAACCGGGCTGGGTGTCAGCGCCACGGTGGGCGGCCGCTCGGTCGTGATTGGCAATGCGGTGCAAATGAGCCGGATCGGCGCTGATCTCAAGCCGGTCGACGCCGCGGCCGATCGTCACCGTGGCGAAGGCGCGGGCATCATCCTCGTCGCGATCGACGGGGCGCTCGCCGGTCTGCTCGCAGTCGCCGATCCGGTGCGCGCATCGGCGCGCGACGCTATTGCCGCGCTTCGCAAGGAGGGCCTGCGGGTCGTCATGCTCACCGGCGACAATCGTGGGACGGCCGATGCTGTCGCGCGCGCCGTGGGCGGTCTTGATGACGTGCGCGCCGATCTGCTGCCGGAAGACAAGGCGCGTATCATCGGCGAGCTGAAAGCGAGCGGCGCAAGGGTCGCAATGGCGGGCGATGGGATCAACGACGCCCCGGCGCTCGCCGCCGCGGATGTCGGCTTGGCGATGGGAACGGGAACAGACGTGGCGATCGAAAGCGCCGGCATGACGCTCACGCGCGGCGATCTCTCGGCGATCGTGCGCGCCCGCAAGCTCGCTCGCGCGACGATGCGAAATATCCGCCAAAACCTGTTCTTCTCGTTCTTGTTCAACGGAATCGGCGTGCCGGTTGCGGCCGGCGTGCTTTACCCGGTTGCCGGTATCCTGCTGTCGCCGATGCTGGCCGGTGCAGCGATGGCGCTCTCGTCCTTCACCGTGGTCCTGAACGCACTGCGGCTCAACGCGGTAAAGCTGTGAACATCGGAGCGGCGTCGGACGCCAGCGGCGTCTCCCAACGCATGATCCGCCACTATGAAAAGATTGGTTTGGTGCCCGCGCCGCCACGGCGCGGGAACTACCGGGACTACGCCGACGCTGACGTTCATCGGCTGCGATTTATCGCCAACGCGCGCGACCTGGGGTTCCCGATCGAGGAAATCCGCACGCTGCTGGGGCTGTGGTCGGATCGCGATCGGTCGAGCGCGGAAGTGAAGACGCTGGCGGAAGCCCGCGCTGCCGAACTGGGCCGCAAGGTCCGCGTCTTGGACGCCATGCGCCGCTCGCTTACCGGGCTCGCCCAAGCCTGTCATGGCGATGATCGGCCTGATTGTCCGATCATCGAACGCTTGGCTGAATAACTTGCGCGGCTAACTTTTACTCCACTTGAGCGTGATCGTGCGTCGCACCGTTTCACGCGTTTCGCGCTGCGGCTTTGCCGCACCCCTCGATCGCCGCGCGGTTGGCCGTCACGATCCTGTCGGCCCCGACGATGGCGCGGAACGCGGTGGGACTGGCGCTCTGGATCATACGCTGCCCGGCTTCCCAGCGGGGCAAGTCGAGCGTCCGCGCCGCCATGCGCTCGGGCCATTGCCAGCTCGCCGGTGCGATCTCGCGCGCGACCAGGCCCGGCACGATCGCCCATGCGAGGATGCCGGCCGCCACCCCACCCAGGGCAAACCATAGCTGCCGATTCTTCTGGTCGGCGCGTGTCCATGCGGACCCGGCGATGGCGCGAAGATCGGCCATGATGCGGGCCTTGTCCTCGCCCGCCTTGGCGAGCGCCGCCTGATCCTCGCGCCGGGCGGCGCTGCCCGCCGCGGCGATGCGCTGCGCCATCTGCTCCGGCGTCATCGCCAGCGCCGGGGCCGCTTTCAGGAATTGGCCGATGCGCGCGACGTTCTCGCCTGCCGTGTTCACGTTCTGCTGGAGCACGCCAAGCGTCTCGGTATGGTCGGGTATGTCGATCGCCGCGCTCGGCCGCCAAGCCCTCCACGGCGCAGCGCCAGCTCGCCGCGCATGGCCTCGAACGCCTCGGCCGCGCCTGCTCCGCCCTGATCGTCCTCGTTCGTCACCTGTCGTGAGCCTGCAACCCGTGATATTCCTCCGAGTTAATCAAAGGAGACCCAACAATCACCGGACCGGTCATGCCTAAGACACCACACACGAAAGGCCCGGACGAAACCCTTTCTCTCCTCGCCGATCCCTATCGGTTCATCTCCAGGCAGTGCCAGCGCCTAGGCGCAAACGCTTTTGAATCCCGTTTCCTGCTGAAAAAGACCAACTGCCTTAAGGGGGCCAAGGCCGCCGAAATCTTCTACGATACGACCCGCTTCGAGCGCGAAGGTGCCATGCCGGTCGCTATTCAGAAGACACTGCTGGGCCAAGGCGGCGTTCAGGGTCTGGACGGCGAGACCCATCGGCACCGCAAGCAGATGTTCATGGGCCTGATGACACCAGAGCGCGTGCGGGCGCTGGCGCAATTGTTCGAGGCCGAGTGGCGCAGGGCGGTGCCGGGCTGGACGCGCAAAGGAGAGATCGTCTTCTATGACGAGTTGCATGAGCCGCTGACGCGAGCGGTATGCGCTTGGGCGGGAGTTCCTCTTCCGGACGATGAAGCCGGCAACCGCGCGGGCGAGCTGCGGGCGCTGTTCGACGCCGCCGGCTCGGCGAGCCCAAGGCATCTTTGGTCACGGCTGGCCCGTCGTCGCGTCGACGCATGGGCGAAGCGGATCATTGAAGGCATTCGGGCCGGGAGCATCGGCTCGGGCTCGGGGACCGCGGCTTACGCGATAGCCTGGCATCGCGACCGGCACGACGATCTTCTTTCGCCGCACGTCGCAGCGGTCGAACTGGTAAATGTCCTTCGCCCGACCGTCGCGATCGCAGTGTACATCACCTTCGTCGCCCACGCGCTGCAAACCTGTTCAGGGATCAGGGCGGCCTTGGTTCAGCAGCCGGACTATGCCGAGCTCTTCGTCCAAGAGGTCCGCCGATTCTATCCCTTCTTTCCCGCTGTGGTGGCGCGCGCGAGCCAAGATTTCGAGTGGGAGGGGATGGCCTTTCCGGAAGGGCGTCAAGTGGTGCTAGACCTTTATGGGAGCAATCACGACGCAGCGACCTGGGCCGACCCCCAGGAGTTTCGCCCTGAGCGTTTCAGGGCTTGGGACGAAGACTCCTTCAACTTCATTCCGCAGGGCGGCGGCGATCACTATCTCGGCCATCGCTGTCCCGGCGAATGGATCGTCCTCGCGATCATGAAGGTGGCGGCACACCTCCTCGTCAACGCGATGCGCTATGACGTACCGGACCAAGACCTGAGCATCGATTTCGCCAGGCTGCCAGCGCTTCCGAAAAGCGGCTTCGTGATGCGCAACGTCCACATAGGTGGCTAGGGCCGCGTGCCGTGGTGATGGTGATCGGCTCCGTTATCGACCGTTTGCGCGAGTACGGGGTGCGATGCGACATCTACGCAGTCGAATGTTGGTTCAGCAAGTCGATCACGGCGCACCTCGCCGCCCCGTCGCCTTCGCAACGGTCGATGGTCGCAGCCAGCAGGCTTTCTAGTTGCGCCAGATCCTCCATCTTAGCGCGCACACGCTCTAGATGGTGAGCCGCGATCTCGCGGACCTCACTGCATGACGCCTGCGCAGAACCGCCAAGAGACAGGATCGCGCGCACCTCGGCCGGGGAGAAGCCGAGTTCGCGCGCGCGACGGACGAACCCAAGTGCGCGGACGTGACCGGTCCCATATACCCGCCGCCCGCCGCTTGTGCGGGGTGGCGTTGCGAGAACACCAACGCGCTCGAAGTACCGGATCGTCTCGATATTCACGCCAGTCCGGCGAGACAGCTCGCCGATCGTGATGCTTTCCTCAACGCGCATATATTGCTTGCTCCTGTAGTCACTACAGGATGCATAACGGGCTAACCCGCTAGAGGCGATAGATGAACCAAGAGACCATCCCGCGTGAACCCCTAGGCGCACCAACGTCACGACGTCGCGCCGACACGGGGCTATCCGCCCTCGGCGCGCTTGCGAGCTTAGCCGCTGTTCTAGCTGCGGCGTCATGCTGCGTCCTGCCCCTCGCACTCGCGGCGCTCGGCCTGGGGGCGGGCCTGTCCAGCAACTTCGCCGCGCTGATACCACTACGGTGGCCGCTAACGGCGACCTCCCTCATCGGCTTGGCTGCTGGGTGGTGGGCCTACGCGCAGCGGCGGAGGTCCTGTGCTGGGGACCGGTCCTGCACAATGCCGCTGCCCTCGCGCGCGACACCTATCCTGCTCGCGATTGGAACGGTTCTGACGCTTATCGCGTTCGCCTGGGACCTCCTAGAAGCGCCGCTGATGAACGCGCTTTCCTGATGCAGCTCACCTCAACCCTGACCTGTCCCAAATGCGGCGGGGTGGCCACCGAAAGGATGCCCACCAACGCCTGCCAATTCTTCTATGATTGCCGGCATTGCGCGGTGGTGCTGCGGCCCCTGGCTGGCGACTGCTGCGTGTTCTGCTCATTTGGCGATGTCCCATGCCCTCCGATCCAGGAAGCGAAAGCAAACGGGACTGTGGCGGGCTGCTGCGGGTGAGGCGATAGCTTCACGTTTCTTCGTGAACTGGGGTCCTGCTCGCCAAGGTCGCGCAAGCGAAATTGCCTACTTCGGTCTTATTCGACCGGTTCCTGACCTGCCTCAACTGCTCATTTTCGAGAGGGCATTTGAACAGGATAGCATTTCGGGCGCTTCAAAAACCCTTGCTCCTCCAGTTGCTAGAGCATGTAACCGCAATTTGCTCTCCTGCGGACGGGGGGCTGGAGGTGGCTTTTTGACGGCCCGTGTTGAAGCAATCGGTATGTCTCGACGCTCATTAGTGGCGCGGTTGGTGGCCTGTGGAACCGGCTTGGTGCTCGGTTCTCCAACGCTCGCGCGACAGACTTCCCGGTCTGCGGCCTCGTGGAACTTCGGCGCGGCTCACCTCGAATGGGAGCCGCTGGAAGTCGGCACGGGTGATACCCTCCTTGTTTCGGCACAAGTGCGCGGAGTGCCGGCGCGGGCGGTGCTCGACAGTGGCAGCGGCGCGTCGATCATGAGCACGGCGCTCGCGGCGAAGCTCGGCTTGAACAATGGTGAGCGGCGCATGATTAGCGGGCTGAGCGCCAAGGCCCCGGTGCTGCTGGTCCGCGACATCGACGTACAGCTCGCCCGCGAAACCCGTCGCTTACCCTTTGCCGTTGTTGGTGATCTGAGTTCAGTGTCGGCGGCCTTCGGACGACCGATCGACGTTCTCCTCGGTGCCGATATGTTCACGGGCAGCTGCATCGCGCTCGATTTCGCGAACAGGCGTATGGCGGTCGTCAAGTCAGGCACGTTTCTCGCCGGCCCCGACTGGCGCGCTGTCGCGCTCGGACGCGGTGCCAAGCAGGAGCTGTTCATCCGGGCCTCCGTCGAGGGCCTGTCTCCCGTGCCCTTGATGATCGATCTTGGCAGCTCGGCCGCGCTGATGCTCTCGTCGGCCTATGCCCGCGATCAAGGGCTGTTGAACGGGAAGCTCGTCTCGACCGCGGCGATCGGCGGCGTCGATGGTGTGCGTATCAACGATGCTTTCACGATCCAGAACATCAACATCGAAGGGCTTGGCGTCTCGAACGTCCCCACACTCGGGATGAGAGCTTGGCTCTCCACCAGCACGGTTGGCAATGTCGGCCTACCGCTGATCGCTCAATTCGACGTGGTGTTCGACGTGACCGCCGGATTCGTGTGGCTCCGGCCACTCGGTCCTCGTCGTCGCCTGCCGATGCTGAAGGACCGTAGCGGCCTTGGCCTCGCAGCCTCACCAACGGCGCTCACCGTTGTTCATGTGGCGGCGAACAGTCCCGCGGAAAAGGCTGGCTGGGCGGTCGGCGACCGGATCGTGGCGGTGAACGGCCATTCGATCGATGCGAACTATACGCGTGGGGAGCTCTGGCAAGTGCGCTCCCGGCCTGCTGGCACCCTCGTAAAGCTGACGATGGCCTCGGGTGATGTGCGCGAGCTCAGGCTGGCCGATTATTATTGATCGGCTTGAGGGTGGCCTTTGCCGATCGCCTTCATGATCCGACAATCGGCCATGCGCGCCTTGGTGCAGCTCTGGCTGAGCATTGCCAACTCATCCCGCAACACCGCGAGTTGCGCCAGTCTCTCCTCCACATCCTTGAGGTGCTGAGCAGCGATAGCTGAGGCGGCACCACAATCCTGGTCCGGGTTCTGCGCCAGCCCCATCAACGAACGGATCTCGTCGACGGAGAAGCCAAGCCGGCGACCGTTGCGGATGAAGTGCAAACGCTCAATGTCACTGGCATCGTAGGTTCTGCGACCCGACGCCGTGCGAGGGGCGGATCGGAGCAACCCGATCGACTCATAAAAGCGGATCGTCGTCACCTTCGTCGAGGTCTCGCTGGCGAGCTGCCCAATCATCACCGGCTTCATCATGCCATCCTTGCTTATGCGAACGTGTCGCACATTTCGCTTGCTTCTACAGCGACTGGAGGTGGTAAGGAAGGCCGCATGAATGCTTCTACCGAAAGCTGCGGGTGCCACGGGGAGCCCGCGCGCGCGCAAACCGATCCGGCCTATCGCCGTGCGCTGCTGACCGTCGTGGTGCTCAACCTCGGCTTCGGAGTCGCCGAGCTGTTCGGCGGGTTCATCGCCGATAGCCAAGCGCTGAAAGCGGATTCCCTCGATTTTCTCGGGGACGGGTCGATCAGCCTTATCGGTCTTCTCGCGCTTGCCTGGTCCGCACGGGCGAGGGCAAAGGTCGCGCTGACGCAGGGGTTGTTTCTCGGTGCGCTTGGCGTGGGCGTAATCGGTTTCGCGATTTGGCGCGCCCTGAACGCAACCGCGCCGGATGCCGAACTGATGGGCACAATCGGCGTTGTCGCGCTCGCGATCAATGTCGTGTCCGCCTTGGTGCTTGCGCGTTTCCGGGAAGGGGACGCCAATGTTCGCGCGATCTGGCTGTTCAGCCGCAACGACGCGCTCGCCAATGTCGCGGTGATCGCCGCGGCCGGTCTGGTGGCGTGGACAGGAAGCGCCTGGCCGGACCTCGCCGTCGCCGGCCTCATCGCCCTCCTGTTCCTCCACTCCGCTTATGAAATCGTCACTGGCGCTCGGCGCGAACTGGGAGAGCGGTAGTGCGTCTGCTCACCTTGATCCGGGCAATGCTCTCGCTGCGGCTGCTCGCCGCGCTCGCTGCGCTGCTGATCCCTGCTGCGGCATTCGCCGAACCCGGCGACGTGCAAACCGCATGGCGGCTGCTCGACTATATGGCCGTCGATTATGGAGGCGCGGTCGCGAACGGTCGGATCAAGAGCGCGTCGGAATACGCCGAAATGAATGAGTTTGCCGCGTCGGTCTCGACACGGCTTCAAGGCCTGCCGGCGAAGCCGGAGCGCCAAGCCCTCATTCAGCGGGCCGCCAACCTCCAAGCGGTAATCGCGGAAAAGGGATCGACTGAACAGGTGGCAACACTGGCGCACGGGCTCGCGGCCGATCTGCTGCGCGCCTACCCGGTGCCGCTCGCGCCCGATAAGGCTCCGAACCTCGTCTCCAGCGATGCACTGTTCCGACAATCCTGCGCGTCCTGCCACGGGATGACGGGCAACGGCCGTGGCCCTGACGCCGCCAAGCTCGCTACGCCCCCGATTGCTTTCACCGATGCCGAGCGCGCGCGCCAGCGCAGCGTGTTCGCGCTCTATCAGGTGGTGACGCAAGGCATCGACGGGACCGCGATGCAGAGCTTCGCCGATCTGCCCAACGATCAGCGCTGGGCGTTAGCATTCCGAGCCGGGAGCTTCGCCTTCACGGATGCGCAGGCGCGCGAAGGCGAGCGGCTTTGGAAATCCGACCCGACCCTTCGCCGGCGCATTCCGGACCTGAAAACCCTGGTCGCGCTCACCCCGGCCGCGCTCGGCGCGGCGATCGGCGACGCCAAGGCTGACGCCGTGCTCGCGTTCCTGCGTCGTCATCCCGAACAGGTGATACAACAGGCTCCCGGCTCGCTCGCGGTCGCCCGCGCCAAACTCGCCGAAAGCGTGGCGGCTGCGCGGCGCGGCGATGCGCGCATGGCGAAAGAGCTGGCGCTGTCGGCCTATCTCGATGGGTTCGAGCCGATCGAGCCAACACTCACCGCGCGCGACGCGACGCTGATGGGTCGAATCGAGGGCGCGATGGGGGAGTTCCGCGCCTCGATCGACCGGGGCGCGTCGCCCGATGATCTCGCGGAGAAGGTCGCAGTACTGGGCGGCCTTTTCGACGATGCGGAAGCGGCGCTCGCGCCTGATGCCGCCACCGAAGCGTCCACGTTCCTGGGCGCGTTCACGATCCTGCTGCGTGAAGGGCTCGAAGCCCTGCTCATCGTTGTCGCCATGATCGCGTTCCTGCGTAAAGCCGAGCGCGGCGAGGCGCTGCGGTACGTGCATGGCGGCTGGGTCAGCGCGATCATCGCGGGCGGGATCACCTGGGCGGTCGCCACCTATGCGATCGGGATCAGCGGTGCGAGCCGGGAGCTGACGGAAGGGTTTGGCTCGCTGTTCGCCGCGGTCGTGCTGCTCTCGGTCGGGATTTGGATGCACGGCAAGGCGCAGGCCGATCAGTGGCAGCGCTATATTCGCGAGAAGATGTCGCGGGCGCTCTCGGGCGGGTCGGGCTGGTTCCTGTTCGGGCTGGCGTTCGTCGTAGTTTATCGCGAGGTCTTCGAGACGATCCTGTTCTATGCCGCGCTTTCGGCGCAAGGTGACAACGGGATGCTTCTCGCGGGGGCCGGGTCGGCGATTGGACTGCTCAGCCTGATCGCTTGGGCCATGCTTCGCTACAGTCGCAAGCTGCCGATCGCGCAGTTCTTCCGCTATAGCTCCTGGCTCATGGCGGTCCTGACCGTCGTGCTGGCGGGTAAAGGCGTCGCCGCGCTCCAGGAAGCCGGCCTTATCAACATCGCACCGCTCGCGGACGTGCCACGGCTGTCGATGCTCGGCGTGTTTCCCACTTGGCAATCGGTGCTGGCGCAACTCCTGATGGCGGTCGCCATTGCGGTCGGGTTCGCCTGGAACGGGCGCGACCGATCCCGCTCGGGTTCCGGCTCAGTGACCCTTGGTTCGAATTAGTGCAATGACATGAAAACCCTTCCGTGATAGAGGCAAGCTAGTGCGAGCCTTTTTGCCTTTCCTGACATGCCTGATGCTGGTCCTGACCAGCTTCTCCGGCATGGCCCATGCCGCCGATCTGGCGGGGGGAAGCATCGCGGGCGTTGAGTTCACGGTCCATACCGCCGGTGACATCGATCAGGTGCCATCGGACTCGGACAAGAATGTCCCGCATCATCACAATTATTGTCACGGACACGACGTCGGCGCGCCTGCGCGCACGACGATGGAATATACCCCCGTCCTCACAGTGCCCAAGCCGACAATCTCCGCCTCTGCGTCGCTCGACGGCCGCACCGGCATGGTCCATTTGAGGCCCCCCCAAGCCTGACGTCCGATTTGGGCGTGCGTTGGCGCGCCCCTGTCGATCATCGTCAGGAGTCCTATTTTCATGAATCGTATCCTCGCGGCCATGCTGGCCGCAGCGTCTTGCGCCACGATGGCGCAGGCGCAGGTCGGACCGTCCGCGCCTGTTGCGCAGGATGCGCCGGTCTACACGCTTGACCAAGCGGTCAGTGCAGCGGGCGGTTCGGCCCCTGCTGCGGAAGCGGCGACAGCTGGAATCGACGCGGCCCGTGCAGGTCGCACAGTCGCCGGCTTGCGGCCCAATCCGGTGGTTCAAGGCCAAGTCGAGAATGTCATCGGCTCCGGGCCGTATCGGGGGGTCCGCAGCGCGGAAACCACGGTCGGCTTTGCGATCCCGATCGAGCTAGGCGGCAAGCGCGGCGCCCGCGTCGCGGTCGCCAATGCGCAATTGTCCCGGGCCGAGATCCAGGCCGCGATCATCGCGGCGGATGTCCGGCTTCAGGTAACGCAGCTCTATGTCGAAGCGGTCGCGGCCGATCGCCGGGTAATGACAGCCCGCGATCAGGCCCGGATCGCCAGCGATGCGCTGCGGGCCGCGAGCGTTCGCGTGCAGGCAGGGCGGGCATCGCCACTCGAGCAACAGCGCGCGGATGTCGCGCGTATCAATGCCGACGCCAATGTGGAGCGGCAGCTTCGCTTGGCCGAGGCGGCCCGCGCCAATCTGGCGCGTCGGATCGGACGGCCGATCGACGGCCTGCTCGATGACACGCTGCTCGATCGCCTTCCCGATGTGAACGTCTATGGGCCGTTGGCACCGGTCAACACGACCGGCACACTCGCGCTGGCGGCAGCCAACGCGGATTTCTCCATTGCCGAAGCCGGCGTGCGGCTCGCGCGCGCCAATCGCGTGCCTGACCTGAACGTCGGGCCGTCGATCCGCCGCCTGGAAGCGACCAACGACATGGCGGCGGTGTTCAGCGTGTCGATCCCGATCCCGGTGTTCAACAATGGTCGCGCCGCGATTGCGCAGGCGACCGCGCAGCGGACCCAGGCGGATGCGCAGCGCCGCGTGACCGCGCTCGACATCGAACAGGCGATCACGGACGCGCAGGCGCAGGCGGCCAATGCCGCAACGACGGCTCGTGCGGCGTCGGGGCCGGCGCTGGCGGCTGCACAGGAGGCCGCCCGCATCGCGCGGATCGGCTATCGCGAGGGCAAGTTCGGCCAGCTCGAATTGCTCGATGCTGAACGCACGCTCGCCGAAACGCGGGTCGCCGCGATCGACGCGCTTGCCAATTACCAGAATGCCCGCGCGCAAGTGGAGCGACTGACCGCTCGTGCGCCCAATGGGGGGAATCAGTGATGAAGAGCTTTTATCTCGCGGGCGCGGCGTCGCTCGCCCTGCTCTTGGCTGCCTGCGGCGGCAAGGATGGCGGAAACGAGGCAACTGCCGAAGGCGCAGCTGCCAATGAGACGGCAGCGGGCACGGAAAAGGGCGGTGCTGAAGGCGGTCATGCCGGTGAAGGCGTCGTCACATTGGGTGCCGACCAGATCGCCACAGCGGGCGTCCAGGTCGGACGGCCGATCATCGGCGGGGCCGGGACGATCGAGCTGCCCGCGATCATCGAGGGCGACCCACAGGGAACGCAGGTCGTCTCGGCCGCAATTGCGGGACGCGTGGTCGCGCTCACCCGTAACCTCGGCCAATCGGTCGGACGCGGCCAGACCATTGCGGTCATCGAAAGCCGCGAGGCGGCGCAGATCAAGGGCGAGGTCGAGGCGGCGCGGGCGCGGCTTCAGCTCGCTAATTCGAACCTCGCGCGCGAACAGCGGCTGTTCGCGCAGAGAGTCTCCCCTGAACAGGATCTGATCGCCGCCCGCACAGCGGCGACGGAGGCGCGGATCGCCCTGACGCAGGCGCAGAGCATGGTTTCGGCGGCGGGTGTCGGCGGCGGCGGGCTCAACCGGCTCGGCATTGCCGCGCCGATCTCGGGCCAGATCATTGCGCGCCCCGTGACGCTGGGACAAACGGTCGCGGCGGATGCCGAACTCTATCGCATCGCCAACCTGAGCCAGGTGTCGATCGCGCTTAATCTCAAGCCCGAGGATGCGGGCCGGGTGCGTCCCGGCAATACGGTGCTGGTGAAGGCGGCAGGCCGTCAGGCGACCGCCCGCGTGACCTTCGTGTCGCCGGCGCTTGATCCGCAGACGCGGCTCGTGCCTGCGCTCGCCACCCTCGACAATCGCGGTGGCGAATGGCGGGTCGGCGAGCCTGTGACGGCAGCCGTGCAGCTCACGGGCAGCGGCGGGAGCGGGGCGGTCCGCGTGCCGACGACGGCGGTCCAGAGTTTCGAGGGCAAGTCGGTCGTGTTCGTGCGCACGCCCACCGGCTTCAAGGCGACCCCGGTCCAGCTCGGCGATGCGTCGGGCGACACGGTGATCGTCCGGTCGGGCCTGACCGGCAACGAACAGATCGCCACCACCGGAAGTTTCACGCT
This sequence comes from Sphingomonas sp. GV3, assembly GCF_031082075.1. Lineage (NCBI taxonomy): Bacteria > Pseudomonadati > Pseudomonadota > Alphaproteobacteria > Sphingomonadales > Sphingomonadaceae > Sphingomonas > Sphingomonas sp. GV3. The sequence goes on along the minus strand of NZ_JARWLE010000002.1, from coordinate 49,188 downwards.
CAAGGCCGAGATCGGCAAGGGCGAAGCGAGCCACGAGGATTAAGCCATGATCGCCCGTATCGTAACCTGGGCGGTCGAGAAGCGCTGGCTAGTCCTGCTCCTCACCGTCATCGTCGCCGCCATCGGCGCCTTTTCCCTCTACCGGCTACCGATCGACGCGGTGCCGGACATCACCAACAATCAGGTCCAGATCAACGTCCGCGCGCCTGCCCTCTCGCCCGAGCTGGTCGAGAAGCAGGTGTCGTTTCCAATCGAAACCGCGCTCGCCGGCACCCCCGGCCTGGAATATACGCGCTCGTTGAGCCGCAACGGCTTCGCGCAGATCACGGCGGTCTTTTCGGACGCGACGGACATCTATTTCGCCCGCCAGCAGGTGGGCGAGCGTCTGCGGGGCGTGCAAGAGAATCTGCCCGACGGCGTGAACCCTGAAATGGGTCCGATCGCGACAGGCCTGGGCGAGGTGTACATGTACACCGTTCGTCTCGATCATCGCGAGGACGACAAGCACAAGCCCGGTGAACCGGGCCAACAGCCCGATGGCAGCTACATCACGCCAGAGGGCGAGCGACTGACGACCGAAGAGGACAAGGCGACCTACCTGCGCACCGCGCAGGACTGGATCGTGACGCCGCTTCTGAAGACCACACCGGGCCTCGCCGGTGTCGACTCGATTGGCGGTTACGCCAAGCAGTTCCTCGTCGTGCCCGACGTGCAGAAGCTGGCCTCGCTCGGCATCACGCTGACGGACCTGGGAAATGCGCTGGAGCGCAATAACACCAGCGTCGGCGGTGGCTTCGTCAATCGCAATGGCGAAGGTCTGGCTGTTCGCTCGGATGCGCTCGTTCGCAATGCCAGCGAGTTGGCCAGGACCGTGATCGCGACACGTAACGGCGTGCCGATCACGGTAGAACAAGTTGCGACTGTGAAGACGGGTCAGGCGATCCGCATGGGTTCGGCATCGGAGAACGGTACCGAAGTCGTCGTCGGCACGGCGATCATGCGGATCGGCGAGAACAGCCGCATCGTGTCGACCGCGGTCGCTGAGAAACTGAAGACGATCAACGCTTCGCTGCCTCCTGACGTCGTAATTCAGCCGGTGCTGAACCGCACCGAGCTGGTCAATTCGACGATCAAGACGGTCGCGAAAAACCTGTCCGAAGGCGCGGTGCTGGTCATCGTCGTGCTCTTCCTGCTGCTCGGCAACTTCCGTGCGGCCCTGATCGCGGCGTTGGTCATCCCGATCACCATGATGCTGACAGGCTTTGGTATGCTGCGCGCTGGGGTCTCGGCCAATCTGATGAGCCTTGGGGCTTTGGACTTCGGTCTGATCGTCGACGGCGCCGTCATCATCGTTGAAAACGCGCTGCGAAGGCTTGCCGAGCAACAGCATCATGAAGGCCGATTGCTGAGCGTCAAGGAAAGGCTCGCGACCGTGGCAGCCGCCGCGCGCGAGATGATCCGGCCCTCGGTCTACGGACAGGCGATCATCATCCTCGTCTACGTGCCGCTACTCACGCTGACCGGCGTGGAGGGCAAGACGTTCGTGCCGATGGCGCTCACCGTCATCATCGCGCTCGGCTTCGCCTTCATCCTGTCGCTCACCTTCGTCCCCGCCATGATCGCGATCTGGCTGTCCAAAAAGGTGGAGGAGAAGGACGGCCGCATCATCACATGGCTGAAGAAGCGCTACGAACCCGGTCTCGACCGGGCGATGAAGCGCCCGACCCTGACGATCGGGGCGGGTGTCGGCAGCCTTGTGGTGGCGGCGCTTGCCTTCACCACGCTCGGCTCGGTGTTCCTGCCGCAGCTCGATGAAGGCGATCTGCTCATCCAGTCGCTCCGCATCCCGGCAACGTCGGTCCAGCAGAGTCAGGCGATGCAGGTGCCGATCGAGAGGATGATGTCGAAGCAACCGGAGGTGGCGTTCGTCTATTCAAAGACGGGCACCGCCGAGCTGGCGGCCGACCCGATGCCGCCGAACGCGACCGACATGTTCGTCATCCTGAAGCCGCGGAAGGACTGGCCGAACCCCGACCTTCCCAAGGAGGAGCTGGTAAGTCGGATCGAGGGTAATCTCGCGAAGTTCCCGGGCAATGCCTATGAGATCACCCAGCCCATCCAGATGCGCTTCAACGAGCTGATCGCCGGCGTTCGCGGCGATATCGCGGTGAAGGTATTCGGCGACGACTTCACACAAATGAACCGGACGGCCGAGCAGGTTGCTGCGGTGCTGCGCAAGACGCAGGGCGCAGCGGACGTGAAGGTCGAGCAAACGACGGGCCTGCCCATGCTCGACATTCGCGTCAATCGCGACGCAATGGCGCGTCTGGGCGTCACTGCCCAAGATGTGCAGGACATCGTCACCGCGACAATCGGCGGGCGCACCTCGGGCCAGATCTTCGAGGGCGATCGGCGCTTTCCGGTCGTGATACGGCTCTCTGAAGCGCAACGGGCGGACATCGGCCTTCTCGAACAGGTGCAGGTGCCGTTGGCGGGGGGTGGCTATGTGCCGCTTTCGAGCGTCGCCGACATCAAGGTGGTCGATGGTCCCAACCAGATCAGCCGCGAGAACGGGAAGCGTCGCGTGGTGGTGCAAGCCAATGTGCGCGGTCGCGACGTCGGCAGTGTCGTTGCGGACGCGCAGGCGGCGATCGGTAGCCAGGTTCGGCTGCCCGCTGGTGCCTATCTCGAATGGGGCGGCCAGTTCGAGAACCTGCAATCGGCAAGCGAACGTCTGAAGCTGGTCATTCCGGCCTGCTTCATCCTGATCCTGTTGCTCCTCTACGGGGCATTGGGATCGGTCCGCGATGCCGCGATCGTCTTCACCGGCGTGCCCTTCGCGCTGGTGGGCGGCGTTCTGCTGCTGTTCCTGCGGGGCATGGACTTCTCGATCTCGGCGGCGGTTGGCTTCATCGCCTTGTCGGGCATCGCGGTCCTCAACGGCCTCGTGATGGTCAGCTCGATCCAGGACCTGATCCGGTCGGGGCTATCGCGCGAAGAGGCGGCCCATGTCGGCGCAATGCAGCGTCTGCGGCCCGTCGTCATGACCGCGCTCGTCGCCAGCCTCGGCTTCGTGCCGATGGCGCTTGGCGAAGGCGCGGGCGCGGAGGTGCAGAAGCCATTGGCGACCGTCGTCATCGGCGGCCTGATCTCGGCAACGCTGCTGACGCTGTTCGTGCTGCCGACGCTCTACGCCCGGTTCGGGCAGAAAGTGATCGAGAAGCCCGAGCACTACAATGAGGAGCATGAAGGGGACGACCACGGTCAGACCTTCGTGAACGACTTGGCCTGAAGGGTGAGCGGGGCGATCCGCGATCGCCCCGCTCATCTCTGGGAGATGGGGATATGCCTCGCACCATAACCAGCTCAATGCTTCACGGCGGGCCACTGCGGATCTGGTCGGCGATCACCGATCCGGATCATCGTCGGGCTTGGAGTCCGCTCGTATTCCTCGACAACCCGTGCCAGCTTGGCGAGACGGAATGTACCTTCGCGATCCAGGGCATCACCCGACCAATTCGGACGCCAGCACGGATTGATCGATTCGATAAGCCGCACGCCTTCGCTTGGTCCTGCGGCATCCCTTATCTGTTCACGCTCGAAGAGCGGTACGAGCTGGCAGGGGACGACGGTGGCACCAGGCTAACACATAGCTGCACGCTGCGCGGGGCGCTGTCTTTGCCGTTCGCGGCGATGATGTTGCGTCGCCTGCGGTCCCTGATGATCGAGGCTGACGATCGCCTCGCAACCTATCTGCGCTGGCGGGTGGGTCAGCCTGCCCGTGGGATCAATCGTCAGCGCGTCCCCTCCCGGTACAGGAGGAAGGCGCGATGACGCCGTTGAAGCGGGTTCTGCCCGCCCTCATCCTCGTTATCGGGCTGGCGGCTTGCACGGAAAGCAAGCCGCCAGCCCCGCCAACGGAGCAGCAAATCCATTCGTCCGACAGCGCCGTGGCGACCGGGGAAATGGGGCGCCATCCCTATCGCTGTTCCGACGGGGAACCGCTGTTCGTCGACTACAAGGACAACGGCCTGCAGATCGATTTGCGGCGCTCCAGCAGCGCCGTGCCCATGACGCTGACCGCGCCAGCGCAGGGCCTCCAATATGTCGGCGAGACAGCCACCGCGACCTTCAAGGGGTCGCAGCTCACCATCGTGGAAGGCGAAGGCCGCACGCGGACCTGCGAACGGGAGGGCACCCGATGAACCGTCCTGTCTTCCGACACGTCGCACTGCAACGGGAGAGAAACGATGTCTGACACGTCGATCTCGAATGTGATGGCCATTCGCGCCGAAGTGATCGCGCGAAGCCGCGCCTTGCGCGAGGCGCAGCCGACGGCACCGCCCGGCGTGACGCCGACCGCTCCAGCCTCAACCTTTGCCGACACCCTCAATGCCGTGGTGGCGAAGGTCAACGAGACCCAGGAGCAGGAGGATGTCGTCACCGAAGCATATGAACGGGGCGAAACCACCGACATTGCGACCGTCGCGCTCATCCAGAGCCGTGCATCCATTACGTTCGAGGCGACGCTGCAAGTCCGGAACAAGCTGCTGTCTGCATATCGAGACATCATGAACATGCCGATCGGATGACGATCGCGGAGATAACTAAGGCGGTATTGGTATGATTGTCGGCACAAGGCCACGATTTACGCAGATTATTGTCGAGGTTTGGAAGCCCCTCACGATCCTGTTCGTGTGGGACGTGGCGGTGACGGCATTCCACATGATGACCCCGATCAAGGAACCGCCTTTGCCGACGGCGCTGTTCGGCACTGCCATCGCGCTCTTCATGGGGTTTCGGACCAACGCCGCTTATGCACGCTGGTGGGAAGCGCGAACTCTTTGGGGCGCGCTCATCAATTCCTCGCGCAGTCTGGCCCGGATCACGCGCAGCCTGACCAAGGGGGAACCCGAGGGCAGTGAGATACGGCACCACATCATCCTGAGGCAGATCGCCTTTGCGCACTCGATGCGCTGCCAGCTTCGCCGACAGTCGCCCTATGAAGAAATTGCCCGGGTCGCCGGAACGGAGGTCGCCGATATGGCGGTCACTCGCCTGAACCCTGCCAATGCGCTCTTGGAGGACATATCGGGCATTTACGCTGACGCGCTCGCGGAAGGTCGGATCACCGAGATCCAGCAGGCAACTGTGGAGCGCGTCCTGATCGACATCGCCAATGCGCAGGGCGGCATGGAGCGGATCAAGAACACGCCGCTGCCCAATGGCTTTCGGTTCTTCCCGAACCTCTTCACGCGTGTGTTCTGCGTGCTGCTCCCGATCGCGCTGGTCGAATCCCTGGGCCTTGCCACGCCGATCGGATCGACGCTGATCGGACTCGTCTTCCTCGCGGTGCTGAGCATCGGCGAGGATCTGACCGATCCGTTCGCCAATAGCGTCCACGATGTCCCGCTCACGGCCATGTGCCGCACGATCGAGATCGACCTTCTCCAAACCGCGGGACTTCCGGCCCCCGAGCCGCTGACACCTGATCACGGGGTGCTGTGGTGATGGGCATGCGCGCCTTGCTGCATCTGCCCGGGCTCACGATCGCGCGCGTTGGCGCCGTTCTCGTCACCGGCGTGATTGTAGGGGCGTGCAACCCGGCTCCGAGCGAACCTGTCGAACCGGCTCATGACAAGCGTGTGACGCCAAGGCTGATCGCGCAGCGCATCATGTATTGCGACGACGGCACCCGCGCCGATGTCGACTTCATCGACGACGGCCTGAAGATGGCCGTCACCTGGCTGCCGAAGGGCAGGACCGAGATCCTGCGCGCCCAGCGAACCGGTGATGAATTTCGCGGCAACCAGTCACGGGCGGTCGTGGCGGGCGGGGCGATCGCCTTCATGCGGCGCGGGAAAATCCACGTCTGTCACCGAACCCCGGAGGGATCATAGGATATGCAGGCACTGCTTTACACGCTTGCGCCTGTGCTGGCGGTCGTAATCGGCGCGATCATCGCGAGCCGCACAAAGTTAAATCCTGGCCTCGTGGCGGGGCTACAGCATCTTGCTGCCGGCGTCGTGTTCGCGGCGGCAGCGACTGAAATCCTGCCGCAGGTCAAGCATGAGGCTTCGCCCAGCGCGACGTTGATCGGCGGGGCGGCGGGCGTCGTAACGATGCTGGGTCTCAAGGCTTTCGAGGCCCGCTTCAAGGGGCCGATGGCGCTGCTCGCCGCGATCGGCATCGACATCCTGGTCGATGGCCTGGTGCTCGGCCTTGCGTTCGTCGCGGGCGAGAAGGCGGGATTTCTGCTGACGATCGCGCTGACACTCGAAGTGCTCTTCCTGGGTCTGACACTGACCAACGAGCTGGCGGAAACCTATCGCTCGCGCCTGCGCATCATCGTGATCGTCTCGGCCTTGGCGCTGCTGCTGCCGATCGGCGCGCTCGCTGCCGTTCCTGTCGCCACGCTCTCGCCGGTAATGGTCGCTGGCTTCCTGAGCTTTGGGCTGATGGCGCTGCTCTACCTCGTCACGGAAGAGCTGCTGGTTGAGGCGCACGAGAAGCCTGACACCCCGCTCATCAGCTCGATGTTCTTCGTAGGGTTCCTCGCCCTCCTGACGCTCGAGGAGATCATGGGATGAATGCGAGCAACGACAACGCGGGCACGCAGGAGCGTCGCACGCTCTGGATCGTGCTGCTGCTGAACGCAGCAATCGCAGCGGGCTTTTTCGTATCCGGCGCGTTCGCCGATTCAAGTGCGCTCATCGCCAACGGCGTCGACAATCTGTCCGACACCGCCGTTTACGCTCTCAGCCTCGTCGCGCTGACCCACGGTAAGACGTGGAAGACGCGCGCCGCGATCGCATCGGGGGTAATGCTGCTGATCTTTGCGGGCGGCATCCTGATCGATGTCGGGCGACGCTATGTGCAGGGGAGCGAGCCGATCGGACCGACCATGATGGTCATGTCGGCGATCGCCGGCGTCGTAAACTACCTCTGCCTGCGGCTGCTCCAGCGGCTCAAGGATCCGGACGTTAACCTACGGGCCGCCACCACCTTCAGCTTCAATGACTTCATTTCCAATGGCGGCATCCTGATCGCGGGCGTGCTGGTGCTGTGGCTGGGCACCAACTGGCCGGACCTTCTGGTCGGCTTCGCTACCGCCATCATCGCCATCAAGGGCGGTGTCGAAATCCTGCGCGACGCGCGCGCCGAAACCAAGAAAAGCGAAAGGAGGTCGTCATGAACGACAAGCTCGAACTCGATATTCCAGTATTGTTGCCGGACCTTCCTGACGCGGCCGACGCTTGCCTGGACCGTCTCGTATCAACCCTGTCAAAGCGCGAAGGCGTCGAGCGGGCGCATGTGATCTGCCTCGACGGCGACACGCCGGCGGCCCTGTGCATCCATTTCGACGCTGCCAAGCTGCCGCTGCCGCGCTTGCGCGAGATGGTGCGCGCCGCGGGCGCCGAAATCACCGAACGCTACGGCCATGCGATCTGGCAGGTGACGGGGATCAGCCACGAGCGTCGGGCGCGCACCGTCAGTGACGCGCTATGCGCGCTGCCGGGCGTGGTGCAGGCGAGTGCCAGTACCAGTGGGTCTGTCCGGGTTGAATATGACCGCCGCGAGACCACCGAAGAGGAGGTGCGTTCGGCGCTTCGCAAGTTGAAGGTCCGGGTGGGCAAGCGGGTCGCCGCCGACGACCATGCCGGCCATGACCATGGTCCCGGTGGGCACGGGGCGGGCGAGGAGAAACACGGTCCTGGCGACGGTCACGACCATAGCCATGCCGATTTTCTTGGTCCCAACACCGAGTTGATCTTTGCGCTCGCTTGCGGCGCGCTGCTGGGAATTGGCTACGCGATCGAGAAGCTGGCCACCGGTGCACCGGACTGGCTGCCGACCGCCTGCTACATCGCAGCCTATTTCTTCGGCGGGTTCTTCACGCTGCGCGAGGCAATCGACAATCTTCGGCTGAAGAAGTTCGAGATCGACACGCTGATGTTGGTTGCTGCCGCCGGCGCCGCTGCGCTGGGCGCATGGGCCGAAGGCGCGCTGCTGCTGTTCCTGTTCAGCCTTGGCCATGCGCTTGAGCATTACGCGATGGGACGCGCCAAGAAGGCGATCGAGGCGCTGGCGAAGCTCGCGCCCGAAACCGCGACCGTGCGACGTGACGGGCAGACCAGCGAAATCCCGGTCGAGGAGATGGTTGTCGGGGATATTGCTATCGTCCGACCAAACGAACGCCTTCCCGCCGATGGTTTCGTCATCACGGGCACGAGCGCGATCAACCAAGCCCCGGTGACCGGCGAGAGCATCCCGGTCGACAAGGTGCCGGTCGCGGACGCGGCAGCCGCCCGCGCCAAGCCCGATGCGGTCGAGGCGGAGAGCCGCGTCTTTGCCGGCACGATCAATGGCGGCGGCGCGATCGAGATCGAGGTGACGCGCCGATCCAACGAGTCCGCGCTCGCCAAGGTGGTGAAGATGGTGAGCGAGGCGGAGACGCAGAAGTCGCCGACGCAGCGCTTCACCGATCGGTTCGAGCGCATCTTCGTGCCCGCCGTCCTGATCCTGTCGGTGCTGCTGCTGTTCGCCTGGGTGGTCATCGACGAGCCGTTCCGCGACAGCTTCTATCGCGCGATGGCGGTACTGGTCGCAGCGAGCCCTTGCGCGCTCGCGATCGCGACGCCGAGCGCGGTCCTGTCCGGCGTCGCGCGCGCGGCACGTGGCGGTGTGCTGGTGAAGGGCGGTGCGCCGCTCGAAAACCTCGGCTCGTTGAAGGCGATCGCCTTCGACAAGACCGGCACGCTGACCGAAGGGCGCCCGCGCATCACCGATGTCGTGCCCGTCGACGGCACCGACGAAGGCGAGCTGCTGTCGCTGGCCGTCGCTGTCGAGGCGCTGAGCGATCACCCGCTGGCCCAAGCGATCGTCAACGACGGCCGCGAACGCCTGAATGGGCGCCCGTTGCCCACCGCTGGCGACCTCAAGAGCCTGACCGGTCGTGGCGTCACCGCGAGCGTGGATGGCGAGACGGTGTGGATCGGCAAGGCCGAGATGTTTGGGGGCGAGGGCATACCGGCGCTGGGGCAGGGGGCGCAGGACGCGATCGCGAAGCTGCGCGAGAACGGCCGCACGACGATGGTCGTCCGCAAGGGAGACCGCGACCTAGGCGCGATCGGCCTGATGGACACGCCCCGCGAAGCGGCCAAGACCGCGCTGCGCCGGCTGCACGAGATGGGTGTGTCGCGGATGATAATGATCTCCGGCGATCACCAGAAGGTCGCCGAAGCGATCGCCAACGATGTCGGAATCGATGAGGCGTGGGGCGACCTCATGCCCGAAGACAAGGTGGCCGCAATCAAGAAGCTTGCCGGCGAGGACAAGGTCGCGATGGTCGGCGACGGCGTGAACGACGCGCCCGCGATGGCGAGCGCCACGGTCGGCATCGCAATGGGCGCGGCGGGGTCGGACGTAGCGCTCGAGACGGCCGACGTAGCGCTGATGGCCGACGACCTGGCGCACTTGCCGTTCGCGGTCGGCCTGAGCCGTCATACGCGCGGCATCATCCGTCAGAACGTGTTCGTCAGCCTGGGCGTCGTCGCCTTCCTCGTGCCTGCCACCATCCTCGGCCTCGGCATCGGGCCAGCGGTGGCGGTCCATGAGGGATCGACACTGCTCGTCGTCATCAACGCGCTCCGGCTGCTCGCCTACCGCGACCCGGCGGGGAACGCGGCATGAAGTGGCTGGTCGCTTTCGACCTCGACGGCACGCTCGCGGAGAGCAAACGCCCGTTATCGGAGGATATGGCCGCGATCATCGCCCGGTTGCTCGCCGTTACCGATGTGGCGGTGATCTCGGGCGGGGACTGGCCACAATTCGAAAAGCAGGTCGCGTCGCGCTTGCCTGCGGACGCAGCGCTCGACCGCCTCTGGTTGATGCCGACCACCGGCACCAAGCTCTATCGCTTCATCGATGGGGCTTGGTGCGTGGTCTATGCCGAGCTGTTCGACGATGCGGAGAAGGCGAAGATCCGCGCGGCCTTCGACCGGGCGCTGGCCGATGCCGGCCTCGCCGATGAACGCATATGGGGCGAGCGGATCGAGGATCGCGGCAGCCAGATTACCTTTTCGGGGCTGGGGCAGGCGGCGCCGCTGAAGGAAAAGGAGGGATGGGACCGGGATCGGAAAAAACGCACTGCATTGCAGGCGACCTTGCGCGCAGTGCTGCCGGGCCTCTCGATCAATCTTGGCGGTACGACATCGATCGACGTGACGAGGGCAGGGGTCGACAAAGGCTACGGCCTGAAGCGCCTGAGCGCCGAAAGCGGCGTGCCGCTCGACGGCATGTTGTTCATCGGCGATGCGATCTTCCCCTGTGGAAATGACTATCCCGCCGTCGAGATCGGCCTCGACACGGTCAGGGTGCGCGACGTTGCGGAAACCGCCGCCGTCGTGGCCGCCATCATCGCATGTCTGCACCGGTAGGTTCGCAGATGTTCACGATCCTCGCCTTAATCACGAGCGCCTTCAAGGCGCTCGGCCCAACATTCGTTTTTAACCTCCGATTTGGAGCGATCGCGTAGAACAGGCAGGCCGGCATGTTTCAAAGCTCATGGTGGGAGATAACCACCCATATCATCAGTCTCGCCGTCGCCTACGCGCTTGCCCTTCCGGTTGGCTGGGATCGCGAGAAGGACGCCCGTAGCGCAGGCATCCGCACATTCCCGTTGGTTGCCATCGCCAGTTGCGGCTTCGTGCTGGTAGGCATCGCGATCCTCGGCCGCACGTCCCCGGCGCAGGCCAGGTTGCTCGAAGGTCTGATTTCAGGCGTCGGTTTCATTGGGGGCGGCGCGATCCTGAAGAAGGGTAGCAAAGCCTCGGGTACGGCAACAGCGGCCAGCCTGTGGGCGACTGGCGCGCTCGGGGCGGCCGTCGGCTACGGCCTATACGATATCGCCTTCATCCTGAGCTGCACCACCTTCCTGACCCTGCGCTGTTCTCGTCCGCTCAAGCGCGCTACCAATGGCGACGCCTGTACTCCGGCAAGTCCATGACGACCTCTCAGGCGAGCCGATGGACACATCCAGTGCAAGCCCTCACCCGACGTTGGGCGCCGGCGCGGACTATCCCGGCGCGGGACCGCCAACACCGCTTGCTGCGCTGGGCGACGCTGTTGGAGCGCAATCCTCACCAGATCATCGGCCTGCTGCCTCCCTCTTGGGCAGGCGGTGACGCGCGCGGCCCGATGATCGATCGGCCGAGCGCGATCGATGTCGCATGGGACGATGTGGTGCTGCGTGTGATGGGGCTGGCGGGTCGATCGCGCCGTGAAGCCAAAGCATTCTTCGGGCTGTCGGACGCGGAATTGGATCGAATTGTCGCTGGGTCGTGGCGGTGTCCGATCCGCCCCGCTTGGCAGGTCGCCGCGCGGATCAGGAACGTCGAGTGCCCGCGACTGGAAAACGCGATCGTAGGATCGGTCCTCGCCCTCATCCTCGTGTTCTGCGCCATCTTCTATTGGATCATCTGACGAGGCTGTCTTGTGTTCGACATCATAACATCGATCCTATCGGCACTCGGCGGCTTTGGCGTCTTCCTGCTGATGCTGGCCGAGAACGTCTTTCCGCCGATTCCATCGGAAGTGATCCTGCCCCTTGCGGGCTACACGGCCGCGCAGGGGCGCGGCTCGCTGTGGGTGGTCGTTATCGCTGGCACCCTCGGATCGGCCGCAGGAGCGATCCTATGGTACTATGTCGGGCGCTGGATCGGCATCGATCGGTTGAAGCGCTTTGCTTCTCGCCACGGTCGATGGCTGACGTTGACGGCGGACGAGATCGATCATGTCGATCGCTGGTTCGACCGCTATGGCCGTTGGGCGGTTCTGTTCGGACGAATGGTCCCGGGAGTCCGGACGTTGATTTCGGTGCCAGCAGGGGTCAGCGGAATGCCCCTCGGTCCGTTCCTGCTTTCCACGCTTGCCGGCTCGGCAATATGGACCGTGATCCTCGTGCTAGCCGGCTACGAGCTGGGCGAACGCTATAATCAGGTGGCGAGCGTCATCGAACCGGTCAGCAACGCCGTGCTCTTGCTGGCCGTCATTTGGTATCTCTGGCGGGTCGCGACCTTCGGGCGATCCGGGGATCGCCATTGATGAATGTCAATGGCTCGTCTCCCGTTTTTCCCGCCGGACTTTGGCTTACGGCAGCTTCGATGCTGGTCTTCGTCACGCGCTACGCCAGTGCCCTTGGCCTGGTCCCGCGAGGAACCACGTTCATTCTCATCAAGTGGATCGGGAGGCTTTACCGCATCGGGTTTCGCGCATGGCGTCGCAACGGGGGGAAGTGGCGCTGGGCCGCATCATCAAGATCCACCGCCACAAGGTAAGCGAAGCATCCTATGTACTATCTTGCAGTCAAGGCCATCGTCTCGGGCATACTAATCGCGGCAGCGTCGGAAGTGGCGAAGCGCTATCCCGGGTTCGGAGCGCTGATTGCGTCGCTACCGGTCGTCTCGGTCCTTGGCATGATATGGCTGTGGCACGACCGGCCTGATGCGATGAACATGGCGGCCCATGCGCAGGCGACCTTCTGGTTCGTACTCCCCTCGCTGCCGCTATTCCTACTGATACCAGTCCTTTTGCGTCACGGAATTGGCTTTTGGCCAGCCTTGGCCGCCGGATGCTGCCTGACCGTCCTGCTCTATATCGCGATGGTTCTCGCACTCCGGCGCTTTGGCATCGCTTTGTGATTTCCATGAACAACGAGCGGGTGAACAGAATGACAAACCTCAAGGAACGCGCGCTCATTGCCGCTGTCGCGACCATCGCTCTGACTGGATGCGGACTGATTAAACCACGGGATGCTGGCTATTTCCGTTTCCACGCGGAAGAGGCGAGGCTGGTTGTCACCCGCTGCGAGCGGGGCCAGGAAACCGGCAGCGACTGCGAGGCCGCGGCCCAGGCCGTGGCCGAGCTCGATGCGGCTGCGCGCCGGCAACCTCCGGCCAGAGCCGGACGCCAGCGCGGACATGATGCTACACTGGAGAAGGAACGTGATGATCGGAATTAACGGCACGCTCGCGCTGATGGTCGCAACGGCCGCTGGACTGACGCCACCTGCTGCGAGCGCACAGCACGCTCAACACGGTACGAGCGTGACCCGGGGAGCTGATGCGGGAAAGCGGGCCGACACGCCCGCAACCAGAGCCTACCGGGCCGCGAACGCCAAGATGCATGGCGCTATGGACGTGGCCTTCACTGGTGATGCCGACGCCGACTTCATGCGCGCGATGATCCCCCATCATGAAGGCGCGATCGCGATGGCCGAGATAGAATTGAGGTACGGGCGCGATCCCGCTGTTCGCCGGCTTGCAGCCGAAGTAGTGGCGACGCAGCGGCGCGAGATCGCCGAGATGCGGGCGTGGCTTGCCCGGCGCGAAACCCGCAAGTAGCGGCCCGAAGCCTTACCGCCGTCAATGATGGCGGCGGTAATGCCTCGGACGGGAATGACGATCATAGTGCCGATCGCGCACGTAGTGGCGAGACTGGTATCGCGGAGAGTCGGCATAATAGCCGCCACCATAATAGGGCTGCGCATAGCCATAGCCGTGATTTGACACGACCACACGTCCATGTCCGCCGTAGCTACCATGACCTGTGGAATGACGGCCACCATGGTGCTGCGCCATCGCAGTACCAGGGACCAACGAAGCCAGCAGCCCCGCTGCAATCCAAAATGTCTTACGCATGTCTACTCTCCTACCATCGGACGATAGGATCGAACGACGGCGTATTTGATATTAGGGCTTCTACTTGAACCGACACTGAACTTGATGCCGGTCAACGATACCAGAACGTGCGCATGTAGACTCAAATCTGGGCCTTTGTGGTGCCGACAGTCGAACCTTGTGCCTTTGAGCCTCTCAATCGCATGGACAACGCTGTGATGGCTGGCAGGACAAGAAGGGTCAGGATTGTCGATGTTATAAGCCCCCCGATGACGACCGTTGCGAGTGGGCGTTGCACTTCTGCTCCTGTGCCGGTCGCAAGCGCCATCGGCACGAAGCCAAGAGACGCGACCAGCGCGGTCATCAGCACCGGACGGACGCGCTCCATTGCGCCGCCCACGATCGCATCGTCGTCGGCCGCACCGTCTTCGCGATACTTTCCGATCGCACTCATCATCACGAGGCCGTTGAGGACGGCAACGCCCGATAGGGCTATGAACCCGACCGCTGCGGTGATCGAGAAGGGGATACCGCGCAGCAGCAGCGCAAACACGCCCCCTGCGAGCGCCATCGGCACCGCCGAGAACACGATCGCCGCCGACACGAAGCTGCCGAGCGCCATGTAGAGCAGGGCATAGATCGCGATAAAGCAGATCGGCACGACGATCAGCAGGCGCAACCGAGCCGATTGCAGGCTCTCGAAGGTGCCGCCCCACTCAGTATACATGCCGGCGGGAAGCTGCATCTGGCCGATCCTCGCCTGTGCTTCGTCGACGAACCCGCCAAGATCGCGCCCGCGGACGTTGATCTGCACGACCACCATCCGCTTGCCATTCTCGCGACTAACCTGGTTCAACCCCTGCGTGTAGTTGAACCGGGCGACCTGGCTGAGCGGGATCGAGCGCGCCACCTGACCCTCGGCAGTGGGCAGCATCACCGGGATCGACCCCAGTGTCTCAAGGTCATCCCGTTGCGCATCGGGGAGGCGGACCACGACGTCGAACCGCCGGTCTCCCTCGAACAACAACCCGGCCTCGCGCCCGCCAAGCGCAGCCGAGACCGTGTTCGCCACCTCCTCAACCGACAGGCCATAACGGCCCGCCGCTTGCCGATCGATCTGCACGTCGAAGGTCGGCGCGCCGGACGTCTGTTCGGCACTCACGTCACCAGCGCCCGGGATGGTGCGCATGACGGAAGCGATGCGCCGCGCCTGTTCGCTCATCGCGTCGAGGTCATCGCCGTAGAGTTTGATCGCGACGTCGGCGCGAACGCCGGCGATCAGCTCGTTGAAGCGCATCTGGATCGGTTGCTGAATCTCTGTTCGGTTGCCGATCAGCGGTTTCATCCGCTCCTCGATGCGGCGAAGGATGTCCTCCTTGCTCTTAACCTCCGCCGGCCACTCGTCCTCTGGCTTTGGAATCACATAGGTATCCGACGCATTGGGCGGCATCGGATCGGTGCCGAGATCGGCGTTGCCGTTCTTAGAGAAGACCAGCGCCACCTCCGGCAGCGTCTTCAATGCATTCTCGATCTGAAGCTGCATCTGTGTCGACTGATCGATCGACGCCGATGGCACGCGGAAGTTGGTGACGGTTATGTCCTTCTCGTCGAGCTGCGGCATGAACTCCTCGCCGAGCAAGCCAAAGCTCAGCACTGCCGCGACGAACACGCCGACACCGCCCAGAATGAAGGGCATCGGCCGAGCTACGCCCCTGCCCAGCACGGGGGCGTAGCGTTCCTTGAACCAGCGGATCGGCTTCACTTCCGTCTCGCTGACCCGGCCCTTGACGACGATCGCGATCATCGCGGGAACGAAGGTCAGCGACAGGACGAAAGCGGAGGCGAGCGCCACCATCAACGTGATCGCCATCGGCGCGAACGTCTTGCCCTCAACGCCCTGGAAGGTGAGCAGCGGCACGAAGACGAGGAAGATGATGAGCTGACCATAAACGGTCGGCCGCACCATCTCCTTGGCCGCGAGTGTCGTTTCCTCCATCCGCTCGTCGCGGGTGAGAAGCCGGCCTTCATGCTCCTGGCGCTCGGCGAGGCGGCGAAGCGCATTCTCGACGATGATGACGGCGCCGTCGACGATCAGCCCGAAGTCGAGCGCTCCAAGGCTCATCAGGTTGCCCGATACGCCCAGCCCGTTCATGCCGGCGGCCGTCATCAGCATAGTGATCGGGATGACCGCAGCGGTGATGAGCGCGGCGCGGATGTTGCCGAGCAGCAGGAACAGCACGACGATGACGAGCAGCGCGCCTTCTGTGAGGTTCTTTTCGACCGTCGCGATCGTCGCGTTGACCAGCTTGGACCGGTTGTAGACCGGCTCGGCGAACACGTCGGGCGGCAGCGCCTTGTTGATCTGCGTCAGCTTCTCGGCGGCATCGGTCGCGACGATGCGGCTGTTGTCGCCCACCAGCATCAGCACGGTCGAGATGACCGCTTCCGATCCCATGCGACTGCCGGATCCGGTGCGGACCGCACCGCCGATCACGACCTGGCCCACGTCCTTGACGCGGATGGGAACGCCGTTCCGGGTTGCCACGACGGCTTCCTGAATGTCATCGATCGATTTGAGGCGAGCATCGGCGCGGACAAGGAAGCTCTCGCCGGCACGGCGGACGTAATTGGAGCCGGCAGAGAGATTGGCCCGCTCCATCGCGTCCGCCAACTCCGTCACCGACAGCCCATAGCTAACGAGCGCGTTCAGGTTTGGCTCGATCAGATATTGCTTCACATAGCCGCCGTTGGAATCAACCCCGGCGACGCCGCGCACGGCGCGCATCTGTGGGCGGATGATCCAATCCTGCACCGTGCGGAGATATGCCGCCTTCGCCAGCTCGGTGGTCAGGCGTTCGCCCTCGGGCGTGAGATAGCTGCCGTCCGACTGCCAGCCCGGCTTCCCATCGACCGTCTTCAAGCCCTTGCCGTCGGGGTGACGGAAGGCGACCGAATAGAAGAAAATCTCGCCGAGCCCGGTGCTGAGCGGTGCTAGGATCGGCTGCGCGTTGGAAGGCAGGCTGTCGCGCGATTGTGCGAGCCGTTCCGTCACCTGCTGGCGCGCGAAGTAAATGTCGGTGCGGTCGGTGAAGACCGCCGTTACCTGGCTGAAGCCGTTGCGCGAGATGGAGCGGGTCATCTCAAGCCCTGGGATTCCGGCCAGCGCCGTTTCCACCGGGAACGTCACCTGCTTTTCGATGTCGACCGGCCCAAGCGTCGGGGCGAATGTGCTGATCTGGACCTGTCGGTTGGTGACGTCGGGCACAGCGTCAATCGGCAGCTTGGTGATCTGCCATAAACCAAAGCCAATGACGACGAGGGTCAGGACGGCGACAAGCCATCGCATCCGGACCGAAAGGGAGAGGATGCGGCCGATCATTCCGCCGACTCCTTCTCGATCTCCGCTTTGAGGAGAAAAGCGTTGGTGGTGGCGATCTGCGTGCCGGCGGCGAGGCCGCCGGTGATCGCCACCATCCCGCCTGATCGGCTGCCGACCTGAACCGGCTGTGCGCGGAAGCCTTGGCCGGTGCGGACGAACACTACGGTATCGCTGCCAAGCGTCTGCACCGCGTCTTGCGGCACCATCACGCCACTCTTGGCGGCCCCGCCGCTGGCGAGGATACGAGCCTGCACAAGCTGGCCCGGGGCGAGTGTGCTGCCGCCAGAGGTCGGCGTGATGACGACGGTCGCGGTCCGCGATTGCGGATCGACGACGCCGGTCGACGAACGTACGCGGCCCTCGATCTTGCGGCCATCGGTGGTGGTCAACTCCACCCTGTCACCTTCTCGGACCCGGCCTGCATCGGCGGGGGGAACGCTAGCCGTGATCTGAAGCCGGCGCGGGTCGGCGACGCGGAACAGCTCGGTTTCAGCCGCGACGAACTGGCCGAGATTGGCACCAGCATTGGTGACGCGCCCCGAGACGGGGCTGACGACCGCAACCGATCGGCCGTCACCTGATACGCGGGCAGCGCCTGCGGCGGCGCTAGCGCGCCGGGCATCGGCCTGGGCGACCGCCAGATTGGCTTGTGCGGCTTCATAGTCAGCGCGGGGGGTGACGCCCTGGGCAAGCAAACCGCGTTCGCGTTCGAGCTGGCGAGCGGCGAGAGTGACGCGCGCGGACGCGGCCGAGCGATCGGCTGCGATCTGCGAAGCATCGCGGCTCTCGACCAGAGCGAGCGTCTGGCCGGCTCGCACAAGATCGCCGATGCGGACCATGATACGGCTGACCGTGCCCGGTGCGCGCGCGGTCAGCACCGCCTCGGCGTCGGGCGTCGCCTCGACCGTAGCGGAGGCAAGGATCGCGGCGTCCAGCTCGCCGGAGGCCGCCGGGGCTACAGTGATCTGCGATGCCGAAAGTGCCTGCTGCGTCATCGCGACCGTGTTCGACGGCTTGGCTGGCGCTGCGGCCTCCGTAGGAGCAGGGGCAGGGGCGGGCGATTGGGTGAGGCGCGCAGCGCCGAATCCAAGCGCGGCGGCAGCGACCAGGCCAATGGCGGCGCCGGTGTAGAGGCGAGTTTTATCGGTCATTGCACCGCTTCTCCGGTGATGGTGAGGCCCTGCAGACGGGCGAGATTGGCGCGGGCGTCGAGGCGCGCTGCGGCGGCATCGAGGATGAGGCCGCGGGCGACTCCGAGATTTTGACGTGCGGCGAGCAGTTCGATCAGCGGGCTTTTACCTGCCTCGTAAGCGATGCGGGCGAGGCGGTAGCCTTCTTCGGCGGTTGTCAAAGTCCGCTGCGCGGCAGCGGCACGAGCGTCGGCTGCCTCGACCAGCGCTAGACCGGCGCGTGTCCCGGCCTCGGCTTCGAGCCGGGCCGCGGCGGCGCGCGCTTCTGCTCCTTGCAGCTCAGCGCGTGCCGCCGCGATGTTGCCCTGGTTGCGATCGAAGAAGGGGAGCGGGACCGATATGCCGGCGACTAGGGCAGGGCCGCTCGCGACGCGGAGTTGACGCACTCCAAGCTGCGCAGTGACGTTCGGAATGGCGAGGCGCTGTTGCACCGTCACCGCCCGCGCAGCGGCGTCTTGTTCGGCTTCCGCGACCCGCACCGTCGTCGCCTGCATCGCGTCAATGGGACCGAAAGCCGGCTTGGCATCGAGCCGATCGAGGAGTGACTCCGAAAGACCGGTGAAGGGGGTGGTCATACCGGCGAGCGCCGAAAGACGTGCCAGCGCGACCGTCTTGAAAGCGCGCGCGTTTTCGAGGTCGGCCTGAAGCGTGTTCAGTTCGGTTTCGGCCTGCACTTGCCGGAGACGGGCTTCCTTGCCGGCGCCGACCAAAGCGCGGGCAACCCTCAAGACATCGGTCGCCTGTTTAACCTCTTCTTCGGCGATGGTGATGCGACGATCGGCGATTTCGGCACCAGCATAAGCGCGCGCCAGCTCAGTCGCAAAGACGAGACGGCCGTCACGATCGCGCGCCTTTGCCGCAACGATCCCGGCTTCACCGGCGGCGATCCGAGCGGATCGCTTGCCGCCCAGTTCGACAGGCTGATCGACCTGGAAAGTCGTCTGTTGTTGATTGCGCGCATTGCGATCGTGGTCGCCCACGAAATTCTCTGCATAGACATTGATCGAGGGGTTCGGTCGGGCGCGCGCTTGTAATGCCAAGCCGCGTGCTCGGGCGACGTCTGCTTCTAGCGCCAGGACGCGCGGCACATCACGCGTCTGATTTAGAAGCTGTGCAAAGGGGGGTGCGGTCTGCGACCACGCCGCACCTACGGGCGATAGCGCCGCAAAGGCGCCGGTCAGCGCAACGGTGCGCGACCGGCGAAAACTGCCGTTCATAGTGCATGATCCTCTAGGGTAGTCAGTCGACGCGCGCGGCGTCGGCGAGACTCAACCGCGAGGCGGACGCAGAAGCTTAGATGGGTCGATCCCGCTGGGGAGCGATGGAGTTAATATCGACCACACGCGAGCGGCGACGATGGCCGCAACCGGCGCAGCCCTCGCGCCATCGAAAGCAACCCAGTGGCCTGCGGCGTGGGCAAGAAGGTGAGCTGGCCCGTCGCCGTCGGCCTGCTTTGCCGGAGCCTGATCGTCATGATCGATCATAACCGCATGGTCGTGATCGTCATCAGAATGGGTATCGACCATGGCGACTTGAACCGGGCCGTGATCGTGAACCATGGCGCTATGCCATCCCGATACTGCGACAAGCCCGAGGACAGCGGCCAGCGCCAACACGACTCCTAGGATCGCAACAGAGGAACGCTGCACCGCCATCATTTGCAGCGTAAGCCGACGCAAAAAACGGGGCAAGGAAATCACTTGCCGGTCAATTCGAGCGTTCACGCTATTTCAGCCTGCTCGACATTATACCAGCGCCTTGGCGGCGAGACACGACATCAGGACGTGCCCCCCTTTGCGGAACGGTCGGTCAGCTTTGCCAAGCGGTGTGGCAGGTCGCTCATGACGCGGCGTGCATCACCAGGTCGCAGGTTACGCCAACGCCGGACCTCGTCGCGCGTGCGGCCACACCCCCGGCACCATCCGGTGCGGGCATCGAAACCACATAGATCGACGCAAGGCGATCGCATCAGATCGCGCCGATCCGACTGAGGCCTTGCAAGCCGGAATAGGCCATGTAGCCCGCGATCACGAGCATCAGGCCCGCCGACGCATAAGGCGCCTTGCGCGCGAAGTCGCCGAACCCTGACCAGCGCTTGCGGATGTGCGTGACGCTGAGCGATGCGATGACGCCGGCGCTGACCATCGTCACGGCAAGGCCGACGCTGAACGCGCTCACCAGCACGACACCGAGCGCGAGACGCTTGAGCTGGAGGCAGAGCAGGAGGACGGTGACGGCTGCGGGGCAGGGGATCAGCCCGCCCGTCAGGCCGAACAGCGCGATCTGGCCGGTCGTTACCTGACGATCGGCGAACCGGCGGCTGATATCGGCGGCGTGGGCGCGCTCATGCGCGTTCATGTAGGCATCGTCGCCCGTGACCTTCAGTCCATCATGCCCGTGGCCGTGATCGTGCCCGTGTTCGGCGAATGTGAGGTCGTAGTCATGGCTGTGGCCGCCGTGGCCCAGCGAGACGCGCGCGTTGAAGGCGTGCGGTTCCGGGATCTCCTCGACGCTTTCGATGTAATCGCCCCGATCGACGAAGCGGAATGTCTGCGAACGGCCTTCGCCGCGATCCGTTGTGAGGATAACATCCGCCGCTTTCCAGCCACCCTTGGCAAAGCTCGCCCGCCAGCGCGGCGGCACGCCATCCTCGAAAATCTCCAGACGCATCATGCCGTGGCCGGTGTCGATCGTGCGGATCTCGTCCTCGCCGTGATGGTGGTGGTGATCGTGCGCGGCTTCGGCCTTCTGATCGGCACGCGTGCGCCAAATCATCCATAGACCGATGCCAAGAACGATGACGGCCGAGCCGAGCAGGAGGTAAGGCTCGGTCGTTTCGGTGTTGATGCCGCGCCCGAGATATTGCCCGCCAAGCGCGATGCCCCACACGATCGCGGTGTGCGAAAGCGCCGCGCACAGGCCGAGCAGGACGGCTTGGCCAACAGTGCCACGCACTGCGATAATAAACGCAGCCATCATGGTCTTGGAATGGCCGGGCTCCAGCCCGTGCAGCGCACCGAGCAGCAGCGCGGTCGGGATGAACAGCCAGAGATTGGAGCTGCCCTGTTGAACGAGTTCGGCGAAAGAGGTCATGGTGCGTCCCGGCAAGCCCGGCGGTCGCGACCGATCGGACGTGAAGTTCGGGCAGGTCCATATCCCCCCATGGGGATAGAGTCTATCCCCCCGGGGGGTTGCTCGACAAAGTTCGTCCGTTTGTCTTATAGGGTGACATGGCCCATTACGATCATTCCAATCATCCCGCGATCATCAAGCGGCTCAACCGTGCGACCGGGCACCTGAAAAGCATCGTCGGGATGATCGAAGAGCAACGGCCGTGCGTCGATATCGCGCAGCAGCTTCAGGCGGTGGAGAACGCGATCGCCAGCGCCAAGCGCGCGCTCATCAACGATCATATCGATCACTGCTTGGTTCACGCCGAAGAGGGCGAGGGGACAAAGGTGGCGGTGGAGCAGTTCCGGGCGATATCCAAATACTGGTGATCGCCTAATCGGACAGGGTTGATCGGATTCGGCTTGTACATATGCCCCCCAGGGGATACGGGCGTCTCACTCTTGGGGAGTAGCTACCCGCTGTTGCGGGGCCATCGTCAACATCCTTGAACCTTCCGGTTCGTGGCGATGGCAGCAGATTTTGATCTGCCCGGCGAGACCAACGATGCGCTACCTCTCTCGTGGCCGGAGGTGGATTGCGTCGTTCGGTTGACGGCCCTTGGACGTATATCAATGACGGGTTTGCTAACGCTCGGCGCTCTTGGCGCCAGCTTGTCGGTCGACGCCTTCGCTGCGGCGGTGGGGAAGGGTGCGACCAATCAGCGCAATCGTTGGCGCGATGCCTTACGTGTCGGCGCCGTGTTCGGCTTCTTCGAGGCGATCACGCCGGCGATTGGCTGGGCGATCGGCCTGGCGCTGAGCACTTGGATCGCGGCAGTCGATCATTGGATAGCCTTCTTCCTGCTTTTCGGCGTCGGCGGGCATATGATCCATGCAGCGACGAAAAGCGACGTGGACGCGGGTCAGCGCGCTCAGACCGGCGTGTGGCGACTGGTCGTTACCGCGCTCGCCACCAGCATCGATGCAACGGCGGTGGGTGTCAGTCTCGCGGTCATGCAGGTCAATATCCTGACCGCGTGCCTCATCATTGGCGGGATCACCACGGTCGTCGCCACGATCGGCGTCATGCTCGGCAAGCACGCGGGACGGTATATCGGCCGCTATGCAGAGATGCTGGGCGGGCTGACGCTCATCCTCATCGGCGGCACGATCCTCTACCAGCACCTCACCGCCTGACCTCAAACCAGCGCGCCGCTTGCTCGCTTGGCGGGGAAGCGGCGCGCGATTTCGCAGCTAGTCCGCGATAAAGCTGCCGCGTCCTCCCCGGAACGCGCCGACGACATTGCCACGATCCCAATGGCCGGACAGGATGCCGCGCCGGGGGATGCTTCCGACCGGCTTGCGGCGCGCGGCGAGTAGCCGCGCGCGGCGTGTATCGCGATCGATGGGCAAGCCCGTCATGATGTCGATGGCGGTGCGCAGCGGGGTCATGCGGGCCGCCACTGCTCGACCAGCGCCGCCATCGCGTCGCGGTAGCCCCAAGCATCGGGATAGACGGACGGCTCGGCCGCCAGATGCGCCATGACGATGAGCATGTCTTCCGAGATGCCGGGATCGCAATTGCAGAGGTGAAGGACCGGAAAATGGCCCCATGCACTGCCGTCCCACCATGCCAACAGGAAGTCGGCCGCACGCGAGGCTTGGCCGGTATCGGACCCGGCGACGACGATCAGGCGGGCAATGGCCTCGCCAACGTCCTCGAAGCTGACAGCCCGGATTGCGGGGCGGCGTTGGGGTGGGCTCATGACTATTCGCTTCTGCTCCTTCAAGCGTGGAAGGGGACGGGGACCAACAGCGCATCATCGATCGGCTCGACGTCGCGCAGCTCCACCATCACGATCTTCTCTACCCGCTCGGCGCCGGTCGGATCGAGATAAACATAGGTGTGGCCTGCAAACACCGGGCTGCACAAGCGCCAGATCACGCCTTTCCGACCGATGCGGCGTTCCGCGCGCCCGTCATAGGATGCGAAAGCGCCCGCAATCCGGACCCGCTGCGCGATCCGCAGCCAATTGGCTGCGCCGTCGATGACGACGGCCAGTTCCTCCGGCGAAAGAGCCGGTCGGCCGATGCCGAACGTCGCTTGGGGATCGCGCGCGATCCGGGACAGCTTCTCCTCGACCGGTTCCGGTTTCCAGTCGCTGACTGGCCCGGGGGCGGCCTTGTACATATGCGTTACCGGCTTCCCGCCGAACAGGTCGGGTTGTACGCCGACAAGGCGGCGGTGGAACATCGCCTTGTGATAGTCGCGCCGCCATTGCGCTTCGGGGGTCAGCGGCTTCGCATTTGGGCCATCGCGCATGATCGCGACCAGCTCGTTAAACTCCTCCTCGCTCACCGTGGCGACGCTCGGGTCAAAGACAATGCGCGCCGCCACGCCCCGGCCCCCGTCGGGGCCGGGATCGTCGGCGGCGGTCACGCCGCCGCCTCCAGTTCGGGCGCTGTCTCGACCGCCATGCGGCTCAACAGCCAGTCGGACGCGTCCTGCGCGAGCCGTGCGGCGGTGAAGATGCACTTCTTGTCGTTGCGGAGCGCTTGAAGCCAGTTCGCCAGATAGGCGGCGTGGTCCTCGCGATCGTGGAGCTTGATGCCGATGGTGGCGCTGACGAACGCGGCCCCAAGCTCGGCGACCAGTTCCTCGCGAGCATAGTCCTCGCGCTTCGTGGAAATGAGGGAGGGGCGGGCAAGGCGGTCAACGTGCCCCGTCGCATGGCAAAGCTCGTGCGCTAGGGTCGAATAATAGTCGTCGCTGGTGTGGAAGTCGGCAAACTGCGGCATGACGACATGATCGCCGCTCGGCTGATAATAGGGCTGGGAACCGAAGTGCTTGAGGGTGACGGGCACGCGGGCAAAGAGCGTGTCCAGTTCGGCGTCGCGCTGGTCGGGATTGGTCGCGGTGATGACGGGCAAGGGGGCAGGATATTTCGCCTCGATGCCGTCGATCTGCTCGGCATTGAAGACGGTGTAGCGCTTGAGGAACGCCACCTGACGCTTGCCATCCTCGCCTCGCTCTGCGCCCTCCTGTGCCTTGCTGTCGGCGTTCACCTCGATCTTGTTGGCATAGACGACGGTTGAGCCCTTCTCGCCCTTGCGGACGCAGCCGCCGAGCGCGAGCGCCTGCTTGAAGGTCAGCCAATGCGGGGAAGCATAGCCCTTCGTCATGGCGGCAACCCAAAGGGTCAGGACGTTGATGCCGCGATAGGGAACCCCCGTCGAGCGCAGCGGGATGGTGGGTGCGGTGCTGCCGTTCCACGATTTCGACCAAGGCCGGGTGCCCGCCTCGATCATGGCGATCATCTGATCGGTGATTTCCTGATAGATGTCGGCCCGGTTGTCGGTGATCCGTCCCATGATTGTCTTCCTTTCCTCTGAGGCTGAAAGCCGGTCGCAACAGCAACCGGCTCTGCCTTTCCGGCGAGGAACGGGATGGGGAGGGAGGGCGAGAATCTACCGCTGGCGCGGGCGAGCCGCCCTAGCGTGGCCGACGCCCTGCAGGGCGTCGAGTGCCACGCTTGGCGGATTACACGGGCGGTCGATTGTCGTTCGGGAACGAAAGGGCAGCCGCCCTTGGTGTTCCCCGGCGCTGGATGGCCTCCGGGGGAGGGCAGCGGCGCGAACGGGCTTACGCCGCGCCCTAGGCGCTTCGATCAGGTGTGCCACGTGGCACACCTTTCACGCGAGGATCGTCACCCAATAGGGCCGAGACGGCGGTACGGCGGCTTGGTCGGCGCAGAGAGCGAAAGGAGCGGTGCTTGCAGGGTCGCACCCGGCTTCACGCTGATCCTAGACGTTAGCGTTCTGTAGCAACCCTGTTGAATAGAGCGCCATCTATAAGCTGGATCTCTGCCGTTTTGAGGGGCCGCACACCCTCTTTGGTGAGAACCCATGTCATGTCGTTGGATTGCCCCAGCGTGATACCTGACACCTGCTTTCCTTCGAGATGGTAAATCCACACCTCCCCTCGGGTGATGTTACCTATGCGGTCTTTCGCTCGGATCGTACCTGCAACATGGCCAGCGGCGACCACAATGAGGATGACAATGGTCCCGCACCCCACCCGAGCCATAAACAATGTCAGAGGATCAAAAAACGGCGGCCTATGCGATGCAGCCCTGGCGCGGTCGAAGAGCTTGCCGGCAATCAAAGTAAGCGCCGTCACGATCAGCAGCGGCAGGATCGCTGTAAGCCACGCGCCGGTTGTGGTGATAATGGCACCGAGGCCCTCCACCGCAACTGCAATGTTCGAACCGCCAAGATTGGTCGGATCGATGGCAAAACGGCCGAAATAGGCCTGTCTGTAGGTCCACCCGGCAAAATAGATGGCCGCTAATATGGTGGCGATCACGAAGGCGGAGTCAAACGCCTTGGTGACGAGTTCACGCGGTGAGGAAGATGTTCCAGGGCCTGCGGGCATTTGTCCTCCTTACGGGAATGGCTTTGCGAAGCGGCGTATAGATCCCACGTACACGGGTGGCTGGATCGTCGAGCTGACGAACGCGGCCCCAGCTCGGGAACCAGTTCCTTGCTGGCGTAGCTGTGCCACGTGGCACACCCCTCTTCATCGCTGGAACGATGCGTCCGACCCGGCCGAGTGATATGCCGGCGGATTGACCCGCCGGAGTCAGGCCGGCGTGTCGTCGTTGCCCGGTGCAGGCTGTGCGAGACCTGTATCGACGACGGCGGGTAGGGCTTCCACCGTTTCGACCTCGGTAGCGGCCGTTTGCAGGCGGATCGAGCTTCGCACCGATGCCGCGTCGAGCCGGTCCTGAAAGTAGGTCTGCGACCAAGCCATGTCAGCCCATTCGTCGGGGCGCGCCTGATAGGCGCCGACGCGGCCGACCAGACCACATAGCCAGTCGGCGCACTGGCATGTCTGGTAGCGTTCGCTCTCGACTTGGAAGGGCGGCTCGATGATGCGACGCCGGGGGGAGGGGCCACCATACATGGCTTGGCTCGCGCGAGTCAGGATGGCGTCGCGATCCTGATGCTCGTCCATGACGATGACCATATCGGCGTCGTTCTGATCGGCATATTGGTTGAGGCGCTTCATCGCCTCGCCCAGGACCGTGAGGTAAAGCGCCTGCGCCTTAAACTCCGCGACGGGGCGGTTCTTCTCGAGGCCAACGTAGAAGACATGCCCGCCGCTTGCGCGGATCTTGTTGAGGATGCGATTGGCCGCCGTGCGAACCTGCCGGTATTTCTCGACGTTCATGCTGGTGAAGAGGGCCGAGCCCTTCTTCTCCCATGTCGCGGGATGCTGGCCGCTTTGCCCGATCTCCCAAGCCAGCATGTTGCATTTGAGCTGGTAGAACCAGGTCGAGAATTGCCGCACGGATGAGTAGGGGAGGATCATGCCCCCGAGCCCGAAAACGGGACTGTCATTGTAGGCGGGATCGTCGCGCGCGACATACGGGCCGATGTGGCCAAACTCGTCGAGATAAGCGAAATACAGCATGCAGGTCCCCAGAATCGCGAAAGCCCACGCTAAGCGTGGGCCTCGGAATTGGGGCAGCCCGTGAGCCGCGTCCGTCAACAGATATGAGCGATGAGCCTGGTGTTGTCAAGAACGGACGCTGATTACTCCCCTGAGCGAAAGGCGTCCTCAATGATGGGCAGGTATCGCTCCACCTGCTCCTTGTCGCTCTCCTGCTCATCGGCGGGAAGATCGGCATAGTCGGTCGCAATCTGCTTTTCCCAGCGTTCGACAAGATCGGCGGGGATCAGCAACGAGCCGTCCTCCTGTTTGGTCGCCTTGCCGTGCATGTAGCGCTGCCAATGCGACCAGCGCTCATGTTCGATCGCGGCGAGGCGTTCGACCAAGGTCTTACGGGCGTCAGCGGCGAGAGGCTTTGCCATGTTAGATCAGCCCGCTTTCCACCAGACTTCGATAATGCTCGCCCAATACAGTCAGCTCGCAGGCTTTGCTGCCCATCGCTGCGTGCCACATATGCGGTGCATCGACGGGGCGCACGAGGTTGACCCTCACATACCGTTGGAGCACCGCGAATATCGCGGTTTTCTCCGGGTCCGGCGGTGGAATGGAGGGGTCGTTCTTCTGCTCCTCCGACCGCTCGGGCTCAAATGCCGGATCGAGAGGGAATTGGTAAGTGGCGGTCGGAAAATGCTTCGCCAGCGCCTGAAGATCGGTCAGCGCGATCGGGGGTGCCGCCTTGCGCAGCGACACGAAGGTTTTGACATTCGTCTTGAACACCGGGCGCTGCTTCCACGGCCCAAGCGACTGGTCGATATGAGCATAGACGCTGCCCGGCGTGACGTCGCCCAGCAGGTTGGCGGCGGCGCCGCCGAGCGCGTCGACGAACAGGCTGGTGAACACGCCGGCACCGCCCCCTTCGACCTCCATCGCATATTGCTCGGCGGTGGACGCTGTGAGGATGGTCATGCCGTCGCGGATTTCCGCAGCGGGATGGGTGGGACGTTCCCCGGCAGCGCCACTATGGCAGCTATCGAGGATGATGATCTTGTTCTTCGCCCCGGAATTGGCAGCGAGCGTCATGATGTCTGAAAGCGGCAGGCCATCGTCGCCGCTGCGGCTGTCGCTGGTGCAGAGGTAGCCGCCGGTGTCCTCGATGAAGCCATGCCCGGCGAAGTAGAACAGGGCGATGTCCGCGTCGTCGGCATAGAGTTCGCGGACAGCCGCCTTCAGCTCCTCGCGATCGACCAGATCGCCGGGACCGGTGCCGGTCAGGAGCTTAGGTGTAGCGAAGTTGACGGTGCCGTCGGCGTGGCGCTCGAGCATGGCCTTCACCGAGTGCGCGTCGTTCACGCACCCGCTGAGGTTCCCGATTTTCTCGTAATGGTCGATACCGACGATCAGGGCCTTGCGCACCGTCGCCTCCGGCTCAGAGTGAATCGATGAAGTTGGTGATGTTGGCGTCGCTCCAGGCAACGGTGCTGACGCCCGCGATCGAGGCGCGATCATCCTTATAGGCGTAGATGCCTTGGATCGGCTTGCCCTCTTCCTGGGCGCACTGGATTTCCCACTTCTGGCCCGTCGAGGCTGCCGAGTTCTTGCTGACCAGAACGATCACACCATGCGAGCGCTTGATCCGCGTGCGGACACGATCCTTCCAGTCTTTGTCGTATGGCTCCTTCACCGACATATCGATAAACTCGAATGGCTGCCGCGGATGGAGCGACTGCCCTTTGAGGAAGTCACGCTGCCGTTCATCCTCGATGGCGAACGCGATGAAGAGCACTTTCTTATCAGCCATTTCCAACATCCTCCATTATGGTTCTATTTCGATAATGAATCAGCGAACGCCCGACGACTTTAAGCATGAGCTGCAAGCTCTGGATACCGCCCATGCTCAAAACGAAGCTGCACGCGACAGCTTTGTTGCACTTGCACACACGGCGCTATTTGCCGCTTCTGTGTCATTTGTAGGAAGCGCGGTTCCGCTTGCCAAGGCGGTGTGGCCGTATGCCTTGGTTGCCGGATGGGCGATCGATGTTTTGGGGCTTCTTGCCCTGACGGTGAGCTTCGCGACGGCGCGTAAGGCGGTCGATGCGCGGCGAGCTGCCCTCTACGACGATATCCCGCCGGTAGCGGCTTGGTCCGAACGTCTCAACGGGTTCGCGCTATGGTCATTTCCCGCCGCTCTTCTATGTTTGTTCTCTTTTGTCACAGCGAACGTGGTCAGTATCAATGAGCGAGAAGCCAGCCCCTCCGCCAGCACCGCCGCCATCCCGATCGGGCGGATCGAGGGGGATAGCGCCGCCGCCACGCGCGCCGTTGCCGCCGGGGGGCGTGTCGCAGCCTCAAACGGGCGTTGTTCCGGCGCCACGGGCTCCGGTCGCCCCACCACCGCCGCCGCCGCCTCCGGCGCCTGCCAAGAAGTAGGTTGCGGCGCACCGCGCAGATAGGTGTGCCACGTGGCACACCTCATCGTCGTGTAAGGCGATCCAGTTCGGCGTGGGTTCGGGCGGTGCGCGCTGCGCCACGATTGGCCGATAGGGCGCATAGCGCGGCAAAGGCGACGAGGCCGCATCCGATCAGCGTGAAGGTGCGCGCGTCCCCGTCATCGCCCGACAGGAAGACCGCTCCCAAGCCGATGACGAGCAGGATCAGGCTGAAGCAGATCTCCGTCGCGACGCTGGCGAGCGGGGTGGGAAGGTCGCGCAAGCGGATGCCCCGCGTCTGATTATGCCAGTCGCGGACCAGCATGGGGCAGTCCGGAATGGGCTCGCATACGGCACGAACGCGGTCGCCGACGGCCAAGGCGATATAGTCGCTCGCGCACAGCTTGAGCGTGTGGCCGTTGACCTCGAACAGCATCGCGAACTCGCGGGAGGTATTCACGAAGGTATGCGTCTCCGCGCGGGTCAGGCCGGTCCGGTGGATCGTATCACCGGGATGCGAAATGGGCACGGCGGGGTCTGCGCGGTGGGTCGTGTGTTGGGTCACGCTTACGTCGGTCGTGTCGTGAAAACCGATGATATACGAGACCGGCCCTTCGATGGCGACGAACCGTTGCTGCTTCCTCATAGCCAACGTCCTTGCAAGGCTGCGTCAAACTCGACGGCCAGCGTGACGGCGCCGGCGACCAGCGCGGCGAGCGCGAACAGCGCGAGCCGCGCCCGGATGCCGGGGCGCAAGTCGTGCGTGATGGCGATGGCGGCCCCGATCGCCACCCCGAGGATCAGCGCTGGCCCCAGCTCGTAGAGGACCAGGCCGGGAAGGCGGTTGGGGAGCAGGTAGGGGAAAGCACGGATGAGGCGACCGGCCAGGACGGCGCCGACGACAAGGGACAGCGCCATGCCCCAACGGCCGATCAGGACGGCGGCGGGAGAACCGCGCTCAAGCATTGGAGCGGTTCCCCGCATGAGCAACGCCTGCCCGCGAGGGCGGCCCTTTGTGGCCTAGTCTGATCGTCACCCGCACGGGCGGAAACCCGGCGACGGGGTTCCGCGGAGCGGCGTGGCACACGCCAGCGCAGTAGAGCACGGGCCGGCGGCAGGCCTCGCTTACTGCTTGATCGTCCCTAGGGTCAGGACCCATTGATGTGGGAGGCGCGATCTGATTCAGGCTCCGTGAGGAGAGAGTGGATGAGCGACCTGTACTGGCTGACGGATGAGCAGATGGCGCGTCTGCAACCGTTCTTTCCCAAGAGCCATGGCAAGCCTCGGGTCGATGATCGGCGGGTGCTCAGCGGCATCATTTTCGTCAATCGCAACGGGCTACGCTGGTGTGATGCACCGAAGGACTATGGGCCGCACAAGACGCTCTACAATCGCTGGAAGCGGTGGAGCGAGAGGGGTATTTTCCTGCGAATGATGGAAGGTCTCGCGGCAGCGGAGGCCGTGCCGAAGACCGTCATGATCGACGCGACCTACCTGAAGGCACACCGCACGGCATCGAGTCTGCGGGTAAAAAAGGGGATCTCGGCCGTCTGATCGGCCGCACGAAAGGCGGCATGAACACCAAACTGCACGCCGTCAGCGATGCGGACGGGCGGCCCTTGAGCTTCTTCATGACCGCCGGGCAGGTCAGCGACTACACCGGCGCGGCAGCCTTGCTCGACGATCTGCCGAAAGCACAGTGGCTGCTTGGCGACCGTGGTTATGATGCCGATTGGTTCAGAGACGCCCTGGAAGCCAAAGGCATCCAGCCCTGCATCCCGGGCCGCAGATCGCGCAACGAGCCGGTCAGATACGACAAGCGCCGCTACCGGCGCCGCAGCCGCATCGAGATCATGTTCGGCCGTCTGAAGGATTGGCGCCGCGTCGCAACTCGCTACGACCGCTGCCCAACCGTCTTCTTCTCTGCCGTCGCCCTCGCGGCCACCGTCATCTTCTGGCTATGACCAATGAGTCCTGACCCTAAGACGGGTCAGGCGATCCGCATGGGATCGGCGTCGGAGAACGGCACGGAGGTCGTCGTCGGCACCGCGGTGATGCGGATCGGACAGAACAGCCGCAACGTCGCGACCGCGGTCGCCGATCGGTTGAAGTCGATCAACGCCTCGCTGCCACCCGACGTAGTGGTGCAGCCGGTCCTCGATCGCACAGCCCTGGTCAATTCCACCATCAAGACGGTGGCGAAGAATCTCGGCGAAGGCGCACTGCTCGTCATCGTCGTGCTGTTCCTGTTGCTCGGCAACTTCCGCGCCGCGCTGATCGCCGCGGCGGTCATCCCGGTCACGATGATGCTGACCGGGTTCGGAATGTTACGGCTGGGGGTTTCGGCGAACCTCATGTCGCTCGGCGCGCTGGACTTCGGGCTGATCGTCGATGGTGCCGTCATCATCGTCGAGAATGCGTTGCGGCGTCTCGCCGAGCAACAGCATCACGAAGGTCGCCTGCTGAGCGTCAAGGAGCGGTTGGAGGCGGTCGCGACCGCGGCGCGCGAGATGATCCGTCCGTCCGTGTACGGGCAGGCAATCATCATCCTCGTCTATGTGCCCTTGCTGACGCTGACCGGCGTCGAGGGCAAGACGTTCGTGCCGATGGCGCTCACCGTCATCATCGCGCTGCTGTTCGCGTTCGTCCTGTCGCTGACCTTCGTGCCTGCGGCGATCGCCATCTGGCTGTCGCGGAGGGTGAACGAGGAGGACGGGCGGATCATCTCGTGGCTGAAGCAGCGCTACGAACCGGGCCTTGAGAAGGCGATGAAGCGACCGTCGATCACCATCGGCGCCGGCGTCGTCAGCCTCGTCGCCGCGGCGCTTGCCTTCACGACGCTGGGACAGGTGTTCCTCCCCCAGCTCGACGAGGGCGACCTGCTCATCCAGGCGCTGCGCATTCCGGCGACATCGGTGCAGCAGAGCCAGGCGATGCAGGTGCCGATCGAGCGCATGGTCTCGAAGCAACCCGAGGTGCGGTTCGTCTTCTCCAAGACGGGCACGGCCGAGCTGGCTTCGGACCCGATGCCGCCCAACGCGACCGACATGTTCGTCATCCTGAAGCCGCATGCGGAATGGCCCGACCCCAAACTGGAGAAGGCCGCGCTGGTCGAGCGGCTGGAGACGAAGCTCGCGCAGTTCCCGGGCAACGCCTATGAGATCACGCAGCCAATCCAGATGCGGTTCAACGAGCTGATCGCCGGCGTGCGCGGCGACATCGCGGTGAAGGTGTTCGGCGACGACTTCGCCTCCATGAACCGCACCGCCGAACAGATCGCCGGCATCCTTCGCCGGACGCAAGGAGCGGCTGACGTGAAGGTCGAACAGACGACGGGACTTCCCATGCTCGACATTCGCGTCAACCGCGACGCGATGGCACGGGTCGGCGTCACCGCGCAGGATGTGCAGGACACCATCACCGCCACGCTCGGCGGTCGCGAGTCCGGCATGATCTTCGAGGGAGACCGGCGCTTTCCGGTGGTCATCCGCCTGTCGGACGCCGAGCGCGCCGACCTGGGGCTGCTCGAACAGGTGCAGGTGCCGGTCGCCGGCGGTGGCTATGTGCCGCTGTCCAGCGTCGCCGATATCGGCGTCGTCGACGGGCCGAACCAGATCAGCCGCGAGAACGGCAAGCGCCGCGTCGTCGTCCAGGCGAACGTCCGCGGACGCGACGTCGGCAGCGTGGTCGCGGATGCGCAGGCGGCGGTCGCCGGCGTGCGCCTGCCGGCGGGCAGCTATCTCGAATGGGGCGGCCAGTTCGAGAATCTCGAATCCGCCAGCCAGCGGCTCAAACTCGTGGTGCCGGCGTGCTTCGTGCTGATCCTGCTGCTCCTCTACGGGGCCTTGGGATCGGTACGCGATGCGGCGATCGTCTTCACCGGCGTGCCCTTCGCGCTGGTGGGAGGCGTGCTGCTGCTGTTCGTTCGCGGCATGGACTTCTCGATCTCGGCCGCGGTGGGATTCATCGCATTGTCGGGTATCGCGGTCCTCAACGGCCTCGTCATGGTTAGTTCGGTGCAGGAGCTGATCCGGTCGGGCATGGACCGGGCCGAAGCGGCGCGGACGGGCGCGCTCCAGCGATTGCGCCCGGTCGTCATGACCGCGCTGGTCGCCAGTCTCGGCTTCGTACCGATGGCATTCGCCAGCGGAGCCGGCGCGGAAGTGCAGAAGCCGCTCGCGACCGTCGTCATCGGCGGCCTGATCTCGGCGACGCTGCTGACGCTGTTCGTGCTGCCGACGCTTTACGCCCGGTTCGGGCAGCAAGCGGTCAAGGTCGACGACGCGGATAGGGCGGACGACGGCGCGCCGCTGCCGCAACCCGCATGATCGCGTCTGGCAGGGGGGACTGACGATGGCGGCGCTCAAGTTCGCACTGATCCCCATGATCGCGATCATGATCGGCGCGCTTCTCGCCGGGTGGCGCACACCCGGCGAGAGGCTGGTCGCCGCCATGCAGCACCTTGCAGCCGGCGTCGTATTTGCCGCGGCGGCGACCGAAATCCTGCCGCTGGTGATGCACGGGGGATCGCCGGCTGCGACGCTGATCGGCGGTGCGATCGGCGTCGCGGTAATGCTGGGCCTCAAGGCGGCGGAAGGCCGGTTTGACGGCCCCGTGGCGCTGCTCGCCGCGATCGGGCTCGATCTTGCTATTGACGGCCTGGTTCTGGGTCTGGCCTTCATCGCCGGCGAGAAGGCGGGCACGTTGCTGGCGGTCGCGCTGACGCTCGAAGTGCTGTTCCTGGCCCTGACGCTCACCAATGATCTGACGAGCCGGTATCGCAAGATGAAGGCGATCGGCCTAACCTGCGCGCTTGCGCTGCTGGTGCCGATCGGCGCACTCGTCGTGCAGCCCGTGGCGCTGCTGTCGCCGGTGTGGATCACGGGATTCCTGAGTTTCGGCCTGATGGCGCTGCTCTACCTCGTCACCGAGGAGCTGCTGGTCGAGGCGCACGAGAAACCGGACTCTCCGCTCATCAGCGCGATGTTCTTCGTCGGCTTTCTCGCACTGCTGCTCATCGAGGAGATCGCGATGTGACCGGCCTGACCTTGAGCGGTGTCGATGTGCGCCGCGATCCATCCCGTAAGGAGAAGAAAATGTCGATCACCACGGCGCGATGGTCCTTTCTGGCCGCTGCGATTGCCCTGTCTGCGTGTTCCGGCGGCAAGCCGGCGGGCCAGTTCGGATCGAACGAGTCCGGTGCGACCGATGCCATCCACGGATCGAGCGCACGGCACGGCCGGCATGGCGATGCCGTCGACCGGCGATCCTGATACCGACTTCCTTCGGGGCATGATCCCGCACCATGAAGGTGCGGTCGATATGGCTCGCGCCGAGCTTGCCAACGGCACCGATCCGAAGGTGCGCGCGATGGCGGAGGAGGTGATCCGGACCCAACAGGCCGAAATCGTGAAGATGCAGGCCTGGCTCGCCGAACGGCAAGCCACAAAGAAGGGGACGCGATAATGGCACACGATCACGGCGAAGCCGGGCACAGCCACGACCATACGGCCGGCGCCAACGCCAAGATGCTCAGATGGGCGCTTGCCCTGACGGCGACCTATCTCGTGGCAGAGGTGGTCGGCGCCTTCGTGTTCAACAGCCTCGCGCTGCTGTCCGACGCAGCCCATATGATGACCGACGTCGCCGGTCTGGTCATCGCGTTGATGGCGATCCATCTCGGCAAGAAGGCTGCCGACGACAAGCGGACGTTCGGCTACAAACGACTGGAAATCCTCGCCGCGACCTTCAATGCGATCCTGCTGTTCGTCGTCGCCATGTATATCCTTTACGAGGCGATCCAGCGCTTCCGCGAGCCGCAGTCGATTCAGTCGACCGGCATGTTGATCGTCGCGGTCATTGGCCTCGTCGTGAACTTCGTATCGATGCGTCTGCTGACCGCCGGCAAGGACGAAAGCTTCAACGTCAAAGGCGCCTACCTGGAAGTATGGGCCGACATGATCGGCTCGGTCGGCGTCATCCTTGGTGCCCTCGCGATACGGTTCACGGGCTGGACGTGGGTCGATCCAGTCATCGCCATCGGCATCGGCCTGTGGGTGCTGCCGCGCACCTGGGTTCTGCTCAAGGGAACGATCAACGTGCTGCTGGAAGGTGTCCCCGGCGGGTTGAAGCTGCCGGAGATCCGTTCAACGATCGCCGCCATTCCGGGTGTCGCCGGCGTTCATGACCTGCACGTCTGGTCGATGGCTTCGGACGAGATCAATTGCACCGCCCATGTGACGCTCGGCGAGGGCGTCGATCCCGATAGCGTCAGGGTTGCAGTGACCAGAACACTCGACGAGAGGTTCGGGATCGAACATTCGACGATCCAGACCGAAGCGCCATCGCAAGCCTGTGAGGATGACCAGCACCTTCATCGCTAGCCATCTCGGCGATCGAAAGTCACAACCGGTATGCTCTATGTCGTCATCAAGGCAATGATCTCCGGTGCGATTATCGCGGCGGTTTCGGAGATCGCCAAGCGCAGTCCCGGCGTCGGCGCACTTGTCGCATCGTTGCCGTTAGTCTCTGTGCTGGGAATGATCTGGCTGTGGCGCGACACCCAAGATCGGGTGCTGATGGCGTCTCACGCCGGGGCGACTTTCTGGTTCGTGCTGCCATCGTTACCGATGTTCCTGCTGATCCCCGCGTTGCTCGGGCGCAACGTACCATTCTGGCTAGCGCTGGGCGCGGGGTGCCTCCTTACCATCCTGCTCTATCTCGGCCTGGTATGCCTTGGTCCACGCCTCGGCCTGCGGTTATAGGCCATCAGCGCAGGTCTCCCGCAATGTTGAGAGGCAACGCACACTAGACCAACGCCATATATCCGCTATGCTGGATATATGGAAAACGACTCGGCTATCACTGCGCTGGGCGCACTCGCACAGGGCACCCGCCTCGACGTGTTCCGCCTGCTGGTGCGGCACGAACCGGACGGCATGGCCGCAGGCGATATCGCCCGCCAGCTCGACGTGCCGCAGAACACCATGTCGGCGCATCTCGGAATCCTCGCCCGTGCGGGTCTGGTCCGCTCCGAACGGCATAGCCGCTCGATCATCTACCGTGCCGATCTGGACGGCCTGCGCGCGCTGACGCTGTTCCTCGTCAAGGATTGCTGCGCCGGCAATGCGGAGCTGTGCGCGCCGCTCGTCGCCGAACTCGCCCCCTGCTGCTGAAAGGACATCCCGTGGCCGTCGATATCGTCATCTATCACAACCCCGAGTGCGGCACGTCGCGCAACACGCTGGCGATGATCCGCAATGCCGGCATCGAGCCGCATGTGGTCGAATATCTGAAAACCCCACCCGCACGCGCGCTGCTAGTCGAGTTGATCGACCGCGCCGGCATGAGGCCGCGTGAGCTGCTGCGCGAGAAGGGGACGCCCTATGCCGATTTGGGCCTGGGCGACACGTCGCTGTCCGACGACGCGCTGGTGGATGCGATGATGGCGCATCCGATCCTCATCAACCGGCCGCTGGTTGTCTCGCCGCTCGGCGTGAAGCTCTGTCGGCCGTCCGATGCCGTGCTTGATCTGCTGCCAAGCGATCAGCTCGGCGCGTTCGCGAAGGAAGACGGGGAGAAGGTGGTCGATGCTTCGGGCCAGCGCGTCGCCTGATGCTCCTTGCCGTCCTGATCTTCGTCGCGACGATCGCGCTCGTCATCTGGCAACCC
Source organism: Sphingomonas sp. GV3 (assembly GCF_031082075.1). Lineage (NCBI taxonomy): Bacteria > Pseudomonadati > Pseudomonadota > Alphaproteobacteria > Sphingomonadales > Sphingomonadaceae > Sphingomonas > Sphingomonas sp. GV3. Next base: position 12,278 of record NZ_JARWLE010000002.1, on the reverse strand, counting down.
AAGGGACTCGGCATCGGGTGGAGCGCGATGGGCGGGGCCGTCGTGGCGCTGCTCGCGGGGGTGGTCACGCTGTCCGACGTGCCGGTGGTGTGGGGCATCGTCTGGAATGCGACCGCTGCGTTCGTCGCGATCATCGTCATCAGCCTGCTGCTCGATGAAGCCGGGTTCTTCGAATGGGCCGCGCTCCACGTCGCCCGCTGGGGCCGGGGGCATGGTCGTCGGCTGTTCGTCCTGATCGTGCTGCTCGGCGCGGCGGTATCCGCGCTGTTCGCCAACGACGGCGCGGCGCTGATCCTGACGCCGATCGTCATCGCCATGCTGCGGGCGCTCGGCTTCAAGGACAAGGCGACGCTGGCGTTCGTCATGGCCGCCGGGTTCATCGCCGACACCGCCAGCCTGCCGCTGGTCGTGTCGAACCTCGTCAACATCGTGTCGGCCGATTTCTTCAAGATCGGGTTCGGCGAATACGCGGCCGTGATGGTACCGGTCGACCTCGTGTCGATCGCCGCGACGCTGGGCGCGCTGCTGCTGTTCTTCCGGCGCGACATACCGACCGACTATGACGTGGGAGCGCTGCGCGCGCCGCGCGACGCGATCCGCGATGCCGCGACCTTCCGCGCCGGATGGATCGTTCTCGCGCTGCTGCTCGCCGGCTTCTTCCTGCTCGAACCGCTCGGCGTGCCGGTCAGCGCCGTGGCCGCTGCCGGCGCGATCCTGCTGCTGGTGATCGCGGGGCGGGGCCAGGTGATCTCAACGGCCAAGGTGCTGCGCGGCGCACCCTGGCAGGTCGTGATCTTCTCGCTCGGCATGTATCTCGTCGTCTACGGCCTGCGGAACGCCGGCCTGACCGATCATCTGGCGGCGCTGCTCGATCGCACGGCGCAAGGGGGCGTGTGGGGCGCGGCGCTGGGTACGGGCGTGATCGCGGCCGTCCTGTCGTCGGTGATGAACAACATGCCGACCGTGCTGGTAGGCGCGCTCTCGATCGACGCCACCCACGCCACGGGCGCGATCAGGGAAGCGATGATCTACGCCAACGTGATCGGCTGCGATCTCGGCCCCAAGCTGACGCCGATCGGTTCGCTCGCGACGCTGCTGTGGCTCCACGTCCTTGGACAGAAGGGCGTGCGGATCGGATGGGGCTATTACTTCCGTGTTGGCGTCACGCTCACCGTGCCGGTGTTGCTCATCACGCTCGCGGCGCTCGCGATCCGGATCAGCCTCGCGTGATGGGACTGACCATCACGACACTCGAACCCGCCGAGCTGGCCGGGTTGGCATGGTTCCTCAACGCTGCGAGCCTACCGAGCGCCGACCTCGCCGACCCTGGCCGCCTGTTCTTCCGGTTCGAGGCCGATAGCCTCGTCGGCTATGGCGGCCTGGAGGGGGAAGGGGCTGACCGCCTGCTCCGCTCGATCGTCATCCTTGCCGATCGCCGCGGGCATGGCCTGGGGCGGGCGTTGGTCGCCACCCTCGAACGACAGGCGCGCGACTTCGGGGTGCGTCGCCTCCATCTGCTGACGACGACGGCCGCGCCATTCTTCCGGGCGCTTGGCTATGCCGACGCAGATCGCGGCGCTGCTCCCCCGGCCGTCGCCGCATCGCGCGAGTTTACCGCGCTATGCCCGGCGTCGGCCGCCTATCTCGTGAAAGCTCTCTGATGCCGCTCCGCACGCTTGCCGATCCCGATACCCTGCCGGCACTCGATCCCGCCTATGCCATCCAGCGGCCGGCGCTGGGGCTTGGCCCGCTCGATTCCGCGCCGCGTATCCTTCTGCTCTATGGTTCGCTGCGCGAACGGTCCTTCTCCCGGCTGTGTGTCGAGGAAGCGGCGCGCCTGCTCCGGTTCTTCGGCTGCGAGACGCGCATCTTCGATCCATCGGCCCTGCCGCTGCCCGACCAACATGCCGGCGACGACCATCCGGCCGTCCATGAGCTGCGCGAGCTGTCTCTATGGTCGGAGGGTCAGGTGTGGTGCAGCCCGGAACGTCACGGGCAGATCACCGGCATCATGAAATTGCAGATCGACCATCTGCCGCTGTCGATGGGCGGGATGCGCCCGACGCAGGGGCGGACGCTCGCGGTCATGCAGGTGTCGGCCGGATCGCAGTCGTTCAACAGCGTCAACACGCTGCGCGTGCTGGGTCGCTGGATGCGGATGGTGACGATCCCGAACCAGTCGAGCGTCGCCAAGGCGTTCAATGAGTTCGATGACGACGGACGGATGAAGCCATCGAGCTACTATGACCGGATCGTCGATGTGATGGAGGAGCTGGTGCGGTTCACGGTGCTGCTGCGCGCGCATACTGTGCAACTGGTCGATCGCTATTCAGAGCGAAAGGAAGCCGGGGTGCCGATCAATACTGCGATGGACCTGTCCAGCATCGCGATTGCGCCGTAGGTCTCACAACTGAACTGCCTAAAAGAATTGACTATTTCCGATGCTTGCGAAGTGATGAAGCTCTCGCCGCGCTGGCTCACTCGACCCAGCTCGAAGCCAAGCGAGGCCAATTAACAGCGTAAACCACGACCAGATTTTACATAATCAATGTTATCGAACTTCGTTGCCGCCGTAGCTTTTGCGTTAATTGCCCTCTCAACTCGGAGCAGCTCGCCTCTACGGGTCCCACGAGCGCTGATCTCTCGGCAGCATAGCGTCAGGGTCGTGCACCGCAAGCCGATCAGCAGCGGTCAGGTTGGCGCTGAAGATCACGAGGCTTGTGCCACCGGGCTGATGGGTTGACGGAAACAGCAGACCCGCAGTACCCGACCGGATCGCCTCATCGCCAAGTTTCCACGACGGTGGCACCTTGTGCTCAACCCTCGCGATCCAGCGCCAATCGCAGTCCCAATCTGCCCAATGAGGCGTCCAATAATCCGAATCGTAGCCGGCCGACAGGTCGACGACGTCGTGTAGATCTAGCTCATAGGCGGCAAGGGTTGCCGGGCGTGGCAGGCTGGAGCCTTGCTTGTACTCGGCTAGCGCGGTCTCCGGCTCGGCCGAAAGGTACAGGGCTTCGACCCCAGGGCGATTGAACCTGCCGCCTGCGCCTGCGGCTCCAGCGCCACTGAGCGGCAGATAGGCCCATTTCGGCGTAAGACAGCGATAGAAATGCCTGGAGCCGGTCGCGATGTGGAGCACGACTACCCGTTCGCGCCGTCAACCAGTTCGGACAAATGAGTCATGACCGCGTCGCTGTGCCCTGCGGCAACAAGCTCGGCAGCCGTTTGGCGCTTGAGCGTTACAATCGGTTCGTTCCTGAACCAGTAGACCGCCTGCTCGATGTCACCTGTCAGCTCGCTTGCAGCCACGATCACGCGCACCATGTCCCGTAACCGATCCTGAAGCCGCTCCGACGCGGGATTGGAGAGCGTGTTGCGGTGGACGCCGGCGATCTCCGCTAGCCGGGACAGTTGGACGCCCAACACATGCGCGACGCGCTTGGGTGAGATATAAGGGGTCTTCGGCTCCTGCAGGCTTGCAACGAAGCCGGAAGCAAGCCGCGTCGCGCGTTGCTCGTCAACTAGGAAGGCGGTAGCCATAACGCGTCTCCGCTGGATTAATGCACAATATATGCACATGCCCTCGTATGTCAACGATCGACGGCTGCGTGTGCTCGCGGAGACTGCCCGGTCTTAGATGATAAGCAGGAGCCGCCGAGCGCGTACGCTCAAGCGGCTCCTGGCCTGGCAAGCAATCCCTGCCAGCGGGTCCCGCACTGGTACTGCTAGCCACGGGCAAACTCAAGTGCGTCACCTCGCCATACGACCGTGATTCAGGATAAGTTAATTGGAAGACTGCGGTTTGTCATTGCCAGCACGGATACAGCTCTACGCCTTGCCTAATGCACGCATCGTATCAGGCAACAGCGTGTACACCGCCTCACGCCGGGCGCCCCGATTGTGGTGATCCACGCGCCAGCCCTCATAGTGGCGCCGGACCAGCCCTGCCCGGACCAGCTCCGACACTGCCCGGCTGACATTACACCGGCCGGAGCGGCGCACCCGCTCCAGCACTATCTGGTCCACTAATCGTGACGCTGCGTCAGGGTCTCCGGGCAGTTGCCCCTGCTCTGCTAGTTCCACCCTCACCTGCTCGGCCAGCGCCACCCGCTTCGGATCGCGGGCTGCCATCGGAGCGAGCGCGTCGCACAACCAGTCGCGCAGCCGAACGGCCCGCCCCTGCTGGACGACGTAGGGTCCTGCCTTGCCCCCCTGCCCTGCCGCACGCGCGATCAGATTCAGGACCATGAAGGCGTAGCGCGGCCGGGTCGACACCTGCGCAATGACATCGATGATCGACGGCAGACCCTCAGCCAGGGGTAGCTGGGAGGGAAGCTGCAGCGGGATTGCCGGGGATGCGGAGAACAAGTCACCCTGGATCATGGGAACAGGAGAAGCACGAAACGCGAATCGTGTGAATCCCATCCGGGCCGGCCGGCGACGTTTCTGTCAGCTGCGACACTTTGCCGCTGGGCAGAGTGTCACCATGGGCACTTCGTAGCTAGCTGTTTCGAGGCGCTCACACCCCCAATCGGCGTTCTCGCAATCAGGTCCCGGCTGCCGTCGCTCCGACCAGCTACGCTTCTATGGGAAGCCGCACCCGCTGCACCTGGTGCTCGATTTTGAAAACGTCGACCGGAACAATGGCTGCATCCGCGTGGCAAGCCAAGATCAGGTAGCCACTGCCCTCACCTTCGCGTGAACACGAGGCCGGCTCCCCGGTCATCCACTGCTATCGCGGTGTCGGTCGCTCTGCCGGACTGGCACTAGCAGTCGTCGCGGACCGGATCGGGCCGGGCAGCGAAGACGAAGCGATGAACCGGCTGCTAACGATCCGTCCAGAGGCGACGCCCAATATCGTAATCGTCAACCATGCGGACGCGGTGCTCGGCCGCGACGATGATCTGCTGCATGCCGTGGCTGCCTGGGAAGCGAGAACACCGGAAGCCGTTCGGCTGCGTGAGGTCCGCCGTTCGTTCGTCGAGCAGCATCCCGAACTCTATGGCAGGCGCTGACTGTCGTCGGGCACCTCACGGGTGTCTGCGGCGTCCGGCTCCAAGCGCCTCCACGACCATCCAGCTCCCGCGAGCACCTCCTCAATCCACTGCGCGACCTGCCCCGGCTCGCCGCTGCAATACCAGGTGAGGTCGTCCCCCTCCTCGCGCACCCAAGCCACGGCATGACCGGCCCGCCGAAAGCCGTAGGAGACCTCCACTCCATCCGGCCCGAACCAACGAGTGTTGGTGAGCGCGCACCAGAGGTCGACGCCGCACGCGCCGTCCGCTCTCACCTGCTCGCCGAGAAGACGGTCGAGAACGGCCTCGAACGCCTTGTAGGGCCGGTAGGCGCGGCTGCTGGGCTGACCTTGAAAGTCGGTGCGGCTAAAGAACGGAAAGGCTGCCTCCATACGTTGGTCCGCACTGGCGCGGTCCCAGGACCATATCACCTTACGCCTTGCGCCACACCGCCGATCGCTCGGGCGGCTAACGCCGGCTTCCCGCGTCCGGAAACAACCCCGGCATCCAGTTCCCCGCCAGCTTGGCTGGAAAGGCGATCTGGAGAGGTGCCCGGGAGCTGTCGGCCGTCAGCACGCCGAGGCTCGTCAGCGCCGAGGTGACCCGGCGCGCCTGGCGTTCGCCGGTGCCGACGATGCTCTCCACCTCGCCACGCGGGAGCTCGCCTCGGTACAACGCTGCGTCGATCACCTGGATGGCCTTGGCCGGCAGCCTTCCCCGATCCGTCTCTTCGGCCGCCCAGCGCCGGATGCGACTGCGCAGCTGCTCGGGCTCGACCAAGCCGGCCATGAAGTCGACCTGGTCGATACAGGTTTTGAGGAAGAAGGTTGTGAAGCTCGCCAGCTCCTCCTCGCTCAGCGTGCCCCTGCCATCGAGGTCGTTGCGGCGGGCCAGGTCGCAGGCGGCAAGGTGTCGCTTGTAGGCCTGCACGTTGCGGCCGAGGCCGCGCGCGATCGACCACACGCCGCCCGTGTCGAACGCATCGAGCAGCATGGCATGCGACATGAGGCGGGCGACCCGACCGTTGCCGTCGAGAAACGGATGGATCCAAGCGAACCGGTGGTGCGCGGCCGCCAGCAATACGATGGCGCCGGTTGCGCCGCGCTTCTGATACGCCCAGGCGAAGTGCTCGAGGAAGCGCGGCACGGCCCCGGGACTAATCGCAATGTGCTGCCCGACCCGGACATCGCGGGTCCGCAAGGCACCGGGCTCGACCGGAACGCGCTCGCCGCCGTCGACCGGTTCGATCCAGAGCATCGACTCGGGCAGATGCTCGCAGAAGCGCCGATGGACCTCACGCAGGCCCTCCACGCTCGTCGCGCGGCCCTCCAGCCCTCCCCCATCAATCCAGCCCTGGACTGCGATGTGCGCGGTCGCTTCCAACTGGAGGTCACGCTTGGCCGGGTCGGCGCTGAAATCGTTCTTCAGCGCCCGTTCGATGTCGACGGGATGAGTGTCATGCCCCTCGATCAGGTTGCTGTAGTAGCAGTTCATCGCCCGGACGAGGTCGGCGAGCCCCATCCGCATGGCGGGTGGCAGGCTGCTGCGGAACGCGGCAGATTTGGCGGTCAGTTCGAGCGCGAGATCGACGGCTTCACGGTATCGTGAACCGCCCTCCCCTATCTTCATGGGCTGCATGGCCCCGATGCCCTCGCCCCGGTCGGCGACCGCCTGGATGTCCGGTTCTTTGGCCATGTCCCGCAGCCTCTAGATCACTCTCTTGCCTCGCTAACGTTGTCCTATGCACGTGATACCGGGCCGCTACAATGTCCGGTTTGGAGGCCGGCAAATCAGTGAACATTGAAAAGAACAAAGCTGGTCCGCCCGCCCATATCGCCTTGCGATCCCTCACATGTCGAAGTCGTAATCGTGGTCGATTTCGATCTCGGGCTCCTTTATCAGCTCTTTCACGGGAACCGGCGCTTGCCGGATAGCCTCCGGGGCTGGTTTGGTAGGCTCGCTGCCAATGGATCGGAGGGCGGCGCTCATTGCGTCCAGCTGGCGACGATCGCTTGCGCCTGGATCGTCCAGTCGGGGCAGCTCGCCCGTGGCTGGATCGAACCGCTCCCTGCCGGAAAGTGAGAGCTCGGGTGCCACGTCGCTTGCGTGCGGAACGTCACCACGATGCGCCTCGATCGCGCTAGCGAGTGCTTTCTTGTCGTCGGTGTGCAGCGACACGTCCTCGCGCGCGCGGGTCTGGAGCACGTAGTAGAGGCTCTCGCTGTTGAGCAGCCTGTCGCGGCTGTCCATCACCGTGATCGCGCGATCGACCGTCATCCCTTGCGCACGGTGCATGTTGATCACGGCGCCATGGCCAAGCCGCTCGCGCATCGGGTCGTCGGGCCCGATCACATGATTCCGGTCACGGCCGGACAGGTGGAGCGTGTCGCCATCGATCGCAGTAAGGGTCACTGCGGCACCGTTCGACATCCCACGCTTCAGGTCGCTGGCCGTAAAGACCAGGCGATCACCCTCGCGCACCTCGATCTCGCCGGGAACGGAGAGCGCGGCCCCCTCCCCTCCCGATCGGAGGCTCTTGGGATCGAAGAGCCCGGTGTGACCGTCACGGGCGAGCTCGAGCATACCGCTCGCCCGATCGATCAAGCCAACCTCGTAGGATCCCGGCACAAGCCCTGACTGGTGGCGGTAGATGTCGAGCCGCATACCCTCAGCCCAGTGCCGGATCTGGCGCAGCTCCTCACGGGTAAGGTTCAGCGTATCCCAGCTCCGCAGGCTCACGGCATCCTCGCCAAGCTTGCCCTGAGCAAGCAGCTCGGCCCTGACCGTTTCCAGCACGGCTTCGCGCAGGACGTGGCCTGAGGTGAGCAAGGCGGTGCGGTCGCGCTCCTCGGGCAAAAGCTTCAGATACTCGACGACGGCCGCTCCCGCCGGATGAGCGCTCTCCTGCACCTTGTCCGCGAGCCGTTCGAAGGCGGCAACGACCCTGCCCTCGCGCGCAAGGGAAGCGGCATCACGGAGCACATCGGTCTTTTGGCGCCGGTTCTCGGTGAGCCGCACCGTCGGAGCTCCCGCCTCCTGCAGCAGCGCGAAGGGTCGCCCCGCCTCAACCGCCGGGATTTGCTTCACATCGCCTACCAAGACCAACTTGGCGACGTCGCCGTTCCGGGCGACCTCGAACAGCCCGGCAAGCTGACGCGAGGACACCATGGAGGCCTCCTCCAGCACCACAACCTTGCCCTTCATCAGCGCCGAAAGTTGCTCGTTCGGCTTGGCCGGGCCGGCGCGGCTACCATGCTCCTTCAGCACGGATGCGAGCGAGCGCACCTCCAGCCCCCGTCCGGTCAGGTCATCCAACAACTTGTTCTGCGGGACCAGTACCAGCATCCGCGCCCCTACTTCCGCGCCAATCTCCCGTACGAGTTCGAAGAGGAACGACTTGCCGGTGCCGGCATCGCCTTGGACGACCTGGATGCGGTTGGTGCCGGACAGCATGGCGTGCGCCGCAACGCGCTGTTCAGCGGAAAGTGTGACCTCGCGCCGATCGGCCGCGCGGTCGAGTGCGGTGTCGACCGAGGCCGCATCGAGGATGGGTGTCCCCTGCCCCACCCCGCCATGCGCGGCCGCAACCAGCGCCTTTTCCGTCACCAGCATGTCGCGGGTCGTGAGCCGGTCTGCGTGCAGGCTGCCACGCGGCCCCGAGATGAGGACACCCGCCTCGCGCAGCCGCTCGATGCGCGCCTCGATACCGCGCACCGTCGCGCCCTTCTCGGCCAGATCGAGGCTGCTCTTCAGCAGGTCCGCGTAGGTGAAGCTCGCTTCTCGCTCGCCGAGGTGCCGAACGCCGGCCGCGACCGCGTAGCCGCTCGCCAGTTCGCCGCTCCGGCGCACCGCATCCGTGCCGTGGAGCAGCGGCTCGGGTCGTGGTCCGAAGGCATGGGTGATGCGCTCGAGCAAAGCGGCACCCCAGGCACGCACAGTGCTCAATACCGACCGCGGCCGCTCGACTCCTCGCGCGGCGTCCACGACGGCGGAGATGGCGGCACCATGTACCTCGGCCTTCTCGGCCCACATGGCGCGGGCAACCGTGGCATCGCCCGCCTGTTTGGCATCGCGGGTACTGACCGCGATCGTCTCCATCGCCTTGGGGCCGGAGGCGCCGAGCTCAGCCGCCCGGCTGAGGATCTGTTCGCGCCGGGCGCTAAACGCATCGATTGCGGCACGCGGTATACCGCTGATCTCGAATTGGCCGTGCTTGCCGGTGATCTCGGTCCGGTAGCCGAGCTGCTCCAACCGGGCACGGAAGTCGGCGTGGAAGACGGCACCGATGGTGCTAGAGTGCTTCCACAGGGCCGGATTGTGCAGGGCGACCCAGCGGCCGTCGCCGCGTTGCGCGGCGTTCGCCACGACGACATGGGCATGTGCCTGCGGATCGAGCTTTCGGCTCAGGTCATGGTGAAAGATCGCGTACACCAGGCGACCGGGCTCGATCACCGCGCCGGCCTTGCCTGACCGCACCTCCCCGAACCGCTCCTCGGCCCACGCCATGGTGCTCCGAATAGCTTCGGCAAATGCCGGCATGACCCGCTCATCGCGTCCGATCAAGGCGACCAGCGACACTGACTTCGGCGCGCTGAACGTCAGCTCGAAACCCGGCGCTCGCTCGCCGTTGCCGCCTCTTGCAATGACGGCCCCGTTGGGCAGTTTGCCGTCCAGCACCTCGGAGAATGTTCCGGCATCCACGGTGCCGGACAGACCGAGTTCCTCGGCCCCTCCCCCGCCCCATTCTGACGGTCCCGCCTGCTCGCCGGTGTAGTAGTTGTCGGCCGCGTAATAGCTCGCCGCATCCCCGCCGCCGGCGATCGAGTTTGGGCGAACGGTCACGGCGTCTTGCTTTCCAGAGGCGGAAAGGTGAGCCGGCAGGGAAACGGCTTCTTCATGCGCTTAGCATGGGCCGCGCACTCGGCGTACCGGACCCGAAATGTGTCACTGGCGAGAAGGCCTTTTGTCTCCGCCATGAGCTCGCCAGTCGTGCGCCCATCGCCTGCCAAGCTCCATGCCGCAGGTACCGCGTCACTTTCACCCAGGAGACGAATTGAGAGCCAGCGGGTAGGTGCGGTATTGGCGAACAGCAGACAGATCAGAACAAGTCCAGCGATGCCAAGGGCGGCACCTACGCCAAGCTTTGTACGCGTATCCGACTGACGCTTCTCAATCCGGTCGAGCTGCTTTCCGAAGCCCTTTGCCTGCTCCTCGACGGCTTTAGTGACATTGCCAACGGAGACGGCGAGAGCACCCTGCGCTTCCTTGAACAGGACCGTGAAGTCGGTCTGGAACTTCGCGATCAAATCGCGGAGATGTCCGGTCCCGCCGGTCTCCTTGATGGTGGTCTTGATCGCGTCGAAACCTGCGTTCAAGGCGCCGGGTAGGTCCTTCGATTGTTGGGCGATCAGGGCCGAGACGCGACGGGTAACCTCGCCGATTTGAGCGGTCTGTTCCTCCATCCGATCGGCATGGCGGCGCTCGCGCTGTTGACGCACGGACAAGGCCGCTTGGGCCTCCCTGTCGAACATGGTGGTGACCGCCTGTTCCACGAGATCACGGATGGGGATGTTGCGCCGCTTGGACTCGGCGTCCAGCCGGCTGTGGACGTCACTCGAGACGTCGATGCGCCTGCGACCAGCGTCGGTCATCGCCGCAGTCTCGAACGCGCTTCGGCCAGCATGCGGGTCGCCAGCTCGGCCCGTCGTTGCCGCAACTCGGCAAGACCCTTCTTGCTGTCGGGGCCACGCCCGACCTGCGCTTCCGCGACGACCTCCAGGCCGGCACGGACCTTGGTCAGCTGGTCGAGAAGGATCTCGTCCAGCGGCAGCAGCTCGTCTTCGAGTGAGCGCACCAGCGTGTCCGCTACCCAGGCGCTGCGCGTCTTGCCGACCTGGCCCGCGCGGCGCTCAATGCCGGCGAGCTGGTCGGGTTGCAGGTACACCGTGATCGGTACGCGCGCCATGCGGACACCCCTTCTGCCCGGTAGCGAGTGTGCATTGCGCCTACGGAGCGCGCAAGGAGGAAGTGCAGAGCAGCGCAAGCAAAAACTGCGGGTTTCCTTGCCCTATCCGCTCTGTGGACCAGGACGGACCAGATGGTCCGGGCGCAGTATCCGCATAGGACCATGCGGCCGGAACGACGCAAATCTGCCCTTTTCTGCACCCCTTCGGGGTGCATCGGGTGTGCCCCCTAACCCCTACTTCTCAGGTCGCTGGATGTTGCTGCTGTTCGGCTGTTCGGGGCTGATCCGGCGTCCGGCGGGGCAACCAGGCCGGCGTACAAGCCGGCCAGTCGGATCAGTACCGGCTCACCTTGTCGAGACTGCCCGTAAGGCCGCGAGGGTCTCCCCGTCCATCGCTTCAACCCTTTGCACCAATCGATCCCGCATGGCGCGGCGCGCTAACCGGATGAGCAAGGCCAACTCCGGCGCTTCGAACGGGTCGTTGATCGCCAGCTCGCGCGACCGCTCGCCGGCGGTGATGGTGAGGTGGAAGATGCGGGCGTCGGCTGCCGGCAACGCCGGGTCGGGCCGCGTAAAGAAGTCGATCGCATCGGCATGAGCGACGAGATTGAACCAGTCCTCCGGCGTGATTTCGTCGAGCCTGCGACCCTCCTCATGGTAGAGGGTTCCGTGCGCAGTGAACCAGCCCGAGATACCAAGGGTGACGGCGTTCGTCATGAGCTTGTACCCTCCCCTATTCCAGCACCACGCTGATGGTCATGATGGTCGGATTCAGCACCCGGCGACTCAGTTGAATGAAGCGGCATCGCCGCGTTCCCCGGGACGGCTTCGACCGTGTCGATCGCGTGCTGAAGCCGGGCGGCGGCAAGGGTGCATCCTGCCCGATCGAGCAGCGCCATGGCCATGCGCATCAGGGCCAAAGCCGTCCTGGTATACCGGTGCTCGACTTCGCTCATCGGGTCGCGTGATCCAGTCTGTCGGGAGGTCACGGACGCCAGTCAGCGGTCCTGCTCGGCGACGGGTCTCAACGTCAGATGCGGCATCAGGTTGCGCCGGATCTCGTCGTCACTGCCTAGGCCGTACCAGGTCGCGCAATGCTCTTCTTCGGAAAACCGATGCCAGGCTTTGAGCGCCACTTCCTCGCTGATCGCGATGCCGTCGGAGGCCATCGCAGTCACGATCCGGCGCAGGTCGTGCCGACCGTCGACAAGCATCCGCTGCTCCCACTCGAGAGGCTTCAGAACCGCTTCATAGCGCAGCCGTTCGTGTCCGGACTGATGGGTCATCCGGCGTCT
>NZ_JARWLE010000001.1:2037500-3436925 GCF_031082075.1 Sphingomonas sp. GV3 | reverse complement strand
GTCCGTGCCGCCGGTCCTGTTCCTGTCCGGCGGGGCGCCCGGCGCCGCCTATGCGCTCTGGATGATCCTGTCGGTGCTGATGACCGCCGGCGCGGTCGCGATGGCGCCGCTCGCGCTCGCGACGATCGCCTTCGTCGGCGGCCTGGGGTTCATCGTCTTCGCGCAGCTGGCGATCGTCGGCGCCTATGCGCAGGCGGGAGCGACGGCGGCGTTCACGGGGCTGCTGGTGCTCGCCTGCCTCAACCGGGCGCGCTCGCTCGTCATCATCCGCGCCAGCCAGATCGCGCTGGCGGAGCGTGACGAGACGGTCAGCCTGCTGCTGCGGGAGTTCGAGGAGGCCGACGCGGACTGGCTGTGGGAAACCGACGCGATGCGCCACATCGTCAAGGCCTCGCCGCGGTTCGCCTTCGCCTGCGGTCTCGACCCGCTGACGATCAACGGCAAACCCTTTCTCCAGGTGCTCGCCGGGCCGAGCTGGGAAACCGGGGCCTTCGCACCGGGCCTGCGCACGCTGGCGGAGAAGCTCAAGGGCCGCGAAAGCTTCCGCGACCTGCGCCTGCCCGTCTATGTCGGCGGCGAGGAGCGCTGGTGGGAACTCGCCGCCTCGCCCCGCTTCGATCCGTCGGGCGCGTTCTGCGGCTTCCGGGGGGTGGGTTCGGACGTCACCGAACAGCGCGCCTCGGCAGACCGCATCGATCGCATGGCGCGGTTCGACACGCTGACCGGCCTGCCCAACCGGCTGCAGGTCAACGAGACGCTGCAGCGCGCGATGAGCGACGCCGAACAATGGGGCGGGCGCTGCGCATTCATGATGATCGACCTCGACCGCTTCAAGGCGGTCAACGACACTTTGGGCCATCCGATCGGCGACCGCCTGCTCGGCCGCGTGTCGGAACGGTTGGCGCACCTGATGGGCAGCGGCGAGATGTGCGGCCGCCTCGGCGGCGACGAATTCGCCGTCGTCGTCCGCGACGGTTCGGACATCACCCGCATCGAGGCGCTGGCGCGCCGCATCATCGAGACGCTGTCGCAACCCTATGAGGTCGACCAGCATACGCTCTACATCGGCGCGTCGGTCGGGCTCGCGGTCGGGCCGCGCGACGGGCGGACGGCGGAGATGCTGATCCGCTCCGCCGACCTCGCGCTATACCGCGCCAAGGATGCGGGACGCGGTGTCTACCACGCCTATGAGCCCGAGCTGCACGTCCAGGCGGAGGAACGCCGAGTCCTCGAAATGGCGCTCCGCCAGGCGATCGAGAAAGGCGAGATGCACCTGAATTATCAGCCGGTCGTCGACGCGGAATCGGCGCGGCTGAAGGGGTTCGAGGCACTGGTGCGCTGGCAGAGCGCGCAGTTCGGCAATGTCTCGCCCGCCAAGTTCATCCCGCTGGCGGAGGAGGCGCGCCTGATCCAGCCGATCGGCGAATGGGTGCTGCGCACCGCCTGCCACGAGGCGGCGCAATGGCCGTCGGACATCCGCGTCGCGGTAAACGTCTCGCCCGACCAGCTGCAGAACCCGAATTTCGTGCAGGTGGTGACCAGCGCGCTCGCCAGCTCCGGCCTGTCGCCCGAGCGGCTCGAGCTCGAGGTCACCGAAAGCGTGTTCATGCATGAGGGCCTGGGCGCGACGAAGGTGCTGGAGAGCATCCTCGACCTGGGCGTGCGGCTCAGCCTCGACGACTTCGGCACGGGCTATTCGTCGCTCGGCTATCTGTCGCGCACGCGATTCTCCTCGATCAAGATCGACCGCAGCTTCGTGCAGGGCGCGTCGCAGGGCGTGAAGGAGGCGATCGCCATCATCCGCGCCGTCGTGGCGCTCGCGCAGAGCCTCGGCATGGCGACCACCGCCGAGGGCGTCGAGACCGAGACGGAGCATCGCATGGTGCAGGACCTCGGCTGCACCAAGGTCCAGGGCTATTATTTCGGCCGGCCGCTTCCGGTCGAGGAGGCACGCGCGCTCGCCTGCCGCGGCTGGGGGGCGGGTTCCGTCGCCGCCTGATCCCGGGCGATCGGCCTCGCCCGCGATCGATCAGGCGCTGCCGACCACCAGGCAGGCGAGGAACATCAACAGGCCCGCGAACCGGTTGCTGCGAAACCGCTGCAACGCGCCGGCACCGTCGTCCGGGCGAAGCGTCGCCACCTGCCACGCCAGATGCCCCGCGACCGGCAGCAATGCGACGAGCGCCAGCGGATCGGGGCGGACGCACCACAGCGCCCCGCCCCACAGCGCCACCGCGGCGGCATAGAAGGTAGCCGTGCCGCCGCGCACGTGCGTGCCCATCCGCAACGCCGACGAGCGCACGCCGATCAGCGCATCGTCCTCGCGATCCTGCAGCGCATAGATCGTGTCATATCCGATCACCCAGGCGATCGAACCGGCATAGAGCAGCCACATCGGCGCCGACAGGTCGCCCGCCACCTCGCTCCACCCGACCAGTGCGGCCCAGGAGAAGACGAGCCCCAGCCACGCCTGCGGCCACCAGGTGATGCGCTTCATGAACGGATAGGCCGCCACGGGGGCGAGGCTGGCGAGTGCGACGCCGATGGCGAGACCGTGGAGCTGCATCAGCACCACCAGCCCGACGAGACACAGCGCGACCAGCCAGCCCCAGGCGAGGCCGATCGACACCTGCCCGCTGGGGATCGGCCGGCTGCGCGTCCGCGCCACCTGCGCATCCAGGTCGCGGTCGACGATGTCGTTGTAGACGCAGCCTGCGCCGCGCATCGCGATGCTGCCCGCGAGGATCCAGAGGATCAGGTCCCAGCGCGCGATCGCCCCGCCCGCCAGCGCCACCGCCCATGCGCCGGGCCAGAACAACAGCCACCAGCCGATCGGCCGGTCGAACCGTGCAAGCAGGGCGAGCCCGCGCAGCGGCTGCGGCAGCCGACCCACGAGCCCCTTGTGCTCGCTGTCGGGTACGATCTCTTCGCTGGTCGTGGTCATGCCGACCCCTTTCCCCGCCGCCGCGACGACCGCAACCCCTCACCTTTCCGCCGACGGCGCCCCGCACGCGACGACGATCCCGGCCAGCCGGCGAATCCCGCCTCGCGCTTGCCGCAAATGTCGGGCAAGCGGGGGACATGATCGGATTGTCGGTGGCGGTTGGCCGCTTCGTGGAGGCGCTGTTTTGGGCGATCCTGCGCGTTGCGGGCGTGGTGAGCGTGGCGGTGGTCGCTGTCGCCGCCGCGGCGCTGCTTGCCTTTATCCTCGCCCGCAAGATCTGGGCCCGACAGGCCCGCCGGAGACGCCCGTGACCGCTACCCCCGCCTGGCCGCCGCAATCGACGCCGCGGCTGTTCGTCGCCCCCCCCTTGGCCGCGGGCATGCTGCGCATCGATGGCGCCCCCGCCCATTACCTGGTCTCCGTTATGCGCTTCGCCCCCGGCGATCCGGTCAAGCTGTTCGACGACGCCACCGGCGAATGGCTGGCGGTCGCGCGCGACGTCGGACGGCGCGACCTGACGGTCGAGGTCGTGGAATGCCTGCGCCCACGCGAGCCGGTGCCCGACCTGTGGCTCGTCGCGGCCCCGCTGAAGAAGGGGCGGGTCGACTGGCTGGCGGAAAAGGCGTGCGAGCTCGGCGTCGATCGCCTCGTTCCCGTCCTCACCAGCCGCACCGTGGTCGACAAGCTGAAGCTCGACCGCCTGCGCGCGCACATGGTCGAAGCGGCGGAGCAATGCGCGCGCACGGCGCTTCCCTCGCTCGTCGAGCCGGTCAAGCTTGCCGCTTTGCTGCGCGATTGGCCGCAAGAGCGCGCCCTGTTCTTCGCCGACGAGACGGGCGGCGAGCCCGCCTTCGACGCCATGCGCGCGCGGCGTGGCCCGGCGGCGATCCTGATCGGCCCCGAAGGCGGCTTCACCGAAGAGGAGCGCGCCGCGATCCGCGCGCATCCCGCCGCGGTCGGCGTCGGGCTGGGGCCGCGGATCCTGCGCGCCGACACGGCCGCTGCCGCGGCCATATCGGTGTGGATGGCGGCCGCCGGGGACTGGTCCGAAGCGGGCTAACTTGATCACTGGCGCCCCTGTTCATCCCCGCGTAAGGCGCGGATCATGACGACCAAGACCGCCACGATGAAGGACTCGCCGATCATCGAGTCGCGCGACCAGTTGATCGCCAGCTTCGCGCGCGGCGAAAAGCCCGCGGAGCGCTGGCGGATCGGCACCGAGCACGAGAAGTTCGTCTACCGCACCGCGGATCATCGCGCGCCCGCCTGGGACGAGGCCGGCGGCATCCGCGACCTGCTGGTCGACCTGCAGCGCCACGGCTGGCAACCGGTCGAGGAGAACGGCAACCTCATCGCACTGACCGGGACCGACGGCAGCGTCAGCCTGGAGCCGGCGGGACAGTTCGAGCTGTCGGGCGCCCCGCTCGAAAATCTGCACCAGACCTGCGCGGAGACTGGCCGTCACCTGCGCCAGGTGAAGGAGGCGGGCGAACGGCTGGGCCTCGGCTTCCTGGGCCTCGGCATGTGGCCGGACAAGGCGCGCGCGGAGCTGCCGATCATGCCCAAGGGTCGCTATGCGATCATGCTGCGTCACATGCCGCGGGTCGGCACCATGGGGCTCGACATGATGCTGCGCACCTGCACGATCCAGGTGAACCTGGACTATGCCTCGGAAGCGGACATGGCGAAGAAGTTTCGCGTCGGACTCGCGCTGCAGCCGCTCGCGACCGCGCTGTTCGCCAATTCGCCGTTCACGGAGGGCAAGCCCAATGGCTTCCTCTCCTACCGCAGCCACATCTGGTCGGATACCGATCCGGCGCGCACGGGCATGCTGCCCTTCGTGTTCGAGGACGGCTTCGGCTACGAGCGCTATGCCGATTACATGCTCGATGTGCCGATGTACTTCGTCTATCGCGACGGCCGGTACATCGACGCGGCGGGCCTCTCGTTCCGCGACTTTCTGAAGGGCGAACTCAGCGTGCTGCCCGGCGAGAAGCCGACGCTGGACGACTGGAACGACCATCTGTCCACCGCCTTCCCGGAGGTGCGGCTCAAGACCTTCCTGGAGATGCGCGGCGCCGACGGCGGTCCGTGGAACAGGATCTGCGCCCTGCCCGCCTTCTGGGTCGGCCTGCTCTATGACGGTGGCGCGCTCGATGCGGCGTGGGACCTCGTCAAGGACTGGGACATCGTCGATCGCCAGGCGCTTCGCGATGCCGTGCCGAAGCGCGGCCTCGACGCGCCGCTGCCGGGCGGTGGCCGCCTCGCCGATATCGCGGGCCAGGTGCTGGACATCGCCCACGCGGGTCTTTCGGCGCGCGCGCGGACCAATGCCGCAGGCGACGACGAGACCGGCTTCCTCGATCCGCTTCGTGAAGTGGTTCGCAGCGGCAAGGTCCCGGCGCAGCGGCTGCTCGACGCCTATAGTGGAGACTGGCAGGGCGACATCAGCCGCGTCTATGCAGAGGCGAGCTTCTAAACTGGCTTTTCGGCCAGGATTATGCTATAAGAGTTAACGCTCTTTGTAATCGTTGGGAATTCTTCGAAGCGGCGTTGCGACCGCTTTCACGGTACCCCGCTAACCTGTGCGACTTTTGTGACTTTTCGCGCGGAACGATGGCGGCTGCCCGCACGACCTTGGCGATGCTTGGGCTCGACGCCCACCGCGCACCTCGTTTCTACCGGCCCGTCAGCCAGCGAAAGAACCGGGGCACGACGCCGTATCGCGTCATCCAGGCGCTATAGGCCTGATACTCTGGGTCCATGCCCAGATGCCGCTCCTCGGTCTTCGCGCGCCAGTAGTAGATGCCGCTGACCACGGCCATCAGCAGCGTGGCGCGGACGGCATCGACGATCCCGCCGGTCGACAGGATCGGCAGGGTCGAGGCCCACCAGAACAGATTCTTCGACAGATAGGCCGGATGGCGTGACAGGGCATAGGGGCCGTGCGTCAGGATGCCGCGGTTGGTCAGGTTGGAAAAGCGCAGGCCGAACGCCACCGTCGCCCAGGCGTAGATGGCGGTGAGCAGCACCAACAGCCCGCCCCAGCCGGCGAGCAGCCACGGATGCCACTGGAACCAGACGGTCCATTCCTGCGTGCCGGGATGATAGTCGAACGGGCCGCCCGTCTCCATCAGGATGAAGGGCGGGTAGCACATCAGGGCGGCGGTCCAGCCGGCGGCGAACGGATTGGCGCTGCGGATATGCGAATCGAGCGGACGCAGCGTCAGGACATAGCCGACCGTCGCGATCATCACGTCGACCACGAACATCAGCGCGATCAGCCACTGCCCGAGCGCGGCGGGATCGTGGAGCGCGGCTCTCAGGTCGGTGCGGATCAGCGCGCCATAGCCGCCCGGCACGATCGCGAGCATGAATGCGAGGAAGAAGCCCTTGACCGCCCAGGCGCGCAGATGGCCCTGGATGGCGGCTGCCTCCCACCCGGCCTGACCGGTCAGCCAGGCACCGAAATGCCATGCACCGTCCCGTGGCTCGACAAGGCGGCGGTCCAGCCAGAAGACGTAGGGCAGCGCGAGCAGCGCCACGACCGGCACGCTCCACGTCAGGCACCACATGGCAAAGGCGAAATTGCCCTGCCAGTAGAACCGCCCGGTGAAGTAGACGAGCGCGATCGCGCCCCAGGTCGCGAACAGCCCGGCGATCTTGGTCAGGCTGACGTCGACGGCTTCGCGACCGCGGCGGCGCAGGGTCCAGTCGATGCCGGTGCTCGCCCGTCGATGCACCTTGTCGACGGCGAGCGACCAGCCGATCATCGGCACGGCGGTCCAGGCGAGCGCGACGAGCGCGGCATAGGGCCCGTCCATTCCGACATGCCCGGCGATCACGAGCCAGGCCATCAGCCCGACCACCCCCGCGACCCCGACGCCGGTGCTGACGGCCGACGGGGGGCGCGCAGGTGCGGATGGCTGCATGGCTTCGGACATGCGGCCATCTAACCGCGCAGTGGTAAGCAAGCGGTGAACCATGGCTGGACGCTTGCATCGTGCGGCTCAGCCGCTAGAACGGCGCTCCACCGACGGTGGTCGATGGCGCGGGCGGGTATAGCACAATGGTAGTGCAGCAGCCTTCCAAGCTTTAGCGGCCATGCAATATCAAATACTTAGCCGCCGAAATCATTCCAATTACCCAACAGCTAGGGACTGATGTTGGAACGGCATCAGCCGGGTTTCGGCTTGTTGAGCTTGTCCACCGCGGCCTGTGCCGCGGCCGTGATCGCAGCGGTCGCGAGGGCCTGCGCGGTCGGCTTCGCGATGACCGCAAAGGCCTTCAGGATCTTGCCAAGGTTCATGAGACTTCCTTCGTCGACACCGGATCGGCAGGAGTGCCGGCCGGGATTTCAGACTGGCGATGCAGCACGTCCATCGCCTTGCCGGCCAGCTCGGCGCCGGCCTTCGTCGATGCGGTCCACATGCCATAGACATCGCGCAGAATGGCGCCGGCGACGCCGGACGCGAGCGCGGTGAAGAGCTGCGACTTGTCCAGCTCGGGGATGAACGCCACCAGCGAGATGATGTAGACGAACAGCGTCCAAGCGCCGATCGTCAGCCATCCGCGTTCGTTGGGCCAGCCGGGCCCGGTCATGCGGCCTGCCCGATGCGGTTGGCGATCCAACCATAGAAGAACGCCTCATTGGCGGGGCGCGCCTCTGTTATGTCAGCGTATCGCGCCACCTGAAAACCATCGAGCACCTTCAGCAGGACAGCCTCGCCCCCAATGCCGCGGCGTTGCTTGTAGCTGTCGAGCGCCGCGAGCGTCACGGCCCCGATCCGGCCGTCGACCTTCAGATCTGGCCAAAGCGTTGCGCCGGCATTGAGCAGGTTAAGCGCGCGCTGAAGGAAGCCGCCGGCGATCTCCTGGCCCATGTTGATGCCAGTATCGAACAGCTCCGATCCGACGCGGGCATAACGCAGCGCGACCTGATCGAAGAGCACATCGGTCCAGTACTGCCGCCGGTAAATCTGCGCAGCCGTCGATTGCGGCAAGATTCGCATATCGCCGGCGTAACCGTACGCCCGAGCCACCTGCTCGGTGACCCCCCAACGCGTCGGGCCGCCGCGATCGGCGGGGTGATTGCTGTAGTCGCCCTCGCGAATGATGACGGCCTGGATCTCCTGATCAACTGTCATGATACACCCTTCTCGGCCACGAGGGCGGCGGCTTCCGCAACGGCCACGCGTGTGCCTTTGATCGTCGCCTTCTCGACGACCGCCGTTTTGCTCTGCTCTTTGCGCATCGCCCGGATCCGCGCGGCGTGCTCGGCCGCCTTGTCCGGTGCCGTCTCGATGAGCAGCAACAGCGCATCGAGGCAGCCGATGACATTGTTCAACTGGTGCCTGAGAAGACCGACCTCGACCTCATGCGAGGCGTTCTGGACCTCGATCTTTGCTTCGAGTTTCTCAATCCGGGACAGGCGACGATCACCCAGCGCCGTTTTGGCTTTGGTCGTCGCGTCGACGATCGCTGGCCACCCTCGGATCAGAGCCACGGTGACGGTCAGCAGCAGACCCCATCCCCAAGGCGCCCGCTCAAACGATGAACCAATGATTGATGTGAGCCCCTCAAGCATCTGCGTCGGCCGACGCCGCGGCATGAACGATCGCGAGTGCCTCTGTCAGCCACTCGCGATAGAGCCCCTCGGCCGTTGCCATCGCAGCATGCAGTCGTCCAAGCGCCTGATCGCGAGCCAAGCCCCGTAAGCCATGAACAGTGATCGCGGCGACTCGCTGAGTGCCACTACCAAATTCACTATTGCTCTGGATTGCGCTGACATTAGCATCGAGCTGCGAGATGAAATCGGACATGCCAGCCTCAGTGTTGCATCGTCGTAGAGACCTTGAGCGCGCCGGCGTCCGTCTTCATCTGAAGCGAATTGCCGGTGACTTGGAAGGTCATCGTACGCGTGGTGTTATTGATGGGTGGAACAACGTCTTGCATCGTGCCTGCCAACCAATTCTTCACAAAGCGAAACATCGAACCGTCGCCAGCGTCGAAGCCCGAGATTGTTACGGTTCCGCCGAACCCGGTCTGACTGTCCGCGATGTTGACGAAAGCTGTCCCAACATCGACTCCGCTGCGGGACAGCAAACCCAGGGGGGCAGAAAAGCCGCCCGACGTCTGGAGTGTCATACCCGTCACGCCGTTATCCGCCGCGCCCTGCAAGAGGCGGCGCCCTCCAGCGAAGGACTCGTGGTGGGTTCCATCGAAGAAGCTGGCTGCACCAGCACCGCTCACCGCACGGTTGTCCACATTGACGGTCAGTCGATTGCCCGTCGTCGTGAGTTTCGCGCCGGCAGGAACCAGGTTGAACGTGCTGTGCTTCACGACCGCGCTGCCGAGCTCGTCAATGCCCAACACCTCTGACACCTCCGTCCCGCCCGTACCGTTGAAGACGAAATTGACGGTATCGATCACTGCATGCGACGATGCCGGGGTGCCTGCGTAGTTACGAAGCTGGATCGTATTCGCGGCACGCACGCCCTCGATCCAGCACCCCGATATACGCAGCTGGTCGATGTTATAGCCCACGAACGCAGAGCACTTAAGCGCCTCGAAATCGGTATTCTCGATGTTCCAGGTGACACCGTACGAGGCAATAATCGCGCCCTGCGTCCCGAACGCATTG
The DNA here is from genome assembly GCF_031082075.1 of Sphingomonas sp. GV3. Taxonomy (NCBI): domain Bacteria; kingdom Pseudomonadati; phylum Pseudomonadota; class Alphaproteobacteria; order Sphingomonadales; family Sphingomonadaceae; genus Sphingomonas; species Sphingomonas sp. GV3. The sequence goes on along the minus strand of NZ_JARWLE010000001.1, from coordinate 3,427,338 downwards.
TTGACGATGCAATCCTTGATACGGATGACGTTGAACTGGTCCCGCTGCCCATAGGAAAGCGCAAGTGCCTGAATAAAACAATGCTGGTTATCACTGGCACTACCTTCTCCGCCATCCCGACAACGATCCCACAAGACAAAGATTGGAGCTATGATATAACTCACCTGAAGGCTGAGCATCGTTTCAATGTTTCGAAAAGTTGCGTAGGCGGAGTAACGGTCCTGCCTTGTCTGCTTGTAGAACGAAGCGCCAGTAACCCCCAAGGCCGCGCCACAAGCAAGGTTCTCGATCGTCAGGTAAAAACGTATTTCATCCGAGCTGTTGAGGAAGGCGGCTGCGCCAGTCGAACGCACCAGCAGCAGTGGTGCATTATTCCACCCGTCCTTTTCACCGCGGATATGAAGTCGATCGACGACATCAATGTCAGCCACGGAGTAGCGCGCACGCACCATCGTCGTACCGTCGAAGACGGTCGCCGGTACGATCACGGTCTTGCCGGTAGCGATGGCGGCATTGAAGGCGGCGGTGTCGTCGGTGATGCCGTCACCCTTGGCACCGGCATCGATGACCGACACCACCTCGGCAGCTTTACGCCCGAGCGCTCGTGGTGAAGCGCCAGGGAATTCCGGGGCGAACCTGACCAATGCAGCGCCAGGGCCGCTCGCCAGATCCTCCCTGAGTGCTGCGTCCGATCCGCCCGGGGAGAGCATCAGAGGCTGTGCCGGGTCGGCTCCAAAGCCGATAACCTTTCCAGGACGCGAACCGCTGAGGGGATTTAGAACCTCCCCGGGGGCTGTCAGCAATGCGCGATCCGTGATATCTGCCGCCGCGGCGTCCTGCTCCTGCGCGATCAACATCAAACGATCGAGTGCAGCCTCATGGCTTTCCGCTGGAAAGCGACCACCAGTCGGATAGGCCATTCGCTGCGCCCTGGCGGTATCCCGTCGGATCCGCAGCGTGGCGCCATTGGTTGCAGTTGTCCGCGTAACCGTGCCCCCGGCGTCAGTGGCGCCGCTGCTGACGGTATAATCACTCCCCATCGCGAGGAGCGTTACCTGGCCGGTGTCGAATATTCTCTCGACGATGAGATCGGTTGCTGCCTCGTAGCGGAACGGCGCGGCAAAGGACGTCGATATGCCGTCCTCGACATATTCCACCAGGGCAGGCTTTGCGGCTACGGTCACAATCGTCCCCCCAGGGTGTTACATCAGGGGGCGGTGTCCGGTGCCGTAATCACCGGAGCCCTTGAGGGCGGCAGCACCATAACCCGAGCGCGATTCGCTGCCAACAAGCAATTAGGTTACGGTCAAAGCCTCGTTCACGATTCGAGGCCTGTGGCGTGGTATCATTACCTGCAAAATGTTCGGCCTGTGGCCATATCTCCGAGACGAGCTTCGGGCTCTTCGGTCCAAATATCTCGATGGTAGGCAATTACACCCGCTGCCCGCAATGCGGCGGCACAGCTGAAATCATCGACGGCGTCTTTGATCTCAGCGGCGACGACGTCAAGGTCAAATCTGCCCCACTTTGGTCGCGCGAAACAATCGCAGCCATCCAAAAGATAGCCAAAAAAGCCAGTGATGATAATTTATCCGCTAGAGATATCATTCAGGAAGTCGCCGGCTTTAGTCCTGATCTCGCGGAGAAGCTGAAAAAGCGCAACTTATCGGCTGTTATTCTCGTCGCATTGCTGCTTTTCATTCTGAAAAATTGCAGTGTGAACGCGACTGTTGATATCAATAGATTGATTGAACAAGGCATTACGGCAGTGAGCGGCACCGTCTCACCTGCTGCCGCTCCGCCATCACACCCACTTTTGCGCGAAAAGAAATCGTCAGAAGGGGAAGTCGCACAACCGCCGTTCCAAACTCTGGCGATGGCACCAGAGCGGCCAGGGCGCCGAGCGTCACGCCGAGCAAGAGGCCGACAGAAAGCGCTGCTGCGATCACATGATCCAACGGATGGACTGGCCTGATCGCGGCTAGAAGGATTTGCTTGATCAGAGCCGAAGAGGTTTGCCCCCTCACGATCCAACACCTGGTGTGATGATGTTGGTGCTGTCAATGCCGTTGCGCCAATTTGGCGCGCGCTGCGGCGCCATTGTCCCTGGCTGCCAATACATGCCCTGGTGGTTGTCGGCGCTTCGTTTCACCCGCTGTTTCACATCGGCGTCGTGGTCGGGGTTCACTTGCGCGTCGAGCTGATCGATGACCATGCGCTCCCAGGCGAGACGGGCGTACCAGAGGTTGGATCCAGGCACGTATCGCCTGGCGAAGCGGACTGCGCCCTTGCCGGGATTGCCCTCGCGGCTAGTGCCGTCTTTCCGTTCCTTGCCCGGCAGCGCCGTGCGCACCGCCGACCGTGCGTCTTGAACCGCGCCGTAGATCGGGCCCCCGATGAATTGGCCCAGGCTGTCGATGCGGTCGTTCTTGAACACCCCGACGAGGTCACCCAGGATGCCGATGCCGCCGCCCTGGAGGGCGGCGTCCGCCCAGAACTCGGGCTTGTCCATCGGCCGCGGATCGTTGCCCTTAGCCAGCTCGCGCAGCTGGATGACCGCGGCGCCGTACATCGTGAGGCCGATGAAGAATTGCGCGGCATAGGCCGCCCCGCCCGCGCGGCCGAGCATGCCGACGATCCGCGCGTGCTTCGCCATTAGCGCCACGGCGAAGCCCTTGAACTGCAAGGCGCTGGTCCACAGCTCTCCACTGATGCTGCCCTTCGCCAAGCCGACCGGATTGGCCAGCGCGCGTGACGTCATCGATGCTTCCTGCACCGCCATCGCCTGGCCGCGAATTACCATGTCGAGTAGACGGTCTTGCGCCTTGCGGCCGCCGATCGCGGCGACGTCGATCGCGGACGGATCGATGAATTCGGATCCGCGGATCGTCGTCGTCGCGCGCCGAATGTGGATCCAGTCATGCTGGTCGATGCCATTGCGCTCCATCGCCGTCCTGAGGCCGGGCGAGATCTCGCCCCATGGTCGTGCACGCTCGTCGGCGATCGCGCCGAGCAGCGCCTGGCCGAAGGCACTCTTGCGATTCTCCGTCAGCCGATTGAGCGCCGACAATCGCAGCACCGCGTCCGCCGTCACCTGCGTCCAGGCGGGGCCGCTGACTTCCCCGATATAGCGCGCGCTCTCCCCCAGGGAATGTGCGGCATCCTCCATGCCCAGCGCCAGGCGCGCGGCGGCCGCGCGGTTCTCGGCGCTGAGCTGGCCGGCGTTGTCGCGCAGTGATGCGAGCGTGCGGGTCAGCAGGTTCGTCTCGGGCAGGCCGTAGAAGCCGCGCGCCATCGCTTGGGTGTGGACGTCGCTGATCGAGGACAGTGACGCGGACCCTAGCCAGGCTGCGGTGATAAGGTTGCGGCCGCCTTGCAGGCCGGTGACGACGCCACGTCGGATCGGATCGGGATACACGTGTTGCGCGCTCGCCTCGCCCTTGACGTATCGCCATAGGTTCTCGGACTGCGATCGCTCCACCGACTTGGCGCTAACCTCGGGCACGAATGCCTCGTCACCCTTGGCCTTGTCGTGAGCAATGCCGTCGAGGAGGAAGCGGACCGTTGCGTCGGGGTTAGGGCCAAGCCGCTCCATCATCGCGATGTCGCGCGCCCGGCCGCTGATCGATCCCATGATGACGCTGAACAGATTGTCGCCGGTACCGAACTCGCGGGCTACCTGCTGCCAGGCGTCGAAGTCCTTGTAATGGAGGACGCGATGCTCCTGGCCGCGGTTGGCGATCTTGCCCGCGCCACGGAACGCCGCGCTCGGCTCGCCGGTCATGCCGTTGGTGCGGATCGTCTCGCGGACATCGAGCAGGAAAGCGCGCAACCCCTCGTCGGTGAATGGCACTCCGGTGCGCTCGTCGATCATCCGCGATCGATCAAGGCTGGCACTGACCACCTCCACCCAGCGCTCGGGCGACGCGTCGCGCACGCGCGCGGGCTCGTAGCGCATCGGCACACCGTAATTGTCGAGCTTGGCGATCGCGCCGCCCGCCGCATTGAACCGCTGGCGGAGATCCTCGCGCGCGCCCTCGATGGCATCGGCGAAGACCTTGGCCCGCGCGTTGCCGGTACTCTCGCCGAACAGCTCGCGGCCGACGTCGGCCAGTCCCTCCGGATCGTTCGGCTTGCCGAGGAGCGTGCGCTTATGACGTTCGATGAATTCGGTCATGCGCGCATGGGCCAGCCGCTCGATCCGGCGCGCGCCGATCGCGACGTTGCCGCCGCGGTAGGGCGCTCGATCGTCGTCGTCGAGCAGCGCGTTGAAGGCGGCGTAGCGATTGTTGCCTTGAACAGGTCCATGTCCTTCAGCGCCTCGCGCTGGCGGTTGATCTGGAGGAGGGTCTGTCGCTTCTTCAGCCGTGCTTCGCTGGTGAGCTGGCGGAGCGTCGCCTCGCTCGCCTCGGCCGCCGCGGCGTCCGGCCCCATGTCCCGGCGGTAGAAGGCCTCCAGCTCGTCGAACAGCTGCTTCATGCGGGCGCCGCGCTGCGCATCGATCTCGCCCCGCTTGACCATGCCGGGGATGCAATTGCCCAAACTCACGCCATCTCTCCCTCATGCGGCGCCATGCACGCGCGCGCCGCGGCGATCGCGGCTTCGTCCGCGTCCAGGTCCGTCATTGCGTCGGCCGCGCTGATTACGTCACCCTCGTCGTTCAACCGCACCGTCAGGCCCTTCGCATCGTCCTCCAGCAGGAACATGCGCAGGTCATGCTCCAAGCTGTCGATCTGCCGGACCGCGGCGACGTCTTCGGGGGTGTCAAAGCCGGCGATCGGCGCGGCGTCGGCGGCCGAAGGTGCGTCGATCGCCCCTGAGCCCTCGGAAGCGCGATGATCGCCCAACCGCCGCTCGTTTGCCCGGGTGCGCCGTGCGTTGACGAAAGCGGCGCCATCCGGCGTCAGATCCGACGAACCGCTGAGCACGTCGATATCATAGCCGGCGTCGCGCAGCTGGTCATACAGCCGGGTCGCAATCCCTTGGCGACGCAGCTCCGGCGCGACGTAGACCGAGACACCGGTGTGTCCGGTTTCGGCTCGAAACGCGCGGACCTCGTCGGTCGCCGGAAACAGCACCGCGGCGCGCGCGACGCCTTCGGCATCGCGGTAGACCGAATTGACCATATGGCCTTCGGCATCGGGTTCCAAGTGAAAGCCTGGGGCGCCACGCTCGCTGACCATGATCGGGCTGATTACTGCATCATCGACAGCGTCCGGCGCGACGGTCGAGCGGACCGGCTCCGCCTCCATCTCCATCGATCGCAGCGGCCCGGCATCTTCCTCGCCATCGACGCGCGCCGGCGTCGCATCCGCGAAATCCTCAGGCATATCGGCGAAGGGATCGCGGCCCGCGTCGTCGAACGTGCGGCCGCGCGGATCGTCCAAGTCGAACGGCACGTCATCCTCGGCCGCCGGCGGTCGCGCGCCGGCCTCCTCGGCATTGACCCGCTCCAGCTCCACCTCGGCCGCGTCGACCTCGGCTTGCGCGGCATGCCATTCAGCGTCGCCCGCGACATCGTCGGCGAAGCCCTCGCGTGACAGCACCGGCCCCTCGCGCGGCGTCTCGCCCATCTTGCGATGCGCCCATGCGACGACGTCGTCGGCCGTCTTGCCTTTCAGCCACGGGTTCGCCTCAATCGCCTTGCCACTGAGCAGCTGCTCGATCGGCGTGTCGCCGGCCGCGCGCAGGATCTTTGTGCCGCCCGCCTCGCCGGCGAAATGCAGCATGTACAGGTTGCCGTAAGTCTCGGGCACGCCGGCGCGCGCGAGCGCCGCGCGGTTGCTGCGCGTGATCGCGTTGAACACCGCCTCCTGCATCGCAGGGTTCGTACGGCGGTTCCACAAGGCCGCCTCGTCCATCTTGTCGAACCCGGGCAGCGTCTTGGCCACGCGCAGGAACGTGCCGCGGGTGATCTGATAGAGGCCATAGGCGGACGAGGTCGGCGCCTGGATCTGCCACTTGCCGCCGCTCTCGGCGATCGCAACGCGGTTGGCATAGGTCTGACCATCGAACCGCGCGGGCGCCGCGGCCGGAGCTGTGTCCGTCGCTGGACTGGTCAGCTGATCCATCGCGCGATCGACGCGGGCCAGGTGGCCGTCGGCGCCGGCGCCGCCCGTGAACGGACTGGTCGCCGCGGTTTCGTCGATCCGGTCGAGCGCCGCCATGGCGGTGCGCTCGGTATCCGTCATGCGATCGACGCCGATCGCGCTGCGCATCTGATCCGCGAGCTGCCCAGCCGGCCCCTTGATCCGCGCGGCCACCTTGCCGACTAGCTCGCCGGCGCCGTGCACCGCGCCACCAAAGGCAGCCCCGGTACCTGCCGCTAAGGCAAGATCGGAAGCCACTTCGCCAGGTGTCGTCGCTTGCCCTTGCTTCGCCTTCGCGATCGCACGGACCGGCGCCTGTACGGCTTCGGTCTGGACGTTTACGACCGCATCGCGGAGCGCCGCCTGCGCGATTGAGCGCGCGGGCCCGAGGCCGGCGAGCATCGCCGCTTGGTTGATCGGGTCGCTGGCCCCGCCGACGAACTGGCCCGCCAGCCAAGGTGCCCAACTGCTGCGCTGCTGGGTGTCCCGTTCGCCGGCGATCCTCGCGCGGATCGGCGCAGTGACCTTCTGCCGGAAGCTGGCTGGGTCCCCGTCGATCCCCTCGAATGCCTTAGGGTCGGCCTGGCGGGCGCGCGCGATGCCCTGCCAGATCGCGTCCTGGTCGTAGCTGAGCGCGAAGCCGTCACGGGCGCGGCGGGCGGTGAAGGCGCCATCGATGCCCCGCGCCTTCAGATCCTGGACGAGTGGCGCGAGCGCATTGTCGATCGCCTCCTGCTGCCGCGCCTGGTCAGCCGCCGGATCGTCGTTCGCTGCGGCGCCGCGCGCGGCGACGGAGAACTGGTCTATCAGCGATGGGACGGGCTTGGGTGCCTCGACGCCAGCGCGAGGGCGAAGGCGCGACTGGTCGACCGTGGGCGCGTCGAATGAGAGAAGGCCGCGGTGGTCGCTCATCGATGGGGCAGCTTCGCGATCGGCACCGTGTACGCGTCGCCCTTGTTGTCGTGGATCAGCTGGCCGTTGCGGCCTCGGAAGCCATAGACCCCGTCAGCGACCATGGTGGGCAGCAGGCCCTTGAATTCGCGTTCGGTCAGCCCCTTGCCATCGGTCCAAACCGGATACCGGCCGCCGGCGGCCTTGCCATAGTCCTGCGGCGTTGCGCGCGCAAACGTCTGGAGAAGCTGATCCGGTTTCATGGATGAGGGGACGATCACAATGCCCTGGGAGGTTCGTGCAACGCCGCCACGCCCATCGCTGCTGCGGCCCATCACCGTCTCGATCGCCTGTGCGAACCGGCCGGGATCGTATTGCTGCACCCCGCCATCGCTGGCACGCTGACTGTAGAAGGATTTGGCCGCATCCATGATGTCGTTGCGATAGCTGCCACCGACCCAGCCGAGTGCGTTTCCGTACCATTTGGCAAAATCGGCCGTGGCCCTTGCGGTATTCCAGACCTGCGGGTGCGCCTTCAGCGTGTCGTTCCCACGGATCACATCGCGGGCGACATCGCGCGGCAGCAGGGCGGCGACACGGAACGCGCCGTCATCGCCCGCCACCTGACGCGCCGCACCGGCGATTGCCTGGGCATTGCCGAAGCCGCGGATCTGGTCGAGGACCTGGAGCTTCCCGTTCGGACCATTGGCCATCAGATCCTTGAAGGCGGGCAACTCGTTGGGGAGGATCGGCTCGATGGAAGCGCGGCCATAGCGCTGAGCGGCAATCGTGGCGTCCCGCGCACGCTGCTGCATGGATGCTGGGTCGGCCGGATTGAGCGGCACGACTGGGCGACGGTTGGCATATTGCCACTGTAGCAAGGCACCGCCGTCCTGATTGAGACGCTTGGCGGTTGATGCTCGCTCGTCTTGGAGAGCGGCAAGTTCATTGGCTTCCTCACCGGATAGGCCACCGCCGTTTTGCTTGCCTTGCAATGTAGATATCCGGCGGTCGAGCTGCGGCAGGTCCCAATCAATAACAGCCTGTCGGGTAATGAACTGCTGCGCCTTGGCGTGCCATTGCGCAGCCTTCGATCTGTCACCCATCTGTTCATAGCGCTGCGCCTGGTTCAGGCGATCTTGGTAGGTTCCTCCTCCAGCGTCGAGTGTGACAGCTTGTGCCTCCAACTCATCGCGTGCTGCTGCCTTGTCGGTCGCCGCCTGCGCCCGCGCCTGCGCCTCTTGCGCGTGGATCTGCGCGCGAGCGCCGTTGTGCAGCCGATCGAGCTGCTGACCGTCGAGCACGTCGTTGAAGACGCCGGCGTCGATCGCCGCGCTGGCGAGCTTCGGGTTGGTGTCGATCAGGTGGTTGCCATAAGCGACGGCCAGCTTCTCGCTGCCTTCCCGAAACAGCCTGTCGCGAACGTCGACCGGCACGTTGGTCAGGCCGTCGATGCTGTCGCGCAGCATCTTGGTTTCCTGCACGTAGCTGGCGGGATCGCCACTGGTGTAAAGCCGCGCGGATCCCTTGTCGCTTAAGCTGCCGATGTCGGCGACCGACTTCTTGACGCCTTCGCCGAGTTGCCAGGTATAGGCATCGTCGGTGACCTGCTGGCGGTAGCTGGCGATCATCTCGCGCGCCCGGGCGCGCTGGTCGTCCTCGGTCAGCGTATCGGCCAGATTGGCGGTGGCCGCGTCGAAGGCCTTCTCCATCTGCTCGGTATGGCCGGCGCCCCCCGGCTGGGCGTTGACACGGGCATCGGCGCGGGCGCGGTCGAGCTGGCTGCGCGTGTCGGCGAACCTGGTGGCGAAGTCGCCCCACGCCTGATCGGCTGCGAGCCTGCGATCGGCACGATACGCCTGGATCTTCGCCTGGTGGACCGTCTCGCCGGCGTCCGCGATAGCCGCGCCGATGCCGGCGCCGAAGGCGGCGGCACTCGCATCGGGCAATGCCGCCGGCCGCGCGGTGCCGACCTGCTGGTTGTATCCGACCTCTGCTGGCATTTACGGTCCCTCGTACAAGGCGTTGCCGCCACCCTCGGAGCCGCCCGACGACGTCGGCCGCGGCGTTGAGCCGCGCCGCGCGGAGGCCCAATCCTGCTGCATCCGATAGGTGCTGCTCGCCGCGCCAAACATGCTCTGCACCAAGGCATTGTCGCCCTGCGACTTGGCGATCGCTCCCTGTATGCGCAGCGCGCGAGCCCGGCTCTTGGCCTCTTGGCGGACCTGCATGGCATCGAGCGCCGCATTGATCTGGCTTTGCTGGAGCGCGTCGATCGCGCTGCCCGTCCCCATGGCAAACCCGTTGCTGCCCTGCGCCGCCACCTGCTGCCCGATCGCCGCACGCGCCGCTTCGCGCACGCGCAGCTCGTCGGCCGCGCCGACGTTCTGCGCCTCGACCGCTTCCGTCTCGGCCACCGCCTTGTTGTATTTGCCGGCTTCATACGCGCCGACCCCACCGATCAGCTGCCCGGCCGCCTGCGCCGCCTCCATCAGTCCTGCCCCCGAATGCGTTCGCACAGTATGTGCGTCTCGCTTGCCGCGCCAAATCCCCGCATGACGTGCACCGGCGAAATTCCGACCAGCTGCGCCCAAGCCGCCTCCGCGGGGACGGACTGGCGGACGATGGCCTCGATCCGGACGAGCTTGCTCGCGCGGATCCGCGCGCGGGCAAAGCGCGTGATCGCCAAGTGCGCCGCGCCGAGGCCCTCCGCAAGAACCGCCCAGGCCACAGCCTGTCGCCCGGGGAAGGTTTCGCGCAGCCCAAGGCAGGCAACGATCCGCCCATGATGGCGAGCCGTCCACGCCTCGCCCTCCCCTTCGGCGATCGCCTCGGCCTCCTCCATGGAGACCGTGCGCTCGATACCGAGCTGGACAAGCTGTGAGGCCTGGCGCTGGATCACCAGCATATCGATCGGCTTCATGGCCTCGATTACGACTGTCATGATGTCACCGTCACGACGGGCATCGCGGCGACTATCGTCGCCGGCAGCGGCGCCTTGCTCTCGAACACGGCCTGGCCATCCTTGTCCCAGCCGCCGCTGACCGGCTTGTCGGTGTCGCCTGAGTAGAGCGGCACCGCGGCGTCCATGTGCTCGGCGCTGCCGCGGTCGACCAGATTGTCGAGCTTACCACCCTTGGCGCCGATCCGGATCCCGCCGGTCGCCAGCAGGCGCAGGACCAGCTTGACGACGCGTTGCCGCTTGCCTTGCGACGTATCGCCCCGGCCGCCCAGCTCGGGGCGGAGCGTGGTCGCGCGGGCGGTATAGGGCAGGCCGACAGTCAGGCGGTAGCTTCGATCGGCGGGCACGTCGTCGGGGCTGAGATCGAAGCTGCCATCTGCGCCGACCGTGACGCCGGTTACGACGCCGCCATCGGCGAGGACGGCAACGGGGAGGCCCGCGAGTTGGGTCGCACCGGTGAAGTGCGTCTGTCCGGCTGACGCGATTACGGTCGAGCCGCTATCGACGTAGAAAGCGTCGACGATCGGATCCTCGTCTTCATGCCAGTCCGCCATGCGTTCGACGCTGCGGGAGCCGTCGGCGCGCAGCACCAACGCCCAGATCGTGTCCTGATCGCCCTTGGTGTTGGCACATGCAACAGCCGACAGGATCTGGCCGCCGCCATGGACGATACGGGAAAAGCCCTTCGTCTCCTGCTCGGGTGCGTGCGGGTGGGCGATGAGGGTGCCATCGCGACGCACGCCGACCAGCAGCTCCTCCGGTTCCTTGGCGAACGCCAGCTGGATGACGCCGCTCTTTGTGATGTGGCGACACCACACGGTCATGTTCTCGGCCTGGTAACGATCGCGCGCGAAGTCGTATTCGGCCTGGCGCATCTTGCGCCCGCCGCGCTGCACGAAGACGCCGGTGGTCGCGATCTGCGCCGGAAACACCTGCTCGCTGCCGTAGAAGCTCTGCGGGACCGCCTCGATGTTGTCGCCGCTGACCGCCTGCGCCTGGTTGATGGCGCCGATCGCGATCTCCCGGCTGGCCGTGCCGACGATCAGGCGGCGGTCGCCCATGGCCCACAGCACGGGATCCTCGGTCGAAAGGGTGCGGCGGAAGGCGAGATCGCCGGCGAGGACACCGCTGGCGGTATAGGTCGCGTGATTGAGATAGTCGCCGGCGACGGACGCGAGCAGCTCGAAGTTCTTGAAGTGGCAGAGGCGGCTGCCCCAGGCGATCACCACGGATGGATAGCCGGCCGCTGCCGAGAACGCGCCGTGCGCCCAGCGCCAGGTCGGCACGCTGGTCACGCTGTCGGGCAGCCGGCGGGTGACCGTCGCAGTCGCGGAAAGGCCATCAGCCGCAACCGCGGTGATTGCCAGCATGCCGAACCGATCGTGCCGATAGCTCCAGCGCACGCCGAACGGCCCCTTGTCGTTCGCGTCTTTCGTGTTGGATCCGTCCCACTCGGATCCGGTGGTGTGCGTCAGCACCACCGTCCCCGTCGTGCCCCCCGTCTCCGCTGTATAGGCCTTGCCATCGGATCTGCGCACGTCGCCGATGCTGATCTTGGTTTGTGTTTCCCAGGCCGGTATCGTGGAGAAATCCGCGGCCTCGATGCGGAACGGCGCGCCGACATGGCCAGGCAGAAAGATCGGCGCCGGCGACGTGATCGTGACGACGCCGGTCGTACCGGACACGGTGATCGTCTTGGCCTGGTCGGTGTTGCCGTCTGCGAAGGGACCGTTCTGGAAGGCGCAGGCCTCATAGGTGAACGTGGTCGCCGACGTCCTGGTTAGTCGCGCCGGCGGGTAACTGGGATGGTCCATGTACAGCCGGTCGAAACTCTGCTGGCACGACACGTACGGCGCATCGGCCGCGGTGTAGGGCACGGCAACCTCGTACGGCACGCCTGGCGCCGTCTCGATCCGGACGTCATTGGTGTAGAAGCGGAGCTTGCCGTCGCTCCATTCGATCACATAATCCTGGGTGAGGTTGAAACGGAACTTGCCCAGCCAGCTCGCGGTGGGGGCCGCGCTACGGATGTGCTCGAACCCCGGGCGTTTGACGAGTGCACCTTCGACGGTCGGCACGAAGTTGAGCGCTTCGGCCAACGCGACCTGGTAGATCGCGGTATCGATCCGGCCGCCCATGCGCGGCGACAGCTCACCGCCATTGAAGCTGGTTGCGATCGGACGCTGCAGGGTCATGAACGGCGCACCGATTTCTGCTCAGGAAGCGAACGCATCACATCCCGTGTCCCATATGGACCGTGTAGGGCCCCTTGGGCGGCGCCACGAACCGCGCGTTTCCTTTGCTCGCCCAATCATGGTTGCTGTCGACGATGCGTCCGCCGCGAATCGAACCGGGGTAATCCTTGTAGTTCGGCTGGTTCGTGGGGATCTGGCTATCGGTCAGTAGACGCGTAGTGTTGTCGATGGTGCTGTAATTCATTTCATGGGGCGTGTTCCCCATGGTTCCGATACTGCGCATCCATCGCAGCATGACGCCCTTGTTCGTTTCGGTGCCATATTGCCAAGCACCGAACCAATCGATGTGGCCAGTCTTGCCATTCTCGTAATTGTAGTTGGAGTTGATGTCCGACGACCACCTCCAGCTCATCACTTCGTTCATCCCATCGGGGAATGGGTAATAGATGATCTCGATAAGCCGCGGCAGACGATGCCAGTGATCGGGGCATACGCCCGTCGTCACGCCCGTCGAGGTATCAGTCGCGAGTACGGCGAAGCGGACGTGCCCGCGCCCCGTCGGACCGCCATGACCGTTGACGCCATCCCAGCAATCCGCGCCGTTGAATTCGGCGAGGATGCGGGCATTGGTCACACCGTCGGGCATCTTGTTGTTGCAGTTCAGCGTAAGCTGGCCGCTGGCCGTCTTCAGGTACGGCTGCCGGGGTTCCGGGTTGGTACTGGCGTCGTAGACGTTCGGGCTTGCCGCCGTCGTACCGGCGGGGTTGCCGATCGGGTTCTCGCACTTCCAGCCGACGAAGCCGTTCGTTATCAGCTTGTAGCGCATCTTCGCGCCCGCACTGACAGCGGCGGCATTGGCCGCGTCGATCTCGGTCTGCGTCTGGCTGATGTAGCCCGTCATCGGGTCAGGCCCCGAGACGTAGGCGAAATCCCGGGGGATATCGACCAGCAGGTTCGAATTCTGGATCGGGTTTTCGACGTAATAGAGAACGAACTGATCCGGGCGCAGGATCTTGCCGTTCACGTCCAGCCAAGGCGTCCAGTAGGCGGTGCGGTTGAACACATCACCGCCGCAGTTGGAACGTCCCGTCGTGCGTAGACTGCGATACGTGGACCGATAATCGGTCAGGGTGTTGCCGAAGAACTGGTGCCCGTGCGACGCGCCTTGCTGGCCTGGGTAGATGATGGGATCGTCATAGCCGAAGTGGCTAGGCGTACCGCACTCGGTCCGCATCTTCGCTTCTTGCGCGCCTTGCGCTTGCGTCTTCGATTGAACCTCGCTGTCCTGCGCAGTGAAGTCGGCGAGTTGGTAAGCCGGATCGTTGATGTCCGCCGGCATGTTGGCATAATAGGGCGGCGTCCCTCCCCAAGTCGTCGATCCGTCACCGAGGACGGGAAAGCGGTCGATCGGGTAAACGACGGGCTGTTGTCCTACCGTCCACGTGTCGGCCAATGCCGGCGTGACGATGAAAGAGATCGCCGCGAGCGCGGAAGCGATGAATGCGCGGATCATGTTCAGCCCCATGCGGTCGTATTGGAGGGTTGGTACGCGAACGCACTCTGCCCCGTGTTCAAGAGGGCACTGTCTCCGTTCAGCGCCGGACCGGCGAACAAGTAGATCGGTCCGGCCGGCATGACGTAGTTGCCGCCCAATCGCGTGCCATCGATGTAGAACTGCACCCGGCGAGCATTGAAGTCGCACTTGATGCCAAGGATGTGCGGGTTCCCATCGAACGAGATCGGGTTGATACCCATGTAGCCGCCGTTTTCATCGAAGGCGGTGTCGATCGCCGCGCCCGTGCCATCCTGGCCATCGCGCCCGCTGCCATACAGCCACGTCCCGACACCGGCCTGCGGAAAGCGCGACCGGTCCGCGCTGATCGGATCATACGAGTTGTTGACGATCCCGTGACCGAATGAGCCATTGACCTTGACGATGGTCATCTCGGCGTAGAGCACGCCGGCATTGCGACTGGTCGTCGACATCGCAGGACTGTTTGCGCCGTTCGATGGGATACCAGACACCGTGCGGTGATCATCCGAAATGTTGACGAACGGTGATTTCCGGTTGGGGTCGAACGTCGTCACCGCAACGGCGGCTGCGGCGACCAGATTATCGATGATCTCGTCCGAGTAGGGGCTGTCGATCCACGACTGGGGGATGGCGAGCTGCCGATCGACCACAGGCGTATACACCGCCGTCAGATAGCTTTGCGCGCCGTCAGCCGGATGAAGGCCGTCAGGGTTCCACAGCGAGCTATTATCCGCCGCGCTGTCCACGCCGACGGTAGGATCCGCCGCGAAGTCGACGACGTCGTCGATCAAGGTACCGACCGAATTGCGGATGAACGCGTTCACGGGTGCGCGCTTGACATTGAAGCCGACATACGCCCCGCCCAGCTTCGATTCACTGACCGGGAGGATAGTGCACCAGACGATGCGGGACTTCGGCATGAGCGAGCGAATTTTTGCCCAGGTCGACGTCAAGCGGTTCTGAAAGTCGGCGGCCGTAGCATTCGGCAGATCGTTGGCGCCGATCAACCCTATGACGATCTGAGGCGCAAGCGCCTGGACCTCGCCTAGGTGGCTGTCGATATCGTTGCCATCCTGGTAGTTGGTGAGGCCGCGGCCCGAATAGGCATTGCGCAGGACCTGCTTGCTCGGGTTTGCCTGAGCATAGCGGTAGATCCAGTTGTATTGGTTGAACGTAATGCTGTCGCCCATGTTGACGATCCGGTTCGCCACCGATCCACGCCGGATACGGGAGCGGATACGGGTCGCGCCCGCGGGCATATTGACCAGGACGTTCGGAAAGATCGTGCTGTCATTCAGTGGAAGATCCGGCGTCAGCTGCACGAAATCCTGCGCGAAGGCGGTTGTGTAGGCTGCGTCGCTCGCACGCTGCAGATCGATGAAATCGAAGACACCGGTCGGCGATGCGCCGTCGCCATAGGCGAAGACGGTATTGTCCGTGAGGAGATCGATCGTCATCGGATTGGCCGTCTGCGCGCTGGTCTGCGTCATGGTCGGCCGCGATATCGTCGTTGGAGCGGGTGTCGGCGTTGGCGTCGGCGTCGGCGTCGGCGTCGGCGTAGGTGTCGGTGTCGGCGTCGGCGTCGGCGTCGGCGTCGGCGTAGGTGTCGGCGTCGGCGTCGGCGTAGGTGTCGGCGTCGGCGTCGGCGTGGGCGTCGGCGATCCGCCTACCGGGATCGGCACCGCATCTTTGCCGGTGACATACATGAGCGCGAAGGCGGCGCCGACGGGCCGCACGAAATAGATTGTGTTCGCCAGGCAAACGGAAGGCAGACCCAGCACCCGCTCGAAGCGCAGAGCTACCATTCGACGTTATCCCACTGCTCGTCGCCGGCGCCGATCGGAATGACGGCAGGCGAATTGAAGGGCTCCGGCGGCAGGTACGTGCTGCGCGTTGGTTCGATGGCGGCGGTACGCGCCATTTCCCAGCCGGTCGGCTCGAACGCGATCTGGGGGTTCTCGCGCGCATCGACCCGCTTCGCTTCGGCTAGGGCCGATCGATATTTGCGCTCCGCCAGCTGTACGCGGTTGGGATCGCCGGTGATGCGATCGGCAATCTGCCAGGCAATCCGCATGGCGAACGCCTTGACGAACAGGTCATCCCACAGGGCGGGCTCGGTGACGTCGGCAAGGTACCGCACCCGCATGGGCGCCGGAGCGTTGGCCAGGATGAAGTCCGCCTCGAGCTGGTAGTCGCTCCGGCCGAAACCCATCACTTCGATCAGCCGCACGCAATCCGCCGGCAAGCGATAGGCGAAGCTGAAGGGATAGGGATCCTGCGAGGAGGCTGCGACCTTGGGCAACGCGACCCGACGCATCGCGAAGTTCCAGCTATGGTCGCGCAAGGCTGCCCGACGCTCGACGTCCCAGACGGCGCGTACCGACCGGGAGATATGCGTATCGTCGTCAGGCGACGACAGCTGATCGTCCTCGCCGAGTGCCGAGGCCGCCAGGTTCGCGATGGTGACGAAGTCCGCCACCCTACGCGCTTACGACAGCGGCCAAGGCGACGCGAAGATCTTGGCGCGCAGGCCGTCGATCATGACCAGGGCGTCGCCCTTGCTCATCTTGGTCTGATCGATGTTGAGTTCCATCGCGTCCGATCCAGTGATCGGCGTGCCTGCGGCGACCGCGATGTCCTTGATGTGCGGCTTGCCGCGGGTGACGGTGAGCTTGACCTGGGCCATCGACGGTGTCCTCTTGGAAACGGGAATGCCGGGCAGCGATTACGGCGCTGCCCGGCCCCGGGCCGGTCCTGCGCCCCCGCAGGTCCGGCCCAAGGATGTGGCGAACCGGTCAGTTCGCGATCGTATATTCCATGTAGAAGGTAGCGAGCACCGCGGCCGGGATCGCGGCAGCGCCGATCGTCATCCACAGATCCTCGTCAGCCGTCACCGGTCCGTTGCGCGCCGCGGCCGCGGTCGGACCGATCGCCGTGGGCTGATCGGTCGTGGTGACCGTCTTGCCGTTGACGTACTTGTTCGGAACCGCGGTCGTGCCGATCGACAGCGTCGTGGTACCGAACGAAGTGTCGGTGTTGACGGTCAGTGCCTGGAGGACGGCGTCCTGCGGCAGCTTGCCGATGTACAGTCGATCGCCGACATTGAGGATCGTCAGCGGCTTGGCGGCGCGGGTACGGCGCTTCTTCGCGCTGACCAGGCGGCCGTCGAGCTTCTTGGGCGGCATGACGGTGCCGTCCGGGCCGCCGACGAATTCGAGTGCATAGAGGTCAGCCATGGATCAAGCCTCGCTGTTTTCGATGATGCCGACCTTGCCGGCCTGGGTGCGGGTCGCGGCGACGGTGGTGCCGGCGAAGACGCTGCGGACGTCGACCTTGGTCGGCTGATCCTTGATCGCGGTGCGCACCTTCTGCCACACGCCCTTGCGCACGCCCGAGCGGACCCAGAACGGGTTGCGGGTGTAGCCCTGGGCGGTGACGGTCAGCCCCTTCTGCACAACGCCGAGGTCGGGGTTGCGCAGCTCGATGCGGACGATGTTGAAGCCGAGGATGCCAATCAGGTTGCCCTCGGCGTCGAGGCGGATGCCGAAGGCCTTGGCATAGTCGCCGCTGGTCGCCTGCACCTCGTTCAGCAAATCGTCCGCCTGCACCTCGCTGAGGGCGAGATAGCGCTTGTCCGACGGATCGTTGAACGCCTGGCCGAGCATCACCTTGGCCGCGCGGACCTTGGCGGCGTTCATGCGCTGCGGGCCCGAGGCACCGCCCGTGGTGACCGGCACCGTCGCGCCGGCCGCAAGCGGCGTCGTGATCGTGCCGTCCTTTCCGGTCAGCATCGAGCCGTACATGCCGGTGAGGATCTGGCTGTCCCAGGCGCGATGGATCGTCGCCATCGCGGCCATCGTATAGCCGCCCTCCAGCGCGATCTTGGTCGCGAGCTGGTCGGCACCGTCGACGAACTCGTTGAAGTACAGCTCGTTCGGCTTGACGATCCAGACGCGATCGTGGTCGACCGGCGTACGCTTGAGGTCGCCATAGCGCTCGTCCGCTTCCTGCGGCTTGGCGGTACCGAGCAGATCCTTGACCGTCTCCTTTTCGGAACCGGTGCAGTCCTGCTCTTCCGTCGTATCCCAGAGGACCGACGTCTTCTGCTGGAGCTTCAGCTCCAGGTTGTTCTTGAATTCATAATTTGCAGTGGTGTTGACGTCTGCCATCGCAGCCTCACGAAAAAGGTTTGATCCGATTTCGATTGGCTAAGGGACGTCAGACGTCCGGCCCCTCTATCGTTTAACGCCCGCGATCGGCGCTGCACTCCAGCAGGGGGACCCGGGCGACGAGGCTAGGCGGGCACTAGGTTCGGGGGGATTACATCGGCTCCCCCCGGCGCCGGAGACGTCTAGATTTCACACCGCGAATCGCGGGTCAATCCGGATTTTTGCGTCATGCGCTTTCTTGTGCCGCCTGATATTCCGCCGCCTGCTTGTTAAGGCGATCCCACCGTGTCCGCTCCGGCGAGCCAGGAACGTTCTTCTTCTGGAATTCGGCATCTCCCTTGAGCCGATCCAGCTCCGCCTGCGCCTCCGAACCGGTGATGCCGAACCGGTTGCTGCCGCCAGTGGTCAGCACGTCCTCCGCCATGCCGGCGCCGAGCTTGGCCAGCAGCCCGAGCGCGCGATCTGCGCCGAGGCCAGCACGCAGGCCGCTCATGTCGGCCTTGGTAAAGCCGAGCGCCCGTGCAGCCGTGTTGATGTGCGCGATCTGTTCGTCCTTCTTGCCGCCCTGGTCCTTCAACCAGCCGGCCGCCAGTTCGTCCTGCCGCTTCGTTTCGGCCGCAGCCTCGTCCATCTGGAGCTTGATGAAGTCGCCGACCAGGCCCTCGAACGCGCCCTTCGGGGCGCCATGCTTCAGGGCGCTTTCCCGCAAACCGGCGATCAGCGACTCATTCAGCTGGACACCCTCCGGCCCCTTCACCTCATAGCCGTCCACCGCCTCCGGGACACCGATCGCCTTGTGGTAAGCGGAGATTTCCTCCGGCTTGGCTCCTTCGCCAGGCACCTTGATCCGGCCACCTTCGCGCAAGGCGCGCTCGGTATCGCGAGTGATCTTCACCAGGCCGTCGATATCCTTGACGCCCTTGGCTGCCAGCCAGTCGCGGTTCGACGACGTCTCGCCTTCGCCAGCCGTGCCGGATACCTTTTCGAACCAGTCGGGTGTGGAAGCCCCTTCGCCCTCGGCGCCACCGCCGGACGATCCATCGCCGCCCGCCGCCTCACCTCCATCGCCACCGCCCGTGCCGCCCGCGCCGCCCGATCCGCCGCCCAGCAGCTCGTCGGCCCCGCCCACGTCTTCGCCGCCCTCAAATGCCATCGTCTATCTCCATCAGGGTTTGCACCTGGGCCTCGTCCAGGTTCAGGTAGTTCGAGATCCGCAGCCACACGTCGCGCCGGCCCTGCCGTCGCGCCATGATGATCGGATCGGGGTCGAAGGCGGACGTCCGCGCGAAACTGAATTCGCGTAAGTCCGCCAGGACATGCTGGGATGCGATGCGCAGGGCACCGTCATTTCCCGTGAAAGCGGCACGATACGCCCAGCGCCGGCCGACGATCGCCGCCAGCAGCGCCGCGATCGCCCGGAGCCAGAGAGGCGCCCGTACCGTCGACAGCAGCCCTTTCCACTCGCGGGCGATGCGCAGGGCGCGCATGCGTCGGCGGTTGCGCTCGTTCATGCCAGCACCTGGCGAATGTCTGCGGCCAGCTGGTCGAGCTCGCGCGCCTTCGCCTCGATCGCATCGGCCGTCAGCTTCAGCTCCCAATCGGTCAGCCGCCGCTCGGCGTTGAGCTTGTGATTGACGGTTCGACGGCAGACGTCGATGATCTCGCCGAGCCTGCGCGCACCGCCGACCGCGTCCTTCGCGCGGTCGAACAACACCAGCCGGCGCGCCTCTCGCCCCATCTTCGCCGCCCTGCTCCCACTTGTGGGAGCGGTTGCAAGCTGTTCTATCATGCCGCCTCCGTGATCTGATTAGCGCTAGCGATGTCCTTGAAAGCACCGGCGACGTCGGCGAGCTGCTGCGAGCCCGCTGCCGCTGCCTGACTGTCCTCGCGGGCCTTGCGCTTGGCGGCGACCTGCTCGGGCGTTGCGACCCAACTCGGCCGCACGCCCAGCACGTCCGCGAGGCCGGGTGCCGCCGCATCGGTGTCAATATGGTCGAACACCGCGCCGCCATCGACCTGCGCCATTGGCGTCATCGCCTCGATCCAGCGTGTCAGGCCTGCCGCTTCCTCGGCGCGCGCCATGCGCGTGAGAGGATTCTCATATTCGACCAGCGGATAGGCGCCCGCCTCCTGGACGACGTCGGGGAAAGGTTCGACCTGCCCCGCCGCCATGGCGAGATCGAGATCGCGCTGCGTGACCGGGTTCTGCTTCTCGCTTTCGTACTGCCCCGCGTACGGCGCAACGAGCGCGCCCTGTTTGCCGACCATCTCCAGCACTTGAGTCGCGGTCATGCGATCGCCGGGGTTGGTGAGGATCTTGAAGAAATCCTCCAGGAAGGCGCTGCGAATGTCGCCGCGCTCGCTCTCGACCATCTCCATGCCGATCGGCAGCTGCGATCCGGTCGGCAGGGGCTGGACCAGCAGCCGACCGTTGTCGTCGACAAGCCCGGGGTTGAGGCCGCCGGGCTTGGTGACCAGCGACGTGATGCCGTCATCGTCGTAGAATGCGAGGGCGGGATCGACCATCTTGTGCGCGGAGCGCATGATCGTCTGTTTCATGACGTTCGCCGACCGGATCGACGGCAACACCTTCAGCGCTGGCGACCAGCCATAGATTTCGCCGGCTTCCGACATGTGGCGCGACACGCTGATCGGCATCGAGCTGTAGCCGGCACGGCGGAGAAAGGTCTTTTCGTCGATCGCGATATGCGAGCTGGCGACGCGCTTGCCCCGCCAGTCGAACCGGTCCGGCTGCACGTCGGCATTCGGACACACGACATGGAGGATCTCGAATTCCGTGTCGTATTTCTTGTCTTCTAGCGCCTGGCGCATCTTCGGGGTCAGCGCGTCGCGGCCGTATTCCTGTTCCAGCTGGCGGGCGTTGCGGCTGTAGCGGCGATGGACGGTGTCGATCTGGCCGGAGAAATCCTCGTCGATGTAGCATTCGGCCATGTGCAGGGCGCGGTAGAACAGGCCGACGCCCTTGCGCTCGCCGGTCCACAGCGGCCCGGTGCCATAGCGCCCGAGCTGGCGAAAATCCTTGATCGCCTGCACCGCGAACGCCGCATGCGGGGCGTAGCGGATGGCGTGCAGCCGATCGGCCGCGCGCTCGCACCAGCGCCGCACCTCGGGCAGCTTGTCCAGATCCGGATCGCGGAACTTCAGCCGGATGTATTGGGTGTTGCGCGGCACCGTGATTGCCGACATCGCGGCCGAGAACCGGTCGAGGCTTTCCACCGCCGTCACGTCGAAATTCTGCGCGCCCTTCACGGTGCCGGCGCGAGCCATGCGCCCGGCCGCGCCGATCGCGGCGCCGATCGTGCCGGCACCCATCGGGTTTACCCGTTCGTCGATCTCCCGCCACACCGCCTCATACGGCGCGCGCAACATCGCCAGGCGGTCATGGTTGCGCAGGTGATTGCGGACCTGCTCGTCGTCTTGGATCGTGTTGTCAGCCATGCCCGCCCCCGAGAAAGGGAAGCGCCACCCGGAGGCGGCGCCCCGGAAGATTAGAAGATGATATCGTCCTTCAGGTTGACCCGTTGACCGGGTGCGACCTGGAGCGGCGCCGATCGCCGCGCATAGGCGACGTGCTTGCCATCGAGGATCAGCGCATAGCCGTCGATGGTCACGCTGCTGCCCTCGCGGGGCCCTTCGATCTCGGCGGCCTCCTTCAGCACCAGGCCGAACTGGTGATCGCCCCACGCTTCGCCCTCGACATTGATCGGCGGGATGCCGGCGACCTCGCGCGTGCCGTCCGAGAATGCGATCTGCACCTCCTTGGCATCGGTGATCGCCTTGCGGAGATCGTCGCCGGACAGACCCTTGTCGTCGCCGATCGCGCCGAGCTTGCGCGGCTTCGGCGGGGTGGTGGCCTTGGTCAGCTTCGCCTTGGCCGACTTCTCGCCGCTCTCCGCCTTGTCGGCGCGGGCTAGCGCCTCGTCGCGCTCCTGGGTCAGCTTGAGGATCTGGTCGTCGTGCGAAGCCCCCTCCTCCTCGTGCAGGTTCAGCTCCTCGGTGAGTTGCTTGTTCTCGGCCTCCAGCGCGGCGACGCGCTGGGCAAGAACGATGGGACCATCCTTTTCGAGGCCCTCTTTGAATTCCTCCAGCAGCTGCTGGTCGCGGGTCATGTCGTTCATGATACTCTCCGTGGTGGTTGGGGATTAGGCGGGGGCGTAAGCCCGCTCGAATACGTCCGCAGGCGACCACGAGACGTAGCCGTCGTAGCCGGACACGTTTGGCCGCTGGCCATCGGCGTATTCGACGAGATAGCCGGCATCGCTGCCGTCTTCGTCGGCCGGCAGGGTCCAGCCTCGCAGGTCGTTGTACTCCTGGCGGGTCATCGGCTTGGCGTTGATAACCTTCGTGCCGATGTGCCGCGTCATGTCAGCCGCGGGCTCAACGACCGCCTCGTCTGCGACCCGCAGCCGATCGCGCAGGGCATAGCCCATCAGGGGCCAGATCTGGCGGACCGCATCCTCATAGGCGAGCTTTTGTCCCAGCTCGGGGTCGAAATTGCGCGCATCGGCGGGCGCCGACTTGCCGATGATCGTGAAGCCGTTACGGAGCACCAGCAGGCATACGGTCAGCACGTTCAGCGACGGAGAGAGGACACCGCCACTGGTCCCGGTGGCTTCGGCGTACGAGACGAGGCGGTCACCGGTGATGTATGCCGCGCAAGTGATATTGGCCTTGATGTCGTCGAGCGACACTCGGGGAGCGGTGCGGCCGGCTGCGCACTCCGCTTCGGTTGCTTCCAATCCAGTCATCTTAGATCCTTCAGCTGCCGAGGGTGAGCTTGCCACCGGTCAGGGCGGCCTCGGCGCCCCCGCTGCCGGTGATGATGTCCGCGGCTGCGCCCTGGCGCCGGCGGATTTCGTCGTCGCTGGCGATCGCCGCGGCCGCATCGTCGCGGGTCACCGGCCGCAGCGGCGTCGGTGGTTTACCCGGGGTGGACACCACCCCGATTGCCTTCAGCACGCCGCCGACGGCCTGCCCGAACGGTTTTAACAGAGCCATTCACCTCACCCCCTGGTGGACATCGAAATCGCTATCGTTGGTCACGGCGCGGCGCCGGCGCTCGCGACCGCGTAGGTCGCCGATCACATGCTCGCCCTCGAGGGCCGCGTACTGCTCGGCGTCGGCGACGTGCGTGTAGATCGTGTCGGCGATCTCCAGATGGCCGCGCGTCTCGCCGGTGCTGAGCTCCGCCTTGGCGTAGCGGTAGCCGCCGGAATGGGCCTTGATCAGGTGCTTCGCCGACGGGTCGACGGTGTAGCCGCCGATCTCGCCCTGGGCGGTCCAGATCGCCTGGTTGCGCAGGCCAGGGGAGTTGGACTTCGCCTTGTGGACCTTCAGCCCCAGCGCCTTCTGGAACGCCAGCAGCCAGTCGTGCTCGCTGTCGGCCCGATCGTTGGCGGCGAAGGCGGCCGGATCGGCGACCACGCGGATGTTCTCGGCCACGATGTCGGGGAAGTGGTCGGCGATGTGCTGCTTGACCCGCTTGCCGAACGCAGTCGGGCCTACCTTCGCCAGGCCGATCTTGCCGGCCTCGCTGCGCGTCGTGTTGACGACCTCGCCCAGCGTCCGGATCGAATTGTCCCAATCGCGTTGCAGGAACACCGCGGCCGCAAACAGGCCTTGATCGACGCCGACGATCAGCTTGCGCCGCTTGTCCCAGGCGACCTGCTGGACGTGTCGGCTGTACACGAAACCGGCATTGACCGCCTGGCCGTGCATGATCGGCACCGGCTTGTTGTCGACCATGCGATCGACGTACCCGGGCGTGTGGCGGTTGGCGGCAACCTGCAGGACGTAATACCCGCGCCCGCCCGGCAGGTTGTGGAGGTTTTCCGCGTCCGGCTCGCGTCCGCCGGGCTGCACGAATTTCTCGATCAGCCGCCGGTCGCCCAGCGTCTGTTGCAGGATCTCCGCCTCCTCCGCGGTCAGGCCGAGCGCCTCTCCAGCCTCGTCGAACAGCAGCGTGTAGATGTGGTTCTCGATGTCCGGCATGTTCAGCGAGAGGATGATCTGCGGATCGACGACCGTCGAAGGATCGAGATCGCTGAAGCGGCCGACGCGGCCGGTGAGGAAGGCGACGAGATTGTGCGGCTGGAGATCCGCCTCGTCGATGATCACCGCGTTGACTTCCCAGCCGCGGCAGGCCTCCTCCACCGACAGGTCACCGATCGCGCGGAATTCGAATTCGCATTCGAGGATCTCCAGTACGCGGCCGTCTTTGCGGTTGCCCTCGCGCTTCAGGATCTTGCGGAACGTGTGGGTGTAGGGCGCCTTCCAGCTGAAGTTGCCCTCTGCCTCCGGAACGATGCGGAACCAGCTCTTGAGCGTCGTCGATTGCAGGCTCGGGTAGCTCTCGCGGATGACGCCGATCCGCGCCTTGCGGACGATGACACCGTCGGCATTTACGGTCCCGAGCTGCTGCTCGGCAACGCGCAACCCCTTCTGCAACGCGGCCATGGTCTTGCCAGAGCCGACCGGCCCGATGATGCCAACGATGAACGCGCGGCTCTTGACGAACGCGTCGGCGATAGGCCCGGGCGACTTCAACCTACGGGGTGCGGTCATGCCCATCAGCCCGCGACCTCGTCGTCGACGGGCAGATACTCCGCATCCATGATTTCCGTCATCTCGTCGGCCGAGTGCGTCACGCCCTCGATGAACATGTCGGCGACACCGCTGAAGTTCATGTCGACCGTGATCGGCTTCTTGCCGACCAGGTACGGCATCAGGATGTCGGCGCACCGGGCGCGCAGGGACTGCGCCGCCTCGTAGGTCATGTGCTCGACGACGACGTTGGGTGTGCCGTCCTTGCGGAAGCTGTGGACCTTGCGCCGCTTCGACGCCTCCATCAGCACCTCCGGCGCGGTCGACTGGATCTGCATCAGCGTGACCGCCG
The DNA here is from genome assembly GCF_031082075.1 of Sphingomonas sp. GV3. Lineage (NCBI taxonomy): Bacteria > Pseudomonadati > Pseudomonadota > Alphaproteobacteria > Sphingomonadales > Sphingomonadaceae > Sphingomonas > Sphingomonas sp. GV3. Next base: position 3,402,582 of record NZ_JARWLE010000001.1, on the reverse strand, counting down.
GATGCTGCCCATGCGACAGCAGCCACCGCTCCAGATCGTCGGTGCGTCGGTTGCGCGCGCCAGCCGGCCGACCGCGCTTGCGGGCACGCGCCTCGCGGGTGACGTCGGTCGGTGACGCATCGGCACCGAGATCCTCGCGCACCGCCCACACGTCTTCCGGCGTGATCGGATCGAGGAGGTCGAGCTGCTCGGCCTGGGCGCGTTCGGCATCAAGCTGTGCCTGCGCGTCGGTCATGATCGCGCGGCCGATCGCGGCGTCGCCGGTGAGGTCAGTTGACACCGTGCAACCCTCCCCATAGCGTCCCCGTTTCCAGGCTACGCCCCCAGCTAGAGAACGCCCCCTGCTCCCCGACCCGATCCTGCTGTCTCACATCGAGCGCGTGTCCGCTTCGATCGCTTGACGCGGCAGGGAGGCGAGCAACCCCCGACCCCATTTTCGATTTCGAACAAAGGCGGCTGTTCGGATCCATCACGGTCAGCCGCAAGCCGCGAATTTCAAGGTTGGTCGAAACCTGAAATACCGGCTGCGCCCAGGGCCGAGAGAAGACGCGCGGCCGGCTTGGGGGGGTGCCCCCCCGGCTGGCGGCATCGACCCCCGGGGGGGTCTGGCAGCTGGCCAGGCCGAGGCCTGCCAACCCCGCAGGCTGACGCAGCACGGCGGCAGAGGCACGGTTTTCCGACGTTTTCTGGCGGCGTTCCAACATCGGCGTTCCAACATGGCCGATCGCGCCCCCGAGAAACGGCTGATTTCCGCCATTCCCGCACGCCGCGGCGCCGACCTCGATCGACCCCGCCACCGCCCCCGCCAGGCCGGCCACCCCGCGCGCCCGGCGCCGGAAGTTTGCGCCGGCAGTCGCTCCATTGAGGCCCGGATCGCACTGGATCGAGGCGGCGAAGACGGCCGGTGCATATTCACCCGATATTTTAATCCGGCGGGCAGCAGCGCGGCGGCCATCGGCCGGTGTCGCGAAGGCGGTGGCAACGGCTGCGCAGGGCGCGGTTCCGTCAGAACCGGAACAGAACCAGTATAGAACTCCTAGAGAACTAATAACTGACTGACAAACAATGATAAAACCCTTCGGTTCTGTAAAACCGTGTTTTTGACCCTCGCGTGTACGCGCGCACAGACACGCGTCCGCGCACGCGTCACGCGTGAGGTTTCGGAACAGAACCACAGAACCAAGGGATTTCAGGCGTTTAGCGGTTCTGCCCCCTGTCCCGTTCAGAACCAGAGAACCGGGCGAACTCTCGCCTGACCACTCTGCCCACAATCGTCCCTGAAGCCAACGGGCCGGGGTCGGGAAGACGCAAAAAAAGATCGATGCAAGTAATCGCGAAGGACGCACATAGTCTTCGCGCGGGTGCGTGAAGATGAGAGTGAGCATGGCCGCACCACTCCGCTGCGCTCCGTTGGCCATGCGCGTCATTGTGCAGCACCCCCCACGGGCGGGCACGCGACCCAGCCCGCGACGTCGCCAGCGTCCAGGATCAACTCGATCGGCACCAGCACCGCAGTCAGCGATGGCCGGTTGAACTTGACCTTCGGCCCTCGTATCGCGGCCGGCGAACGGGCCAGGGTCTGCCCCCAGCCGCCGCTTGCCCATTTCGTACCCTCGAATATGCCGGTCAGCGCGCGATGATCGAGCGCGACGGCAAGGTAGCAGGGCTGACCCGGAACGTGCTCGCACGCGCCGTAGCGCGGTCGGCCGGTGCCGTCGTCCTCCAGCAAGCGCGCGTTGACGACCTTCAGCCCGATCTCGCCGAGCTTGGAGCGGGCCAGGGTGATGTCCTGGCGCGTGACGCCACTGCCGCCGCCCAGATCCTCTTGGGCAACTGCCTTGCCGATCCAGGTCGCGATCGTCTCGCGCGCGTCGCCGCCACGCGATTGCACCATCGTCGTACCCAGGTGATTTAGGCAGCGCTGGTGATCAGGCAGGCTTTCGGCGATCTCGACCAGGTTCTCCGGCGCGAATTGCACCACCAAGTCGTCGATCGTGTCGTGGTTGAGGTGATCGTACATCGCCAGGTCGGCCGCAGCGAGCAGCGTGCCGAACGTATCGGCGCTGCGCGAGGTATGGCCGCGCAACATTAGCGCGTCGTGATAGGCAAGGAACGTCGCATGCCACCGACCCCAGCCGATCACCATGCGCCGTGCGAGCATCGCGCCGAACCCGGGCAGGTCGATGCTGTCGAGGTCGAGCTTTGCCGTGTTCGGCGGCAGCGGATCCAGCTCCAGTACCGCGAAGCGGCTGCGATCCTGCGGCTCCATGGGCGGGGTCAGGATCGCGGAGAACTGGAAGCACGAATTGAGCGTGAACTCGGCCGCGTTATGATCGCTGCCGCCTTTGTGCATGTCGTCGCCGGAGCTGGCGACGCGCGCCAGCTCGAGCACCGCTGCAAGCTTCTGCGCATTGAAAGCGTTGGGCTCGAACTCGTCGAAGATGACCGGGATCGTCTGCGCGCGCAGCTTCTGCCGCACCGCTGCCTCGGTCGCGCCGCCCGTGCGCAACACGCCCTTCGACAGCAGGCGATCGCACAACCCATCCTTGCCGTTGAACGACGATTTGCCGGTGCCTGCCCCGCCCGTCACGAACAGATGGCTCCGCCAGCCAAGTGCGCCGGAGATCGTCGTCTGCGCCAGCCAACCAAGTGCCAGCAGCGCGTCGCGATGGCCGCGCCGCCAATTCCAGGTGTTTATCAGCGCGGCGAGCTGCTCGACCTCGCCCGTCCCAGGATTGCGCGGATCGGGTCGGGGCATCGGCGCCGCAGCCGGATAGACGTAATTGTCGATCAGGCCCGTCTGGAACCAGTCGACCTTGCCTTTGCCGCCCTTGTTCGCCGGCGCCGGCGTCGCGATCATCACCGTGTCGCCGTAATGAACGATCAGCTGCCGCTTGGCCCCACGATGCGCGCCGCGACCGCGTACCCGGCCTTGCGCGTCGAAGATGCCAGCATAGCCGCAGGCCGCGATCAGCGCCTCGGACGCGTCGTCTTGCTTGAAGCCGACGATCGCGCTCTCGCGCGTAACATTGCCCTGACGGTCGCGCTTTTCTTCCGACCACCGCGGCCAATACTTAGAAAGCAGATCGGTGCGCGGCGAAAACAGTGCGTGCAGGTTGTTCTTGCCGTGGTCGCGCGGACCGAGCGGCACCATCTGCCCCAGCATGTTGAGGTAGAAACACGTCTGTCCGTCGGTGCCGATGCCGAGCGGCTTGACCGGGCAATCGTGCGGCACACGCGGACGATCGAGATCGTCGTCCTCGTCGCGGCCGCCGAACGGCGCCTGGTCGCCGTCGCGCGCCAGCAGCGGCGCGTCGACCGGCGCATCCAGCGCGGCCGCGATCGATACGACGTTGTCGGGTGCGGGTTTGGTCATGACCGGAGTGCCGCGATCGACGGCGCCCCCGCGAGGGAGGCGCCGTCTTCGCTATTCGGGGTGCCGCCTGTGGCGCGCATGGGATCGCCCAACAACGATCCGGTGGGGGCCTTGCGAGCCGTACCACACACCCCTCTCGGGTATTCCTTCATCAACGCTATCACGCTGCGTTCTCCAGCCCGGCCAGCAGCCAGGCGTTGACGTCCTTCAGCCCGGGCGGGGGCAGGACGAGCTGCACGCGGTGGCCGCGTGCCTGTTGACGGGCGATGGCGCGCTCAAGCTTCTCCTGCTCCTGCACGCCGTCGTCGCGATCGGCGACGAGGACGATTGTCTCGATCGCGGGCGGAAACTCGATCACGCCGAGGTTGCCGAGGCTGTAGGCGGCGATCACGCGTGCCTCTGGCTTGCACATCGCGACGGTCAGGCCGTCCTCGATCCCTTCGGTAACGTAGAGCGTCTCCGGACGGCGCATCCGCCCCATGGCCTGCTGAGACGCGCCCTTGCGCAGCGGAATGAAGCCACCACGGCTCTTGCCGAGCATCTTCTTGGCGTTGCCCCGCGGGACGCCGAGATCCGCAGCGTCGGCTTTCACCCAGGCGCGGGTCCGGGGACAGCGGCCGAGCCAGGTGCGATGCGTCGCGACATGCTCGCCGGTTGGCAGGATGACCTGCGACACCATGGCGGGCAGCTTCACGCCGGCGTCGCGGTTCCACACCTCGCTGTGGTAGCGCAGCGACCGGGCCAGTGGCCGAGCTGCGCCACACGGATCCCGCGTGCATCGAGATAGCGCGCGGCCGGCGTGTTCTCGATCGATTCGCTGCCGTTCAGCCACAGCGCCCGGGCGCCGCGCTTCTTCGCCTCGGCTTCCTTCGCCGCCTGCGCCTCCAGATCGGCGTCGGCCTTGGCCGCCAGCGCGCGGACCTGCGCGATCCGGCCGGGGTCGAGGTGGTCGAGCCCGAGGAACGATTTCAGCCACTGCACCGCCTTGCCGCGGTCACCGCCGAATTTCGTCCGCTCGACCAGGCCGATCATATCGCCCTGGTCGCTGCCCGACCAATCCTTCCACATGCCGCGGTTCGAGCCGGCAAGGTTGAGCACAAGGCTGGTACCGCGCTCCCCGCCGATCGACCCCGCCTTAAGATACTGGCCGTCCTTGATCGCGCCAGGCAGGCAGTCGCGCCCGATCGCCTCGGCGCGGCTACGCGCCTGAATCTCGATCTCGCGGACGGAGATCAGCGGGTCGGGGTGCGCGGACACGAAGGCCCCGTCAGGGGATCGCGCGCGCGACCAGGTTGACCTGGGCGCCGGCAACGCTGCCGCTGTAGAGGTTGGTCAGCAGCCCCAGCAGCGACGTGCGCCAGCAATGGACCGTCACGCCGGACCTGCTGATATCGGTGAAGTTGCAGGTTACGGGATTGGTCGTATCCATAGCCCTGGGCATGTGCACGACGGCTGGCACTACGGGCGGCGGGTTCGCAGGATCGAAGGTCCACGTGGCGTTGCCGCTGGCGTCGAGGACGACGGTTTGCTGCGCGACCCAGGTTGGCGCGACGGGCGGATAGGCCACCTGCGCCGGGGCTCTGGCCACACCAATCGAAGCCGCCAGGAACAGAAGCGCGCGCATCAGTACTGCTCCAGCACGCTGATCGTCGTCGTTGCCGAGCACGCGGCGTAGACGTCCGCCGCGCTGTCGACCGTCACGCTGGCGCCGGCGACCGGCTGCAATGCGAAACCGGTGGCTGCCGTCACGCCGGCGGCCCCGACGACGCACGCATTCGCTGCGCCGACGCTGATCGTGACCTTCTGCCTCCCGGTGCGTGCGGCCGCGATCAGGGTTGCCGTGGTACCGACAGACGTCTGGGCCGTCGCGATCGCGGTGCCGCCCGTAGGCCGGGTCGCCAATGGCGACGTCGCCGAAGCAGGCTGGCAAGCGACCCCGGAAGCATTGCAGGTCAGCGCCACGCTGCCGCCTACCCTCACGCCGGTCGCTGCGCTGGGAAACGATTTCTGGCCGACCGCTGGCGCCGGCGCCAGTGCCGCCGCCAGCGCCGCAGCGCCACATAACACAACGCGCATGATGCTTTCCCCCTCGGGTTGATGTGCGGCGAAGACGGGGGCGCAATCACCGGCGGATGCGTTCGCCCCCGCATCCGCCGGTGCCGCTCGACGCCAGCTGGCGGAGGCGGAAAGCTGAGAAATCCACGAAGAGCGGGCGAGCCGAAGCCCGCCCGCAAGGTCGGCGCGGCCGGCCGGCTGGACGCGCCCCAGGGAGAAAAATTTCTGCGCCGTAGGATTTTTTCCTAAATGCGCGTTGACATGCAGCAAGAACGACCGGAACATAACAAGAACGTCATGATCGAGTCGTTCCGCGTAGGAGGTTTCACATGAGTGCTGACGTGCTGGCGTTTCCATCAGGCTGCCCGCCCCGTGACGATGGACATGGCGGCATTCAGGGCACGCCGCCAACGCGGCAATTCGTAAAAGTCGTTGGGCTCGACAGCACCCTGCGTAACCTGGAAGATGCGTTCCATGATTTCCGGGCCTGGAATGATCGGGTTTACCGCGCGCTCGATCTGGCTGACGTAGGGCTGGCTGCAACCCAGCTCGCCAGCGAGCCAGTCTTGCGTCTTACCCTCTCGTTTGCGCCATGCCGCGAGTTTCACCAGAACCACCCCACTCAACTAGGGCTGGGATATTCCTATGGCTTATATTTAGTCAATGGACATAAGCAGGTCGCCGGTGCAGAATATAAGCAGATGGCATACGTGCTCTACATGCACCCGGCGAACCGCCTCCGTGAGCTGCGCAAAGCAGCAGGCCTCAGTCAGTCCGAACTGGCTGAGAAGAGCGGCGTGTCACAGCCGTACATCAGTCAGGTCGAAAATCACTCTGCTACGACACTTGATATTGCGCGGATGCGAGCGCTAGCTCGTGACCTGCACTGCAAGCCGGCAGACCTGCTATCAGACGAGGACAATCCCGATCGGCTCAGCGAAGTTGAGCGGGCTCTTGTCCAGGCATTTCGTTCCTCTGATCCCGTGCAACGCGAGCTTATAATGCGGATCGCCCAGCCGGTTGATGTGGCTGAGGCGGGGGAGCGCCGCGCCGCGTGATCGTGCTTGCCGCTCTCCTCGCGGCCAGCGGCGTCAACTGCGCAAGCTTTTACATCGAAGATGTTAAGCCTGTTGAGTTGTGTGCTGCGGAGTGGGCATACGATGCTGCCAAATTAGGCTGGACCATGTCTGATCCCACCGTTCAGGGTGCGGATGTTCCCATGGGTGATGCGATTGGCGGCGACTACAAAGGCGATCGAGAATTCGTCTCGTCCTATAGAGCTTACCGGGATTGCATTGCTCGGACGATCGAGATGGATCGTTCACGCCGGCCGTACCGTGTCGGCGACTTAGCTGTGACATTTTCGAAATGCGGTCGTGATCGGGCGAAAGCGGAGCGCTCACTTGCCGCTGCCCCGATGTGGAGCCGGAACCCATCATTCGAGCAGCCAATGGCGTCGCGTGATTGGGTGGACGCCGAGAGGCTGCTTATGGCGCGGCGCCGATTATCAATAGCTGGTGGCGCTAAAATATAAGCTATTGACATAATATAAGCTGTGGGAATAATTCGTCACGTTCACTGTTGAACGGAGACGGATCATGCCAAAAGTCGCGATCCTGCCCACCCCCCTTGCACGGGCGGCGCTGGCCGGTAGCAATCCCCGCAACGCCGCGACGTGCGGGATCTACGACGTAGCCGGCCGCCTGGGCCAGGCGCACCGCAAGCCCAAGTGGTTGAGCGACTACATCGAGCAGCTGATCGAGAAGGCCGGTTTCCCGAAGGCCTATCCGGTTCTGAAGGCGGGCAAGCTCGCGTCCGGCGTCACGCGCGACAGCCGCTGGTGCCGCGCAGCCGTCGATCTGTGGTTCGATGGCCAACTGCCGCCTGGGTCCCGCGACGCCGGCGCCGTCGCCGGGCGCGTCGAGGTCGATAGCCGCCTCAACACGAACCTCCACAGCCTGTTCGAGGACGTCGCATGAAAGAGACGCCCGTAACGCGCAAATGCGCGACGCTCAGCATGGACATGGTACCGCAGATCAAGCCCCACGTGGCCGATTTCGGCCGCGGGGCGCGCCACGTGTCGGCAGGCGGCAATCTGATGGCGGCAACCATCCTGCTGAATTCGGGAGCGGAGACGCCCGCGATCGTCATCGAGCACGCCGTGATGCCGGTAGCTTTGATGGTACCGGTCGACGTCGAGCATCTTCGGATCTTCGCCGACCAGTTGCTCGCCATCGCAACGATGTTCGAGCGTGAGGCGGCGAAGACGGCCGACGCCGCCATTCGCAAGGCGGCCGGGCGATGACGCGCCGGCATGTCATCCGCGCATATGTCGGGGTGGCCATCCTGGGCTGGATCCTCGTCGGCCTGATCGCGCTCTCGATCGCGCCGGTGCTGTCATGATGGAGCCCCGCCCCGCCCCTGCCTGGGTCGTCGCCGTCATCCGCGCAGCCCAGGGCAGCGAAGATGCGACGAGTGCGGCCGCACTGGTCGGCGCCGCCAGTCTGTTCGCCATGATGGTGATCCGGATCCTGGTCGCATGGCAAACCGGGCTGCTGTGACCCTCGCGCGCCTCCAGGCGCACGATCGCCGTCTGGCGCAGCTTCGCCGCCAGCCGGTCGCGCGCATGTCTGCCGGCGAGATCGCCGAGCTGCATCGCATCGAGGCGGCTCGCGACTGCCTCTGGCGCCAGCTCCCCCGCCGTATCGCCAATCTCCGCCACACGCTGGCGCAACTCGAAGCCTACGCCGCGGAGATCGGCGTCGGGCCATAGCTGAAGGAAGAAGCATGTCCGCCCTAACGTTTCACGCCCCCTTCCCTGTCGATCGCGCGATCAGCCACGACGGCATAGCGGTACTCACCGGCGCCGGCCTGGCCGCCCTGATCGCCGAGCGCGTCAAGCAGGTCGACGTCCACGGCCGCACGATCGCAGCGGATCAGAAGAACGAGCTGCTGGATCTCGCGCTCGCCGGCATCAGCTACGCCAATACGGCAACCGATCAGCTCGCCGGCATCAGGATCTCGCCGGAAGGAGAGCCCGAACCGACCTACCCGTGGCCGGCCGAAGGCTGGCGGCCGGAGCCGACCGCGCGCGCCAACCTGGTGAAAGCGGCCGCGCTGATCTGGGCAGCGATCGACTATCTAGACCACCTGCCCGCCGGCGCCAGCGTCGCGGTCGATCTGGATCGCGCGGCATGAGCGGGGAGGATCTTCTGGCGCGCCTCAGGCTCGTCCAGCAGGAGCCGAGCAACCGGCTCGCAGGCAAGTTTCGCCTAGATCTCGACAGCAGCGAAATCGACACGATGATCGATGCGCTTCTAAGGCCTGAAGTGCGGCATTCCTGCGCCAGCACCAGCAATTATCCCGCGATGGCAGAGCGGGCGCTGCGTCTGATCCAGCGCAACGGGATCCGCGACAACGAGGCGATCGAAGGGATCACCCACCTCGTCGATTGCGCCGGCCTGGATCACGCAACGAAGGCGCTGGAGGACGACGATGCCGTCCCGTTTTAGTGCCCCGATCGAATGGGTGCGGCGCCTCATACGCCGCTTTCGACATTGGCAGCGCCCCTGCCAGCGCTGTGAGGAGCACCCGGACGGCATCTGCGCCCCCTGCTGGTGGAACCAGCAATGGTGACCTACCCGACGGTCTACGACCTGGACCTGATGACCGCCTACCTCGGTGGTTACATCGAGCAGGGCAACCTCGTCTCGATGCCGCTGACCAAGGCGGTCGAGATCGCCGGCCAGGTCGCGCCAGGCGTGACGATCGACGGCCAGATCGCATCGCGGATCCTGCGCCGGTGCGGCTTCAACCGCAGCTACCTGCCGGCGGACGCCGGCGACATCATCTACCGGAGGAAATTGCCATGAAGACGAAGGTTATCGTCCGCATCAAGCGCGGGCAGTCGCAGAACCGGGTCCGGGTGGCCAGCCGCATGTTGGAGCGGTCCGGCTATCAGCGCCGCACCGTCCGCCGCGATGGCCACCCCGTTACCGTCTGGGTGCTGTGATGAAGGCGCTGGCCAGCCCCAAGGGGACCATGCCGGTGCTGCAATTCTGCGCGCCGGCGCAGCTCGCCGTCGACACCAGCTATCAGCGCGAGCTCGACGGCAAAAGCCGGCAGCTGATCGCGCGGATCGCGGCCGGCTGGGACTGGAACCTGTTCCAGCCGCTCGTCGTCGCTCGCCGGCGGGACGACACGCTGTTCGTTGTCGACGGCCAGCACCGCCTAGAAGCGGCGCGGATCCGCGGCGACATCGTCCAGCTGCCTTGTGTCATCTTCCACCCCGGCGATCCCGCCGACGAGGCGGCCGTCTTCGTCGAGCTGAACCAAGCCCGGCGGCCGCTGACCGCTTATGCGCTGTATAACGCTGCACTGACATCAGGTGACGAGCGCGCGATCGCCCTCGCCGGCCTGCTGCGTGACGCAGGCCTGGCCTTCACTGGCGCGGCGGATCCGGAGCGGATGAAGCCGGGCCAGATCAACAATGTCGGCACCGTCCGCAAATGGCACGAACGCAATGGCGATCGCCGCACCCGGGTGGTGCTGACCGCGATCGGCACCGCCTTCCGCGGCCAGGTCATCAAGATCAGCGGCTCGCTGTTCATGGGCGTCGCCGGCGTCGTGCTCGATCACGACGAGCGACTGAGCCTGCATCTGCTAACCGACATCCTCGCGCGCTCTCAGGACGAATGGCTGAGCGAGTTCCGCACCCGTGCCGCCCAGGACGCAACCGGCGTCCAGGCGGCGGCCGTCGCGACGATCCGCGATGCCTATGCCGAGGCGGTGGCTGAGATCGAAGGCGAGGAGGCAGCATGAGTCCCGCATCACGCATCCGCCTCCAGGCGGCGTTCGATCACGTTCTTCTCAGAGCAAGCGATCATATGGATGCGGCCACCATCATTGCCGAATTGGTGGGACAACACCGCGCCCTATTTCGCTCCTCTGGCGTCACCAATTCGCTGCGCGTCGCCTGCGTCCAGGCGACCTGCACCTGGTCCAAAGACGAGGGCCTGCTGGCGGCATGGCGGAAGCGCGCAATTGCAAAGCTCATGGAGCCAGATGGGGGATACGGTCGTGACTAGAATAGACTTCCGTCAGTGCCCGCACTGTGGCGGCTATGGTGTTCGCGACAATGGCGACAATTGCACTACCTGCGGCGGCATCGGCCGTGGTGGCCTCAATAGTCCGGCCGGCAGCTGCATCGGCAGCGGCGAGCTGATGTACGAGGCCGGCACCGGCCGCCAGATCTCGCACGCTGAGTTCATGACCATCGTCTCTTCGGAAGATCGATATGGCTAATCCTACTTGGTGCGCTGGCTGCGGTGGCGGCGAAGGCGAGCGGTATGCAACCGTTAAGATGATCGCCGACCATCCGTATTGCCAAGCCTGCGCCGATCGGCGGTATGACAACGGCGCAATCCGCCCCGACGGGAACGCCATGAACGCTGGCCGCAATCCTGAAGGATGGGCTGAATGGCTGCGGATTTCCGAAAGCTGGGGGTACCCATGACCTTCGCTGCGGATTTCGCCTTTTTCCGCGACGATCGCCCGCTCGGTACAAGTCCGGAGCCTGATTTTTGGTCAGCGATGAAACAGGAGGCGCTGGACACGCTCAACCAGCGGATGCTTACCTATCCGGGCCGGGTGGCAAAAAGTCGCATGTCCCGGGTTGATTGCGATCGCGAGCTGCGCGTGGCGCGGGCGATCGCCGAGGATTGGGGTGCCGTACCGCATAGCCCCGGATTTCCGATCGCGACCTGGTCTGAGATGGTGCACTGCTTGCGGCGCGAGATCACCCTGCGCCGCAAATACTATCCCCAGCGGGTAGCGGCCGGACAGATGGAGGCCGGCGAGGCGGAGCGACGGTTGCTACTGATCGAACAGTGGCACGACCTGCTGTGGCTCTCCAATTGTACCGAGGCGAAAGCTGCGCGTGCCGCTGCCCAGATCCCGCTGAGCAAGGTCGCTTGATGAAACTGCCGCCGTAGCGGCAAACTTCCACCCGCCACAGGAGCCCCCGCCATGGCGAAAATCTCTATTCCCGGCCTGGTCGCCAAAAAGACAGCCGGCGGCATTCGCTACTACTGGCAGCCCTCCGCAACGCTGAAGAAGGCGGGATGGAAACCCCTCGTCCTGGGCCAAGAGGAGGGCGCCGCGATCGCCGCGGCGCGAGCGCGGAACGCGGAGGTGGCCGCCTGGCGCGAAGGTAGTGCCTCGCCGCAGGAAGTGCGGAAGATGGACAAACGGCACACCGTCGACCACGTCATCGCTCAATTCCGGCTGCACCGCTTCCCGAAGCTGAAGGAAAAGACGCAGAGCGAGTACGCATCCAAGCTTAAGACGATCAGCAGGTGGGCCGGCAAAGAGCGGATGGACGCGATCACCCGCGCCAACATCATCGCGCTGCGCGACGTGCTCTACGCGCCCCGCAAGGACGGCAAGGTCCGCGCCACCACCGCCTACAACACGCTGAAGGTGCTTCGTACCCTATGGGACTGGGCGCACCGGAACGAGCACATCCCGACGAACCCGGCGGCCGGCGATCTCGACGTATCGACGCCGGAACCACGTCAGCAATTCGCCAGTGCGCTCGGGCGCCAGGCACTGATCGACGCCGCAAACGCTCTGGGCCTACCCAACATGGCGGCCGCGATGATCCTAGCGTGGTCGATCGGCCAGCGGGAAGAGGATCTGCTGAAGATGCTCCAGAGCCGGTATGACGAGATCCAGCCCTATGAGGCTGACGATCCCGCCGTCTACGCCCGTCTCGCGGCGCGCGAACCCGACGGCCGGGTGATGGGCATCCGTATGCGCCAGGGCAAGACGGACCGCTGGGTCGGCGTACCCGTCACCGGCGAGGCCCGACAGCAGCTCGAGCTGGCGATCGCCGGCGCTCGCAAATTGCAGCTAACCACGATCCTCTACGACGAGGAACGCAGCCAGACCTGGACCAGCAACGAGCGTGCGACCCGGCTGACGAGACAGGCCTATTTCCAGCGCAGCTTCGGCGATATCCGTGCGCATGCGGTTGCCACCCTCACGGCCGCTGGAGACGACGAGCTGTCGGCCGAGATCGCCGACCTCCAGTTCCGCGACTTTCGCCGCACGTGCGTGGTGACGATGGGGCAGCGCGGGATCCCCGATCATTTGATCTCGGCGATCACCGGCCACCGGCTGGAGACGGTCAAGAAGATCCTGGAGACATACCTGCCACGTACGACGGGGATGGCGATGCTAGCCATGGATTTGACGCACGACCGCGCGCCGAAGCAGATCGGCCGCGAAACAAAGAGCGCCTGAAGCTTGCGTGGCGGGCATCGTTTGGGTAGATGCCCGCCACCGCATGTTGGAATTCCAACGGAATGAATGTTGGAATGAAAGCTGCGGAAGCCTAGAAAACGACGGTTTTCTGCGGGTTTGCGGGTATAGCACAATGGTAGTGCAGCAGCCTTCCAAGCTGAATACACGGGTTCGATTCCCGTTACCCGCTCCACGTCCGCACCACTGACGATCGCCGAAGGGTCGGCCGGCCGGCGACAGCCGCCACGACGGGAACCCTGCCAAGGCCGATACGCGCGCCCGGTCGCGAAAAAAGGCTCGCTCCCGGCGGTGGAGCGCCGGTCGCGAGCCTCCCTGCGCCTTCGCGCGCAGCTGGTGCCTACATCGACTGAAGCGCGGTCAGATGCGTCTGCACGACCGGCGCGATCTCGCCGGCGACCGCCTTCAGTGCCGGTACGCTGCCGTGCGCGGCATAACCCTGGTGCAGCGCCAGCGCCTGCTGGTGCGCCGCCTTTTGCTGCGTGACGTAGAGCCGATCGCGCGCCTCGCCCTTGGCGCCGCGCAACGCCGCGACGTTGCGGGTACCCATCGCATCCAGATGGGGTGGTGGCACGGTGATACCGGCCCGCTGCGTCGCCGCCTTCACCTTCGCGGTGCTGTTGGTGTGGTCGCGGATCATCATGTTGGCGAAGTCGCGCAGCTTCGCGTTGTGCGTTGTCTGCAGCAGCAGGCGGCTCGACTGGAGCTCATATTGATCCCCCGCGCCCGCCTTGGCGACATAGGCGGGTCCGCTCGTCGGCGCCTGTGCGACGGCGGCGGCGACGGGCGCGGCGATGACGGCCGCGGCGATGAACATGCGTCTCATGCGTCTTCCTCCTGTGGATGCGTCAGTTCTTGGCGGTGCCAGGCTCGGCCATCTTGCGATGCTGTTCCGCCAGCACCGCATTGGGCGTGACGTTGGCGATCGCCGACTGCAGCTTGTTCTTCAGGCCGGACGCGACGGCGGCCTTGCTGGCCATCAGCGCGTCCCAGCCGTCCTGCGCGACCTTCGCCGGATCCGCCTTCTTGGGGTCGGTGCCCACATCGGTATCCAGCATGTCCGCCCGCGCGAAGAACTCGGTGTCGGTGGGGCCGGGCATCAGGTTGGTCAACGTGACGCCGTCCGCGTCCTTGATCTCGTTCTGGATCGCCGCGACAAAACTGTCGATGAACGCCTTGGTCCCGTTGTAGACCGCCTGGAACGCACCGGGGATGTAGCCCGCGATCGACCCCGTCACCAGCACCTTGCCCTGGTTGCGCGCGACCATGTCGCGCAGGACCCTCTGCAACAGATAGGCGGTGCCCGTAATGTTCGTGTCGACGACGAGACGCCAGTCGCGCACGTCCTGGTCGAGGAAGGCGCGTCCGAGACCGTGCCCGGCATTGGCGCAGAGCAGGTCGACCTGCCGCCCCTCGGTCGCCGCGAGCAGGGTGTCGACGCCGTCGATCGTCGAAAGGTCCGCCTGTACCGACCGCACCTCGGTGCCGAACTGCTTGAAGTCCTCGGCCGCCGCATCGATCAGCGGCTCGTCCGCGACGACGAGGATGTCGTAGCCGTTCTTGGCCGCCAGCGTGGCCAGTTCGAAGCCGATGCCCGTCGAGGCCCCGGTGATGATCGCGAATCCATTGGCCATTGCTGTATTCCTCTCCGCTTTCGTCTCGTCGTTCCGGCCCAGGCGTGGCGATTCAGGCCGTCGCCATGCCCGGCTTCAGCACGATCTTGGTGACTTCGTTCTGCTGGTCGTGGAACATCTTGTAGCCCTTGGGCGCGTCCTCGAGCGGCAGTCGGTGCGAGATCAGGAATTCGGTGTCGATCTTGCCTTCCATGATCGCGTTGAGCAGCCCGGGCATGTAATGCTGCACATGGGTCTGACCGGTCTTGAGCGTCAGTCCTTTCTCCATGAACGCGCCGAGCGGGAATTTATCGACGAAGCCGCCATAGACCGCCGGCATCGACACGCGGCCGCCCTTGCGACAGGCGATGATCGCCTGGCGGATCGAATGCGGGCGGTCGGTGCCGAGGAAGGTCGAGGCCTTGATCTGGTCGATGACGTTGTCGACGAACAGGCCGTGCGCCTCCAGCCCCACCGCGTCGATCACGGCGTCGGGGCCGATGCCGCCGGTCATCTCCATCAGCGCCTCGTAGGTCGCGCTTTCCTCGAAATTGACGACCTCGGCGCCGAACCGCCTGGCCAGCTCGAGCCGGTGGGGGAAATGATCGATCGCGATCACGCGCTCCGCCCCCATCAGGAAGGCGGACTGGACGGCGAACAGGCCGACGGGTCCGCAGCCCCACACGGCGACCGTATCGCCGGGCTCGATCTGCGCATATTCCGCCGCCTGCCATCCAGTGGGCAGGATGTCGGACAGGAACAGCACCTTGTCGTCGTCGACCCCATCGGGAATGACGATGGGGCCGACGTCGCTGAACGGCACGCGGACATATTCCGCCTGTCCGCCGGCATAGCCACCGGTCATGTGACTGTAGCCGAACAGTCCCGACATCTCCTGCCCGTACAGCGACATCGCGATGTCCTGATTATCGGCAGGCAGGCCGTTCGGGCACGCCGAATATTGGTGCTTGTTGCAATGATAGCAGCTGCCGCACGAGATGGTGAACGGCACGACGACGCGCTGCCCCTTCTTCAGCGTCGACTTCGCACCGACCTCGACCACCTCGCCCATGAATTCGTGACCGAGAACGTCGCCAGCCTGCATCGTCGGGATGTAGCCGTCGTAGAGATGGAGGTCCGACCCGCAGATCGCCGTCGATGTGACCTTGATGATGCAATCGCGCGGGTTGACGATTTCCGGGTCGTCGACCGTATCCATGCGCACGTCGTGCTTGCCGTGCCAGGCCAGAGCTCTCACAGACCCATCTCCTCGAACTGCTTGGGATTCATCGCCGGCGTGGCGATCTCGCCCGTCTCCAGCAGCTGCTTGAACCGCCTGAGATCGCGTCGCGCCTGGATTGCGGGTTCCCGCTGAAACATCTTGGCGATCACCTTGCCGATCAGGCCGCCCGGCGGATCATAGGCGATGGTCGCGGTGACCACCGTGCCGCGCGCACCGGCATCACGGAACGCGACGCGGCCGCTATTGGCGACATCGGCGCCCGGCTCCGACGTCCAGGCGATGAGTCGGTTCTCCTCTTCCTCGGTGACCCGCGCGTCCCATTCGACCGTCGCACCGCCGGGGGCCTTGACGACCCAATGCGACCGCTGCCGGTCGGCCACGGTGATGGAGACGACGTTCTCCATGAAATGCGGCAGGTTCGCGAAGTCGCGGAAATAGGCGAAGACCTCCTCGACAGGCCGCTTGATCGTCACCGCACGTCCGGCAACCGAACTACCCTTGCCCTCCGCCAGCCCCTCCGTGACGGCAGCGGCGGCATCGTGTTTCGAGGAGGCTGCGGGCGCGTCGTCCTGCGCGACGTCTGCGGGGGTCGTCATCGGCATCTCCCATCGGCGATGCGCTCCCAACCCCCGCTATCCTGGCCCGTTCCTGTCGTTTCACCCCTGACTTTATCTAGATAAATGAGAAAGTTGCTTTGGATGTAGGCCGCCTCGCCACCCACGTCCCGTTAACGGGCGCTTTACCACATCCCGCTAGACCTCGTTCAGGGATCGATCGCCAGACGATCGCACACAGGACGAAAGGGGCGCAGATGACGATACAGGGTTCCATCGCGGGCACACTCGCCGCGCTGGACGCGGACGTACTCGCGACGTTCAAGTTCCAGGGCGCGACGCGCTGGCCGGACGAACAGATCGAGCTCTACGTCGCACCTGCATTTCTGGACCCCGCGGAGTGCGGTGCCCTCGTATCGCTCATCGATCGCAATCGCGTGCCGTCGACCGTCGTCGAGGGCGACGCTGCGTGGCGGACGAGCGAGACCTGCTCCTTCGATCCCAGCGAGCCCGTCGTTCAGCTGCTCGACCTGCGCCTGTCGATGTTCCTCGGCATCAACCCGGTGAATGGGGAGCCCAACCAGGGCCAGCGCTATGGCGTCGGCCAGGAGTTCAAGCTGCACGCCGACTATTTCGCGGCGCATCACGACGACGCCATCACGCACGTCAGCCGCTGCGGCCAGAGGACGTGGACCGCGATGATCTATTTGAACGAGCCCGAGGAGGGCGGCGAGACGTTCTTCCACCACCTCGACCACGGCTTCACACCCGAACTCGGGACGATGCTGTGCTGGAACAATCTCACCCCGGATGGTCGCCCCAACCCCCGCACGCTGCACCAAGGCAAGCCGGTGCTGCGCGGCGCCAAATATGTCATCACCAAGTGGTTTCGCCAGGGGCCCTGGAACCCTGCCTGAGGAGCCTCGTCGGCTTCACGAATGCCACCTCCCCCGAAGGAGAGGTGGCCGATCGTTACGCCTACTTGCCCGCCTTGGCCGAGGTGCCGGCCGTTCCGTCCGCGGGCGCGGTCACGCCGTCGCCGGCGATCCGGGACCCATCGGCGTTCAGGCCCAGATCCTTGAGCAGCGGGCCGACCTGCGGATCGGCGCCGTTGAATGCGCGGAACATGGGCGCGTAGTCTTCCGTATGGCCTTTCGACAGGATCATGTCGCGGAAACGCTGTCCGTTCGCGCGGGTCATGCCGCCATGCTGCTCGAACCAGTTGAATGCGTTCGCGCTGAGCATCTTGGTCCAGCTATAGGCGTAATAGCCCGCTGAATAGCCGTTGCCCCAGATGTGCAGGAAATAGCTCGACCGATAGCGCGGCGGAACGTCGGCGACATCCAGACCGGTCGCGGCGAGTGCCTTGGCTTCGAACGCATCCGCATCCTGTTTGCCGTCGGCCGCCGTCAGCGAATGCCAGCTCATATCCATTTCCGCCGCCGCGAGTGCCTCGCCGAACGAATAGCCCGAGTTGAAGGTGCCGGCGCGCTTGATCTTGTCGACGAGCGCTGCCGGAATCACTGCGCCCGTCCGGTAGTTGACGGCATAATGCGGCAGCACCTTCGGATCGAGCGCCCAATGTTCGTTGAACTGCGACGGAAATTCGACGAAGTCGCGCGCCGTGTTGGTACCCGATACCGACGGATAGACCTGGTTCGCGAACAGCCCGTGCAACGCATGGCCGAATTCGTGAAACATCGTCGTCACGTCGTCGAAGCTGACCAGCGCGGGCTGGCCGGCTGCCGGCTTGGTGAAGTTGGCGACATTGTAGATCACCGGCCTGGTGCCGAGCAGCTTCGACTGGGTGACGAAGTTCGACATCCAGGCGCCGCCATTCTTGTTGTCGCGCTTCCAATAGTCGAAATACATCAGGCCGACGGACGTGCCATCCGCCTCCGACACTTCGTACACGATCACGTCCGGTTGATAGACCGGGATGTCGGTACGACGCTTGAAGGTCAGCCCGTAAAGTTGGTTGGCGGCGTAGAACACGCCGTCGGTGAGGACCTTGTTGATCTCGAAATAAGGCTTCAGCTCGTCCTGGTTGAGGTCGTACTTCGCCTTGCGCACCTGTTCCGAATAATGGTCCCAGTCCCAAGGCTTGAGCTGGAACGTCCCGCCGGTCGCACGGATCTGCGCCTGCAGTTCTGCAGCCTCCCGGCGCTGTTCCGCCGCCACCGGCGTGCCGAGTTGCTGCATGAAGCCAAGCGCGGTCTGCGGCGTCTTCGCCATCTGGTCCTGGAGCACGTAATCCGCCCAGGTCCTGAAGCCGAGAAGCTTCGCCTTCTGCGCGCGCAAGAGCGCGATCTGCGCGATCGTGTCGCGCGTGTCGTTGGCGTCCCCCTTCACCGCGCGCGTCCAGCTGGCGTTGAACAGCGCCTCGCGCGTCGCGCGATCCGTCATCGTCGCGAGCTCGGGCTGCTGCGTCGTGTTCTGCAGCGTCAGCACGTACTTGCCCGGCAGCCCCCGCGCCTTCGCGGCGTCCGCGGCGGCGGCGATTTCGGCATCGGAAAGTCCGGCGAGCTTGGCCCTGTCGTCGATGACCAGCGCACCAGCCTTTGCCGCGGCAAGCAGCTTTTGCTGGAAGGCCGTTTCCAGCGTCGACAGCTGTGCATTGTATTTGCTGAGCGTCACCTTGTCGGCGGGGGACAGTTCCGCGCCCGCGCGCACCATATTCTGGTAGGTGAGCGTCAACACCTGAAGCTGCTCGGGCGTCAGGCCAAGCGACTGCCGCGTATCGTACAGCGTCTTGACCCGGGCAAAGAGCGCCGGGTCGAGGTTGATGGCGTCCTGATGCGCGGCGAACGCCGGCGCAAGATCGGCCTGGGTCTTTTGCAACGTGTCGTCCGTATTGGCGCCCACCACCCCGTAGAAAGCGAGACTGGCGCGCTCCAGCAGGCGCCCCGATCGTTCCAGTGCGGCGATCGTGTTGTCGAACGTCGGAGCGCTGCGCGCGCGCGTGATCGCCTGTACCTCCGCGCGCTGCTGCGCCATGCCGGCGATCAGCGCCGGTCCATAGTCGCTGCTCTTGATACGGTCGAAGGGCGGCGCCTCGAAGGGCAACGCGCTGGGCCGCGCAAAGGGATTGGCCGCGGGCAGCGCGGCCGCCCCGCCCTGTCCGACGGACTTGACTGTCGGTGCGATACCTTGCGCAAATGCGGAGGAGGACATCATCAGGATCGTGGCGGTGGCGGCGAACAGGCGCATGAATGCTCCATCATCAGGTCGATGACAGCCGCGATGCACCTGCGCGGGGCCGAGATCAATGCCGGCGTGGCCTGATCGACCGACGGCGGGACCAGCCATCGCCATCATGATTCCGGGGGGATCGATCCCGACAATATATACCGGTCCGGCCCATTCCTCGTTGCATACCAGCCAGCTCTATTAATGATTCAAGCACAGCAACTTTCGTGTGGCTTGAAGCTTTGTGACAAGTCGTTCAGGTAAAGTCCGGAACGGGGACATTGCGAATGGCTAGCGTTTGGCACGAGGACGGGCGGCAGCCGCCCTTCGAAGAGGTCGAGTTGCGACGCGTCGCGACGTCGATGCTGATCGCGCGGCGTGCGCTGCACGGTGCCCTGCCCGCTGCGTTGATCCATGATGCCGCGCTGGAATGCCTTCTGGTTCTGTATCTGTCGCCGAATTTCGAGGCGCCATTCGCCAAGCTGGAAATGGAAGTCGCCAGTGCGCCCATCCTGGTGAGACGATGGCTTGCCGCCGTGGCCGCGGAAGGGCTTGTCGAGATCGGAAACGGGCGCGCAGCCCTGAGTCCGGAAGGTCAGGATCGCATGCGCGCGGTCATCACCAACGTCATCAGGTCCCAGCGAGAGTTGAACGGCTGGGGCGATCAGTAGGTCAGTTCAGCAGATACGAGGGGAAAGCCGTCTCGAGCGGCGCTCGCGCCGGCTGCCGCGGGATCGACAGGATCGCGGTTTCCAGATGCGCCGCGACGACCGCAAGGCCCGCCGCATCCGCGTCACCGACGCATTCGGTTATGCGGGCAATCAGGTGGTCGATATCGATCGCGTTGAGCGTCTTCGTCACACGGCATATCCCTGAACAACGCGCTACGATATTCCGAGCGACACCTCGGCGCTACAGCGACTTGGTAAACAGCGCCTAAACAATGGTTCACAAATGCGATCGGTCGCGAGGCACGTCAGGCGCTCGACCGCGGGACGGCGACGCGGGCCGGCGTGGCGTCCATGGCGCGCCGCCGGGGCATCGCCCTCGCGCATCCGGATCAGAAGCCGGTCCGCAGCACGCGAAGCCATCGCTTCAGGCGCTGCCACCAGGTCTGCCGCTGCGGCGGCGCAGGCCGTCGTACGCCGCGGGGCCGCGATCTGGTCGATCTTCTCGCCATGCGCCGCCCTATAGTCCGCAAGGGTGGACGGAAGCTGAATTACATGGCCCCGGCACGGCAGAACGCCTTCGCCATGCGCCGGGCGGAAAACGTCGTTTGCAGCTTTATCGGGAACCGCCGGAGCGGAAATTGGTGGAAGGGGCTGGATTCGAACCAGCGTACACTTGCGTGGGCAGATTTACAGTCTGCTGCCTTTAACCACTCGGCCACCCTTCCGGGGTGTCCGCTTCCTCGAAGCGGAGGCGGCCTATTGGCGAAGCGAAACGCGCCTGTCAACGGCCATGCTTGCATCCCCCGCCCCCCGACCGTAGCAACCGCAGATCACGCCGTTCTGGGGGAATTCATGCGTCACCTTCTGCTCGCCGTCTCCGTCGTTGCCCTTGCCGGGCCGGTCACCGCGCAGGATCGTGGGGCCACCGCCGCGATCATCGACCAGGGGACGAACCACAGCGAGGTCATGCCCATCGCCCAGCATCTGTCGGACGTCATCGGGCCGCGCCTGACCAATTCGTCCGGAATGCGCCGCGCGGAGGAATGGACGCAGGGCAAGTTCCGCGAATGGGGGCTCAGGAACGTCCACAAGGAGGGCTTCGCCTTCGGCCGCGGCTGGTCGATCGAGCGTGCGAGCGTCCGGATGCTGACGCCGCGCGTCGTCCAGGTCACCGCGATTCCCGTGGCATGGACGCCGGGTACCAACGGCACGATCACCGCGCCGGTCGTCGTCGCGCCGATCGCGCGGGAGTCCGACTTCGCGAAATTCCGCGGAAAGCTGGCCGGCAAGATCGTCATGGTCACCCTGCCCCGTGCGGCCGGCGACGCCACCGAGCCGCCGTTCAGACGTCTGTCGGGCGAGGATATCGGCAAGCTCGACCAGTTCCAGCAGCCCAACTACGATCCCGCCGCGACCGACCGGCGGCTGAAGCGCCTCGACTTCACCAAGAAGCTCGACGCCTTCCTGAAGGGCGAAGGCGCGGTCGCCATCGCCACCATGTCGTATCGCGACGGAAAGCTCGTGTCGGGTGAGGGCTATCTGTTCGGCACGGGGGAAACCGCGTCGCTGCCGAGCGTACAGCTCGCGCAGGAGGATTATCTGCGCCTCGCTCGCCTCGCCCGGACCGGCCCGGCTCCGACGCTGGAGATCGCCAGCGACGTCCGTTTCGACGACTCCGATCCCCAGGCGTACAACGTCTTCGCCGAGATTCCCGGCACCGATCCCAAGGCGGGCTATGTCATGGCCGGCGCGCATCTCGACAGCTGGGTGGCCGGCGACGGATCCGCGGACAATGGCGCGGGCACTGCCGAGGTGATGGAGGCGGCGCGCATCCTCGCGGCGAGCGGCGTCCGACCGAAGCGCACGATCCGCTTCGCGCTCTGGGCGGGCGAGGAGCAGGGCCTGCTCGGTTCGATGGCCTATGTGCAGGCGCATCTGGCCCGCCGTGGCGCGCCCGGCGAAGCGATGCCGGGCGGCATGAAGGGCTTCTACGGCTTTTCCGATCGCTGGCCGATCACGCCGCTGCCCGGCTACAACGACCTCGCGGCCTATTTCAACATCGACAACGGGTCGGGCAAGCTGCGCGGCCTGTATGCGGAGAACAATCCGGCGGTGGTTCCGATCTTCCGCGAATGGCTCGCCCCCTTTGCCTCGATGGGCGCGGGCAACGTCGTCGCACGGCAGACGGGCGGGACCGACCACGTGTTCATGCAGCAGGTCGGCGTCCCCGGTTTCCAGTTCATCCAGGACCCGCTCGATTACGGCAGCCGGGTCCACCACAGCTCGATCGATACGTTCGACCACCTGAAGGCGGAGGACATGCGCCAGGGATCGATCGTGCTCGCTGGCGTCTTGCTCTCCGCCGCCAATGCGGACAAGGCGCTGCCACGCCCGCCGCTGCCGACCAGGCCGGTGGCGACCGATCCCTTTGCCTATAGTGACGATGATGACTGATCCGTTTGCTCAAATCTCTCGCCGGAGCGCCCGCTGATGGCGCGCCGGGGCCATCGCCCGTCGACGGGCACCGCCAACCGCCCCCGTTTCTGGGGCCGGCATGCGGTGACCGCCGCGCTCGCCAACCCCAACCGTGTCGTCCGCAAGGTCTGGGGCACGCGCGAGGCGCTCGCCGCGCTCGACTTGCCGCCGGTGTTGCCGGTGACCTTCGCGGACGTCGCCGATCTCGGCAGGCTCGTCCCCGCCGACGCGCCGCACCAGGGGCTCGTCGCAGAGGTCGAGCCGCTCGAGGACATGTGGCTCGGCGACCTGCTGATCGAGGGACAGGACGACCGGCGCCCGCTCGTCGTGCTCGATCAGGTCACCGACCCGCACAACGTCGGCGCGATCCTGCGTTCGGCGGCGGCGTTCGACGCGCTCGGCATCGTCACGCAGGACCGCCACGCGCCGCCGGAAAGCGGCACCGTCGCCCGATCGGCATCGGGTGCGCTCGAGACGGTGCCCTGGGTGCGCGTCGTCAATTTGGCCCGCGCGCTGGAGGAGATCGCGGAGGCCGGCTTCTGGCGGATCGGCCTGACCGGCCATGCCAGTCAGACGCTGGCGCAGGCGATGGGTGACCAGCGCATCTGCATCGTGCTGGGTGCCGAGGGCGAAGGCATGCGCCAGAACACCGAGGCGCATTGCGACGAGCTCGCCAAGCTGCCGATCAGCCACAAGGTCGAGAGCCTGAACGTCTCCAACGCGGCGGCGATCGCCCTGTACGCGGTCGCGGCGCGGTAAGGCACGGCCCCCTCCCGCATGCGGGAGGGGGCGCGGCGGGCTTATTCGTCCGCGCCGATCGTGACGCGCATTCCGTCAAGCGCCGGGCCGAAGGGCAACTGGCAGGACAGCCGGCTGGTCACGTCGCGGTCGTCGACCGAATCGAGCAGGTCATTCTCGTCCTCGCTCATCGGCGGCAGCTTGTCTGCAAAGGCCGGATCGACATGGACGTGGCAGGTCGCGCACGAACAGCATCCACCGCACAGGGCAAGAATCTCGTCGATGCCGCCGTCGCGGATCACCTCCATGACCGACAGACCGTCCTCGCCATGGATTGCGCGTTCTTCCCCCGATCGCGTGACGACGATAAGCTTGGCCATGATCTTCTCCAGAAACCGTGCCCGCGCCCTAGCCGTGGCCGACGCCCCGGATCAAGCATGGGGCTGAGCGAGGCACAATTGCGCGCCGGCCTCGACGCGCTCGCCGCCGTCGAACCCGCCTTCGCCGCCGGTCTCGCCCGTGTCGGCTATCCAGCGCCGCGGATCCGCGCGCGTGGTTATGACACGCTGCTCCGTACCATCATCGGCCAGCAGGTCAGCGTGCAGTCCGCCAATGCGGTCTATCGCAAGCTGGCGGCGCTGGTCGGCAATCCCAGCGACCCGCACACGATCCTCGCGGCGAGCGACGAGACGCTGCGTGCCGCCGGCCTGTCGCGGCAGAAGGCATCCTATGCCCGCAGCCTCGCGGAGGAGGTGACGAGCGGGCGGCTCGATCTCGACAACCTTCCCGCCGACGACGAGGAGGCGATCGCGCATCTGGTGCGCGTCAAGGGTATCGGACGCTGGTCGGCGGAAATCTATCTGCTGTTCGCGGAGGGTCGACCGGACATCTGGCCCGCCGGTGACCTGGCGGTCCAGATCGAGGTCGGCCGCCTGCTCGGGCACGAGGCGCGCCCGTCGGAGAAGCGGGTCCGCGAGCTGGCGGAGGCATGGCGCCCGCACCGCGGCGCATTGGCGATCTTCACCTGGCACCATTATGGCGCGGGACCGGACGACAAGGCGCCGGTCTGAGGCGTGGCCCCGCGCGGCATGGCCGCAACGACGAAGGCATCACGAGGCACGGCGTCGACCCGGCCAGGTCCGATCGCACGCCGCTCCTGCCTTTTGGTTCCGCTTGCCATGAAAAAACATTCTCTTTGCCCGTGAGCGGCGCATCGGCCACATCTCCGGGCCGATGCCCCCCGCTTCCACTCCCTCGCTGATCGGCAGCCATCGCAGCGTCGCGCTGCCAGTCGGCGGGACGAAGGGGCGCAGGCTGGCGGCATTCCTGGGGCCGGGATTCCTCGTCGCGGTCGGCTACATGGACCCGGGCAACTGGGCGACGGACATCGCCGGCGGTTCGGCGTTCGGTTACACGTTGCTGTCGGTCATCCTGCTGTCGAACCTGATGGCGATGGTGCTGCAGGCGCTGTCGGCGCGGTTGGGCATTGCGGCGGGACTGGACCTCGCCCAGGCGTGCCGCGCGCATTACAGTCGCCCGGTGGCCATCGCGCTCTGGGCGCTGGCCGAGGTGGCGATCGTCGCCTGCGACCTGGCGGAGGTGCTGGGCACGGCGATCGCGCTCAAACTGCTGTTCGGCCTGCCTTTGGTCTGGGGCGTGCTGGTCACCGCGCTCGACGTGTTCCTGATCCTGGCGCTGCAACGGTACGGCTTCCGTAAGATAGAAGCGTTCATCGTCGCGCTGCTGCTGATCATCGCGGGCTGCTTCGCCTTCGAACTGTTCCACGCGCGACCGGACGTCAGTGGTTTGTTGGCCGGACTGGTACCGACGCCGGGTATCGTCACCGACCCGTCCAAACTGTATCTGGCGATCGGCATCCTCGGCGCGACGGTGATGCCGCACAATCTGTACCTCCACTCCTCCATCGTCCAGACACGGGCCTTCGCGCACGACGACGCGGGCAAGACGGAGGCGGTGCGGCTGGCGACGATCGACAGCACGCTGGCGCTCGGGCTCGCCTTCTTCATCAACGCCGCGATCCTGATCCTCGCGGCCGCGGTGTTCCACGCCTCGGGCCGCACGGGTGTCGCCGATATCGACGAGGCCTATCGCCTGCTCGCGCCGACCATGGGGGTTGGCGCGGCGAGCATCGTCTTCGGCGTCGCCCTGCTCGCCTCGGGGCAGAATTCGACCGTTACCGGGACGCTCGCCGGCCAGATCGTCATGGAGGGGTTCCTCGACATTCGCCTGCCGGTGTGGCTGCGGCGACTGGTGACGCGGCTTCTCGCCATCGTGCCTGCCGTGCTCGTGGTGGGGGCGATGGGCGATGGCGGCGCGACGCGGCTGCTCGTCCTCAGCCAGGTTATCCTCAGCCTGCAACTGCCGTTCGCGGTGATCCCGCTTGTCGCCTTCACGGGTCGGGCCTCGCTCATGGGACGCTTCGCCAGCCCGGCGTGGCTCCGGGCGCTCGCCTGGATCATCGCAACGGTCATCGTCGTCCTCAATCTTACTTTATTGTGGGGCATGTTTTGATCCGCACCGACGCTTTTGCGGTGACAGACGGGCCGTTCACCCCTCTAGTATACGGCCTGGCATTCAGCAGCATGGGTTTGTCGTGAACGATTCCTCCACGCCCCCCTCCCTCCCCACTTCGCCCAGCGGGCTCGCGGCGACCATCGTCGACACGTTGGTCCACCGCATCGGCAAGGACGCGCAGGCGGCGCGCCCGCATGACTGGCTGGCCGCAACGATCCTGACCTTGCGCAACGAGATCATCGAGCGATGGATGGCGTCCACCAAGGCCGCACATGCCGCCGGGGCCAAACGCGTCTATTACCTCAGCCTCGAATTCTTGATCGGGCGATTGCTGCGCGACGCGCTGTCCAACCTGCGTCACACACAGGACGTGGCGGACGCGCTCGCCTCGCTCGGCGTCGACCTTGCCGAGATCGAAGAGATCGAGCCCGATGCCGCGCTGGGCAACGGCGGCCTCGGACGCCTGGCGGCGTGCTTCATGGAGAGCCTCGCCAGCCTCGATCTGCCCGCATACGGCTATGGCATCCGCTACGTGAACGGCATGTTCCGCCAGCGGATCGACGACGGCTGGCAGGTCGAATTGCCCGAGACCTGGCTGGCGCACGGCAATCCGTGGGAATTCGAACGGCGCGAGAGCGCCTATTTCGTCGGCTTCGGCGGCGAAGTCACGACCAAGGCAAGCGGTCTTGTCCATTGGAGCCCGGCGGAAGCGGTACAGGCCGTCGCCTATGACACGCCGATGGTCGGCTGGCGCGGCAAGCGCGTCAACACGCTGCGGCTGTGGCGCGCACGCGCGTTCGACCCGATCCGCCTCGACCAGTTCAACGCCGGCGATTTCCAGGGTGCGCTCGCTGGCCAGCTGCGCGCGGAGACGCTGACGCGCGTCCTCTATCCCAACGATTCGACGCCGGCCGGCCAGGAGCTGCGCCTGCGCCAGGAATATTTCTTCAGCTCCGCCTCGATCCAGGACATCGTGCGTCGCCACGTCCAATATTTCGGCGACGTGCGCACCTTGCCGGACAAGGCGGCGATCCAGCTGAACGACACGCATCCCGCGGTGTCCGTCGCCGAACTGATGCGGCTGCTGGTCGATTTCCACGACATCGGCTTCGACGAGGCATGGGACATCACCCGCGCGACCTTCGGCTACACCAATCACACCCTGCTGCCGGAGGCGCTCGAAAGCTGGCCGCTGCCGCTGTTCGAACGGCTCCTGCCGCGGCACATGCAGCTGGTCTACCAGATCAACGCGAAGCTGCTGCGCGACGCGCGCAAGGTGGCCGGCGTCGACGACCGCGCGATCGCCGCGATCAGCCTGATCGACGAGGGTGGCGAACGCCGCGTGCGCATGGCGAACCTGGCGTTTGCGGGCAGTCATTCGGTCAACGGCGTCGCGGCGCTGCACACCGAATTGATGAAGCGCACGGTGTTCGCCGACCTGCATCGCCTGTTTCCGGACCGGATCAACAACAAGACCAACGGCATCACCCCGCGCCGCTGGCTGCTGGAATGCAATCCCGGCCTGACGACCCTGATTGCCGAAGCGATCGGCGACGGCTTCCACGACGATGCGCAGGCGCTGACCGCGCTCGTGCCGCATGCCGATGACGCAACCTTCCGGGAGCGCTTCGCCGCGACCAAGCGTTCGAACAAGGTGATGCTGTCCAATTACCTGAAGGAAACCATGGGCTTGAGGGCCGATCCGGACGCGATCTTCGACGTTCAGATCAAGCGCATCCACGAATACAAGCGGCAGCTGCTCAACATCATCGAGACGGTGGCGCTCTATGATCAGATTCGCAGCCATCCGGAGCGTGACTGGACGCCACGCGTCAAGCTTTTCGCGGGCAAGGCGGCGTCGAGCTATCACAATGCCAAGCTGGTCATAAAGCTGGCGAATGACGTTGCGAAGCGGATCAACGCCGATCCGGCCGTCGGCGACCTGCTGAAGGTCGCCTTCGTGCCCAACTACAACGTCAGCCTCGCGGAACGGATGATCCCGGCCGCCGATCTGTCGGAACAGATCAGCACTGCCGGCATGGAAGCGTCGGGCACCGGCAACATGAAGTTCGCGCTCAACGGCGCGCTGACCATCGGCACGCTCGACGGCGCCAACATCGAGATCAAGGACCATGTCGGCGACAACAACATCTTCATCTTCGGCCTGACCGCCGACGAAGTCGCGGAGCGGCGCGCCGCCGGCTATGATCCGCGCGCCGCGATCGAAGGGTCGCGCGAACTCGCGCAGGCGGTGAGCGCGATCGCCTCGGGCGTCTTCTCTCCCGACGACCCGGATCGGTACAAGGGGCTGATGGGCGGCCTGTACGACCATGACTGGTTCATGGTCGCCGCCGATTTCGACGCCTACACGGCCGCCCAGCGTGCGGTCGACGCGCGCTGGAGCGATCCGGCCGCATGGGGGCGATCCGCGATCCTCAACGTCGCGAACATGGGCTGGTTCTCGTCGGACCGGACGATCGGGGAATATGCGCGTGACATCTGGGGCGTGAGGTGAAGCCGCCGCGCGCCGCGATCGACGCTCTGGTCGAGGGTCGCCACGATGACCCCTTCTCGCTGCTCGGCGTATTCGCCGGGCCGCAGGGGAGCTTCGCGCGCGCGCTGGTACCCGGGGCAGAGACTCTCGAGGCGCATGATCTCGCCGGCCACACGCTCGGCATGCTCGAGCGGGTCGACGATCGAGGGCTTTTCGAAGGCTCCCTGCCCGGCGATCCGCAGCCCTTGCGCTACAAGGCGCAGGGCTATGGCACCGAATGGTGGCTGACCGACCCCTATAGCTTCGGCCCCGTGCTAGGCCCCACCGACGATTATCTGATGGCGGAGGGCACGCACCTGCGCCTGTGGGACAAGGTCGGCGCCCACTGGATCGAGCATGAGGGCGCGCGCGGCACGCACTTCGCGGTCTGGGCGCCCAACGCACGACGTGTATCGGTGGTCGGCGATTTCAACGACTGGAACGGCGCGCGCCACGTCATGCGGCGGCGCGGCGCGGTCGGGGTTTGGGAAATCTTCCTTCCCGACATCGGACCCGGACGCGCCTACAAGTTCGAGATCGTCGCCGCGGACGGATCGCTGCAGCCGTTGAAGGCCGACCCCTTTGCCTTTGCCGCGGAACTGCGGCCGAAGACGGCATCGATCACCACTGCGCCACCGACGCATGTCTGGCACGATGCGGCGCACCGCGAAGCCTGGACGAAAGTCGACCCGCGTCGCACCCCCATCAGCATCTACGAGGTCCATGCCGGCTCATGGGATCGGGACGACAACGGCTGGTATCTTAGCTGGGACGCGCTCGCCGATCGCCTGATCCCCTATGTCGTCGACCTGGGCTTCACGCACATCGAGTTCCTGCCGGTCAGCGAACATCCCTACGACCCGTCCTGGGGCTATCAGACGACCGGTCTCTACGCCCCCTCTGCCCGCTTCGGCGATCATGAGGGCTTCGCCCGCTTCGTCG
The DNA here is from genome assembly GCF_031082075.1 of Sphingomonas sp. GV3. NCBI lineage: Bacteria > Pseudomonadati > Pseudomonadota > Alphaproteobacteria > Sphingomonadales > Sphingomonadaceae > Sphingomonas > Sphingomonas sp. GV3. The sequence goes on along the minus strand of NZ_JARWLE010000001.1, from coordinate 3,373,335 downwards.
ACGGTGCGCACCAGGCCGGCGTCGGCGTGATCCTGGACTGGGTGCCGGCGCATTTTCCGACCGATGCCCACGGGCTCGATCACTTCGACGGAACCGCGCTCTACGAGCACGAGGATCCGCGGCTGGGCTTCCACCCCGACTGGAACACCGCAATCTACAATTTCGGGCGGCGCGAGGTCGAGGCGTTCCTCGTCAACAATGCGCTGTTCTGGGCGGAGCGTTATCATATCGACGGGCTTCGCGTCGACGCGGTCGCCTCGATGCTGTACCGCGACTACAGCCGCAAGCAGGGCGAGTGGATCCCCAATGCCGAGGGTGGTCGCGAGAACTGGGAGGCGGTCGACTTCCTGCGCGCGATGAACCGCGCGATCTACCGCGAGCATCCCGGCATCTTCACCGTCGCCGAGGAGTCCACGAGTTGGCCAGGCGTCTCCGCGCCCGCGCTCGACGAGGCGAGCCGCAGCAACCTCGGCTTCGGGTTCAAGTGGAACATGGGCTGGATGCACGACACGCTCCAGTATTTCGCGCGGGAGCCGATCCATCGGCGCCATCACCATGGCGAGATCAACTTCGGGCTCGTCTACGCCTTCAGCGAGAATTTCGTTCTTCCCCTCAGTCATGACGAGGTCGTGCACGGCAAGGGCACGCTGCTGGAAAAGATGCCCGGCGACGACTGGCAGAAGTTCGCCAACCTGCGCAGCCTCTATGCCTTCATGTGGGGCTATCCGGGCAAGAAGCTGCTGTTCATGGGGCAGGAGTTCGCGCAGAGGCGCGAATGGAGCGAGGATCGCGCGCTCGACTGGGGGCTGCGCTGCGCCCATTCGCACGAAGGCGTGCGCAAGCTGGTCCGCGACTTGAATCGCGTCTACCGCAACACGCCTGCGCTTCACGCGCGCGACTGCGAACAGGACGGCTTTGCATGGCTGATCGCTGACGATGCCGCGAATTCCGTCTTCGCCTGGCTGCGCAAGGCACCGGATGCGAAGCCGGTCGCGGTGATCGCCAACCTGACCCCCGTCGCGCGCGCGCCCTATCGCGTCCCGCTGCCGCACGACGGGCGCTGGCGCGAGATCATCAATTCCGACGCACAGGATTATTGGGGCTCGGGCCTGGGCAACCTAGGCGGGGTCGAGGCGAAGGACGGCGCCGCCTGGGTGACGCTCCCGCCGCTCGCCACGGTGATGCTGGAATTCGAAGGCTGATACGATGACAAGGATGATGGAGAGGGGCCGATGGTAGACCGCATAGGACGCCACCCGCTGTCGCGCGACGCGATGGCTTATGTGCTTGCCGGCGGACGCGGCAGCCGGCTGATGGAACTGACCGACACGCGTGCCAAGCCTGCCGTCTATTTCGGCGGCAAGAGCCGGATCATCGACTTCGCGCTGTCGAACGCGATCAATTCGGGCATTCGCCGGATCGGCGTCGCGACGCAGTACAAGGCGCATTCCTTGATCCGCCATCTTCAGCGCGGCTGGAACTTCCTGCGCGACGAACGCAACGAGAGCTTCGACATCCTGCCCGCCAGCCAGCGCGTGTCGGAATTTCAATGGTATGAGGGCACGGCCGACGCCGTCTTCCAGAACATCGACATCATCGAGAGTTACGGTCCCGAGTTCATGGTGATCCTGGCCGGGGATCATATCTACAAGATGGACTATGAAATCATGCTTCAGCAGCATTGCGACAGTGGCGCCGACGTCACCGTCGCCTGCATGGAGGTGCCGCGGATGGAGGCCCGGGCGTTCGGCGTGATGCACGTCGACGAGACCGACCGGATCATCGATTTCGTCGAGAAGCCCGCCGACCCGCCGTCGATCCCCGGACAGCCCGACGTCGCGCTCGCCAGCTTGGGCATCTACGTCTTCGCGACCAAGTTCCTGTTCGAGGAACTGCGCCGCGACGCGGACACGCCTGGGTCCAGCCGCGATTTCGGCAAGGACATCATCCCCTACCTCGTCCAGCACGGCAAGGCACAGGCGCACCGCTTTTCCGCCAGCTGCGTGCGGTCGAGCGAGGAACCGGCAGCCTATTGGCGCGATGTCGGTACGGTCGATGCCTATTGGGAGGCGAATATCGACCTGACCGACGTCATCCCGCAGCTTGACCTGTACGACAAGGAATGGCCCCTGTGGACCTATTCCGAGATCACCCCGCCGGCGAAGTTTGTCCATGATCTCGACGGGCGGCGCGGGTCTGCGGTGTCCAGCCTCGTATCGGGCAATTGCATCGTTTCGGGATCGACGATCCATCGCAGCCTGCTGTCGACCGGCGTGCGGGCACACAGCTTCTCGATGCTCGATGAGGCCGTCGTACTCCCCTATTGCCATATCGGCCGCGGCGCGCGGCTCAAGAAGGTGGTGCTCGATCGCGGCGTCATCATCCCCGACAATCTCGTCGTCGGCGAGGATCCGGTGAGCGACGGGCACCGCTTCCGCCGCACCGACAAGGGGGTATGTCTGATCACCCAGCCGATGATCGACCGGTTGAAATCGTGATCGATCCGGCTTGCAGCGCGTCCGCGGCGGAGGCTTTCCTGCCCGTTTCCTGGCCTGGGCCTGGGAACGGCGGCTTTTCGCGGGCAATCTGATGCGCGTCCTTTCCCTCGCGTCGGAGGCGTTTCCGCTGGTCAAGACGGGTGGGCTCGCCGATGTGGTCGGCGCGCTGCCCGACGCGCTTGCGCCCCACGGGGTCCAGACGACGACGATGATCCCCGGCTATCCCGTCGTCGGAAAGGCGATGAAGGGGGCTAAGGTCGTCCGCCGCTGGACCGATCTGATGGACACCGAGGCGCGGCTGCTGGCGGGGCGGATCGGCGACCACGATCTGATCGTCCTCGATGCGCCGGCCTTGTTCAATCGCGCGGGCGGCCTGTACGGCCATGCCGACGACTGGCGGCGGTTCGCGGCGCTCGCGCGCGCGGCGGCGGACGTCGCGGCGGACGGCGGCTACGACCTGCTGCATGCCCATGACTGGCAGGCCGCGCTTGCCCCCGCCTATCTGCGCTATGCCGGCACGGCCGTGCGCAGCGTGATGACGGTGCACAACATCGCCTTCCAGGGTCAGTTCGGGGCCGACATCTTCCCGGCGCTGGGCCTGCCGGACGCCGCCTGGGGAATCGACGGCGTCGAATATTACGGGGGCGTAGGCTTCCTGAAGGCGGGACTGGAGGCGGCAGAGGCCATCACGACGGTCAGCCCGACCTATGCCTCGGAAATCCGCGAGAACCGCTTCGGCATGGGGCTCGAGGGGCTGATCGAGGCACGGGGCGCGCGCGTCCACGGCATCGTCAACGGTATCGATCCGGCGGTGTGGAACCCGGAGATCGATACCGCTCTGCCGCAGCGTTACACCGTGCGCGCGCTGGGCCGGCGGCGGGCGAACAAGCGCGCCGTGGAAAAGATGTTCGGCCTGGCGTCCGGCGACGGCCCGCTATTCACCGTGATCAGCCGGCTGACGTGGCAAAAGGGCATGGATGTGCTGGCGCACTGCCTCGACATGCTGGTCGCGGCGGGCGGACGGCTGGCGCTCCTGGGGTCGGGCGACGCGCCGCTGGAACAGGCGTTCCTCGCCGCCGCCGCGCGTCACCCGGGCAAGATCGGCGTCCGCATCGGCTATGACGAACCGCTGTCGCACCTGCTCCAGGGCGGCGCGGACGCGATCCTCATCCCGTCCCGGTTCGAACCATGCGGGCTGACCCAGCTTTACGGTCTCGCCTATGGCTGCGTTCCCGTCGTCGCCCGGACCGGCGGCCTCGCCGACACGGTGATCGACGCCAACGAGGCGGCGCTCGCGGCCGGCGTCGCGACCGGCTTCCAGCATGGCGAGGTCAGCGATCACAGCCTCTCGCACGCGATCATGCGGACGATCCGGGCCTATGCACGACCCGATCTGTGGTGCACCATCCAGCGCAACGGCATGCGCGCGGACTTTTCCTGGACCGAGAGCGGCCGCCGCTATGCCGACCTCTACAAGAGCCTGATCGCATGATCCGTACCGTCACCTCCACCCCCTATGCCGACCAGAAGCCTGGCACGTCCGGCCTGCGCAAGAAGGTCACGGTCTTCCAGCAGCCGAACTATGCCGAAAATTTCGTGCAGGCGGTGTTCGACGCCATCGAGGGGAAGGACGGCGCGACGCTGGTGATCGGCGGCGACGGCCGCTTCCTGAATCGCGAGGTGATCCAGAAGGCGATCCGCATCGCCGCGGCGAACGGCTTCGGTCGCGTCGTCGTCGGCCGGGGCGGTCTTCTGTCGACGCCGGCGGCCAGCAACATGATCCGCATCCGCAGGGCGCTGGGTGGCCTCGTCCTGTCCGCGAGCCATAATCCCGGCGGCCCGACCGAGGATTTTGGGATCAAGTACAATATCGCCAACGGCGGTCCCGCACCCGAGGGCATCACCGACGCGATCTTCGCCCGTACGAAGACGATCGACAGATGGCGGACGATCGACGCCGACGACATCGACCTCGATGCGCTGGGGGAGGTGTCGGTCGGCGACATGACGGTCGAGGTGGTCGATCCCGTCGCCGATTACGCCGCCCTGATGGAAAGTCTGTTCGATTTTCCCGCGATCCGCGGCGCGGGGCTGACCATGGCGTTCGACGCGATGAGCGCGGTGACGGGTCCCTATGCTACCGAGATCCTGGAACGACGACTGGGGTTCGCGCCGGGCACCGTGCGCAACGGCACGCCACTGGAGGATTTCGGTGGCCATCACCCCGATCCCAATCTGGTCCACGCGAAGGATCTGTACGACCTGATGATGGGAGCCGACGCCCCGGATTTCGGCGCGGCGTCGGACGGCGACGGCGACCGCAACCTGATCATCGGTCGGGGCCGGTTCGTGACCCCGTCGGACAGCCTGGCGATGCTCGCCGCCAATGCGCATCTGGCGCCCGGCTATGCCGCCGGGCTGAAGGGCATCGCGCGATCGATGCCCACCAGCGCCGCGGCGGACCGGGTGGCGGACAGGCTGGGCATCCCCGCCTTCGAAACGCCGACCGGATGGAAGTTCTTCGGCAACCTGCTCGATGCCGGCATGGCGACGATCTGCGGCGAGGAAAGCGCCGGCACCGGCAGCGACCATGTCCGCGAGAAGGACGGGCTGTGGGCCGTATTGTTGTGGCTTAACATCCTCGCCGCCAGCGGCAAGTCGGTCGATGCGCTGGCACGCGAACACTGGGCGACCTATGGCCGCAATTACTATGCGCGCCACGATTACGAGGGCGTGGACAGCGCGCGGGCGGATGCGCTGATGGCGGAATTGCGCGCCGGCCTGGCCGATCTGCCGGGCCGCGTCGTGGGGCCGCTGACGATCGCGGGCGCGGACGACTTCGCCTATGAGGACCCGACCGACGGCTCGGTCAGCCGCAACCAGGGCGTGCGCATCCTGTTCGAGGGCGGCAGCCGCGTCGTCTTCCGCCTGTCGGGCACCGGCACCAGCGGCGCGACGCTGCGCGTCTACCTGGAACGTTACGAGCCGGCGGACGGCCGCCTCGACGCCGATACGGGTGCGATGCTGGCGGACATCGTCGCGGCGGCGGACGCCATCGCCGGGATCGCGCGGCACACCGGACGCCATGCGCCCGACGTGGTAACGTGAGCCGCGCCGCTCCTGCCTGCTGACGGTCGCCCATGGCCTTGCACGAACCCGACGGCTCGCGCATCCCGCGTCGACGAGGGTCGGCTCCAGCGCGGTTCCGAAGCCGCCCGCTCGTGATGGGGCGCTCGACAACCGGGCGCGGCAGCTGGACCTGTTGGTGACGGACATGGCGGTCAGTGCCGCATCGCTCGGTGCGGTCGTCGCGGGCGATTGCACCCGTTTTGCCGTGCGCGCCGCCGCGCCGGTGACGCTGTGCCTGTTCGATGGCACGGGCGAACGCCAGGTCCCGATGGTGCCGGACGGCGACGGCATCTGGCGTGCGCGCGTGCCCGGCGTCGGCGCGGGGCAGCGGTACGGCTATCGCTGCGCGTCCGATCCGGCAAAGCTGCTCGTCGATCCTTATGCGATCATCCTCGACCGGCCATTCGTCCATGACCCGCGTCTGGGCCTCCCCGGCGTCGAGACGGGCGCGCTCGTCCCGCGCGCGATCGTGCCGAGTCCCCTGCCACTCCCCGACGAACTAAGTCCGCCGCTCTTCGCCCCCGGCGGATTGATCTACGAACTCAACGTCCGCGGCTTCACCATGCTGCACCCCGACATAGCCGAGGCGCAGCGCGGAACGATCGCCGCGCTGGCGCATCCGGCGATCATCGCGCATCTTCGATCGCTGCGCGTCGACGCCATCGAGTTGATGCCGATCGTCGCCTGGATCGATGAGCGGCATTTGCCCCCGCTCGGCCTTAGCAACGCTTGGGGCTACAATCCCGTCGTCCCGATGGCGCTTGATCCCCGGCTGGCGCCGGGCGGCGTCGCCGAGCTGCGCGAGACGGTCGCGGCGCTGCGAGCGGCGGGGATCGGCGTCATCCTCGACCTCGTCTTCAATCATAATGGCGAGAGCGACGTACACGGTCCGACGCTGGCGCTGCGCGGGCTCGAACCCTCGCTCTATTTCGCGCATGCGCCAGACGGCACGCTGATCAACGACACGGGCACCGGCAACACCCTTGATTGCGCGCGTCCCGAGGTACGGCAGATGATCCTCGACGCGCTGCGCCACTTCACCGCGCTCGGCGTCGATGGCTTCCGCTTTGACCTCGCCACCGTCCTCGCGCGCGGTCCGGGCTTTTCGCCGACCGCGCCGATATTCCACGAGATCGCGGCCGACCCTTTTCTGGCGACACGGGTGACGATCGCGGAGCCGTGGGACATCGGCCCCGGCGGCTATCAGCTTGGCAATTTCCCTCACGGCTGGCTCGAATGGAACGACCGGTTCCGCGACGACGTCCGGCGTTTCTGGCGGGGCGATGTGGGCGCGGGCGTGCTGGCGACACGGCTCGCCGGGTCGGACGACATCTTCGGCCGGGAGGGCACGCGGACCGTCAACTTCATCGCGGCCCACGACGGTTTCACCCTCGCCGATACCGTCGCCTATGCCGAGCGTCATAACCAGGCGAATGGCGAGGACAATCGCGACGGCCATGGCGACAACCACAGCTGGAACAACGGCGTCGAGGGACCGAGCGACGATCCCGCGGTGCGCGCCGCGCGCGACACCGACCGACGCGCGCTGCTCGGCACCCTGTTCGCCTCGCGCGGCACGATCCTACTGACCGCGGGCGACGAATTCGGGCGGACACAGCAAGGCAACAACAATGCCTATGCGCAGGACAATCCGATCGGCTGGGTCGACTGGGCCGGGCGCGACCAGGCGCTGGAGGCCCATGTCGCCGCCCTCGCGCAGGCGCGGGCGACAGCCGGCCTGGGCGACCCAGCACCTTATCCTGATTCGTGCTGGCACGACCTGGCGGGCATGCCCATGACGGACACGGCCTGGGCGGATGCGGACGGCTTCGTGTTGCAGACGCGCGGCGTGGCGGTGCGGGTCGATCGGCGAACCCGCATGGTCCGCATCGATAACACTGGCGGAACATCGGTTTAGCGTCTGATCCACGTGCGTGGAAGCGGCGGCGCCCGTACGATCCGGCCTCGCTGGTTCCTACGAGGGCGCCGCTTATCCAGTATTATTTGAGATGAAAATGCAACAGTCGGTGCTATTGGCCGAACTGTTCTTAATTCCGCCGTCTTTCATGCGCAGGATGAAGCATCTTCCGGCGATGGCATCTGCGTCGGTCGATACGCACGCCCCCGCCCTTTATCGGACCGCTCATTCATGACGCGCACGACTTGCTACCTGCTCGCATGGTCCGCGCTATTGGGCAGTGCGCCCGCGCTTGCGCAACAGGACGGAGGAGCGTCGCCGCCGGCCGAGGGGACTAGCGAAATCGTCGTCCGTGCGCGCCGCGTATCCGGCTCCGCCATCGGCGACGCGGAGCCGATAGCGGTACTCGACGCCGCAGCCATCCGGACGCTCGGCGCGACCACCATCAAGGATCTGATGCAGCGGCTGCAGGGGCTGACGACCGGCGCCAATGGCGGCCCCCCGGTCTTCCTCCTCAACGGTCGCCGCGTCGCCAGCATGGACGATGTCTACGGCTTGCCTCCCGAAGCGATGGAGCGGACCGAAATCCTTACCGAGCAGGATGCTGCCCGTTTCGGCTATCCACCGACCCAGCGGGTCGTGAATTTCATCACCAAGAAGAACTTCCGGTCCATCGTCGCGGAAAATACCGTCAGCGGCGCGACCGATGGCGGCAACGGCACCGACTATCTGTTCCTCAATACCACCCGCCTTTCGGGGTCCCGCCGCCTGACGATCAACACCAGCTACCAGCATCAGGATGCGATACGGCAGAGCCAGCGGAACATCCTGCCCGATACGACGGCGCTCTACGCGCTTGCTGGCAATGTTGCCGCCATCGGCGGCGGCAGCATCGATGCCGCGCTCGACCGGCTCGCGGGCAGGCCCGTGGCCGTCGCCGCCATTCCCGCGGATGGCGCGGCGCGGCAGCAGCTCGGCAGCTACGTCGCCACCGCCGATCGCCCCGCGGTGACGGATATCGGTCGTTTCCGCACCCTGCTGCCGACCAGCGACACGCTGGCCGCCAATACCACGCTGGCCGGCCCGCTCGGCCGCACGCTCAGCGGTTCGGTGACCCTGTCGATGGAAGCGACGCGCAGCGCGGGCAGCAACGGACTCGCGACCACGGTGCTACGCGTGCCCGGCGGCGGCATTCTACCCTTCGCCGGCGACACGCTCGTCTACCGCTATCTGCCCGACGTCGTTCTCGCCCAACGCAACGCCAGTCTCAAACTGTCCGGCAGCGGCGCGGTGCAGGGCGTGATCGGGCGTTGGGCCTGGACGGTGACAGGTGGCTACAACCGCCTGCGGGCGACGGGGCTGGCCGAACAGGGCGTACCGACCGCCGCGTTGCAGGCCGCGGTCTTGGCCGGTGCCGACCCGCTGACACCAATCGACGCATCATCAGCGTCGCGGCGGATCGCACAACGCCAGAAGAGCGTGACGGACGAGACCAACGGCAAGGCGACGCTGAACGGTCCGCTCGCCCATCTGCCCGCGGGCGATGTCCTCATCACCGCCGCGGCCGATTATACGCGGTCCGCCAACCGCAACGATCAGATCGACGGGTCGGCCGCCGCACTGGCGCGCACGGTGAAATCCGGTAGCATCAACGCGACCGTTCCCGTTGCCGCCGCCAAGCAGGGCGTGCTCCCCTTCCTCGGCGACCTGTCGCTAAACGGTACGCTCGCAGTCTCGGACGTGTCGCGCTACGGCCGCCTGCTCCAGTCGGCTTATGGCGTATCCTGGTCCCTGAAACCGCGTTTCCAGCTGCACGCGTCGGTCAACGAGACGCAGACCGCGCCAGCGATCGCGCTGCTCACCAACCCGGTGCTGACGACACCCAATGTGCCGTTCTTCGACTTCGCGACCGGAACATCCGGACTCGTCACCGCAGTCACCGGCGGCAATCCCGCGCTCACGCCGGAGCGGCGGCGCGTGTCGGAGCTTGGCCTCGCCTATCATCCGATGCGCGACGATCGCGGCTCGATCCGGCTCGCGGTCGACTATATCGAGACGCGCATCGCCGACCAGACGACGAACCTCGCCGGCGCGACGCCCACGATCCAGGCGGCTTTCCCCGACCTGTTCCTGCGCGACGGAACGGGCAGACTGACCCAGGTCGACCTGCGCGGTGTGAACGTCGCGCGGGAGACCGAGCGCAAGCTGCAATTCGTCACCGCCATCTGGACGCAGATCGGCAAGAAGCCCGCGCCGGCGGCGGCACAGCCGGGAGTGCCCGCCAAGGACGCTCCGCCCCCTCCCCCGCCCAAGGAGCCGATCCACGTCTTCTCCTATGTCACCACCACGCTGCGCCTGTCGGATCGGGCCGTGCTGCGGGACGGGCTGGCCAGTCTGGACCTGCTCGACGGGGCGACGCTCAACGGGTCGGGCGGCCGGCCCCGGTGGGAGATCAACGCCAATGCCGGCCTGTCCGTCGGGGCGCTCAACATCGGCACCTTCATCCAGGCGCAGGGCGCGACGCGGGTTCGCAGCCTGCTTGCGACATCGGATCTCACCTTCTCCGGCAAGACGATCATCGGCAGCTGGACGCAGATCGACCTCGACAAGATGCTGCACAAGCCATGGTCGAAGAGCCTGTCGCTCAACCTGCTCGTTCAGAACTGGCTTAACGACCGCATCGACGTCCGCGATCGCAACGGCGCGACGCCGAACGGCTTCCAGCCCGGCTATCTCGACCCCATCGGGCGTACCGTGCAGCTCGGCGTGCGCAAGCTGTTCTGACCGTGCCGCTTCGTTGCGCGGCGGTGCGTTCCGTACCGCGCTTACGCCCGCTTGCCGCGCCAGCGCAGCGACTGCCGGTTGAGTGCCGCGAGATCGACGGTGCCGGCGATCGCCGCCTCGCCGAGCGCGACGGCCTCGATCAGCGCTGCCGCCGCGATGTGGCGATAGGCCGGGCGCCGTGCCACCGCGTCATACCATCGGCCGCCGACCGCATTGTCGAGCAGGATGCGCTGGAAACAATGGTCCACCCGGACCGGCCAGCCGCGCTCTCGGGCAAGGTCGGGCAGCGTGACGCGCGTCAGGCGCAGCCACGCCGCCTCCAACGCGGCGCGGTCCGGTTCGGGACCCTGCGCCGCGCCGCCGGACATCAGATGTGGATCGGCTTGCCGGTCACCGCCATGGCGGCTTCCTTGATTGCTTCCGAATGCGTCGGATGGGCGTGGCAGGTGTAGGCGATATCCTCGCTGGTCGCGCCGAATTCCATCGCCTGCGCCGCCTGTGCGATCATCGTGCCGGCGACCGAGGCGATCGCCCAGACTCCGAGCACGCGATCGGTCTTGGCGTCGGCGATGATCTTCACGAAGCCGTCGGGCTCGTGATTGGTCTTTGCCCGGCTATTGGCGAGCATCGGGAACTTGCCGACCTTCACCTCGCCCTTAGCCTTCGCGGCTTCCTCGGTCAGGCCGACGCCGGCGATCTCGGGCCAGGTGTAGACGACGCTCGGAATGACATCGTGATTCACGATGCCGTGCTGGCCCGCGATATTCTCCGCGACGGCGATGCCTTCGTCCTCCGCCTTGTGCGCGAGCATCAGGCCCGGCGCGACGTCGCCGATCGCCCAGACGCCCGGAACGTTGGTACGGAAGTCATGGTCGATCTCGACCTGCCCGCGGCCATTGAGCGCAACGCCGGCCGCCTCCAGGTTGAGCCCGTCGGTATTGGGCTTGCGGCCGATCGAGACGAGCACCGTATCCGCGTCGATCGTCTGCGCCTCGCCGCCCGCCGCGGGCTCCAGCGTCAGCGTCGCGACGTCGCCGTTCACGGCGACGCCCGTGACCTTCGTCGACAGCTTGAACTCGAGACCCTGCTTCTTGAAGATCTTGTTGGATTCCTTGCGCACGTCGCCGTCAAAGCCGGGCAGGATCTGGTCGAGGAATTCGACGACCGTGACCTTCGCACCCAGGCGACGCCACACGCTGCCGAGCTCGAGCCCGATCACGCCGCCGCCGATCACGACCATGTGCTCGGGGACCTTGGGCAGCTCCAGCGCGCCGGTCGAGTCGACCACGACCTTCTGGTCGATGGTGACACCGGGCAGCGGCGTGACGCTGGAGCCGGTCGCGATGACGATGTTCTTCGCGCGGACGGTGCGGCCCGCGACGTCGACGCTGTCCTTGCCCGTGAAGCTGGCGCGACCCTTCAGCCACTCCACCTTGTTCTTCTTGAACAGGAATTCGATACCGCCGGTCAGTTGCTTGACGGCGTCGCGACGCTGGCCGTGCATTGCCTCCAGGTCGAGCTCGGGCGTGACCTTGATGCCCATCTTCGCCATCGCGCCGTTGGCCGCGGCGTCGAAATATTCTGAGGCGTGCAGCATCGCCTTGGACGGGATGCAGCCGACGTTGAGGCACGTGCCGCCCAGCGTCTCGCGGCTCTCGGCGCATGCCGTCTTCAGCCCCAGCTGCGCCGCGCGGATCGCGGCGACATAGCCGCCGGGGCCGGCGCCGATCACGAGGACGTCATAGTCGTACTGCTGTTCGTCAGCCATTTTATCATCTCCACCCCGGCGAACGCCGGGGTCCAGTTACGGGGCGGATGTGGGAGTGCGCAGCCCCGATTACATCTGGCATCCCCACGTGCCGCCCCGACCCTCGTCGGCCCGGCACGTCGGATATGCGCTTACAGGTCGATCAGGATCCGGGTCGGGTCCTCGATCGCGTTCTTGAGCGCGACGAGGAAGGTCACCGCCTCGCGGCCGTCGATCAGGCGATGGTCGTAGCTGAGCGCGAGGTACATCATCGGGCGAACGACGACCTGACCGTCGCGGACCACCGGGCGCTCCTCGATCCGGTGGAGGCCGAGCACCGCCGACTGCGGCGGATTGATGATCGGGGTCGACATCAGCGAGCCGAACACGCCGCCGTTGGAGATGGTGAAGGTGCCGCCCTTCATCTCGTCCATCTTGAGCGTGCCGTCCTTGGCGCGCTTGCCGAAATCGCCAATCGTCTTCTCGATCCCTGCGACCGAGAGGTCCTGCGCGTCACGGATCACCGGCACGACCAGGCCGTTCGGCGCAGACACCGCGACCGAGATGTCGGCATAATCGTGATAAACGATTTCGTCGCCCTCGATGCTGGCGTTGACGGACGGAATGTCCTTCAGCGCCATCGTCGCGGCCTTCACGAAGAAGCCCATGAAGCCGAGCCGGACGCCGTGCTTCTTCTCGAACAGGTCCTTGTACTTGGCGCGCGCCTCGATCACCGCGGTCATGTCGACGTCGTTGAACGTCGTCAGCATCGCGGCGGTGTTCTGCGCTTCCTTGAGGCGCTTGGCGATCGTCTGGCGAAGGCGCGTCATCTTGACGCGCTCTTCCTTGCGGCCCGCGGTCGCCACCGGCGCGGGAGCGGACTGCGCGGCCGGCGCGCTCTGGGCGGCGGGCTTGGCGGAGGCGGCGGCGGCGACATCCTCCTTGGTCAGGCGGCCGTCCTTGCCGGTGCCCTGGATCGTCGACGGGTCGACGCCATGCTCGAGCACCGCGCGACGCACGGACGGCGAAAGGGCAGCCGCCGCATCGCCTGCCGGCTGTGGCGCGGCGGCGGCAGGCGCGGGCGCCGCAGGGATCGCGGTCGCGGCGGGTTCGGCGGCGGGCGTCTTGGCCGGCGCAGCGTCCCCAGCCTCGATCGTCGCGAGCAGCGCACCGACCTCGACCGTGTCACCGACCTGGACCGCGTGCTGTCCCATGACACCCGCGACGGGGCTCGGCACCTCGACGGAAACCTTGTCGGTCTCCAGGCTGGCGATCGGCTCGTCCACCGCGACCGCGTCGCCGGGCTGCTTGAGCCATTCGCCGAGCGTGGCCTCGGTGATCGATTCGCCGAGCGTCGGCACCGTAACTTCAGTCGCCATTGTCTCTATCCTTCTACCCCGGCGATGGCCGGGGCCCAGTTGCGCAACGGTCCGGGTCAGGCGCTGCGCGGTTTACATCTGCTTTCCCAACTGGGCCCCGGCACGGCCGGGGTGCTACGTACCTACCCTATCAGCTCGTCGGCGCCTGCGCGGGCCGCGCGGTCGTCGTGCTGCCCTCGGCACGCGTCCGGCGGATTTCCTCGCGCACATTATGGCCGAGCGCATCCGCGACCAGCGCACCCTGCTCGGCGGTGTGCCGCTTCATAAGGCCCGTTGCCGGCGAAGCGGCCGCCGCGCGGCCGGCATAGCGGGCGCGCGCCACGCGTGCCTTGGCCATGGCCAGCGCCTCTTCGATCAGCGGCTCGACGAAGAACCAATAACCGTTGTTCTTCGGCTCTTCCTGCGCCCAGACGACGTCCTCGAGGTTAGGCAGCTTGGCGATCCGCTCCGCGAGCGCGTCGGTCGGGAAGGGATAGAGCTGCTCGACGCGCACGATCTGCGTGCTGGTATCGCCCGCCGCGTCGCGCGCCTCGATCAGGTCGTAGGCGACCTTGCCCGTGCACAGCACCAGCCGCTTCGTTTCCGCATCGGCCGCACCATTGGTGTCGGACAACAGGCGACGGAAATGGCTGTCGCCCAGGAAGTCCTCCGCCTTCGACACCGCCAGCTTGTGACGGAGCAGCGACTTGGGCGTAAACACGACCAGCGGCTTGCGGAAGTTGCGGTGCATCTGTCGGCGCAGCAGGTGGAAATAGTTCGCCGGCGTGGTGCAATTCGCGACCTGGATGTTGTCGCCGGCGCACGATTGCAGGAAGCGTTCGGGACGCGCCGAGCTATGCTCCGGCCCCTGCCCTTCGTAGCCGTGCGGCAGAAGCATCACCAGGCCGTTGGCGCGCAGCCACTTGGACTCGCCGCTGGTGATGAACTGGTCGATCATGATCTGCGCGCCGTTGACGAAGTCGCCGAACTGCGCCTCCCACATCACCAGCGTCTTAGGATCGGCAAGCGCATAGCCATATTCGAAGCCGAGCACGCCATATTCGCTCAAGGGGCTGTCCAGCACCTCGAACCGGCCGTGCTCGACCGTCTGCAACGGCACGTACTTGTGCTCGTCGGTCTGGTCGACCCAGACGGCGTGGCGCTGGCTGAACGTGCCGCGGCCCGAATCCTGGCCCGACAGACGCACGCCATAGCCCTCCGACAGGAGCGAGCCGAAGGCGAGCGCCTCGCCGGTCGCCCAGTCGAAATTCTCGCCGCTGGCGAACATCTGCCGCTTCGCGTCGAGGACGCGCGCCAGCGTCTTGTGGATCTGGACGCTGTCCGGCACCGTCGTCAGCTTTCGGCCGACCGCGTCGAACAGCTTGCGGTCAAGGCCCGTTTCGACGTTGCGGCGGCCCTGATCGGTTTCCTTCGGCGCCGACAGGCCAGACCAGCGGCCGGCGAACCAATCCGCCTTATTGGGCTTGTAGCCCTGGCCGGCCTCGAACTCGCCCTCGCAGCGCGTGACATACTGCTTGATGTTCTGGTCGACCCAGGCCTGGTCGACGACGCCCTCCGCGATCAGCCGCTTGGCGTAGATCTCGCTGACGCCGGGGTGCTTGCGGATGATGTTGTACATCAGCGGCTGGGTGAAGCCCGGCTCGTCGCCCTCGTTATGGCCGAAACGGCGGTAGCACCACATGTCGATGACGATGTCGCGATGGAACTTCTGGCGGAACTCCATCGCCATCTTGGTCGCGAAGGTCACCGCCTCGGGATCGTCGCCATTGACGTGGAACACCGGCGCCTGCACGCCCTTTGCAACGTCCGACGGGTAGGGCGAAGAACGCGCGAACTGCGGGCTGGTGGTGAAGCCGACCTGGTTGTTGATGATGAAGTGGACGCAGCCGCCGGTATTGTAGCCGCGGATGCCGGAGAAGCCGAGGCATTCCCACACGATGCCCTGACCGGCGAACGCGGCGTCGCCGTGGATCAGCACGGGCAGCGACGCGCTGTGGTCCTGAAGGTCGCCGGCGATCGTCTGGATCGCGCGTGTCTTGCCGAGCACGACCGGATTCACCGCCTCGAGGTGCGAGGGATTGGCGACCAGGCTCATGTGTACCGTATGGCCGTCGAACTCGCGGTCCGACGAGGTGCCGAGATGGTATTTCACGTCGCCGGACCCGCCGATATCCTCGGGGTTGGCGGAACCGCCGGCGAATTCGTGGAAGATGACGCGCAGCGGCTTGCCCATGACGTTGGCGAGCACGTTCAGCCGGCCGCGATGCGCCATGCCGAACACGATTTCGCGCACCCCATATTGGCCGCCGTACTTGATCACCGACTCGAGCGCCGGGATCATCGACTCACCGCCGTCGAGGCCGAAGCGCTTCGTCCCGACGTACTTCTTGCCGAGGAACTTCTCCCACTGCTCGCCCTCGATGACCTTCGTGAGAATGGCCTTCTTGCCGTCGGTGGTGAACTCGATCGCCTTGTCCTGGCCCTCCATCCGCTCCTGCAGGAAGCGGCGCTCCTCGACGTCGACAATGTGCATGTATTCGAGGCCGACGTTGCCGCAGTAGTTCTTGCGCAGCGTGTCGACGAGCTGCCGGATGGTCGCCCATTCGAAGCCCATCGTGCCGCCCAGATAGACCGGCCGGTCGATGTCGGCATCGGTGAAGCCGTGATAGTCGGTGCGCAGGTCCTCCGGCATCTCGCGCTTGGCGAGGCCGAGCGGATCGAGGTTGGCGGCGAGGTGGCCGCGGACGCGATAGGTACGGATCAGCAGCTGCGCGCGGATCGCGTCGCCTGCCGCCTTAATGATGTCCTCCTTGGACGGCGCGGGCGTCGCCGCGGCGGCCGCGGCAGGCTTGCCGCCGCCCTTGGCCGGCTTGGGCGCGGGCTCCATCTGCGTCGGGTCGAGGCCCGCGGTCAGGTCATCGGTCGTGGTCAGCGGCCAGCGCTTGTTGGTCCAGCTCGGACCGCCCGCACCGCGCTCCAGCCCTTCGAAGAAGGTCTGCCAGCCGCCCTCGACCGACGTCGGGTCGGCCTGGAACCTGGCGTAGAGCGCCTCGATGAACGCCGGGCTGACGCCCTGCGCGATGTCGCTGAAATCCTGGCCTTCGTAGCCCATCGTCTTCGTCCTTTTTTCCCTCTCCCGTCGGGAGAGAGTTTTGGGGTCGGCCATGCCCCCGGCGTGGCCTGAACATTGCGGGGCAATGTTCACCCCAGAACTGGGCCCGCCCGCATCCGCGGGTGGGAGGGTAAGGGTAACGGGTGCGCCACACCCTCACCCCTCCGCCGCCTGTCGGCGGCTCCCTCCCCCTCCCGGCAGGAGAGGGAGGGCGTTACATCAACCCTTCAGCACCTCGAGCAGGGTCGAGCCCAGCTCCGACGGCGACGCCGCGACCTTGATGCCGGCAGCTTCCATCGCCGCGATCTTGTCCTCGGCGCCGCCCTGGCCGCCGGAGACGATCGCACCGGCATGGCCCATGCGGCGGCCCGGAGGCGCCGTGCGGCCGGCGATGAAGCCGGCCATGGGCTTGCTGCGGCCGCGCTTCGCCTCGTCGCGGAGGAACTGCGCCGCTTCCTCTTCGGCCGAGCCGCCGATCTCGCCGATCATGATGATCGATTCGGTCGCGTCGTCCGCCAGGAACAGCTCGAGCACGTCGATGAAGTTGGTGCCGTTGACCGGATCGCCACCGATGCCGACCGCGGTGGTCTGGCCGAGGCCGGCATTCGACGTCTGGAATACCGCCTCATAGGTCAGCGTGCCCGAGCGCGACACGACGCCGACCGAACCCTTCTTGAATATCGAACCCGGCATGATGCCGATCTTGCACTCGCCCGGCGTCAGCACGCCCGGGCAGTTCGGGCCGATCAGCCGCGACTTCGACGCCGACAGCGCGCGCTTGACGCGCACCATGTCGAGCACCGGAATGCCTTCGGTGATGCACACGATCAGCGGCACCTCGGCGTCGATCGCCTCCAGGATCGAGTCCGCGGCGAAGGGCGGCGGCACGTAGATCACCGACGCGTCGGCGCCGGTCTTGGTCACCGCCTCGGCGACGGTGTCGAACACCGGCAGGCCGAGATGCTCGGTGCCGCCCTTGCCCGGGGTCACGCCGCCGACCATCTGCGTGCCGTAATCCAGCGCCGCCTTGGTGTGGAAGCTGCCGGTCTCACCGGTCATGCCCTGGGTGATGACCTTGGTGTTCTTGTTGACGAGGATGCTCATTCGCTGTTCGTCCTTACCACCCTGGCGAACGCCGGGGTCCAGTTGGGAAGGCGGTCATGGCAGCGCGATCCGGTCGTAAAGATCCTCCCATTCGGGATTGAACCCCTCGACCTCCTGCAGCTTCCAGTTCCGCCTCCAATTCTTCATCTGCAGCTCACGCTGCCGTGCATATTCCCAGCTCTCATGCGCCTCGTACCAGACGAGCAGATGACAACCGTAGCGCTTCGTAAAGCCTTCGACGACGCCATTGCGGTGCTCCCAGATGCGTCGCACCAAATCGACCGTCGAACCAATATAGAGCGTCCCGTTGCGAGCGCTCGCCATGATGTAGACATAGGCGGCACCGTACATCGCTGGGGACGTCCCAACTGGACCCCGGCGTTCGCCGGGGTGGCAAAAGCTCCCTTAGTTCAACGTCTCGTCAATGCCCTTGCAGGCGACGAGCAATTCCTTGACCGCGTCGACAGAGACCTGAAGGTTCGCCTTAGCCTCGTCCGACAGCTTGACCTCGACGATCTTCTCGACGCCACCCGCGCCGATCACGACAGGCACGCCGACATAGAGATCGTCGATGCCATATTCACCCGACAGGTGCGCCGCGGCCGGCAGGATGCGCTTCTGGTCGTACAGATAGGCTTCCGCCATCGCGATGCCGCTGGTGGCGGGCGCGTAATAGGCCGAGCCGGTCTTGAGCAGGGCGACGATCTCGCCGCCGCCGCCGCGCGTGCGCTTGACGATTTCGTCGACCTTCTCCTTCGTGGAGAAACCCATCTCAACAAGATCGCTGACCGGGATGCCGCTGACCGTCGAATATTCGAGCACCGGCACCATCGTGTCGCCGTGGCCGCCGAGCACGAAGGTGTTCACGTCCTTCACCGACACGCCGAACTCCTCGGCGAGGAAGTGGCTGAAGCGCGCCGAATCAAGCACGCCGGCCATGCCGACGACCTTGTTCGCCGGCAGGCCGGAGAATTCGCGCAGCGCCCAGACCATCGCGTCGAGCGGGTTGGTGATGCAGATCACGAACGCGTCCGGCGCATTCGCCTTGATGCCCTCACCCACCGCCTTCATGACCTTGAGGTTGATCCCCAGCAGGTCGTCGCGGCTCATGCCGGGCTTGCGCGCGACGCCGGCCGTGACGATGATCACGTCCGCGCCGGCGATGTCGGCATAATCGTTCGAGCCCTTGATGCTCGCGTCGAAACCCTCGACCGGACCGCACTGCGAAAGGTCGAGCGCCTTGCCCTGCGGCACGCCCTCGACGACGTCGAACAGGACGATGTCGCCCAGCCCCTTCAGGGCGGCGAGGTGCGCGAGCGTGCCGCCGATGTTGCCGGCGCCGATCAGCGCGATCTTCTTGCGAGCCATCCAATCCTTCTCCGTGATGAGGGCATGAATTGGTCACGCCGCATAGGCCTATTGGGGCAATGGCACAACCGCATAACGGCGGATCGTTAAGATAATTGATGATAATTATTCGCAGTAGCGTTAGGCTGTGCCGAGCCGCGCTTTCCGAGGTGTGACTGCCGTCGTCGCGCCGGGTCGCAGGCGCATGAAAGGCCGTTCGACCAGCCTGACGATCAGCGCGGCGCCGGCCAGAACGACGGCGTAGCGCCAGGCCGTGACGGCGGGCGCGGCGGCGAAGGGCGCGGTCGCGTCCGCCAGCCGGCCGAGGCTGACGTGCCAGACATAGGCGGAATAGGATATCCCGCCCAGCCAGGTGAGCAGCCGGAGCGCCCCCGCACGGCGCGGCAGCGGCACGCGGCGCAGGGCGACGATCACCAGCGCGGCCGCCATCCACGCGACGGTCAGACCGCATCCATACCGGATGCGGGGATCGTCGATCGCGGCGAGCCCCGCAAAGGCGGCCGCCGCGATGGCGAGGCATCCGCTGCGACGCGCCTGCAGCCAGACGAGGACCCGCGAGCCGTTACGTTCGCCCCAGGCGACCAGCATCCCCGCGGCGAGCGCGTCGATGCGATAGGGCGTCTGCCACTGAACGGCTACCGGCGCAGCGCCCGCCGCCAGCGCGCCCAACCGTAGCAGGAGGCAGCCGCCGAGCGGCACAAACAAGGCGATCGCCAGTCCGCCGGGTCCGCCGCGCCGCCACAACCAGGGAGTCAGCAACGCGACGGCCAGATAGAAGTGCTCCTCGACCGCCAGCGACCAGAGATGGTTCGGGACGCCGGTCGCGAAATTCTGCAGGTGGACGACGACGGGCAGCACCATCGTCCAGGCCGGCGTTCCGCCGGCGAGAAGCAATATCGCGAGATACAGATAGAGCACCGGCCAGAGCCGCAGCACGCGGCGCGCGAAGAACCGGCGGCGCGAGAAGCCGGCGGGCGATGCGAGCTGGTCGAACACCAGCCCCCCGACGAGGAAACCGCTCAACACGAAGAACAGGTCGACGCCCACCCACCCGACATCGATGATCGGCCGAAGCAATCGGTCCAGCGTCGCCGAGCCGGTCGCGACGCGCAGGTGGAAGAGCAGCACCCACAGGATCGCGATGCCACGGATCACGTCGAGCATGCTGTCGCGGCGCGGGAACATGGTCACGCGGATAGCGCGCGGGCGTTAACATTTCGGGGCGACGCGGTGGCACCCAGGGGCCGGAGGCCGCGACCGCCGGCTAAGCCGCCTCGGCCGCCACGCCATGACCCTCGGCGAGATAGGCCTCGGAGCGCATCTCTTCCAACCGGCTGACCGTGCGCTGGAACTCGAAGCGCCCATCTCCTTCGGGGTAGAGCGCGTCCGGCTCCGCGTCTGCGGCGGCGAGCAGCTTCACCTTGTGCTCATAGAGCGCGTCGATCAGCTGGACGAACCGCGCGGCCTCGTTGCGGTTCTCCGGGCCGAGTTCGGAGATGCCGACCAGGATGACCGTGTGATAGCGGCGCGCGACGGCGAGATAATCCGCCGCGCCCCGCGCCTCGCCGCACAATTTCTTGAACGAGAAGACCGCGACGCCCTTCAGTGTCTTGGGCACGTGCAACACGCGGCCCTGGACCGCGATATCCTCCGACGGGATCGGCTCGGTGACCTCATGGTCGGTGAGACGGAAGAAGGCGGCCGACAGCTCCGCGGTCGCCTTGGGCCCATTCGGCACCAGCCACGTATCCTGTTGGCCGAGGCGGTCGCGGCGATAATCGATCGGTCCGTTGAGTGCGACGACGTTGAGATGGGTTTCGATCAGGGCGATGAACGGCAGGAAATGCTCGCGATTGAGGCCGTTCTTGTAGAGATCGGCGGGTGCGCGGTTGGACGTGGTGACGATCGTCACCCCGGCCGCGATCAGCGCGGTGAACAGCCGGGACAAGATCATCGCGTCCGGACTGTTCGTCACCATCATCTCGTCGAACGCAAGCAGCCTGGTTTCGGCGGAAAGCGCCGCCGCGACCGGCGCGATGGGGTCGCCGGCTTCCTTGCGCCGCTCGATCGCGATGCGGCCATGCACCTCCAGCATGAACTCGGCAAAATGGACCCGCCGTTTCGCCGCAACGTCGACGTGCGCGAAGAACAGGTCCATCAGCATCGACTTCCCGCGTCCGACGTCGCCCCACATGTACACCCCGCGCGGCGCGGTCCGGCGTCCGGTCAGCCGGGCGAAGATGCCGCCGCGGCGAGGCTGCTCCAGCGTCGCGGCGAGCGCGTCGAGACATTCGGCCGCCTCGCGTTGTTCGGCATCGGGGCGCAATTCGCCCGCGGCGATGAGCGCGTCATAGGCGGCAAGGACTCTGGTCAAGCGAACACTCGAGGGTCAGGCAGCGGACGGCGGCGTCGACTTGCGCAGCGTGGCGGAAAAGCTCGCGATCGTTGGCGTTTCGTCCTGCGCGATCAGCCCACGCAGGAACAAGAGGCGCCCGGTCTCCCGCAGCAACTCGACCCGCGCCTCGACGGGACGGTCGAGCGCGGCCCCTCCGATGAATTGTGTCGCAAGGTCGAGCGTCACCGCACCGCCGGCCTGCAACACGCCGAGCCCTCGCGCGGCGGCGAACAGCGCGCAGTCGATGAAGCCGAGCAGGGCACCGCCATGCATCTGGTCGCGCAGATTGCTGTGCTGGCGCCGGGGCGTCATGCGGACAAGCGCCATGCCGTCGTCGACGCGCACATGGATCGCGCCGAAGACGGCATTGAAACGACTCTCGTCCCCGAGTTTCCAACGCTTCCAGCCGGGCAGCGCGGGATCGTCACCATAGGAAAAGAGCGCGTCCGACCCGTCGCTCACGCCGCCGTGCGCCTTCCCCCGCGCAGGCAAGGGGCCGGCATCGCGACGTTGCTGCAGGCAAGCACAGCGTTACCGGCCGAGATCCGGCCTTCGCCCAACGGGAGACCGACCGTAATCAGAGGATGCGCTCGGCTTCCATCTTCTTGATCTCCGCGATCGCCTTCGCCGGGTTGAGACCCTTCGGGCAGGTGTTCGCGCAGTTCATGATGGTGTGGCAACGATACAGCCGGAACGGATCCTCGAGCGTGTCGAGCCGCTCTCCCGTCATCTCGTCGCGGCTATCTGCCAGCCAGCGATAGGCCTGGAGCAGGATCGCCGGACCCAGGAACTTGTCGGCATTCCACCAATAGCTCGGGCACGACGTGGAGCAGCAGGCGCACAGGATGCACTCGTACAGGCCGTCCAGCTTGGCGCGGTCCTCCGGCGACTGCAGCCGCTCCT
The DNA here is from genome assembly GCF_031082075.1 of Sphingomonas sp. GV3. NCBI lineage: Bacteria > Pseudomonadati > Pseudomonadota > Alphaproteobacteria > Sphingomonadales > Sphingomonadaceae > Sphingomonas > Sphingomonas sp. GV3. The sequence continues at coordinate 3,350,998 of NZ_JARWLE010000001.1, read as the reverse complement.
TGCCGGAGGGCGGCGGGCTGACCGTCTGCATCCACGGCTTGATCGAGCTGTACTGCGCATAGAAATGCGTGAAGTCGGGTACCAGGTCCTTGATCACGTCCATCGAGGGAAGCGGCGTGATCTTCACCTCCCCCTTGATGTCCTCGATCGCGGTGGTGCACGCCAGACCGTTACGCCCGTCGATGTTCATCGAGCAGGATCCGCAGATGCCCTCACGGCACGACCGACGGAAGGTGAGCGAGGAATCCTGCTCGCCCTTCATCTTGATCAGCGCGTCGAGCACCATCGGACCGCAGGTGTCCAGATCGATCTCGAACGTGTCGTAACGCGGGTTCTCGCCGGTATCGGGATCGTAGCGATAGACCTTGAAGCTTTTGACCCGCTTCGCGTCCGCTTTCGCTTTATGGACCTTGCCCTTGGCGCGAACCTTGCTGTTCTTGGGCAGGGTGAAGTCGGCCATTGCCGCAGCGCTCCTTCGAAATGCTGCAGTTGCGGCTATGCCTTTCGTCGCCCGCGCGCAACCCCCTTGCATGTCGATCGGGCCGGAACCCGCACCCCACCTGAGGCGCTTGAGCGGACCAACGTCCTGGACCGTCCGCATGCGCCTATCGCTCAAGCCGATCGAAGAACAGGTGATGGTGATCACCGGCGCAAGCTCCGGTATCGGCCTTGCCACCGCGCAAGCCGCCGCGCGCGCCGGCGCGCGCGTGTTGCTGGTCGCGCGCGAGGAGAACGATCTCCGTCCGATCGTCGCACGGATCACGACGGAGGGCGGCACCGCCGACGCCTATGCCGCGGATGTCGGCGATGCCGACGCCTTGCGGGCAGCCGCGGCGCATGCCGCCCAGCGATTCGGCAGGATCGACACCTGGATCAATTGCGCGGGCGTCGCAATCTACGGCACCCTGCGCGACACACCGGACGACGAGCATACGCAGCTGTTCCGCACCAACTATTTCGGGACCGTCCATGGTTGTCTCGCCGCCATCCCGCATTTGCAGGGCGGCGGCGCGCTGATCACCGTCGGCTCGATCGCGGGCGACATGCCCAGCCCGCTGATGGGCGCCTATGCTGCTTCGAAACATGCGGTCCATGCCTATGTCGATACGCTGCGCATGGAAGTTGCCGACGCGGGCCTGCCGATATCGGTGACACTGGTGAAGCCGTCGGGAATCGATACGCCGATCGCCCAGCACGCCGCGAACCATGCGGGCGGCGAAGCGCAGGTGCCGCCGCCGGTCTACGATCCCGAACTCGTGGCAAAGACGATCCTTGCCTGCGCCGTCCGCCCCCGGCGCGCCATCACCGTAGGCGGCGTGGGCCGCGCCGAAACGCTGTTCGCCGCACACTTCCCCGGCCTCTTCGGCAAGATCGCGCCAAAGGCCGCGGCCGCCGGCTTCGTCGATCCCGACAAACCACAGCCGCAACCGAGCAACCTGTTCGGCAGCGTCCGTACAGGGCACGTCCGATCGGGGGAGCATCATGCGCGCGCGGTGAGCCTCTATACCGCGGCGGCACGCCGTCCCGCCGCGATCACCGCGGTCGGGCTCGGCATCGCCGCGAGCGTCGGCGCGTTGATCGCCATACGGCGCCGCGCCTGACCATAGAAAGAAGGAATGACCATGGCCGAATCGCAGATCACGATCGACCCGACTACTCCGTTCGACAACGTCGACAACCGCCAGATCGAGTTCAGCGGGGAGGCAAGCGGCGAAACGTATGATTTCGCCCTGCAATATGACGTTCTGGAAGCACTGGCCGGTACAATCCCGACCGACCCCGTTCCGCTATTCCAGCGCCACGGCGATGAGATCGCCGCCGCCGCGACCCGGGCATTGGCCCGCGATCCCAATCAGGGACGGGTCGTTATCAGCGAGAACGACCTTGGCTGAGATCGACTGGAGGATGAGCGCGAGACTCGCCAACGTCGCGCGCGGCGACTGCGACCTGCCGGAAGTGACCAGCCTGGAAGGTGCCGCGCGGACGTGGCTGGCGCTCGACACCGCGTCGCAGGATGCAGCGGTGCTGACGCCCGAGCGGGCCGTCCCGCTCGACAGCGGAACGGTGGTCGAACTGAAGGGTCAGGCGATCCGGTCTCTGGCCGAGCAACTGCCCGACCTTCCCTGATACGCTTTCGTCGCGCCCCCCCGCGGTGCGCCGGGGGGGCGCGACGCGATCAATAGACGCGCTTCTTCGGCTTGATGTACTCGACCTCGTCCGTGAGCGTGTAATCGTGAACAGGGCGATAGTCGATCTCGGTGGTACCGCCCTTGCCGCCCCAGCCGTCAAACGTCGTGATCGTGTGCTTCATCCAGTTCGCGTCATCGCGGTCGGGATGATCCTCGTTCACATGGGCGCCACGCGACTCCTTGCGGTTCGCGGCCGATTCCATCGTCACCACCGCCTGCGCGATGAGGTTGTCGAGCTCCAGCGTCTCGACCAAGTCGGTGTTCCAGATAAGGCTGCGATCCTGGATACCGACGTCAGCGACCTTATCGTAGATGCCGTGGATCAGCGTCTGTCCCTCGCTCAGCAGCGCATTGTCGCGGAACACCGCGCAATGCTTCTGCATCGTGCGCTGCATTTCCAGCCGGATCTCCGCGGTCGGCGTGCCGCCGGAGGCGTGGCGGAACGTGTCGAGACGCGACAGCGCCAGTTCCTCGGACCCCTTGGGCAGCGGATTGTGGCTGGTGTTCGGCTTGGTGATGTCGGCGATCCGCTTGCCGGTCGCGCGGCCGAACACGACGAGATCGATCAGCGAGTTCGATCCCAGACGGTTCGCGCCATGGACCGACACGCACGCCGCTTCGCCCACCGCGAACAGGCCGGGCACGACCGTGTCCGGATTGCCGTCCTTGAGCTGGACGACCTCGCCGTGGAAGTTCGTCGGGATGCCGCCCATGTTGTAATGGACCGTCGGCGTGACGGGCAGCGGCTGACGCGTAAGGTCGACGCCCGCGAAGATCTTGCCCGTCTCGGTGATGCCCGGCAACCGCTCGTGCAGCACCTTGGGATCGATGTGATCGAGGTGGAGGAAGATGTGGTCCTTGTGCGGGCCGACGCCGCGGCCTTCGCGCATCTCCATCGCCATCGAGCGCGACACGACGTCGCGCGACGCCAGGTCCTTTGCCGAGGGGGCGTAGCGCTCCATGAAGCGCTCACCCTCGGAATTGGTCAGATAGCCGCCCTCGCCGCGCGCGCCCTCGGTGATCAGCACGCCCGCGCCGTAGATGCCGGTCGGATGGAACTGGACGAACTCCATGTCCTGCAGCGGCAGGCCGGCGCGCAGCACCATGCCGCCGCCGTCGCCGGTGCAGGTATGCGCCGACGTCGCCGAGAAATAGCAGCGGCCATAGCCACCCGTCGCCAACACCGTGTTATGGCTGCGGAAGCGATGGATACTGCCGTCTTCCATGCACAGCGCGATCACGCCGCGGCACGCGCCATTCTCCATGATCAGGTCGAGCGCGAAATATTCGACGTAGAAATCCGCGTCGTAGCGTAGCGACTGCTGATACAGGGTATGCAGCATGGCATGGCCGGTACGGTCCGCCGCGGCGCAGGTGCGCTGCGCCGGCGGGCCCTCGCCCATGTTCTGCATCATGCCGCCGAACGGGCGCTGGTAGATGCGCCCCTCGTCCGTGCGGCTGAACGGCATGCCGGCATGCTCCAGCTCGTAGACCGCGGCCGGCGCCTCGCGCACCATATATTCGATCGCGTCCTGGTCGCCGAGCCAGTCGGACCCCTTGACGGTATCGTACATGTGCCAGGTCCAGTGATCCGGCCCCATGTTGCCCAGCGATGCCGCGATGCCGCCCTGCGCCGCCACCGTATGGCTACGCGTCGGGAACACCTTGGTGATGCAGGCGGTCTTCAGACCGTTCTGCGCGCATTCCATGACGGCGCGCAGGCCCGATCCGCCCGCGCCGACGACCACGGCGTCGTACGTGTGGTCGATGATCTTGTACGCATCAGCCATTATGCGGCAGCTCCGAAAGCGACCTTGAGAATCGCGAAGATGGCGACGGCGGCGGTGCCCACCGTGAAGAAGTTGAGCGCGAGCAGGGCGGCGACGCGACGCTCGTCATGCTCATAGTCCTCGATGACGACCTGCAGGCCCAGACGGAAATGCCAGAAGACCGAGGCGACCAGCAGGATCATCGGCACCGCGACCCAAGCGGACGACAGCCACATCCGCATGCTGGCGTAGTCGAACGCCGGCTGGCGCGCCATCGAGATGACGAACCACAGCATCAGGAACAGGTTGGACCCCGCGGTGACCCGTTGACGCCACCAGTGATGCGCGCCCTCCTTGGCGCTGCCAAGGCCGCGGACGCGGCCGATGCTGGTGCCCGAACCCATCACTTGATCCCCTGATAGAGCCAGAACAACACGGTCAGCAGCACGCCGCCGACCAGCACCGCCAGGCTGAACATCTTGTTGCGCTTCAGCTCGAACGCGGCGCCCGCATCCATCACCAGGTGGCGGATGCCGTTGAGCATGTGCGTGAAGAAGGCCCAGCTCAGACCGACGCCGACGATCCAGCCGACGACGTTGAGATGGCCTGCCGACGTGGTGAACGCGTCGAGGAACGTCGCATAAGCGTCCGCGCCGGCGGCGAGCGCGCCCAGCCACCAGACCAGCATGACCGTGCCGAGCGTCGCCATCACCGTGCCCGTGGCGCGGTGCAGGATGGAGACCAGCATGTGCGGCCCCCAGGCATAATGGAGCTTCATGAAGCCGGCGAAGAGATGCGGGCTCTTCGGGCGGGCCGGTGTACGGGATGCCATAAACGGTCCTCGGGTAACGATTGCCCTTGCCTATTAGGCAGCAAAGCGCGGGATGCAAGCCGCTCGAAGGCGCCGCGGCGGGTGAAGGCATGCGGCGCGAAGGCTCTGAACAGGCCCGTGCGGCGAGGCCATCTTTTCGAAAAGCCTCTAACCGAGCCTTAACCAATCGGCGGTAGCGGTGCGGATCATCGCCCATTTTTCTCTGGCCTTCCGGAGTTCGCCTTGCCCGACATCGCCCTTCCCCAGCCCACGACGATCTCAGCGAGCATCGATCTCTCCAGCCGCATCAAGGCGTTCGACGGCGGCGAGAACACGCTGGTGTCGCACGCGGCCGAATTGTGGTCGATCATCGAGCCGGATGCGGCGGAGGTCGTCGAGGCGTATTGGGACCATTGGCGCCGGCAAAACCCCGGCGCGCCCGAATGGTCGATCCATGAAAAGGAACGCCGGGTCGCGATCGGCATCACCTATCTGCGCAACCGGTTCTGCAACCTGAACGGCCGGGAATGGGTCGAGTCGCTCGAGCGCGCGGTCGCGTCCGCCTATGCCGCAGGCGTGTCGACGATGGAGGTGCTGGCCATGTCCTGCGCTTCCGATCGCGCGGCGCTCAAGGCGTTGATGAACCGCATGTCGCCGGAGGATCCGCGCCGACCGATGCTCGTCGACGTGCTGATGCGCATGTTCGGCATGGAGACGGAACTGACGGTGGAGCTGTTCGCGGGGTTCAACGCCTATAGCGAGCGCCAGGCCCGCGACCGGCTGGCGATCGAGTTCCGCGAGGGCATCGCGAGCGCGGTGGAGACCGCGACGATCGAAGGGCAGTCGCTGCGCGCCCAGGCGGAGCGCAGTTCCGGTTCGGCACGCGGCATGCTCGGCAAGGCGAGCGAAGTCGCCGCGGCGGCGGAGCAATCCGCGGTCGCAATGCGCGAGGCCGCCCAGACCGCGGCCGGCCTGATCCGGGCCATCGAGGATGCGCGCACCGAGGTCGAGGCCGCCGCGGAGATCGCCCAGCGCGCGAGCGTGCAGGCGACGAATGCCGTCGGCATGTCCGAGGCGCTGTCCGATCACGCCAAGTCGATCGAATCGATCCTCGGCCTGATCCGCGACATCGCGGGCCAGACCAACCTGCTCGCGCTCAACGCGACGATCGAGGCGGCCCGGGCCGGCGACGCCGGCCGCGGCTTTGCGGTCGTCGCGCAGGAGGTGAAGAGCCTCGCCAACCAGACGGCCCGCGCAACGGACGACATCGCCGCGAAGATCGCGTCGATCCAGGCCGCGACCCGCTCGACGGTGGACACCAACGCGTCGATCAAGACCACGGTCACCGAGGTGCAGGAATCCGCCGATCGCATCCGCTATGCGATGGAGGCCCAGGCGCAGACCGTCACGGCGATCACCGCCGCGGTCGACGAGACCGCGCTGGCCGCCGATTCGATGTCGACGACGATCGCGGCGATCCGCGAGGACACCGAAACCGTCGCCACCGAGATCGACGGCGTCGGCCGCGGGTTCGACCGCCTCGACGGACGACTCGCGAGCCTGAAGACGAGCGCCGGCGATTTCGTCGCGAAGGTGGCCGCCTAGGCCCTTTTCACGGACCGCCCGCGCACGGGAGGGACGTCCGGTTCGGTTGCCCTGTCCATGCCCCGCCCGTAAGGCGGGGTCATGACCATCCTTCTCACCGGATCGAGCCGCGGCATCGGCGCTGCGATCCATAGCGCCCTTGCCGGCACCGGCGCCGCCGTCATCGGGCACGGCACGCGCAGCGGCATCGCCGCCGATTTCGCCGACCCCGCCGCACCACGCGCCCTCTGGGACGCAGCGCTCGACCAGGCGGGCGGCACGATCGACGTCCTCGTGAACAACGCCGGCGTCTTCGAGGCGAACGCGCTGTCGCGCGCGCATGACGATTGGGTCGCCGACTGGGAGCGGACGCTGCGCATCAACCTGACCGCCGCGGCCGAACTCTGCCGGCTGGCGGTGCGGCACTGGCAGGAGCGCGGCACCGGCGGCCGGATCGTCAACGTCGCGAGCCGCGCCGCCTATCGCGGCGACAGCCCGGCGCACTGGCATTATGCCGCCGCGAAGGCGGGCATGGTCGCGATGACCAAGACGATCGCGCGGGGCTATGCGAGCGAAGGCATACTCGCCTTCGCCATCTGCCCCGGGTTCACGATGACCGGCATGGCGGAAGACTATCTGGCCAGCCGCGGCGGCGACAGGCTGCTCGCCGACATTCCGCTAGGTCGCGTCGCGTCGCCGGACGAGGTGGCCAGCGTCGCGCGCTATTGCGCGCTGGAAGCGCCCGCATCGATGACCGGCGCGGTGATCGACGTCAACGGAGCGAGCTATGTCCGCTGATCCCACCAGCTGGAAGATCACCCTGCCCTGTACCCGTGCGGAGGCGGAGGCGATCGACGCGGCGTCGGACCTGGCGATCGACGCGGTGCTGATGACCACCGAGGAAGTCGAGGACGACGTCGAGCGCTGGCGCCTGGACGCCTATACCGACCACGAACCCGATGCCGCGACGATCGCGGCGATCCACGCGCTGGTGCCGAGCGCGAGCGGCCGGGAACCGGTCGTCGAGGCGCTGTCGGACGAGGATTGGGTCGCGTTGAGCCAGCAGGGGCTGGAGCCGATCCGCGAGGGGCGCTTCATCGTCCATACCAGCGCGCACCCCGTCGAGGTCGCCACTGCCGCCGGCGAGCGTGCCTTCCTGATCGATGCCGGACAGGCGTTCGGCACCGGTCATCACGGCACGACCAGCGGCTGCCTCGCGATGCTCGATGGTCTGGCCCTGGCTGGACGCTCCTACGACCGGATCATCGACCTGGGCACGGGTACCGGGCTCCTCGCCTTCGCCGCGCGCCATCTGTGGCCCGACGCCGCCGTGACGGGCACCGACATCGACCCGATCGCGATCGACGTCACGCGCGAGAACATGGCGCTCAACCGCGTCGAGGCGGTGCGCCTGATCGTCGCCGACGGCACGCGCGATCCCGCCATCGCGGCGGCAGGGCCCTATGACCTCGTCATCGCCAACATTCTTGCCGGCCCGCTGATCGCAATGGCGCCGGAGGTTGCGGGCATCGCCGCGCCGGGCGCGACGATCGTGCTCGCTGGACTGCTTTCGAACCAGGCGCAGAAGGTCGTGGACGCCTATGTCGCTCAGGGTGCGCGGGAACAGGCGCGCGACGTGCGCGGCGACTGGACCATCCTGCATCTTCAGGCCGCGGCGACCCGTGTCGCCCCCAGCGACACCGATTCCAGCCGTCGCGGCGACTGGGCGACCGACGGACGCTGAACGCCGGGTACACGCCGATAGGCGGAGGCGGGACAGGCCAGCGCCCGCCCCGTCACTGCGAGAGCCCACTCCACGTACGTGAAGGCCGGCGCCCCCCCCCGATCCAGCCTCGCTGGATCGCAAGCTATTCCCCGTTGCCGGCGGGCGCGTCCTCGGCGGGCGGCGCATCGGCCGGCGGCGCATCGCGCTGGGCGCGCGCCGTCATCCCGGTGGCGGAGGCATCGTCCAGCATCTGCTGGTCGACGCTGCGCGCGGGCGGCGGTGGCGGGGCATCGTCGATCGCGGCGGCATTCGCGGCCGGCACCGGCTCCGCCATGTTGGCGGCGGCAGGCATCGTGTCGGCGGGCGCGACCTCGGTAACGCTCGCATCGTTCTGCACGGTTTCGGCGGCTGGTTCCTCCGACGGTGAGCGCGAACAGCCCGACAGTGCGGGCAGAGCCATCACGACAGCGCCAAGCACCAGCGCGCGCGTGCGATACGTCTTCATCATCGTCGTTCCCCGTCGGCGGATCATTGCTGGTTGGCGGCACGCTCGGCGGAGCGCGCCTCGATCTTGCTCGCGAGCTGCGCGTCCCAGCCATAGGGATCCTCGCGAAAGCCCACCTGCCCGTCCGAACCGGCAAATGCCGTCCAATAGAGCAGATAGACCGCCACAGGCTCCGCCATCGTGGCGCGCACCGTCTTGCCGGACGCCAGCACGGCATCCACGGCTTCGGGCTGCCACTGCGGCGTCGTCTTCAGCATCAGCGCGGCCAGATCGGCGGGCTTTTCCAGGCGGACGCAGCCGTGGCTCGCCAGCCGGTCGAACTTGGAGAAGCCCGACTGGGCGGGGGTATCGTGCAGATAGACGGCGAAATCGTTCGGAAAATCGAACTTGAAACGGCCGAGCGCGCTCTTCTCCGACGCCTGCTGCAGCCGCTTCTCGCCATTGCCCGCGTCGATCACGCGAAAGCCGTTGCGCCTCAGATAACCCGGATTGGCACGCTCCTTGGGCCAAAGTTCCTTGGTTGCGATCGAGCTCGGCACGTTCCACGGCGGGTTGAGGACGATGCTGTTGATCTGCGACACCAGCATCGGCGTCTCGTTGCCGGGCCGCCCCGTCACCGCCTTCATCGACATGACCGGCTCGTCGCCGTCGAATACCGTCAGCACCGCCGCCGCGATATTCACCTGTACGCGCTTCGCGGCGAGCTGCTGCGGCAGCCACCGCCAGCGTTCCAGGTTCGCCATGATCTGGCGCACACGCTGCGCGACCGGCACGTTGAACGCGGCGATGGTCTGTGCGCCCACGGTGCCGACCGGATTGAGGCCGTAGCGCCGCTGCGCGCGACGAACGCCGGCAAGCAACCCCTCGTCGAACGTCGCCCCCGTCGCCGCGACCGCCGGATCTTCCATGGCCAGTCGCCGGCGCAACTGCGCGACGAGCGGCCCGCTCGATCCGAACGGGATCGACGCATTGGCGGGTAAGCTACCCCAGCCGCCGGCGGCGGCGATGTCGCGATACCGCGCCAGCCCCTTCACCAGCGTGTCATAGCCGGCATAGGGCGGCGGCAGCGATGCCGCCCACGCCGCCAGCCGGTCCTGCCGCACCGCTTCGGCGAAGCCCGGCAGCGGGTCGTACGGCTGCGGCCTGATGCCCCAGTCCTTGCCGAAGTCGACGGTATCCAGCCGCCCGGCATGCACCGCATGGGCGTAATCCAGCGCGGTGCGGACCAGGGCCGCGGGGGCGAGCGCGGACAGATCTCGCGCGGGGCCCTGCCGCAGGCCTTGCGCCACTTCCCCTTTCGCGACGAGCCCGGCGAGCTGGCGGGCCTGTTCCGGCGTCAGCGTCGGCAGCGGCGCGACGGCTGGCGTGACGGTCTGCACCACCGCCGGCGGCGTCACCGCGGGCGCTGTGCGCGCGGTATCGGGCTGCGTCGCCGGTGCGACCTGCGCGGCAAGCGGGGCGGTAACAAGCCCGCCGATCGCCAGCGACGCGAGCAGCCGCGCGGCAGGACGGCCGGAAACGGGGAAGTACGAAACGGTCATATCGGTATGAAGGCCCTCTTGCGCTGGCAGATGACGAATGCCCCCTTTCGCATCCCTAGCCTACGCCACGCTGAACCGACAGAGTTGACGCGCGATTTTTCTCTCCGTTCAGACCTCTCCGCGTTCAGGCAAGCCCGTAGAAGGCACGCGCCGCGCCTTGCATCAGCCGCGTGCGATCGAGCCCGCCGGCCAGCCGTATCGCAGCGTCGTACCAGTCGCGGTAGCGTTCGCCCGCCATGCCGATGACGGGCCAGTCGCTGCCCCACATCAACCGGTCCCCGAAATAAGCGGCGAGATGCGCGACATAGGGCCGAAGCGCATCGGCCGGCTGGCCGGCTGCCTGCTCGGTGCGCAGGCCAGACAGCTTGCACCACAATCCGCGCGCTGCCAGCGCCGCGATCTCGCCCCGCCAGGGGTCCAGCGTCCCCGTCGCCGCATAAGGCTTGGCGCCGTGATCGATGACGATCGGCAGATCCGGCCAGGCCGCCGCGAAGCGCGCGAGCATGGGCAGATGCCGCGGCTGGACCAGCGCATCGAGCCGCAGTCCGTGGTCGCGCATCGCCGCGATCGCAGGCTCCAGCGCCGGTGCGAGGAGCCAGTCGGTATCCTCTATTCCCTGCAGCATCGGGCGCAGACCGCGAAGCTTGGCGTTCCGCGCCAGGTCGCCGATACGCGCCGCCGCAGCGGGCGCGGCGAGGTCGACCCAGCCGACGACGCCCTGTACCAGCGTGTCGCGCGCCGCCAGGTCGAGCAGCCGATCGGTCTCGCCGTCGTTCGGCTGCGACTGCACCAGCACGACCCCCTCGACGGGAAGGTCGCCGATGACGGCGCGAAGGTCGTCGAGGTCGAAGTCGCGGTGGATCGCGGCTTCCGCGGCGGTCGGCCATTCGTGTCCCGGTGCGCAAAGCGACCAGACATGCACATGTGCGTCGATCATTCGGGCCACTCCCCGACACCGTCCGTCATTGCGACGGGGCGTCGCTGCGCGTCGAGGTACAGCGTCAGCGCACGGGCCGGCATCTCCGCCAGGATCCAGCGCGTCAAGCGCTCGAAATGGGCCGTGAAACGCGCGATCTCCGCATCGGCCATGATCCCCGCCCCCGCGCCGGCACGCCGGCGGAGGTCTTCTTCCTGCTGCATCCGCCAGCGTGGCACCGTCGCCCAATCGGGTGCGGCGAGCAGGGCAAGACGATCGAGCCGACCGAACAGCGACGCATAGTCCCCCTTCAGTGCCGAATTGACATGGACCCGCCACCTCCCGTCAGCGTCTTCCTCCGCCTCCAGTGCGTTCACGGGCACCGCGAGCGCTGCCGCCGGCTGCGCCCGTGCGCCGACGCACCATCCCTCGAACAGCACGAGCTCGCAGTCCGCGCGCGCCTGCGGCCAATCTTCCTCTGGCAGACGGTCGTCACGGGCCTTGTCGAACCGCGGCAATCGTACCGGTTCGCCGGCGCCGAGGCGCGCCAGCACCTCCTGTCCGAGGGCGACGTCATGCGTGCCCGGCACCCCCCGCGTCGCGAACAGCGGATGGATGTCCCGGGCCAGCGCCCGTCGGGCCGCCCGTGACAGATAGAGGTCGTCCAGGGACAGCGTCGCAGAGCGGGGAAACCGCTGCGCCAGGCGGGCGACGAGCGTCGTCTTGCCGCTACCCTGCGCGCCGCACACGCCGACGACGAGCGGGCGTGTGCCGACGCGCGCGGCGAGCGCGGCCGCGATCCGGTCGCCGAGGATGGTTTCAGGCGACACGGTTCGGCGGCGCGCGGCCGGCGAAATAGGCGTCGAGATTGTCCGCGGCCTGCATGCCCATGGCGGTGCGCGTCTCGATCGTCGCGCTGCCGAGGTGCGGCAGCAATACGGCATTCGGCTGATCGAGCAGTCGCGCGTCCAGGCTCGGCTCGCGCTCATAGACGTCGAGCCCGGCACCCCCGATGATCTTTTCCGCCAAAGCCTCCGCCAGCGCGGCCTCGTCGACCACCGTGCCCCGCGCGGTGTTGATCAGCACCGCATGCGGCCGCATCGCGCGCAGCGCGGCCCGGTCGATCAGGTGGCGCGTCGCGTCGCCGCCCGGCACGTGGAGCGACACGACATCGGCAGCGCCGAGGAGCTCGTGCAGCATCGGAACATAGCGCGCGCCCATCGCCGTTTCCGTCGCCGCGTCGGCCCGGCGGCGGCTGTGATAGCAGATGTGCATGCCCATTGCGCTTGCCTGCCGGGCGAGGCTGCGCGCTATCCGGCCGAAGCCGACGAGGCCCAGCGTCTTGCCCGCAAGTCCGGAGCCGATCAGATGCGTCGGCCGCCAGCCGGTCCATGCGCCGGCCCGCAGCTCGCGTTCCCCCTCGCCCGCCCGCCGCATCGCCATCAGCATCAACAACAGCGCGAGTTCCGCGGTACAGTCGGTCAGCGCGTCGGGCGTGTTGGTGACGGGCAGGCCCTGGCGCACGGCGGCGGGGAGATCGAGGTGGTCGGTGCCCGCGCCGTAATTCGCGATGATCCGCGTCCGTCGTCCCGGCACCGCCATCAGGCCGGCGTCGATCCGGTCGGTTATCGTCACGAGCAAGGCGTCCTGCTCGACGAGCGCGCGGGCGAGTTCGTCACGGCCGAGCGCGCGGTCGTCCGGGTTCAATGTCACCCGATATGACGCCGCGAGCCGCCGCTCGACCGCCTCCGGCAGGCGGCGTGTGACGAGCAGGCGCGGCGGCATGCCCATGCGCGGACTCAGCCCCGCGCCTCTGCCGCCACGACGTCCTGACGTTGCGCGCCGAGGCCGCCGATCCCCAGCGTCACGACGTCGCCCGCCTTCAGATACCGCGGCTCGGGCTTTTGCCCCATGCCGACGCCCGGCGGCGTCCCCGTCGTGATGATGTCGCCCGGCTCCAACTGCATCAAACGCGAGCAATAGCTGACGATCTCCTCGACGCCGAAGATCATCGTCGCGGTCGAGCCGTCCTGCATCCGCTCGCCGTTGACGTCCAGCCACATCGACAGCGCGCGCGGATCGGGGACCTCGTCGCGCGTCACCAGCCACGGGCCGACCGGACCGAAGGTGGGGAAACCCTTGCCCTTGTCCCAGGTCGGTCCCCGTTCGAGCTGCCAGTGACGCTCGGACACATCGTTGACGCAGACGTAGCCCGCGACATGCTCGATCGCGTCGGCTTGCGCGATGTCGTGCCCGCCGCGGCCGATGACGATGCCCAATTCGACCTCCCAGTCGGTCTTGGTCGATCCGCGCGGTATGACGACGGGGTCGTTCGGTCCCTGCAGGCAGCTGACCCATTTGTTGAAGACGACCGGCTCGTCGGGGATCGGCAGGTTCGATTCGGCGGCGTGGTCGGCGTAATTGAGGCCGATCGCGATGAACTTGCGCGTCCCTGCGACCGGCACGCCGTAGCGCGGCGTGCCGTCGACCAGCGGCAGGTTCTCCGGGTCGAGCGCGGCCACCGCCGCCAGCCGCACGGGATCGGCGAGCAGCGCGCCGTCGATCGACGCGACGTGACCCGACAGATCGCGCACGCGCCCTTCGGCGTCGACCAGGCCGGGCTGTTCGGCGCCGGCGGCGCCATAGCGACACAATTTCATCGATCCGTCACTCCCTGATCTTGCTGTTCGTCGAGCGCGAAGAGCCGCGTCATCGGCACCCATTTCTGATCCGGCGGCGCGAAGGCCAGCCGTTTCTGGAACCCGTCCATCGCCGCTTCCCAGCGCGCGTCGGCGGCCGCCAGGCGCGCGGGCTTCGGCCGCGGCCAGTCGTCCGCGACCTCCGCCACCATCACCATGCGATCGCCGGCACGCCAGATTTCCATCGCCTCGAACCCGGTCGCGCGGATGCCTTCGACCACCTCCGGCCACACCGCCCCCGCGGCGTGCGCGGATTCATAGGCGGCGATCAGCGCGGCATCGTCGACCAGATCGAGCGCGAAGCAGACGCGGCGCCCCATCGGCTCAGGCCGCCAGGCACGAGGGCCCGGCCGGGCCCGTCGCCTTGTAGGTCAGAACGAACTCGCGATGGCCCAGCGCCTCGGACTTGGTCTCGGCGCCGCCCGCGACGGCTTCGATCAGCGACACGATCTCCGCACCGACCGCATCCAGCGTCGCGGCACCGTCGAGGATCCGCCCGGCGTCGACATCCATATCCTCGTGCATGCGCGCATAGGTCTCCGGATTGGCGCATATCTTGATCACCGGCGCGATCGCCGACCCGACGACCGACCCCCGCCCCGTCGTGAACAGCGTGACATGCGCGCCGCACGCCATGAGCTCGCCGATCTCCGCATTGTCGACGATGTTGGGGAACCCGAACTTGGGGTCACCCGGCGGGACCACGTCGAGCAGGTAGAGGCCGGCGCCCGGCGGCTGCTGCGCCGGCACGATGACGCCGTTGATCGGGCGCGCGCCCGACTTGGCATAGGCGCCGGCCGACTTCTCCTCCTGGCTGGAAAGGCCGCCCTCGGCATTGCCCGGTGCGAAGCTGCCGTATCCCATCGCGCGATAGTAACGCTCCGCCTGCTCCACGGATGCGACGATCGCGGCGCCGACCTCCGCGCTCGCCGCGCGCGAGCGCATGTGCCCTTCGCAGCCGATCAGCTCGCTCGTCTCCTCGAAGATGCAGGTTGCGCCCGCATCGACCAGCGCGTCGAACGCACGTCCGACCGCAGGGTTCGCGGTGATGCCGCTCGTCCCGTCCGAGCCGCCGCAGATCGTGCCGACCACCAGCTCCTCCACGCCCATCGGCACGCGCACCGCCTGCGCATCCGCGGCTGCGCGCACCCGTTCGACCGCCGCCTGCCCCGCGGCGATGCCCGCCCGCGTGCCGCCGGCGCGCTGGATCACGACCGTGTCGTGCGGCCGCCCCGCCGCGGACAGGGTCTCGGCCAGCGCCTCGCGGTTGAAGCTTTCGCAGCCCAGCGACACCAGCACGATGCCGCCGACATTGGGATGCGTGGTCAACGCCTTCATCATGCCCAGCGCATAATCGTTGGGATAGCAGCCGGGAAAACCGATCAGCTGGACGCGCGGATCGTTCGCCCCCTCGACGATCCGCCGCGCGACATGGTGCGCGCATTCGACGAGGTAAACGACCAGGATCACGTCGCGGATGCCCTTGCGGCCGTCGCGCCGCTGCCACCCCAGCCAGCTCATGCATGATCTCCGTGCGCATCGCGCAGATGCGCGGGAATGTAGTCGCTTTTCATATTGTGCACATGCACCCAGCCGCCCCGCCTGACTCCGCAGGTCACCGACCCGATCGGCATGCCGTACTTGAGCACCTTGTCCCCGGTTTCGAGCGGCACCAGCGCCAGCTTGTGGCCCAGCGCCACATCGTCCTCGGCGATCAGGGCGATCCCGTCGACCGCGATTCGTTCGCCCTTCGTCACGGGGCGCCGACAGACGGCGACATTGTCCTCCGGCGAAAGACGGATCGCCGCATCTATGCTCATGATCTGGTCTCCGGAACCGGCGCGTCGACGCGGATCAGGCCCGCCTCGCGCAGATCGCCCCACAAGGCCGGGGGAATGGCGTGGCGGTACAGCGCCAGCGTCTCTGCGGCGCGCGCGGCACTGTCGATGCCAGGGATGACGCTGGCCACCTGCGGATGGGCGAGCACGAAGGCGAGCGCGGCGGCAGCCAATGGCACGCCATGGCGCCCGCACACCGCCTCGATCGCCGCGACGCGGTGCACCACGTCCCGAGGCGCCTCGCCATAATCGAAGTGCAAAGGGCCGCCGCCGCGCGTGCCCGTCGCCAGGATACCGCTGTTATAGGGACCACCGATGACGATCGACGTCCCCGATGCCGCGCACGCCGGCATCAGGTCATCGAGCGGCGCCTGTTCCAGCAGCGTATAGCGCCCCGCCAGCAGGATCACGTCAAGCCGCGTCTCGCGCATCGCGTCGAGGCACGCGGCGACCTCGTTCACGCCGATGCCGAAGCCCGCGATCGCGCCCTCGTCCCGCAGGCGCTCCAGCGCCCGAAAGCCGCCGCCGGTGGTCAGCTGGCGCCAGTAGGCCTCGCTGGCGTCCCCGTGCGCATAGCCTCCGATGTCATGGACGTAGAGTAGGTCGACGCGCGCCAGCCCCAGCCGCTGCAGACTGTCCGCATGACTGCGCAGGATGCCGTCGTGGCTATAGTCGTAGCGCGCCGCAAACGGCATGGCCGATCGAAAGCCGTCGCGCATCCGATCGTCGACCACAGTCGCATCCGGCGCCAGCAACCGACCGACCTTGGTCGACAGCACCACGCCATCGACCTGGCGCAACACATCCCCGACCCGCCGTTCGCTCAGCCCGCGTCCGTAATGCGGCGCCGTATCGACGTGGCGGATGCCGGTATCGAGCGCGGCTTGCAGCGTCGCCTGCGCGTCGGCGTCGGACATCGCACGGTAGAGGTTGCCGAGGGACGCCCCGCCGAAGCCGAGCTCGGTGACCGACAAGCCGGTCCGCCCGATCGGCCGGCGCGCGATCGGTCCGCTCTCCTGCCCCGCCGTCGCGACCTGCATGCCGCTCATTCGCCTCTCACCTGTAAACGCTTATTTCATTAGAAGAACGCCCCTATGCGGTCAATCGGGGGCATCGCGCTGCGCCATTGTCTTCGCGCCGACGGCTGCCTAGCATCGCGCCATGGCTCGGCGCCCCTCTCCCTCCTCGCAACATCCGCCATCGGTGCCGCAGGACGGCGACGGCGATACGCCGCGCTATCGCGCGCCGGCGCTGGAGAAGGGGCTCGACATCCTCGAACTGCTCGCCCGCGAAAGCCGCCCGCTCACCGCGGTCGCGATCGGCGAAAGGCTTGGTCGGTCCACCAGCGAATTGTTTCGCATGATCCAGGTGCTCGAATATCGCGGCTTCATCCGGCAGGCGCGCGAGGGCGGCGGCTATGTTCCCACCGAGCGACTGTTCGCGCTCGGCATGGAGCAGCCCCCCGTCAAGTCGCTGCTCGAAACCGCCTTGCCGGTCATGCGCGACCTGTCGCGGCGTATCGGCCAATCCTGCCATCTGACGATGCGATCGGGCGGGGATATCGTCGTCGTCGCGCGCATCGAATCGTCGGAACAGATCGGTTTCTCCGTCCGGATCGGCCATCGTCGGCCGATGCTCGAGTCCAATTCGGCGGTCGTCCACTTCGCCTTCCTCGACGATTTCGACCGGCAACACTGGCTTGCACAGGCGGAGGCGAGCGAGGGCGCGCGGTTGCAGGAATTCCGCGCACGCGCCGAACGGGTCCGCCTCCGCGGCTTCGAGAAAGCGAAGAGCAGCTTCACCCCCGGCATCACGGACCTTGCCGCACCGATTCTGCGCGGCACGTCGGCGGCGGCCGTGCTGACCGTGCCCTTCGTGCAGACGTACGGGGAGCAGATGCCGATCGACACGGTGGTGCGCCACCTGCGCGCCGCGACCGCCGAGATATCGGCCGCGCTGCTGCTCGCCGATCACCGCGTCTGAGCGGGATCAGGCCATCGTCCATCCCCCGTCGATCGCGTGCAGCTGACCGGTCGTATAGGCGCTTTCGTCGGATGCCAGATACAGCGCAAGCAGCGCGACTTCCCTGGCGTCGCCGAGCCGGCCCATCGGCTGGCGGGCGACGAAGGCGGCCCGTGCCGCAGCCGCATCGCCCGTCGCCGCCAAGCGCTCGTCGAGGCTCGGCGACTGGACTGTTCCCGGGCAGATCGCGTTGCAGCGGATCCCTGCACCCACGTAATCGACGGCCACGGAGCGGGTGATGCCCGCCACCGCCGCCTTGGTCACGCAATAGGCATAGCGATTGGCGACCCCGATCATCGGGCCGGCAACCGACGCCATGTTGACGATCGATCCTCCGCCTTTGGCGATCATCGCGGGCAGGAACGCGCGCAGCATATGGGTGATGGCATGGACGTTGAGGTCGAACGACAGGTCGTAGCCGGCGTCCTCCGTCCGCTCAAGCGTGCCCGCATCGACGTAGCCCGCGCAGTTGAACAGGACATCGACGCCGCCCGTCGCCTCGCCGAACGCCGCAATGGCCGCTCGGTCGGTAAGATCGAGCACATGGGTGGTGCAGCCGACCAGCGTCGCCAGCGCCCCCGCGTTGCGATCGACCGCGATCACCGCCGCCCCTTCCCGCGCGAAAAGTTCCGCCGCGGCCCGGCCGATGCCTTGCGCCGCGCCGGTCACGATCGCCGTCTTGCCGTTCAACCGTCCCATCTCGCCTATCCGTCGCCGTCAGAAACTCCCGCACCTGTAGCGAGCACACGCCGCTCGCGGCAAGGGGAAGTAAATTCATTCGTAAAATCGCGTTTCACATGATGATTGCTTCTGCTACTTCGCCTTGCGACGCCGAATGCGGCGCGCGCCAGCATGCCTTGGGGAGGATCGATGAAAAACCGTGCCGCCGCGACGCCGCTCGCTCCCCTCGTCCTGATCGTCGCGCTGTTCTTCCTGTGGGGAGTCGCGAACAACCTGAACGACGTGCTGATCGCGCACTTCAAACGCCTGTTCACGCTCAGCGACTTCCAGGCAGGACTCGTGCAGTCGGCCTTCTACCTGGGCTATTTCACGCTAGCGATCCCTGCGGCATTGTTCATGCGCCGCTTCGGCTATCGCGCGGCAGTGCTGCTCGGTCTGTGCCTTTACGGCGCCGGCGCCCTGTTGTTCTGGCCAGCGGCGGGGGCGGCGAGCTACCCGGCTTTCCTCGTCGCATTGTTCGTCATCGCCAGCGGGCTGGGTTTCCTCGAAACCTCCGCCAATCCGCTGATCGCACGGCTGGGCGACGAGGAGGGCGCCGCGCGGCGCCTCAATCTCGCGCAGGCGTTCAATCCGCTTGGCTCGATCGCGGGCGTGCTGATCGGCCGGACCTTCATCCTTTCGAACGGTGACGATCATAGCGCGACCGCGGTTCAGATCCCCTATCTGACCATCGGTCTGGGCGTGCTGTTCTGGGCATTGCTCATCCGCCTCACGCCCTTTCCGGCGGTCGCCACCGATCATGACGACGCCGAGGGCCCCGGCGCGGCGGGCGACCTGCTTGCCGTGCTCCGGCGAGGCCGCGTCCAGCTCGGCATCGTCGCGCAATTCTTCTATGTCGGCGCGCAGGTCGGCATCTGGAGCTTCCTGATCCGCTACGCCGAAGTCGCGATGCCCGGCACGTCGCAGCGCGCGGCGTCGGACTATCTGACCGCGTCGCTCGTCGCCTTCATGGTCGGCCGCTTCGGCGGCACCGCGCTGATGGGAAGGATCAGGCCGCTGCCGCTGCTGGCGATCTTCGCCGCCGCAGCCGCGGCATGCTGCCTTGTCGCCACGGCGGTCGGCGGTTTCGCCGGTGTCGTCGCGCTGGTGGCCAGCAGCATCTTCATGTCGATCATGTACCCGACGATTTTCGCCGGGAGCGTTCGCGGTCTGGGCGGGTTGACGAAGTCGGCATCGGCGCTGCTCGTGATGGCGATCATCGGCGGCGCGGTCTTTCCCGCCCTGATGGGGCTTGTCTCGGATGCGAGCGGCACGATCCTCGACGCGATGCTGGTACCCGCCGCCTGCTTCGGCGTCGTCCTGACGTTCGCGCTGACCGCGCGCCGCAGTGCATGACCATCCACGCGTCACCGGATAACAAGACGCCATGACGATCATCGCCTCCACGCTGGACTTCCGCACCGCGGCAAAGCGACGCCTGCCGCGCTTCCTGTTCGATTATGCGGACGGCGGCGCCTATGCCGAGGCGACACTCACGGCCAACGTCTCCGACCTGCAGGCGATCTCCTTGCGCCAGCGCGTGTTGCGCGACGTATCGCAGATCGACGTATCGACCGACCTCTTCGGCCGCCGCCAGCCCTTGCCGATCGCGCTTGGCCCGGTGGGAATCGGTGGCATGTACCGGCGTCGCGGCGAAACCCAGGCGGCGCGCGGCGCGCATGCACGCGGGCTGCCATTCACCCTATCCACGGTGGCCTTGTGCTCGATGAGCGAGGTGCGAGGCGCCAGCGACGGACCGTTGTGGTTCCAGCTCTACGTGCTGCGCGATCGCGGGTTCATGCGCGAATTGCTCGCGCGTGCGAAGGCGCAGGGCGCCGAAACTTTGGTCTTCACGGTCGACATGCCCGTCCCCGGCGCGCGCTATCGCGATGCACATTCCGGCATGTCGGGCCGGCACGCACCTTTGCGCCGCGCGATGCAAGCCATGGGGAAGCCGGCCTGGGCATGGGATGTCGGCCTGCGCGGGCGACCTCACCGGCTCGGCAACCTGGAACCGGTGCTCGGCAATGCCAGCGGCATGAACGACTATATGGGCTGGCTCGGCGCCAACTTCGATCCGTCGATCCGCTGGGCCGATCTCGAATGGATCCGCGCCGCCTGGGATGGCCCGCTCGTCATCAAGGGCGTGCTCGATCCCGATGATGCCCGCGCCGCCGCCGACCTCGGCGCGGACGGCATCGTCGTGTCCAACCACGGCGGACGGCAACTCGACGGCGTGCCGTCCACCGCGCGGGCGCTTCCCGCGATCGCCGCGGCAGTGGGGGACCGGCTGACCGTGCTCGCCGATTCGGGCGTGCGCTCCGGCCTCGACGTGGTGCGCATGCTCGCGCTCGGGGCGAAGGGCGTGCTGCTCGGGCGGGCCTGGCTCTACGCACTGGCGGCGGGTGGCGAAGCCGGCGTCGTGCAGTTGCTCGATCTGATGGAAAAGGAGATGCGCGTCGCCATGGCCCTGACCGGCGTGCGGCGGATCGCGGAGATCGATCGCGACATCCTGGTCGATCCATGATGCCTCGCGGGGCGAGCGAAGGCCCTGCCGCCCGGTTCCGGGCGGCGCCCGACAAGCTCATCTTGTCCGAGCCATAGCGGTGGCCGGTTCCCATTCGCCGGGCAGTTCGGCATGGAGGCTGCCATGACGATCGATTTCGCGATTCTTTACGAGCATCCGCAATGGTTTGTGCCGCTGTTCGCGGCGCTGGACCGGCGCGGCGTCCGCTACCGGGCGCTGACGACCCGCGGCGCTTTCGACCCGGCCGACTCCCAGCCGCCCGCGCCGCTGATCCTCAGCCGGCTCGCCATGTCGGCGTTCCTGCGTGACACCGAGCATCCGATCTTCTGGGCGCAATCCCTGCTGTCGCGCTGGGAACTGTCGGGCGCGCGCGTGCTCAACGGCACGCCGGCATTGGCGGTCGACACGTCGAAGGCGCGCCAGCTCGCGCTGATCGCGTCGCTGGGCCTGGCGATCCCCGCTACGCGCGTTGTGCACAGGGCCGCCGACGTACCCGCCGCCGCAACCGAGATCGGCTTTCCGCTCGTCGTGAAGGCCAATATCGGCGGCGCCGGCGCGGGCATCGTGCGTTTCGACGACGCGGAGGCGCTGCGCGCCGCCGTCGCTGACAATACGCTGCCGACGAGTATCGACGGCGTGCTGCTGGTGCAGGATTACGTTCCGGCGCGCGGTGGCACGATCACGCGCATCGAGACGCTGGATCGCACCTACCTCTATGCGATCGACGTGGCGGGAGCGGGCGCGTTCGACCTGTGTCCCGCCGATGCCTGCCAGGTGCCGGGCAGCGCGATCACCATGACCGCGGCGGAGCCTGCCGCGCCGCTGCGTGCGGCGGCCGAGGCGATCGCCCGCGCCGCGTCGCTCGATCTTGGCGGTGTCGAGGTGATGATCGACGACCGCGACGGCACGCCGCGCTTCTACGACGTCAACGCGCTGTCGAACTTCGTCGCGAAGCCGCTGGACGTGCTCGGCTGGGACCCGCACGACCGGCTGGTCGACCGGATCGTTACCTGGATCGAGGAGGCTCGCTGATGCGCTACGGTTTCTGGATGCCGGTGTTCGGCGGCTGGCTGCGCAACGTCCCCGACGAGGGGATGGAAGCGAGCTGGGCCTATGCCAAGGCGTTGACGCAGGACGCGGAGCGATGGGGATACGACCTGACGCTGATCGCGGAACTCAACCTCAACGACATCAAGGGGATCGACCAACCCGCACTCGATGCCTGGTCGACCGCCGCCGCGCTTGCCGCGGTGACCGAGCGGCTCGAGCTGATGGTCGCGGTACGTCCCAACTTCCATCACCCCGCCCTGTTCGCCAAGGCGGCGGCCAACATAGATCGTATCGCCGGCGGCCGCCTGTCGCTCAACGTCGTGTCGAGCTGGTGGGCGGACGAGGCCCGCCAATACGGGCTGCAGTTCGACCAGCACGACGACCGCTACGCGCGCACCGCCGAATGGCTGGAGGTGGTCGACGGGCTGTGGTCGCAGGAGCGGTTCAGCTATTCCGGCAAATTCTATGCGGCGGATGCGGCGATCTGCGCGCCCAAGCCGGTGCGCCGCCCGATCGTCTATGCCGGCGGCGAGAGTGAGGCGGCCAAGACGATGATCGCCGCGCAATGCGACGCCTATGTCATGCATGGCGATCCCGTGGCGGCGATCGCCCCCAAGATCGCCGACATGGCGGCGCGCCGCCGGGCGGCGGGCGGCGCCCCGATGCGATACGGCATGGCGGCCTATGCGATCGTGCGGGACAGCGAGGCGGAGGCGAAGCGCGAGCTCGAGCGCATCACCAATGTTGCCACCCTGCCCGCCGGCTATGCCAATTTCGACCAGTGGCTGTCGGGCACCCAGCTCGAGCGTGAGCTGAAGATCCAGGAATATTCGGTGTCGAACCGAGGCCTTCGCCCCAATCTGGTCGGCACGCCCGAACAGCTGAAGGAACGTATCGCGGAATATGAGGCGGCCGGCCTCGACCTCCTGCTGCTGCAGATGAGCCCGCAGGCGGAGGAAATGGAGCGCTTCGCCGCGCAGGTGATGGGCACGCATGCCGCGAGGGCCCCGGCAACGGCCTGAGCGCCCGACGGCCGCCCGCGTGGTCCCACGACGGATCACGGCAGCGGGCGGAATGCGGAACGACCGGGACGCCGCCTCGCGGGGGGCGGCCGCATCTGCCGCACGCACGACGCGATCCTCGCGGCGACACGGCTCGTCATCGAAAGGTCTGGCGCACCCGACAGGATTCGAACCTGTGGCCTCTGCCTTCGGAGGGCAGCGCTCTATCCAGCTGAGCTACGGGTGCGTGGGAAGGCTCGCCTAGCAAAGCGCGAACGCGGGCGCCAGCCCTGATTAACGTCGCGGGTCGACCAGCGTCACCGGCTGGAATGCGCCGAGCCCGCAACGCGCGCCCGGCATAACGTCCGGCGACTGCAGCACGGTGATCAGGTCCGCGGCGCACAACTGGCTGAGGCTGGTTGCATAGGCGAAGCGCCGTTCGAACCCCAGGCCCGGGCAAGCGGCAGGCAGGGTGTTGCGGTAGATGCGGGTGCGATTGGCGACGAAATCGATCGTGCGGTCGTCACGGACGCGGGTTTCGCGGATCTGGGCCAGCGGGATGCAGGCGAGCGGCGGACCCGCAGGCGTCGCCACCGGGACGGTGTCGCGCGCCATGGGCGCAGCGGCGGTGGCGGCAAGCGACAGGACGAGCAGGATCCGCATCGGCATCACTCCGGTTCCGCAGCAGCCTTTCGCGCTTTCGTGCCAGGCGGCGGCGTCTTGGGCTTGAACGCGCAGAGGTCGGCGACGATGCAGCGCCAGCACTCGGGCGTCCGTGCCTTGCAGACATAGCGCCCGTGCAGGATCAGCCAATGGTGCGCGTGCAGGCGGAAAGGCTGCGGCGTCGCCTTGTCGAGACGCGTCTCTACGGCGAGCGGCGTCTTGCCCTTGGCCAGCCCCGTCCGATTGCCGACGCGGAAGATATGCGTATCGACCGCGAACGTCTCCGCGCCGAACGCGACGTTCATCACGACATTGGCGGTCTTGCGGCCGACGCCCGGCAACGCCTCAAGCGCGTCGCGATCCGCCGGCACCTCGGAGCCATGCAAGGCGACCAGCGCCTCCGACAGCGCGATGACGTTCTTCGCCTTGGTGTTGAACAGGCCGATCGTCTTGATGTGCTGCTTCAGCCGGTCCTCGCCCAGCGCGACCATCTGTTCCGGCGTCTTCACCGATTCGAACAGGCGGCGCGTCGCCCTGTTGACGCCGGCGTCGGTCGCCTGCGCCGACAGCACGACGGCGACGAGCAACTGAAAGGGATTGCCCGATTCGAGCTCGGTCTCGGGATGCGGGTTGGCTTCGGCGAGCCGGCGGTAGAATTCGAAGACGACGGCTTTCTTCATGACGTCTTCGTCACAGGCCGAGCACGTCCGCCATCCGGTAACGGCCCGGCCGCCGGCCGGCGAGCCAGAGCGCCGCCCGTACAGCGCCCCTGGCGAAGATCGATCGATCCTGCGCAAGGTGCGCGAGCTCGATCCGCTCCCCCTCGCTCGCGAAGATCACGTGATGGTCGCCGATAACCGAGCCGCCGCGCAGCGACGCGAGGCCGATCGTCCCTTCGGTCCGCGCGCCCGTCAGCCCGGCGCGCCCGTCGACGCGAACCTCGCCCAGCGTGGTCCCCCGCCCCGCTGCCGCCGACTCTCCCAGCAGCAACGCGGTACCGGACGGGGCGTCGACCTTGTGCCGGTGGTGGCTTTCGACGATCTCGATATCCCAGTCGGTGCCGAGCCTCTCCGCCGCCTCGCGGACCAGCTGCGCGAGCAAGGTGACGCCCAGCGAGGTATTGCCCGTCTGGAGCACCGCGACATCCCGCGCCGCCGCGTCGATCAGCGCGTGCTGCGTCGTGCTGAGCCCCGTCGTGCCGATGACGATCGGCGTCCCCGCCTCCCGCGCCGCCGCGACATGCGCCTCCATTGCCCCGGCGATCGAGAAATCGACCAGAACGTCCGCCCGGCGCGCCAGGGCGAGGGGATCGCCCTGCGCGTCGATGCCGCCGGCGAAGGTGGCCCCCTCCCCCTCGATCAGATCGGCGATGGCGCGGCCCATCCGCCCGTCGCGGCCGTAGATACCGATCGCGGTCATGCGTGATCGCCCGACGGAGCGGGGTGAAGCGACGAAGGCGCGGCCACACGGCGGGAGGATCGGTCAGGACAGCTCATCCGCCAACTGTGCCACGCTTTGCCGCGACGCGACAGGGGCCGCGCCGGATCAGAACGCCTTCGACACCCCGACGAAGACCCCGCGCCGCGGCCCGAACTGCGGTGCGCCGACCCCGACGCCGGTCCCGTCCCGGATTTCGTAGACATGGTCGAGCAGGTTGATGACGTCGAAGCGCAGGTCCAGGTTCGGCCCCGCCAGATGCTGGCTCGCGGTAAGGTTGACCTGCGCATAGGGGGCGAGCTTCGCGCCGTTGGGCACGTTGTTGACGTCGTCGTCGCGGCGCAGGCCGGATCCGTAGATCATGCTGCCACCCAGCTTGGTGCCGCCATGGAAGGCGTAGGACACGCCCGCCGAACCGGTGAACGTCTGGTCGTGGTCGAGATAGATGTAACGGCCGGCGATATAGGCGAGTTCGTCGGGCGAGAAGCTGAACTGGCTGGAGACGATCCCCCTGCCCTTCGCCTTGGCGGCGGCGAAATTGGCATAGGCGAGCAGGCCGCCGCGCGCATAGCTGGCGTTCGCCTCGATGCCGCCGATCCGGCCCTGGCGGTAGTTGAACGGCGTCAGGATGATCGGCGCGCCGAACTGCCCCTCGTCGATCAGGTTGCGCGAGATGCGGTAATAGGCATCGACGCCATAGGTGAAATAGCGGCCTACCTTGGCCTGGAACCCGGTGTCGAAATAATCCTGCCGTTCGGCGAACGGCACGATATCGTCCGTCACGGCCGGATAGGCGCTGGTGCCGACGAACTTTCCTATGCTCGCCGAGGCGACGAGCTCGAACGGCGGCGGCACGAAATAGCGCGAATAGCCGGCATGGACGGTGTAGGTCGCGTCCGGTTGCCACACCAGGTTGGCGCGCGGCGACAATTGCCCCTCGCGCCGATAGCCGTTGTAGAGGTCGTAGCGCGCGCCATAATTGAAGGTCAGCGTCGGGGCGAGCTTCCATTCGTCCTGCAGATAGGCGCTGACGCTGGTCGCGGTCTTCCCGCCATTGTCGACGACGACGACCGGCTGGCCTGCCTGGTTGCCGTCGCCATCGACCGGGAACACGCTGGTCGTCGTGTCGCTCGTCGACCGATCGCGGCTGACGAGCAGGCCGCCACGCAGCGTATGCGCCGCGCCAAGGTGATAGACCGCATCGACCTGGGCGCCGATCGCGAAATCCTGCTTGTACGCCTGCTGTGCCTGGCCGTTGTAGAGCAGCTCGCCGACGAGGTCGGGACGATAGCGCAGCGACGAATAGCGGGCGAACAGCGACGCCTGCACCGTCAGCGGCTCGTCGTCGTGGAGGAAGGTCAGCTGGCCGAACCCGGTCTTTTCCAGCTGCGTCTCGTTGAGCGCCTCGCTCGGGAAGCTCGTCTGCCCGCCGACGTTCCAGCCGGCCGATGGCTGCTGGCCGACGGGATCGGGGATCTGGAACCACTGGTTCGAATAGCCGCCGACGAACGACACCCGGTTATTCGCATCGAGGATGTGATCGATATACGCGAAGCCCTGATACTGGTCGGTATCGTCATGCACCGGATTGGATCGGCCATCGACGCTCTCGATGCCGAGGCCGCTGTGGCGATAATCGCCCGACACGAAGTAATTGGTGCTGCCGGTCGAGCCGCCATAGGTCAGGCTCGGCTCGATGGTGTCATGGCTGCCTCCGTAGAGCGACGCGGTGCCGCCGTTCTGGAACAGGCCGCTCTTCGTGGTGATGTCGATGATGCCCGCGGTGCGCAGGCCGTATTGCGCGGGCAAAGCGCCCGTCAGGATGTTGACCTTGTCGATCAGCCGCGGCGACAGGGTCTGGCCGAACACCGCGAGCCCTTCGGGCAGCACGGTGCCGTTGATCCGATATTGCAGGCCGTTGTGGTCGTCGCGGACGTGGAACTGGCCGAAACCGTCCTGGACGACGCCTGGCGCCTGAAGCAGGATCTGGTTGAACTGCTGGTTCTCGCCGCCGGGCAGCGCCTTAATCGTGTCGCTGGTGATCTCGTAGTTCGACGCGCCCAGGCTGGGTTGGATATGCTCCCGCGCCGCGTCGAGGCGCGCCGCGGTGACGACGATGTCGCCGCCCTGCTTGCCTGCGGCCGACGCATTCGCCTTCGTGTCTGCGGCCGCCGCCTGATCGGTGCCGTCCTGAGTCGGGGTCGGCACGCCTCGCGTCTGCGCAAGCGCGGTGCCGGACAGCAGGATCAGCGGGGCAAGGGAGACGCAACGCAACAGGACCGACAGACGCATGGGCGCAACTCGCATGATACAATGTCACAAGGTTGATCGGCGTCTTGCGCTGCGTTGCGGCACACTGGCAAGCACAAGGTCCGACCATGACGTATTTTTTAGGTTCGCTTCATGTGGTTGAGGAATGCCCGGCAAGGAGGGGCGGAGAACCGGAAGCGCTGTCACGACGGGCGTTGCTTCTGACGCGCAAGGGACGGAAATCCCAGCGATCACCTGCGCTTCGGAGGCGGGAAACTAGTGGTCACGAGATCACGGCACGCTGAGCAAGGGGTCCAGGAGCATCGCATTAGGATCATGACGGTTACGCCCAGTTGCGGACGCAGTGACGAAGCGCGATACCCATTGATTCGAGACGCGCGATCTGATCTGACTGCGTCAACAAACCTTATGAGCGGCATAAGCGTAGCTCCTGATGGGATCGTGTGTATGATCAGTCGCGGATCGGCAAGTCGACTCAAACGAATCTATGCCATCAGGTTAGTCACTGGCCTGATTAGCGTCGTAGGTTCAATACCGGCGAACGGGCAGCAACAGTCGTCGCCAAGCCAAGCGCATGACGTTACGTCGACGGCCGATGCGCCATCAGAGAAAAGCGATATAACCGTAATTGGAAACGTCGAGCCTGAGCTGCCTTCAACCGTGCCGGTGAAACCTCGGCCGGAAAGGCTGATAACTGACCGGTTGGCTTCGACCGAGGCGTATCGTTTCGCGCAATGCGCGAAACGGGCAGACCCCAAGCTGGTAAGGCAGGCTATCGAAGGGCTCCCCCATCGGTACGATAGCGAATACGCCCTCGACCGGATTATACGAGAGGAGCAGGCGTGTTATGCTGGTCTACCCGCTCTACTGTCTCCGTCACCCTTTTACGGTCAATGTAATCCGATGGTCGGTTACGGAGATGTCGTGTGCCGGGCATTTTTCGATCGCGGCGCTCTGATCGAGCGGGCGATCAGCAAAGTCACGCCGAGTTTGTCATTGCGCGATGGTGATCTGGCTGACAGAGCGGTAATAGATCGTTTTAATTCTCTTACCTCCGCGCGGAATACCACTCGCTATCCCCAGGAGCGTATCGGCTACGCGGTTGTTGCCTGTATGGTTGCGAGTCACACGACTGATGCCATGAGTCTGATACGCTCTAAACCAGGGACTAGTGGTGAGCGGCGATTAAGTGCGATCCTGCTTGGCCAATCGCCTCAGTGTTTAGGTGGCGCAAAGAAAATATCGACCGACACCAGACAATTTCGCGTCTACGTTGCAGATGTAACTTATTTCTTTGCAGCGGCATTTCGCGACGTGAAATCCCTTATTCCAGACGACGCCAAGCGGGAGTGAAAAACTGCCGAGAACTCGGCAATCAGGCAGAACGTAACGGCCACACTGAAAGACGACCGCACGGTTGCGCTTCGACGAAATATTCGACGCGATGGTGAAGTTGGCTAATTATCTGCGGAACTAAGCGTGTCATCCTTCGTCAGACCGGCGCTATTCCGGTGGGCACCTGTTCGGTCAGCGTCACCGCGTCTTTTCAGGCCCAACTGTCTGCAAGAGAGGAAGGACCCGTCCCTGATGACCCGTATCATCAACGTTGGACGACCGCCCCCTCCCCAATAGCGGACATGCTTCCCCGCCCCTACGATGGTTCGATCCGGTTCGCTGGAGGACGATCGGAGCGAGTGAAGGGAACGAAAGATAAGCGTACTTTTCTCAAGTTCGGCGTCGAACGGCCGAATGTTCACTCGCTGCGGTGGGTTCAATCGTGATCGCAACCACCGATTGAACCCACCGTCGATAGCGGCCGGAGGCGGCCGGCGGACGTCGTCTCCCGGGCTGCGCGACGCATGCGCACGATCCCGCCCAGCGCATCGTCGAGCCAATATCCCGTGCCGAGCTCTTGCATCAAATCCAACGCGGCACGCTGCCGCGCGATGAAGCGTGCGGCGTCCGTTCGTTCATAGTCGTCGCGTATCGACTGCGCGATGCCGTCCAGACCGTCATAGGGAATGATCAGCGCGAGATCCCGCCAAGGGATCTGGGGCGGCAGCACCATGTCCGTATCTATGATGACCGGAACCCGCCCGTAC
The DNA here is from genome assembly GCF_031082075.1 of Sphingomonas sp. GV3. Lineage (NCBI taxonomy): Bacteria > Pseudomonadati > Pseudomonadota > Alphaproteobacteria > Sphingomonadales > Sphingomonadaceae > Sphingomonas > Sphingomonas sp. GV3. The sequence goes on along the minus strand of NZ_JARWLE010000001.1, from coordinate 3,321,627 downwards.
AGGAATGCTTCGTAGACGCGGAAGCTGAAATTCTCCGACCCGCGAGGACACAGGACATAGGTCGACGCGATCATCTCATCCACATAGCGCGCCTTGGCATCGGGCAAGCCGGTGAAGCCACCGGTGCCGATGATGCGCACGTCGAAATCCTCCTGGTCTGCCGCCTGTCTTTCGAGCGCTTCGAGCGCCTCGACCCTGGGGAATGCGAGCGCGAACCTCACCGGGAGGCCACTCGCATAGGCGCATGCCGTCATCCGGGCATGACGAAGGTAGCGCCCGGTAAGCAGCCACCTCTTGACCAGGCGAGGCAGCCGGCGCCCAAGCCTTACCAGAGCGGCATCGTCGTAGATCGATCCCATGAAGCCTGCCCGCAACGCCGGCTTCTCCGTCCAGGCTATCGCGGCACGCGGCGGTGCGGCGTGAACCGACCACGGATGCGGCAACACCGAGCCGGACCTATCGTCATGCCACGCGCGGTACCCGGAAAAATGAACGCTGTGATGCGGCCCGTCGATGAACATTTCCATGATGCCTGGGCAGAAGATGACGATCTGCTCCGGCGCGCTGGGGGTGAGCAGGTGCCGGATATGCCGCACCTTGCCGGGGGTCAGATCCGCCAGCTCGATGTTGGGAAGGTCGATGACGTCAGCCTGAAGGCCGAGGCGGGCAAGCGACGCCCTGAACGCACTGGCGTAATCGTGATTGAATGAGTTCATCACGACGACACGAAGCTGGTCGCCCATCGGCCCCCCAAAAGGCAATTCAAGGTATACACCTGGATGAGGTACAAGCGGCAGACAAGGCATTTCAGGCCGATACGGGATATATTTCCGCGTCGATCGGTGACATGGATCGCCGCCGCCGCAGGGTACAGAGACCGTCAGTCGCGGCCGCCCCCCCCGTCGCCATCTTTGCGCACCGCCGCGCTTTCGCTTGCCTCGACCGCGGCATGATCCCACCCCCGCCCTTCCGCAGGCGGTGCCTACGCCCTATCCTTCCCGGATACTGGACATCCGCAACATCGTCATCCTCACCGGTGCGGGCATCTCCGCCGAGTCGGGGATCGCCACCTTCCGCGGCCCCGGCGGGTTGTGGGAGGGGCATCGGGTCGAGGACGTCTGCACCCCGGAGGCGCTGGCGCGAAATCCGGCGCTGGTCCATCGCTTCTATGACGAGCGGCGCGCGGCCTTGGCGGGTGTCGCGGCCAATCCGGCGCATGACGCGCTGGCGCGGCTCGATCGGGAATGGCACGGGGAGCTGCTGATCGTCACGCAGAACGTCGACGACCTGCACGAGCGCGCCGGCGCGCACCGGCTGGTGCACATGCACGGGGAATTGCGGTCGGCGCTATGCGGCGCATGCGGCGTGCGCGAGACCTGGACCGGGGCGCTGCCGCCGGAAAGCGAATGCCCCAATTGCGGGACATGCGCGCTGCGGCCGGACATCGTCTTCTTCGGCGAGATGCCCTATCATATGGAGCGGATCGAGGCGGCGATCGCCGCCGCCGACCTGTTCGTGTCGATCGGTACGTCCGGTGCGGTCTATCCCGCCGCAGGGTTCGTGCAGATGGCCGATGCCTGCGGCGCCGACACGCTGGAACTCAACCTCGAACGATCCGCGGGAAGCGGCCTTTTCGCGGACAGCCGGCTTGGTGCGGCCAGCGTCCTCGTGCCCGAATGGGTGGAGCGGTTGCTCGCCGCTCAGTCGACCCAGTCGAGCCCCATGTCGCGATAGACCTCGCGGTCCTCGTCCCACCCCTGCTTCACCTTGACGTGGAGGTAGAGGTGGACGGGGCAGCCCATGATCGCGGCGAGCTCGGTCCGCGCCCGCGCGCCGATCTCGCGGATGCGCGCGCCCCCCTTGCCGAGCACGATGGCGCGCTGGGTCGGACGCTCGACGAGGATCTGCTGGTGGATTTCGACCGACCCGTCGGGCCGTTCCTTATAGGCTTCGGTCTCCACGGCGCTGGCATAGGGAAGCTCGGCATGGAGCTGCAGATAGAGTTGTTCGCGCGTCACCTCGCTGGCCAGCGCGCGTTCGGTGGCGTCGGAGACCTGATCTTCCGGATAATGCCACGGTCCTTCCGGCATCGCCGCGGCCAGCGCGGTCTTCAGCTCGGGCAGGCCGTCACCGGTCTGCGCCGACACGAACCACGTATCCGCGAATGCCATCATCGCGTTCAGCTTCTCGGCGTGCAACAGCAGCCTGGGCTTGTCGGCGACGTCCACCTTGTTGAGGACCAGGATCTTGGGCTCGGGCCTGTCCTTCAGCGCATCGACGATGCCCTCGACCTTGGGGCCGATGCCGCCCTTGCCGTCGACGACGAGCGCGATCAGGTCCGCCCCCTCGGTCCCGCCCCAGGCGGCGGCGACCATCGCGCGGTCGAGCCGGCGTTGCGGCTCGAAGATGCCGGGCGTGTCGACGAGCAGGATCTGCGCCGCATCCTGAATCGCGACGCCGAGCAGCTTGGTGCGCGTCGTCTGCGCCTTGGGGCTGACGATCGCCACCTTCTGGCCGACGAGGGCGTTGACGAGCGTCGACTTGCCGGCATTCGGCGCTCCGACGACGGCGACGAGGCCGCAATATTGGGTCTGGGTCATAAACGGGCTTTATCGTCCGATGGCGGCAATTGCGATGGCAAGCCTGGCGCCGCGCGCCGGCGCGTGGCGACTACCGCCGCACCTTTTCCAGCATCGCCCTCGCGGCGGCGGTTTCCGCATCCTGCTTGCTGGCGCCGATCGCGGTAGCCTCCAGCTGTCGGCCTACCTTTACCTGCACGGTGAAGCGGGGCGCGTGATGCGGGCCCGAGCGTTCCAGGATCGCATATTCCGGCGGCTTGCGATTGTTCGCCGCCGCCCATTCCTGAAGGGCGGATTTGGGATGCTGCGGCGCCTTGTCGGTCCGGTGGACGCGATCGGCCCAGGCGCGGCGAATGAAGGCGCGCGCACTCTCCAGTCCCGCCTCGCGGTAATATGCGCCGATCAGCGCCTCCATCACGTCGCCGAGGATGTTGTCGCTGTCGGATGCGCCGTCGTCGCGTGCCTGCTTGCCCAGGCGCAGGTGCGGTCGCACGCCCAGGCTGCGCGCGACCTCCGCGCAGACGTGGCCGGTGACGAGCGCGTTGAGCCGCTTCGACAATTGGCCTTCCGGCTCGTCGGGGAACAGGTCCCACAGCCATTCCGCCATGACGAGGCCGAGCACGCGGTCGCCCAGGAACTCCAGCCGCTCGTAATTGTCCGCCGCCTGGCTGCCATGGGTCAGCGCGCGGGAAAAGGCGGCGAGATCGTGCGGCTCGCGTCCGAACGTCGCCGCGACCCAGGCCTTGAGGTCGGTGGTCAGAAGCCCTCTCCCGTCCGGCTCCAGCGCCAGCCGGACAACCAGGTCCACGGACGCAGCAACGAGGCCCCGCCGTCGTTCGAGGCGAAGGTCACCACCGCCTTGCCCTCGATCCGCTCCATCGGGATGTAGCCCATGCCCGCCGGATACGGGAAACGGCTGTCGGCGCTGTCGTCACGATTGTCGCCCATCAGGAAGACGTCACCGGCAGGCACGGTGTAGAGGCCGGTGTCGTCGCGGTCGGGCAATTCCGCCTGATCGAGCACCATGTAGCTGCGCCCGTTCGGCAAGGTTTCGCGGAACTGGGGGTAGCGGCAGATCGGTTGACCCTTGGCGTCGACGTCGACGAAGGGGGCGCCGCATTTCTGCGCATCGAAATTGGTCGACAGCGGCAGAACGAAATCGGCGACACGCTGCTTGGGGATCGGCTTGCCGTTGAGGATGACCTGACCGTGCGTCACCTGGATCGTGTCGCCCGGCAGGCCGATGACCCGCTTGATGACGTCATGGTCCGCATGCTCGGGATTGGTGTCACCGGCGACGGGATCGGGCGAGCGGAAGACGACGACGTCGCCCCGCGCGGGCGTATGCGGAAAGAGGCGCCCCGGGATCAGCGGCACACCGCCGGGCAGCGACCAGCGCGAATAGCCGTAGTTCCACTTGGTCACGAACAGATAGTCGCCGATCAGCAACCGGGGCAGCATCGATTCCGAGGGAATGGAGAAGGGCGCGAACACGAAGCTACGCAGGATCAGCACGGCGAGCGCGAGCTTGAGCAGGAAGCGGAGCGTCTCGACGGTCTCCGACCGTTGCGGTTTCGGTTTGGTGGCCATGACGGGAGCCTTAGCCGCGCTCGTGCGTCCTGAGTAGTCGTATCCTGTGCCCTGCCACGGGACGATCCCCTTGCGGTCTCATTTTGGTTCGCTACGGAAACGATCGCCACCTTCCTTCCCCTTCAGGATGATGCCCATGAGCGACTGGTCTGCCATCGAGTCCCTCCCCTCGCCCAAGCTGCTCGAGCTGTTCGACGCCGATCCGGAGCGTCTGGCGACGTTCAGTCTGGATGTCGCCGGTATCCACTTCGACTGGTCGAAGACGCATCTGACGCGCGAGGCGGTGGATGCCTTCATCGCCCTTGCCGATGCCAAGGGCCTCGCCGCAAAGCGCGACGCGATGTTCGGCGGCGAGCACGTCAACGTGACCGAGGACCGTCCGGTCGAACACACGGCAGAACGCGGAGAAGGCAAGGCGGACAGCGTCGCGCGCGCGCGCCAGCTGCACGATCGGATGCGCGCGCTGATCGACGCGATCGAAGCGGGTGCGCTGGGCGACATCCGCCACGTGCTGCACGTCGGCATCGGCGGGTCCGCACTGGGTCCGGACCTGCTCGTCGATGCGCTCGGTCGCGAGGACAAGCGCTACGACGTCGCGATCGTCTCCAACGTCGACGGCGTCGCGCTGGAGGAGGCGGTGAAGGATTTCGATCCCGCCGCGACGCTGCTCGTCGTCGCCTCCAAGACCTTCACGACGACCGAGACGATGCTCAACGCGACCTCGGCGCTGCAATGGATGCAGGAGCATGGGGTCGAGGACCCCTATGGCAAGGTCATCGCGCTGACCGCCAGCCCGGAGAAGGCGATCGAATGGGGTGTCGACGAAACCCGCATCCTGCCGTTCAGCGAAGGGGTGGGCGGGCGCTATTCGCTCTGGTCATCGATCGGTTTCCCCGCCGCGGTCGCGCTCGGCTGGGCGGCGTTCGAGGAACTGCTCGAAGGCGCGGCGGAGATGGACCGCCATTTCCGTTTGACCGCGCTGCACCAGAACGCGCCGGCGATCGCGGCCTTCGCCGACCTCTACTATACGCAGGTCCGTCATGCGGAAACGCGCGCGCCCTTCGCCTATGACGAGCGGCTGCGGCTGTTGCCCAGCTATCTCCAGCAGCTGGAAATGGAATCGAACGGCAAGGGCGTGACGATCGACGGTCAGCCGGTCGGCCGTCCGACGGCGGCGATCACCTGGGGCGGCGTCGGCACCGACGCCCAGCACGCGGTGTTCCAGCTTCTCCATCAGGGTACGCACCTCGTCCCCGTCGAGTTCATCGCGGTGATCGAGCCGGGCGATACGCTGGCGGAGGATCATCATCGCCAGCTGCTCCTCAACGCATTTGCGCAGGGTGCGGCGCTGATGAAGGGCAAGCATGTCGAGGATCCGGCGCGCTCCTACAGCGGCGACCGGCCGTCCTCGACCCTCCTGCTCGACGTGCTCGACCCGCGCACCCTCGGCGCGCTGATCGCCTTCTACGAGCATCGCGTGTTCGTGAACGGCGTGCTGCTGGGCATCAACAGCTTCGACCAATTCGGCGTCGAACTGGGCAAGGAGATGGCCAAGGCCGCCGACAAGGGCGGACAGAGCTTCGACCCCTCGACCGAGGACCTGATCCGCCGCGCCGGTCTGGATTGATACAGGCGTAAACGCTATGTGTATGGCTCTGCGGAGCCATACACATGCGGACGAACATCGATATCGACGAGAAGCTCGTAGCGGACATCACCGCCGTGCTGGGCATGAACAATCAGCGCGAGGCGGTGGAACAAGCTCTGCGAGATACGCTGCGCGTCAAGCGTCAGCTCGCCGCATTGGATGGCTTGCGCGGGCTCGGCTGGGAGGGCGATCTCGACGAGATGCGGACGAGCAGATATTTGCCTGAGCAATGACCGCTGTCGTTGTTGACTCCAGCATCTGGATCGACAGGCTGGCGGATCGCGACACTGCCGAAGTCCGAACGCTGAGAAATCTTATCCTGGCGCGGCACAGGGTTATGGTCGGCGATTTGATGCTCGCAGAAGTTCTGCAAGGTACGACCGATGATCGCCATTTCGACCGGGCGCACCACCTGATGGCATCGTTCGATCACCTGGCGGTGACATCGCATACCGTCGCGGTCGAGGCGGCCCGCAACTATCGCCGACTGCGCGCGCTTGGCATCACAGTCCGAAAGACGATCGACACGCTGATCGCGACGCGGTGCATCCTTGATGACATGCCTTTGTTGTATCGCGATCGAGATTTCGATCCTTTCGTGCAGTATCTCGGCCTGCGGTCGGCGATGGCAGAAACCACCGGAGTGAACTGATGCCCGACTATGACTACGACCTCTTCGTCATCGGGGCCGGCTCCGGCGGCACGCGTGCCAGCCGCGTCGCTGCGGCGCACGGCGCGAAGGTCGCGGTGGCGGAGGAATATCGCGTCGGTGGCACCTGCGTGATCCGCGGCTGCGTGCCCAAGAAGCTGCTCGTCTACGGCGCGCATTTCGCCGAGGACCTGCGCGATGCCGCGCAGTTCGGCTGGGACGTGCCGCAACCCTGTGCCTTCGACTGGAAGCGGCTGCGCGACAACGTGCTGGCCGAGGTCGATCGCATCAACGGCGCCTATACGCAGACGCTCGAGAACAACGGTGTCGAGATCATCCCGCAGCGCGCGGTCGTGACGGGCCCGCACAGCGTGCGCCTCGCCGATGGCTCGGAGAAGACCGCCGCGCGCATCCTCGTCGCCGTCGGGGCGCATCCGGCCGTCCCGTCCTGCCCCGGCCACGAGCATGGCATCACGAGCAACGAGGCCTTCCACCTCGATGCCATCCCGAAGCGCGTGCTGATCGCCGGCGCAGGCTATATCGCCAATGAGTTCGCTGGCATCTTCCACCAGTTCGGCGCGCACGTCATCATCATGAACCGGACGCAGGACATCCTGCGCGGCTACGACCTCTCGATCCGCGACCGCCTGTTGCAGATCAGCATGATGAAGGGCCTGGAGTTCCGCTTCGACGCCGCCTTCGAAGGGATCGACAAGGGCGAGGACGGCTGCCTGACCGTCAAGATGTCGAACCACGAGCCCGTCACGGTCGACATGGTCATGTTCGCGACCGGTCGCCTGCCCAACACCAAGGGACTGGGGTTGGAAACCGCCGGCGTCGACGTCGACGAAAAGGGCGCGATCAAGGTCGACGACCGCAACCGCTCGACCTGCGAGAGCATCTTCGCGATCGGCGACGTCACCAATCGCGTGCAACTGACCCCGGTCGCGATCCGCGAGGGCCAGGCGTTCGCCGACACCTTCTACGGCGACAAGCCGACCACCGTTGACTATGGCTGCATTCCCAGCGCGGTTTTCAGCCACCCGCCGCTCGCCGGCGTCGGCATGACGGAAAGCGAGGCGAAGCAGAAGCTCGGCTCGGTCGCGGTCTATTCCTCGGATTTCCGGCCGATGAAGAACGTCCTTGCCGGCCGCAACGAGCGAGCGCTCTACAAGATGGTGTGCGACGGCGAGACCGGCCGGATCGTCGGGCTGCACATGATCGGCCCCGACGTTCCCGAAATCCTCCAGGCCGCCGCCATCGCGGTGAAGGCCGGCCTCACCAAGGCGCAGTTCGACGAGACGGTCGCGCTGCACCCGACGATGGCGGAGGAACTGGTGCTGATGCGCTGAGGCATCAGCCGCGGGTCACGCACCGATATAGCGGCCGGGGCGGCGTTCGTTCACCGCCCTGACCCCTTCCGCGAAGTCCGCGGTGCGTTGCAGCCATGCCTGCTCGGCGAGTTCGTGGTCGGTCTGCCGCTGGACGAGCGCGAACAGGTCGCCACGGATCGTCGCGCGCGTCGACTGCACCGCGAGCGGCGCACCCGCCGCGATCTCCCGCGCCAGCGTCAGCGCCGCCTCGTGCAATTGCTCCTGCGCCACAACCTCGTCGACCAGGCCCCATTCCGCCGCCTGGTCCGCCCTGATGCGCCGCCCGGTGAGCAGCATCAGCGCCGCCCGCTGCCGCCCGATCACGTGTTCCAGCACGGCCGAAATGCCGAAACCGGGATGCAGACCGAGCTGGACGAAATTGGCGACGAAGCGGGCTTCCGGCGCAGCGATGCGGAAGTCGGCGGCGAGCGCCAGGCCGAGACCGGCGCCGACCGCCGAGCCCTGGATCGCCGCCACGACCGGCTTGCGCACCGCGAACAGCCGCGCGGCGGCGACGTAAAACGGATTGCGCGCGCCCTCGGGCTGCGGATCGGCGACGGGATTGGCGTTCGCCAGATCGGCGCCCGCGCAGAAGACACGGCCCTCGGACCGCAACAGGATCGCGCGGACATCGGCATCCGCGTCCGCCGCCTCGAACGCCGCGCCGACCGCCTCGATCAGCGACAGGTCGGCATGGTTGTGCGGCGGTCGGGCAAAGGTGACGACGGCGACATGGCCGTCATGCGTGACGTGAACGGTCTGGGTCATGCAACCGGCATAGCGACGAATAGCCCGCCGCCCAATCCCGTTGCGCGCGACAAAACAGCCGAAATGGTGCGGCCGTTTCGGTCCTGTTAACGCGCGGTCCGTATACGGTCCGCTTCACGGTCCATTCGTCGGTCGCCCATGTCGCCATTCCGCGCCGCTACCCTGTTGCTCGCCCTCGCCGCCATGACACCGGCATCCGCCGATCGCGGCCTATCGCTGGTGCCATCCGCGGCACAGCGGTCGATCGCCCAGCGGCAGAATGCCGTCTTTTCCGCGAGGCTGGACCGGATGAGCACGACCGTCGATCGGCTCGAGGCGGCCGGCCTCGCCGCCGGGCGCATCGCATTCCTGCGCCAGGACATCGCGCGGGTCGCGGACATGATCGCGTCCGCTTTCCGACTGCAGGGGTGGCTGAAACCGGTGGAGGAACGCGGCTACACCGGCATGCTGGACCAGATCGAACGCAAGATCGCCCGCGCCGCTGCGGAGCGCCGCGGCACGTCGGGCGCCGCGCCGCGCCACTGAGCCGCCATCAGTCCGCGAACAGCAACACCGGCGTCTCGAGCACCTTCTTCAGCGCCTGCACATAGCTGGCCGCGTCCCAACCGTCGACGACGCGATGGTCGCAGCTGATCGACAGGTTCATCAGCTTGGCGCGGCGGATCTCGTCGCCCCGCCCGGTGAAGACCGGACGTTCGACGATCTTGTTCGGGCCGATGATCGCGACCTCGGGCCGGTTGATCACCGGCGTGGTGGCGATCCCGCCCAGCGGCCCCAGGCTGGTGACGGTGATCGTACCGTTGCCCAGTTCCTCCGGCTTCAGCTTGCTGGCGCGCGCTGCCTCCGCCAGCCGGGCGATCTCGCTGGCCAACTGCCACACATTCTTGTCCTGCGCGTCGCGGATCACGGGCACCGTCAGGCCGGCGTCCGTCTGCGCGGCCATGCCCAGGTGCACGCGACCCGAGCGGGTCACGACACCCGCCTCGTCATCGTAGCGCGCGTTGAGCATCGGGAAGTCCGGCAGCGTGCGACAGATGGCGACGATCAGCATCGGCAAGAGCGTCAGCTTGGGACGCTGCCCCCGGTTGTCGTTGAGATCGGCACGCATCGCTTCCAGCGCGGTGACGTCGATCTCGTCGACATAGGTGAAATGCGGGATGTTCCGCTTCGAGGCCGCCATGTTCTCCGCGATGCGCCGACGCATGCCGATGACGCGCACCGCCTCGTCCGCGCGCGCGCGGCTGGCATGCGGCGGCTGATAGCCCTGCGCCGCGCCGTAGCGGAGAAAGGCGTCGAGATCGGCGTGGCGGATGCGCTCACCGTCGGCGACGCGCACCTGGGACAGGTCGACGCCCAGATCGCGCGCCCGCGCCCGCACCGCCGGCGAGGCGAGGACGGGTGCACTTTCCCTCTCCCCTTGCGGGAGAGGAATGGGGTCGGCGGAAGGATGTGGGGGTGTCCGCGGCGAAGCCGACGCTTCGTCAGTCCCGATCGTGCGCGCGGGCGCGGCGTCTTCCCCTCCCACGGCGGAAGACGAGGCTTGCGCGTCCTCGACGCCCGGGTTCTCCGCCTCATATTGCTCCGCGGTCTCGGCCTGCGCGGGCGTCGGCGGCGCGGCGATGGCCTCTGCCTCGCCCTCCCCTTCGCCCTCGGTCTCGATGACGACCAGCGCCGATCCGATCGCAACCTGATCGCCGACCTCGCCCGCCAGTTCGATCACGGTGCCCGCAACGGGGCTCTCCATCTCGACGGTGGCCTTGTCGGTCATCATGTCGGCGAGGTTCTGATCCTCCTCGACACGGTCGCCGACGCGGACGTGCCAGGCGACGATCTCGGCCTCGGCGATGCCCTCGCCGATGTCGGGAAGGCGGAAGGTGAAGCGGGCCATAGCTCAGGCGTCCTTCATGATCTTCTTGAGCGCCTCGCCGATGCGGACCGGGCCCGGGAAATAGGCCCATTCGAGGCTGTGGGGATAAGGCGTATCGAATCCGGTGACGCGCTCGATCGGCGCCTCCAGATGGTAGAAGCAGCGTTCCTGGACGAGCGCCGACAGTTCGGCGCCGAAACCGGACGTCCGGGTCGCCTCGTGCACGATCATGCAACGGCCGGTCTTCTTGACGGAGGCCTCGATCGTCTCGATGTCCAGCGGCACCAGGGTGCGCAGGTCGACGATCTCCGCATCGACACCCATGTCCGCGACGACGCGCTCGCAGACATGGACCATCGTGCCGTAGCACAGGATGGTCAACGCCTCGCCGGGCCGCACGATCGCCGCCTTGCCCAGCGGCACCTTGTAATAGCCGGTCGGCACCGAACCGCCGGGATGCTTCGACCAGTTCTCGGCCGGCTTGTCCCAATGGCCGTTGAACGGCCCGTTGTAGATGCGCTTCGGCTCGAGGAAGAGGACGGGATCATTGTCCTCGATGGCGGCGATCAGCAGCCCCTTGGCGTCATAGGGGGTCGCGGGGATCACCGTCTTGATGCCGGACACGTGCGTGAAGATGCCTTCCGGCGACTGCGAATGCGTCTGGCCGCCGAAGATGCCGCCGCCATAGGGCGAGCGCACCGTGATCGGCGCGGTGAAATCACCCGCCGACCGATAGCGCAGCCGCGCCGCCTCGCTGACCAGCTGGTCGAGCGCGGGGTAGATATAGTCGGCGAACTGGATCTCCGGGACGGGACGCAGGCCATAGGCGCCCATGCCGATCGCAACGCCGATGATGCCGATCTCGGTGATCGGCGTGTCGAAGACGCGGGTCTTGCCGTACTTCGCCTGCAGACCGGCGGTCGCGCGGAACACGCCGCCGAAATAGCCGACGTCCTCGCCCATCACCAACACGTCCGCATCGCGCGCCATCACGACGTCGAGCGCGGAGTTGATCGCCTGGATCATGTTCATGCGGGCGACGGCGGGGGCTTCGCCCTCCAAGGTCGGTTGCTCGATCGTATCGCTCACCATGTCACTCCCGTCGTCCCGACGCACGCCGGGACCCATGGACCCGGCTGCACCGGTTGGCTTTCCCCATGGGCCGCGCCGCAACCATGGGTCCCGGCATTCGCCGGGATGACGATGGAGGGGCGAATGACGGGCATCGAGCAGCTCACTTGCGCGCCCATGGCCGTCCGCTCGCCTCTTCCTCGTCCATCATCATCTGGCGCTGCTCGCGCAGGTGCCAGGGCATCTCCTCGAACACGCCGTCGAACAGGCTGTCGAGCGGCTGGTGCAGCCCATGCCCCAGGATGCCGTTCTTCTCGGCTTCCTTCTGGGTCGCGCGCACGTCCTCCGCGATCTCGCGATCCTGGGCGGCATGACGCTCCTCGTCCCATTCGCCGATCACGATCAGATGCTGCTTCAGCCGCTGGATCGGGTCGCCGAGCGGCCAGGCGGTCGCCTCCCCCGCGCTGCGATATTGCGACGGATCATCGGACGTCGAATGGCCTTCGGCGCGATAGGTGAAATGCTCGATCAGCGTCGCACCCTGATTGGTGCGCGCCCGCTCCGCCGCCCATTGCGTGGCCGCATAGACCGCCAGCGCGTCGTTGCCGTCGACGCGCAGTCCCGCGATGCCATAGCCGATCGCCCGAGCGGCAAAGGTCGTCGCCTCCGCCCCCGCAAAGCCGGAGAAGCTCGAGATGGCCCATTGATTGTTGACGACGTTGAAGATCACCGGCGCGCGGTACACGGCGGCGAAGGTGCAGGCGGAGTGGAAATCGCCCTCCGCGGTAGAGCCTTCGCCGCACCAGGCCGCGGCGATACGCGTGTCGCCCTTCGCCGCCGACGCCATCGCCCAGCCGACCGCCTGCGGATATTGGGTCGTCAGGTTGCCGGAGATCGAGAAGAAGCCGTATTCCTTCGCCGAATACATGATCGGCAGCTGCTTGCCGCCAAGCTTGTCGCCGCGGTTCGAGTAGATCTGGTTCATCATCTCGACCAGCGGATAGTCGCGTGCGATGAGCAGCCCCTGCTGGCGGTACGAGGGGAAGCACATGTCGTCGCGATCGAGCGCCTGCGCGGCGGCGACCGCCACCGCCTCCTCGCCCGTCGCCTTCATGTAGAAGCTCGTCTTGCCCTGGCGCTGGGCACGGAACATCCGCTCGTCGAACGCCCGCAGCCGGACCATGTTGCGCAGCATGCGGCGCAACGCGTCGGGCGACAGCTTCGGATCCCAGGGACCGACGGCACGGCCCTCCTCGTCGAGAACCCGAACGAGCGTATAGGCGAGATCGGTGAAGGCGCGGGCTTCTTCGGCCGTATCGGGGCGACGCTGCGCGCCTGCCGGCGGTACGTCGACGGCGGCGAAATCGACCGTATCGCCCGGTCGGAACTTCGGCTCCGGCACGTGCAGGGACAGCGGCTGCAGGTTGGCGCGGATATGCTCGGCCGCCACGTCTCTCTCCTCGTCTTGCCGGAGAATCACCGCCCCGGCGCTAACCCGTCCGCCTCTTGCGCAAGCGTAACTTAATTTCAAGAGACTTTCCGACTGTTGCGGCGCGTCATGCGCCGGCTCCGCCCTCCACCGTCTGCTCGATCACCCCGAAGATCGGGTGGTGGCGATCGTCCTCCGCCCAGATGCGGATCGTGTCCCCCGCCTTGAGGAACGGCGTCACCGGCTTGCCGCCGCCGATCGTTTCGACGGTGCGGAGTTCGGCAAGGCAGGAATAGCCGACGCCCCCTTCGCCGATCGACTTGCCGGGGCCGCCGTCGGGGCCACGGTTGCTGACCGTGCCGGAGCCGACGATCGTACCCGCGCCCAGCCGGCGCGTCTTCGCCGCATGCGCGACCAGCGTGCCGAAGTCGAAGGTCATGTCCTCGCCGGCCTCGGCGCGGCCGAACGGCTCACCGTTTAGATCGACCATCAGCTTGCGGTGCAGCTTGCCGTCCCGCCACCAGTCGCCGAGTGCGTCGGGCGTGACGAAGACGGGCGAAAAGGCGCTCGCGGGCTTGGACTGAAAGAAGCCGAATCCCTTGGCGAGCTCGCCGGGAATGAGGTTGCGCAGCGACACGTCGTTGGTCAGGCCGACCAGCCGAATGGCGGCGAGCGCTTCCTCCCGGCTGGCGCCGAGCGGCACGTCGCCGGTGACGACGACGACCTCCGCCTCCAGATCGCAGCCCCAGCTTTCGTCGGCGAGCGGAATGGCATCGCGCGGGCCCAAGAAGCCGTCGCTGCCGCCCTGGTACATCAGCGGATCGTGCCAGAAGCTGTCTGGCATCTCCGCGCCCCGCGCCTGCCGGACCAGTGCGACGTGGTTCACATAGGCCGAACCGTCCGCCCATTGATAGGCGCGCGGCAGCGGTGCCGCCGCATCGTGTTCGTGGAACCGCAGGCGTGGAATCGTCTCATGCTCGAGGTCGGTGGCGAGGTTCTGCAGATCGGGGAGCAGCCGGTCCCAATCGTCGAGCGCCGCCTGCAGCGTCGGCACGATGTGGCCGGCATCCGCACACCAGGCGAGATCGTTGGAGACGACGACGAGCTTGCCGTCGCGACCGTGCTTCAGACTGGCCAGTTTCATGCGCGATCCTCTTTCGATGTTTGCCGACCCTCATAAGACGCACGAGGGCCGAAAACAGCGAAAAAGTATCACGCGATACCGGTTGGTCCCGAGATCAGGCCGCCGCGGCGCCCTGGGCGCTGCGCAGATGCTCGACGAACCCGACCGTCGAGGCGCGCAGCCGGCGGGCATGGTCCGCGAGCGCGGTCGCCGCGTCGCGCACCTCGCCGGACAGATCGCCCGCCGCATTGGCCGCCGCCGCGACGTCGGCGATCCTTTCCGCGATGACGTGCGCGCCCGCGCGCGCCTCGTGCACACTGTCCGCGATGCGCTGCGCCGCGCCACCTTGCGCCGCGACGGCCGCCCGGATGTCGTCCGCCGCCTCGGCCACCTCGCCTACCGCGGACGAGGCGCGGTCGAGATCGGTGGCCGCTGCGTCGACGCCGTCCTGGACGCTGGCGACGAGGCCCGCGATCTTGTCGGTCGCGCGTCCCGTCGCACCGGCGAGCTGCTTGACCTCGCTCGCGACGATGGCGAAGCCGCGTCCCGCGTCGCCCGCGCGCGCCGCCTCGATCGTCGCGTTGAGGGCGAGCAGATTGGTCTGCGCCGCGATGCTGTTGATCTCGCCGACGAAGCCGCCGATGTCGACGGCACGGCCCGCGAGGGCCTGAACGGTGGCGTCGCCGTTGCGCGTGCTGGAACGCGCCGCCGCCGTCAGACGGCTCTGCTGCGCCGCACTTTCCGCGACGATGTTGATCGCCCCCGTCAGCTGGTCGACGGCCTGCGCGACAAAGCGGACCGCGTCCGACGCTTGCGTCGCGCCGGTCGCCGCCTCGCTCGCCTGGCGTCCGGTATCGGCGGCAAGACCGTTGAGCGCGGCGGCCGACCCCTCAAGCCGTGACGAGGCGGCCTCGATCGCGACGGCGACCTCGACGACCCGTTGCTCGAACTGCGCCGCCAGGTCGACGAGCTCCGCGCGCCGCGCCTTTTCGCTGCGGACCTCCGCCCGTCGGCGCGCGTCGCGGTCGGCCGCGGCCTGCGCCTCGGCGACCCGTGCCGCCTCGAGCGCGACGACGGCACGCTCGCGTTCGACGCGCGCGACCTCGCGCTCGGTCTCCGCGACCGCCGCCATGGCCTCGCTGTCCCGCCGCGCGACGTCCTGCCGCGCGATCAGGCTGCGCAGATGGAGCGTGACGTAGCTCAACGCGATGCATTGCAGACCGACGGCGGCGCCGTGGAACAGGACGCGGGCGATCCCGCCGAGTCCGTTTTCGAAAACCCAGCTCGGCATCAGCCAATCGAGAAGGAGGTGGTGCACCGCGATGATGGCCGAGGCGAGCACCAGGGGGCGCCAGTCGCACATCACGGTCAGTGCGGCGAGCGCCGAGAAGAAGTACATATGGGCGTCCATCTGCCAGCCCGCTCCTGCCAGCAGGAAGACGAACAGCGCGGGAAGCACCGCCGCGAGACTGCCGACGGCGAGGCGCGCGCCGACGTCGAACCGCCGCTTCGCCGCCAGCCACGTGGGTATCGCCAGGGCCGCGAGCGCGAGCACGACGGTCGGCACCGTATGGTCGCTGCCCATGCCGTAGCCGATCAGGCCGAGCAACGGCACGGCGCCCCACGAGGCCGCGACGATACCGCGCACGCCACGTTCGCGCAGTGCATCCAGGCTCTCGATCGTCATATCCGTCCTCCACACACGATCGCGGGGGCGCCGACGACGATGACCCCGTGCGACAGCAACGCCCGCTGCAGGGGACCCCAGCGCCCACGCACGAGCAGCGTCGATCCCGGCCCGGGCGCCAGCAACGCGGCGCCTTGCGCCACCGCCTCGCGTGCCATGCCGTCGGCCGACCACGTCGGAACCAATAGCAACGCGCCGCCGGGCCGCGGCATTGCTGCCAACATCGCCAGTATCACGGCCACCGCCGCCACCTGCGCGACGGCCGCGCCGCGGTGGCCTTGCAGGATCGATCCTCGAGTCATGCCCAGGGATTGGACCAGGGCGAATTATGATGCGGTTAACGGGGCGAAAATAAACCCATTTAGATCAATGTTGCGTTCGGGATCGCATTGCCGCCGGGATGGTTCGCGCCCCTCGCGGCGGCGACACCATTGACTTTTGGTCCGGTAACGCGCACATGCCGCCGCATCGAGGCGTCAGGCAGCGTGAACGGGGCGAATGCCCCCGGCTCCGCCTCGGTCTATCCGTTCAGGGCTTCCCTATTCACGCGGGGTGTCAGTTTTCCCCCGCCATCCGTGCGCCCCATCGGCGTCGCGGCCACGGCCCGTTGTTTGAGGTTTTTTCTCATGTCTTTCGCCACTCTCGGCCTTGCCGAGCCGCTCGTCCGCGCGCTCGAAGCCAAGGGCTATTCCACCCCGACGCCGATCCAGGCGCAGTCGATCCCGATCTGCCTCGATGGCGGCGACCTGCTCGGCATCGCGCAGACCGGCACGGGCAAGACGGCCGCCTTCGTGCTGCCGTCCATCCAGCGCCTCGTCGCGGCAAACAAGCGCGTGCTGCCGACGCATGTCCGCATGCTCGTCCTCGCGCCGACGCGCGAACTCGCCAGCCAGATCGCCGACAATGCGCGCGGCTACGGCCAGTTCAGCAAGCTGTCGGTCGCGACCGTGTTCGGCGGCACCAGCATCAACAAGAACCGCCAGGACCTGTCGCGCGGCGTCGACATCCTCGTCGCGACGCCCGGCCGCCTGATCGACCTCGTCGAGCAGGGCATGTGCAACCTGTCGATGATCGAGATCCTCGTCCTCGACGAGGCGGACCAGATGATGGACCTCGGCTTCATCCACGCGCTCAAGAAGATCGTGCGGATGATCCCGCGCAAGCGCCAGACGCTGTTCTTCTCCGCCACGATGCCGACCGCGATCCGCGATCTGGCCAGCCAGTTCCTCACCGATCCCAAGACCGTCTCGGTGGTGCCGGAATCGACCACCGCCGAGCGCGTCGACCAGTACGTCACCTTCGTCAACCAGACGGAGAAGCAGGCGCTGCTGACGCTGGTGCTGCGCGATCCGACGATCGATCGAGCGCTCGTCTTCACCCGCACCAAGCATGGCGCGGACCGCGTCGTGAAGCTGCTCGCCGGCAACGGCATCGCGGCGAACGCGATTCACGGCAACAAGAGCCAGGGCCAGCGCGAGCGGGCGCTCGGCGAGTTCAAGGACGGCAAGACCAAGGTGCTGGTCGCGACCGACATCGCGGCGCGCGGTATCGACGTCTCGGGCGTGAGCCATGTCGTCAACTTCGAGCTGCCGAACGTGCCCGAGCAATATGTCCACCGGATCGGACGGACGGCGCGCGCGGGCAACAGCGGCATCGCCATCGCCTTCTGCGCCGATGACGAGCGGCCCTACCTCAAGGACATCGAGAAGGTAACGCGCCAGAAGGTGGCGGTACGCCCGCTGCCCGACAATTTCACCGGCCTGTCGAACGAGATCAAGGCGGCGCGCGTCAAGGCCATCGGCGCGGATCCCGCGCCGCGCGCCGACCTGCCGCGCCAGCGTCCCTTGCCCAAGCCGCGCGCGACGCATGCGCCGACGTCGACCCGGGACTATGCCAACGCCAGCCGCAGCCGGCGCGGACGCGGCGGCCGTGGGCGCGGCGGCCAGGGCCGTGGCGGTGCGGGCGCTGGAGCCGGCGCGGCACGCTGATCGACGGCGGACCCGGCCTCCCTCCTCGTGCATTGAGCACGCAAGCGGAAAATGCATTGGGAGAGAGGCCATGGACGTATCGACCACCCCCGTCGCCGAACGCATCGCGCGGGTGCTTGCCGGCCAGCGGATCAGCGCCAATGCCAATGGCGATGCCGAATCCGCGGGTGATGCCGTCGACGCCGCCTGGCGCGACTATCTGAGCGACGCGCGCGCTGTGCTGCGAACGTTGCGCGAGCCGGACCAGGCAATGGCGGCGGCGGGCGATCCCGTGATCTGGGAGCGGATGGTGCTCGCCGCGATAGCGGAATCCAAGCCGGAGACGGTGGTTCTGTAGAAGCGCGTCATCCCGGTCAGGGAGAACGCGTGGTCAGTCGAGGAAACGCGCGGCGCGCTTTTCCATGTTGGCCATCACCTGCTCCCTCTGGTTGGGCGAACGGAGCAGCGTCAGCTGCTCGTCGCTTTCCGCGCGCAGGACGCCCGCCGCATCTCTGTCCGCCGCCAGATTGTAGAGCCGCTTGGCCCCGCGGATCGCATGCGGATTGCGCCCGGCGATATCGCGGGCGAGCGCCATCGCCTCGCCCAGCGGGTCCTCGCTGACGCGTGTGACCAAGCCATATTGCGCCGCCGCCACCGCATCGAACTCGCGGGCTGTATACGTCAATTCGCGCAACACGTCGTCCCGCGCCAGCGTGCGCCACAAGGCGATGCCGGCCATGTCGGGCACGATCCCCCAGTGCAGCTCGCGAATCGCCAGACGCGTCGCCGGATGGGCGATGCGCACGTCCGCGCCGCTCGCGATCTGGAGGCCACCGCCCAGCACCACGCCGTGCAGCGCCGCGATCACCGGCATCGGCAGCTCGCGCCATCCCCAGGCGACATATTGGGCGAGGTTGGCGATGCCATGCGTGCGCGTGTCCAGGTCGATGCCCGATCCGCCGCTCGCCATCGCGGCCATGTCGAGACCGGCGCAGAAGGCCCGCCCCTCTCCGGACAGGACGACGCAACGTACGTCCGTGCGCGCCTTCAGATCGTCGATCGTCGCCGCCAGAGCTTCGAACATGGCGGGGTCGAGCGCGTTCATCTTGTCGGGACGCGACAGGCGTACGTCGGCGACGCCTTCTTCGATGCGGACGGTGACGCGCTCGGTCATGGCTCTCTCCTGATCGTTTGATCTGTCGCGCTCTGTAATCCCAGCGATCACGTTGCGCCACCGGGCCCGCCGTGTAGAACAGGGCCGCATGACCGGTTTCGACATCAGGCGCTTTACCCAATGGGGCTTCGGCGGCCACATCGGACGCCTCGGCCTTGCCCTCCATGACAGCGGCACGGATTGGGTCGCGCTGGCGCTGCCCTATGCCGAGGACCAGATCGGCGACCCGGCGACGGGCGTGATCGCTTCCGGACCGATCGTGACGATGATGGACACGGCGACCAGTCTGGCCGTGTGGGTGAAGCTAGGGCGGTTGGTGCCCCAGGCGACGCTGGACCTGCGCGTCGACTATCTGCGTCCCGCGGTGCCGGGCCGCACCGTCATCGGGCGCGGCGAATGCGTGAAGCTGACCCGTTCCGTTGCCTTCGTGCGCGGCATCGCCCATGACGGGGATGCCGACGACCCTCTCGCCCAGGTGGCTGGCACCTTCATGCTGATGGACAACTGGTCATGAGCCTGCCGCCCTATGCGCAGCTGCTCGGCGTCACGGTGGAGGAACGGGACGACGCGCCGCCGCTGATCGTGATGCCGTTCGGGAACGACGTGCTCGGTCGGCCGGGATTCCTGCACGGCGGTGCGATCGCGGGTCTGCTGGAGATCGCTGCGATCGCTGCGCTGCGCCACGCGCTGGCAGGAGACGGCGGCGGACGGATCAAGCCGATCAGCGTCACCGCCGACTTCATGCGCGGCGGGCGCGACAAGCCGACGCAGGCGCAGGGCAACGTCACCCGGCTCGGGACGCGCATTGCGAACGTCGACGCGGTGGCGTGGCAGGACGATCCCGCCCGGCCGATCGCGCGGGCGCAGATGAACTACCTCGTCGTCCGCGATTGAACCGGCGCTATTTCGCGGTCAGGCGGAGCAACCGTCCACCGGAACCCTTGCCGCCGTCTTCCAGCAGCCAGATCGCGCCGTCCGGCGCCTGCGCCACGTCCCGGATGCGCGTGCCCATGTCCCATTGGTCCTTCGCCGTCGCGCGGACCCCGTCTACGGCGACGCGGATCAGCGACTTGGCGGACAGCGCGGCGATGAGAAGCGAGCCTCGATATTGCGGGAACATCGTCCCGGAATAGGCGATCATCCCGCCCGGCGAGATGGCCGGGTTCCACCACAGGACCGGAGCGGCGAAATCCGGGCGGCTGGGATGATCCGGAATTGGCTGCCCCGAATAATTGTCGCCGTTCGACACGACGGGCCATCCGTAATTGCGCCCTGGTTCGATCAGATTGAGCTCGTCGCCGCCTTTCGGCCCCATCTCCTCTTCCCACAGCCGGCCGTCGTTCGTGAAGACGAGGCCGTAGGGATTGCGATGCCCGCTCGTCCAGGTCATCGCCTGGACCCCGCCCTTGCGATAGGCCGGATTGCCTGGCCATGCCTTGCCGTCGAGCGTCAGCCGGAGAATCTTGCCCAAGGCCTGGTCCGGATCCTGCGCGGGCGTGAAACGCTGCCGCTCGCCGGAGGTGAGGAATAGCGACTTGCCGTCTGGCGCGAACGTGATGATGGCACCGAACTGCCCGCCGGGTCCATCCGATCCCGCCCGCCAGATCACGGCGAGGTCCTGCATCGCGGGCGCGGTGGATCCGTTCGCCTGCTCCAGAACGCCGCGGGCTAGCGTGAGACTGCTGCCCCCATTCGGGCGCGGCTCCGCATAGGACAGATAAAGCACGTGGCTGCGCGCGAAATCGGGGGCGATCGCGACATCGAGCAGTCCGCCCTGCCCGCCCGTGGCGACGGCGGGCATGCCGCTCACCGGAACGGTCGTGCCGTCCTTCCGCCGCAGCATCAGCCGCCCCGCCTTTTCGGTGACGAGCAGCGTGCCGTCGGGAAGAAAGGCCATTGCGAACGGCGCCTCGAAACGTCCGATCTCCGCCACGGCGAAAGGCGGCGGCGTCTTGGGAAGATTGGCACGGCCGGTGGTGGCGGGAACGTTGCGGATCGACGGATCGAGCGGCGCATTCGCCGGAACCGGATCGTTGGCGCCCGCAGGCTGTGGACCCTGCGGCCCCTGTTCCCCCGACACCGCGGCGGCGGGCGTACCCCGTTGCGGCTGGGCGGAACAGGCCGTGCCGATCATCAGCAGCGACAGGAGGCAGGCACGGGTCATTGATCACTCTCCCGGAAATCATGGACATAACCCCTTGCCGGGGTAGTGGTTGCCCGCTTGCGCAGCGCGACTTGGCGGCGTATATGGCGCATGTCTTCTCTTACATCGTCAGGTGAAAGAGGCTGCGGGGTTCCTCCGCGGCGCCGACAACGCACATCCCGTAAAGGTCCACATGGTCGATATCGCCCTTCTTACCCGACTGATCGAGCCCGAAGCGAAAGCGCTCGGCTTCGACCTCGTGCGGGTCAAGATGTTCGGCGGCAAGTCCGACCCGACGCTGCAGGTGATGGCGGAGCGGCCGGAAACGGGTCAGCTGACAATCGACGACTGCGCCGACCTGTCGCGCCGGATCTCCGATCGGCTCGACGCGCTCGAAGCCGAAGGACGCGACCCCATCGAGGACGCCTATCGGCTCGAAGTGTCGTCGCCCGGTATAGACCGCCCCCTCACCCGGCCGCAGGATTATGCGAATTGGGCGGGGCATGAGGCGAAGATCACGCTGATCGAGAAGATCGACAACCGCAAGATCCTGACCGGCGACCTCGTCGGCATTGACGGCGACCCGGACGATCTGCGGGTGACGATCGACGTGCGCGGGCATCGGCCGATGACGGTCGACCTCGCGCAGATCCAGGATGCCAAGCTGACGATCACCGACCGGCTGATCGCCGCCACCGCGCCTCTTTCGACGGAAGGCGCGGACGAATTCGAGGAGGCGGACGCCGATCGTGGCGACGCCGCCGACACCGACGACAATGATGCCCTCAAGGAAGGACACGCTTAAGATGGCCAGTGTTGCCACCGCCAACCGCGCGGAGCTGATCGCGATCGCCAATTCGGTCGCGTCGGAGAAGATGATCGACAAGGCGATCGTCATCGAAGCGCTCGAAGAGGCCATCCAGCGCGCCGCCAAGACCCGTTACGGCATCGAGAACGACATTCGCGCGAAGCTCGATCCGCAGACCGGCGACCTGCGCCTGTGGCGC
The DNA here is from genome assembly GCF_031082075.1 of Sphingomonas sp. GV3. Lineage (NCBI taxonomy): Bacteria > Pseudomonadati > Pseudomonadota > Alphaproteobacteria > Sphingomonadales > Sphingomonadaceae > Sphingomonas > Sphingomonas sp. GV3. Next base: position 3,299,552 of record NZ_JARWLE010000001.1, on the reverse strand, counting down.
GTCGTCGAGGTGGTCGAGGCGGTCGACGACTATTTCAAGCAGGTCGACGTCAACCAGGCGCAGAAGCTGCAAAAGGGCGCGCAGGTCGGCGATTATATCGTCGATCCGCTGCCGCCGATCGAGTTCGGCCGCATCCAGGCGCAGGCGTCGAAGCAGATCATCTTCCAGAAGGTCCGCGACGCGGAGCGCGATCGCCAGTATGAAGAGTTCAAGGACCGCCAGGGCGAGATCATCACCGGCGTCGTGAAGCGCGTGGAATTCGGTCATATCGTCGTCGACCTCGGTCGCGCCGAGGGCGTGGTCCGCCGCGATCAGCAGATCCCGCGCGAAGTGGTGCGCGTCAACGACCGCATCCGGTCGCTGATCCTCAATGTCCGTCGCGAGAACCGCGGGCCGCAAATCTTCCTCAGCCGCGCGCATCCCGACTTCATGAAGAAGCTGTTCGCGCAGGAAGTGCCGGAGATCTACGACGGCATCATCACTATCCAGGCCGCGGCACGCGACCCGGGCAGCCGCGCCAAGATCGGCGTGATCAGCCGCGATTCGTCGATCGACCCGGTCGGCGCCTGCGTCGGCATGAAGGGCAGCCGCGTGCAGGCGGTCGTGCAGGAGATGCAGGGCGAGAAGATCGACATCATCCCCTGGTCGCCGGACACCGCCACCTTCGTCGTCAACGCCCTGCAGCCCGCCAGCGTCAGCCGCGTCGTCATCGACGAGGAAGAGGACCGCATCGAGGTGGTCGTGCCCGACGATCAGCTGTCGCTCGCCATCGGCCGCCGCGGTCAGAACGTCCGCCTCGCCAGCCAGCTGACGGGCAAGGCGATCGACATCCTCACCGAGGCCGACGCCTCCGAGAAGCGTCAGAAGGAATTCGTCCAGAATTCCGAGATGTTCCAGAACGAGCTGGACGTCGACGAGACGCTGGCGCAGCTCCTCGTTGCCGAGGGCTTCGGCGCGCTGGAAGAGGTCGCCTATGTCGAGATCGACGAGCTCGCCAGCATCGAGGGCTTCGACGAGGATCTGGCGCAGGAGCTGCAGAGCCGTGCGCAGGAAGCGCTGGAGCGCCGCGAGGCGGCCGCGCGCGAGGAACGTCGCGCGCTGGGCGTCGAGGATGATCTGGCCGACATGCCGTATCTGACCGAGGCGATGCTGGTCACGCTCGGCAAGGCGGGGATCAAGACGCTCGACGACCTCGCCGATCTCGCGACCGACGAACTGGTCGAGAAGAAGCGGGCCGAGCCGCGCCGTCGCAACGATGACGCGCCCAAGCGGCCCGAGCCGAAGGGCGGCATCCTGGCCGAATATGGCCTGACCGACGAGCAGGGCAACGAGATCATCATGGCCGCGCGCCAGCATTGGTTCGCGGACGAGGCGCCTGCGGCGGATGCCGACGCGTCGGAGGGCGAGGAGGCCTGATGCCCTTCGTCTCGATCCGACTGGCGGGCTCCGCGACCAAGGAGCAAAAGGCGGGGGTCGTCGCGGACGTGACGGCCTCGCTTGTGGCGCGGCTGGGCAAGAACCCGGCCGCGGTCCAGATCGTGATCGAGGAGGTCGCGCTGGAGAATTACGCGGCCGGCGGGCAGTTGCTCGTCGACCGCGATGCGCCGAAAACCGATTCGAGGGAGGACGCGCATGCGGTTCCCTCGCAATGAGGCGCTGAGGCTTCAGCAGAGCGTTACGCTCGCCCTTGCTTGTCCGTCGTCCCCACGCAGGCGGGGATCCAGACTGGCTGGCGTGACGGCTCCTTCGCAGAGCGTTGCGCGTCAGGCTTCCCGCTTGCGCGGGGACGACGACGTGCGTGGCCGGGAGGCGTCGGCATGAGCGATCCCATCCGCAAGTGCATCCTCACCCAGGAGCGCGAGGCGCGGGACCATCTGGTCCGGCTGGCGCTCGCTCCTGACGGCCAGGTACTGCCCGACGTGCGCGCCAAGGCGCCCGGTCGCGGAGCGTGGATCGGCGTCACCCGCGCCGAGCTGGAAGAGGCGATTGCGAAGAAGCGGTTGCGCGGCGCATTGCTGCGCGCGTTCAAGGGCGCCGAACTCACCATCGCCGACGACCTGCCGCGGCGAATCGCCGACGCGCTCGAGCGGAACGCGCTCGATCGGCTCGGCCTCGAATCGCGCAGCGGCACGCTGCTGACCGGATCGGAGCGGATCGAGACCGCGGCGCGATCGGGCCAGCTGCACGCGCTCTACCATGCCGCCGACGCCAGCGAGGACGGGCGGCGCAAGCTGGCCCAGGCGTGGCGCGTCGGATCGGATCGCGAAGGTAGCGATCTGAAGGGGTTGGCACTGCCCGTCGCACGCCCCATATTGTCGTTGGCGCTGGGCCGCGAGAATGTGGTACACATCGGCCTGACCGACCGCGCTGCCGCCGCGCGGGTGAGCGACGCGCTCGACCGCTGGCTGCATTTTATCGGACCTGAATCTGCCCCTGCGCCTTGCGAAACGGCCTCGCGAGGTTCATCGCCCTCCGGTGTTACCGGGGCGCTGCCGGCCGTAGACGTAAATGAGGAATCTGAGTGAGCGAGACCGACAACGAGAAGCCGAAGCTTGGCATGCGCGCGCCCCTGGGGCTGAAGCGTACGGTCGAGACCGGCCAGGTGAAGCAGAGCTTCAGCCACGGCCGCTCGAACACCGTGATCGTGGAGACGAAGCGTCGCCGCGTGCTTGGCCGTCCTGGAGAAGCCGCGCCTGCGGCGGAACCGACGCCGGTCGCGGCCCCGGCCCCCGCGGCGGAGGCACCCGCCCCGCGTCCGGCACCGCGCCCCGCCCCCGCCGGCGAGACGGCGCAGGAGCGGCAGGCACGCCTGCTGCGCGAGGCCGAGGAACAGCGCATGCACGCGCTGGAGGACGCGCGTCGCCGCGAGGAGATCGAGCGCGCACGGGCCGCCGAGGAGGAGCGCGCCCGCGCGGCGGAGCGTGCCGCGGCTGCTGCGGCGCCTGCCCCGCAGCCTGAGCCGGCTTCTGAACCGGAAGCCCCTGTGCCCGTGGCGGAGGCGCCCGTCGCCGCGCCGACCCCGACCGTGTCCGTGCCGACGCCGGCCGGCCGCGGCTTCCGTCCGGTCGAGCGGCCCGTGCCGCCACCCGCCGCGGAGCCTGTGGTCGAAGCGCAACCCGCGGCCGCGGCCGAGCCGGCGTCCGCCCCGGCTGCTCCGGCCCCGGTAGAGGCAGCGCCCGCTCCCGTCGCCGAAGCGCCGGAGCCCGCGCCCGCAGCGTCGGCGCCGCTGTCGCTGGAGCTGGGCCGCGATCCCTCGCTGCCCGCGCCGCGCCGCTTCTCGCCGGTCGCGCGTCCGGAGATTCCGAAGCCGCAGCCGAAGCCCGCGCCGGCCCCCGCCCCTGCACCGACGCAGGCTGCGCAGCCGTCCGCTTCCTCGTCCGCGCCCAACCGGCCGATGCCGTCGGGCCAGGCGACGCCGCGCAACGCGCCGCCGAGCCGTCCGCAGCAGCGCGACCGCAAGGGCGACGAGCGTCGTGGCGGTAAGCTGACCGTCAACCGTGCGCTCAACGAGGACGGCGGCGCGCGCGCGCGCAGCCTCGCCGCGCTGAAGCGCGCCCGCGAGAAGGAAAAGCGTGCGTTCGGCGGCCCGCGCGAGCAGCAGGCCAAGCAGGTCCGCGACGTGCAGGTGCCGGAGGCGATCACCGTCTCCGAGCTCGCCAATCGCATGGCCGAAAAGGGCGCCGACCTGGTGAAGGCGCTGTTCAAGATGGGCATGCCCGTCACGCTCAACGCGACCATCGACCAGGACACGGCCGAGCTGCTGGTCACCGAATTCGGCCACAACATCGTACGCGTGTCCGATTCCGACATCGACCTTGCCGTCGACACGACGGAGGACGCGCAGGAGTCGCTGAAGCCGCGTCCGCCGGTCGTGACGATCATGGGCCATGTCGACCACGGCAAGACCAGCCTGCTCGACGCGCTGCGCGGGACCGACGTGGTCCGCGGCGAGGCGGGCGGCATCACGCAGCACATCGGCGCCTATCAGGTGACGTTGAAGGACAAGTCGAAGATCACGTTCCTCGACACGCCGGGCCACGAGGCGTTCACCGCCATGCGGGCGCGCGGCGCGGACGTGACCGACATCGTCGTGCTGGTGGTTGCCGCCGACGACGGGCTGATGCCGCAGACGATCGAGGCGATCAACCACACCAAGGCGGCCGGCAAGCCGATGATCGTGGCGATCAACAAGATCGACAAGTACGAGGCGAACCCGCAGCGCGTGCGCGAGCGTCTGCTCGAGCATGAGGTGGTGGTCGAGAGCATGGGCGGCGACGTCCAGGAGGTCGAGGTCTCCGCGCTCAAGAAGACCGGTCTCGACGAGCTGATCGAGAAGATCCAGCTGCAGGCCGAAATCCTCGAGCTGAAGGCCAATCCCGACCGTGCCGCCGAGGGTACGGTGATCGAGGCTAAGCTGGACAAGGGCCGCGGTCCGGTCGCGACGGTGCTCGTCACCCGCGGCACGCTCAAGGTCGGCGACGTCTTCGTCGTCGGCGCGGAGAGCGGCAAGGTGCGTGCGCTGATCGACGACAAGGGCCGGCAGGTGAAGACCGCCGATCCGGCGATGCCGGTCGAGATCCTCGGCATCTCGGGCGTTCCTTCGGCGGGCGATCCGCTGCAGGTCGTCGAGACGGAAGCGCGTGCCCGCGAGGTCGCCGAATATCGCCAGAGCGTGCTGACGCAGAAGCGGACCACGGCGGCGCCGGCCAGCCTGGAAAGCATGTTCTCCGCGCTGAAGGCCAATCAGGCGATCGAATATCCGGTCGTCGTCAAGGCCGACACGCAGGGCACGGTCGAGGCGATCGTCGCGTCGCTCAACAAGCTGTCGACCGACGACATCCGCGTGCGCATCCTACACTCGGGTGTCGGCGGCATCACGGAAAGCGACGTCAACGTCGGCGCGGCCTCGGGCGCACCGATCATCGGCTTCAACGTCCGTGCCAATGCGAATGCGCGTCAGATCGCCGATCGCCATAAGGTCGCGTTGAAATATTACGACGTGATCTACGATCTGATCGACGAGATCCGCGCCGGCATGGCGGGCGAGCTCGGGCCGGAGGCGTTCGAGACCGTGGTGGGCCGTGCGGAAATCCGCGAGGTCTTCTCGGCGGGCAAGCACGGCAAGGCGGCGGGTCTGCTCGTCGTCGAAGGTGCGATCCGCAAGGCGCTCAAGGCGCGCATCACGCGCAACGACGTCATCGTCTACGTCGGCGAGATCGCGTCGCTGCGGCGCTTCAAGGACGACGTGGCGGAAGTCCGCGCAGGCCTGGAGTGCGGCGTGACCTTCTCGAACAACTTCATCGATATCCGCTCCGGCGATTTCCTGGAGACGTTCGAGGTCGAGCTGCGCGAGCGCACGCTGTAATCTTTATCCCTCTTCCAGCGGGAGAGGGAGGGAGCCGGCACGACCGGCCGAAGGGTGAGGGCCGATGGCTCGTGCACCGTCATCCCCCGGTCGGCTGCGCCGAATGGGGCCCTCCCTCTCGCGCCTGATTGGGGGCTTGGACCGACGATGAACAAAGACCCACAGGAAAAATCCGTCCGCACCCTTCGCGTCGGCGAGCAGGTCCGCCACGTGCTGTCGGAAATCCTCCAGCGCGGCGACGTGCATGACGAGACGCTGGCCAAGCACATGGTCAGCGTCACCGAGGTGCGCATGTCGCCCGACCTGCGCCATGCGACCGTGTTCGTGAAGCCGCTGCTCGGCAAGGACGAGGAGGCGGTGCTCAAGGCGCTGCGGACCAACACCGCCTATCTCCAGCGCGAGGTCGCGCACCGCGTGCAGAACAAATATGCCGCCAAGCTCAAGTTCCTCCCGGACGAGAGCTTCGACGAAGGCAGCCACATCGACGCCATCCTGCGCAAGCCGGAAGTGGCGAGGGATTTGAGCGAGGATTGACGAGCCCGCGGGCACGCCGCATTTTAGCGGCATGGGCTTCGAGGTCACCATGTCGTCCGACGGACAGATCATCATTCCCAAGGATGTGCGGGATGCCCTCGACCTGCACTCCGGCGAGACGCTCAGCATCCACCGTGAGGGACGCAGGATCGTTCTGGAACCGACCGTAGGCCAGCACGAACGCATCAGTTATGAGGAATTTCGCCGGCGTGTGCCGCGATACGAAGGGCCCGTCGTCGTCGCGGAAGACATGACCAGCCGTATTGGCGAGCTGTTCCAAGACTGGAAAGACTGATCACTTGATCGCGGTCGACACCAATATCATCGTCCGCCTGATCGTGGCGGACGACGAGAGGCAGCTGGCCGCCGCATTGGCGCTTGTCGAGCGCGAGGACGTGTATGTGCCGCTTACGGTGCTTCTGGAAACGGAGTGGGTCCTACGCTCCCGCTACGGTTACGACCGGCGCGGTGTCCATGCCGCGCTGAGCAACCTGCCTCATCTGTTGCGCGTGCGGGTCGAAGCCTCTGATGACGTGGAGTGGGCGCTGGACCGCTACGCCTTGGGTGGAGAGTTGGCCGACTACCTACACATTGCAGCGGCGCGACCGGCCGGAAGGTTCGGCTCGTTCGAGAAGAAGCTGCACCGCCTCGCCGGCCCCGACTCACCCGCGCAGGTTGAACTGATCGCCTAATGGCCAAGCTCTATTTCTACTACGCCTCGATGAATGCGGGGAAGTCTACGACGCTGCTCCAGGCGGATTTCAACTACCGCGAGCGCGGCATGCATACGATGCTGTTCACCGCCGCGATCGACGACCGGTTCGCGCGCGGGACGATCACCAGCCGCATCGGACTGGAAGCGCCGGCGACCCCGTTCGACACCGCGACCGACCTTGCGGCCTGCGTCGCAGACCGGCACGCGCAAGAGCCCCTCGCCTGCGTGCTCGTCGACGAAGCCCAATTTCTGTCGGCGATGCAGGTCGACCAGCTCGCGCGCATCTGCGACGTGATGAACATTCCGGTGCTGGCCTATGGATTGCGGACCGACTTCCGCGGCGCGCTGTTCGAGGGATCGGCCCGACTGCTCGCGCTCGCGGACGCGCTCATCGAGATCAAGTCCGTCTGCACCTGCGGGCGCAAGGCAACGATGAACCTGCGTGTCGATGCCGATGGGCGGGCGATCGCGGAAGGTCAGCAGACCGAGATCGGCGGTAACGATCGCTACATCGCTTTGTGCCGCCGTCATTTCAGCGAAGCCCTCGGCGGTTGAGCCACCGCCGCGACCGCCCCGGCGATCAACCATTTCGGACCGGTTCCGGCCTGACCCCAGCCGGCATGCCGCGGGACGTTTGACGGCGGCTATTGTCGCTGCATCCCGGCCCACTGGCGCTTTGCCGGGCGCCCAGCCATATCGGACGCATGAACCCCGATCATATCGTCTACCGCACAGCGGTCTGGATCATCCCGCTCGTCATCGCGATCGTGTTCCACGAGGTCGCGCACGGCTGGATGGCCAAATGGCTGGGCGACCCGACCGCGGCGGAACGGCGGCGGCTGAGCTTCAACCCGCTCCGCCATGTCGATCCCGTCGGGACGCTCATCCTGCCCCTCGGACTCGCCGTCGCCGGAGCGCCCGTCTTCGGCTGGGCGAAGCCGGTGCCCGTCGTCGCGGAGCGGCTGCGTAACCCGCGATGGGGTATGGTGGCGGTCGCCCTGGCGGGACCCGGCATGAACCTCGCGCTGGCCGCGCTGGCGGCGATCGGCCTCGGCATCTTCGGCGTTACCATGCACGGCGCCGAGCCGACCGGCCTCGCCGCGTTCATCCTGGCCAATCTGCTCAACTTCCTGGCCGTCAACGTCTTCCTTGCGCTGTTCAACCTGTTGCCGATCCCGCCTTTTGATGGCGGCCATGTCGTGGAGGGCGTGCTGCCGCGCCCGCTCGCGGCGCGCTATGCGCGGCTCGGCCAGTTCGGCCTGCTGCTGCTCATCGGCGTGCTAGTGCTGCTGCCGATGCTCTCGCCGCGACTGGACATCGTCGGTCGACTGATCGCACCGCCGGCACAGGCGCTGATCGGCTGGTTCCTGACCATCGCCGGTGCGTTCGCGGGCTGAGGATAGAGGAACCACGAGCGCGCATCCCCCGTTGATCGCATCACTGTCAGGGACTCCGTCCATGCGAAACCTGCTTCTTCCGATGCTCGTCACCGCCTTGCTGGCGTCAACCGCGACCGCTCGTCCGCCACGCGACCTGGACAAGGAGACCGTGATCTCCTTCGCGGCGGGAGGCGGCCTTCGCGACTGGCAGCCCGGACCGACCGGCAGCAATATCGTCTACGTCCGCGACCGCACCCTGAACTGGTATCGCGTGAAGCTGACCGGTCCTTGCGCGCGCGACCGCGCGTTGGACACGCTGACCTACACGACCGATCCGAACGGGACGTTCGATCGCTTCTCGCGGGTCAGCGTCGCGCGCTTCCCCAATCAGATCTGCGGCGTGACGAGCATCCGTACCAGCGCGCCGCCGGCTGGGTGGCCCGGCGGCCCCCGCCCCCGCCCCCACCCCGCCGGCTGACACGACACTTGCATCGTGCGGCACGGTCGTTACCCGCCCGTCCGATGCACGGTTGGATCATCATCGACAAGCCGCTCGGCCTTGGCTCGACCCAGGGCGTCTCCGCGGTCAAGCGCGCGCTTCGACAGGCCGGCCATGGCAAGGCGAAGGTCGGCCATGGCGGCACGCTCGACCCGCTGGCGACCGGCGTCCTGCCGATCGCCGTCGGCGAAGCGACCAAGCTCGCCGGCCGGATGCTCGACAGCGACAAGGCCTATGCCTTCACGATCCGTTTCGGCGAGCAGACCGATACGCTGGATGCCGAGGGCAAGGTGATCGCGACGGCGGCCGGGCGCCCCTTGCCGGCGGACGTGGAGGCCGTTCTGCCGCGCTTCACGGGACCGATCGCGCAGGTACCGCCCGCCTATTCGGCGCTGAAGGTCGACGGCGAACGCGCCTACGACCTGGCGCGCGCCGGCGAGGAGGTCGTGCTGAAGAGCCGGGACGTGATCGTCCACGAACTCAGCCTGTCTGCGGCCGACGGCGAGGAGGCGACGCTCGTCGCTCATGTCTCCAAGGGCACGTACATCCGCAGCCTCGCCCGCGACATCGCGCTCGCGCTCGGCACCGTCGGTCACGTCACGATGCTGCGCCGGCTGAAGGCCGGGCCGTTCGACCTGTCCCAGGCGATATCGCTGGACAAATTGCACGAAGCCGCTATGGCGCGCGAGCTTGAACACCTACTCCTGCCGCTGAGGGCGGGGCTGGACGACATCCCGGCTCTTGCTCTCTCTCCCGACCAGGCAGGGGCGCTCCGACAGGGGCGTGTGCTGGCCGGGATCGCCGCAGACGATGGCTCCGCGTTCGCGATGCTGGGGGATGTCCCGGTCGCGCTGGTGGAGGTGGAGGACGGAAGCGTCCGCGTCGTCCGTGGCTTCAACCTGTAGTTAGAGAAAGGACGACGATGTCGATCACTGCAGAGCGCCGCCAGGAGCTCATCAAGGAACACGCCCGCCAAGAGGGCGACACGGGTTCGCCCGAGGTGCAGGTCGCGATCCTGTCGGAGCGCATCAAGAACCTGACCGAACACTTCAAGGGCCACGCCAAGGACAACCATTCGCGTCGCGGCCTGCTGATGCTGGTCAACAAGCGCCGCAGCCTGCTGGACTACCTCCGCCACAAGGATGGCGATCGGTATCTGGCGCTGATCGCGAAGCTCGGCCTTCGCAAGTGACGCAATCGTTACGGCCCGCCTCGGCGGGCCGTTTACGTATTGCGTCATGCCCGCGCAGGCGGGCATCCAGAGTCAAGGGCCCGACGCCCTGCAACTCTGGGCTCCTGCGGTCGCAGGAGCACAAGGGGGCGGCAATCCGGCCGTCTTCCTCGAGCCAATAACGGCTCACTCATAGGCCCCCGCCGCATAGGGCGCGCGGGAGTGAAGGAATGAAAATGTTCGATACCAAGAAGGTGGAAATCGAGTGGGGCGGCAAGACGCTAACTCTCGAAACGGGCCGCGTTGCCCGCCAGGCCGACGGCGCGGTGCTCGCGACCCTCGGCGAGACCGTCGTGCTGTGCGCCGTCACCGCCGCCAAGAGCGTCAAGGAAGGCCAGGACTTCTTCCCGCTCACCGTTCATTACCAGGAGAAGTATTCGGCCGCGGGACGCATCCCCGGCGGCTTCTTCAAGCGCGAGCGCGGCGCCACCGAGCGTGAGACGCTGATCAGCCGGCTGATCGACCGTCCGGTCCGCCCGCTGTTCCCCGAAGGCTTCTACAACGAGATCAACTGCATCGCGCAGGTCCTCTCGTACGACGGCGAGAACGAGCCCGACATCCTCGCGATGATCGCCGCCTCCGCCGCCCTCACCATCTCCGGCGTTCCCTTCATGGGACCGATCGGCTGCGCGCGCGTCGGCTACAAGGACGGCGAATATCAGCTGAACCCGACCGACGGCGAGGTCGCCGCCGGTGACCTCGACCTGGTCGTCGCCGCGACGCACGACGCGGTGATGATGGTCGAGTCGGAAGCCAAGGAGCTGTCCGAGGACGTGATGCTCGGCGCGGTCATGTTCGCGCACAAGGCGTCGCAGCAGGTCATCGACGCGATCATCGACCTCGCCGAAAAGTCGGCGAAGGATCCGTGGGACGTCGACATCACCGACCCGACGAAGGCATGGGTCGAGAAGCTGCGCCCGACCTTCGCCAAGAAGATCGACGCCGCCTACAAGAACGTCAAGAAGGCCGAGCGTCAGGCCGCGCTGACCGCGCTCAAGGCCGAGCTGAAGACCATGACCGCCGACGAGGCGCCGGTCGAGGCGCTGAAGGCGAGCAAGGCGTTCAAGAAGCTCGAGGCCGAAGTCGTTCGCACCGCCATCCTGAAGGAAGGCCGCCGCATCGACGGCCGCGACACCAAGACGGTCCGCCCGATCGCCGCGGAAGTCCACTTCCTGCCGCGCGCGCACGGTTCGGCGCTGTTCACCCGCGGCGAGACGCAGACGATCGCGACGACGACGCTGGGCACCCGCGACGCGGAGCAGATGGTCGACGGCCTCGGCGGCCTGACCTACCAGCATTTCATGCTGCACTATAACTTCCCGCCCTATTCGGTCGGCGAAGTCGGCCGCTTCGGCGCGCCGGGCCGTCGCGAGATCGGCCATGGCAAGCTGGCGTGGCGCGCGCTGCACCCGGTGCTGCCGACCAAGGAAGAGTTCCCCTACACGATCCGCGTCACCAGCGACATCACCGAGTCGAACGGCTCGTCGTCGATGGCCAGCGTCTGCGGCGGCTCGCTGTCGATGATGGACGCGGGCGTGCCGCTGAAGCGCCCCGTCTCGGGCATCGCGATGGGCCTGATCCTGGAGGGCAAGGACTTCGCCGTCCTGTCCGACATCCTGGGTGACGAGGATCACCTGGGCGACATGGACTTCAAGGTCGCCGGCACCAGCGAGGGCATCACCAGCCTGCAGATGGACATCAAGATCGCCGGCATCACCGAGGAGATCATGAAGGTCGCCCTGGCGCAGGCGCATGAGGGCCGCGCGCACATCCTCGCCGAGATGAGCAAGGCGCTGGGCGAGACCCGCACCGAACTCAGCGCGCATGCGCCGCGCATCGAGACGATGACGATCGACAAGTCGAAGATCCGCGACGTCATCGGCACCGGCGGCAAGGTGATCCGCGAGATCGTCGCGACGACGGGCGCGAAGGTCGACATCGACGACGAAGGCGTGATCAAGATCAGCTCGTCCGACGCGTCGCAGATCGAGGCGGCGATGAACTGGATCAAGGGCATCGTCGAAGAGGCCGAGGTCGGCAAGATCTACAACGGCAAGGTCGTCAATCTCGTCGACTTCGGCGCGTTCGTGAACTTCATGGGCGGCAAGGACGGTCTCGTCCACGTCTCGGAGATCAAGAACGAGCGCGTCGAGAAGGTCTCCGACGTCCTGTCCGAAGGCCAGGAAGTCAAGGTCAAGGTTCTCGAGATCGATCCGCGCGGCAAGGTCCGCCTGTCGATGCGCGTCGTCGACCAGGAGACCGGCGCCGAGCTGGAGGACACCCGCCCGGCGCGTGCGCCGCGCGAGGGTGGCGACCGTGGCCCGCGTGGTGACCGCGGCGATCGCGGCCCGCGTCGCGACGGCGGCGACCGTGGCGATCGCGGCCCGCGCCGGGACCGCGGCGACCGCGGCGGCGACCGCGGTCCGCGTCGCGAGCGCGGCGAAGGCGGTAACGGCGGCGGCAACGACGACGGCCCCGCGCCCGACTTCGCGCCCGCCTTCCTGACCGGCGATCGCGACTGATCCTGTCGGTCCGACCGAAGACACAAGAGAAAGGGCCGGGTGTCGCCACCCGGCCCTATTTTTTGCGCCCGCCCTGTCCCCTGGCAACGGACGAGCAGAAAGGCGCGGCAGCCGCGCAGGGTCGCCCCTCAGGACCGATCGTCGGCCAGCAGCTCCTCCGTGGCACGCAAGAGGCGCGGCGCGGACACCGGCTTCTCGTAGCGCGGCAGATGGTGATAGGCCGCCGGGATCACCGTCTCGTCATATCCGCTGGTCAGCAGCACGCGCACGCCGTCGCCGATCAGGCGATCGATCAACGGATAGACCATCGTCTCGCGCAGATTGATGTCGAGCACGGCGGCGTCGAGCGCCTGCGCGTCACCGACCAGCCTCATGCCCTGCGGCAGCGACGCCGCCGGTCCCACCACCTGCGCGCCCGCTCCGGTCAGCACGCGAGCGAAGTCGTCCGCGATCAGATATTCGTCCTCGACGACCAGAATATGCTTGCCCGCAAGCGGCGATGGTAAAGACATGATTATCTTACTCCCTGTATTTCAAGGAATAATCATTTCGACCGCAACAGCGCTAACATGGGTGAACGATCCTGATCTATACTGATGTCACCCTTGGCCATGCTCAACACCGCGCCCAATCCGCTCGTCGCTCGATTGTGCCGCTACGTCCGGCTATCCGAAGCCGAGCAGACGGTCGTCGACAAGGCCGTGGCCGGTCCTGAGATTGCCGTCCGTCAGCGTCGGGACCTGATCCGTGAAGGCGACCGGCCACGCGGCGTCCCCCTGATCGTGGAAGGCTGGGCATTTCGCTACAAGACGCTGGAGGACGGCCGACGCCAGATCATGTCGATCCACCTGCCCGGGGACCTTTGCGATATTCATGGATATATTCTCGACGAGATGGATCATTCGATCGGCGCGCTCACCCCGGTCCGCTATGTCGAATTATCGCCCGATCGCATCGACATGATGACGGGCTACAGTATCTCCCTGACGCGCGCCCTGTGGTGGGACGCGTTGACGAAGGCGGCGACCTCGCGTGAATGGATCGTCAACCTGGGGCAGCGGGACGCGCTGGAGCGGCTCGCCCACCTCTTCTGTGAGCTCTTCTTCCGCTTGCGGGCGGTGGGTCTCGTCGCCGGACACAGCTGCGACATCCCGCTGACACAGACCGACCTGGCGGAAACCACGGGGATGACGCCGGTCCACGTCAATCGCATGGTCCAGGAGCTGCGAGGGCGCGGCCTCATCCGCTGGAAGGGCGGCGAATTCGAGGCGCTCGATCTCGAAGGCCTGTGCGACGTCGCGATGTTCAGCCCGGACTATCTCCATCTCGATCAGGCGGGCCGCAGCCCGGACCATGATGGTTGAGCCCATCGATCCGGCCGCCCCATCGGCGCTCGCGTTCCCGCAGCCGGGCTGGCGCGGCACGGCGGACGGACGCTGCATATGGATAGCGCCCTGGTGGCATGCGCTGACGGGCCAGGATGCCAGCCTGTCGCTCGACAGAGGGTGGATCGAGCACATCCATCCTGACGACCGCGCCGCGCTTGCGACGATGTGGCGGGGCGCGCAGGCGGAAGGCAGCGGCGTCGTCGACTTGCGCGTCACGCTGGCCGGTACGCGCGGCTACCGCTGGCTCCGCATCCAGACGATGCGCGAGGAGCATGACGGGGTGGCGACGTGGATCGCGAGCGCAGTGGACATCGACGATCTGCGACGCCGGCTCGATCGCGAGCGGACGCGTCGCCTTGCCCTGCAGCATCGCGTCCGCAACACGCTGTCGGTGATACGCTCGGTCGCACGCCGCACGGCGGAGACCAGCGAGACGGTGGACGATTATCGCGCACGCTTTGACGGACGCCTCGCCGCCTTCGCACGCGCGCAGGGCCATATCCTGCGCGGCGAGGAACAGGGCACCGATCTGGAGGCGCTGCTCGCCGACGAGCTGCTCGCGAACCAGGCGGGATATCGCAATCGCGTCAGCTATGGCGGGCCGGAAGTCCGGCTGCCGCCACGGCTCACCGACCAGCTAGGACTGGCGCTGCACGAACTGGTTGCGAATGCGGTCCAATTCGGTGCGCTCGCCCGCGAAGGCGGCCGGATCGCGATCCACTGGTCGCTCGACGCGCAAGGCGACGCCCTACGGCTTCGCCTTGTCTGGGACGAGGACGTGCCGGGCGGCGGCATCACCCCGCCGGCCGGCGAAGGCTTCGGCCTGGAACTGCTGACACGCAGCCTGCACTACGAAATCGACGCGACGGTGATGCTAGATTTCCGGCCGGGGGGCCTGCTCTGCGCCATGGAGATTCCACTACCGACAGCCCCGGGATCCGCCGCCCGGATATGATCGAGCCGGGCAATGGCGCCGCGACGCCACGTTCGAGGGAACGGCGCTGCGTCATCATTTGAAGGCGCAAACTGCCTCCGGGCCGGCACCGCTTCCCCGCGATTGGCTCAGCCTCTAGTCGCGATAGCTCGGATCGATCCGGTCGAGCTTGCGCAACAGCGCCGGCCAGGCGAGCGCCTGCGCCAGCATCCCCATGCCCTTCGGGCTGGACTGTTGCGCGACCTTCTCCTCCACGCCTTGCGGCGGCGTGTTGAGGTTCTCGCGCCCTGCCGACAACATCAGCACCTGCGCCTCGCAGGCGCGTTCGAGGAAGTACAGGCGGACGAAGCACGCGCCCACGGTCTCACCGACCGCCAGCGTGCCGTGGTTGCGCAGGATCATCGCATTGCGCGCGCCCAGATCGGCGACCAGCCGCTCGCGTTCATCCAGATCGGTCGCAATGCCCTCATAGTCGTGATAGGCGACGTCGTGACTGGCGATCATCGCGGTCTGCGTGTGCGGCAGCAGTCCGAACTCCATCGCACTCACCGCCTGGCCATGCGGGGTATGCAGATGCATCACGGCCGCGGCGTCCTCCCGCGCCATGTGGATCGCCGAATGGATCGTGAACCCGGCCGGGTTGACGGGATGGCTGCTCGGTCCGACCGGCGCGCCGTTGACGTCGATCTTGACCAGGCTCGACGCGGTGATCTCCTCGAACATCATGTCGTAGGGGTTGATCAGGAAATGATGCTCCGGCCCCGGCACGCGTGCCGACAGATGCGTGAAGATCAGATCGTCCCAGCCGTAAAGGGCGACCAGCCGATAGGCGGCGGCAAGGTCGACGCGCGCCTGCCATTCGCCTGGGCTCATCGTCGCCGACCGTGAATCGGGCATCGGGGCGGTTACGGTCGCGGTCGCCATGGCATCTCTCCGGTTGTTCTTTGCTACCGATACTACCGCGTCGCGCCGTACCCGGCAATCGCACCCGTAACGGGCTCACCTAATACAGGTAAACGCGATTTCCGCCAAAATATCGTATGAAGACATGGTGTTGGCCCAAGCGTGCCGAAACCGCGACCGGAGACTGCCATGTCCATCACCAACTCGTCGACGACCGATGCCCAGCGGCATCGGGCCTATTACGAACATCGCGAACGCCAGGAGCGCGCATTGGCGTTGCACGCCGGTTCGCCCGAGGGACGCCTCGTCCATCTTCAGCTGGCGGATCGCTATGCGGCGCTCGCTCAGGATCATGCCGCCGGACCACGCACGCGTCTGACGATCCAGGTCTGAAGGATCGGCCCGGGCGAAACCCCGGGGCGAGCGGGTCGATCCTGCGCGATCGACGACCTTTGCCAGAGCTGACCGCAGCCAGGCAGGAAGAACGCGCCGCCGTACGCGCGAAACGGAGCGGCCGGGGCGGCGCAAGACCGTCGTTGTGGGGGAAAGGTCCGGAGGGTTCTGTTGCCCGGCCCCTCCGGCGGCCGCTGGAATCCCCTTCTGTTGCCCGGTGGGGTCCGACCGCGCTATTTTGGGGTAACCTTAGGCCGCGAGGCCCTCAGTTACGCCGCAATCGCGAGTGCTTCGTTATCGTTGGCACTTGTGTAATGGGCCGTTGCGGTGGTCCCATTCCGAGCGAAAACAGCGCCTTTCAACACACGTCGATCCTGGTTCGGCCCCATCAGCGAAGCTGAGCTACCGTGCTTCCTCAAAGCGATACCCTTGATGAAGCCCGCGGGTGGCACGCGTCGCGCATGGCACCCTGTCGTTCAGCTGCGATGGTGGAGCCGCCGGGTACTGCCCCCGGGTCCGCTGCGTCTATTATACGCCGCAGTTTATCGCCATAGCCGGCTGGAAGCCAACACCGTCGATATAGTCGCGCCGCCGGCCGGCCGCAATGGCTACCCGATCATTGCGATCGGGCCGATCCACGCCTTTCGCTTGCCACAATAAGCGCATAGGGGGCGACCATGTTGACCCAGCGTTCACGCTACGCGCTGCGCGCGATGCTGTTCCTCGCCGAAGCACCGCCAGCCAGCCCGCCTATTCCGATGACCCGCATCGCGGCGGAGGCGAACGTGCCGCGCAAATTCCTCGAGCTGATCCTCGCCGACCTGCGCGACGCGGGCCTGCTGCACAGCCACCGGGGCAAGATGGGCGGGTATCTGCTCGCCAGGCCGCGCCACCTCATCTCGCTCGGCGACGTCATCCGCACGATCGAGGGGCCACTGGCGCTCGTGCCTTGCGTCAGCCGGACCGCATACAGGCCGTGCAAGGACTGCAAGAGCGAGGCGGATTGCGCGATCCGCCACGCGATGATGCGCGTGCGGGACGAGACCGCCCGGATCCTCGACGGCACCAGCCTTGCGGACGCGACCGCGCGGGATCTGGCGGCGGCATAACGCACCGCCGCCCGCCGCAGCGGCTCAGACGCGCGGCCGCGCCTTCAGCTCGTCGCGGATCTCGCGCAGCAACGCGACCTCCGCCGCCTCCGGCGCGGGCACAGCCGCCGACGCTTCCGCCTTCTGCCGTTCGAGCAGGCCGGTCGCGCGGTTCACCGTACGGACGACGAGGAAGATGATGAAGGCGATGATCACGAAGTTGACGAACTGCGTCACGAACTCACCGTACCCGAGCAGCGGGACGCCCGCCTTCTTCAGCGCGGCATAATCGGTCGGCGATCCCTTGTAGGTCGTGGGGATCGGCCCAAGCTGGATGAAGTAGCTCGAAAAATCGAGGCCGCCGAAGATTTTGCCGATGATCGGCATCAGAACGTCCTCGGTCAGCGACGTGACGATCTTGCCGAACGCGGCGCCGATGATCACCGCCACGGCCAGGTCGAGAACGTTGCCGCGCGCGATGAAGGCCCTGAATTCCTTGAACATGCTGCCACCCCTCTGCTCGTTGCATGGACGGCGGCGAGCTTAGGCAGCGATTCCCCCTTCGCCAAGCGCCACAACTGTCCTATATCACTAGGACAGAACCAGCGGGTTCGATCCTTTTGGAGGGTGTTCATGCCGTCGTTTCGTTCCGTCACCGCGCCGATCGCCAGCGTCGTCCTCGTCGCCAGCCTGTCCGGCTGCGGCCTCAACTCGGTTCCCACCGCCGAGGAGAACGTGAAGGCGCGCTGGGCCGACGTCCAGAACGACTATCAGCGCCGCGCCGATCTGATCCCCAATCTCGTCTCGACGGTGAAGGCCGCCGGCGCACAGGAGAAGGACATCCTGGTCCAGGTGACCCAAGCCCGCGCCGACGCGAACCGCGTGCAGGTGTCGGGCGATCAGCTCACCGACCCGGCCAAGGTCCAGCAGTACGAGCGTGCGCAGAACAACGTGACCATGTCGCTGCAGCGGCTGCAGGAGGCCTATCCCGAGCTGAAGAGCCAGGGCAATTACACCACGCTGATGAGCCAGCTGGAAGGCACGGAGAACCGCATCGCCATCGCGCGCCGCGATTATAACGAGGCGGTGCAGCAGTATAACACGCGCATCCGCACCTTCCCCGACGCGATCGGCGCGCGCATCTTCTACGGCGCCAAGCCGGTCACGCCGTTCAGCGCGACGACGCCCGGCGCGGATCGCGCGCCGACGGTCAACTTCGGGAATGCGAGCTGACGGCGATGCGCCGGCTGATCGCCTGCCTGTCGGCGGCGTGGCTCGCCTGCGCCGCGACGCTGCTGCTCGGCCTCGCGCCGGGCGGCGCGGCAGCGCAGACGTTTCCCAAGTTCACCGGACTCGTCGTCGACGCCGCCAACGTATTGCCGCCGCAGACCAAGGCGGATCTGACCGCCAAGCTGGAAGCATTGCAGCGCGACACCAAGCGCCAGCTGGTGGTCGCGACGATCCCGAGCCTGGAGGGCTATCCGATCGAGGATTACGGCTATCGTCTCGGTCGCAGCTGGGGCGTTGGCCTGAATGACGTCAACAACGGCGCCATCCTGTTCATCGCGCCCAACGAGTCCCCCGGCCATCGCGGCCCCCGGATCGAGGTAGGCCGTGGCCTGGAGCCGATCGTGACGGACGCCCTGTCCAGCGTCATCATCAACCAGGACATGATGCCCAGGCTGAAGGCGGGCGACATTCCCGGCGCGATGACGGCCGGGACCGATGCGCTGATCCAGCAGCTACGCGCCAATCCGGACGAGGCGAAGGCGCGCACGGATGCCGCGATCAAGGAGTTCGACGCGACCCACCGCCGCGCGTCCGGCGGACGCGGTGGCGGCGGCGTGCCGATCGGGCTCATCTTTTGGGGCATCATCCTATTATTCGTCGTCATCCCGATGATCGTGGGTCGACGGCGTCAGGCGGGGCCTTGGGGTCGCCGCTACGACGGAGATGGGCACGGCAGCGGGATGTTGCCGATCGTGCTCTGGTCGATCGCCAATGAAATCGGCCGTTCGGCAAGCGATCGCGACGACGACGACCGCGGCGGCTGGGGTGGCGGCGGCGGTGGCGGCGGCTCTGACGGCAGCTGGGGCGGTGGCGGCTTCACCGGCGGCGGCGGCGGCGACTTCGGAGGCGGCGGCGCCTCCGGCAGCTGGTAGGGGAGCGGCGATGCGGCTGAGCGAGGCGGACCGTATGCGTGTTTCGGAGGCGGTGACCGCCGCCGAGCGCGATACCGCGGGCGAGATCGTCACCGTCGTGACGCGGCGTTCGGATGCCTATCACGACGTCGGCCTGCACTGGGCGGTGCTCGCGATGCTGCTGGCGCTCGCGCTTCTGGCCTGGCGGCCGGAAGCGGCGGTGTGGGCGCACGGCCTCGTCGCCGATCCCTGGGCGGGCGCTCCCTCCCCCGGCGGCCTGTTCACCGTCGCGCTCCTGCTTCTCGCCATCGTGTTCCTGGTCGTGCGCCTCGCCCTCGCCTGGATGCCGCTGCGCCTCGCACTGACGCCGGCACCGACCAAGACGCGCCGGGTCCACGCCCGCGCGCTGACGCTGTTCCGTGCCGCCGCCGAGGCGCGGACGCGCGACGCGACGGGTGTGCTCATCTACCTGTCGCTCGACGAGCGGCGTGCGGAGATCATCGCCGACCGCGCGATCCACACGCGGGTCGCGCCTGACGTCTGGGGGGCGGCGATGGCGGCGCTCGTCGCAGGCATGCGCGATGGCCGCCCCGGCGAGGGCATGGCCGCCGCCGTCGCGCGGGTGGGCAATGTGCTCGCCGAACATTTCCCGCCGCGCGCCGACGACACCAACGAACTGCCGGATCGTTTGATCGAGCTATGACCATCGAAACCAGGACAGACGACGCCGCCCGCACCATGTGGGAAGGCAAGTATCTCAGCGTGCGCCAGCAGGGCAGCTGGGAATATGCCGAGCGGCGCGGCGGCATCGACGCGGCGGTGATCGTCGCGCTCGACGGAGAGGGCCAGCTGATCCTCGTCGAGCAATATCGGATCCCGATCGGCCGCGCGTGCCTGGAACTGCCGGCCGGTCTCGTCGGCGACACGGAATCGGGCGAGAGCATCGCCGATGCCGCCCGCCGCGAGCTGGAGGAGGAGACCGGCTATCACGCCGCCATCGTCGAGGAGCGCGGCCAGTTCTATTCCTCGCCCGGCATGACGTCGGAGGCCTTCACGCTGGTCGTCGCGACCGGCCTGACCCGGACGGGCGACGGCGGCGGCGATCATGACGAGAATATCACGGTCCACCGCGTGCCGCTGGACGCCGTCGCCGGGTTCGTCGCCGAACAGCGCCGCGCAGGCATGGGCATCGACGCCAAGCTGCTGCTCGTGCTGGGCGGCGGATTGCTCGACGAGCTTCGCGACTGACGATAGCCGCCGGCACGGGCTGCGTCTCCGGCTGCGGCGGGACGGGTGCGCCAGCGCCGGCGTGGCCAGGGCACCGTTGGCCAGGGTCACCCCCTTGCCGCCCCCGCCCCCCGGAGCCTAGAGCCGCGGCATGACCGAAACGCCCCGTCCCCGCCTCGCCTACCACCACACGCAGGGGGCCGGCCCAACCGTCATCTTCCTGCCCGGCTATGCCTCCGACATGAGCGGCACCAAGGCGGTCGCGCTGGAAAACTGGGCGAAGGCACGGGGCCAGGCGTTCCTGCGCTTCGATTATGCCGGCTGCGGCCATAGCGAGGGCGCGTTCGAAGACCAGACGCTGGCCGGATGGCGCGACGACGTGCTTGCGATGATCGACGAAGTGGCCGGCGGCGACGTCGTGCTGGTCGGCTCGTCGATGGGCGGCTGGCTGATGCTGCTCGCGGCCCGCGCGCGGCCCGACCGCGTCAAGGCCCTGGTGGGCATCGCCCCCGCCCCGGACTTCACCGACTGGGGCTTCTCAATGGACGAGAAGATGGCGATCCTGCAGACCGGCCGGCTGGAGCGCGCCAATCCCTATGGTCCCGAGCCGACCGTCTACACGCGCGGCTTCTTCACCTCGGGCGAGGCGAACCGGCTGATGTTCGGCCAGATCGCGATCGACGGTCCGGTGCGGCTGGTGCAGGGACAGCGCGATCCCGACGTACCGTGGCAGCGCACCTGCCATCTGGCCGAGCTGCTCCGTTCAGCGGACGTGCAGACGTGGCTGGTCAAGGACGGCGACCACCGCCTGTCGCGCGATACCGACGTCGCGCTGATCATTCGGGCGGTCGAGGACGTGCTGCACCGAATATGATCGCCCTTTCTCTTGCCGCGGCCATGGCTCAGGCCACCGCGCCCAAATCGCCCCTGTCGATCAAGGCAGGCGCCGCGAGACCCGCGTCGCAGCCGGAGGATTCGCGGGAAGCGCGCTACCAGCGCTGCGTCAATCTGGCGGAAAGCGATCCCGCCGCCGCGCGGGCCGAGGCGCTGCGCTGGGCAGCGGCGGATGGCCATTGGTTCGCACAGCAATGTGCCGGCCTCGCCTATGCCCAGGAGCGTAACTGGCCGGCCGCCGCAGGGGCGTTCGAGGCGGCGGGCAAGGCGGCCGAGCTCGGGCACGACAAACGCGCCGCCAATTACTGGGCGCAGGCGGGCAATGCGTGGCTCGCGGCGGGCGATGCCGCGAAGGCGCGCGCCGCGCTGGATACCGCGCTGATCGCCGGCACGCTGACCGGTCTCGCGTTGGGCGAGACGCAGCTCGACCACGCCCGCGCGCTCGTGGCGGCAGGCGAGACCGAGGCCGCGCGGCGGGACATCGACATGGCGCTGACCAATGCCGCCGCCGATCCGCTCGCCTGGCTGCTTTCGGCGACCCTGGCGCGCCGTGACGGCGACATCCCGCGTGCAAAGAAGGACATCGCGGAGGCGCTGAAGCGCTCGCCCGACGATGCGTCCGTCCAGCTGGAGGCCGGCAACATCGCCGCCCTCGCGCGCGACGAAGCCGGCGCCAAGGCGGCGTGGGCCGAGGCCGCACGGCTGTCGCCGAACACGCCGGTCGCCGCGCACGCCCTTGCCGCGCTCAGGCAATTCGACGGCGCGGGCGCGTCGGCGACAGCGCCTGTTGCGAAGCCCACGGCGCCGATCGGACGCTGACGCCGACACCCCCCGCTCGACTGGCGCGCGGAGAGCGGCACGTGCAGGCTTTGGCGTTCACTGCAGGTAGAATTCGACCGTCGTCACCACCCGCACCTTCTTGAAGGGCGTATCCGCGACACCATAGCCGCTAGGCTCGCCGTCGCGCGCCTCGACCGAGAAATAGCCCTGGGTGGCGCTCTTGATGCCGCCGACGCCGGTGCCGCTGTCCTTGGCGAATTGCTCCGCCGATGCGCGCGCATCACGGGTCGCCGCCGCGACCATCGCCGGCTTGATGTCGTTCAGGCGGGTGAAGCTGTAGGTCATGCCAGAGCCTTCCTGCAGCCGCACACCCTGCCGCACCAGGTCGAACTGCCGCGCCACCGCCGCACGTGCGCGCGCAATGTCGGTGGTGCGCAGCTGCAAGCGCTGGCTGATCGTCACCGTCGGCATGCCGTTGACGAAATTCTGGTTCACGCCGGCACCCGTCGGCGTCAGCGCGCCGGCGGGGAAGCCCAGCGCGGCGAAGAAGCGTCGAACCGTCGCCGTGTCGCGCTCGATGTCGGCCTGAACCGCCGCGGTATCGGTGCCCTGTTCGGAATAATTGAGCGTCCAGACGGCCAGATCCGCGGTCACGTTGCGCTCTGCCAGGCCACGGACCGTCACCGCCCGGTCGGCATGTCTCGCACGCAACAACCCGTCGCCGAGCAGATAGCCGCCGGACGCGATGCCCGCCGCCAGGATCACCGCTGCGATCCACAGTCCTCGATTGTACGTCGTCACCCCGCTTTCCATCCCGTCCTCCGCTCCCATATAGCCGAAGAGAGGCTGCTCTCGCGCCGATGAACCGTGCCTTTACGGCGACGAACGGAGTTTTCTATGTCGACCTACTATCTGCACACGATGATCCGGGTGACCGATCCGGACGCGACGATCCGCTTCTTCGAACTGCTCGGACTGAAGGAGGTCCGCCGCATGGAGAGCGAGGCCGGCCGCTTCACGCTGATCTTCCTGGCAAGCGAGGAGGATGCAAAGATCGGCAATCGTCGCGCGGAGGTCGAGCTCACGTACAACTGGCCGGCGGAAGACGGCAGCGAGTCGGAGGCCTATTCGGGCGGCCGCAACTTCGGCCATCTCGCCTATCGCGTCGACAACATCTACGACATGTGCGCGCGGCTTCGCGACGCGGGCGTGACCATCAACCGGCCGCCGCGCGACGGGAACATGGCGTTCGTGAAGACTCCCGACGGCATCTCCATCGAACTGCTGCAGGCCGGCGAGCCACTGGCCCCGGCCGAGCCTTGGGCGTCGATGCCCAACACCGGGAGCTGGTGATCATGGCCGCGTCCTCGCTCGACATCGTGCGGGTGCCGGTACTCGCCGACAATTACGCCTGGCTG
Source organism: Sphingomonas sp. GV3 (assembly GCF_031082075.1). NCBI lineage: Bacteria > Pseudomonadati > Pseudomonadota > Alphaproteobacteria > Sphingomonadales > Sphingomonadaceae > Sphingomonas > Sphingomonas sp. GV3. The sequence continues at coordinate 3,276,141 of NZ_JARWLE010000001.1, read as the reverse complement.
GTCCACGATCCCGCCAGCGGCGAGACGGTCGCCATCGATCCGGGCGAGGCGCAGCCGCTGCTGGATGCCGCCGCCGAACGCGGCTGGTCGATCGGACAGGTGTGGACGACCCATTGGCATCCCGACCACACGGGCGGCAATGCGGCGATGAAGGCAGCCGGCGCGCGGATCACCGGACCCGCTGCGGAAGCGGCGAAGATCCCGACGCTCGACACCTTGGTCGACGAGGGCGACACGGTCCGCCTCGGCCGCCATGTCGCGTCCGTCCTTCATGTGCCAGGACACACCGCCGGTCATGTCGCCTTCCATTTCGCCGACGCGGGCGCGATCTTCACCGGCGATACGCTGTTCGCGATGGGCTGCGGCCGCTTGTTCGAGGGCGACGCGGCGCAGATGTTCGCCAACATGCGTCGCTATGCCGCCTTGCCCGACGACACGCAGGTCTATTGCGGGCACGAATATACCCAGTCCAACGGCCGCTTCGCGCGCGTCGCGGAGCCGGACAATGCGGCGATCGCCGCCCGCATGGCGGAGGTCGACGCGAGGCGCGCACGAGGCGAGGCGACGATCCCGACGTCGATCGGACGCGAGCGCGCGACCAACCCCTTCCTGCGGGCCGACACCGCCGACGAGCTGGCGCGACTTCGCGCCGAGAAGGATGCGTTTCGCGGCTGACTTGCGGGGAGCCTCGAAAGGCGCGATGCGTTGTGGCGCCATGATCCGTCCGCTCTGCATCGCCACGCTCGTGCCGCTCGCCGTCGCGGGCTGTACCGGCACCGCCACAACGCCGCAGGTCAGCGCCCAGGCGGCGGCCGGCCTCGACAAGGAACTTGCCGGCCTGACGCCGCACGGCAGCACCAGCTGCATCAGCCTCACCCGTTCGCAGCAGAGTCACGGCTACGGCCCTACCATCGTCTACATCGTCAGCCCGCAGCTTAAATATCGCAGCGACACCAGTGGCGGATGCGAGGGCATGGGTCGCGGCGACGTCCTGATCACGCGCACGCCCAGCACGCAATTGTGCCAGGGCGACATCGCGACCACGGTCGACGCGGCCAGCCGGACCTTCACCGGCAGTTGCTCGTTTGGCCCCTTCGTCCGGTACAGCGTGAAATGATCCGCGCGCTCGCCCTGCTGCCGCTCGCCGCGCTCACCCTCGCGGCGAAGGACGATCCGCTAGCTGGCCGCGTCGCGGGCAAGCCGCAGCAATGTATCGACCTTGGGATGTCGGATGGTCCGACCATCGTCGACAGCCACACGATCCTCTACCGCGCGGGTGCGGGCCGGCGTGTGTGGAAGACCGGACCGGTCGGCGACTGTCCGTGGCTGCGGCCGCTGACGACGCTGATCGTCCACGCCTATTCGGGATCACAGCTATGCGCCAACGACCGCTTTCAGGTCCTTGAGCCAGGGGTGAGCATTCCGCCGGCAAACTGCCGCTTCACGCCCTTCACCCCCTACGATCGGATCACGAAATAGCGTCGGGCGGCCCCGATCCGGTCTTGCCGGATCGTGGCCCGCCGTGCCGCGCTGATCCCCCTGACGCGTCTAGAGTACGAAACGGCTGAGATCGGTGTTGCGCGCGATCCCCGCCAGCTGCGCCTCGACATAGGCGGCATCGACGGTGACCGGCTCCTTCCGGTCCTCTGCGTCGAAGCTCACATCCTCGAGCAGCTTCTCCATCACCGTTTGCAGCCTCCGCGCGCCGATATTTTCGACCTGCCCGTTCACCTCGGCGGCGATCCGCGCGATCGCGGCGATGCCGTCGGGAGCGAATTCGACCGCCACGCCCTCGGTGCCGAGCAACGCCTTGTACTGCGCGGGCAGCGACGCCTTGGTATCCGACAGGATCGCGATGAAATCGGCCTCGGTGAGGCCCTTGAGCTCGACGCGGATCGGCAGGCGCCCCTGCAGCTCGGGCAGGAGGTCGCTGGGCTTGGCGACGTGGAACGCCCCCGATGCGATGAACAGGATATGATCCGTCTTCATCGGGCCGTATTTGGTCGCGACGGTGGTACCCTCGATCAGGGGCAACAGGTCGCGCTGCACGCCCTCGCGGCTCACCGAACCGCCCCGCACGTCGCTGACCGCGATCTTGTCGATCTCGTCGAGGAAGACGATGCCGTTCGCCTCGGCGTCCGCCAGCGCGGTCCGATTGACGTCGTCCTGGTCGAGACGCTTGTCCGCCTCCTCCTCGATCAGCTTCTCCCACGCCGCGCGGACGGTCAGCTTGCGCCGCTTCAACGGCTGGCCGCCGCCGAAGGACTTCATCATCTCCGACAGGTTGATCATCTGCGCGCCGGCGCCGGGGATGTCGAACGGTGCCGCCGCCGCCTGCTCCACCTCGATCTCCACCTCGGCCGTATCGAGATGGCCGTCGGCGAAGCGCTGGCGAAAACTCTCGCGCGTTGCCTGGCTGGCGTCTTTCCCGACCAGCGCATCGAGCAGGCGCTTCATCGCCGCGTCTTCCGCCTTGTCCTTGACCGCGACGCGCCGACGCTCCTTCTCGAGCCGGATCGCTTCCTCGACCAGATCGCGGGCGATCTGTTCGACGTCGCGGCCGACATAGCCGACCTCGGTGAACTTGGTCGCCTCGACCTTGACGAAGGGCGCATCGGCGAGCTTCGCCAGACGACGGCTGATCTCGGTCTTGCCGCACCCGGTCGGCCCGATCATCAGGATGTTCTTGGGCGTTACCTCGTCGCGCAAGTCGGGGCTGAGCTGCTGCCGCCGCCAGCGGTTGCGCAGGGCCACCGCGACCGCGCGCTTCGCGTCCCGCTGGCCGACGATATGGGCATCCAGTGCGGCGACGATCGCCTTGGGGGTGAGATTCTGGTTCATCTATTCTCTCGAGCCCCTTTCCGTCCGGAACGGGGTTGGGATGGTGACGTCACGGGTGAGGTTCTGGAACAGTCATTCTCGGCCCTCCCCTGAATGGGGGAGGGATTCCGATCACGCCGCGCTATCCAGCGTCTCCACCGTGACCCGGTCATTCGTGTAGACGCAGACGTCGGCGGCGATCTGCATCGCCTTGCGGCAGATCGTTTCCGCGTCGCCTTCGTAATCGACGAGCGCCCGCGCCGCGGCGAGCGCGTAATTGCCGCCCGATCCGATCGCGGCGACGCCATTCTCCGGCTCCAGCACGTCGCCGTTGCCGGTGAGGATCAGCGTCACCTCCTTGTCGGCGACGATCATCATCGCCTCCAGGTTGCGCAGATATTTGTCGGTGCGCCAGTCTTTTGCCAACTCGACCGCGGCGCGCATCAGCTGCCCCTGGTGACGCTCCAGCTTGGCTTCGAGCCGCTCGAACAGCGTGAAGGCGTCGGCCGTGGCGCCGGCGAAGCCGCCGATCACCTGACCGTCGGCGCCAAGTCGGCGCACCTTGCGCGCGTTCGGCTTCATGACCGTCTGGCCCATGGAGACCTGGCCGTCCCCGATGACGACGACCTTGCCGCCGCGTCGTACCGACAGGATGGTGGTGCCATGCCATACGGGCATGGCGTGAGGATCGTTCCCGCTCATGGCGCCGCATGTAGGAAGCGGCGGACGCGAATGCCAAGGGGCGGACGGCTCACTCCTCGATCCGATCCCGCCCCGGGGCGTCGGATCGCGCCGCTAACGTTCGCTGCCCAGCGCCTTTCCCCAGCTCCGCGCCACCGTATAGCCGAGATAGCCCGTGCCGAAGAGCGCGTAGAGCGGCTCGGGAATGGCGCGTAGATAGGCGGCGATGCCGGCCGCCATCGCCGCCGCCGCCGCCGGTCGTACCGCGGCGATCACCCCCATGGGGATCGCCCACAGAAGAAGGGCGTACATCACATAGAGGAACATCGGACGCGCCCGGCGCACCCAGGCATCCTCGTTCTGCGTCCCGACGTCGGCCGGCCCTGCTGCCCGCGCCATGCCGTCATCCGCTTCCGCTTGTGCCACCAAGCTGTCCCCCCGCCCGTTGAACGAACCATATAGGTTCGCGCAACGGTGAAGACAAGGACGCGTGCCGATGACCGGCGTTTTCGGATCAGTCTCGGCGCCGGCTCATCCGAACGGCTCTGTCAGCGACGGCTGCGGCGCGGTGAACCAGGCCGCGCCGTCCGCGGTGACATGGAAATGATCCTCCAAACGGACGCCGAACCGGTCGGGTACGACGATCATCGGCTCGTTGGAAAAACACATGCCCGGCGCCATCGACGTATGGTCTCCGCGCACCAGATAGGCCGGCTCGTGGATGGACAGGCCGATTCCGTGACCGGTGCGATGCGGCAGGCCGGGCAGGCGATAGTCCGGTCCCAGTCCCGCGGCCGCGATCACGCCGCGTGCCGCAGCGTCAGCCGCCTCGCACGGCACGCCCGGCGCGGCGGCCGCGAACGCCGCCGCCTGCGCAGCCTTTTCGATATGCCAGATGGCCTCGACCTCCGCGCCGACGTTGCCGAACGCATAGCTGCGCGTGATATCGGAATGATATCCCTGTACCGTGGTGCCGGTGTCGATCAGCACCAGCTGATTTTCCTCGAGAAACTGCTCGCCCGGCAGGCCGTGCGGAAAGGCGGTCGCTCGGCCGAATTGGACGATGCAGAAGGTGCTGCCCGTGCCCCCGGTGATGGCGCGGTGCGCGGAATCGATGAACCGTACCACCTCGGCCGCCGCCATGCCGGGGCGCAGGATCCGCGCGGCGCGGGCCTGTACCTCCAGCGTCATCGCCTTGGCTTCCGCCAGCAACGCCAGCTCCGCCGCCGACTTGATCATCCGGCAACCGTCGATCGCGGCGGCGCCGTCAATAGCGTCCAGCCCCAGACGCCGCAGCTTCTCGCCCCAGGCGAAGGGCAAGAGCGGATCGATCGCGATTCGCGCGCCGCGCGGCATTGCGTCGGCGACCAGCGCCGCGGGATCCTCGTCCTCCTCCCACAGTCTCAGCTCCGCCGCGATCTTCAGGTCCGCGCGCAGCGTCCCTTCCTCGAAACGCGGGCAGACGATCGAGGGCGCGCCCTGCACCGGCAGCAGCAGCGCGACCATTCGTTCGCTCGCGCCCCAGGGTATGCCGGTGAAATAGCGAAGCGATGCGCCCGCGTGGACGAGCAGCGCCTTCGCCCCAAGCGCTTCGGTCAGCCCGCGCGCCTTCTCCAGCCGCGCCGTATATTCGTCCCCGGAAATGGCGGCGGCGCGGGTGGCTGGCGGCCGGATCGCGGCGAGTTCGGCAGCGGCATCGGAGGTCGCGATCATGGCAGAGGTCCCGTCAGGCGTTCGAGGGCAAAGGGCGTCAGGTCGATCGCCGGCGTCTCGCCGCCGACCAGCTGTCCCAGCACTTCCCCCGTCACCGGTCCCAGCGTCAAGCCGAGGTGCTGGTGACCGAACGCATAGAAGAGGTTGTCGACACCTACCGCGCGCCCGATGGCGGGCAGATAATCCGGCAGCGTCGGCCGCGCACCCATCCACCGGCTGACCACCGGGCCGACCGGGAGCCGCAAGGCCGCGACATGCGCCTCGAGCCGTTGCCATTTGCGCGGGTCTGCCGGCGCATCGGCACGACCGAACTCGACGAAGCCCGCGGCCTGCACACAATCGGCATAGCGGGTGACGATCATCGAACGGTCTTCGAACACCAGCGGGATACGGTCTGCCGGCCAATCGCCCGGCGCGAAGCGGACATGATAGCCGCGTTCAGCGATCATCGGGACGCGCCAGCCGATCGCGCGCATCAGATCGCGCGAGCCGATACCGGCCGCCACGACGATCCCATCCGCATCGACGCCTTCGCACACGATCCGGTCCCCGGCGCGACGCAGCCGCGCCTCCGCGGCGACGCGCGTCACGCCCGCCCGGGCGAGCGCCCCATCCAGCGCATGCGCGAGCTGGTCCAGGTCGGTGATCCTGCCGGTGCCCACGAAACGGATCGCGTCGACAACGGCGGGGCTCAGCCGGCGCAGCGCGGCATGTCCCGCCGCGTCGACATTGCCCGGACGTGCCGTACCCGTATCCGCCTGCGCCCAGGCCCGCCGGCCCGCGTCGGCGCTGCGCGCGCTTTCCCAGGCGACTTCGTGACCATCGAGCCCGACGAGTCCGGGCGCGCCGATCGCCTCACCTAGCCGTCGCCACGCGGGCGCCGCCTCGCAAAGCAGACTGCCGAGCGCCCTTGAGCCGGCGGCGACCTGACGTCGGCTGCTGGCACGGACGAGCCGGAGCGCGAACGGCAGCCAGCTCCCCGCCATCGCCGGCGGCAGTGCGAGCGGGCCGCCGCGCAGGAACAGGCGGCGCGGTGCGGATCGCAACGTCGCGGGCGATGCAAAAGGCTCAACCTGTTCAGTCGCGATATGGCCCGCATTGCCCCACGACGCCGCCCCCGCCCCATCCCGGTCGATCAGCGTCACCGTGATGCCGCGCGCGGCCAGTTGCAACGCGATGCTCCGCCCCACGATACCGCCGCCGATCACCGCGACGGATGCGCACCTGCTCGTTTCACCCATTGCCCGGGCCTATCGTATACGAAAAACCCACGCAACCGCCCTTCCCGTTGTCGCGCTGCGATCGGCGTGGCATGACGGACACGCAGTAGGTGATTGATCCCGCGACCGCCTTCTGAAATGTCTGCATCTTTGACGGACTCACCGTCCGGTCCCTCGGAGGTTTTCCTTTTTCATGACCATCGTCGTGCGCACGTTGTCCGATCAGGTATTCGAGATCGTGCTCGAACGGATCGTGTCGGGCGACATTCCGACCGGCTCACCGATCCGGCAGGACGCGCTGGCGGCGGAACTCGGCGTCAGCAAGATACCGCTGCGCGAGGCGCTGGCGCGCCTTGAACAGGAAGGGCTACTCGTCAGCCAGGCCAATCGCGGCTATACCGTACGACCGATGTCGGCCGAACAGGCGGACGAGATCTATGCGCTGCGCCTCGCGATCGAGCCCGCCGCCGCCGCCCGCGCCGCCGCCGAAGCGACCGCCCGTGACCGCGCGGAGGCGGAGGCCGCCTACCACGCGCTCGACGCTGCGGCAGCGGAGAACCTCACCGAGGTCGCCGTTCGCAACCGCGATTTCCATACCGCCCTGGTCCGTCCGGGCGGACGCGTGTTGACGACGCAGCTCGTCGAGCGTCTTGCCGTTCTCGCCGAACGCTATGTCATCGCGCATCTCCAGCCCGCGGGCCGGGAGGATCGGGCGCATGTCGAGCACCGACAGATGATCGACGCCTGGCTCGCCCGCGATGGAAAGACGGTGGAAGCCCTGGTGACGCAACATCTATCCGCCACCCGCGACGACCTGCGCGCGCAATTCGGCGCCTCTCAGTGATCGATGCCGCCACGCCGCGGCCGCGCAGGGATACGAAGCAGGCCGTCGCACGTACAACATGGATTGCATCGCACGGCGGATGCTGCTTAGGCGGAAGTAAGGCTACAGTGTGACCGGCGACGTACCCAATCATCTGCGCGATTTTTTTGAAAGGTCGCATATCGCGCTCGCCCTGGCATCGGCGGAGGGTGACAACCCGCTGTTGCTCGTCAACGGCCCCTTCCGCGCCCTCACAGGTTACGACGACGCCGACGTCATCGGCCGGAACTGCCGCATGCTACAGGGCGACGCTCCCAACGAGGAGCCGCGCGCGCGCATCCATGCCTTCCTCGACAAGGAGGCGGAGAAGAGCGTGCGCACGCCACTCGTCAATTTCCGCAAGGACGGCTCGCCGTTCGTCAACCTGCTCTTCATGTCGAAGTTGCGCGCGTTGGGCGGCGGCGTGCGCTATGTCTTCGCCTCGCAGTTCGACATAAGCCGCTCCCAGCCCGAGCTGCTTGCGGATTATGACGAGACGCTGGGCCGGACGCTCAAGACGCTGACACCGGTACTCGCCGAAAGCGGCATCGTGCTGGAGGGATCGCTGATGACGATCGCCAACACCGCCGCCACCGTCGCCCAGGCCAAGCTGACGCTATCGGACCTCGATGCCACCTCTTTCGGCTGATCCGACAGGCGACAGCGCGGCGCTGCCGATCGTCGGCATAGGCGCTTCGGCTGGCGGGCTGGAAGCTTTGCGCGACATGCTCGCGCCGGCCCGCGGGCCGACCGGCATGGCGTTCGTCGTGGTCCAGCACCTCGACCCGAATCACGAGAGCATGCTTGCGCAGCTGCTCGATCGCCACACCAGCCTTGAGGTCCTGCAAAGCGAGGGCGGCGAGAGGTTGGAGGCGGATCGCGTCTACATCATCCCCCCCGGCCATGGCCTGGTGATCCGTGAGGGCGTGCTTCATCTCACCGATTTCGCCCAGCCGCGCGGCCTGCGCCGGCCCATCGACGATTTCTTCCTCTCGCTGGCGACGGATCAGCAGGCGAACGCGGCCTGCGTCATCCTGTCGGGTACCGGCGCGGACGGCACTACCGGACTGCGCGCGGTCAAGGAGCACGGCGGCGTCTGCGTCGTGCAGCAGCCCGAAACGGCGCGCTACGACGGCATGCCGCTGTCCGCGGTCGGCACCGGTCTCGTCGATTTCGTCAAGACGCCGGGCGACATCCTGGGATGCCTGGCAACCTTCTTCAGCCGTCGCTCCGGCGCGGGCGAGGCGGACGCGCAAGAGGCGAGCGTCGTCGCCGACCATGTCGACGACCTCTGCCGCGTGCTACGCACCGCGATCGGCCACGATTTTTCCGGTTACAAGCGATCGACGCTGATCCGTCGCGTCGAGCGCCGCATGCATGTGCTCGGGATCGAGACGGGCCGCGCCTATCTAGAGCGCGTTCGCCGCGACAGCGATGAATGCGAGGCTCTGTTCCGCGATCTGCTGATCAACGTCACCCGCTTCTTCCGGGACGCTGAATTCTTCGAAACGCTGCGCACGCGCGTGATCGAGCCTTTGCTGCGGGATCGGGCACCCGACGAGGACGTGCGCGTCTGGATTCCTGGCTGCTCCAGCGGCGAGGAGGCATACAGCATCGCCATGCTGTTCGCGGAGGCGGCGCGCACGACCGGTCAGCCGCTGGCCGTGCAGATCTTCGCCACCGACATCGACGAACAGATGCTCGGCCAGGCGCGTGAGGGGACCTATCCCGCCGCCGCGCTCGCGGACATTCCGGCGGCGCTGCGCGAGCGCTACACGATCCTGCACGCGGACCGCTTCACCATCGTGCCGCACATCCGCGACATGATCCGCTTTTCGAACCACAGTCTGGTCAAGGATCCGCCCTTCTCGCGGATCGACCTGCTGTCCTGCCGCAACCTCCTCATCTATTTCGACGATCGTCTGCAGCAGTCGATCATGCCGCTGTTTCATTATGCGATCCGGCCGGGCGGCTTCCTGTTCCTGGGTCCGTCCGAAAGCGTCGGGCGGTTCGATCATCTCTTTCCCCCCGTCGACCAGCAGGCGCGATTGTTCCAGCGTTCGCCGGGCGCGCCGAGCTATCCGATAGACCTGCCCGGCAGCCCGCGCCACCGGACGCCGCGCCGGGAGCGCGAGGATCGGGGCAACAGCAGCCTGGGTGACGAAAGCGCGGTCGTACGGCGGCTCGTCGACCGCTACGCGCCGCCCGCGCTCCTGCTCGACCAGGACGGCAGCATCCTCGCCGCTTTCGGCAAGCTCGGCCGCTATTTCGAGTTTCCCGTCACCCGCACGGGAGGATCGAGCGCGGTGACGCTCGCGCGCCCCGGCCTGCGGAACGTGCTCGGCCCGCTGCTTCGCCAGGCGCGCGACGAGAAGAAGCGCCATGTCGCGCGCGACGTGGCGGTCGAAGGCGACTTCGGGACGCAGACCGTCGAGGTGATCTGCGACCCACTTGCCGACGGCAGTCTGCTCTTCGTGTTCCGCGAAAACGGACCGTTCCAGCCCGCGCAGGACCGCGACCTCAACGATCTTGAGCCGGGCGACGATCATGTCGAGGCCCTTGAGGACGAACTGCGCCTGACGCGTCACCGCCTGCGCTCGGCGGTCGAGGAACTGGAGACCGCGAACGAGGAGCTGAAAAGCTCCAACGAAGAAATGATGTCGATGAACGAGGAGCTCCAGTCGACGAACGAGGAGCTTTCGACCGTCAACGACGAACTGAAGGGGAAGGTCGACCAGCTAACTATCGCCAATTCGGACCTGCGCAACTTTTTCGAGACCACCAGCCTTGCGATGATCGTCGTCGATGCCGAGCTGCGCATCCGTAGCTTTACCGAGGCGGCGACCGCGATCTTCCCGCTCAAGCCGACCGACCGCGGCCGCCCGCTCACCGACGTGACGACGCGACTCGCGACCAGCGACTATCTCGACGACGCGCGGCACGTGGCGGCGGGGACCGAGCCGACGCAGCGCCGCGTCGTCAGTCGCGACGGCAAGAACGTCTTCTCGCTGCGCGTCCTGCCCTATCGCACCCCGGCGGGCGGGATCGACGGCGCGACGCTGCTGCTCACGGATATCACCGAAGCCCTGGCGCTCGAGCGACAGCTCGCGGCGGAGCGCGAACGTCTCGATCTCGCCGTCAAGGCAGGCGGTATCGGCGTATGGGAATATTGTCCCGAGACGGGAGAGACGATCCTCGACGCGGTCGAACATCAGCTGTTCGACGTCAGCGGCGAAGAGGCGACCCGGATGGACGACCTGATCGGCCGCATCGACGAGGCGGATCGGGGCCAAGTCGAGGAAGCACTGCGCCGCACCGCCGCCGGCACAGGCGATTTTGAGGCAAGTTTCCGCGTTCGGCTGAAGGACGGCGGCATCCGTTGGATCAAGGGCTTCGGGCGCCTCGTCACGGACAGCAGACCGGCCCGCCTGGTCGGCGTGTCGATCGACGTCACGCCCGAATATGCGGTCGCCGAAACGCGCGAGTTGATGCTGCGCGAAATGAACCATCGCGTGAAGAACCTGTTCGCGATCGTCGGCGGCATGGTCACCGCGGCGGCACGCAGTCACGACGATGTGCGTACCTTCGCCAACGATCTGCGCGAGCGCATCGCGGCGCTCGGCCGTGCGCATTCGCTTGCATCGCCGACGGGCGAACAGCAGGCAATCGACCTGTACGGATTGTTCGAGGCAACGCTCGCACCGTATCGCGATCATGCCGGGATCGAAATGACCGGTCCGAACGTTCTCGTGTCACGGGATTGTCTTTCCCCTCTCGCGCTTATGTTGCACGAGTGGGCGACCAACTCCGTGAAATACGGCGCATTGGGCGCCGGACCGGCGGGTCGCCTGACGATCGGCTGGCATTTTGAGGGCGATGCGCTGGTGGTCGAATGGAACGAAAGCCGCCGGTCGGGGACGCAGATCGCGCCGGGCAAGGGTTTTGGCACGCTGCTGGTCGATACCTCGGCCCGCCAGCTCGGCGCATCGGTAAGCCGCGAGATCGCGAATGATCATTACCGCCTCGTCCTGTCCCTGCCGCGCGCCGTCACCGTCGATGGCTGACCGGGTGATGCTCGTCGAGGACGAGCTCTTCGTCGCGCTCGACGTCCAGATGACGGTGGAGGACGCCGGGCTGACGGTCGAGGGGCCCTATACCTCGCTCGCGGAGGCCGAAGCCGCGATCGCGCATCTCGACCCGCATGCGCTGCTCTGCGCGATCTTGGACGTGCGGCTGCGCGACGGCGAGGTCTTTCCGGCCGCCGACCGGCTGAAGGCGGCAGGCGTGCCGATCATCTTCCATTCCGGCCATGCCGATCAGCAGGCCTTGCAGCGCCGCTATCCCGGCGCGCTCGTCTGCGGCAAGCCGTGCTCGCCCGGCACGCTCCGCAACAGCATCGAATCGATCGCGCAGCACGGACCCGACCAGCACGCGGCGGAGTGAGGTAGTTCCGCCGCGACGCGGCCAATCCGCGTCCAGTTCCGTGAGCCCGAAGAACCGGAGGTCGCGACGCGCGGTCGCCGATATCTGGCGCTTAGCGGAGGGATAATCACCCCGCACCTTGTCCCGCTACTCGGAAAGGCCGGCAGGACCGCCCGACGCCCGTAAGAGAGGCAAGGCCGCCGCGTCCCCTCTCTAGGCACGCGAAAGGGACGACTCCGGTACGACCCCGGATGTAACCCAGTCTGCGAAATCGATGAAATGGTCGGGGCGACAGGATTCGAACCTGCGACCCCCACACCCCCAGTGTGATGCGCTACCAGGCTGCGCTACGCCCCGACCGATAGGTCCCGCCACTTGGATGCGCGGCCGGACCCGAGCGGCGGCCTGTAGGCGGCTCGGCGCGGCAACGCAACCGTCTTCATCGCGAATGTCGCCGCGACGGTCGCCACCCGCGGCAAAGATTGCGCGCCGGCCCAACCAATGCTAGCCCGCGGCGCTTCCTGTGCGGGGAAATCTTTCCGCCGCCGATCAGTCATGCACGGACCAGATGATCATCTCTCCCGCTTATGCCCAGGCCGCCGGCGGCGCCGCTGAATCGGGCGGTCTCGCCTCGTTCATCAGCCTCGCACCGCTCTTTCTCGTCTTCATCGTCTTCTACGTGTTGATGATTCGTCCGCAGCAGAAGCGGATGAAGACGCTCCAGCAGTCGGTCGAGGCGGTGAAGAAGAACGACACCGTCGTCACCGCCGGCGGGATCGTCGGCAAGGTGACCAAGGTCGAGGATCGCTACGTCGAGGTCGAGATCGCGCCCAACACCCGCGTACGCGTCGTCAAGGCGACGCTGACCGAGGTGACCAGCGCCAATTCTAAGCCGGCAAACGACTGATGCTGGACTTTCCCCGCTGGAAGGTCACCGCGATCTGGGCGCTGCTCGCGGTGCTCTGCGCGCTCGCCATTCCCAGCTTCTTCTCGGAAGAGCAGACCGCGCACTGGCCGATCCACCCGCGTATCAACAAGGGGCTCGACCTCGCTGGCGGCAGCTATCTGCTGCTCGAGGCGGACACGCAGGATCTCGCCAACAGCCGCATCGAATCGATGCGCGACCAGATCCAGGGCACGATGCGCAACGGCTCCCCGCCGATCGCGATCGGCGACATCTCGACGCGCGGCGGACAAATAAGCTTCATGCTGCGCGATCCCACACAGGTCGACGCGGCGCGCGAGCGGCTGCTCGGCATCACCGGGACCGGCGCCGGCATGACCGGCCAGCGCGAATGGGACATCCAGGTCGTCGACACCAGCCGCTTCGTCGTCACACCGACCAAGGCCGGTCTCGACCAGGCGGTGAAGACCGCGATGGACGACACGACCGACGTCGTGCGCAAGCGCATCGACGCGCTCGGCACGCGCGAGCCGACGATCGTGCGCCAGGGCGACAATCGCATCGTCGTGCAGGTTCCCGGCCTCGGCAATCCGCAGCAGCTCAAGGAGCTGCTCGGCAAGACCGCCAAGCTCGAATTCAAGCTGGTCGACACCACCGCCAACCCGGTCGACGTCGCCAAGGGCATCGCGCCGATCGGTAGCCAGATCCTGCCCTATGCGACGCCGGGCCTGCCGCCGATCGCGGTCAAGCGCCAGGTGATCATCTCCGGCGACCAGCTCGCCGACGCGCGCCAGGCGTTCGACCAGCAGACCAACCAGCCGAACGTCCAGATCACGTTCAACGCCGTCGGCGGCAACCGCTTCGCGCGCATCACGCAGCAGAACGTCGGCAAGCCGTTCGCGATCATCGTCGACAACAAGGTGATCTCTGCGCCCAACATCAACGAACCGATCCTCGGCGGCTCGGCGGTGATCAACGGCGGCTTCACGGTCGACAGCGCCAACCAGCTCGCGATCGCGCTGCGGTCGGGCAAATTGTCGATCAACCTCAAGGTCATCGAGGAATCGACCGTGTCGGCCAGCCTCGGCAAGGACTCGATCCATGCCGGCATCATCGCCTGCGCGGTCGCGGTGGCGCTGGTCGTCGCCTTCATGTTCCTGACCTATGGCCGCTTCGGCCTCTACGCCAATCTCGCCGTCGTCATCAACGTGTTCGTCATCCTCGGCGTGCTCGCCGTCCTGCACGGCACGCTGACGCTGCCGGGCATCGCCGGCTTCGTGCTCACCATCGGTACTGCGGTCGACGCCAACGTGCTGATCAATGAGCGCATCCGCGAGGAACGGCGCCGCGGGCGCAGCGTCGTGCAGGCGGTGGAACTCGGCTACAAGGAAGCCAGCCGCACGATCTTCGAGGCGAACGTGACGCACGCCATCTCCGGCGTCATCATGTTCGTGCTCGGCTCGGGCCCGGTGAAGGGATTTGCGGTCGTGCTGCTGATCGGCATCTGCACCTCGGTGTTCACCGCCGTCACCTTCACCCGCATGCTCGTCGCGCTGTGGATCCGGCGCAACAAGCCCAAGACGATCAACATATGATCGCGCGGGCCATTCCCTCCGTCGTCATCCCCGCGCATGCGGGGATCCAGACGCGCCTCGCCTCGCAAGAGTCGCAAACCTTCGCCAGAATGGATTCCCGCCTTCGCGGGAATGACGGATCGCTGTCATGAAACTCCTGAAGATCGTCCCCGACAACACCAACATCGACTTCGTGCGTCTGCGCGGGTGGGCGTTCGGGTTGACCCTGCTGCTCAGCGTACTCGCCGTCGGCGTCACACTCGTGAAGGGCCTCAACTTCGGCGTCGACTTCGCCGGCGGCCTCAGCATCGAGGAACGGTTCGCGACGCCGCCGGCGGAGGACAAGGTGCGCAGCGTCGTCAACGGCCTGGGCGTGGGCGAGGCGTCGCTCCAACAGCTCAGCGACCCGCGCTCGCTTACGATCCTGCTGCCGGTGCAGGAAAGCGCGGACGAAGGCGCGACCAATGCCGTCGTCAAGAAGGTCGAAGCCGCGCTAGCGCAGGCCTTCCCCGGCGCGACCTTCTCGCGCTACTCGACCGTGTCCGGCAAGGTGTCGGGCGAGCTGATCCGCCACGGCGTGCTCGCGGTCGTGCTCGCGATCATCGGCATCGGCCTGTTCGCGATCTTCCGCTTCGAATGGCAGTTCGGCGTCTCGACGATCGTCGCGATCGTCCACGACCTGCTGATGACGCTGGGCTTCTTCGCGATCACGCGGTTCGAGTTCGACCTCAACATCGTCGCCGCCGTGCTGACAATCATCGGCTATTCGATCAACGACAAGATCGTCATCGACGACCGCATCCGCGAGAACATGCGTCGCTATCGCAAGATGGATATGCGCGAGATCATCAACCTGTCGGTCAACGAGACGCTGCCTCGCACGGTGATGACCTCGGTGACGATCCTGCTCGCGCTGGTCGCGATGCTGCTGCTTGGCGGCCATGTGCTGCGCGGCTTCACCGCGGCGATGATTCTGGGCATCGTCGTCGGCACCTATTCGTCGATCTACGTATCCTCGTCGCTGCTCATCACGCTAGGCCTGCGCGCCGATCCGCGGGCGGAGAAGGTGTCGCAGAGCCCGATCGACAATGCCGAGCGGGTCGCCCCGCGCGATCGCTGACGTCATGCGGATGGAGCGCGAGAACCGGGCGGGCGGGCCGATCGTCCGCGGCTTCGCGGGGAACGGCTTCCGGGTCGAGGACACGGCCTATCGCGCCCTGCTGCTGACCGTCGATCGGGCGACCGAATGGTCTCCCCCGGCGCTGGCCGATCTGGACGAGGCGGCGCTCGGGCCGCTGATCGCGGATCAGCCGGAGTTCGTGCTGATCGGTACCGGCGCCACGCTCGTCAGGCCGCCGCAAGCGCTCGTCGCGGCCCTGGAAGCCCGGGAAATCGGCGTCGAGGCGATGGACAGCCGGGCCGCGGCACGCGCCTGGGGCGTGCTGCGCGGCGAGGGCCGGCGCATCGCTGCCGCCCTCTACCCCCTCGACGCCTGAGCCGCGCGCGTCGACCAGCGCGCGCAGGTGCGCCGCGAGCGCCGCGCCGTTCGCTTCCCAGCTGAACCCCGCCGCCATCGCTGCGACCGCGTCCTGCCGCGGCGGGTCCGCCAGCAGCGCCGCGATCGCCGCCGCGAAGGCGGAAGGATCGCGCGCGACGATCTGCCCCGCCGCCGGCGCGGTCACGACCTCGCGCGCGCCGCCCGCGTCGGGAATGACGATCGGCGTGCCGCAGGCGAGCGCCTCGACCCAGGCATTGGCCAGTCCCTCCGACGCGGAGGCGAGCGCCATGATGTCGGCGGCGGCGAGGAGCCGAGGCAGCGCGTCGTGCGGCACGCCGCCCAGTATTGTGACCCGGTCGGCGATCCCCAGCCGCGCCGCCTGTGCCGCGAGGCGTGCCGCCTCCGGCCCCTCCCCCGCGATGTGCAGCCGCACGCCGGGCAGCCGGGCCACGGCATCGATCACGATGTCGTGCCCCTTGCGCGGGATCAGCGCGCCGAGCGACACGACCAGCGGCCCCCGGACGCCCTGTTGAGCCTTCAACGTCGCGCGATCGGCCGGCCGGAAGCGCGCCTGATCGATGCCGGTGTGATGCACGTGGATACGCGCCCGGGGCATGCCGATCGCCGCCATGTCGTCGCGCATCGCGCCGCACACTGCCAGCAGGCCGTCCGCCGCCCGCCCCGCCGCGCGCACCTGCGCCGCCGTCGCGGTCGCGTGTCCCCAATGGTGGATATCCGCGCCGCGTGCCTTGATCGACACGGGTACGCCATAGCGCCTGCCCAGCGCCACGGCGGCCGGTCCGTCTGGGAAGAAAAAGGATGCGTCGATCACGTCGAACGCGAAATCCGTGCGCAGCCGGTCCAGCAGCGGCACCAGCTCGCGCGTCAGCGCCGCCACATGCCAGCGACCGCCCGTCCCCGGCAGCGTCACGAAGCGCGGGCGCAGCACGTCCAGACCCTCCCAGTCCTGACGGAATGGTAGGGCCGCCAGCGCGCGGTGGCCCGCTTGCTGCAGCGGCCACGGCGGTAGGCCGATCGGCGCGACGACCCGCACCGCAACGCCCGGCTGCGCCGCCAGCGCCACGGTCTGCCTGGCGACGAACTGACCGAAATTGGGCCGACTCGCGTCGGGAAACAGGGAGGACAGCGTCAGCACGCGAAGCATGGCGCTCTCCCTACCCGTCCGGTGTTAATCCTGCGTAAGTGACGGCCAGCGCATTCGCGCGAACGTCCCACCCCGCCAATGGCCGGAGCCCCGTCGGGCTGTTGGCGACGAGAGCCGGGCCGCCGTTGCGCATCGCCGCCCCAGCCCCGCCCCGCTCAGAGCCGCCGCGTGCCCGGATAGGCGAACAGCATGTCCGCCTCGCCTTCCGCCGCGATCGTCTCGCTGCCGGTCACCGTGACGCATTCGCCGGCCTTGAATGCCACGCCGGCGACGACGCCCGACCCGGCGATCGGTACCAGCCAGCCGGTTGTGCCTTCGGGCAGGGCGACCGATCGCCCGCCCGTCCAGCGCTCCAGCACGAACTTCGGCCCCTCGACCAGGATGGTGCGACCCGGCTCCACCTCGCCCGGCGAGGTGATCGGCCGGTACGGCTCGAGATGCGCGACGTCGACGCCGTCCTTCAGGTGCAGCTCGCGGTCGCTGCCGTAATCGTACAGGCGATAGGTCGTCTCGGAATTCTGCTGCACCTCGATCAGCGTCAGCCCGCCGCCGATCGCGTGGATCGTGCCCGACGGCGCATAATAGAAATCGCCCGCCTTGACCGGCACCCAGTCGAGGTCCGATTCGATCGTGCCGTCGCGCGCGTCCGCGCGCAGCGTCTCCTTGTCGATCGGCGCCTTCGGCCCCAGCGCGATCGTCGAATCGGGCTTTGCCGCCAGGATCGTCCAGCATTCGTCCTTGCCGCGCGGCAGCCCGCGCGCATGCGCCTGCTCGTCGTCGGGATGCACCTGCACCGATAGTTTCTGCCCGGTGAACAGATATTTGATCAGCAATTCGGGCGTGCTGTCGCCCGGCTCCTGGAACCAGATCTCGCCGACCGGATCGCCGCCCTCGGGCGCATCCTCGAAGCCGAACCCAAGGTCGTGCCGTCCCCAGGGCTTTTCGACGCGATGGGTATGGAGCAACGTGGCAGGCATCTGGAGTCCTTTCGCAGGGCAGGAAAATCGCCGGCAGCAACGAACGAGGAGGGGGATTGTTCGCTGGCTCCCGCTTACGCTAAGAGCCGTAGCCGATGCGTATCCCCCAGTCCAAGGCGCTGACCGTCGCGCTGCTCGCCGCCCTTGCCCTGCCGATGGCCGGCTGTGCGCGCAATCGCGCGAAGAACGACCTGCCCTATGTCGCGCGCGACGTCGGCACGCTCTATTCGACCGCCAAGCGGCGGCTCGACCAGGGCCGCTACAAGGAGGCGGCGCAGCTGTTCGACGAGGTCGAGCGCCAGCATCCCTATTCGATCTGGGCCCGCCGCGCGCAGCTGATGAGCGCGTTCAGCTATTATCTCGACCGCGATTACACCAAGTCGATCCAGTCGGCGCAGCGCTTCATTTCGGTGCACCCGGGCAACCGCGACGCGCCCTACGCTTATTACCTCGTCGCGCTGAGCTATTACGAACAGATCCGCGACGTCACGCGCGACCAGAAGATCACGCGCCAGGCGCTCGACGCGCTAGGCGAACTGACCCGCCGCTACCCCAACACGCGCTATGCGTCGGATGCGCGGCTCAAGATCGACCTCGTCAACGACCATCTCGCGGGCAAGGAGATGGAGATCGGCCGCTTCTACGAGGTGCGCGGCCAGTGGCTTGCGGCGACTTTGCGCTTCCGCACCGTCGTCGACAAATACCAGACGACGACGCACGTGCCCGAAGCGCTGATGCGCCTGACCGAAAGCTATCTGGCGCTCGGCCTGCCGGGCGAGGCGCAGAAGGCGACCGCGGTGCTCGGCGCCAACTATCCCGGCACGGACTGGTACAGCCACGCCTACAAGCTGATGGAAGACCATCCGTACAAGCCCGCCGCGGCGGTCGCCGCCGGTCAGCCGATCGTGCCCGTCGGCACGCCGGGCGCCGCGCCGACGATGCCGGGCGAATCGCGCAAGGGCGGCTCCGCCCCAAGCGCGACCAGCGCCGGCCCCAGCCCCGTCGGCCCCGCCGGCAGCACCAGCGCCGGCCGCCCGACGAACTGAGGATAAGGGCGGCAGTGTGCGCCGGGCGGTTGTTTCGCAACGCCGCCTTCGGAGCGCCTCTTAGAGTACGCTCGAGCTGTTCACGCACGCCGGAGGGATAGGCCTCGGCGCACTGAAAGCCAAAGAGCGCGCTCCAAGATTGCGCCTGAATGTCCGCGAAGTGAAGGGATGCGGTGGATACCGCCGGACGGGGTATTAGCATCCCGGACCAGTTCCGCTGGTCACACACGATTGCACATGGCAGCATCGCCCTATGCGGATAGCGATGTGGATCACCCTTCTCCTGGCGATGATGATCTGGGGCGGCGTGATGATCTGGTCGGCATGGCGTGCAGCATGGCTCCGCGGCGCAGCAGCGGGTGTGACAGCCATTGTGACGCTGCTCATCGTCTCGGCCGCAGCATTCGGGGCACACCCGATCGCATATGGCATTACACTCGCACTGACCCTGTTCTTTGGTGGCGCGATGGTCATAATGGGCGTGATCGCTTACGGCGTGCGCACGATCGTGCGGCTAGACGGTAAATAACCGAGACGTCCGATCCTGCGCATATCCCCACAGCTCCCCAAAAAACAGAACATTTAAGGATCAACATCGCGTGCCGGCCGCGCTATATCCGCGCATGATGCTGACTGCGCTCTCCATTCGCGACGTGGTGCTGATCGAGGCGCTCGACCTCGAATTCGGGTCCGGGCTCGACGTGCTGACCGGGGAGACCGGCGCGGGCAAGTCGATCCTGCTCGATGCGCTCGGTCTCGCGCTCGGCGCCCGCGGCGAGAGCGGCCTCGTCCGCCACGGCGCCAGCCAGGCGACGGTGACGGCGACCTTCGATCCGCCCACCGGCCCGCTGCGCACGCTGCTCGACGACAATGGCATCGACGTGGAGCCGGGCGAGCCGCTGCTCGTGCGCCGGCTGGTCAAGGCGGACGGCGGCAGCCGCGGTTTCGTCAACAACCAGCCCGCGGGCGCCGCGCTGCTGCGCGAGATGGCGCCGATGCTGGTGGAGATCCACGGCCAGCACGACGATCGCGGCCTGCTCAATCCGCGCGGCCACCGCGCGCTGCTCGACGCCTTCGGCCGCGTCGAACCCGCCGAGGCCGCGCGCGCCTGGGCCACGTATCGCGAGGCTGAAGGAAAACTCGCGGCCGCCCGGGCGGAGATCGAGACCGCCGTGCGCGATCGCGAATGGCTGGAGCATGCGGTCGCCGAGCTCACCGCGCTGGCCGCCGCGCCGGGGGAGGAGGAGACGCTCGCCGACAAGCGGCGCGGCATGCAGCGCGCGGAGAAGATTGCCGGCGAACTGGGGGCGATTGACGACTATCTTGATGGGTCCGATGGCGCGCTGTCGCGCCTGCGCCAGGCGGCGCGGGTGCTGGAACGGATCGCGGAGGACCATCCCGCGCTCGCTGAGGCGCTGGCCGCGATCGACCGCGCGGTGATCGAGGCATCGGTAGCGGAGGATCGTCTGCGCGAGGCGCATGGCGCGCTCGCCTTCGATCCGCGCGTGCTCGAGGAGGACGAGGCGCGGTTGTTCGACCTGCGCGGCATGGCGCGCAAGCATCGCGTCCAGCCGGACGATCTGCCCGCGCTCGCCACCGAGCTGCGCGAGCGGCTCGACCGGCTGGAGGCGGGCGAAGGCGGCATCGCGCTGCTCGAGGCTGCCGTGGCTGCGGCGCGTGCGGACTATGACGCCGTGGCGGACGTGCTCTCCGCCCGGCGACACGCCGCCGCGGAGCGGCTGGACGCGGCGGTCGCGAGCGAACTCGCCCCGCTCAAGCTCGATGCCGCGCGCTTCCGCACCGTCGTGCAGACGCTGGGCGCGGACGGCTGGTCGGCGCATGGCAAGGACCGCGTCGAATTCGAGATCGCGACCAACCCCGGCGCCCCCTTCGCGCCGCTGGCGAAGATCGCGTCGGGCGGCGAATTGTCGCGCTTCATCCTCGCGCTCAAGGTCGCGCTGGCGGAGGAAGGCGGCGCGGCGACGATGATCTTCGACGAGATCGACCGCGGCGTCGGCGGCGCGGTGGCAAGCGCGATCGGCGAACGCCTCGCCCGCCTCGCCGAACGGACACAGCTGCTCGTCGTCACCCATTCGCCACAGGTCGCGGCGCGAGGCGCGGAGCATCTGCTCATCGCCAAGAGCCACGACGGCACGGTGACGCGAACCGGCGTGCGGGTGCTCGGCGAGGACGAGCGTCGCGAGGAGATCGCGCGGATGCTGTCCGGCGCGACGGTGACCGACGAGGCACGCGCGCAGGCGGAGCGGCTGTTGGAAACGGCCTGACGCGGCGCGCGAGATCGATCGACGGCCGACTTACCCTCTCTTGCCCACAGGATTGCCGCGTGCCCGGATCTTGCGGAGACTGGCCTGGCTGACGGGCCCACCCCTAACCCCTCCCGCAAGCGGGAGGGGAACGTGTCGCTCACGTCGCTCGTCCCGCCATTGGCGCCGAAGACGCTACCGATCGTGATTGGCACCGTCAGATCGGCAAGGGGATCGAAGTGCGCCGTCAGCTCTGCCGCCCTGCCCCACCCGCCGCGCGGCGTTTCTCGGTCGCTTCACGCATCTTGGCCGCGCGAAATTTTCGCGCGGGTCCTCTTGCACCAGGCGGCGGCCGGCCCGACCAAGGCCACCATGGCCATCCGGGACACCGAATCGCGCGTCGCCCTGGCGATGCTGCCGCTGGGCGCGCTGCTCAGCCTCGCCTCCGCGGGCGGGTTCATCGCCGTCGTGGTGCTGGCGCTGGACATGGCGATCCGCCAGCCGGCGGATGCGCGGCTGTGGCTGCTCTGGTGCCTGCCCGCCGCCGCCGCCGCCGCCTGGAACACGCGCAAGGCTATCGAGGTGATGGCGACCTTCGACTGGCGGGTTGCGGTGCCGGTGGTCCTGCTCTCCGCCGCGATCCTCGGCGCCTACCCCGGCTGGTGGCTGTAGCGGCTTGCCCGATCGGGGGCGCCTCCCCTAGGCCACCAGCATGACCGACCTGCCCGCCAACGATCGCGAAGCCGCCGCCGCGCTCGAGTCGCTCGCCGCCGAGATCGCGCACCACAACCGCCGATACCATGCGGACGACGCGCCAGAGATCAGCGACGCGGACTATGACGCGCTCGTCCGCCGCAACGCCGCCATCGAGGCCGCCTTCCCGCATCTGGTCCGTGCCGATTCGCCCAGCCGCCTCGTCGGCGCCGCGCCGTCCGGCCACCTCGCCAAGGTCGCGCATGCGCGACCGATGATGAGCCTCGACAACGCCTTTTCCGACGAGGAGGTCGCCGAGTTCGTCGCCCGCGTCCGCCGCTTCCTGCGCCTGTCGGACGCGGAGCCGGTGGCCCTTACCGCCGAGACCAAGATCGACGGCCTGTCCTGCTCGCTACGCTACGAGGGGCGCCGCCTGGTTCAGGCGCTGACCCGCGGCGACGGCGCGGTCGGGGAGGACGTGACGGAGAATGTCCGGACGATCGCCGACATACCGCCAACGCTGCCCACCGGCGCGCCCGATCTGTTCGAGATCCGTGGCGAGGTCTACATGGCCAAGGCCGATTTCGCCGCGCTCAACCGCCGGCTGGCGGAGGAGGCCGCGGCCGCGGGCAAGGAGGCGCGCCAGTTCGCCAATCCGCGCAACGCCGCCGCCGGGTCGCTGCGCCAGAAGGACGCGGCGGTCACCGCCAGCCGCCCGCTCAGGTTTTTCGCGCACGGCTGGGGAGAGGTTTCCGCCCTTCCCGCCGACACGCAGAGCGGGGTCGTCGCCGCGATCCGCGACTGGGGGCTACCGATCGCCGACGGCTTCACCCGCGCCGAGACGGCGGCGGAGGCGCTGGCCGCCTATCGCGCGATCGAGGCGCGTCGCGCCGACCTGCCGTTCGACATCGACGGCGTCGTCTACAAGGTCGATCGGCTCGACTGGCAACAGCGTCTCGGCCAGGTCGCCCGCGCGCCACGCTGGGCGATTGCGCACAAATTTCCCGCCGAGCGCGCGCAGACCACGCTCAACGCGATCGACATCCAGGTCGGCCGCACCGGCAAGCTGACGCCCGTCGCGCGATTGGAGCCGGTGACGGTCGGCGGCGTGGTGGTCACCAATGCGACGTTGCACAATGCCGACGAGATCGGCCGGCTGGGCGTGCATCCGGGCGACCGCGTCGTGCTGCAACGCGCGGGCGACGTCATACCGCAGATCGTCGAGAACCTGTCCCGCGACGAGGCGCGCGCGCCTTGGCCCTTTCCCACGCACTGCCCCGAATGCGGCTCGACGGCGGAGCGCGAACCGGGCGAGGTCGACTGGCGCTGCTCCGGCGGCCTGATCTGCCCGGCGCAGCGGGTGGAGCGGCTGCGCCACTTCGTGTCCCGCCACGCGCTCGACATCGAGGGCCTCGGGATCACCAACATCGAGAGCTTTTTCCGCGACCGGCTGATCCAGACGCCCGCGGACATCTTCCGCCTGTCGGAGGACACGCTGCTCGCGCGCGAGCGCTGGGCGGCGGTGTCGGCCCGCAACCTCATCGCGGCGATCGACGCGAAGCGCCATCCGCCGCTCGACCGGTTCCTGTTCGCCCTCGGCATCCGTCACGTCGGCGAAGTGACCGCACGCGACCTTGCCCGCCGCTGGACGAGCTGGGGCGCGCTGATGGCGATGATCGAACGCGCGATCGCGTTGCGCGATGCGACGGTCGCCGCCATCGGCGAGAGCGACGACAAGCACCTGGCGCGGATTGCGAAGGCGCTTGCCGGAGTGGTGGACACCAAGCAGGTCGGGCCCGAGGTCGCGCTGGCGCTGGTCGACTTCTTCGCGGAACCGCACAACCGGGACGCGGTCGACGATCTGCTGACCCAGGTCACGCCGGCGGACGTCGTGTGGCAGACGCGCGAATCGGAGGTCAGCGGCAAGACGATCGTCTTCACGGGCAAGCTGGAGACGCTGAGCCGCGACGAGGCCAAGGCACAGGCGGAGGCGCTTGGCGCTCGGGTCGCGGGATCGGTTTCGGCGAAGACGGACCTCGTCGTCGCCGGCGCGGACGCGGGATCGAAGCTCAAGAAAGCGGCGGATCTCGGTGTCGCCGTCATCGACGAGGCGGCATGGAACGCACTGGTCGCGGGGTCGGCAAGCTCCTGATCCGCCGCGTTTCACTATCCCCGTTCTGGTCCTGCTTCGGCACCAAAGCGTTGCGTTTTTGCAACGCAATACGGTCAACATGACAGGAACGACACTCGCGACTCGCCATTGTCACATAACAGAAATATCCCCGGCGCAAGGGCGCGGGCGACGGCAAACATGCTGGCCGCGATTCCGAGCATAAAGCTCAAAGGGGACATTCTTCGATGCGAAACAACCTTTTCCTGGGTGTGGCTGCGGTCGCGCTCATCGCCCCGGCGGCCGCGTCCGCGCAGGAGACGACAGCGGCGATTCGCGGCACCGTGACGGCGAATGGCGCCCCGGTGGCCGGCGCGCAGATCACGATCATCAACGTGCCCACCAACACGCGTACGTCGACGCAGAGCGGCAGCGATGGTTCGTTTTCGCAGTCCGGCCTTCAGGCCGGTGGCCCCTACTCGGTCGAAGTGACCAGCCCGCAGGGCAACAAGACAATCACCGACGTCTACACCGTCGTGCAGCAGGCTTATACGCTGCCGATCGAACTGGCCGCCGCGAATGACGCGGAGGGCGGGGACATCGTAGTCACGGCGTCCTCGATCCGCGGCGCGGGCGTCACGTCCGATGGTCCGCAGACGGTCATTACCCAGGCGGACATTGCCAAGGTCGCGTCCGTCAATCGTGACATCCGTGACATCGAGCGCCGCGACCCGTTCGCGTCGATCGACCTCGGCAACGCCGGCGATCGTGGCGGCGCGGTGAGTTTCGCCGGCGTCAATCCGCGTTTCAACCGCTTCACGATCAACGGCGTGACCGTCGGCGACAGCTTCGGCCTCAATCAGGACGCCAGCCCGACGAACCGTGGTCCGGTGCCCTTCGACGCGATTTCGCAGGTTTCGGTCTCGATTGCTCCCTATGATTTCCGCCAGTCCGGCTTCCAGGGCGGCGCGATCGACACCGTATTGCTGTCGGGCACCAACGAATTTCACGGCACCGGATTCTATTCGCAGAACACCGATGGCCTGACCGGCGACACGATCGGCAGCACGAAGCTCAACACCGCGAAGTTCAAGTCGGAAACCTATGGCGCAACGCTGCGCGGTCCGATCATCGCCGACAAGCTGTTCTTCATGGTTTCGGCCGAGCGCAACACCGACCCGCGGCCGTTCGGCACCGTGATCGCGTCTTATGCCAATCCCGGTGCAATCACGCAGGCGGTTAACGACGTGCTGGCCGTCGCCAACACCAAGAACCTCGGCACTGCCGCCGGCGGCATTCTCGGCCTCAATCCGCGCAAGGACGAAAAGATCTCCGGGCGCATCGACTGGAATATCACGAGCGGCCAGCGGCTTTCGCTGTCCTACATCAACGCATACGATTCGCTCGTGAGCCAGAACAATACGTCGGCCTCGAACGCCAACGCGCCGACGTACGGCCTCAGCTCCAACGCTTATGCGCTTACGGAATTGCTGCGCGCCGGCATCGTTCAGCTCAACTCGGACTGGACGGACAGGTTCTCGACCGAAGTCCGTGCGATCTACAAATATTACACCCGCGGCCAGGAGCCGCTGCAGGGTCGCTCGATCGGCCAGATCCAGGTTTGCGACGATGCGACCTCGCAGGGCACGACGGGAAGCGCGCTGACCGGCTGCAGCAACGCCGTTCCGCGGATCACCTTCGGGCCGGACAACTTCCGCCAGACGAACCAGCTGTTCACCGACACCTGGGGCGGCCAGTTCGTCGGCCGCTACACGGCCGGCGCTCATCAGGTGCAGGCGCTCATCGACGTCGCGCAGAACCGCACGTTCAACAACTTCGTCCCGAACAGCCAGGGCGCATATTACTTCGATTCGCTCGCCGACTTCCGTGCGGGCAACGCGAACCAGCTGCAGTTCGCCGCTCCGATCGCAGGCGTCAGCGCGGCAGCAGACTTCCGCTACACCACGATCTCGCTCGGCATGCAGGACGAGTGGCAAGTCAGCGATACGCTGTCGCTGACGTACGGTGCGCGCTATACTCTGTATGCGATGGGCGAGCGGCCGGTGTACAACCCGTACTTCAACCAGCGCTACGGCTTCCCCAACACCAACACCTATAACGGGCTCGATCAGTTCGAACCGCGTATCAGCTTCGACTGGAAGCCCACCGACATCCTCGGCGGCGGGCTGAAAATTCGTGGCGGTGCGGGCATCTTTGGCGGCGGCCTGCCCGACATCTTCATGTCGAACAGCTTCTCGAACACGATCACGACCAGCGCCATTACGATCAACCGCGCGGGCCAGGCCTCGCTGGGCGTCAACACCTGCACCAACGGTGTACCGGACGCGATCTGCCAGGCGGCGCTCAACGGCGTGACCGGAACCGTACCGGCGTCGGTGGCGCAATATGCTGCCAACACGACCAATCCGACGAACCTGTCCCGTACGAATACGGGCGAGCTTGCTCCGAACTTCCACCTGCCGCGTTCGCTGAAGGCGACGCTGTCGGCGGACTATCGCCTGTTCGGTTTCAACGTCGGCGCCGACTATCTGTACACCAAGAATGTCGATGGCGTGATCTTCACCGATCTGCGCTCCGTCCCGGTCGGTGTTATGCCTGATGGTCGCATCCGTTACGGTAGCGCAACCGTCTTCACCGATCCGAACTACGACATCCTCGCATCGAACAGCTCCAAGGGCTATAGCCACGTCTTGGTCGCCCGCTTCGACAAGGAGTTCGACTGGGGTCTGCAATTTGGTGGCAGCTTCACGCGTCAATGGGTGAAGGACGTCGGCAATGCGACCTCCTCGACGATCAACTCGAACTATCGCAATCAGTTCTTCGGCGCCGATCCGAACAATCCGGCGTATGGAACGTCGGCCGATCAGATCAAGTGGCAGTTCAAGTACAGCCTCGGCTACGATCACGCGTTCTTCGGTGACTACAAGACCCGCATCCAGTTGTTCGGTGAAACCCGAGCCGGACGCGCATACAGCTACACGTTCTTCGACAACTCGAACAACGTACGCTCGCCCGTTTTCGGCACGGTGCTCACCGGCAACAACAGCACCAACCTGTTGTACGTGCCGACGGGCCTGAACGATCCGCGGGTCAGCTATGCCGACACCACGACGACCACCAACGGCGTAACCACCGTGACGCAGACTGCAGCACAGGCGGCACAGCAGCTCGATGCCTATATCAACGCCAACCCGGATCTGGCGCGTTATCGCGGCATGATCGTGCCGAAGAACACGGCCCGCAACCGGGCGTTCACGCGCATCGACGTCCACCTCGAGCAGGAACTGCCGACCTTCATCGGCAAGTCGCGCATTTCGATATTCGCCGACATCAACAACCTGCCGAACCTGCTGAACAAGAACTGGGGCGGCCTGCGCCAGCTCGGCTTCCCGTATGGCGCATCGCCGGTAACGGTGCAGTGCCTCACTACCGCAGGCAATGCGAACAACGGCGGCACGGTAGCGACCAGCACGGCGCAGCCTTGCGCGCAGTATCGCTACACGTCGTTCACCAACCCGAACACGCAATCGCTCACGTTCAACCAATCGCTCTACCAGATCCGCCTGGGCGCCCGCTTCTCGTTCTAAGCGACGCGCTCGACCGATCCGGTCGACCCTTCGGGGCCGCCGTTCCACCCGGAACGGCGGCCCTTCTGTTTTGCGAACCGGCTCGCTCCGGTGTAGAGGGCTGCGCGACATGGCGACCCTTCCCGCCCCGCAGCGCCCCGCGCTCAACGTACGCCCCTTCTTCGAGGACAAGGCCCGCGCCTTCTGGACGCTGCAGGCGGTCGGTTGGACCGGCTATCTGCTGCTACGTGGCGCCTCGACGCTGTCCAACCTTTCGGTGAAGGCGGTGATACCCGCGATCGTCGAGGCGATCGTCGGCTATTGCATCACTTTGCTGCTCTCGACGCTCTACGGCTATTACCGGTCGCTGCCGCGGCTCGGCGGCGTCTTGCTGACGGTCGTCACGCTGCTGGGCGCGGTGCTGTTCTACGCGTTGATCGTGTCGGTCGCATTCTCGCTGGTCCGTGACGATCGCGCCGCGGTGACGATCGTCGGCATGTTCGGCGCGATCTACGTCGCCTTCATCGTCCTCACCGGCTGGTCCGCGCTGTACTTCGGCATCAATTTCTACCTGATCGTCGAGCAGCAGATCGACGAGATGCAGGTGCTGGAGAACCAGGCGTCGTCCGCGCAGCTCGCGATGCTGCGCTACCAGCTCAATCCGCACTTCCTGTTCAACACGCTCAACTCCATCTCGACGCTGGTGCTGCTGAAGCAGACGGAGCGGGCCAATGCGATGTTGAGCCGTTTGTCGTCGTTCCTGCGTTACACGCTCGCCAACGAACCGACCGCCCATGTCACGGTCGCGCAGGAGGTGGAGACGTTGAAGCTGTACCTCGAGATCGAGAAGATGCGCTTCGAGGAGCGGTTGCGTCCGGTGTTCGACATCGATCCACGCGCCGAGCGTGCCCGCCTGCCTTCGCTGCTGCTCCAGCCGCTGGTCGAGAATGCGATCAAATATGCCGTCACGCCGCAGGAGGAAGGCGCCGAAATCTGCGTCCGCGTGCGGCTCGCCGGGGACCGGGTGCAGATCGGCGTTTCCGATACCGGACCGGGCTTGAACGAAACGCGCGTGATGCCCAGCCTTTCAACCGGCGTGGGTCTCACCAATATCAGGGAGAGGCTGGTGCAGGCCTATGGCCCGGACCACCGATTCGAGACGCGTACCACGCCGGCTGGCGGGTTCTCGGTGGATATCGAGATACCCTTTCAGCTCGACGATGTCAGTAGAGAGGCCGCATGACGATCAGAACCATCCTGGTGGACGACGAACCGCTCGCAATCCAAGGATTGGAGCTTCGGCTCCAGGCGCACGATGACGTCGAGATCATCGAGAAATGTTCCAACGGGCGCGAGGCGATCCGGGCGATCAAGACGCACAAGCCCGATCTCGTCTTCCTCGACATCCAAATGCCCGGCTTCGATGGCTTTTCGGTGGTCCAGGGTCTGATGGAGGTGGAGCCGCCGTTGTTCGTCTTCGTCACCGCCTATTCCGACCATGCCCTGCGCGCCTTCGAGGCACAGGCGGTCGACTATCTGATGAAGCCGGTCGAGGAAGCGCGCCTTGCCGATACGCTCGACCGGGTACGGCAGCGGCTTTCAGAGAAGCGCGGCGTCGAGGAGGTCGAGAAGCTGAAGGAGGTGCTCGCCGAGCATGCGCCGGAGGCGGCCGCCGACATGGCCGACGGCGGCGACGCGGTCTCGTCCAACCGTTTCGAGAAACTCATCAACATCAAGGATCGCGGCCAGATTTTCCGCGTCGATGTCGACACGATCGAGCGGATCGACGCCGCCGGCGACTATATGTGCATCTACACCGGCGACAATACGCTGATCCTGCGCGAGACGATGAAGGACCTGGAGAAGCGCCTCGATCCGCGACGGTTTCAGCGCGTGCACCGGTCGACAATCGTCAACCTCGACCTCGTCAAGCAGGTCAAGCCGCATACCAACGGCGAATGTTTCCTGGTGCTCGACTCGGGCGCGAGCGTGAAGGTCAGCCGCAGCTACCGCGACGTCGTGGCGCGATTCGTCCACTGACCAACGGGACCTCGGTCGGTTTGGGGCAACCGCCGCCTTGCTGACGAGGTCCTAGCCAGCCCGAAGGCGGTGACGCTGCCTTGGGACTAAGCCCCGGGCACTCCTTCGCCCCGTCCCGCTCAGGCGTCTTGCAGCGCCCGGGCGATTTCCGCGGCGGTATAGGGCTTGGCGACGAACACCCCGCCGGGGGGCAGCGCATCCTTTTCCACCTGTTCGGCGCCCGACGTGACGATCACCTTGAGATCGGGGCGGTCGGCGTGGAGACGATGCGCCAGCGCAAGCCCATCGACGTCGCCGGGCATGCGAATGTCCGTGAACACGGCAGCGACATCCGGGTCGGTGGCGAGCACCGCCAGCGCCTCCTCCGCGTCGCCGGCTTCGACAACGGTATAGCCGGCCTCTTCCAGAGCGAGATTGGCATGGACACGGAGCAGGGGTTGATCCTCCACGACGAGGATCCGGGGACGTCTAACGGTCGGCATGGCCGATATAACCATTTCGACTGTAATGCTGTTCCGGTCCCGCAATTGCTATCGCGGTAAACCCCGCGGCAACGACGACGATCCGACGGTTCGGATCGTCGCGTGCCGGGGCATCAGACCGCCCGACGGCCGGTGAAGAGCTGGATCAGGCCGACGATGATCGCGATCACCAGCAGGATGTGGATCAGGCCACCCGCGATGTGCAGCGAGAAACCGAGCAGCCAGAGGATCAGCAGGATGACGGCGATCGTCCAAAGCATGGTTGAGGTCCCTTCCAGACGATGACGCCAGCCGTCACCGTTCCGCAACAAAACGTTACGGAAGCGTGCCGTGTTCCGATCGTTCTGCTAAACCTCGGTTAAGCGTCGCCTTTTTCGCCATTTCATAGAGGCTCGCCCAGGATGGAGCGCGCGCGGTCGGCCAGCCGTGCGACCGCCGCACCGCGAATTCCGGGTGCGCAGGCGAGCACGCCGAAGGCGCGCGCGTCCGGCTTGTTGAAATCGAGAGGGCGACCCAGCGCGTCACCCACTGCGGCACCCGACTCCGCTGCGATCAACGCTGCCGCCGCGATGTCCCACTCGTTGCCCCAGCGCAGCGTGGCGACCAGATCCGCCTCGTCCGCAGCGACCATCGCGATCCGCAACGCGATCGAATTGGGCTTGGCGACGGCGATCAGATCCCGATCCGCCTTGGGCAGGGCATCCGTCGGCACGCGCGCGCCGGGCAGGCGATTACGGCCGCCCGCCCGCAACCGCACCCCGTTACGCCACGCGCCGCGCCCGACCGTGGCGCACCAGCGCTCACGCCGCGCCGGCGCATCGAGTACGCCGATCGTCACGACGCCATGCTCGACGAGCGCGACCGAGATCGACCACCCTTCGCGTCCCCGAATATAGTCGCGCGTGCCGTCGATCGGGTCGACCACCCACACGTACGACCGCTGCAGCCGCTCCGGACTGTCGGCGCTTTCCTCGGAAAGCCAACCGGCGTCCGGCAGCAAGGCGCCCAGTCGCGCCCTCAGCATCGCGTCGACGTCGAGATCGACCTCGCATACCGGGCTGCCAGGCGTCTTTTCCCAACGGCGAAAGTCCGTCCGCCAGCGCGCCAGCGCCATCTGCCCCGCCTCGGCAGCGGCGGCCGCGACCGCCCCGGCAAGAGCGGCGGGATCAGCCACCGGCGACCATCATCCCTTCGATCCGCAAGGTCGGGGCATTCGTCCCGTACCGGAACGCCAGGTCGTTCGCGGGCGTGAGGTTGAGGAACATATCCCTGAGATTGCCCGCGATCGTGAATTCGGCGACCGGCGTGGTCAATGCGCCGCGCTCGATCAGGAAGCCGGCGGCGCCGCGACTGTAATCGCCCGTCACCGGATTGACGCCCTGGCCGATCAATTCCGTGACATAGATGCCCGTCGCTATGTCCTCGATCAGCGTCGCGGGGGGAATCGCACCCGCTTCCATGTAAAGATTGCTGGGCGACACGCCCGGGCTGCCGCCAATGCCGCGTGCCGCATGGCCGGTCGGCTCCAGCCCCAGCTGACGCGCGGATGCGCTGTCCAGCAGCCAGGTCTCGAGCATCCCGTCCTCGACCAGCGCCACGGGTGAAACCGGCAGCCCCTCCCCATCAAACGGGCGCGACCGCAGGCCATGCGGCCGATGAGGATCGTCACGGATCGTCACACCTTGCGCGAAGACGCGCTGACCTAAGGCGTCCAGCAGGAAACTGGTACGCCGCGCAATCGCCTGTCCCGCAATCGCGCCGGAAAGATGACCGACCAGCGACGCGGCGATGCGGGGGTCGAACACGACCGGCAACGCGCCGCTCGGCGCGCGGCCGGGGTTGACCCGCGCGACCACGCGCTCGCCCGCAAGGCGGCCGATGTCAGCTGGCGGATCGAGGTGACGGCGATGACGCGTCGCGTGATGGGCATAATCGCGTGCCATGCCACGCGCGACATCACCCGCGAGCACGCTCGCGGAAACGCTATAGGCGGTCGCCGAAAAAGACCCCGTGAAGCCGTGGCTCGTCGCCAATGCCCAGACCGACCGCGATGCGCTCGCCCCCGCACCTTCGCTGTTGGTGACGCCCGCGACGCCGCGCGCGGCGTCTTCGGCCTCCAGCGCCATAGCTTTCAAGGATGCAGGGTCTGCCTCTTCCCGGTCATCCAGATCGAGCAGCGGCGGCGCGCCGTGCATCAGACGGTCGGCCGGCGCGAGGCCCGCCCATCGGTCTTCCGGCGCTTCGCGCGCCATCGCCACGGCGCGATCGACCAGCGTCGCCAATGCGTCTGCGGACAGGTCCGTCGTCGAAACGCTTGCCGAACGGCGACCGACGAACACGCGCAGGCCAAGCTCCTCGCTTTCCGATCGCCCGACATCCTCGAGCAGGCCGAGCCTGACCGATACGTCGAGGGAGGCGTCGGCCGCGAAGACGGCGTCGGCCGCGTCGGCGCCGGCGGTTTTAGCGCGGGAAACGATATCGGCGGCGCGGTCGCGCGCCTGGTCGGAAGTCAGCATGACGATCGACTTAGGAGGCGCGCGCAGCGGATGCTAGGCCGGTCATAAAGGGGGCGGCGCAATCCATTACGGTCAGCAGCCACCGGCGCGGGAACGTCCGGCGTCGGCCGCGCGCCATGACAAGCTGCTGCCACCGCCGCTCAATCCTTCAGCGGGTCATGGCCCCAGTTCATCAGCGAATAGCGCCAGTCGCTATGTTCTGCGTCCTTCTTCGGACCGCCTTGCGCCAGATGACGCCGGACATAGCCGACGACCTTCTTCATATGCGCATAATCGTCGTCGGTCAGGTCCGCCTTTTTCTTGTGCTTGATCTCCACGATCCGGCGTCCGGACTTGTGGCCGACGCTTTCTCCGGCGCCATCGCCGTCCTCACCCTTCCACCCGACCCGCTTGCTTTCGTCGCTGTCGAGAAAATGCTCGAGCGCCGACGGCGTCATGTTCACCGCTTCCTTGAAGTCGCGATAGATCTGGTCCTGGTCGTCGCGATCCGCCATCGCATGTCTCCTGTCGGCTAGGCCTGAAGAAACGTCCGCGGCGGCGATGCGGTTGCCTCGCGTCAGCCGAGCATCCCGGCATAGGTCTGCGGCGGCGTCGGGAGCAGCAGGCGTGCGCCGATGCCTGCGATGATGACAAGCAGGAGCAGGGCGACCCAGGGCAGCCGCCAGCGCCTGCGCCCGAGCAACGCGACGGCCGTTGCCGTCGCCACCATCGCCCAGAGATGGTAGCGCAGGTCCGAGGCGATGCTGAGCACCGCGAAACTGCTTTCCAGCGACAGGGCCGATACGAGCAGCGCCGCGGCGAGCATGCCGCTGCCGTCGCGACGCGACGCAGCCGCGGGTAGGTTGGCAAACGCGATGACGATCCAGACGATCGGCCAACCAACCGGCAGATCGGTCAGCGCCCCCGCCACGCGTTGCCATCGTGCCGCCGCCTTGGATGGTTCAAGCAGCCCCATCGTATTCGGCTCGTTCGCCTCTGGCGGCTGCGCGCCCGGCCAGCGCGCAGGCACGATCCAGCGATCGGTCGCGTTCAGGTGCGCAAGTCGGTGGCCGGCATAGGCGATCGGATGACGCAGCGCCGCCGATGCCCATGTCGCGTACAACGTCGCCACCGGCATGGCGGCGAGTGTCGCCACGTCCCGCTGGCAACGACGCTCCTCACCCAAGGGGTCCCAGAAATAGGGGCGCACACAGCGTTTTCGCCGCAGAGCGGTGATTGCTGCCGGCGACAGGCCCATTTCGGTTGCGCCGCTGTGCACCGCGATCCCCGCGAGATCGTAGGTCGGCTGCGTCCGCTCGACCCCGCTGCGCGACGCACCGAGCAGATCGTGATTGATCACCGACGACAGACCGATGACGAACAGGATTGCGAGCAGGGTTCCCGCGCCCCCGGCGATCGCCTGCCAAGTCCTTGGCAATCCACCCTGGCGCCGCGCCAGCATCGCGCCGAACGGCACCACCGCGAAAACCGCGTTGGCGCGTACCAGCATGGCATAACCGAGCAGGATTCCCACGACCGCCCATGCGATCGGTGGAACGGCGGCGCCGCGGACGCGCCACCATCCGATCGCCCCGGTCGCGGCCAGCAGCGCGGCGAGCATCTGCGTGTCCTTCAGCACGACCGGCTGCCATCCGAGCAGCGGCGGCCAGAGCGCCACGATAAGCAGCGCCAGTGCCGCGAGCCGCCGCCCCGAGACGGCAAGGGCGACGATCAGCGCGCCGAATCCGGCCCAATAGCCCGCGAGCTGGACCAGCATCATCGGGGCCTGCCCCCGCGCGCCGAACAGCGCCCACAGGCGCGCCATGACCGGCGGATGCCAGTCATCATACGTGCCGGACAGCGCCTGGCCGTATTGGGCCAGGCTGTCGTACTGGACATAGCCGGGCCAGAACAAAGCAACGCTTGCCAGGAAGAGCAGCGCGATGCCTGCGGCGAGACGGGCGGCGCCCGCGGAAAGCCGCGGGAAGCTCATGATGCAGCGCCCGTCACATGACCCGCGTCATCCACCGCCAATGGTGGGGGACATCCCCCCCTTCTCCTTGCAACCGACGACGGAAACGCCGGGGCAGCCGACAGGAGGAGGCAGCACGACACCCGCGACCTGCCCCGCCCTAGAAATGCAGCGCGCGGCCGTAGGCGCTCAAGACGCTCTCGTGCATCATCTCGCTGAGCGTCGGGTGCGCGAACACCGTCTCCATCAGTTCGTGTTCGGTGGTCTCCAGCTGCCGCGCGACGACATAGCCCTGGATCAGCTCGGTCACCTCGGCGCCGACCATGTGCGCGCCGAGCAGTTCGCCCGTCTTGGCGTCGAACACCGTCTTGATGAAGCCTTCCGCCTCGCCCAACGCGATCGCCTTGCCGTTGCCGATGAAGGGGAACTTGCCGACCTTGACGTCGTGACCCGCCTCCTTAGCCTTCGCTTCGGTCAGGCCGACGCTCGCGACCTGCGGGCGGCTGTAGGTGCAGCCCGGGATGTTCCAGGTCTCGAACGGATGCGGATTTTCCCCGGCGATCTTCTCGACGCAGACGATACCCTCGTGGCTCGCCTTGTGCGCGAGCCAGGGCGCGCCGGTGACGTCGCCGATCGCGTAGATGCCCTCGACATTGGTACGACCGAAGCCGTCAACCTTGATGTGGCCGCGCTCCGTCTGCACCCCCAGCGCCTCCAGCCCGATGTTCTCGGTGTTCGGCACGATCCCGATGGCGACGATGACGTGGCTATAGTCCTGCGCGTCGACCTTGCCGTCGGCGCCCTTGATCGACGCCTTCACCCCATCCTTACCCGTCTCGATCTTTTCCAGCGCAGCGCCGGTGACGATCTTTATGCCCTGCTTTGTCAGGGCCTTGGTCATAAAGTCACTGACTTCGGCGTCTTCGACCGGCAGAATGCGCGGCAGCATTTCGACGATCGTCACGTCTGCGCCCATATCATTGTAGAAGCTCGCGAACTCGACGCCGATCGCGCCCGACCCGATGACCAACAGCTTGGTCGGCATCACCTGCGGCACCATGGCGTGGCGATAGGTCCAGATGCGGTCCCCGTCCGCCTTGGCGAACGGCAGGTCGCGCGCCCGCGCGCCCGTCGCGATCAGGATGTGCTTGCCGGCGAGATCGACCGTCTTGTCGCCCTGCTTGACCGACAGCTTGCCCTTGCCGGTGACCGTGCCGACGCCCTCGACCACGGCGACCTTGTTCTTCTTCATCAATCCCTTGACGCCGGCGTTGAGCTGGCCGGCAACCTTGCGGCTGCGATCGACGATCTTGCCCAGGTCGAAACCGACATTCTCCGCCTTCAGCCCATAGGCATCGGCGTGGGTCATATAATGATAGATTTCCGAGGTCCGCAGCAGCGCCTTCGTCGGGATACAGCCCCAGTTGAGGCAGATGCCGCCCAGCCGCTCACGCTCGACGATCGCGACCTTCATACCCAGCTGCGAGGCGCGGATCGCCGCGACATAGCCGCCGGGGCCGGAGCCGAGGACGATGAGATCGTAGGAGTCTGCCACGGGAAAGGTCCTTACCTGGGGAGAATGGGATCAGGCCAGCGTCGGCACGGGGCGCGGCTGGCGGTGTTCATCGATGGCGACGAAGGTGAAACGCGCTTCCGTCACCTTGCGGACCTCCTCGCCATGCCGATCGCGCGACCAGCTTTCGACGGCGATCGTCATCGACGTGCGGCCGACACGGTCGAGGCGCGCATAGACGGACACCTCGTCACCGACATGAACAGGCGCGTGGAACTGCATGCCGTCCATCGCGATCGTGACGGCCCGTCCCTTCGCCCGGCGCGCGGCGACGAGTCCGGCGGCGGAATCCATCAGGCTCATCAGCCAGCCGCCGAAGATGTCGCCATAGGCATTCGCATCCGCAGGCATGGCGGTGACGCGGATCGTCGGATCGGCGTGGGGAAGATCTATCACGGTCAGCGTTTCCTGTCGGCGGCGCGCGCGCGGCGCAGTGGCTTCACACCCATGACGAGCGTCGCGAGCATCGCGCCCGCGCCGCACCACCAGATGACATCCCGTCCCAGCGGATAGGCCCAGGCTGCCGCGGCGGCGATGAATGCCGCCGCGGTCAGCCCGACGAGGATATGAAGCAGTTCGATCAGCGTGCGCATGCGCGCGGCGCTCCGCGCCTCAGGCGAGCATACCGAGCGGACGCTCGACGAGCTCCTTGAACGCCTTCATCAGCGCGGCGCCGTCGGCACCATCGATAGCGCGATGGTCGAAGCTGCCGGTCGCGGTCATCACCGTCGCGACGCCGATCTGGCCATCGACGATATAGGGCCGCTTCTCGCCCGCACCGATCGCTAGGATCATGCCCTGCGGCGGATTGATGACGGCTTCGAACTGCTTGATGCCGAACATGCCCATGTTGCTGATCGACGCGGTGCCGCCCTGGAATTCCTCGGGCTTCAGCTTGTTGTCCTTGGCCCGCGCCGCCAGGTCCTTCACCTCGTTCGAGATTGTCGACAGGCTCTTGCTGTCCGCGCCCACGACGATGGGCGTGATCAGGCCCGAGGGCGTCGATACGGCGACCGAGATATCGGCGCGCTTGAAGCTGATCAGCTGGTCGGGCGTGTACATGACGTTGCACTTGGGCACCGCGATCAGCGCCTGCGCCAGCGCCTTGACCAGCATGTCGTTGACCGACAGCTTGACACCGCGGCTTTCGAGCGAGGCGTTCAGCTCCGTACGCAGCTTGAGCAGCGCGTCGAGCTGCACGTCCACCGTCAGGTAGATGTGCGGCACCGTCTGCTTCGATTCGGTCAGGCGGCGCGCGATCGTCTTGCGCATGTTCGACAGCTTCGTCGCCTCGTGCGGAATGTCGGGCACGACCGCGGGCTTGGCTGCGGCGACCGGGGCGCTCGACTCGGCAGCGTGGGTGGGCGACGCCGCCTGTGCGGGGGCCGCGGCGCCGGGCTTCGCACCTTCGACGTCCGCCTTGACGATGCGGCCGTTGGGACCCGAACCGGTCACGCTGCCCAGCTCGATGCCCTTGTCCGCGGCGATGCGGCGGGCGAGCGGCGTCGCCTTGACGCGGCCGTCGCCGCCCGTGGCGCCGCCACGATCGTCCTGCGCCGCGGGACGGCCATGGTCCTCGGCCTGCGTCAGCGTACGCTCGGCGGGCTTCGCCTCGCTGCCGGTCTTGTTGGGATCGGTCGGATCCGGGCGCCCCTTGAATTCCGGGTCGGCGGGCTCGGGCGTCTCGCTCTTGTTCGGCGCCTGCACCGAAGAGGCATCCTCGCCTTCTTCCGCCAGGATCGCGATCACCGCGCCCACCTTCACGTTGTCGGTACCCTCTGCGACGAGGATCTTGGCGATCGTGCCTTCGTCGACCGCCTCAAACTCCATGGTCGCCTTGTCGGTCTCGATCTCCGCCATGATGTCGCCGGACTTGACGGTGTCGCCTTCCTTGACGAGCCACTTGGCGAGCGTGCCCTCCTCCATCGTCGGCGACAGCGCGGGCATCTTGATCTCGATCGACATGCAGGTCCTCTTGCCTGGGGAGTGGAGGCTCCTTTGCGCCCCTGACGCACAGGGTCAACCCTTGCGCTCGTCCGAGCCACGCGTCACGTAACGGAAAAAGGGGACGCGATGCGCATCTATCTGGTGGTGATCGACGACAGTCCGGAGGCGGAGATCGCGCTGCGCTTCGCCGCGCGGCGGGCCGTGAAGACCGGTGGCGGTGTCGAGATCCTGACCTTGATCCCGCCGCAGGAATTCATCGCATTTGGCGGCGTGCAGGCGACGATCGAGGAAGAGGCGCGCCTTCACGCCGAAGGGCTGGTGACGAAGGCCGCAGGCACGTTGATGACGGAATCGGGCCTCAAGCCGGCGATCACCGTGCGCGAGGGCGAGGGTCCGAAAATCATCCGCGAAATCATCGCGACGAATCGCGACATCGCCGCGCTGGTGCTCGGCGCGGCCGCGACGGGGGCGCCGG
The DNA here is from genome assembly GCF_031082075.1 of Sphingomonas sp. GV3. Classification (NCBI taxonomy): domain Bacteria; kingdom Pseudomonadati; phylum Pseudomonadota; class Alphaproteobacteria; order Sphingomonadales; family Sphingomonadaceae; genus Sphingomonas; species Sphingomonas sp. GV3. The sequence continues at coordinate 3,237,621 of NZ_JARWLE010000001.1, read as the reverse complement.
GCAAGTTGGTCAGTCATTTCGCCGGCACCGACGCCGGGACCCTGCCAGTTCCCGTCATGATCGTGCCCGGCTCCCTGACCCCCGATGCGATCGATCGATTGAGCTGAGGCTACAGCTATCGCTTTGCGATGGAAGCGGAATATCCGATCTGTTATACGTTATCCGCAATACGATTAGGCGGGAGAGCGATGATGGATCGACCATGCGGGCAGGCACCGCACCACGCCAAGGTGCTCGCCTTGCTGGCGGAGGCACTCGCGATCCTGGACAGGCTCGACGAAGGCATTCCCGCAGCACAGATTTCCGGGGTCATAGAGCAGCTGGAGACCAAAACGCGGACCTCAGCCCATCGGCTGCACTGATCCAGGCTGCAACGCCTTCTCCCTTGAGACCGTTGGGAAAAATCGTCATGCCTGGTGCATGATCCCTGCTCTACTGCTTGCCGCCTCCGCCGCGTCGATCGCCGCGCCTTCCCCGACCGCCTCGGCTGGCCCCAAGGTCGCCGCGCCGAGTGCTCAGCGTCTGAAGGCGAGCGTCGCGGCGCTCGTCGGTTTCGGCACACGCCACACCTTGTCCTCCACGACCGATCCCAAGCGCGGCATCGGCGCCGCGCGCGATTGGGCGGCGCGCCAGTTCGAGACGATCGGACGCGAATGCGGCGGCTGCATCAGCGTCGAACGGATCGACCGGCGGTTCGATGGTCCGCGCGCGCCGCAGGGCGTCGTCGTGCAGGACGTACTCGGCATCCAGCGCGGTCGCGATCCCAATCGCGTGGTCATCGTCGGCGGCCATATCGACAGCCGCGTGACGGACGTGATGGATGCGACTCACGATGCCCCCGGGGCCAATGACGACGCGTCGGGCGTCGCGCTGGTGCTGGAAGCAGCACGACTTCTGTCCAAGCACCAATTCGACGCGACGATCGTCTACGTGGCCTTTTCCGCGGAGGAACAGGGACTGTGGGGTGCGGAGCTTCTCGCCGACACCGCGCAGCAACGCGGATGGCAGGTGAGCGCGATGCTCAACAACGACATCGTGGGCAACACGGTGGGCCAGGGCGGCGTCGTAGACGCCGGTCGGGTGCGCGTCTTTTCGGAGGGGATCCGCGCGTCGGAAGACCTGCCGCAGCAGATGCGTCGCCGCGGTGACGGCGGGGAGGACGACGGGCCGAGCCGTGCGCTCGCGAAGGCGATCGACGGTATAGCCCGCGGCATCCCGGGCGGTCTCGACGTCGTCATCGACCGCCGGCCGGACCGCTTCGGCCGGGGCGGCGATCACGAACCGTTTCTCAAGCGCGGCTATCCCGCGGTGCGCTTTTCGGTCGGTGCGGAGAATTGGGATGCGCAGCACCAGGACCTGCGGACGGATAAGGGCGTCGTGTACGGCGACACCATCGACCGGATGGATTTCGCGTATCTCGCAAAGGTGACGGCAATCAACGCCGCGACGATCGCGCGACTCGCCGCCGCGCCCGCCGCTCCGGCCAGCGTCACGCTATCGGGCGACCTGTCGCGCGACACACAGGTATCATGGCCGGCGGTTCCGGGTGCCGTCCGCTATCGGGTGCACTGGCGGTCCAACGACACCGCCGACTGGGCGAAGTCGCGCGACGTCTCCGACACGCGAACCGTGCTGTCGCAGGTTCCCGTCGACGATACGTTCATCGGCGTCTCGGCCATCGGTGCGGACGGCTCGGAAAGCCTGGTGACGTTCGGCGGCCGTGCATCGCGCCGCTGAGCCGTTCAGTCCGCGCGAAAGCGAATCGCGTGCGGCGCGATTCAGCTGCGCAGATATCGGCTGAGCCGGCGCTGTATATAGGCGCGATGATCGGCGGAAAGCGTCCCGCCGTCCTGCGCCTGCAACGCCTCGGCCTGGGCCCTCAGCCGGCTAATCCAAACGATACGCTGGCGGCGGGTCGTCGGCGTATCGCGCGTGTCGCTCAACAGCCCTGGCAGCCAAGGCTGGTTCAGGCGCGGGACGGCGTGGTCGCCGAGATCGACCGGCGGCCGGGGGGTCGGCAAAGCCTGTGCAGCTAGCGACGCCGGCAGCGCCACGAGCAGGCAGAGCAGTGGCATGCGCATCGTGATTCTCCCGTCCGGCCTCAGACAAGCATCAGGGCACGACGCGCACAAGCGAGAAAAGGTCCGAACCGAAGCTAGCCTGCACGGACATCGCCGCACGAGCGCACGGCTTGCAGAGGCTATCCGGTAACGGCCCGGCGTCGCCCCCGCGTCAGCGGCAGGCGCAGCGCGGTGCCGGGCGCCAGACCCGCTTGGTCTTGGTGTGAGCCACCGGACGCCGCGTATACGTCACCGCATCCTCATAGACTTCCGTCGTGGTCGTGACGACGGGTTGGGTCTGCACCACCACGGTCGTCGTGCTCGCGCCGGGATAATAATAACCGCCGCTCACATAACCGCCGGCCGTCGTCGTCGTCACCGTCGTCGTCCCGTCGGCGGATCGCCATGCGGGGGACGGCAGGGGCTGAACGATCGGGGCATGCGGGGCATAGGCAACGGGCGGCGGCGGAGCGTAGGGCGCGTGGCCGCGTGGCGGCGGCGGCGCATAGTCGCCCGGCGGCGGCGGCGGATAATCCGGGGCCACGGGAATGCGCCCCGGCCGACCGTAAGGGGCGCCATAATCGTCCACGCGGTGGCGATCCTGCGACCGGTCGATAGCATAGCCTGCCGCGGCGCCTACACCCGCACCGATGAGGGTACCGCCCAGCCGGTTGCCGCGTCCCGCGATCACGTTGCCGGCGACGCCGCCGACCACCGCACCCGCGACGGCTCCACCCACGCCACTGCTACGCCGGTCGACACGCCGGTCATAGTCGCGCTCGTAATAGCCGTCCGAAGGAGCGCCTTCGGCATAGGCGGCATCCTGCGCGGCATAGCCGGCTTCATACCGGTCCCAGTCGAGTCCGCCCACGCTGTCGTAGACCGCGCCGCGGCCGTCCACGAGCACCGCATCGTCATAATAGCGCACCCAGGTATAGCCCTGCGGCGGCTGCGCGAGCCCGTATGTCGACCAGTCGCTGACGTAGAAGCGCGGGGCATACCAATAGCTAGGCAGGGTCCACCCACGTGCGGGACGGCGATAGGCGCCCCAGCCGCCGGGCGCGTTGACGCCGCCCCACCAGTGGCCGCCGACCTTGCTGCCCCATCGGCCCGTAAAGCCCGTCCTGGGCGCCATGCCTGGCGTCGCCGGTCCAGGCGCACCCATGCCGGGACCGCGCACGATGACACGCTGCTGTGCATCCGCGCCACCCGTCATCCCCATGGCGAGCACGGCGCCCGCAAGCATCACCCTGCGCATCCCTGTTTCCTCCCGTTCCGCGGCCAACCGACGCCGACTCGACGTTACGGTTGCGCAACGCCGCTTTCCTTAACAGGTTGCTTACCTACACCGAAGAGGGGTCGAACGCGGACCCATTGTCCCGATCCGGGTCAGGTGCAGCGGCCCGAGGCCGGGGGGTCAGGCGATGCGGGGCGCCAGACGCCGCATCAGCGCCTCGCAACCCGCCGCGTCTTCCGCGTCGAAGCGGCCGGCCTCGGGGCTGTCCAGGTCGAGCACGCCGAGAAGCCGTCCGTCATGAACGATCGCAACCACCAGCTCCGACCGGCTCGCCGCGTCGCAGGCGATGTGCCCGGGAAAGGCATGGACATCGGCCACGACCTGGGTTTCCCGCGTCGCCGCGGCGGTGCCGCACACGCCCCTGCCGAACGGAATGCGGATACATGCCGCCTTGCCCTGGAACGGCCCGAGCACCAGCTCGTCCGCGACGTTGCGGTAGAATCCGGCCCAGTTGAGGTCGGGGAGATACTGCCAGATCAGCGCCGCCGCATTGGCCATGTTGGCGATGGGATCGGGCTCGTCGGCGGTCAGCGCATCGAGCGCCGCAGCCAGGTCATGGTAGAGTTCGGCCTTGGAGCCGGTGGCGATATCGAACTGGTACATGCGCCGCGATGTAGGACGGCGCGCCCCCGAATCCCAGCCGGCGTCGTCAGTCGAGCCGGACCTTCGCCCTTGCCGCCTTGACCACACCCCGGCCCTTCTTGGCATCGACGCGCTTCGCCTTGGCGCTCTTGGACGGTTTGGTCTTCACGCGGCGGGCCTCGCGTTCCTCCGCCTTGGCGAGCATCTCCATCAGCCGTTCTCGCGCGTCGGCGCGGTTCGCCTCCTGCGTCCGATAGCGGCGCGCGGTGATGACCAATTCGCCGCTGGTACTGAGACGACTGCCCGCGATCACCTTCAACCGACGCCACGTCTCGGGGTGGAGCCCCAGCTTGAACACGTCGCAGCGCAGCTGGCATGCGGTGGCGACCTTGTTGACATTCTGTCCACCCGGTCCGGAGGCGGCGAGGAAGCGTTCCTCGATCGCATCCTCGGGCACGTGCATCACAGCGCCCAGACGCCGAACCGCTCGGGCATGGGGGCCTCCGCGCGGATCGGCTCCTTGGTCCCCCGCGGCACCACCAGTCCGGCCGCGTGCAGCAGCATCCCGCTTTTGTCCGCCGTGCCGTAGACAGGGTCTCCGACCACGGCGACACCGAGACCCGTCGCGGCATGCGCGCGGATCTGGTGCGTCCGCCCGGTGGTGGGACGAAACTCGACCAACGAACGCCCCGCATCGTCCGTCGCGACGAGCCGCCAGTCGGTACGCGCGCTCTTGCCCTTCGGGTCGGCGACCATCCGCCATCCCTGTTCCCGCGTCGACACCTTGGCGAGCGGCAGGTCTATCGTCCCCGACTCGCCTTTCGGTACGCCGACGAGCACGGCGAGGTATCGCTTCTCGACCAATCCCTGCTCGAACGACTGCTGGTACCGCGCATGCGCCTTCGGGTTGCGCGACAGGAGCAGGCAACCGCTGGTGTCGCGATCGAGCCGATGCACCGCCTGCGGCCAGCGCTGGAAGCCGAAGCGCAGGGATTCGAGGTGGTTTTCGAGGCTGAGGCCGCCGTCGCGCGGGCGATCGACCGGCAGGCCGGCGGGCTTGTCGATGACCAGCGCCTCGCCGTCGATGAATAGGACCCTGTCGCCATGCATGCGACGGCCCTTGCCACCGGATGGCGCTTCGCGCCAGAGGCGCACCGCAATGCGTGCGCTCCTCCCCTCCCTTCTCCTGTGCGGCCAGTTGCTCCAGGCGACACCGGCCGCGGCGGACATATGTCCCGCCGCCCGCGCCAGCATGAGCGATCCGGGCCGATCCTTCGGCCACCTCGCCTATGGCGATGCGCCGCCGGACGAACTCGTGCCCGCGCCTCCGGGCTTCGGCCTCGGCCGCTGCCTCGTCAGGCGCGACATGCTGCCCGACCTCGGCCGCCTGGTCGCGGCCGCCGCGGGCGATCCGGCGGTGGGCGGCACACTGCGCGGTCTGTCCTGCCATCGCTCCATCGTATCGCAGGCGGAGGTTTTCTGTCGTGGCGGAACGACCAGCGCCGCCGATCGCGCGATTTCCGTCGCGCCGCCGGGGCATAGCGAACATGCGACGGGCTATGCCGTCGACTTCGCCGTGCGGCCGGCGAACGGATGTCGCGACGCGGAAGCCTGTATGGCGGCGACGCCGGCGGCGCGGTGGCTGCTTCGCAATGCGCCGCATTACGGCTTCGAACTGTCGTTCCCTGGCGGCAACCGGCAACAGGTGAAATGGGAACCCTGGCACTGGCGCTGGGTCGGTGCGACGGCATCGGCGCCGGGCGCGGCGCGCGCCCGCTTCGTCTTCGCCAAGGCGCGCGATCAATTTCCCGCCGATCCGGCCGTCGACGCGACGGTGACCATCGCATCGGTCGTGCCGGTCGCGTTCGTCGCCCTCCCCGCCTGGGTAGCGCCCGCGGCCAAGGCCCCGAAGAAGGGCAAACGCGGCCTTTGATGCGCGATCCAGCAGGGCTGGGCTCGGGCAGTGCCATCCCTCGCCGCCACCCGGCCGCCCATTTAAGCTACGCTGTAAGGACGGCCGGGTTGGGGCAAGGGCCAGCACTCCGTCCGCGCACGTGGATCAGCCTCTAGCCAGAAGGCCCCTCCCGCGTGCGGGAGGGGACGCGCCGTGTCAGCCCTTCAGCCTGGCTGCGGTCTCGGCGATACGCTTGCCCTGGTGCCGCGCGCCGTCCAGGTCGACCTGACTGGGCTGGCGGCTGCCATCGCCGTCGGCGAGCGTCGAGGCGCCGTAAGGCGTCCCGCCATGCACTTCCTTGACGCCCATCTGGCCCTGATAGCCATAGTCCAGGCCGACGATCGTCATGCCGTGATGCAGCAGGTTGGTGAGGATGGAGAAGAGCGTCGTCTCCTGCCCGCCGTGCTGGCTGGCGGTCGAGGTGAAGGCGCCGCCCACCTTGCCGACCAGCCCGCCGCGCATCCACACGCCGCCGGTCGTGTCCCAGAAGGCCGCCATCTGGCTCGGCATACGACCGTAGCGGGTCGGAGCGCCGACGATGATCGCGTCATACTGGGTCAGGGCGTCGGGACCCTCGATCTCGGGATGCGCGGTGTCGGTCTTGAAATGCGCCGCGGCGACGACCTCGGGCGGAGCGGTTTCCACGACGCGGCGGATGTCCACCTCGGCGCCGCCGGCGCGCGCGCCTTCCGCCATGGCGTCCGCCATCTTCTCGATATGGCCGTAGGACGAATAATAGAGGACAAGGACCTTGGTCATCGGATGTTGCTCCAGATCAATGGTGAAGGAACGTGCCCGGCGACAACCGGGCACGGCAGTGAAGGTTCAGTTCGCGTCGACCAGCACGATCTCGGCATCGGCGATCGCAGTGATGGTCACCGTCTGGCCGCCGGACAGCGCCGCACCGTCGCGCGCGTCGAAGCGCACGCCGTTGATGTCGATCGCGCCGGTCGCCGGCACCAGGTAGACGTGCCGCCCCTCGCCGATCGTGTGCGTCGCGCTCTGGGCTGCCTTCAACGTCGCGGCCATCACGCGCGCCTCGGCGCGGATCGGCAGCGCGTCGGTGTCCTCGGCAAAGCCGCTGGCGAGCGTCACGAACTGGCCGGATCGGTCACCTTTCGGGAAGGGCTTGGCGCCCCAGCTCGGCGCGCCGCCCGTGCGGGTCGGCTCGATCCAGATCTGGAACAGCGTCGTCGTCTCGTTCTCCAGATTGTATTCGGCATGGCGCACGCCGGAGCCCGCGCTCATCACCTGCACGTCGCCCGCCTCGGTGCGCCCCTGGTTGCCCATCGAATCCTGGTGCGTGATCGCCCCGGTGCGGACATAGGTGACGATTTCCATGTCGCGGTGCGGATGCGGCGGGAAACCGGTCTGCGGCGCGATGGCGTCATCGTTCCACACGCGGATCGCGCCCCAGCTCATCCGGGCGGGATCATAATAATTGGCGAAGCTGAAATGATGCCGGGCATCGAGCCAGCCGTGATCGGCATGGCCCAGGCTGGCAAACGGCCTCCGTTCGATTCCGGCGTTTGCAGCGGTCTTGGTATCGGTAGCGAGCATGGCTGCCTCCTGTCTGTTGCAGCCAAGATGGGGCGGTTCGGCCAGCGCGTAAACGGAAACGCTGGAAACCTATCGTTTCCCTGCTACGCCTGTGCGCTGAGGGAGAAAGACGGATGCGGCTACCCGATCTTGAGGCCTGGGCGATCTTCGCGGCGGTGGTCGAGCATCGCTCGTTCAGCGGAGCGGCCGATGCGATCGGCCTCAGCAAGGCGACGGTGAGCAAGGCGATCACCCGTCTGGAGGCGCATATCGGCCAGTCGCTGTTCCACCGCACCTCGCGCCGGCTCGCGCTGACGGAGGCGGGCAAGCCGCTCGCCGACCATGCCGCGCGCATCCTCGCCGAAGCGCGCGCGGCGGAGGAGACGGCGCGCGACGCGGCAAGCGCGCCGACGGGGCGCGTCCGCCTCGCCGCGCCGATGAGCTTCGGCATCGGCAGCGTCGCACCGCTGATCGCCGAATTCCTTGCCCTGCATCCGGGGATCGAGATCGACCTCCATTGCTCCGACGCGCGGATCGACATCGTCGCGGAGGGATTCGACGTCGCGCTGCGCATCGCCGACCTGCCCGATTCGAGCCTGCGCGCGCGACGGCTGTGCGGCATCCGCATGCACATGATCGCCGCCCCCGCCTATCTCGCGCGGCACGGCGAGCCGAAGCATCCCGGCCAGCTCGGCGAGCACCGGCTGCTCGGCTATGCCAACGTCCCCGGCCCGTGGCGCTTCCGCGGTCCGGGCGGCGCGGAGGTGTCGGTCAAGCCAGAAGGCCCACTCGTCGCCAATTCCGGCGAGGCGCTGGTCCCGGCGCTGGTCGCGGGGCTCGGCATCGCGCGGCTGCCGGGGTTCATCATCGGGGCACACCTAGCGGCGGGCGACGTGGTCGAAATCCTCGCCGACTGGGCGCCGCCGCCGGTCGGCCTCCACCTCCTCACCCCGCCAAGCCCGCTGCGCCCCGCGCGGGTCGAGGCGCTGATCACCTTCCTCGGCGCGCGGCTGCGGGACCCGTGTGAAAACAGTTGAAATGAACCGAACAAACTCCTGCGATGATCGTCAATTTTTCAATTTATCAAATTCTTTCTCTTTCATACCTTTATTCTGGATGCTTGCTCATTCAAATGCGAACTGGTATGTTTCTCATTGTGATTCATATTGACCGCGCGCCGAAAACAAAAAGAATTATCCCTGTTTACCTGATAATTAGGGCCTATACAGTTGCGAGATGACCTATCTCATCTTACGCCAGAGCAGCGTGCCGCATACGAGGAGGCGCGCGCCCGAGTCTTGGCGGCCCTGAGCTACGAGCGTATTACCGTGCCGGGCGTGGACGCGATGGACGCCTGGAAAGAATTGAAAGGATCGGGCCGCGGCTGGCCGGTAATCGTCGGTAGTGACGACGATCTGGACCGGATCGCCGACCAATTCTCCATGGGAGATCCCCTAGCGTCGGGGGTGATCGTGCCGGACCAGCATTCCCGCTCGCCGCAGGACATCCTCTCGGCCGCAGCCAATCTGACGTTTCCGATCGATTTGAGTAAATGGTCCGAAGCGTTTCCGGCGGACGAACTGAATGCGCCCGTTGGCCTTTGGCCGCCTGAAGCGGGGGGAGGGTCACTCGGTCCCAGCGTCGTATTTGACCACCTCCGAAACACTTTTCACCCGCATGTGCACATCCTTCTCATCCCCACCGAACGCGGGTGGGAAGTGCCCGCATTCCTGAGATGGGGCGACTGGAACGCCTGCCCTCCCCCGGAATATCATGTCGCCGCCTTACGATCGTGGCACCAGCATTTTGCCGCAGAACTTGTCGGCATCAGCGGCGATACGATTGACGTGCGGATTGGACGTCGGCCTGACACGCGAGCCGAAGCGATGGACCTTGCCCGCCAACATTACCAATACTGTCCCGACACGATCGACCAAGGCTTTGAGACTATCTCCGCTCTAGCAGCTGATCTGATGAACTCTGACTGGTGGTTTTTCTGGTGGGATTAACGTCCCACGGGACGAATAAAAAGAAGATAGAGCACAAACGGATATGCTGAGAGGGCGGCAGCGATCGCCAGCATCTTTCGGGACAGCATCGCGACATTGATGAATGCGCAGATCGCCGCACCCGCCGCGGAAAGCGGCGCGGCTATCAGCGCCAGACAAAGCAGCCAAGGCGTAAAATGCTCCGTCGCGCCGGGCGCGTCGAAGGCGAACAGGGCGACGAAGGGCAATAGCTTGCACTGATACGCCAGCCAGATTGCCCCGATCAGGATCAGCGTTGATCCCAGAGCAGTCATGACATGCAATCGGATCATGTTGGAAAGCCTGGCCAACAAGAAGGGGCATAGCATCTGAGACATAAACGCCGCTTCCGCAACCATCCCACCAATCCGGGGAGCAAAACCACTCGTCGCTCATTGAGCACGCCATGCCGATCCGTCCCGCCGCCGCATGAACCGACTCGCTCCCGACGAGGCCGATGCGCGCTTCATGCGCCGGGTGCTCTATGTGCTGGTCATCGTCGGCATCGCCGCCGCGCTGCTCAAGGCGGGCAATCTGCTCATCCTCGCCTTCGGCTCGATGCTCGGCGCGATCGCGATCCACGCCATCGCCGACCTGTGGCGCGACCATGTCCGCGTGCCGGAGCGCGCCGCGCTGCCAATGGGCATGGCGACCGCGCTCGGTATCGTCGTCTTCCTCGCCTGGCTGTTCGGCGTGCAGTTCCGCGAGCAGGTCAACGTCCTCGTCACGCGCCTGCCCGGCCTGCTCGACCAGCTCGCCGCCTGGGCATCGCAAAGCCCGGTCGGCGCGAAGATCGTCGACGCCGTGCGCCAGGCCTATGCCGGATCGCAGGCGGCGCGCGACGTCGGCGGGCTCGTCACCGGGGCGGGCGAACTGCTGCTCAATTGCATCCTGCTGCTCGTCGGCGCGCTGTTCTTCGCAGCCGACCCCGGCATCTACCAGCGCGGCTTCCTGTTCCTGATGCCGCCGTCGAAGCGACCCGCGATAGAGGACGCGCTGTTTGACGTCGGCTCGACGCTGCGGCTGTGGCTGCGCTCGTCGCTGATCCTGATGACCACCATGGGCGTGCTGATCGGCGTCGGCCTGTGGATTTCGGGCGTGCCGTCCGCCGCCGCGCTCGGCCTGCTCGCCGGCCTCAGCGAATTCATCCCCTATGTCGGCCCGACGGCGGCGATGGTCCCCGCGCTCGGCCTCGCCGCGACGCAGGGCAACGGGCCGCTGATCGGCGCGCTCGTTACCTATGCCGTGGTGCGCCTGATCCAGACCAACTTCATCACACCCTATGTCCAGGCGCGCGTCGTCTCGATCCCGCCGGCGATCACCGTCTTCGCGATCATCGGCATCGGCGTGATCTTCGGCATCTTCGGGCTGTTCTTTTCCGCCGCGCTGCTCGTCGTCATCTTTACGCTGGTGCGCAGCCTGTACCTGAGGGAGGTGCTGGGAGAGGACATTCCCCGCAGCCGCCACCAGACCTTGCTCGGCCCGGACCTCTCGCCGGTCGACCCGGACGGGGGCGAGTCGCCGCGCGAATCGCGGTAATCGCGGGATTAATTCGCTTTAATCGCAAATTAACCTTTGTCCTTCAGATGTCGTTTGGTTAATGAATCCGGGCCGTCCGGGCACGCCAGGGAGTGCCCGTCCGCGCCAACAGGGGACGACGCGATGCGGGTGCTGCTGATCGAGGACGAGCCGACCACGGCCAAGGCCATCGAGCTTATGCTCGGGACCGAAGGCTTCAACGTCTACACGACCGACTTGGGCGAAGAGGGCTTGGACCTCGGCAAGCTCTACGACTACGACATCATCCTGCTCGACCTCAACCTGCCGGACATGCACGGCTATGACGTGCTGAAGAAGCTGCGCGTCGCCCGCGTGTCGACGCCGGTGCTGATCCTGTCGGGCATCAGCGAGATGGACAGCAAGGTGCGCAGCTTCGGCTTCGGCGCGGACGATTATGTCACCAAGCCGTTCCACCGCGAAGAGCTGATCGCGCGCATCCACGCGGTCGTCCGCCGGTCCAAGGGTCATTCGCAGTCGGTGATCCGCACCGGCAAGCTCGCCGTGAACCTCGACGCCAAGACCGTGGAGGTCGACGGCGCTCGCGTGCACCTGACGGGCAAGGAATATGCGATGCTCGAGCTGCTTTCCTTGCGCAAGGGCACTACGCTGACCAAGGAAATGTTCCTCAACCATCTCTATGGCGGCATGGACGAGCCCGAGCTGAAGATCATCGACGTCTTCATCTGCAAGCTGCGCAAGAAGCTCAGCGTCGCCTGCGACGGCGAGAATTACATCGAAACCGTCTGGGGCCGCGGTTATGTGCTGCGCGAGCCGGAAGAGATCGTCGCGGTCGCCTGAACACGAACCGGTGGGTGCCCCGGTCCGGATCAACCGGACCAGAAGACCCGTGATATCCACACGCTGCTGACCGGCTGTCCGGCAGCGTCCAGCGCGGGCTTAAAACGGCCTCGTTTGCGAAACAGGTCGCAGGTCAGCGCCTGATACTGGGCATTACCTCCTGCGCGCAGGATGTGGCATCCAACGATCGTACCCGCGATATCGATGTCCAGTCGCACCTGTACGCCGGCGTTTTGCTCCTCGTTCGTAAGCACGTTGGGCATATCGCTGGCTTTAAACCATTCGCCGGGATTGCCGACCGGCCTTGGTCGTTGCGACAGCCCGCGCAGAACGGCAGGATCGTAGCCCCATACCCGAACCTGGGCGTCCATACATGCATGCAGTGCCGCGAACGGGCGCTCGAGCGGGTCGAGCGCGATCGTGATCGTTTGCTGTTTATGGGTCATGGTCAGGAGCGTCGGCCGCCCAGCTTTCGCATCGGCAGCGATCGCATCGGCAAACGCCGCAGTGTCTTCGACATAGACGATCGACGTTGCCGGCGTGGTGCCGGGCAGGACCCATGCCATCGCGCTTTGCTGGCTGGATGCGGAGTCGATCGTCACGTCGAAGGGGACCTTGCCGGTCCGCGCTGAAGGAGACGCCATCATGGCCGGCCACAAAACGGTCAATTCCGGTGGCGTGTCGGGGTAGGGACCATTCAGCGCGAACTGTACCGTCGCCTGCACATCCCCGCGCGCAAAAGAGCGCACCAGCCTGCATTCGTCGATGCCGTAATCCACCGACCATTTCCCGATCGGCTGCAGCGCGGTTGCGCCGGCGCCCCGCACCGCCTGCGCCGAGCCGGCGCTCGCGCAGGACGCCAGCATGACGAACAGCGGGACGACAAGGCGACGCATTGCACTACCCTCGGCCAGTCAGGAACGGCGGTGATATCGCCCCCTTTCGCTCCCCGTGTCGATACCTTGGTTGCGTTATTGGATCACCGGCGCTCCCAGACCTTCTGTCCGCCGATCCACGTCTCCAGCACCTTTGTCGCGCGCAGTTCCGTGGGGCTGGCGTTCAGCGGATCGCGGTCGACGATGACGAAATCGGCCTTCTGCCCCGGCTCCAGCGAGCCGAATTGTTTCTCCGCGAATCCGGCATAGGCCGCGCCGCCGGTATAGGCCCACCAGGCCTGTTCGCGCGTCACCGCCTCCTGCGGCTGCCAGCCGCCGAACGGCTGGCCGTCCGGCCCCTGCCGCGTCATCGCCGCGGCCCAGCCCGCCCAGGGATCAGGCCGTTCGACCGGATAGTCGGAGCCAAAGGCGAGATGCGCACCGTTCTTGAGCATCGACGCCCAGGCATAGGCCCCCGTCAGCCGTTGCGCGCCGAGCCGCGCCTCCGCCATCAGCCTGTCGCTCGTCTCGTGGACCGGCTGCATCGAGGCGACGATGCCGTTGCGGCCGAAGCGTGGCAGATCGGCGGGATCGACGATCTGCGCATGCTCGATCCGCCAACGCCGGTCGCCCTTGTAGGTATCCGACAGTTCCTCGATCGCGCCCAGGACCTGTGCATTCGCCCTGTCTCCGATCGCGTGGACGGCGATCTGGTAATTGTCCATCGCCGCGCGGCTCATCAGGTTGCGGATCAGCGTGTCGGACATGAAGCCCGCCCCCGACTGGCCCGGCGCGTCGGCGTAGGGTGCCTTCAGCCACGCCCCGCGCGATCCCAATGCGCCATCGGCGTAGAGCTTGACGCCGACCAGGCGCAGACGGTCGCCGTAGAGCCACGGACTAGGCCCCGTCCCACCGATCTGGATCGCCGTGTCGACGCCCATGCCATAGCTCATGATTCGCACGCGCAGGTCACCGCGATCGGCGATCCGGCGATAGGTGAGCCAGTCGTCCAGGCTGGTGCCCATGTCAGCCGTCGCGGTGACGCCATAGGAGAGCAGGATGTCCTGTGCCCGGATGAAGGCCGCGTTGCGGTCCTTGCCGAGCGGCTGCGGCACGACCTTGCGCACCAGGTCCATGGCGGCGTCGACGAACACACCCGACGGGCGGCCTCCCGCCTTCTCGATCCGGCCGCCCGCAGGCGTCGCGGTAGCGGCGGTGACCCCCGCCGCCTTCATCGCCGCGCTGTTCGCCCAGGCGGCATGGCCATCCGCACGCTCAAGCCATACGGGCAGGTCGCCCGTCACCGCATCCAGCTCCGCCGCGGTGGGAAAGCGACCGAGCCCCCAGGTCTCCTGATTCCAGCCGCCGCCCAGGATCCAGCGCCGCTCAGGGTTCGCCTTGATATAGGCGGCGATCTTCGCCTGCGCCTCGGCCAGACTCTTCGTGTCCGACAGATCGAGTTCGAGCGCCCGGAAGCCGAGTTCCATGACATGACCGTGCGCGTCGATCATGCCCGGCACGATCGTCCGCCCCTTCAGGTCCGCGCGCCAGTCGTAGCGCGGCCCCGGATTTTTGCGTGTCGGCTCCGGCGCCTTCTCCCCCACGGGGATGAGCCGCACGACACGGCCCTGGCCGTCGATCACCATCGCGCGGAAGCGGACGACGCGCTGATTCGAATCGAGTGTCACCCCGCTGACATTATCGATCAGCGCATCCGCTTGGGCGGCGCAGGGCGCCAAGACGGCTGCCGAGGCCGCGAGCAGGGCATGGACGGTGCGTTTTGCCATTGGTCCGCCATATGGCGGGGACGACGGATTGGCGAGAGTCCAGATAGGCTTGCGTGCCACGTCGGCGCACGCCCTCGCCCAGATCCGTACCGCCGCCCCGGCTTTCGGACGGCGACGGCCGCCGCGGCGGTTCCCCCGGGTCGCCTAATCGTATAGCTGGACCCTATGGCTACCCTGAGCGTCGACGCCGCCGTCCTCCCCGTCTCCATCGATGATGTTCACGCGGCGCATGGCCGCATTCGCGATTCGATCGTCCGCACGCCGACGCTCGTCAGCCGGACACTGTCCCAGATGACCGGGGCGAAGGTATATCTGAAGTTCGAAAATCTGCAGTTCACCGCCGCGTACAAGGAGCGCGGCGCGCTCAATACGCTGCTGCAGCTGTCCGACGCGGCGCGGGCCAAGGGCGTGATCGCGGCATCAGCGGGCAATCATGCCCAGGGCGTCGCCTATCACGCCAACCGGCTCGGCATTCCCGCCACGATCGTCATGCCCCGCACCACCCCGACGGTGAAGGTCGTGCAGACGGAGGGGCATGGCGCCACCGTCGTGCTCGAAGGCGAGACGTTCGACGCCGCCTATGCGCATGCCCGCGTGCTGGAGGCGGAGCGCGGCTTCACCTTCGTCCACCCGTTCGACGATCCCCGCGTCATCGCCGGCCAGGGAACCGTCGCGCTCGAGATGTTTGAGGACGTGCCGGAACTCGACACGCTGCTGACGCCGATCGGCGGCGGCGGGCTCATCTCCGGCATGGCGACGGTCGCGCGGGCGCAGCCGCATGACGTCGAGGTGATCGGCGTGCAGGCCGAACTGTTCCCCTCCATGTACAATCGCATCCGTGGCACGCATTTGCCATGTGCAGGCGACACGCTGGCGGAAGGAATCGCGGTCAAGGAGCCCGGCGGCATCACCGCGGCGATGGTGGCCGCGCTGGTCGACGACATCGTGCTCGTCGCCGAACGCAATCTGGAGGAAGCGGTCAGCCTGCTGCTGCAGATCGAGAAGACGGTTGTCGAGGGTGCGGGCGCCGCGGGGCTCGCCGCGCTGCTCGCCTATCCCGAACGGTTCGCCGGGCGGTGCGTCGGGATCGTGCTGTGCGGCGGCAATATCGACACGCGGCTTCTCGCCAACGTGCTGCTCCGCGACCTCGCCCGGTCCGGCCGCCTTGCCCGCCTGCGCATCCGGCTGCAGGATCAACCCGGCGCGCTCTATCACGTCGCGCGCATCTTCGACGCGCAGCGCGTCAACATCATCGAGGTCTATCACCAGCGCATCTTCACGTCGCTGCCCGCGAAGGGGCTGATCACCGACATCGAATGCGAGGCGCGCGATCGCGACCATCTGAGCCGGCTGATCGCCGCGCTGCGCGAGGGCGGCTACGAGACGAGCCTCGTCGAGCAGGCCTGAAGGCCGCCGCTTTCGGGCCCCGATCCGCCCGCGACGAGAAAGGGGCGCCGCGACCTTTGCCGCGACGCCCCTTCCCGCTATGCAATGCCGATCAGTTGCTGTCGGAGTTGCTGTCGTTGACGACCGCCACGACGCCGATCGCGACGACGCCCGCAGCGATGATCGCGGCGAGCACGCCGCCACCGCCGCCGAGCTTGCTCTTGCCGGCGGTCGGCGCACTGGCGCGGACCGACGGGGAAATCGACAGCGACGCCGCCGGGTTCGCGGGCGCCGCGAAAGCGGGCGCAGACGCAAGGAGCGACAGAGCGGCGACGGAACCCGTTAGAAACTTGCTCATGAATACACCTCTACAAAACCCTGGACCGGGTAAACCAGATCAATGACAGAAAGGTTCCCCTGTCGCGCGCTGTTTTTGCTGCGATGCGCAAGAGAATGCTTCAGAACGGATTAACCCATTTTTATGGTAAAGGCGCTTTCCACTAGGTGTCGGGTTATACATATACGCTATCGGGCGGGTCGGGCCGTTCCGACACTTTCTCGGATGGGAGCTGACCGGCGGTGACCGCGCCATTTCGTTTTCCGCGCTTTTTCGTCACCAGCCCTGCACCCTGTCCGTACCTGCCGGGCAGGCAGGAGCGCAAGGTTTTCACCGAACTGACCGGCCCCCATGCCGCGGAGTTGAACGACGCGCTCGGCCGCATCGGCTTCCGTCGGTCGCAGGGGGTCGCCTATCGCCCGTCTTGTGCCAATTGCGCAGCCTGTCTTTCGGTCCGCGTCGTCACACAGCAGTTCGAGCCGAACAGCACGCAGCGCAAGCTGCTCAAGCGTCATGCCGGCCTGACCGTCACTGCCTGTCGTCCCTGGGCCACGGACGAGCAGTTCCAGCTGCTGCGGCGCTATCTCTCGGCACGCCACCCTGGCGGGGGCATGGCGGGGATGGACGAGGACGATTATGCCGACATGGTCGAACACTCGCCCGTCAATTCGCTCGTGATCGAATATCGGCTGCCGGCGGCGGACGGCGGTCGCGGGCAGCTGGTGGGCGCATGCCTGACCGACCAGCAGGCGGACGGTCTTTCGATGATCTACAGCTTCTTCGATGCCGGCGACGATGCGCCGGCGGGGCTGGGCAATTTCATCATCATGGATCACATCCTGCGCGCACGCGACGCCGGGCTGCCCTATGTCTATCTCGGCTATTGGGTGAAGGGCTCGCAACGCATGGCGTACAAGACGCGCTATCGCCCGATCGAGGTGCTTGGCCCCACCGGCTGGCGATTGATGGAAGACGGGCCGGATCAGGCGGCGGGCTGACCGCTCAGATCGGGTCGCTCTCCGCCTCGATCACGACGCCGTCCGCCGTGACCTCGCGCTCGGGCGCGCCGCGGCCGAAATGGACCCGCACGCCGCCGCTCGTCAGCATCGACGGGCGCGGGGTCGCGGTCGTGTTGGCAGAGGCGGTCATCCTCCCACGATGAACGGTGACCCCCGTGTCGTCGGACGCATCGCGGTAGAAGGCTGCGGTGGCCGCGCCCGGCGTCGCCGCCAGGCGCGGCGCGGCGATGCCGGGCTCGACACCGGCATAGTCCGCTCGGAAGCTCAGGGCCCGCTCCATCGCGCCGCGCCATCGGTAGAAGATATGCGCTCCGACCGAACCGATCCGCGTCAGGCTGCCTGCCCACCAGGGCAGCACGTAATTGGCATGGTAGAAGGTCGCCGAACCGACCGGCGCATAGACCTGGCCGGACAAGGCGGCGGCTGCGACCTGCGCGGCGCGCGCCCAGGCGAGCGGATCGCGGCGGTAATTCATCGATCCATCGCAGGTGAAGGAGAACTGGCATCCCGTGCGCCGCTGCGAGCCCTGGTAGACCACGCCGCAGACGCTGTGCGGAAAGGCACGGTCGCGCACGCGGTTGAGCACGACCTGCGCCACCGCCCGTTGCCCGTCGATCGGTTCCGAGCGCGCCTCGTAATAGACGGCTGCGGTCAGACAGTCCGCGGCGCGGCGGGCATCCTCCTCGCTGCGGGCGCTTGCCAGGAACCCCGGCGCCGCCTGCACGAAGGCGGGGGCGGCATCGTCCGACGGGTCGAGACCCAGCGCGCGCGGCAGATTCGCGGTCGCCGACGCGTCGAGCGCGAGATCGCGGAGCAACTGGCGCGGGCTGGCCGGCGGCACCGCCTGCGCCACCGTGACCCGCTTCGCCGTGGGCGGCACGCACGACGATGCGGCGAGCAATGTCAGGCCCAGCAGCGACTGGCCGAGGATCGAGATACGGAAACGCCCCACGATGCGCGGGGCTAAGCCATCGCCCTTGCGATACGGTTAATTGCTTTTGGGCCGGCCCTATCCCCTCGCCTACGGCCGCAGCGGGGGACGGCCGGTCTCAACGAAGCGCGGCGAGCATCCCCGGCGTCAGCACCTGCGGCAGAACCTGCGGCGTGGCCGCGCCGGGCGCGTAATAGAGGTACAGCGGCACCCCCGCGCGATTGTGCGCCTGGATGAACCGGCCGAGCACGGGATCGCCATCGGTCCAATCGCCGACGAGGACCTGCACCTTGTTGCGGGCAAACGCTGCGCGCGTCGCCTGGGTGTCGATCGCGGCACGCTCGTTGACCTTGCACGTCAGGCACCAGTCAGCCGTGAAATAGGCGAACACCGGCTTGCCCTCTCGCCGCAGTTGCGCAAGCTTTGCTTCGCTGAACGCCGTGCCGCCGGTCTCGGCATGGACCGTGGCATTGCCCGTCACGACCAGCGCAAGTACCAGGGGTGCCCCGATGGCTGCGAACGCCAGTGGCAGACCGAAGCCCTCGCCGCGATGCTGCCGCCGCCCGCCCGCGACGAGGACGATCGCGACCAGCACGGCCGCCGCGATCCCGACGCCGAGCCCGAGCCAACCCGCCTGCCGCCACAGAAGCCACAGCAACGCCGCCGTCGTCAGCAGCATCGGTATCGCGAGGACGCGACGCAGCCGCTCCATCCACGCACCCGGTCGCGGCAGGAAGCGGCGCAGAGCGGGTACGAACCCGATGGCCAGGAACGGCAGCGCGAGCCCGAGCCCCAGGCCGGCGAACACCGCAAGCGCCGCCGGCCACGGCAGCACGAGCGCCGCGCCGAGCGCTGCCCCCATGAACGGCCCGGTACAGGGCGTGGCGACGAAGGCGGCCAGCGCGCCCGTGGCAACCGATCCGAGCGCACCCCCGTGCGTCGCGAATTGCGGCGCGGGCACTTCGAACCGGCCCAGCAGGTTGAGGCCGATCGCAAAGGTCAGCGCGACGAGCAGCACGATGACGCGGGGGTCCTGCAGCTGGAAGGCCCAGCCGATCGCCGACCCGCCCGCCCGCAGCGCGAGGATCACGCCGCCCAGCGCGACGCAGGTCAGCACCGCGCCCAGCGTATAACCGAGCGCGTCGACGCGCGCCGTCCGCTCGTCGGCGCCGCCGCGCGCGAGGTGCAATGCCTTCAGGCTGAGGATCGGAAAGACGCAAGGCATGACGTTGAGGATCAGGCCGCCCAGCAGCGCACCGGCAAACGCCGCGAGCACGGCCGCCAAGCCACCGCTCGCCGCAGCATCCTGGCCGGACGTCGCCGCGACCGTTCCCGGCGCCACCCGTACCGACAGGCCGAGATCGCGGCCGATGCGGAGTACGCCCTCGATCCGCCCGCTCGGTGCGCCCTGCGTCGCGATCACCAGCCGGTCACCGTCGCGCGTCACCGTCTGCGGCGCGGCATATTTCAGGCTGCCCGGCGTGCCGGCGAAGAAGTACGCATGATCGACCTTCGCGGTGGCCGGCAGCGGCACCGCGATCGTCACCCTGTCGCCCTCGACCTGGTAGGTCGCCGCGGCGTCCAGCGGCTTCGGGATCGCCGCCCGCCAGCGATCGAACGCAGCACCATTGGCCGGTGCCCCGTCGCCGACCGTCAATTCGACCGCAAGATCCTGCTGCTCGGGCACGCAGATCGTGTCCGTGCAGACGAGATAGCTGGTGTGCAGCCGGATCGGCAGCTTCGTGCCCGCCGCCAGGCCTGCCGGCACGTGCACCGCGACCAGCGGCGCATAGGGCGTGTCGTAGACGAAATTCATCAGCCCGGCGACGACAAGCGTCGTCGGCACCGGCCATTGCGGTGCGTCGACCGACGCGCCCTTCGGCAGCGTCCAGTCGAAGCTGGGGGGGAAACCCGCATCCCCCGGATTGCGCCAATAGCCGTGCCAGCCCTTCGCCGGCCGCGTATCGAGCGCCAGCGTCACCACCTGGCCGGCGCGTGGCGCGTCGCTGTCCGCGACCAGCGACATCGCCAGATGCGGCGCCCCGCCCGCTGGCGGGAGGCTGTCCGCCGCCGCCGGCGCGAGGCCCAGTCCAAGCCAGATCGCCGCCTGTGCGATCAGCGTCATCACGGCGCCACACAGTGCGCGCATTGCGGTCGTTGCCCGTCCCATTGATTGCGACCATAGCGGACTCGACGATCCAGTATAAGGTTATCTTCGCGATGAAGGCCATGTTCGCCGCCGTCCTGTTCTCGACCGCCGCAACCCTGCTTCCGCTCGCCCCTGCCGCCGCGCAGCAGGCATCGCCCCCGCCGACGGTGACAGCGCCGCCCCCGCCCGCCGTTGCGCCGACGCCGATCACGCCGCTGTTTCCGCGTACACCGCCCAAGCTGATCGTCGCGATTTCCGTGGATCAATTCTCCGCCGACCTGTTCCAGCAATATCGCAATCACTTCACCGGCGGCTTCGCCCGTCTTCTGACCGGCGCGGTCTTTCCGTCCGGCTATCAAAGCCATGCCGCGACGGAGACATGCCCTGGCCACTCGACGATCCTGACCGGCATGCGACCGGCGCATACCGGCATTGTCGCGAACAACTGGATCAACCAGTCCGCGCCACGCGCCGACAAGATCGTCTATTGCGCCGAGGACGAAAGCGTCGCGGGCATGAACCACGACACCTACACCGTCTCGGACACGCATCTGAAGGTGCCGACGCTGGGCGAGATGATGAAGGCGGCGGATCCCCGCACGCGCGTCGTCTCGGTCGCGGGCAAGGATCGTGCCGCGGTGATGATGGGCGGCCACAAGGTCGACGAATTGTGGTGGTGGGACGGCAAGACCTACACCAGCTATGCGGGCCGCGCGGTGCCGCGCGCGGTACAGCGCGGACGCGACGCGGTCGCCGCGATGATCGCGCGGCCGCAGGCGGCGCTGCCGCTGCCGGGCTTCTGCAAGCCGCTCGATCGCCCGATCACCGTCGCCGGCCGCGCTTACGGCCAGGGGCGCTTCGAACGCGCGGCGGGCGATCTGAAGGCGTTCCGCGCCTCCCCCGCAAGCGACGCGGCGGTCTTTGCGATCGCTGCCGGGCTCATCCAGGACATGGGACTGGGCAAGGGGCCGCAGACCGACATCATCGACATCGGCGCGTCGGCGACCGACTATATCGGCCATTCGCTCGGCACCCAGGGCACCGAGATGTGCATCCAGATGGACCAGCTGGACCAGACGATCGGCAGCTTCCTGGATGCCCTGGACAGCTTCGGGATCGATTACGAGGTGATGCTGACCGCCGATCACGGCGCGCATGACATGACCGAGCGGCAGCAGCAGCGCGCGATGCCGATGGAGGAGCATGTCTCCGCGGATGCCTCGATCAAGACCGTGGATGCGGCGATCGTCAAGGCATTGGGCCTCAAGGGTCCCGCGCTGCTCGGCGCGGAGGGCGACGTCTACGTCGACCGCGATCTGCCGCCCGCGACACGCGCGCGCGTGCTTGCCGAGGCGCAGCGTCGCTTCGCCGCCCTGCCACAGGTCGCCGCCGCGCTCACGCGCGCGCAGATCGCCGCGACGCCTCTTGCCACCACCCCGCCGGAAACCTGGACGCTCGCCGAGCGGGCCCGCGCGTCCTTCGACCCGGATCGCTCCGGCGACCTGCTCGTCCTGCTCAAGCCGCGCGTCACCACGATCGAGACGCCCGCCACCGGTTATGTCGAGACTCACGGCAGCCCATGGGATTACGATCGGCGCGTGCCCATCCTGTTCTGGCGCCGCGGCATGACCGGCTTCGAACAGCCGCTTTCGGTGGAGACCGTCGACATCGCGCCGACGCTTGCGGCGACGATTGCCCTGCCCGTCCATGGCCTCGACGGCCGCTGCCTCGACCTCGATCCGGGCGCGACCTCGATCTGTCCGAACGAGCCGCGATAGGCGTTACCGCGCGTCCGGCATGGTCTCGCTCGGCCATATCCTGACCAAGGCGCCCGAGCCCCTGCGCAGCATTCCGGCCGCCGTCGCGATCCACGACGTGTCGCCAGCGTGGCGGGGCGCGCAGGGTGCGTGCTCCTGCGCCGCTTCCTTGTCGGTGGATCAGCCCCTAGAACGATGCGATGCGCGCCCTGCCCTTCGCCTGTTTGCTGCTCCTAACCGCCTGCGACCGCAGCCAGCCCGTGCCCGAACCGCGCGATGACGGCGCGCGCCAGGCGGCGGAGGCGGCCGAGCAGAAGGCGATCGACGGCATCGAGACGGACGTCCGCATCAAGACGCTGCAAAATCAGGTCGACCAACTTCAGGCGGAGGTGTCAGACCTGAAGGACGGCAAGCAGGCGCTCGATACCAAGCTTCTCGAACAGCGGCTCGCCACGCTGGAGGCGCGGACTTATGGCGGCGACGCGCCGCAGTCAGTCTCGCAGGCGCAGCCGGCGCCGCAGGCGAAGGCGACGCCGAAGGCGTCCTTGACGCTGAAGTTGCCGCCGCCGGAGAAGTGATGCGGCATCCGCCGCCGGCTGGCAGCTTCGCGGCTTACCGCGTCTCGAACGGCCGGATCCCCGCGCCCAGCCGATTGGCGCCGATCGCGAGGCGCTGGTGCGTGAAATCCGCGACGAATGCGGGATTGCCGGGCGCACCGGGCGCCATGCGCGCGTCATTGCCCTCGATGGCGAGGCCCGTCGCCGGGTAGGTCCGCGCTTCCGCCGCGACGACGATCAGCGCGGACGCATTCTCCTTGTTGCGCCCCTGTACGAAGATGTTGCGCGCGATCGTGCCCGTGCCGCCTTCGGACAGGTCGATCATGTAATTGGTCTTCCGCCCCCCCGTGTCGTCGAAGCTGTTGTCGCTGATCGCGACGTGCGGCACGCGCAGCTTGACGTAATGGCCGCCCGTGCCCCGCTCGAACCGTGAATGCGTCACCGTCACGCTGCCGCGATTGGCGAGATAGATGGCGTGCGAGCAATTGACCGTCTGGTCGCACTGGCCGAGGCCGGAAAAGGTGGAGCGGTCGATGACGATCCGCTGCCCCGTCGGCTCGCCACCCAGGATGCCCTCCTGACTGTCCAGGAACATGGCATTGGTGACGGTCAGGTCGCCCATCTCGGTCCGGATGCCCGCGCCATTGCCGTCGCTGACGCTGTAATTGCGAAAGACGAGGCCATCGACCACCGATCCCTGCCCGCGCAGCACCAGCGCGGCCTTGTCCTCGCACGCCTGGCGCTCGAAGATCGCGGTGCCCGGCTGCATCGCCTTGAACGTGATGCGGCCGCCCTGCTGCACCGCGCATTGCCGGTAGACTCCGGGCCGGATCAGGATCGTCCCCGTCCCCATCCGGATCGACGACACCGCGTCCTGGAGGTTGGTGAACGTCTGTCCGGTTTCCGCGATCGTGAAGGGCGCGGCAGGGCCTGCCGGGGCGGCGTCGGCACCGATCGCGGGGGCAGCGCAGGCGATGAGGGTGAGCAGGGCGGCACGCATCGGACAACTCCTTTGCACTGTTCCTGCCCGGTGCCGGAGCGGGCGGAAAGCCGCATTCGCGGTTAACGCACCCCGCCATCGCCGAGGGAGCGGAAAGGCAGGGCGGACCGTCCTCTATCGGGACATCGCCGCCACGGGATTGCACCTGCCCTGACCGACGCGATAAGCGGCCTTTCGGGGTAGACGGGGGAGTGATTTGCGATGCCTATGGCGCCGACGGAGGTGTTCCTCCTCGCCATCCTGATCATCTTCACGGGGCCCTATCTCGTCTGGCGGCTGGGGCGGACCGATTACTGGGCGCCCTTGGTCGTGGTGCAGATCGTCGGCGGCATCCTGCTCGGCCCCGGCATCCTGGGCGCGCTCTTCCCCAGTTATTATGCATTCGTCTTCGGCGCGCCGACGCTGGGCGCGCTCAACGGTATCGCCTGGTGGTCGGTGATGCTGTTCGTCTGGGTCGCCGGACTGGAACTCGACGTCGGCGAGGCGTGGAAGCGGCGACGCGAGACGGGCGTCACGGCGGGCCTGGCCCTCGGCGTCCCCCTGATCGCGGGCAGCCTCGCCGCGCTCGTCATGCTGCGCTTTCCCGGATGGCGCGGGCCCGAGGGCGCGCAATGGCAGGTGGTGCTCGGCATCGGCATGGCCTGCGCGGTCACCGCGCTGCCGATCCTCGTCTTGTTCATGGAGAAACTGGCGATCCTGCGCGCGCCCCTAGGCCAGCGGGTCCTGCGCTACGCCAGCCTCGACGATATCGCGATCTGGGGCGTGCTGGCGCTCATCCTGCTCGACTGGCAGCGTGTCGGGCGGCAGGGCGGCTTCCTGCTCGGCTTCGCGCTTGCCACCTGGGCGATCCGCCGGCTGTTGCGCGCGATTCCGGAGAACGACCGCTGGTACGTCGGGCTGATCTGGCTGGCGGCCTGCGGCTTCACCGCCGATTGGGCGGGACTGCACTTCATGGTCGGCGCGTTTCTCGCCGGTGCGGTCCTTGACGCGCGCTGGTTTGGAGAGGCGCGGATGGACCGGTTCCGCCAGACGATCCTGCTCGGCGTGATGCCTGTCTACTTCCTGTCGACCGGGCTCAAGACGCAATGGGGCGTGGGCGGACCAGCAGTGTTCGCTGCGGCGGCGCTGCTGCTCGTCGCCAGCGTCGGCGGCAAGCTGCTTGGCGTCGCCTTCGCCGGACGCGTCCTGCGCTGGCCAAAGGGCGATGCAAAGGCGATCGGCTGGCTGCTTCAGACCAAGGCGCTGATCATGATCATCTTCGTCAACATCCTGCTCGACAAGAAGATCATCACCAACGAGACGTTCACCGCGCTGCTGCTGATGGCGGTCGCGAGCACGATGCTGACCATCCCGATGGTCGCGCCGCTGCTGCGCCGCGATCCCGGCCTGGCCAAGCGGGGGTTCTAGCCCCCGCCCGCCCTCATCACTGGTCGGCCGGAAAATCCTTGTAGGCGTCGTTCGGCCACAGGAAATTGGTGTAGGTCAGCATCGTGTTGAACGACAGCGAGCGGACCTGGTGCCACCAGCCGACGGGGATGAACAATCCGTCGCCAGGCAGGATGTCGATCTCGTAGCAGACCGCCTGCCGAGCCGCCGGATATTGCGCCAGTTTCTCCTCGTCGAGGATGTCATGAACGTCGCTGAACACGTGCCGCGTGTTGGCGATCAGATGCGTCTCGCTGGGCGGGATCAGATGCAGTCGCTTGGCGCCGGTCACCTGCACGAGCAGATTGTTGGTCAGGTCGTGGTGGAGCGGCGTGAACGTGCCCTGCGGGCCTATCCACAGCATGCCCTCGGCCTCGTCGAGATAGGGTACCTGCCCCAGATCCGCCATCAGCGGCGCCAGCGCCGCCTTGTTGGCGGTGCTGTTATAGGCGGTGATATAGGCGTCGTTGCCTGTCTCCCCGCCGGTCACCGCGTCGATATAGGCGTCGAACGGCATGGTGCGGATGTGGCGATCCTTCGCCAGCTCGAAATCCGCCGCGCCATTGCGTCCCCCCTGATAGGTGATCTCCGCATGACCGACCTTCTCGGCAAGATATTCCGGCGTCCATTGCCCGACGGCGGGCCAGTTGGCGGCAAGCCCCTCGATCAGCACCGGCACGCCCGGCGCGTAGAACAGGTCGAGGAAGGTCTCGGCCGGTATCGTCGGCAGAATCGGGATGGCCGTCAGCCCGTCGGATAGCGCCGCCTGGCGCTTCTGCGTTCGCTCGCGCCACGCCTGACGCTGCGCGGCGACGGGATTGGGATCGGAAACGGCGGCGACGACCGCCTTCGCCTGTGTGGCCATGGGACATCGTCCTTTCTCGGGTGCGTTCTGGAATGCAGGCGGCCGCAGCTTCGCCTGATGGTCCGCCGCGCCGGGTTCACCGTTCGGGCAGACGCCGCGGTAATAGAGTTTCTGCCAGCGGTCGGACGGCGCTTCCGGCTGGGTGCGCGCGACATGCTCCTGAAAGGCATCGCGCGACGCGCTCCAGGCCATGAACGCCTCTTCCAACTCGGGCGCATCGGACAATGGCCGCATCCGGGCCTCGACCCGGTCGATCAACCCGCGCTCGACGGGGTAGAAGAAGCAGAAGGGCTCGTCCTCCTCGAACCGCACCCATTCGCCCGGCGCGGTGAAGCGCCAATTCATCGTGAAGGTATAGGGCGACCAGTCGGTCTCGATCACGCCGGTCAGCGGCGCGATACCGTGCTTGGCGGCATTGGGCGGGCCACCGACCCACAGATTGTAGCCTGGCGACGTGCGGATCAGCCCCTCGATGTGAAAGGTGATCGTGCCGCTGCCGAACAGCGAGACCGGGCGCTGGCTTTCGGGCACCTCACCCTCGACCTCGATCTCGACCGCATCGACGCCCTGGCCGCCGTTCCAGCGCGCGCGGAAGGCGCAGGGACTGCCGACTTCCCAGCCATGGGCGTTGGCGATCGCCAGCGGCAGGCAGCGATAGGCGAAGCTTTCAGGCGTCGCGTCCATCCATTCGCGCTTCGACCCGGCCGGACGGATCCGGGGGTGCCAGCTCGGATGAAGGTAGCAGGTCAATTCCATCGTCGTGCCCAGGCGCGCAGGCAGGATCCGGATGATCCCCCTCGCGTCCCGTCCTAGGCAGAGATGGTTAACAAAGCGGTACGCGGGTCGTCGTGCGCGACCCCTCCCCCCAAATCCGATCGCGCGATGCCGGAGGGAGCCCGCGCGACGTGTCGATCCGCCCCATGTCCTTGGGCTACAAGGGTGAAGCGGTGCCGGCCCTCACCCCCACCCGGCCGCCTATCCAGGATATGCTGTGGGCGGCCGGGTGAGCTTGAGGGCCGGCACCGCCCCGATCCAGCCTTGCTGGATCGCACCTTAGTCCAGGTTGGGGCGCAGCCAGCGCGTCGCCTGCGCAACGTCGACGCCACGCCGCGCCGCATAGTCCGACACCTGGTCCTCGCCGATCCGCGCCACGCCGAAATATTCCGCCTGCGCATGGCCGAAATAGAAGCCGCTGACCGCAGCCGTCGGCAGCATCGCAAAGCTTTCCGTCAGCTCGATGCCGACCTTCGCCTCGGCATCGAGCAGGTCGAACAAGGTCTGCTTGAGACTGTGCTCCGGACAGGCCGGATAGCCCGGCGCCGGACGGATGCCACGATATTGCTCGCGGATCAGCGCCTCGTTGGTCAGCTGCTCGCCTTGCGCATAGCCCCACAGATCGGTGCGGACATGCGCATGCAGCCGCTCGGCGAATGCCTCGGCGAGGCGGTCGGCGAGCGCCTTGAGCAGGATGTCGTTGTAATCGTCGTGCGACGCCTTGAACGTGGCGAGATGCGGCTCGATCCCGTGGATGCCGACCGCGAAGCCGCCGATCCAGTCCCCGGCCGGATCGATGAAATCGGCGAGGCACATGTTCGCGCGCCCTTCGCGCTTGGCGATCTGCTGGCGCAGGAAGGGAAGGCGCGCGCCTTCGTCCAGCACCACATCGTCCCCCTCGCGGCGGCACGGCCACAGCGCGGCGACACCCCTGGCGGTCAGCCACTTCTCCGCGACGATGCGATCGAGCATCGCCTGCGCATCGGCATAGAGCGAACGCGCGCTTTCGCCGACGATCGCATCGTCCAGGATTGCGGGGAAATTGCCCGCCAGTTCCCAAGCGCGGAAGAATGGCGTCCAGTCGATGTAGTGCCGCAGGTCCTCGAGATTCCAGTCATCGAAGACGTGCACGCCCGGCCGGTTCGGCGCGGGCGCCTTCAGCATCATGTCAGCGACGAAACCCCGCCCCCGCGCCTCGGCGAGCGGCAGCAGGTCGTTCTGCCCCTTGCCCGCGCGCGCATCGCGCACCTTCTGATATTCCGCCGCGATGTCGGCGACATAGGGGTCGCGCTGCGTGTCGGAAACCAAAGTCGTCGCGACGCCGACCGCGCGGCTCGCGTCGAGCACATGCACCACCGGCCCGTCATAAGCTGGCGCGATGCGCAGCGCGGTATGCACCTTCGATGTCGTCGCCCCGCCGATCAGGAGCGGCATGCGCATCTCGGCGCGCTGCATTTCCTCGGCGACCGTCACCATCTCGTCGAGCGAGGGAGTAATCAGACCCGACAGGCCGATCATGTCGGCATCGTTCTCGTTCGCCGCCTCGATGATCTTCGCCCAGGGCACCATCACACCCAGGTCCACGACCTCGAAACCGTTGCACTGCAGGACGACGCCGACGATGTTCTTGCCGATATCGTGCACGTCGCCCTTGACCGTCGCCATGATGACGCGACCCTTGGCGCGCGACCCCGCCGCCTTCTCCGCCTCGATGAACGGCAGCAGATGCGCGACCGCCTTCTTCATCACCCGCGCGGACTTGACGACCTGGGGCAGGAACATCTTGCCGCTGCCGAACAGGTCGCCGACGACGTTCATGCCGTCCATCAACGGCCCCTCGATCACCTCGATCGGCCGGCCGCCCCTGGCGGCGATCGCGGCGCGCGCTTCCTCGGTGTCGTCGACGACATGGGCATCGATGCCCTTGACCAGCGCATATTCGAGCCGCTTCGTCACATCGAGCCCACGCCACTCGGCCGCCGCCTTTTCGGCCACCGCATCGGTGCCGCGGAACCGCTCGGCGAGCGCGACGAGCCGGTCCCCCGCCTCCGGATCGCGGTTGAGGATCACGTCCTCGCAGGCGATCCGCAGTTCCGGATCGATCGTATCGTAGACGTCGAGCTGGCCTGCGTTGACGATGCCCATGTCCATGCCGGCGGGAATGGCATGGTAGAGGAACACCGAGTGCATCGCGCGGCGCACCGGTTCGTTGCCGCGGAAGCTGAACGACAGGTTCGACAACCCGCCGGAGATATGGACGTGCGGGCAGCGCGCCTTGATCTCGCGACACGCCTCGATGAAGTCGACGCCGTAGTTGTTGTGCTCCTCGATTCCCGTCGCGACCGCGAAGACGTTGGGGTCGAAGATGATGTCCTCCGGCGGGAAGCCGATCGTCATCAACAGCTTGTAGGCGCGCTCGCAGATCTCGACCTTGCGCGCCTTGGTATCGGCCTGCCCGACTTCGTCGAACGCCATGACGACCACCGCCGCGCCATAGGCCATGCACAGCCGCGCCTGTTCGAGGAACTGCGCCTCGCCCTCCTTCATGCTGATCGAGTTGACGATCGGCTTGCCCGACACGCATTTGAGCCCGGCCTCGATCACGCTCCACTTCGAGCTGTCGATCATGATCGGCACGCGCGCGATGTCGGGCTCGGCGGCGATCAGCTTGAGGAAGGTCGTCATCGCATGGTGCGCGTCGAGCAGGCCTTCGTCCATATTGACGTCGACCACCTGCGCCCCATTCTCCACCTGCTGGCGCGCGACCTCGACCGCACGGGCATAGTCGCCCGCCATGATCATCTTCTTGAACGCCGCCGATCCGGTGACGTTGGTCCGCTCGCCGATGTTGACGAACTGGGTGGAGGAGCTGGTGGTCATCGCAACTTTCTTCCCCCCTCCCGCTTCCGGGAGGGGTCGGGGGTGGGCCTGTCTTGAGGTTGCGTCGCCAGGGGACAGGCCCACCCCCAGCCCCTCCCGCAAGCGGGAGGAGAGTGCTAGGCCGCCATCGTGAACGGCTCCAGGCCGGCGAGGCGCGTGCGGACCGGCGGGGTCGGGATGACGCGCGGTGCCACGCCCTTCACCCGCTCCGCGATCGCCGCGATATGCGCGGGCGTCGAGCCACAGCAGCCGCCGAGGACGTTCACCTGCCCCGCCCCCGCCCATTCGTAGACGAGCCCCGCCGTCGTGGCCGGTGCCTCGTCATAGGCGCCGAGTTCATTGGGAAGGCCGGCGTTGGGATAGACCATGATCAGCGTATCGCAGATTTCGCTGAGCGTCCGGACGTGCGGCCGCAGCTGTTCCGCGCCGAACGAGCAGTTCAGCCCGATCGTCAGCGGCTTCGCGTGCCGCACCGCATGCCAGAATGCCTCGACCGTATGGCCCGACAGGTTGCGCCCCGACAGGTCGGTCAGCGTCATCGAGAGCATGATCGGCACGTCGCGACCGCGATCCCGCCCCGCATCGAGGGCGGCCATGATCCCCGCCTTGGCGTTGAGCGTGTCGAACACCGTTTCGATCAGCACGAAATCCGCGCCGCCATCCAGCAGCGCGTCCGTCTGTTCGCGATAGACGCCCTTCAGATAATCGAAGTCGATCTCGCGAAACCCGGGATCGTTGACGTCGGGCGACAGCGACAGCGTCTTGTTGGTCGGGCCGATCGCACCCGCGACGAAGCGCGGGCGCCCGTCCCTCGCCTGGAACTCGTCCGCGATCGACCGCGCGAGCTTGGCGCTCTCGTAGTTGATCTCGCGCACCAGATGTTCGGCGCCGTAATCGGCCTGGCTGATGCTGTTCGCGGAAAAGGTATTGGTTTCGGCTATGTCCGCCCCCGCCTCGAAATAGGCCCGGTGGATGGCGGCGGGCACGTCCGGCTTGGTCAGCGCGAGGATGTCGTTGTTGCCCTTCTGGTCGTGACCGAGGCCCAGGTCGCCGGCATAATCGGCCTCAGAGAGCTTCCAGTTCTGGATCTCCGTGCCGAAGGCGCCATCGGTGATCAGGATGCGCTTGGCGGCTTCCGCCAGGAAGATGTCGCGTGTCGTCATTGTCTCATCCTTCAAGCCCCTCCCCTCGAGGGGAGAAGTTGGGGTGGGGCGCCAGCGCCTCACCGGGTCCGACATTTTTGCGGACGGGCCCTACCCCCTACCCCTCCCGGGAAGGAGAGGGGCCTGTTTCACGTCAAGCCGCCACCACCGCGGCCCGGTCCTTCGCCCGCACGCCCAGCAGGTGACAGATCGCGAAGGCGAGTTCCGCGCGGTTGAGCGTGTAAAAATGCAAGGCCTTGACCCCGCCCGCATAGAGCTTGCGACTGAGCTCCGCGGCGAGCGTCGCGGCGACCAGCTGCCGCGTCGCAGGATGGTCGTCGAGCCCTTCGAACAGACGGGCCATCCAGGCCGGCACGTCGGTCCCGCACATCGCGCTCATTCGCTGGACACTCGCGAAGTTCGCCACGGGCATGATCCCCGGAACGATCTCCGCATCGATGCCCGCCGCGGCCACGGCATCGCGATACCGGAAAAATGTTTCCGGCTCGAAGAAGAATTGCGTGATCGCACGCGTCGCGCCGGCATCGATCTTGCGTTTCAGATTGTCGAGGTCGGCGGCCGGGTTCGGCGAGTCCGGATGGCATTCGGGATAGGCCGCCACCGACACCTCGAACGGGTGCAGGCGCTTCAGTCCAGCGACCAGCGCGGCCGCATTCTCGTAGCCGCCCGGATGGCTCTGGAAGCGCGTGCCCGCCGCGGGCGGATCGCCACGCAGCGCGACGATGTGGCGGACGCCCGCCGCCCAATATTCGTTGGCGACCTGATCGATCTCCTCACGCGTCGCCTCGACGCAGGTCAGATGCGCGGCCGCCGCGAGACTCGTCTCGCGCTGGATGCGTGCCACCGTCGCATGCGTCCGCTCGCGCGTCGATCCGCCCGCGCCGTAGGTGACGGAGACGAAGCTCGGCTCGAGCGGCTCGAGCGTGCGGATCGCGTCCCACAATTGCGCGTCCATCTTGTCCGTCTTGGGCGGGAAGAACTCGAACGACACGTCCAGGTCGCCCGCCACGTCGGCATAGAGCGGCGCCTTGAGGGCGATCTGCGCTTCCTCGAGTTGGTTCACCGAAATCGTCATGCCACACCAACCCTTTTCCTAGGCACTTCACGCAGTCGCGCGCCGGGTCTCACGCCCAGCCACAAGGTGACCGTCAAATCGCCGCCTTCCAGCGTGCGAGTTTCCGCGAGGCCGAGCCCGGCCTTGCCGAACCAGCCCGCGATCTGCGCATCCGCGAACCCGAGCCGGGTGTGCGCGTCGCGCGTGCGCAGCTCCTCCCGGTCGTGGGGTGCGAAGTCGGCGATCAGCAGCCGCCCGCCCGGCCCCAGCACGCGCGCCGCCTCGGCGATCGCCGCCCCCGGCTGCTGTGCGAAGTGCAGGACGTGGTGCAGGATGGCAATATCCGCCGCGCCGTCGCCGAGGGGCAGCGCATAAAGGTCCGCCTGGCGCAATTCGGTGTTCGATCGGTCGTGCAGCTTCGCCCGCGCGAGCCGCAGCATTTCCGACGAACGGTCGATGCCCAATGCCGCGTCGGCCTGTCCCGCGAACAGCTCCAGCATGCGCCCGGTGCCCGTTCCGATATCGATCAGCTGGCCGATCGGTGCGGGACCGATCAGCGCCGCCATCGCCGCCTCGACCTGTTCCTCCGCCACATACAGCGAGCGGATCGCATCCCAATCGCCGGCATGTCCCTCGAACCACTGCGCCGCGCTCGCCGCGCGATCCGCACGCACCGCGGCAAGACGCGCGGCATCGGCCACCGCCCAGTGATCGGGCTGCTCGGCATGCCATTGGTCCAGCGCCGCGGCGACCGGCGCCGTGGAGGCCTGCCGCCCGAGGGCGACGAATACCCAGCTTCCCTCCTTGCGTCGCTCGGCAAGACCCGCGTCGCACAGGATCTTCACGTGCCGCGATACGCGCGGCTGGCTTTGGCCCAGCACCTGCGCCAGTTCCCCGACGGACAATTCCATCGACCGCAGCAGCGAGAAGATCCGCAGGCGGGTCGCGTCGGCAAGGGCGCGGAATATGTCGAGGGCTTGGCTCACGGGATCAACATATAAAGATATCTTTATATGTGGTCAACGCGGAGCCGAAACGCGCGGGCGGCGTTGCACCACACCTGGATCAACTGAAAGGGAGACATAGAATGAAGCGGATCGTTCTTCTCGCGGCCATCCCCGCGCTCGCGCTCGGCGCATGCAGCCGGAACGCGCAGGAGCAGACTGAGCAGGCGGGCAACGCGATCGCCGCCGATGCGAGCGCGACCACCCGCAATGCCGCGAGCGACGTGTCCTCCGCCACGGACGAAGCCTTCGGCAAGGCCGAGCGCGGGCTCGACCGTGCCGGCGATCACATCGCCAACGCCACCGACCGCGCGGGCCGCGCGATCGACCGCGGTGCCGACGATGCCGGCCGTGCCATCAGCAACGGTGCCGATCGTGCCGCCGACGCCACCGGCAACACGCTGGAAAAGGCCGGCCGCGCGCTGAAGGACTGATAGCGACCGCCGTCATGCTGCCCGAACGCACTACGACGCGGCGCGGCATGACGGTGTTCCGGCCGGCGGTCCGAGCATTATCGCTTGTGCGGACACGCTAATGGATCGCACAGTCCGGTCATGATGCTCCGCCTGATGTCAGCCGCCCTCCTCGGACTTTCCGCCACCGCCTGTCGCCAGGCGCCGGACGAGCCGGCCCGCGCCATCACCGCTGACGAGGCGCGACAGCTGAACGAGGCGGCGGACATGTTGGATGCCAACAGCGTCGACCTCAACGCGATCGACCCCTACCAGAACGGAAGCGACCCCGCATGACCGTGCCCCTCCGACGCCTCGGCTCCACCGACCTGCGCATCGCCCCGCTGGTGCTCGGCGGCAACGTATTCGGCTGGACGGCCGACCGCGCGGCCAGCTTCGCGGTGCTCGACGCGTTCGTCGAGGGCGGCGGGACGATGATCGACACCGCCGATGTCTATTCCGCCTGGGTCGACGGCCATCAGGGCGGCGAATCCGAGACGATGATCGGCGAGTGGCTGAAGGCGAGCGGCAAGCGCGATGCGGTGCTGCTCGCGACCAAGGTCGGCATGCTGCCGGGGGAAGGCGGCGAGAAGCTCGCGCCCGCGCGCATCGCCGCGGCGGCCGAGGCCTCGCTGAAGCGGCTCGGCACGGACCGCATCGATCTCTACTACGCGCACCAGGACGATGAGAGCGTTACGCAGGAAGCGGTGCTCGAAGCGTTCGGCAGGCTGGTCGACGCCGGCAAGGTCCGCGTCATCGGCGCCTCGAATTTCCACGCCGCGCGTCTCAAATCGGCCAACGATGCCGCGAAAGCGAACGGCCTGCCCCGCTATCATGTGCTCCAACCCGAATATAATCTGGTCAGCCGCCACAAGTTCGAGGGTGAGCTGGAGGATTATTGCATCGCCGAGAACATCGGGGTGCTGCCATATTACGGTCTCGCCTCCGGCTTCCTGACGGGCAAATACCGCAGTCGTGACGATCTAGGTAAGAGCGTGCGCGGCAATCGCATGGGCGACCTGCTCGAAGGCAAGGGCGCGTCCGTGCTCGGCGTCATGGACGACATCGCCGCCGAGACCGGCGCGACGCTGGCGCAGATCGCGCTAGCCTGGCTGATCGCGCAGGAAGGCGTGACCGCACCGATCGCCAGCGCGACCAGTGTCGAACAATTGCGCGACCTGTTGCCCGCGATGACGCTGGACCTGACCAAGGAACAGGTCGGTCGGCTGGACGCGGCCGGCGCGTGACGCGACACGTCACCCCGGCGCGCACCGGGGTGACGATCCTTCCCGTCAGGCGGCGAACTGGTTCATCGTGTTGTGGGCGCCGCCGGCCTTGAGCGCGGCCTCGCCCGCGAAATACTCCTTGTGGTCGTCGCCGATGTCGCTGCCCGACATGTTCTGGTGCTTGACGCAGGCGATGCCCTCACGGATCTCGCGGCGCTGGACGCCCTTGACGTAACCCAGCATCCCCGCCTCACCGAAATACTCGCGGGCGAGATTGTCGGTGCTCAACGCCGCCGTGTGATAGGTCGGCAGCGTGATGAGGTGGTGGAAGATCCCCGCGCGTGCGCTGGCATCCTTCTGGAACGTGCGGATGCGTTCGTCCGCCTCCGCCGCCAGCGCCGTATCGTCATAATCGGCGCTCATCAGCCGCGCCCGGTCATAGGACGCGACGTCGCGCCCTTCCCCGGCCCAGTGGTCGTAGACCTGCTGGCGGAAATTGAGCGTCCAGTTGAAGCTCGGCGAATTGTTGTAGACGAGCTTGGCATCCGGAACCACGGCGCGGATGCGGTCGACCATGCCCGCGATCTGCTCGATGTGCGGCTTCTCCGTCTCGATCCACAGCAGGTCCGCGCCGTTCTGCAGCGACGTGATGCAATCCAGCACGCAGCGATCCGCGCCCGTGCCCTCGCGGAACTGGAAGAGGTTGGACGGCAGCCGCTTGGGCCGCATCAGCTTGCCGTCCCGTTCGATGACGACGTCGCCGCGCAGCGTCGACAGGTCGGTCACCTCCTCGCAATCGAGGAAAGCGTTATACTGGTCGCCGAGATCGCCCGGCTCGCGCGAATAGGCGATCTGCTTGGTGAGGCCCGCACCCAGCGAATCGGTGCGCGCGACGATGATGCCGTCCTCGACGCCCAGCTCGAGGAAGGCGTAACGGATCGCGCGGATCTTCTGCAGGAAATCCTCGTGCGGCACGGTGACCTTGCCATCCTGGTGGCCGCACTGCTTCTCGTCGCTGACCTGGTTCTCGATCTGCAGCGCGCAGGCGCCGGCCTCGATCATCTTGCGCGCCAGGAGATAGGTCGCCTCGGCGTTGCCGAAGCCGGCATCAATATCCGCGATGATCGGCACGACGTGCGTCTCGTGATTGTCGATCGCCTGCTGCACGCGCTGGGCCTCAACGTCGTTCCCGGCCGCCCGCGCCTTGTCGAGGTCGCGGAACAGCAACGACAGTTCCCGCGCATCCGCCTGCCGGAGAAAGGTGTACAGCTCCTCGATCAGGGCCGGCACGCTGGTCTTCTCATGCATCGACTGGTCGGGCAGCGGGCCGAATTCGCTCCGCAAAGCCGCGATCATCCAGCCCGACAGATAAAGGTAGCGCCCCTTGGTCGACCCGAAATGCTTCTTGATCGCGATCAGCTTCTGCTGCCCGATGAAGCCGTGCCAGCATCCCAGCGACTGCGTATAGGCGGCGGAATCGGCGTCATAGGCCGCCATGTCGCGGCGCATGATCGCGGCGGTATGGCGGGCGATATCCAGCCCGGTGCGGAATCTGTTCTGCAGGCGCATCCGCGCCACGGCCTCCGCATCGATGCCGCCCCAGGCAGGTTGGGTTTCGATCGCCTGTCGCGCGTGTCCGATGGCTTGCTGGTAGGTCATGTCGCTGCCTCGCTGTGTAAGTGCAGCCTCTGTATGTCACTTCACAGCCGGATTACGAAAAAACTGCTCCAATAGCGCGTTTCCAAGTCAACATCGGGCCGGGCCGTTTGTAATTTTGTAAATATATTTCATCAATCGCCCGCGAAGGTGAACCCCGACACGCCCCGGTCCCGCTCGTTGATCAGGAGCGGCCTTCCGGCGGGTGGAGCAGAGCGTTGCGGACAATCGCCGCGATGACAGGCGGCGCAGCCGAGACCGATCGGCGTCGCGTCGCCTTTCAGATCGATGCCGCGCGCGACCGCCAGCCCGCCCGCGACGTCGGCCGGCACGCCGAGCCCGACCGCGAATTCCGCGACCACCGCGCCGTAGCGGCGACGTTGCGGCGTCACGGTGCGCGACACGGTGAGCCAGCGCGCGCCGTCCTCCAATTCGACCAGCTGAACCGCGAGGTCACCGGGCCGGTCGAAGGCGTGATGCACGCGCCACAACGGGCATCGGCCTTTCGCCTCGGCCAGCGGTGAGGCGCTGGAGCCCGCGAACCGCTTCGAACATTGGCCCGCGCGATCGATCCGGATCAGGAAGAACGGCAATCCCCGCGCGCCGACCCGATGCAGCGTGGTCAGCCGGTGCGCGACCTGCTCGAACCCGGCGCCGAAACGCCGTTGCAGCAGTTCGAAATCGTATCCGGTCGATTCGCATGCCCGCAGGAAGCGGGCGTAGGGCATCATCACGGCCGCGCCGAAATAGCTGGCGAGGTGGCGCCGGAACAGCCGTTCGGAGGCCCGATCCGCGAACCCCGCCCCCTTGGCGAGCGCGTCGATCTCCCCCCGCGCCTCGATCAGCGCCAGCTGATATGCGGCCGCAAAGGTCCGCGAAGCGGGATCCAACGTCTCGCTCAGCTGCAGCTGGCGCGCGTGAAGATCGAGGCGGTGGAGCAGGTCGGGCATGACCTCGACCGGCAGGATACGGATGGTCAGCTGATGCTTGACGCGCAGACGCTCGGCGATGGCGCCATAGAGGTCGCCTGCCCCCAGGCGCAGCTCGTCGGCGAGATTCTCCGCCAGACCGTCCAGGTCGGGGAAATGTCCGCGCCAGCGCTCGATCTCCCGGCGGACTTCGCCGACGGGATCGACGCCCTCCGGCGCGACCCCGCTGCCGCCGCCCGCGCCGAGCCGATCGTAGACCCGCGCGAACGCCTCCGCACCACCCGGCGCGCCGGCGATCCATTCCGCCAGCTCGTTCCGATCGATCTCGAGGTCGGCGAAGATCGGATCGGCCAGCCGCCGGCGGAGCGCCGCCTCGCCGCCCCCCGGCTCCCCCGCGGTCAGCGCACGCGGATCGAAGTCATAGGATTCGGCGAGCTTGACCAGCAATGCCGCGGACAAGGGCCGCTGGTTGCGCTCCACGAGATTGAGGTAGCTGGGCGAGATGGCCATCGCCTCGGCCATGGCCGCCTGGGTCAGCCCTGCCTGCCGCCGCACCCGCCGCACAGCATGTCCCGCGAACAGCTTGCGTTCCGCCATATTCCTTCCCTCCGACCGCGAGCGATTGACGCTAGGCGGACCCACTTGTCAATTCGTTACAGTCCCACTCGCTGTTCTACAAATGCGGTACACATCATGACCGCCAGCGCGCGTCCATACCGGATGGCGTAGAGCGAAACGGGCGATATCAGCGTCTTCGAAAGTTTCCTGGGGAGGAAAGGTGCCCGCTGGTGGAGTCCACCGGCGGGCATTCCCATTCTTGGGCCAAGGCGGCGAAGCGCGGCCGCCCCGCAGCTACGGGTCGTCATGGCACCGCTGTCGGCGCGGGCAGCAACACCATGGCGTCACGGCACCGTCGGCGCCCCGGCCGCGTTAAGTCGCCTATGACCCACGGCCTCGCGCAGCGCATCCGCGAAAACATCGTCCTCTACGGCGCGCTCGCCGCCAATCTCGGCATCGGCGTCGCGAAATTCGTCGCGGCCGCGATCACCGGCTCCTCGTCCATGCTGACCGAGGGCGTGCACAGTTGCGTCGACAGCGGAAATCAGATCCTGCTGCTTTACGGCCAGCATCGCGCCAAGCGTCCCCCCGACGCCGTGCACCCGTTCGGTTATGGCAGGGAATTGTATTTCTGGGCGTTCGTGGTCGCGATCCTGATCTTCGCGGTTGGAGCCGGCGTGTCCGTCTACGAAGGCTATCTGCATATCGTCGAGCCGGAAGAACTGACCGATCCGCTCGTCAATTACATCGTCCTTGCCATCGCGACCGTGCTGGAGGGATCGTCATGGTTTCTCGCGATGCGGGAATTCCGCGCATCGAAGGGGGACGCCGGTTGGTGGCAGGCGATCCGCCGCTCCAAGGATCCCGCCGGCTTCATCGTATTGTTCGAGGATTCGGCGGCGCTGGCCGGCCTCGTCATCGCCGCGATCGGCGTGTGGGCGAGCCACGCTTTCGCCGACCCGCGGATCGACGGCATCGCGTCGATCGTGATCGGGCTCATCCTGGGGCTCGTCGCGGTGCTCCTCGCGCGTGAGGCGAAGGGGCTGCTGATTGGCGAGCGCGCCGATCCGAAGGTGGTGGAGACGGTGCGCGCCATCGTCGCCGCGCACCCGGCGGTGTCGGGCGTCAACCACGTCCGCACGATCCATACCGCGCCCGATGCGATCTTCGTCGCGGTCAGCGCGGACTTCGACGACGCCCTCACCATGGGCGAAGGCGAAACGTTGATCGAGACGCTAGAGGAACAGCTGCGGGCGGCGGTTCCGTCGTTGAGCTCGATCTACATACGACCGGAAAAGCGCGAAAATGCGATCAGCGACGTCGCGGCGTACGGCATGGCCGGCTGACGCGCGCGGTGACATCGGCTAGAATTGCGACCATGTTCCGCTTCTTCCTGCGCCCGCTGCTTGCCTTGCTCCTGACGCTCGGCGCCCTCGTCGGCGCCTCGCCGGCCTGGGCGGCCGTGACGATCACCTTCTGGAGCCACGAGTTCGGCAACAGCTTTCCGCATGCCTTCTTCACGCTGCGGGGTGTGCCGGACGCGGGTGGCGATCCCGTCGACGCGAATTACGGCTTCACGGCGAAGGCGGTGACTCCCGCGATCCTGATGGGTACGGTGCCCGGTCGGCTCGACATCTCCAAGCCCACGTACATCGCCGGCAGCGACGCGCAATTCTCGGTCGTGCTGACCGACGCGCAATATGCCGCGGTGCTCAAGCTCATCGCCGCCTGGGACGATAAGACGGGCGACGGCCATTACAATCTCAACACCCGCAACTGCATCCATTTCGTCAAGGAAGCGGCGCGGATCGCCGGCCTGACGGGCCTCGACCAGCCCAAGCTGATGAAGAAGCCACGCTCCTATCTTCAGGCGGTGGCCGCCGCCAATCCCGGCGCGATCGTGCCGGTGAAGTTGCACGGCAAGGCGTACCTCGCCTCACTACCGCCGCTGACGGCGACTCCGGTCGTCGTCGCGCCGGGACCGGGCGGGCCGGCGACCGTCGTCAATCCCGCCACCCCCGCATCGGCTGCACTGCCGACGCCGGCCGCGTCGGCTGGCGTGGTACAGCCGCTCCCGGCGCCCGCACCGCGGCGCTAGTGCACGATCCAGCAAGGCTGGATCAGGGCGGTAGTTTCCCGCAAGGGAATCACACTCCAGGCGCCGTCACATCGCCGTCCAGCCGCCGTCCACCGACAGGTTCGCCCCGGTGATCGCCTTCGCCGCATCGCCGCACAGGAACAGTGCGAGCGCCGCGACCTGTTCGGGCGTGACGAATGCCTTGGTGGGCTGCGCCGCGAGCAGCACGTCATTCATCACCTGATCGCGCGTCAGTCCGCGCGCTTTCATCGTGTCGGGGATCTGCGCCTCGACCAGCGGCGTCCAGACATAGCCGGGCGAGATGCAATTGACGGTGATGCCATGCGTCGCCGTCTCCAAGGCGACCGTCTTGGTCAACCCGACCAGCCCGTGCTTGGCCATGACATAGGCCGACTTGTTCGGGCTGGCGACGAGGCTGTGCGCCGAGGCGGTGGAGATGATCCTGCCCCAGCCCTTCGCCTTCATGTGCGGCACTGCCGCCTGCATGGCGTACCAGGCGCTCGTCATGTTGATCGCGACGATCGCCTCCATCTTCTCCGCCGGGAATTCGTCGATCGGGGCGACGTGCTGGATGCCGGCGTTGTTGATCAGGATGTCGACCCCGCCCAGCTCGCGCGCGGCACCATCGATCATCGCGCCGATCTCTTCGGGCTTCGTCATGTCCGCCGCGTCGTAGAGCGCGCCCGCGCCACTCGCCGACGCGAGTTCCGCCCGCGCCGCCTCGAT
The DNA here is from genome assembly GCF_031082075.1 of Sphingomonas sp. GV3. Taxonomy (NCBI): domain Bacteria; kingdom Pseudomonadati; phylum Pseudomonadota; class Alphaproteobacteria; order Sphingomonadales; family Sphingomonadaceae; genus Sphingomonas; species Sphingomonas sp. GV3. The sequence goes on along the minus strand of NZ_JARWLE010000001.1, from coordinate 3,197,196 downwards.
CGCGTCGGCATCGCCGAAGCCGTTAATGACCACCGCCGCCCCTTCCGCCGCAAGTGCGCGGGCATACGCAAGCCCGATGCCGGAGGTGGAGCCGGTGATGACGGCGGTCTTGCCCTTCAGGAACATTGGCGCATTCTCCGTTCTTTGCTGTGCGTCATGCCCTTCGTTCGGGCCCTGTTGCAACCGCCTGCGTCCCCGCGCATTTCGTGACGCAAGCACAACGGAGACCTGCCCATGCGCCTCGACGATTTCGATCCCAACGACATCGACGTCGGGGAGGCGCGCTCGGGCGGCGGCTTCGGGGGTGGCGGGGGCGGCGGCGGATTGCTCTTCGGCCTGCTGCCGTTGATCGGCAGTCGCTTCGGCTGCGGCGGTATCGTCGTCGTGCTGCTGCTGCTCGCCGTCTTCGGCGGCCTTGGCAATATCGGCGGCATGCTCGGTGGTGGCGGAGGCGGTACGCCATCCGTCACGCAGCAGGATCGCGGCGGCTCTGCCGCGGAGGTCACGCGCCTCTGCACCACCGACGCCGGCGCGAAGTCCGCATGCAACGCCTTCCAGTCGGCGCAGAAGACCTGGGCCGCCATCTTCGCCCAGCAGGGCGCACGGTTCGAGAAGCCGGGCCTGCGTTTCTATTCGGGCAGCGGCGTGTCCGGATGCGGCGCGGCGCAATCGGCGATGGGGCCGTTCTATTGCCCGACCGACCATGACATCTATCTCGACACCAGCTTTTTCGGCGAACTGGCGAACCGCTTCGGCGCGAAGGGCGATTTCGCGCAGGACTATGTCATCGCGCACGAATTCGGCCATCACATCCAGAACCTGCTCGGCACGTCCGATCAGGTGCAGCGCATCCAGCGCTCGTCCGGCGAAGCGGAGGGCAACGCCGCGTCGGTACGTCTCGAACTGCAGGCGGATTGCTATGCCGGCGTCTGGGCCGCGAAGAACCGCGACCGGATGGATTCGACCGATCTTCAGGAGGGCCTGACCGCCGCCAACGCGATCGGCGACGACACGCTGCAGAAGGAGGCGCAGGGCCGCGTCGTGCCTGACAGCTTCACGCACGGCACGTCCGCCCAGCGCGTCTATTGGCTGAAGCACGGGTTCGAAACCGGCGACCCCGCCCAGTGCGATACGTTCAACGGAGCCGTATAAGGCCCTCGCCGCATCGGCACCCCGTCCGCACGGGCGGGGCGCCGGGAGCGCTCATACCCGTACGAGCATCTTGCCGGTGTTGCCGCCGGAGAACAGCGCCAGGAATGCGTCCGGCGCCCGCTCCAGTCCGTCGAACACCGTCTCTTGCCGCTGCAGCTTGCCCTCGCCGAGCCAGCCGCCCATGTCGCGGTAGAAGTCCGCCGCCTTGCCGACATAGTCGCTGACGATGAATCCCTGCATCCGAACCCGGTTGCCGATCAGCCGCGCCAGGTAGCGGAGCGCGGTCGGCTTCGCGCTGTTGTACACGTCGATCATGCCGCAGATTGCGAAGCGTGCATGCACATTGGCATGCGCCAGCGCCGCGTCGAGATGCTCGCCGCCCACATTGTCGAAATAGACGTCGATGCCGTTGCGCGCGACCTCGCCTAGGGCCTTCACGACCGGCGTCCCGCTCTTGTAGTCGATCACCGCATCGGCACCCAGCGACTGGACCCAGGCACATTTGTCGGCGCCGCCGGCCGATCCGATGACATGGCAGCCCTTCGCCTTCGCGATCTGCACCACGGTCGATCCGACTGCGCCCGCCGCGGCCGAAACGAACACGGTGTCGCCCTCTTTCAGGCCCGCGACCTCGGTCAATCCGAAATAGGCGGTCATCCCGGGCATGCCCAGCTGGCCAAGGAAGGCCTGCGGATCGACGTCGAGCTGCGGCAGCGGCTGGACCTGATCCGCGGGCAGCACGGCTTCATCGCGCCAGCCGGCGAAATGCTGCACCATGTCACCGTCGCTGTAGCGGTCGGACCGGCTCTCGACGACGCGGCCGATCGCGCCGCCCTGCATCGGCTTTCCAAGCTCGAACGGCGGCGTGTAGCTTTTCACGTCGTTCATGCGACCGCGCATGTACGGGTCGACGGACAACCAGCTGTTGGCGATCCGGACCTCGCCGTCCGCCAGCTCCCGCCGGCCGAGATCGACCAGTTCGAAATTGTCCATCGTCGGCATCCCCTGCGGGCGTGACTTCAGGCTCCATGCTCGTGCCATGCTGATTCTCCTTCTCTAGCCAATCTGATCTTTTAGGTTTTGATTCGCTACGAAAAAAGCCCGGGGACATCGCCCCCGGGCTTTCTCCTGGGGATCCTTGCGGATCCGGTGCGCGCAGATCTCCCGAGCTCAGTAAGTGCCGGGGAAGCTGCGGTTAAGATTCTTTCCGTCCGTCGACGTCTCTGCGTCCGCCTGCCCCGTCGTGGACTGACCCGACGTTGCCTGACCCGAGGTGGACTGACTACCGGTCACGGACGCGGCCGTCGTGCGGTCGGTGCGGGTGTTCGACGCGTCGCGCTGGCCACCGTCCTGCGTGCTGTCGCCGTAGCCGAACATCGCCTGGTTCCGCTCCTCATCACGCCATGCCTGCTTGGCCTCGGCCGCGGTCTTGCTGAGCGTCACCTTGCCATCGACCGTCTTCAGCCAGCTCGACGGGATCGAGTGGTGGTGGCCGCCCGCATCGCGGTCGTTCTTGGTCAACAGGATGCGGTCGCCACGCACCTTGTCGACGGTGCCGACATGTTCGCCGTCGCTGCCGACGACGTCCATATGCTCCTCGACCTTGTTCAGCGAATCGCGCTGGCCCTGACGGTTCGTCCGCCACGAGCTGAACTCGTTCTCGAACTTCGTGCGGTTCTCGCGGCGATATTCGTCGTAGTCGCGATCGAGCGAGGCGATCTGGCCGCGACGCCAATTGCCGTAATCGTCCTCGCGATCATTGGCGTGGCGTTCGTCGTAACGCGAATCCATCTCGCGGCGGCGCTCGGCATCCTCGTCGCCGAACCACGAGCGGACCTCGTCGCCGGCGCGGGCGAAGAAACCGCGCTCATCATAATCGTAACCCTGCGGCTGGCGGCCATAACCGCCCTGCTGCGACGACGGGCGGCCGGCGCTGCGACCTTCGCCGTAGCTGCCGCGATTGTCGTATCGCCCGCGATAATTGTCGTCGTCGGCGTGGCGGTTCTGACCTACGTCCAGGAAGCGGCGGCCGTCATGGCCGTAGCTGCCATGATAGTCCTGCCGCGCGCCGTAACGATCCTGGTCGGCGCCGTAGCGGTTCTGCTGCGCGAAGCGATTGTCCGACTGACCCCAGTCGCGGCTGCCCCGTCCGTAGCTGTCGTCGCGGCTACCGCGTCCATAGGCGTCGCTGCGGCCATAGGCGTCGTCGCGACCATAGCCGCGGCCACCCTGCGCATCCCGATCGCGATTGAAGCGATCGCGCTGCTCGTAACGCTGGTTGCCGTATTCGCGCCGACCATAGTCGCGGTCGTTGTCATAGGCGCCGGAGGCTTCATAGTCGCGCGCGCTTGAATAGCTGTAGCTGCGGCCCGAGCCATAGTCGTGTCCGTAGTCCTGCGTGTCGGAGCGGCCGTAATAGTCGCCCTGCGGATTGGTGCCCCGCGGGTAGCGTTCGTAGCCCATGATCGTCTCCTTCGGATGGTCGTCCTGCGGCTGCGGAGCGTCGTTCCCGCGCTCCTGCGTCCGGACCTAACAAGCGTCAAAGTCGCCGCTTCGTTCCTATCGTTGCGCGCGCACAACGACGCAAAACGGCGCTTTTCGGCGTCGGTTCGTCGCATGGACTTTGTCGCAAGATTTTCGCACGTGGCCCCGCGGGCCTGTTGCATCGGGCGGGAAGCCCCGCTAATGGCGTCGCTCCCGGCCTTGCCGGGGCGGAGTGCGGGGCTGTAGCTCAGATGGGAGAGCGCTGCAATCGCACTGCAGAGGTCAGGGGTTCGATTCCCCTCAGCTCCACCACCCACTCCGCCAGCGTCGCGCCTTCTATCCGATATCAGGCTGGACTATCAGCGCAGCCGGCGCGAGCGTGCCGACGAAATCCAGTAGGAACAGCGTCAGACCATGCGCGTCGGTAACCTGCATCCGCCATTCGTGCCCCGACCAGAAATCGTCGACCTGTTCAAGCGCCTCGCCCGCGAGCCGGATCGCGACGCGCTGGGCCGCCGCCAGATCCAGCAGTTCGCGTCCGGCCTGATCAGTGATCGTGGTCCCGTCGTGGATATGAAAGTGATATCGAGGCACCGCGCTCTCCTTCGCGAGGCGCGCTCCATAAGCTTTATCTTAGATCAATGTTTTATACAGGGTTAGCATGGCGCCACGGCTTTGACCCACATACGCCGCCGATGCGTTTGAAGCGGTCATGAACGCCCCTGCCATTCCTGCCAGCACCCTGATCATTTTGCGCGAGCGCGCCTCTGGACCGCCCGAGATTCTGATGGTGGAGCGGGGGGCAGCCATGGCATTCGCCGCTGGCGCCATGGTGTTCCCGGGTGGGCGCATCGATCCGGGCGACGTCGCCATGGCGACCGGCCTGGGCCTCGGCAGCGACGGTGCGGCGCGGATCGCGGCGATCCGGGAAACGCTGGAGGAAGTCGGCCTTGCCATCGGCATCACCCCCAAGCCCGCGCCTGCGGTGATCCGTGCCGTTCGGCGGCAGCTTCACGCCGGGGCCGCCTTCGACCGGCTGCTCGCCGCCGAGGGACTGACCTTGGCGCCGGATCGGCTGACCGCCTTCGCGCGCTGGCTGCCCGACCATCCGGGCATGCGGATATTCGACACGCTCTTCTTCCTCGCCCAGCCCCCCGCAGATGCGGACGTCGCGGTGGACGGAACGGAGAATGTCCGCCTGTTGTGGACCACCGCCGCCGATGCGCTGGCGGCGGCGGACGCGGGTGAGATGACGATCATCTATCCCACGCGCCGCAATCTGGAACGGCTGGCCCAATTCGGCAGCTATGCCGACGCCTGCGCCCATGCCGCCGACGTTCCGATCCGCACGATCACCCCCTTCGTCGAGACGCGGGGCGGCGTGCCGCACCTGTGCATCCCCGCCGATGCCGGTTATCCCGTGACGGGGGAACCGATCGACCACGTCCGGCGGCAGTGATGCGCGCGCTGCGCCGCGTGGTCGGCGTTGCGCTCGGCCTGCTCATCGCCGCTGCGACGGTGTTGGTCGGCTTCGCGATGCTGCGCTGTCGGCCCCAGGACCTTCCCTGGACGCCCCTCGATCTTGCCGCGCCGATCGGCCTGTCGACAGGGCGCAAGCTCGCCGCCCTGCGTACCGACCCGGCGCAATGCCGCGCGCTGCTCGGCGCCGCCGGCGTACGATATACCGCCCTGCCGGCACGACGCGACGGTGCGACCTGCGGCTATGCCGATGCGATCCGCCTCGACCGCGGTGGCGCGATAGGGATAGCGCTGCGGCCGGCCGGACCCGGCATCGCCTGCCTGGTCGCGGCGGCTCTGGCACTATGGGAATGGAACGTCGTGCAACCCGCCGCGCAGGCGCGGTTTGGCATGCCGATCGCGTCGATCGATCATTTCGGCAGCTATGCGTGCCGCCGCCTCTACGGCCGCGAGAGCGGTGCCTGGAGCGAACACGCCCGCGCCAACGCGATCGACATCGCGGGCTTTCGACTTGCCGACGGCCGGCGGATCACCGTCGCGCGCGACTGGCAGGGGTCCGATGCCAGCGCCGCCTTCCTCCACGACGTGCGCGATGGCGCCTGCAGCCTCTACGCCACGGTGCTTTCGCCCGACTATAACGCCGCGCATCGCGACCATCTTCACCTCGACCAGGCCGATCGCGGCCCGCTCGGCTGGCGCGCCTGCCGCTGACCGTCGCCACCCCCCGATGGCGCGGGTTCTAGCGTGCGATCCGGCAAGGTTGGATCGGCGTAGAGCCGGCCCTCGCCCCCCACCCGGCCTACCCAATCAGCGTGTCCTGGATGGGCGGCCGGGTGGGGGCGAGGGCCGGTTCCGCCCCCACGCATGTGGATCAAACTCCGAGCGGTCAGTGCGACAGCGTCGCGGAGCCCGTATCCACCTTCTCCACCCACTTCGGATAGAAGACCGGCTGTCGGTTGGACCAGCCGGATGCTGTCGCCGCGGCCTCGCTGATCGACTGCAGCAGCTTCCGGCGCACCTCCGGGTGCAGATGCGGCAGCGCCGCGGCACCGCAGAACGCGCTGGGCAGCCACGGCCGCACTTGCGCGCCGATCAGCCGCTCGTACAGGAAGCGGAAGGCGGAGAAGCTGGTCAGCCGCCCCTGCCCCAGGTCGAACGCGGCGAGCGTCGTCACGGGGGTGAGGAAAGGCTCGATCTGCGACAAATCGGCGTCGTCCGGCACGCGCTGCCGGATTTCCGGCAAGGCGCGATACAGCCGTGCCTGCGCGCGGATGCTCGCCGCCTCGACCACGTCGCGCGACCAGCGCGCCATGGCGTCGTCGCGGTCCAGGCCGATATCGAGGCTGCGGCGGATGTAGCGCTGCGTCGATGCGGCGAACCCAGCGAATTCCTTCATTTCGGCCAGCGTCATCGCGCCCTCGGCCGGCTTCTTGGCTGCACCCATTGTGTCACCCCGCCCGTTCGTGTCGTCGGATAGGGATCATGCGCCAAGATGGTTAACCAATGCCTGAACGACGCCCGCCCGACGTCATAAAAGCATCACGAAAACTGCTGCGCCGCAACAAACAATGCGACGAGCCGAGCTTCGACTCGCCGCAAATGCAATCATATGCGCCATTGACGCAACAAAAGGTCAGCCTGCGGACTAGTCCGGTGCCCGGCGCCGCGTGATGACCACGTCAGGCCTGGCCGCTGCGCGCCTTCTCGGCTTCCTCGTCATAGCCGGACGAAGGCGCCGGTCCGTGATTGTGGATCGGCTGCGTGGAGGCGGGCGGATCGCTGGCGTCCATCGATTCATCCAGTCCCGCATCGAGCCGCGCATCGCGGTTCTCGGGATCCTTCTCGAGCCGCTTCGCGATGGACTCGTCCTGACCCGCATCCTGGCGCGGGTCGCGCCCCTGGTCGTCGGGCTCCGGCGGCGCGACGGCCAGGCTGTCCAGCGCCCGCTGATCCATTGTGTCTTCGTTACCCATCGCACCCTCCTCGAAATGACGTTGCGCATGAAACGACGGCTTGTCGGCTAACGTTCCGTCGCGATCGGGGTCGGGGCGATATGGTCCGGACATGCAAAAGGCCCGGCGGGTTCGCCGCCGGGCCCTTCGTCGATCGGGTCCCGGGGGACCGACCGCCTGTGCCGGGATCAGTTGCGCTGCGAACCGAACAGCCGCAGCACGAACAGAAACATGTTGATGAAGTCGAGGTACAGCGACAGCGCCGACAGCACCACGACCTTACCGACCATGTCCGTGCCGGCGACCTGGAAATACAGGCTCTTGGTGCGCTGCGTGTCATAGGCGGTAAGGCCGGCGAACAGCAGCACGCCGATGAAGCTGATCACCAGGTTCAGCGGCCCCGACTGCAGGAACAGGTTGATCAGGCTGGCGACGATCAGACCGACGAGACCGATGATCAGGAAGGTGCCGAAGGCCGACAGATCCTTCTTGGTCGTATAGCCGTACAGGCTGAGGCCGGCGAAGCCCGCCGCGGTGGCGAAGAAGGCACCCGCGATCGAGGTGCCGCTATAGACGAGGAAGATCGTCGACAGCGACAGGCCCATCAGCGTCGCGAAGGCCCAGAACAGCGCCCTCAGCGTGCCGGTCGAAAAGCGGCCCTGACCGAAGCTCATCGCGAACACGACACCCAGCGGCGCCAGCATCAGGATCATGCGCAGCGCGCCGTTCGAGAAGACCGCCGCGGCGGCACCCGACATCGCGAAGGCGAGCGCGACGATGCCCGTCAGCAGCACGCCCGAGGCCATGTAATTGTAAACCGACAGCATGTACGAGCGCAGACCCGCGTCATAGGCGCCGCTGCGCGCGGTGCCGGCGCGCGGGGCACCGAACGGCGCGGCGCTCTGCCGGGGGTCGGACCAGTTTGCCATGGTATCCAGAACTCCTTTGTCCGGCCGAATGCCGGATGGACGAAATATCGGCCCGCGGCGAACGCTTTTCAAGCGAAACCGGGCCTCGTTTCGACGATGTGCAACACAACGTTACAGACAGGCTTCGGGGTCCGTACGCCGACCCCGATGCACGCGCGATCGCCGCGTTGCGTCCGTGGCGTTCAGCGTTCGCCGAACAGCTCGCGCTGCGCCTTCTCCAGTTCGTCGACGTAGCGCCGCCGGACATGCGCCTCCGTCAGCAGGCCGAGCACATGTCCGTCGCGGTCGATCACCGCCAGTTCGTCGCGCTGCGCCGCGTCGAACTGCCGCATCACTGCCGCGATGTCGAGATCGGGGGTCAGCGCCATGTCGGCCGCGCCCGCCAGCGTCGCGACAGGCTCGGCGGCATCGAGGCCCTCCGTATGCGCGGCGATCGGACTGACGATCCCGGCGTAGCGATCGACGGCGTCGGTCAGGACGACGCGGCTCGTCGACCCCAGCGGGAAGCGGCGGCGGAATTCGCCGATGCTCGTGTCGCCTGGCACGATATTGGGCTGGCGCCGCATCATCCGCCCGGCCGTCAGCGTCTTGACCCAGCCGACGTCGCGCGCGCTGCGGATAGTCTCGCCGCGCAGATGGAGGCGCCACGTCGAGAAGGAATAGCCGAACAGCTGGCGCACGATCGTCGACGAGACGAGGCTGGCGGCCAGCACCGCGCCGGTCAGGCTGAAATTGCCGGTGGCGGACAATACCAGCATCGTCATAGTGAAGGGCGCGCCGACCACCGCCACTGCCAGCGCCGCCATGCCGACCATCGCCGCATTGCCCGCGTTAAGGATGGACTGGCCCGCGACCCAGCCCAGCAGGCCGGCATAGAGATGCCCCACCAAGGTGCCGAGGAACAGCGACGCGAAGAACAGCCCGCCGCGGAAGCCGAAACCGAGCGACACGATCGACGCCAGCGCCTTGGCGAGCAGGATGCCGGCGACGAAGGCGATCGGCACGCTCGCCATGATGTCGATGTGCAGCGCGCTGTGCCCGGCGGAGAGCACCTGCGGGGACAGCGCCGCGAGCCCCGCCATCAGCGCGCCGCCCACGATGGGCCGCGACCAGCCCGGAAGATGCGCGCGCGTCCGCGCCTCCATCAGCGCGACGCCGCGCATGATGGCGATCCCGATCAGCGCGCACGTCACGCCGAGCCCGCCGTAGAGCAGGTAGCCGAACGTGTGGATTTCCGGACCGCGCTGGACGTTGACGATATAGGGGACGACACCCAGTCGTCGTGCGGTCTGCGCGCCCGCCAGCGCGGCGGCGACGACGGGCGCGACCGCCGCCGGCGTATAGGCGCCGATCACCACCTCGAATGCGTAGAAGGCACCCGCGATCGGCGCGCCAAAGGCCGCAGCGATCGCCGCGCCCGATCCGGCGCCGACCAGCGTCCGCACGTCGCCCCGGCGCAGCTTGAGCCAATGGCCGGCCAGGGACGCGAGCAGCCCGCCCGCCTGCGCATAGGCCGCCTCCAGTCCCACCGAGGCGCCGAAGCCGTTCGACAGGATCGTCTGGCCCGACACGACCGCGCTGTCGGCGGCGGACATGCGGCCGCCGTGCAGCGCATTCGCCTCCACCGCATCGACCAGTGAGCGTCGTCGCGCCCGCACCAGCCGGTTGAACAGGACCAGCACCGCGCCGCCGATCGGCAGCATCAGCAGCTGCGGCCAGTGCAACGGTGGCGCTCCGCTCAGCCGGACGTTCTCGGGCAGGTCGAACAGAAGGTGCTGCACGGTGCGCGCAAGCGCGCCCTGCACCACCGTCAGCCCGCCGGCGCCCATGCCGATCAGGATGGCGAGCGCGACGAACAGGATCTCGACCGACCGAACCTGTCCGCCGAGCCACCGCAGCCAGGCCGGCCCGCGCAGACGCCGCCGCGCCTTCGCGATGATGGGAAGCATGGGCGTCATGCCCTATCCCTGCCTCCGATGCGGCGACTTGTCACCCGCTTCGCGTATCGCCTCAATGTCTGTTGAAATAGCCGGGCGGACCGCATCGGCGGAACGACGTGGCGCTTTCGCCTTTGATCAGGACGAAGCGCGTCGCGCTTTGACGGCGCAGTCCGAACGTCGCGGTGTTGGCTTTCGCCGGGCTGCCATCGCCCGCTGCGCGGCAGGTTTCCGGGATCGTCAGCGTCCCCGCCGACCGCCTGGTGACGGTGTCGGTGCATTTGCTGGCATGGGCATAGGAAAAGCTGCGACCATCGAAGCTCATCGTCGTGGCATTGGGCTGGTTGTCGCACGCCAGGCCGATCGCACCATAGTCGCCGGGCCTCAGGGGGATACTGGCGGCCGCCGCGCCGCTCGCGAGGGACAGGGCAAGCACGGTCGGTGCGATCGAACCCAAACGCATTCCACACACTCCTCGTCGGGCGGGGGCAAGCACCCTCAACACGCGACCGTGCCAAAGGTCCCCTGCCGCCCGCCAATCCTCCCTTATCGTCGGTTGCCGGACCGGCTATGCCGTCGCGGATCATAGGAGCGCCCGATGCCTCGCCTGTTCGTCGCCCTGCGCCCACCACCTGCCATCCGCGCGGCGTTGCTCGAACGCGGCGGCGGGGTCCCCGGCGCGCGTTGGCAGGACGACGAGCAGCTCCACCTCACGCTCCGCTTCGTCGGCGATGTCGATCGTCCGGTGGCGGAGGACGTCGCCGCCGCGCTCGGCGCGGTGCACGCACCCGCGCCGCGGCTGACGCTCGCCGGGGTGGGACGGTTCGCGCATCGCGGCCGGACCGAGGCGCTTTGGGCCGGTGTGGCGCCGTCCGACGCGCTGCGCCACCTCCGGCGTAAGGTCGAGCAGGCATGCGTCCGTGCCGGTCTCCCGGCGGAGTCGCGCGCCTTCCTGCCGCATGTCACGCTCGCGCGCTTCTCGCGCAGTGCGGGCCATGCGCCGGAGATCGAAGGGTGGCTGGCGGTGCACGCCGGACTGACGTCTCCCGCGTTCGAGCCCGGTCATATCATCCTGTACGAAAGCCGGCTGGGCGGGAGCGGCGCCAGCTATGCCCCGGTGCTGCGCTGGCCGCTCGCCACGGGGTGAGCGTGACTCGCTACGCGCTTGCCACGCGGAACCCTGAAGGTCATGACGGGTTCGTAAGGACGGCTTCGTCCCGGGAGACTTCCATGCGCGCGCTCATCCTTGCCGGCCTGTCCGCCCTCGCCCTCTCCGCCTGCAATCAGGAACCCAAGGTGCGCACGGGCGATGCCGTCGCCGGCGGTGCACGGGCGGTGGCCATGCTGCGCACCGCGGCGGGCGTCGACGCGGGGCGCGCGACCGCGACGGAGGTCGCGGGCGGCATCCGCTACACGCTCGACGTCAAGGGGCTGCCTGCCGGGACCCATGGTGCGCACGTGCATACCGTCGGCCGCTGCGACGCGCCCGACTTCACCACCGCGGGTGGCCACTGGAACCCGACGATGGCCAAGCACGGGACGATGAACCCCCAGGGGCCGCATGAAGGCGACCTGCCCAATCTCGTCGTCGGCAACGACGGTCGCGGCACATTGGGGGTGACGGTACCCGGCCAGACCATGGCCGGCCTGCTGGACGCCGACGGCGCCGCCATCGTCGTGCATGCGGGGCCGGACGACCTGACGACCGATCCGTCGGGCAACAGCGGCGGCCGGATCGCCTGCGGCGTCTTCGCCGCCGCATGATCACTAGCGGCGTCTTCGCCGCCGCCTGATCAGATCTCCTCCCCCGCCGCCCGGGCGCGGGCCTCGCGGCTTGCCTCCGCGGCGGGGACTAGGCGATAGGCGGCGATCGCACAGCCGATCGTGATCGGCGTGGCGAGCAGCAGCGCCATCATCCCCGTCGACAGGCTTCCGGTCAGCGTCGACACGCGCCCCGCCAGATAGGGCCCCATCGCGAGGCCCATCAGCGTCGTGCCGATGAAGAAGGTCGCCGTCGCCGTGCCGCGCATGCGCGGCAGGACGAGATCCTGCGTGGTCGCCGCCGCGGCGCCGAGCGCGCCGCTCGCGCACAGGCCCGAGAGGAACAGGCACGGATAGAAGACCCATGCCGCCGAGGCGGTGAAGGCGCCGACCAGGAACGGGATGGGCACGGTCGCCCCGAACAGCACGACGGCGAGCCGCCCCGCGGGGTTGGTCCGTCGCAGCCGATCCGCCATGACCCCGCCCAGCGATACGCCGACGAACCCGGCAAGCGCGCCGCTGCCGCCGATTAGGAATCCCGCCTCCGCCGGCGTCGCGCCCAGCGTGCGCATGGCATAGGGCGCCGCCCAGAAACTGGCCGCATAGCTCAGGAAGGCATTGAGGCCATAGGCGACCACCGTGCACAGAAAGGCCGGTGTGCCGACGATCAGCGCGAAGGTCGCCGGGTCGCGGCGCTTGAGCGCGCTCGCCCAGGAGAAGACCGCATAGACGCCGGTGCCGATCGCCAGCCATTGCGGCAGCGGCTCGCCCGCCGCGCGCAGCAGCACGACGGCGACGGCGACGAGGCCGAGCGCCAGCAGGTTCACCGCCAGCGCCCGCGCGCCCCCGCGCGCGGCCCCGATCAGCGTCAGCGGCGGAATGATCGTCAGCAGCTCGTCGAGGAAGGCCCGGAACGGCGCCGGATGACGCGCGGGCTCGGGCAGGCCCTCGACCGCGCCGCGGATCGGTTCGCGCAACGTCGCGATCCATGCGGCGACGAGCAGCCCGGGCAGACCCACCGCGAGGAACGCCGCCTGCCAGCCCACCAGACCCATCGGGCCGCCCGCGGGATAGGCGCGGTTCCAGCCCTGCACGATCAGCCCGCCGATGAATAGCGAACAGCCGCCGCCGACGTAGAGGCCGGCCGAATAGATGGCGAGCGCCGTCGCGCGCAGTCGCCGCGGGAAATAGTCGGAGATCAGCGAATAGGCCCCGGGGCTCGCCGTGGCCTCCCCGACCCCGACGCCGATGCGCGCCGCCGCCAGCTGGCCGCCGCTGCGCGAAAACCCGGACAGCGCGGTCATCGTCGACCAGAGCGCCAGTCCGATCGTCATCAGCCGCACGCGATGCCAGCTGTCGGCCAGGCGGCCCAGCGGGATCCCGAACAGCGAGTAGAATACGCCGAAGGCCGTCCCGTACAGGAAGCCCAGGTCCTCGTCGTGCAGGCCGAGGTCTCGCTTAATGTCCTCCGCGAGAATGGAAATCACCTGCCGATCGATGAAATTGAGCACATACACGAGGAACAGGATGGCCAGCACATACCAGGCGTAGCGCGAAGCGCCCCGCTCGCTTGCCGAGGCATGCCCCATCGCCGGAAGATCGGCCATCGCGCTCTCCTACATACCGATTTTTTGAAGAGCTATCACAGCGGCCTGAACCGACAAGCCCTAATGCGATACTCGTCTTTCAACTCCTTGCAAGAACGCCGGCCACCCCTCATTGTTGCCGAATTGCAACACCTTTTGTCCGAATTTGACCTTTATTCGCTCAAGTCCGTTTTGGACTTGCCCCGCCATTTGGCCTGCTAATACTCTCCCTCTTATCGGCTCACGCCGGATCGGGGGCGCTGGGGAGCGCCCAGAGGGGAACAGAAAAATGCTGAACTACCGTGAGCGGAGCCTCCGCAAGAGGCTTCTTGCATCGACACTTTGCGGCCTGATGACCATTGCAGGCACGTTTATCGAATCGCCCGTCGTCCAAGCACAGGGCTTTTCAAGTTTCGCCGCCTCGGGAACCGTCGTGGATGCGGAGGGGAAGCCGATCGCCGGCGCAACCGTGACGGTCCTTTCGCTCGATCAGGGTTTCACCCAGACCGCCAAGACGTCCACCAGCGGCGCGTATACGATCCCGGAGCTTCGAAACGGAACCTATCAATTCACTGTCGAAGCACCGGATTTCGATACCTATACAGAATCCGGCATCACGCTCGTGGCCGGCAACGCGGCGAATCAATTTCGACTGGTCCGCAGCACGGGTGAAATCACTGTCACGGGTCGACGCGTCGCATCAGTCGATTTCGACCTGACCACGACGGGATCCGTCATCAACGTCGCGGACGTCGCCACGCGCGTTCCGATCGCGCGAAACCTCACCGCGCTGATCCTGCAGGCGCCAGGCACGGCTGGCGGCTCCGGCGCCTTCAACGGACTGCCCTCCGTCAACGGCGGCGCCGTGTCGGAAAACGCTTATTTCGTCAACGGCCTCAACATCACCGACTTCCGCAGAAGTCTGTCTCCTGTCGCCATACCGTTCGAATTCTACCAGACATTGGATGTGAAGACTGGCGGCTACGCCGCGGAATACGGGCGTTCGACTGGCGGCTTTACGAGCGCGACCACCAAATCGGGATCGAACGACTTCCATGGTGGACTGCTTTTCACCTGGAATCCCAACGCATTACGGTCGCTCGCTCCCGACACGCTGAGTAGCGACAATGACGGCGGGCGCATTTCCGCAAGGTCGACGATCTTCCAGCTTTCCGGCCCCATCTGGAAAGACCACCTTTTCTTCTACGGCCTTTACCAGACGAACGACTCCTCGACCGTATCGGCAGGCCGGCAGTATTTTTACACTGCCAATGCGGCCACGGGGGCTCCCGCGAACAGCTTCCTCGGAACGTCTCGCAGTTACGCGCACACCCAATCGCCCTTCTACGCTGGCAAGATCGACGCCGTCATCACTGATGGGCAGCGGCTTGAATTTACGTACTTCAACACTTCAGGCAATTCGACGACCGACACGTTTGGCGACACATCGACCGTCGCCAATCGCTACAATTACCTCACGAATACGGATGGCCCCTATTCGTCGCGGGTCTATTCGCGGTTCGGCGGCGAAAATTATGTCGGTCGATACACCGGCCGCTTCGCAAAATGGCTAACCATCTCAGCTGCCTATGGCCGCAACCAAAATATAAGTTTCGGACAGAATTTCAACGCCAGCAATACGAATTCGCCGAGCGTCTCGGATGCACGCGGTTCCACGCCGGTGACTTTGCTCATACCGGGTGGCGGCGTCACGAATAATGAGGATATACGAAAGTTTTACAGAGCCGACACCGACCTGTACTTCAATATATTGGGCGCCCACCACGTCAAATTCGGGTTCGACCGCGAAGATTTGTCCGCGACGGCCCTGTCCGTCGGAGGAGGGGGCGGCCTGACCTACTCCATATTTACCGCACAGGCCAATGATCCAACGGGCATACCTGTCGGCACAAATTACGTGACCCGCACTTATTATGCCAACGGCGGACTGTTTACCTCGC
Organism: Sphingomonas sp. GV3; assembly: GCF_031082075.1. NCBI lineage: Bacteria > Pseudomonadati > Pseudomonadota > Alphaproteobacteria > Sphingomonadales > Sphingomonadaceae > Sphingomonas > Sphingomonas sp. GV3. Next base: position 3,181,955 of record NZ_JARWLE010000001.1, on the reverse strand, counting down.
GGAACGACGCCTTCTATATCCAGGACAGTTGGTCACTATTCGCGAATCGCCTGAACTTCAATCTTGGCATTCGCAACGATCGATTCACAAACAAAAACAGTCAGGAAAAAGTCTTCTACAAATCCGGCGATCAATGGGGGCCGCGGATAGGGTTCACGATCGATCCGTTGGGCAATCAGACCGACAAGATCTATGGTAGCTTCAGCCGTCTCTATATTCCCGTGGCAGCCAACACGAATATCCGGTTGACCGGCGGCGAATCCTATTGGACAGCCACCTATTTGTTCAACGGTCTCGCGAACAACAAAGTCCCTATCCTCGGAGCGCCGGTCCTTTATGCTGGCGCCGCAACCTGTCCGGACACTGGGATAAAGAATTGCGATGTCACCGGCGACGGAAGTCCGGTGCCGGTCGAGGCGGCGGTCTCCCGCACGCTCAAGCCTCAGTCCGTCGACGAATATATTGTCGGCTACGAAAAGCGGTTGGGGTCGCAGTGGCGGATTGGCGCCTTCTTCACCTATACGAAACTAAACCAGGTGCTCGAAGATGCCGCGATCGACGCGGCGGTCAACAAATACTGCGCTGCCAACAAGATCACGGGCTGCGGCGACATCTGGGATGGCTTCAATCAATATGTGTTGATCAACCCGGGCCTCGGGGCGACGATCACCCTGAACAGCCCTCTGCCTGGACAAAACAGCGCCAAGACTCTCACGTTCAGCGCCGCCGATTTGGGGTATCCCCGCGCCGTCCGCACGTACAAGGCGATGACGTTCGAAGCGCATCGGCATTTCGACGGCATCTGGAGCCTTGATGCGTCCTACACCTATTCGAAGACGATCGGGAATTACGAAGGAGGCGTGAAGACCGACAACGGGCAGACCGACACGGGCCTCACCACCGATTTCGACCAGCCGGGCCTCACCTATGGCACGTTCGGCTATTCCCCGAACGACAAGCGCCACGTTTTCAAGCTGTCGGGCAGCTATCTCTTCTTCGACCGGCTCAACGTCGGCCTCAACCTGCAGGCGTATTCGCCACGCCGGTTCGGCTGCATCGGAACGGTTCCAAAGTCCGTCGACCCGTATTCCTTCGTATACGGCGCGGCAGGCTTATACTGCCAGGTCAAGCCGGACGGCTCGATCAACACGGATCCCAGCGTGACGTATCCGGCGAAGCTTGTTCAGCGCGGTTCGGTCTTCCAAAGTGATTGGACGTTCACGAACGATCTCGACGTCAGCTATCGCTTCGAGATCGGAAAGGCCGCGCTCACGTTGCGCGCATCGGTCTTCAACATCCTGAATTATGCCGGCAAAATCAATTACAACGAGGTCGGGACGACACGCCCTGGCGCCGCATCGCCCTTCTACCACACCGTGACGGGCTATCAGGCGCCGCGAAGCGGACGCCTGCAGCTGAGCTTCGACTTCTAAGGTCATCGCCTTCCGGACGGCCGCGCTGAACCCTCGCTGCCCTCGGCTACTGCCGGTCCCGCCTCAATGCGGGGCCGGCTTTTTTGTCGGGCACGCTTTATTGTCAGGCGCGCGCGGGGCGGCGGCGGGCGCCCTGTTCCAGACGCTTGAGCAGCGATTCGATCGAGGGGCTTTCCGATGCCGCATCGGCGTTGCGCGGCAATTCGACGGTCGCGATTCGCTCCCCCTGCGCCAGGGCGACGGGGGTGCGGGACAGCACGGTCGGCGGGCACAGCGGCGCGACGGCGCGCAGCGGCTCGCGCGGCACGGCCGGCACCGCGCCGGGGTGGAAGGCGGCAAGCGGCTGGTCGAGGTCGGCGGGAAGGTCGCATTCGACCGGCGGTGGCGGCGGTGCCACGGGATCGCGCGGCTGGGTCGGCGGGGGCATGGGTGCGCCCAGGTCGCTGGCCGACAGCGGCCGGCGTGCCGGGGCATCGGGATGGGCGTCCGCGCGGCGCAGCGTCGGCGCGCCAGCCTCCGCGGGCGCGCGCGGCTTCGGCGCGAGCAGGCCTTCCGGCCCGAAGAGCAGGAACAGCGCCGACCACAGCACGGCGGCGGCGACGCCTCCCCCCGCAAGCGCGAGAACGATGCGCGCCGTCGCACCCAGTGGCGGCTGCGCGACGGGGAGCAGCGCGGCGATGCCGCTGCGCCATACCCAGTCCTCCAGCATCGCCGTGGGCACGAGCAGGAACGTGCCGGCGGCCGCCGCGCCCGCGATCGCGCCGCCGATCGGCGCGATCCAGGGCGCGATGGCGGCGAAGGTCAGGGTGGTGCGGGGCAAGGCTGCCATGATCGATCCCGTGGTTACGCGCTAAGCCGTTGGTAAATCGGTTCGTAACGGCAAATATTTGACGACCAGTTACGTTCCTGTTCGACGAAGGTGCGCGCCCGCTCGCGCCGCGCTTGCCAGCCGGACCGATCGTCGAGCAGGGCGGCGAGCGCCTGCGCGATGGCGCCCGGATCGTCCGGCGCGAACAGCGTCCCCGTCTCGCCGTCGCGAATCAGCTCGCGGTGGCCGCCTACGTCGGACGCCGCGACCAGGCGCCCCTGCGCCATCGCTTCGAGCGGTTTCAGCGGGGTGACGAGATCGGTCAGGCGCATCTTCTTGCGGGGATAGGCGAGGACGTCGACCAGCGCATAGTAACGCTCCACCTCGTGATGGGGAACGCGCCCGACGAATCGGATGGCGTCTGCCGCGGGCGATGTCGCCGCCTGCGCCCGCAGCGCATCCTCCATCGGGCCGCCGCCGACGAGCAGCAGCCGCGCCTTCGGCCGCCGCGCGACCAGCGCCGGCATCGCGGCGATGAGATCGTCCAGTCCCTCATAGTCGTAGAAGCTGCCGATAAACCCGATCGTCTCCGCATCCTCCAGCTGCAGCGAGGCCGCGAGGGTGGGATCGCGCGGCACCGGCGCGCCGAACAGCGACAGGTCGACGCCATTGGGCGACACCGCGATCTTGTCCGACGCCACGCCGCGCGCGATCAGGTCGCCGCGAAGCCCCTCGCAGATCACCGTCACCGCGTCCGCCCGTGCCACCGCCCAGTCTTCGAGCGCGCGGGTCGCGCGATAGCGTGCCGAGCCCTCGCGGCCCGTGCCGTTGCCCACCGCCGCATCCTCCCAGAAGGCGCGGATCTCGTAGACCAGCGGCAAGCCGCGGCGGCGCGCGACCAGCCAGGCGGCGACCGCGTCCAGTGCGGGAGAATGCGCGTGGAGGATGTCGGGGCGGAAGGCGTCGACCGCCGCGTCGATCCGGCGCGCGAAGGCGACGATGCCGCGCGCCTCGGCGATCGGGCCGCCACCGCCGACCAGCGGCGTCCGGTGAAAGGTAAGCCCGTCCACCGCTTCCACGGCGTCGTCATACGCCTTCTGACGCGGGCCGGTCACGGCCGCGACCTGCCAGCCCCGCGCTTCCTGCGCCTTCAGGATCGCTCGCGTGCGAAAGGTGTAGCCGCTCTGCAGGGGCAGCCCGTGGTCGAGAATATGGAGGATGCGCATCGCGCCGGCCATGCACCCAAGGCGCTTAACGCCGCGTCAACCGACGCCCTTGTAAGGCGTCCGCCTCGCAGGGGATCGAGACGCCAAATGGCGCCGGCGATGCCGAACGCAGGGAAGGCGCGGCCGCATGATCGACAATTTCGCGCTCGGCCTGACGCATGCGCTGCTGCTGCTCGCCGCATGGCGGCTGCTGCGACGCCCCGATCTCGATTCGGAAGCCCCCCCGCCCCGCCATTGGCGGGCAAGGGACTGACGGCGGCCGCCCCGCATGCGCGACCTCGTCTTCATCGCCTTCCTCGCCGCGATCTTCGGCATGGGCTTCCGCCGGCCGTTCCTGCTCGTGCTCGCCTATGTCTACATCGACATCGTCTCGCCCCAGCGACTGACCTATTTCCTGCTCAACAGCGTACCGATCTCGTTGATCGCCGTCGCGCTCGCGGTCGGCGGCTGGCTGCTTGCGGACAACAAGGCGGACAGCCGCTTCGCGCCGCGCCAGGGCCTGATCGTGCTGCTGATGCTCTATTGCTGGGCGACGACGCTGGGTGCGGACTTTCCGCTCGACGCGAAAGACAAATGGGACTGGGTGTGGAAATGCCTGGCCTTCGCCGCCTTCCTGCCGCTGACGCTGCGGACGCGGCTGCGGATCGAGGCCTTGCTGCTGTTCATGATCGTGTCGGCGGCGTCGATCATCATCGTCGGTGGCATCAAGACGCTGGCCGGCGGCGGCGGCTACGGCCAGCTGGACCTGATGGTGAACAACAATTCGGGCCTGTACGAAGGGTCGACCATCTCGACCGTCGCGATCGCCATCGTGCCGCTGATCGCCTGGTTCATGCGGCACGGCACGATCTTCGCACCCGATTGGCGGGTGAAGGGCTTCTGCCTGGCGCTGATCTTCGCCTGCCTGCTGATTCCGGTCGGCACCTCGACGCGGACGGGCCTGCTCTGCATCGTGCTCGTCGCGCTGCTGTCGATCCGCAATGCGCGGCGCAAATTCCTCTATCTCGGCCTGATCGGCGCGTCCGCGGCGCTGGCCGTCCCCTTCCTGCCCGCCTCCTTCACGCAACGGATGAGCACGATAGAGAACCACCAGGCGGATGAATCCGCCTCCACCCGCGTCGCGGTCTGGGCCTGGACGATCGACTATGCCAAGTCGCATCCGTTCGGCGGCGGGTTCGACGCCTACCGCGGCAACCACATCCGCTACGAGATCAGGAAGGCCGATCCTGCCGCGGGTCCGGCGGGCGCCGTCACCGACACCGCCGTGACCGACAAGGCACGCGGCTATCACAGCGCCTATTTCGAGATGCTGGGCGAACAGGGCTATCCGGGACTCGCCATCTGGGTGTCGATCAGCCTGATCGGGCTGTTCCGCATGGAGGTGCTCCGCCGTCGCTACCGCGAGCGCGATGGCGAGTTCGCCTGGGCGGGTCCGCTCGCCGCCGCCTTGCAGACCGCCCATTGCGTCTACCTGCTCGGCGCCGCCTTCATCGCCATCGCCTTCCAGCCGTTCATTTATATGCTGATCGGGGCGCAGATCGGCCTCGACACCTATCTGGCGCGCCGCCGCAAGGAGGCGGCGGACACGGGCGGTTTCGCCCGGCGTCGCCCCCCCGCCCCGGCGCTACCGGCATGACGGAGCTTCGTGCGCTCACCGGCGCGCGCGGGCTCGCCGCCTGGGCCGTCGTCCTCTACCATATCCGCGCTTCGATCGCTGGCCTACCACCCGCCGCGGAAGGGCTTCTCGCCAAAGGCTATCTGGCGGTGGACTTCTTCTTCCTGCTCTCGGGCTTCGTCATCTGGCTGACCTGGGGCGCACGCCTGCATGACGGCAGCATGGGCGCGGCCCCCCTCTTCTGGCGCAAGCGGGTCGCGCGCATCTGGCCGCTGCACGCGCTGATGCTGGGCTTTGCGGCCGCCATCGCGCTGGCGTTGGCCACGACCGGACGGCACGATCCCGCCTTCCCCTTGGCGGAGCTGCCGCTGCACCTGCTGCTGGTGCAGAACTGGGGCATCACCGACGCGCTGCGCTGGAACGATCCGGCATGGTCGATCAGCTGCGAGGCCGCCGCCTATATCCTCTTTCCCCTGCTCACCTGCGCGGCGGACTGGCGACGGCTGCCGACCGTCCTACTCGTCGCGGTCGCGGTAGCCCTGCTCGCGGTGCTGTATGTCGTCATGCGCGATCAGCCGTCGCTCGGTAGCGACATTCCCCATTACGGGCTAACGCGCTGCCTTTCCGAATTCGGCTGCGGCACCGTGGTGGCGGCGCTGTTCCTGCGACGCCACTCGTTCCTGTGGCCTGCAACGATCCTGCTGCTGTGCTGCGCCGCCTGGGTGGCCGGCGCGCCGGAGACCGCGGTCGTACCGGCAGCGTTCGCCGCGCTGTTGCTTACGCTGGCGCTGACCGCCGGGCGTGCCGGGAACCCGCTCGAAACGCGGGCGATCCACTATCTCGGCGACATCAGCTATGCGACCTATCTGTCGCATTTTCTGCTGTGGAAGGCGTTCAAGCTCGCCTTCGTCCACCAGCCCGGCCCGGTGCCGCCGGCCGCGATCGCCGCCTATCTCGGGATCGTGTTCGCCGCTTCCGTCGCGCTCTATCACCTGTGGGAGCGGCCGGCGCAGCGATGGGTCAACGCAGCGTCCCTCCCCTGACGGGAAGGGACGCTGCGAAGCCGTGTCAGGCGTCCGCCAGTTCCTGCGTCAGGGCCTGGATGATCGCGTCGTTGAACGCCGGAATATCGTCCGGCTTACGGCTGGTGATCAGATTGCCGTCCACGACCACCTGCTCGTCGGCGATCTCCGCGCCGGCATTTTCGAGGTCGGTGCGCACCGAGGGCCAGCTCGTCACGCGACGGCCGTCGACGACGTCCGCCTCGACCAACAGCCACGGCGCGTGGCAGATCGCGGCGACGATCTTGTCGTCCTCCATGAACTCCGTGACGATTTCGACCGCGCGGTCTTGCAGGCGCATCTTGTCCGGGTTGCCGACGCCACCCGGCAGCACGAGCGCATCGTAATCGTCCGTGTCGACCTGATCGAGCGTGATGTCGGGGGTGATGCTGTCGCCCTTCTCGCTGTCGTGGATGACACCCTGGATCGCATCGGTCTTGATCGACGCCAGCGTCAGCTGGACACCGGCATCGAGAAGCGCCTGGCGGGGCTTGAACAATTCATCCTGCTCGAAACCGTCGGTGGCGAGCATGAGAACGCGGGCTTGGCTGAGATCGGCCATGTCGGGAACACTCCAATGGGGATGCGAGGGGGATCGCGGGTTGCCCAACACCTGCCCGAGCCGGCCGTTCCGGAACGAAGCGACGGACCGCGCATTTTCCACGGTCCACAACCCATTGTTTAAATTGGGAGACTGAGGTGCCTGCCCGCATCGTCTATTGCGATGATTCCAAACCCGGCATCACGCGGAAGAAGGTGCGAAACGGCTGGGCCTATTTCGGCACCGACGGCAGCCGGATCACCGATCGCGACGAGATCGACCGGCTCAATCGCATTGGCCTGCCGCCCGCTTATGCGAACGCCTGGTTCTGTCCCAAGCCCAACGGGCATATCCAGGCGGTAGGCTGGGACGAGAAAGGCCGGAAGCAATATCGCTATCACACCGACTTTCGCGAGGCGCAGGAGGCGGCGAAATACGAGCGTTGCGCAGAATTCGGCCATGCGCTGCCGAAGCTGCGCCGCCGCGTCGAGGCGGACCTGGCGACGCGCGGGTTGACGAAGGAGCGCGCGGTGGCCGCGGTCGTCCGGCTGCTCGACATCAGCAACATCCGCGTCGGCAACGAGGCGTATGCGCAGGCGAACAAGAGTTTCGGCGCGACGACGCTGCGCAAGCGTCACGGCAAGGTGAGCGGCGACACGCTGAAGCTGCGCTACAAGGGCAAGTCGGGCAAGGAACGCGACTGCAAGGTGACCGACAAGCGGCTGGCCGCGACCGTGCGCCGCATGCAGGACCTCGACGACCAGCACCTCTTCGCTTGGGTGGATGCCGACGGCGCCGCGCATCCGGTCACGTCGTCGGACGTCAACGCCTATATCCGCGAGGCGACGGGCGGCACCTTCTCGGCCAAGCATTTCCGGACCTGGGGCGCCAGCGTCTGCGCGTTCGAGGCGCTCGCCGGCGCCGAAGCCGACCTCAGCCTGAAGGCGATGCTCGAACCGGTGGTGGCGCGGCTCGGCAACACACCCGCCATCGCGCGCAAAAGTTACGTCCACCCGTCCCTGATCGCACTGGTGAAGACGGGGCAGAGCGCGTTTCGTCGTGCGCTGCGGATGCCGCGCGCCGGGCGCTGGCTGACACGCCAGGAACGTGGCCTCATCGCCTTCCTCGAGGCCGGTACGCCCGCCGCGGAACCACCGGTGACATTGCGGCCGCAAGACATGAAGAAGGCGGCCTAGTCCTCGCCCGCGTCGGGGCCGCCGCGCGCGCGCGCGTCGGCTCGGTCCACCGCGACGGGAAACCGACGCGTCCCATTCCCGCATCGGCCACGGCACGGATGCCCAACCAACAGGAAGCGCATGGCCAAGAGCTCAGCCGCCAAGCAGCCCATTCTCGACACCAGCTCGGTCCCCCAGCAGGTCACCGGCCTGGTCAGCGAAAGCCAGCGCTGGCTGCACGACCATTGGCTGCAGATCCTGGTCGCCTTCGCCGCCGGCACGGTGATCGTGCTCGCGCTCCACGGCCTGCGCCGGCTCGGCGATCGCCTGTGCCGCCACGACGCATCGCTGCGCGGATGGGGCAAGGTGCTGGGACGGACGATCGCGCGCACCAACAACGTCTTCATCGTCATGCTCGCGGCAAAACTCGTCGCCGGTTATGCGGGGGCGCCCGACCAGGTGGCGCTGACGATCAACTTCCTGTGGACCGTCGCCTGGGTCTTCCAGGCGGCGATCTGGGCACGCGAGCTCATCCTGGGCGGGATCGAACATCGCACCAGCGCGGAGAATTACTCGGGCGAGGCTTTGCTCTCGGCGCTGGGGCTGATCCGCCTGCTCGTGTCCGTCGCGCTCTTCGCCGTCGCATTGGTCGTGGTGCTCGACAATCTCGGGGTCAACGTCACGGGACTGGTCGCCGGCCTGGGCGTGGGCGGCATCGCCATCGGCCTGGCCGCGCAGGGTATTTTCGCCGATCTGTTCGCCGCGCTGGCGATCATCTTCGATCGCCCGTTCCGCCGCGGCGACACGATCAGCTACGGAAGCAGCAGTGGCACGATCGAGTCGATCGGGCTCAAATCGACGCGCATCCGCGCGTTTACCGGCGAACTTCGCATCATTTCGAACCGCCAGCTCCTCGACAAGGAAATCCTGAACACGGCGGTGCGCGATCACATCCGGCTGAGCTTTACCGTCGGCGTCACCTACGAAACGCCGCCCGACACGCTCGCACGTATCCCCGCCCTGCTGCGCGAGATCGTGGAAGCGGAGGGCGGCAAAGTGGCGCGGTCCGGCTTCGAGACCTTCGGCGCATCCAGCCTCGATTTCGCGCTGCAGTTCGACGTTCCGGGGAACGACTGGGCGACCGCGCATCCGATGCGGGACCGGATCATGGTGTCGCTGATCCGCCGCTTCGCTGCGGACAGTATCGGCATCGCCTATCCGACGCAGACCACCTACACGGCCGCGCCCGACGGCCGGCTCGTCATGCCCTACGCCGCCGATCCCCAACCGCGCTAGGGGGCCGGCGGTGGCCGGTTTCGAACAACGGGTGTGCCGCTTAACGGCCAGCCCCTTCGGCTTGGCCGTGGTTTTCCAAAATGCGGTCCTTTGATCTTGCCGTCAGCCGACGCTCTCGACTAGAGAGGCGGAAGCAGTAGGAAGGGATGGACCGTGGCAGATCTGACGCCCGACGACATGCGCGCCCGCGTGGGGACGGAAAGCGTCTCGGACTGGATCGAGGTAACGCAGGCGATGATCGACCAGTTCGCCGAGGCGACGGGCGACCACCAGTTCATCCATATCGACCCCGTTGCCGCCGCGGCGACGCCGTTCGGCGGCACGATCGCACATGGCTTCCTGACGCTGTCGCTGATGCCGGCGCTGGCGGCGAAGACGCCGGACGCACCGCGGCTCGCGGGCATGCGGATGGGCGTCAACTACGGCGGCAACAAGGTCCGCTTCCTGACTCCCGTGCGGGCCGGCAGCCGCGTGCGCGGTCGCTTCAAGCTACTCGACTTCGCCGAGAAGCGCCCCGGTCAATTCCAGCAAACATCCGAATTCACCGTCGAGATCGAGGGGCAGGACAAGCCCGCGCTCATCGCGGAATGGATCAGCCAAGCCTTCGTCTAAACGTTCGTCGACATTTTCACCGCACCGAGACGTGCGAATTTAGGGATATTTCGATCATGCGCTCCGCCGTCATCGTCTCCACCGCCCGCACCCCGATCGGCCGCGCCTATCGCGGTGCATTCAACGCCACCACGCCCCAGGCGCTCGCTGGCCATGCGATCGCGCATGCGGTGAAGCGCGCCGGGCTCGAGGGCGGCGAGGTGGAGGACGTGATCATCGGCGCCGCGCTCCAACAGGGATATCAGGCCGGCAACATCGCCCGCCAGGCGTTACTTCGGGCAGGCTTGCCGACCAGCGTCGCGGGCATGTCGCTCGACCGCCAGTGCGCCAGCGGCCTGATGGCGATCGCCACGGCGGCGAAGCAGATCGTACAGGACGGCATGGACGTTGCCATCGGCGGCGGGGTGGAGAGCATCAGCCTGGTGCAGACGCCGCAGATGCGCGTGCAGCCCGATAAGCAGCTGATCCAGATGCACGACGACATCTACATGCCGATGCTGCAGACCGCGGAAGTGGTGGCGAAGCGCTACGGCATCGGCCGCGAGGCGCAGGACGCTTATGGCCTCCAGTCGCAGCAGCGCACCGCCGCGGCGCAGGCGGCGGGCAAGTTCGACGACGAGATCGTGCCGCTTCCGAGTGTGATGGACGTGGTCGATAAGGCGACGAAGGAGGTGACCAAGACCGAGGTCACGCTGTCGAAGGACGAGGGCAACCGTCCCGAAACTACGCTGGAAGGGCTGCAGTCTTTGCAGCCGGTCGTCGGTCCGGAGGGGCATATCACCGCCGGCAACGCCAGCCAGCTGTCCGACGGCGCGTCCGCCAGCGTGCTGATGGAGGAAAGCGTCGCCGCGGCTCGGGGCCTCACGCCGCTCGGCCGCTATGTCGGCATGGCGGTGGCGGGCACCAAGCCGGACGAGATGGGGATCGGCCCCGTCTTCGCCATTCCGAAGCTGCTCGAGAAGAACGGCCTGACGATGGACGACATCGGCCTGTGGGAACTCAACGAGGCGTTCGCGGTGCAGGTGCTCTACTGTCGCGACAAGCTGGGCATTCCCGACGAGTTGCTCAACGTCAACGGCGGCGCGATCTCCATCGGCCATCCCTATGGCATGTCCGGCGCGCGCATGACCGGCCACGCGCTGATCGAAGGCAAGCGCCGCGGTGCCAAATATGTCGTGGTGACGATGTGCGTCGGCGGCGGCATGGGCGCGGCCGGGCTGTTCGAGGTGCTGTGAGGCTGAAGCATTAAGGCCGAAAGGGCTTGAGCGGGAGCCGGCGACGTCATCCCGCCATCCTGCCAGCCCCGGTCGTTGCAACGGCCGGGGCTCCAACGTTTGGGGGCTGTCTGCAGCGCATACACCGCCCCTGCGCGTGCCTTCCACGCGTGTTCATGATGATGACGGCCGAGGCCGCCGGTCCGGTGAATACCGTTTGACTCCGGCCGACGTTGGAAACCGTCATCCCGGTTTCGCGCTTGGGGTAACGACAGGTTAGGCGTCAAGCGGCGGCATGGCCGTCGCGTCCCTATCGCGCAACCAAGCCCCGCCGTGCTCGTTCTCCGCTGCGAACCTCACGTTTCGGGAGAGTGACGATGGCCGACCATGACGACCCGCGCGAAATTGCAGACAAGTTCCTGTCCAAGCTCAAGGACAGTCCGTTCGTGATGATCGGCCTGACCAATGGCGAGCACAGCGAACCGATGACCGCGCAACTGGACGACGAGCGTCCCAACACGTTGTTCTTCTTCAGCGGCCGCGACAATCGCATCGCCAGCGGCGGCGACGCGATGGCGCAGTTCGTCGGGAAGGGCCATGATTTCTTCGCCTGCCTGGCCGGAACCGTCTCGCAGGATAACGATCGCGCTCAGATCGACCGCCTGTGGAATAATCAGGTGGAGGCATGGTTCCCCGGCGGCAAGGAAGACCCGAACCTCACGCTGCTGCGCTTCGACATCGACAGCGCCGAGCTTTGGGAAACCGACATCTCGCTGTCGGGTCGCGTGAAGATGCTGTTCGGCGGCACCATCCGCGGCGATGAATCCAGCAGCCACGCGGTGGTCGACTCGGTCGCCTGATCGCAGCCGCCTTACGAAGAGGGGCGCGGGATCCTGTGATCCTGCGCCCCTTTTTGTGATCGTTGGCGAGGCGATCAGCCGGCGTGCGCGGCCATCCAGTCCTCGACCACGGGGGCAACGCGATTGCGCCACTTGGATCCGTTGAAGATGCCATAGTGGCCGGCACCTTCGACCATCAGATAGCGCTTGTCCGCTTCCGGCAGCGAGGTGGCGAGCGTCAGCGCCGCCTTGGTCTGGCCCAGGCCCGAAATATCGTCGCGCTCGCCCTCGATCGCGAGGAGGCCGACGTCCTTGATCGCCGCCGGATCAACGCGGCGCCCACGATGCATCATCTCGCCCTTCGGCAGGGCATGCGTCTGAAAGACGAGATCGACGGTCTGCAGGTAGAATTCGGCGGTCATATCGCAAACCGAGCGATATTCCTCGTAGAATGCCTTGGTCGCCGCCGCTCCCTCGCCATCGCCCTGGACGAGGTGTTTGAACATCTCCCAATGGCTGACCATGTGGTTGCCGAGGTTCATCGACATGAAGCCGGCAAGCTGAAGGAAGCCCGGATAGACCTTCCGCCCCGCGCCGGGATAGGTCATCGGCACGGTCGCGATCGCGTTCTGCTCGAACCAGGCATGCGGACGCTCGGTCGCAAGCGTGTTGACCGCGGTCGGCGCCTCGCGCGTGTCGATCGGCCCACCCATCATTGTCAGCGTACGCGGACGACACGGATTGCCGTCGGCACACATCAGCGCGGTCGCGGCATAACAGGGCACCGAAGGCTGGCACACGGCCAGCATGTTCGCCCCACGCCCGCCCGCGTCGGGGCCGATCGCCTCCAGAAAGGCGACGAGATAGTCGATGTAATCGTCGAGGTCGAAGCAGCCTTCCCACACCGGCACGAGCTTCGCGTCGCGCCAGTCGGTTATGTAAACATCCGCGATCGGCAGCATCCGTTCGACCGTGCCGCGCAGCAGGGTGGCGAAATGCCCGGACATCGGCGCGACGATGAGCAGCCGCGGGCCGCCCTCCACGCCCTCGCGCCGGAACCGCTTGAGCTGGCCGAACGGCTTCTGCAGCACGATCTCCTCGTGCACGGGCACCTCGCGCCCGTCGATGACGGTGTGCGTCAGCCCGAAGGCCGGCTTGCCGCGCGGGGCGGCGGCATGGGCGAAGACCTCGAGCGCGCTCGCGACGATCGAACCGCCGCCCAGATACGACCAGGGATTGGCGGGATTCTGCAGCAGGCCCGCGCTGAAGGTCGCCATCGCGCTCGCGCCGGCAAGCATCGAGCGCTGCAATTCATAGGCATCGTATAGCATGGCGCCTCTTAGCCCAATCGGGTTGTCGTGTCCGTAACCAACTTGCCCTTAACGGCGCATTGCGACGAATTGTTGCGCAGGCGCCGGGCGCTCGACGACTCCGCTCGAACGCGCATGCCGTTGAGCGCCCGGCCGCCCGCTGCTAGGCGCGTCGGCATCATGGCCGCTTCCCCGCCCCCCGGCCGCCGCCTCGGCGACCTCCGCCTCGTCTGGGAGCGCGTGCTGCGCTACCCGCGCCAGCTCGTCGTCGCGCTGCTGGCATTGATGACCACGTCGCTGGCGACGATCGCGATCCCTTATGGTTTCAAGCGGGTGATCGACAACGGCTTCGGCCCGGGCGCTTCGGGCACCGTGACGTCGTCCTTCCACTATCTGCTGATGATCGTCGCGGTCCTGGCGATCGCGACGGCGATCCGCTTCTACCACGTGTCCTGGCTCGGCGAGCGCGTCGTCGCCGACATCCGCCTGCAGGTGCAACGCCACCTGCTGGGGCTTACGCCGCGCTTCTTCGAGGAGAACCGCCCGTCGGAAATCGCCTCCCGCCTCACCTCCGACACGACGCTGATCGAGACGGTGGTCGGCGGCACCGTTTCGATCGCGCTGCGCAACACCGCAACCGGCATCGGCGGCATGGTCTATCTGTTCGTCCTGTCGCCCAAGCTGGCCGGCATGCTGCTGCTGGGCATCCCGCTCGTCATCCTGCCGGTGACGATCTTCGGCCGCCGCATCCGCGCGCATTCGCGCAACTCGCAGGATCGCATCGCCGACGTTGGCGCGATGGTGACCGAGACGCTGGGCGCGATGAAGATCGTCCAGGCCTTCAACCAGGAAGAGCGCGAGGCCAACCGCTTCCACGGCGCGGTCGACGCGACCTTCGCCGCGGCGAAGCAGCGCGTCCTGCTCCGCGCCATCATGACCGCGATCATGATCGGCCTGATCTTCGGATCGATCACCCTCGTCGTCTGGGAAGGCGTCGCCGACGTCGCCGCCGGACGGCTGACGGGGGGCGGCATGTTCGCCTTCGTGATGACGGGCGGCATCGTCGCGGGGGCCTTCGGGGCGCTGACCGAGGTCTATGGCGACCTGCTGCGCGGCGCCGGTGCCGCAAGCCGCATCGCGGAGCTGCTGGCGGAACAGCCGGAGATCACGCGGCCGGCGGCGCCGATGCCGCTGCCCGTGCCGGTCCGCGGCGCCCTGACCTTCGACGACGTTCACTTCCGCTACCCGACACGGCCCGAGGTCGCCGCGCTCGACGGGCTCAGCCTGGCGATCCGCCCTGGCGAGACCGTCGCCGTCGTCGGTCCGTCCGGCGCGGGCAAGTCGACGCTGTTCCAGCTTGCCGAGCGTTTCTACGATCCCGCGGCCGGCCGCATCCTCCTCGACGGGGTCGACCTGACCGACGCGGATCCGGCCGCCATCCGCGCGCAGATGGCCATGGTCCCGCAGGAGACGGTCATCTTCGGCGCCAGCGCGCGCGACAACCTGCGCTATGGCGACTGGCAGGCGGACGACGACATGCTGTGGGCGGCGGCGGAGGCGGCGAACGCCGCGGACTTCCTGCGCGCGCTGCCCGAGGGGCTCGACACCTTCCTCGGCGAAGGCGGCGCCCGCCTGTCGGGCGGCCAGCGCCAGCGTATCACCATCGCGCGCGCGCTGCTCCGCGATGCGCCGATCCTGCTGCTCGACGAGGCGACGAGTGCGCTCGATGCGGAAAGCGAGCGGCTGGTGCAACAGGCGCTCGAACGGTTGATGGAGAACCGGACCACATTGGTGATCGCGCACCGGCTCGCCACCGTCCGGGCGGCGGAGCGGATCGTGGTGATGGACGCTGGCAGGATCGTGGAAGAGGGCACGCACGCCACACTGATCGGACGGGGCGGCCTCTATGCGCGGCTCGCCAGCCTGCAGTTCCACGAGGCGGCATAGCGCGTGCGGCATGCCCCCAGCGCATGCCGCCGCTTGCGAGCGCGTTGGTCCGGGGGCATACCATAGGTTCGAAACCAGCGGCGCAGGTGGCTAACTCCCTCCCCTAGCCCCTCCCGCGAGCGGGAGGGGATTGCATGCGCGACTTCGACATCATCGTCTACGGCGCCACCGGCTTCACTGGCCGACTGGTGGCGGAATATCTCGTCGCGGAAGAGGCGCCGCGATGGGCGATGGCGGGGCGCAGCCTCGCCAAGCTCCAGGAGGTTCGCGACCTGATCGGCGCGCCTGCCGACCTGCCGCTGCTCGTCGCCGAGTCCGACGACATTGCTGCACTGACGGCGATGGCGGAACGGACGCATGTCGTGCTCACCACCGTCGGGCCATACCAGCTCTATGGCAATCAGCTCGTCGCCGCCTGTGCGGCCACCGGCACCGCTTATGTGGACCTCTGTGGCGAACCCGCCTGGATGCGCCACATGATCGACGCGCATCATGCCGAGGCGCAGCGTACCGGCGCGCGCATCGTGTTCAGCTGCGGCTTCGATTCGATCCCCTTCGACCTCGGCGTACAGACGTTGCAGGATTGCGCCCGCGCCAAATACGGCCATCCGGCACCGCGCGTGAAGGGGCGCGTGCGCGCGATGAAGGGCACCTTCTCCGGCGGCACCGCCGCGAGCGCGCGCGCGACGCTTGCTGCCGCCGCGCGCGATCCCGCCACCATCGGCCTGCTCACCAATCCCTTCGCGCTGACACCGGGGTTCAGCGGCCCGCATCAGCCGACCGGCATGCTGCCCGAGTTCGATGCGACCCTGAACACCTGGGTCGCGCCCTTCGTGATGGCGGTGATCAACACGAAGAACGTGCATCGCACCAATTTCCTGCTCGGCCACCCCTATGGGACGGACTTCGTCTACGACGAGATGATGGTGGCCGGCCTCGGCGACATGGGGAAGGCGGCGGCGGAGGCGATCGCCACGTTCAATCCCTTCTCTGGCAGCGGCGGCCCCAAGCCAGGGGAAGGCCCGAGCAAGGAAGAGCGCGAGACCGGCTATTACGACCTGCTGTTCGTCGGACTGATGCCCGATGGCGCGCGCTTCGATGCGGTCGTGACGGGCGATCGCGATCCCGGCTATGGTTCGACGAGCAAGATGATCGCGGAAACCGCGCGCTGTCTGGTGGAGACGCCGGGTGATGGCGGCGTTTGGACGCCGGGCGCGTTGCTCGGGAAAACGCTCCGCGACCGGCTGGAAGCGAAGGCGGGACTGCGCTTCACCGCAGGTTGAGCGGAAGCCGCCTCAACGCCTGCCCGGCGACGCCCGGGGCCGTGATGCGTTTGCCCGTCAACCGCTGTAGAAAAGCACCGCCACAGCTGCGACGATCAGGGCCGCCAGTATGAGAATTGGCAAATTCCGCCGCCTGCGGGCATCGGCTGCCGCCTCATAGGCGTCCATGTCGAACCAGAAGCGACCGTTGCCCAAGGTGCGGATCGATCCGTCGGCGACCATAGCCGCCAGTTCCTTCGCCTGCCGCGGGTCCGGCGGCGAGAACGCGATTGCATCCTTCATCGACAGGGCGCCGGCCTCGACGAAATGGGGAGCGATCGAACCGCGGACCAGATAATGCGCGCGGACGCGCGGGCCCGTTGGCGGCACGATACGCAGCGCGCTCATCGCCGCCGCCCCTGGTGACGGATGTTACCCGGCCGCCCGCGCTTGCCGATGACGCGGTCGCGGCGGGTGGTCTTGTCACCGTAGCGCGGCGGCGGCGCCGCGCCCTTGCCGCCCGGCAGCTCGAACCGCAGCGCGCCGGAGACCGGGTTGGCCTCCGCCAGCCGAAGGTCGAGCCGCTGGCCAAGCGCATAGACGTCCCCGCTATTTTCGCCGACGAGTTGCCGCGCCGCCTCGTCATAGCGGAAATATTCGCCGCCCAGGTCGCGCACGGGAACGAGCCCATCGCCGCCTATCCCCTCGACGGTCGCGAAGAAGCCGAAATTCTGCACGCCGGTGATCCGGGCCGGCATCGTCTCTCCGACGCGTTCCGCAAGATAGGCCGCGACATAACGATCGAGCGTCTCGCGCTCCGCCTCCATCGCCCGCCGCTCCAGTCCGCTGATCGCTTCGCCGATCCGCTCCATGCCGGCGGCTTCGTCCGACGTGAGAGCGCCGGGGCCGAGCGCATAGGCGCCGACGAGCGCACGGTGGACGAGCAGGTCGGCGTAGCGCCGGATGGGCGAGGTGAAATGCGCGTAGGAGCCAAGCGCAAGACCGAAATGCCCCTGATTGGCGGGCGCATAATAGGCCTGCGTCTGCGTGCGCAGCACCTGCTCCATCACTTGTGGTCGGAAATCGGCATCGCCGATGCGCGACAGGATGTGATTGAACGTCGCGGGTCGGATCACCTGGCCGAGCGCGAAGGGAACACCGAACGTCTCCAGATAGTCCTTAAGCGCGACCAGCTTCTCGCGCGCGGGCGGCTCGTGGACGCGGTACATCACGGGCGCCTTCTTCGCCTCCAATGCTTTGGCGGCGGCGACGTTGGCGGCGATCATGAAATCCTCGATCAGCCGATGCGCATCGAGCCGCTCGCGCGGCGCGACGGACAGCAGTCGCCCCTTTTCGTCGAGCACGACGCGCCTTTCCGGCAGATCGAGGTCCAGCGGCTCGCGTTTGTCGCGTGCGGCCGCCAGCGCGCGCCAGCATTCCCATAGAGGCCGCAGGGCGTCGATCATCGCGCCGTCCCCGGCGTCGATCGTCGCCTGCGCCTCCTCATAGGCGATGTTCGCCGCAATCCGCACCACGGCACGCGTGAAGCGCCAGCCCTTGAGCGTGCCCGCCTTGCTGACCTGAAGGTGGCAGACCAGGGCCGCACGATCGACCTGTTCCTTCAATGAGCAGACGTCCGCCGACAATATCTCCGGCAACATCGGCACGACGCGATCGGGAAAATAGACCGAATTGCCACGCCGCCGCGCCTCGCGGTCGAGCGCGGCGCCCGGACGGACGTAGAAGCTGACGTCGGCGATGGCGACGATCGCCTTCCACCCGCCCTCGTTGCCGGGACCGTCATCCGGGGCAGCCCAGACCGCGTCGTCGTGGTCGCGCGCATCGGCGGGATCGATCGCGACGATCGGCAGGTGGCGCAGATCCTCGCGATCGTCGCCCAACGGCTGCGTCGCTATGCGCGCGGCCTCGTCCAGCGTCTCGGCGGCGAAGACGTCGGGAATGTCGTGCTTGTGGATCGCGATGAGCGAGAAGCTCTTTGGCGCGAACGGATCGCCCAGTTTCTCGACCACCCGTGCGGTAATGCGCGGAGGACGACCACCCTTCTCGGCCAGCACCAGATCGCCGGGTCCCGCCCCGCCCGCATCGGAAACGGCGAACTCGCGCCGCTCCTTCTTGTCGACGCTGGTCAGCCAGAAGCGGCCGGCCTCTTCGCGCAGCACGCCGAGCACCTGTTCGCCGGCGCGGGCAAGCGTCTTCATCGGATGCGCGATCCAGCCGTTGCCGGCCTCCTCGGTCCGCGCCAGTACGCGCTCACCGACGCCCAGTGCGCCACGTTTGCGTTCGCGGACCCGAAGTCGCGGTGCGGGACCGTCAGCCTCCCACCGCTCCGGGACCGCCCAGACATTGCCGCCGTCGTCGATGTCGGCGATCCGCAGAACGGTCACCTTGGGCAGGCCACCCATCTTGTGGAACGCGCGGCCGGGCGCGGAATCGATCAGCCCTTCGTCCGCCATGTCCTTCAGCAGCGCCTTGAGCGCGATCTTGTCCTGCGCGGACAGGCCGAAGGCGCGCGCGATCTCGCGCTTGCCGGCGGGGACATCGGAGGACTCGATGAAGTCGAGGATCTGCTGCCGCGTCGGCAGGCCGGGTCTTGGTTTCTTCGCCACCTGTGGGAGATAGGCGTGCAGGCACGGTTCGTCATCGTTTTGTTCGTGCGGAGCGGCTAAAGCGGCCCCCGTCATGACCCTAACCGTCGCCGCTCTGTACCATTTCACCCGCTTCGAGGACCCCGGCGCCCTGCGCGCGCCCCTGCTGGCGCTATGCGAGGCGGAGGGCGTACGCGGCACGCTGCTGCTCGCGCGCGAAGGGATCAACGGCACCATCGCCGGTACGCGTGCGGGAATAGACGCGGTTCTCGCGCACGTCCGTGCCCTGCCCGGCTGTGCCACGCTTGAGGTCAAGTTCTCGGGCGCCGACGCGATGCCCTTCCACCGCACGAAGGTGCGGCTGAAGCGCGAGATCGTGACGATGGGCGTCCCCGACATCGATCCCACCGCTCCCGGCACCTATGTCGATCCTGCCGACTGGAACGCGCTGATCGCCGATCCCGCGACGCTCGTCATCGACACGCGCAACGATTACGAGGTCGCGGTCGGCACCTTCGCCGGCGCGGTCGATCCCGGCACCACCAGTTTCCGCGATTTTCCGCGTTGGTTCCGCGAGCATCGCGACGCCTTGCTCGCAGGCAGGCAGCGGGTGGCGATGTTCTGCACCGGCGGCATCCGCTGCGAAAAGGCGACGGCGTTCCTCAAGAGCGAGGGGGTGGACGACGTCTTCCACCTCAGGGGCGGCATCCTCAAATATCTCGAGGAAACGCCTGCGGAGGAGAGCCGCTGGCTGGGCGAATGCTTCGTCTTCGACGAGCGGGTCGCGGTCGGCCATGGCCTGCAGGCCGGCACGCACGGCCTATGCCGCGGCTGCCGGATGCCGGTGAGCGAAGAGGACCGCCGGTCACCGCTGTATCAGGAGGGCGTCGCCTGCCCCCGCTGTCATGCGACCCGCGACGCGGAGACCAAGGCCCGCGCCGCCGAGCGACACCGCCAGGTGGAGCTGGCCGCCAAGCGCGGCGAAGCGCATGTCGGCGCGCGCTACGACGGGTAGCGCGCCCCCGACCCCGTCATGCCCGTCGTCGCACGCCCCCCCCGGTCGGTGGGCGCGGCGGCGTCGTTCAATAGGCCCGCGCCAGCAGCACGCGCTCGACCGCAGGCGCGCCGGTGAAGACGCACACGCCCTCGATCGCCCCCTGCCCCGCCGGCGCGTTGCGGATCGTCAGCTTCAGCGCCTTCAGCCGCTCGACCACCGCATCAAGCGCGGCGCCGCTCGGCTTCGACCAGCGCACGTCGACCCAGCCGGGATTCTTAACGCCATCGGCGAAATGCGCCTCGACGCCCGCCCAATCGTCCACCGGCACGATCTGTGCGCGCAGTGCCTCGGTCGACTGCCGATGCAGTTCGGCCTGGATCGCCTCCAGCAGGTCCGCGGCCCCGGCGACGAAGTCGCCGCGCGGGGTCACGACCGAATCGAGCTTGCCGTCCTCACGATACAGCCGGTCCCGGCGGATGACCGAGACGTTGCCGCCCGCCATGTCGCGACCGCCCACCTCGATTACGATCGGCGCACCCTTCTTCACCCAGCCCCAGCGCTTGGTCGCGGCCTTCTGCGCGCGCGCATCCACCATGGCCCGCACCGGTTCACCCAAAGCGGTCAGCGCGGCCAGTTCCTTCTGCAGGTCGCGGCAATAGCCGAGCAGCGCTTCGTCCTCCGGCTGGTCGCGCAGCATCGGCACAATGACGATCTGCCACGGCGCGACGCGGGGCGGCACGCGCATGCCGTCGTCGTCGCCATGCACCATGATCATGCCGCCGATCATCCGCGTCGACACGCCCCAGCTCGTCGTCTGCGCATGCTCCAACTGGCCTTCGGCATTCTGGAAACGGATATTCTGCGCGCGCGCGAAATTGTCGCCGAGGAAATGGCTGGTGCCGGCCTGCAGCGCCTTGCCGTCCTGCATCATCGCCTCGATCGACCAGGTCTCGACCGCTCCCGGGAAGCGCTCGTTTTCCGGCTTTTCGCCCGCGATGACATGCATCGCCAGGCAATCTTCCGCGAAGCTGCGATAGACCTCCAGCATCTGCAGCGTCTCGCCGCGCGCCTCGTCGACCGTCGCATGCGCGGTATGCCCCTCCTGCCACAGGAATTCGGCCGTGCGCAGGAACATGCGGGTGCGCATTTCCCAGCGCACGACATTGGCCCATTGGTTTATGAGCACCGGCAGGTCGCGCCAGGACTGCACCCAGCGGGCAAAAGCAGTGCCGATCACCGTCTCCGAAGTCGGGCGTACGACCAGCGGCTCCTCCAGCTTCGCCTCGGGATCGGGCGTGAGGCCGCCCTTGCCGTCACCGATCAGCCGGTGATGCGTGACGACCGCCATCTCCTTGGCGAATCCATCGACATGCTCCGCCTCCTTCTCGAAATAGGACAGCGGGATGAACAGCGGGAAATAGCAATTTTCGTGCCCCGTCGCCTTGATGCGATCGTCGAGCAGGCGCTGGATGCGCTCCCAGATGCCGTAGCCCCATGGCCGGATGACCATGCAGCCGCGTACGCCGGACTCCTCGGCCATGTCGGCCTCGGTGATGACGGACTGGTACCAGGCGGCGAAATCGGCGGCGCGGGTGACGGGCAGAGCATGCTTGATCATGGCGCCCGCGATTATCGCGCCGCGCGGGGTCCGTCACCGGGATTTTCACTGCGGGGGAAATCCCGGCGACGCCGACCCGTCATACCCACCCCCCGGCAAAAGCCGGGACGGTATCGAGGCGGTGATATTCGACCGAACGACCGCGCTTACTTCTGGCAGGCGACGATCGCGGCGATGACCGACAGCGTCTCCTCCGGATCGCGCACCTTGACCGTGTCGAGGCCGAGCTCCTTGGCAGGATAGTCGTTGCCGCCCGGAAAGATCGCGTCGCCGATGAACATCATCTTGTCGAGCTGGATACCGCTCGCGTCGCGCAGCTTCTTGAGCCCATAGGCCTTGTCGACGCCCTCGCGGGTGATGTCGATCGACGTCGCCCCGCCCATGTTGATCGACAGGCCGGGCAGCCGCTTCTTGAGATCGGCCTGGATGACCTTGCGCTTCTCGAACTTGGGATCCCAATGTTCCTTCGCGTCGATCGGCGCCTGCTGGCCAAGCGCGGAAAAGGTGATCTGGCTGCCGCGATCCTCGATCCGCTCGCCCCAGGTCTTCTCTGGTACGAAGCCGGTCGCCTCGAGCGATTCGTCGAACGCCTTCAGGATCTTCGCCTTGGTCTCATCGTCGAACAATTCGGCATATACGGGCGACCATGTGTCGTCGCGATAGGTATACAGCTTTGTACCCGTCGTCGGCATCAGCCACAGCTTCGTACGGTCGGCGCGGGCCGGCAGGCGGCTTGCCACCTGCTTGTCGAATTGCGGCCAGTCGCCGCCGGAAATCACCGCGACATGCGCGACACCGAGCAGGTCGGCGAGCGCCTCCCCCATCGGTTCCTGCAACGGCTGCTTGCTTTCGGCCAGGGTTCCATCGAGGTCGAACGCAACCAACTCTTTCATGCGGAAACTCCAATTCGGGGGAAGATCAGGGTGTCGATCGCGTGGGCGACGCCATCGGCGTCGTTGGCGAGGGTAACGTCATCGGCCTTTGCCTTCACCGCGTCGGGTGCATTGCCCATGGCGATCGCAAATCCGGCGATGTCGAGCATCGGGACGTCGTTGAACTGGTCGCCGATCGCCACCACCGCGTCGAGCGGCACGTCGAACGCGCGCGCCAGCGCACGCGCGCCATCGCCCTTGTTGCCAGCGAGCGCGGTGACGTCGAGATAATAGACCTGGCTCTGCACGATGGTCGCCCGCGCCGCATGCGGCGCGCATCGTTCGGCCAGTCCCTTCAGCAGCGCATGATCGTCGCTGACGAAGGTGACCTTGTCGGTTCGGTCCAGATAGGGGGAGAAATCGTCGGTGACGATCGGGTTCTGGTTCGAGGCCAGCCGCTCGTGCTCGACGTGCACGCCCTCGTCCCGCGACGCATACCAGCGGTCGTCGGCGAACAGCCAGATATCGACGGCTTCCTCCCTCGCCAGATCGAGCACACCGCGCACCACGTCGGGGTCGACGACGTGATGCTCCTCGACCGTTCCGTTGCGGCGGAAGATGATGCCGCCGTTGAAGGCCGCCATCGGCGCATCGATCCCCAACGTCTCGGCGATCGGCATGATACCCGACCGTGGGCGGGCGCTGATCACGGAAAAGCCGACCTTTGCATGCTCGAGCCGCAGCACCGCATCCGCAGTTGCCGCCGTCAATTGCTTCGACTTGTCGACCAGCGTGCCGTCGATATCGGAGATGACCAAACGGATCGGGTTCATCGCCGGCCGATCATTGCGGGATTTCGACATGGCCGCCGAAACCGAAGCGCATCGCCGACAGCACCTGATCGCCGAACGTATGCTCGACGCGGCTGCGATAGCGCGCGAACAGCGAGGCGGTCAGCACGTTGGCCGGGACCTTTTCTTCCATCGCGGCATCGATCGTCCACTGACCCTCGCCGGAATCGGCCACGCTGCCGCTGAATTGTTCCAGCTTTCCGTCCTTCGCGAGCGCGATGGCGGTGAGGTCGAGGAGCCAGGACGAAATGACGCTGCCGCGCCGCCAGACTTCGGCGATGTCGGTCAGGTTGAGGTCGAAGCGCTCGTCCTCTGGCAGCTTCTCGCTGCTCTTCCCCTTCAGGATGTCGAAGCCCTCGGCATAGGCCTGCATGAGGCCATACTCGATCCCGTTATGGACCATCTTGACGAAATGGCCGGCGCCGGCCGGACCGGCGTGGATGTAGCCCTTTTCCGCGCGGGGATCGTCGCCCTCCCGTCCGGGGGTCCGGGGAATGGTGCCGTAGCCGGGGGCAAGCGCTTCGAAGATCGGATCGAGCATCGTCACCGTGTCCGCGTCGCCGCCGATCATCATGCAATAGCCGCGTTCCAGCCCCCAGACTCCGCCCGACGTACCGACATCGACGTAATGGACGCCCTTTTCGCGCAGCGCCTTGGCCCGGCGGATGTCGTCCTTGTAGAAGCTGTTGCCGCCGTCGATGATCACGTCGCCGTCGCGTGCGCCCTCGGCGATCGCCTGGATCGTATCCTCGGTCGGACCACCCGCGGGCAGCATGACCCACCAGATCGCCGGTGTGTCCAGTTTGTCGCGCATGTCGTCGAGCGAGTTCGCCGCGATCGCGCCATCCACGGCGAGCTTGTCGACCGCGTCCTTGGCACGGTCGAAGGCGACCACCTCATGCCCAGCCTTCATCAGGCGCCGCGCGATATTGCCGCCCATGCGGCCGAGTCCGACCAAACCGATCTTCATGTTTGCCATGTCCCGTGGGGAAGATGATGCAGCGTCAAACTCCGCCGCGGGCAATGTGTTGCGCCGCGGCGGAAGGAAGATGCGTCAGGCGGCGGCGGGCTGCTTTGCCGCGATCGAGCCCAGCAGGTCGTCGAACGCCTTGGCGAAGGACGCGACGCCTTCTTCGACCAGGCGGTCGGTGACACCGCCGAGATCGAGCCCGAGCCGCTCCGCCTCGTTCAGCACGTGCCGTGCATCGGCGACATCGGCGGTCAGCGTCTCGGCGACCGTGCCATGATCGCGGAACGCGTCCATCGTGGCAGGCGGCATCGTGTTGACCGTATCGCGCCCGATCAGCGTGTCGACGTAGAGCGTGTCGGGATAGGCCTTGTCCTTCGTGCCCGTCGACGCCCAGAGCAGGCGTTGCGGCTGTGCGCCCTTGGCGGCGAGCGCCTGCCAGCGGTCCGACTTCTCGAAGTCGAGGAACCACTGATAGGCGAGCTTCGCATTGGCGATCGCGACCTTGCCGCGAACGGCCTTCAATGCCTCCGCTTCGGGGTCGTTCTCGCCGATGCGCCGGTCGATCTCCTTGTCGATCGCCGAATCGATGCGGCTGACGAAGAAGCTGGCGACGCTGGCGATGCGGTCGATCGGCTGACCCTGGCGCACGCGTTCCTCGAGACCCGTGGCATAAGCCTCGGCGACGCGGATGTAGGCGTCCTTCGAAAAGAGCAAGGTGACGTTGACGTTGATGCCCTTGGCGATCGTCGCGCTTATCGCCGGCGCGCCCGCGAGCGTGCCGGGGATCTTGATCATCAGGTTCGGCCGATCGACGGCGTGCCACAGCTTCTCGGCCTCCGCGATCGTCGCATCCGTGTCATCGGCGATATAGGGCGACACTTCCAGGCTGACGTAGCCGTCCTTGGCATCGAGCCGATCATAAACCGGCTTCAGCGTCTCGGCCGCGGCCTTGATGTCCTGGATCGCGAGCGCCTCGTAGCGGTCGATCGTCGCGGCACCGGGATGGGCCTTGTCGAATTCGGCGAGCGTCGCGTCATAGGCGTCGCCGTGGCCCATCGCCTTTTCGAAGATCGACGGGTTGGACGTGACGCCGGTCAAGCCATCCTCATCGACCAGCTTCTTGAGGCCGCCGGCTTCCAGGAACTTGCGGTCGACGAAGTCCAGCCATACCGCCGTGCCTGCCTGGCTGAGATCCTTGAGCGTGCTCATCACTTCGTCTCCAGCATTTCCTTGGCCACCTTGACGACATTGTCGACGGTGAAGCCGTATTTGTCCTGCAGCTTGGATATGGGGGCGGAGGCGCCGAACGTCGACATGGTGATCTGGCGCCCTTCATAGCCGACATAGCGGTCCCAGCCGATCGGACCGGCCTGCTCGACCGCCAGACGCGCCTTCACCGCCTTCGGCAGCACGCTTTCCTTATATTCCTCCGATTGCAGCTCGTAGCGATACCAGCTCGGCATCGACACGACGCGGCTGTTGACGCCCTCCGCCTTCAGCTTCTCGTGCGCCTGGACCACGAGCGACAGCTCGCTGCCCGTCGCGAGCAGGATGACGTCGGGCGTGCCGTCGCTATCGGCGAGCACATAACCACCCTTCAGCACGCCGTCCGCCGGCGCGTATTTCTCGCGGTCCAGCGTCGGCAGCGCCTGCCGCGAGAAGATCAGCGCGGTCGGCCGGCTGGCATCCTCCAGCGCCGCGCGCCAGGCATAGGCGACTTCGTTGGCATCGCCGGGACGGATCGTGTCGAGGCCGGGGATCGCGCGCAGCGAGGCGAGATGCTCGATCGGCTGGTGCGTCGGTCCGTCCTCGCCCACGCCGATCGAATCGTGCGTGAACACCCAGATGCTCGCCAGCTCCATGATCGCCGACAGCCGGATCGGCGGGCGCATATAGTCAGCGAAGACAAGGAAGGTGGAGCCATAGGCACGCAGGTGCGACAGCGACATGCCGTTGACCACCGCGCCCATGCCATGCTCGCGCACGCCGAAATGGAAGTTCTGGCCGCCATAGTTCGACGCCTCGAAACTGTCCTTACCCTTGATGTCGGTCTTGGTCGACGGCGCCAGATCGGCCGAGCCGCCGATCAGCCACGGCACCTTGCCGGCCAGCGCGTTGAGCACCTTGCCGCCCGAATCGCGGCTGGCGAGGCCCTTTTCGTCGGTCGGGAAGACGGGGACGTCGGCGTCCCAGCCCTCGGGGAGCTCGTCCTTGAGCATCTGGTCGAGCTCGGCCGCCAACTCGGGATGCTCGTCGCGATAGCGGTCGAACATCGCCACCCAGGCGTCGCGCAACGCGCCGCCGCGATCCTTCAGCGCGCCTTGGAAATGCTCCGCCACGCCCTCGGGGACGTAGAAGTCCTTGTCTTCCGGCCAGCCATAGGCTCGCTTGGTCGCCTTGACATTGTCCGCGCCGAGCGGCTCCCCATGCGCCTTCTCGCTGCCGGCCTTGGGGCTGCCCCAGCCGATCACCGAATGGACGACGATGAAGGTCGGCTTGTCGTCGGTCGCCTTGAACGTCTCGATCGCTTTGGTGAAGGTCGCTGTGTCGTTCGCATCGTCGACATGGATGACGTTCCAACCATAGGCCTCGAACCGCTTGCCCACGTCCTCGTCGAACGCGAGGTCGGTGCCGCCCTCGATCGAGATGTGGTTGCTGTCGTAGATCCAGCACAGATTCGACAGTTTCAGGTGTCCCGCCAGGCTCGCCGCCTCGGCCGAAACACCCTCCATCATGTCCCCGTCGCCGCACAGCGCATAGACGTCGTGGTCGAACAGCGCGAAGCCCTGCTTGTTGTAGCGCGCGGCCAGCCATCGCTCGGCGATCGCCATGCCGACCGAATTACCCGCTCCCGCGCCCAGCGGGCCGGTGGTCGTCTCGACGCCGGTGGTGTGGCGATATTCGGGGTGTCCGGGCGTCCTGGAGGACAGCTGCCGGAAACCCTTCAGGTCGTCGAGCGTCAGCGCCGTACGGCCCGTCTTGTTACCCTCGCCATCTATCTCCTCGATCCCGGCAAGGTAGATCAGGCTGTAGAGCAGCATCGAGGCATGACCGACCGACAGCACGAACCGATCGCGGTTAGGCCAGTCGGGGTGCGCCGGGTCGTAGCGCAGGAACTTCGCCCACAAGGTGTAGCCGACAGGCGCCAGCGCCATCGGCGTACCCGGGTGGCCGGAATTCGCCTTCTGCACGGCATCCATCGATAGCGTGCGGATCGTGTCGATCGTCAGGCGCTCGATCGATCCGTCCTCGCGAAGGGATGGGTCCTGCGCACCCGCGCCGGAGGTCTGGGGGTCGGACATGGTATCGGACATGGGAAAAGGGGCCTCGCTCTTGTCGCGGTTCGAACGCGGCGCGCCCGATCCGGTTGCCTGTCTCGACGAGCGCCTTAGCCGCCGCCGCTGTCCCGTTCCAGCCGCGAAACGACACCTTGGTCCGCAATATAGGCGGCATCGACTTCGTCGAGGAACAGGCCGTGCCCCAGCGCACCCGGGATCGCCGCGAGCTCGGCCGCGCGTCCGCGCGGGTCGGACAGGTCCAGCCGACAGTCTGCGATCAGATTGCCATTGTCGGTCACGTAGGGCGAGTCGCCGGCCATGCGCAGCACCGCCGCCTCGCCGAGACGGGCGAGTACGGACGCCCGCGCGAAGGGCAGTATCTCGACCGGCACGCGAGCATGGGCACCGATCGCATCGACCCGCTTGCTGGCATCGGCGATCACCACCATCCGTGCGGACGCCGCAGCGACGGCCTTTTCACGCAGCATCGCGCCTCCGGCTCCCTTGATGGCGAACAGTCGGGCGTCGATCTCGTCCGCACCGTCGATAGTGAGGTCGACCCGCGGTACGTCGGCGAAATCGAGCAACGGGATACCTAGGTCGCGTGAAAGCGCCTCGCTCGCGCGCGAGGTCACCACCGCGCGGATACGCAATCCTTCCGCGACCCGCGCCCCGATGAGCCGGATCGCGTGGGTCGCGGTCGACCCCGTGCCCAGGCCGATGAGCATGCCGTCGCACACCTCGGCGACCGCCGCCGCGGCCGCTGCGCGCTTGTCGGCATCGCCGTTGTCCTGCGCCCCGATCATCCGATTCATGGCAGCCGTCTTTCCCCATTGCGACATTTTGCGACATTATAAACGCCGCGCGCGGGTTGCTTTTCCCTGCGGTTGTTCGTCATTGCACGGCGCCAATGCAACCGTTCGCCGCACCTGCGCATTACCGCGCGGTCGCGGCTGCGCGAGCCGAGATTCGAGCAGGTACACGAGCCTTGAACACAGCATCGATTCGCGGACGCCGTCTTTCGTCCGCCACCGCCCTTGCCCTTGCCACCGCGCTTGCGCTGTCGGCCTGCGGCGGCGGCGAAGGGTCGCAGGCCAAGGGTCGCGGCGCCGGTGGCGCCGGCCAAGGCCCGGCCACCGTCGGCTATGTCGTGGTCCAGCCTTCCGATGCGGCCATGGTGACCGAACTGGCCGGCCGGACCAGCGCCTACGAAAGCTCCGACGTGCGGCCGCAGGTCAACGGCATCATTCGCCGGCGATTCTTCACCGAGGGGACGATCGTCCGAAAGGGGCAGCCGCTCTACGAGATCGATCCGCGCCTGTATCGCGCGTCGGTCAACCAGGCGGCCGCCAACGTACAGAGCGCACAGGCCAATGCCGAAGCGACACGCATCCAGGCGGAACGCTATCGCCCGCTGGCGCAGATCGAAGCGGTCTCGAAGCAGGAATATACCAATGCCGTCGCGTCGGCGCGGCAGGCAGCGGCCTCCGTCGCGCAGAATCGCGCCGCGCTAGAAACCGCCCGCGTCAACCTGAGCTTCACCACCGTACCGGCGCCGATCACCGGACGCATCGGACGATCGCTCTACACCGTCGGCGCGCTGGTCTCCGCCAGCCAGACCGATCCGCTGGCGCAGATCCAGCGGCTGGACCCGATGTTCGTCGACATCCAGCAATCCGCCGCCGATCTGCTGAGCCTGCGTCGCAGCCTGTCGTCGGGCGGAGTCATTCCCGCATCCGCGCAGGTGCGGCTGCTGCTGGAAGACGGCAGCGACTATGGCCAGACCGGGACGGTCGAATTCGCGGAGACGATGGTCGACACGCAGACGGGCACCGTCACGCTGCGCGCCCGTTTCCCCAACCCGCAGGGCCTGCTGTTGCCCGGCATGTTCGTACGTGCGCGTTTCGCGCAGGCGATCAACACCCGCGCATTCCTGGTGCCGCAACAGGCGGTGTCGCGCGATCCGAAGGGCAATGCGACGCTGTTCGTCGTTGGCCCGAACAACAAGGCGGTGCAGCGGACCGTCACCGCCGAGCGGACGCAGGGCACGAACTGGGTCGTGACCAAGGGGCTCAACGCCGGCGACAAGGTCATCACACAGGGTCTCGCCAATGTGAAGCCCAACCAGGCGCTGAAGCCGGTACCGGCCAATTCGCCGCAGACGGTAAAGCCCCCCTCCCCCGAGGAAATGAAACAGGCGCAGGAAAAGGGCGGCGCGGCCGGCAAGGGCGGACGCTGAACCGATGATCAGTCGCATCTTCATCGATCGCCCCATCTTCGCATGGGTGCTGGCGATCATCACCATGCTGGCGGGCATCGGCGCGATCCTGTCGCTGCCGATCGCGCAATATCCCGACGTCGCGCCGCCGCAGGTGTCGATCCGCGCCACCTTCCCCGGCGCGTCCGCACAGACGCTGCAGAATTCGGTCACCCAGGTCATCGAGCAGCAGCTGACCGGCATCGACGGCCTTCTCTATTTCCAGTCCTCCTCGTCCAGCCGCGGATCGGTGACGATCACCGCCACCTTCTCGAAGGGGACCAATCCCGACATCGCGCAGGTGCAGGTGCAGAACCAGGTGCAGCAGGGCGTGTCGCGCCTGCCGCAGCAGGTGCAGCAGCAAGGCCTGGTCGTGCGCAAGTCCAACCCGGACTTCCTGTTGATCGCCGGCGTCTATGACGAGACGGACCGGATGACCAACCAGGACGTCGCGGACTATCTGGTCTCCAATCTCCAGGATCCGCTCGGCCGAATCCAGGGCGTGGGCGACACCAACGTGTTCGGATCGCAATATGCGATGCGCATCTGGCTCAATCCCGCCCGCCTCGCATCCTATCAGCTGATGCCGTCGGACATCGTCACCGCGATCCAGAACCAGAATACGGAAGTCGCCGCCGGCGAGATCGGCGGCACGCCGATGCCGACGACCCAGATGCTGAACGCGACCGTGACCGCGCAGTCGCGCCTGCAGACGCCCGAGCAGTTCCGCCAGATCATCGTCAAGACGCTGAACAACGGAGCGACGGTACGCCTGTCCGACGTCGCGCGCATCGAACTGGGCGCGGAGAGCTATGCCGCGGTCAGCCGCATCAACCGCCACCCGGGCGCGGGCATCGCTGTGCTGCTCTCGCCTGGCGCCGACGCGCTGAAGACGGCCGAGCTCGTGAAGGCGGAGGTCAATCGCGTCGCCAAGACCTTCCCGGCCGGCCTCAAGGTCGCCTACGCCAACGACACCACCGCCTTCATCAAATTGTCGATCGAAGAGGTTGTGAAGACGCTGGTCGAGGCGATCATCCTCGTCGTCATCGTCATGTTCGTCTTCCTGCAGAGCTGGCGCGCGACGCTGGTGCCGACGATTGCCGTACCGGTCGTGCTGCTCGGCACATTCGCCGTCTTCTACGTCGCCGGCTTCACCATCAACACGCTAACGTTGTTCGGCCTCGTTCTCGCCATCGGCCTGCTCGTCGACGACGCCATCGTCGTCGTCGAGAACGTCGAGCGTCTGATGGAGGAAAATCCCGACATGTCGCCGCGCGAGGCGACGATCGAATCGATGAGCGAGATCAGCATCGCGCTCATCGCCATCGCGCTCGTCCTGTCGGCAGTGTTCCTGCCGATGGCCTTCTTCGGCGGGTCGACGGGCGTCATCTACCGCCAGTTCTCGATCACCATCGTCGCGGCGATGGTCCTCTCGGTGCTCGTCGCGCTGATTCTGTCGCCCGCACTCACCGCGACCCTGCTGAAGCAGAAGAACCAGGAGAACAACGCCTGGCTCGAGCGCAAGCTGCCGCGGGTCGCGCATGCACTGGAACGCGCCAAGCACGGCTTCAACGACCGGTTCGATCGCGGCGTCGCGCGCTATACGGCCGGCGTGCAGCATGTCGTCGATCGCAAGTGGCTGTTCCTGCTCATCTATGCGGGCATCGTCGCGCTGCTGGCGGTGCTGTTCCTGCGGCTGCCGACCGGCTTTCTGCCGACGGAAGACCAGGGCGCGGCCCTCGTCCAGTTCCGCCTTCCCGCCGGCGCGACGCAGGGTCGCACGCTGGAGGTGCAGCAGCAGGTCGAGAAATATTTCGCCGAGAACGAAGGCAAGAACACGTCGGTCATCTTCACCGTGGCCGGCGGCGGCGGTGGCGGCACCAGCGGCCAGAACACGGGTCAGGGCTTCCTCAACCTAACCGACTGGGCGGACCGCAAGGGCAAGGAAAACACCGCCGATGCCATCACGGCGCGTGCCTCCGCCGCCTTCCGCGGTCTGCGCGACGCGCAGGTGTTCGCGCTAGTCCCGCCGGCGGTGCGCGGTCTCGGCCAGTCCGACGGCTTCACCATGGAGCTGCAGAACATCAGCGGCATGAGCCAGGAGAAGTTCGAGGCGGTCCGCGACCAGCTGCTGGCCGCTGCCAATGCCGACCCGACGCTGCGCTCGGTCCGCCTGACCGAATTGCCCGACATCGCGACGCTCCAGGTCAACATGGACAACCAGAAGCTGGCCGCGCTCGGCCTGACGCAGAGCCAGGCCAATTCGACCCTGTCCACCGCTTGGGGCGGCCAATATGTCAACGACTTCATCGATCGTGGCCGCGTCAAGCGCGTCTATGTGCAGGGCGACGCCCCGTACCGGGCGCAGCCCGACGACCTGAAGCAATGGTTCGTGCGCGGCTCGAACGGCCAGATGGCGCCCTTCTCGTCCTTCTCGCAGATCGGCTGGGGACAGGCGCCGACGACGCTGTCGCGCTTCAACGGCATTCCGTCCTACGAATTCCAGGGCTCGGCGGCCGCCGGCAAGAGTTCGGGTGACGCCATGGCGCGAATGGCGGAACTGGCGGCGAAGATCCCCGGCGTATCCGTCGCCTGGGCCGGCCTGTCGTATCAGGAGCGGCTCTCGTCGGGGCAGGCGCCCCTGCTCTACGGCCTGTCGATCCTGGTCGTCTTCCTGTGCCTTGCGGCTCTGTACGAAAGCTGGTCGATCCCCTTCGCCGTGCTGCTCGTCATCCCGCTGGGCCTGATCGGCGCGATCGCCTTCGTGACGCTGCGCGGGCTGACGAACGACGTCTACCTCCAGATCGGCCTGCTGACGACGATGGGCCTTGCGGCGAAGAACGCGATCCTGATGATCGAGTTCGCCGAACAGGCGGAGCGAAAGGGCGCACGCGTCATCGACGCCGCGCTCGAAGCGGCCAAGATTCGTCTGCGCCCGATCCTGATGACCAGCTTCGCCTTCATCTTCGGCGTGCTGCCGCTCGCCATCTCGACCGGCGCCGGCGCGAACAGCCGTATCGCGATCGGCACCGCGGTGATCGGCGGCATGCTGACCGCGACGGTGCTCGCGATCTTCTACATCCCGCTGTTCTTCGTCCTCGTCCGTCGCGGTGTGCGTGACGGGCTGGCGAAGCTGCGCGGCAAGCCCACCGGGCATCACGGTGGTCACGGCGGCGGCCATGACGGCGACGGCGGCACGCCGCCCGCTCCGCCGATGCCGCCCGCCACGACACCGCCCCACGCACCGGAGCCTGCATGATGCGCCGCCTCGTCCTGACCCTCGCCCTGGCCGCAACGAGCCTGGCGGGCTGCTCGATGGAGCCGAAGTACGTCCGCTCGGAGTTGCCCGTGCCGGCCTCCTGGCCGGTCGGCAATGCCTATCTGCGCCAATCGGAAGCGACGCTGCCCGCGATCTCCTATCGCGATGTCTTCAAGGACGAACGGCTCCAGCGTCTGATCGACCAGGCCCTCGCAAACAACCGCGATCTGCGCACCGCGGCGGCCAATATCGCCGCGGCGCGCGCGCAATATCGTATACAGCGCGCGAACATCCTGCCGACGATCAGCGCCAATGGCCGCTACACCTATTCGGACGGCGGTCGCGGCGCGAGCACCATCGCGACCGGCGGCAACACCGGCAATGGCACCGGGACAGGAACCGGCGGCACCGGCACCGGAACGGGAACCGGGACCGGAACGGGGACCGGAACCGATGTCGGCACAGGCACCGGCGCCGGTTCGGGCAACGGGACCGGCGCTGGCACCGTCACGACCAGCAGCTCGGGCAGCAGCTTCTCGGCGAACATCGGCACGACCGCTTTCGAGATCGACCTCTTCGGCCGGCTGCGGTCACTGTCGCGTGCCGCGCTCGACCGCTATTTCGCGACCGAAGCCGCGGCGCGCGCGACGCGGCTGACGCTGGTCGGCGACCTTGCCACCGCGTGGCTCGACTATGCGTCCGACCGCAGCCTGCTCAAGATCGCGCAGGATACCGCGACCAGCGCGCAGAAGAGCGTGCAATTGACCCAGGCGCGGCTGCAGGGCGGTGTCAGCGCCCGCACCGACCTGACGCAGGCGCAGCAGATCCTCGAAA
Organism: Sphingomonas sp. GV3; assembly: GCF_031082075.1. Lineage (NCBI taxonomy): Bacteria > Pseudomonadati > Pseudomonadota > Alphaproteobacteria > Sphingomonadales > Sphingomonadaceae > Sphingomonas > Sphingomonas sp. GV3. The sequence goes on along the minus strand of NZ_JARWLE010000001.1, from coordinate 3,148,074 downwards.
CCGCCAACGCCGACCTGGCGCTGCAGCGGACATTGGTCGCTCAGGACGTGAACGCGATCCAGCTGCTCGTCGGCGCCCCGGTCGACCCTGCCCTGTTGCCGGCGTCGATCGAGGAGGCGCGCCCGACGATCGCCTCCCTGCCAGCCGGTCTTGACAGCTCGATCCTGCTGCGCCGGCCCGACGTGGTGCAGGCGGAATATCAGCTGCGCGCCTATAATGCGCAGATCGGCGCGGCGCGCGCGGCGCTCTTCCCGCGCCTGTCGCTGACCGGCGTGCTCGGCTTCGCCAGCAACGCCTTGTCCTCGCTCTTCTCGAGCGGCGCGTTCAATTATTCGATCGCACCCAGCGTCAGCTATTCGATCTTCCAGGGCGGGGCCGCGCGCGCCAATGTCCGCTATACCGAGGCGCAGCGCGACGCGGCGCTCGCCACGTACGAAAAGGCGATCCAGACGGCGTTCCAGGAGACGGCGGATGCCCTCGCCCGGCAGGGCACGATCGCCGACCAGCTGCGCGCCAACACCAACTTCCAGACCGCCGCGGCGACGACGCTGCGGCTGACCAACGCGCGCTACCAGGGCGGGATCGATACCTTCCTGTCCAGCCTGGACGCGCAGCGGTCCTACTATTCGGCGCAGCGCACGCTCGTGGCGACGCAGCTGACCGACGCGACCAACCGCGTGACGCTGTACCGCGTCATCGGCGGCGATTCTTCGCTGGAGGCGACCGCCGACGGCCCGAAGCCGGTCAGTCCGAGCGGCACGCCGCGACCGGACGGCCAATAATCGGAACGGGGAGGGATCGCCCTCCCCGCCCCCTTCCTATTCCGCCGCGGCGGCGAGCGGCTTCTCCTTCCACACCAGCACGGGCTTACGCGCCGCCAGCGTCTCGTCGAGACGCGCCCGCGGGGCGAAGTGCGGCGCCGTCTTCAGGCTCTGATCGCCCGCCTTGGCGCGTTCCGCCACCGACCGCAGCGCGCCGATGAACTGATCCAGCGCCGCCTTGGATTCGGTTTCCGTCGGCTCGACCAGCATCGCGCCGTGTACCACCAGCGGGAAGTACATGGTCATCGGGTGGAATCCTTCGTCGATCAGCGCCTTGGCGACGTCGATAGTCGAGAAGCCCTCCGCCAGACCGGCATCGGAGAAGATCGCCTCGTGCATACAGGGCCCGCTCGCGGCGAACGGCGCGTCCAGCGTGTCTTCGAGGCTGCGCAGCACGTAATTGGCGTTCAACACGGCATCCTCGGCGACCTGGCGCAGGCCGTCTGCGCCATGGCTTAGGATGTAGGTCAGCGCGCGCGTGAACATGCCCATCTGGCCCTGGAAGGCGGTCATCCGCCCGAACGTGTCGGGATGATCGTCACCTGCGGTCTCTTCCTCCACGAGCTGGATATGCCCGTTCGCGTGGCGCGCGGTGAAGGGCAGCGGCCCGAAGGGGCTGAGCGCTTCCGACAGCACCACCGGCCCGGATCCCGGCCCGCCGCCGCCGTGCGGGGTCGAGAAGGTCTTGTGCAGGTTGATGTGCATCGCGTCGACGCCCAGGTCACCCGGCCGCACCTTGCCGACGATCGCGTTGAAGTTCGCACCGTCGCAATAGACGTATCCGCCGGCGGCATGGACCGCGTCAGAGATGCGCTTCAGGTCGCGCTCGAAAAGGCCGCAGGTGTTGGGATTGGTGATCATCACCGCCGCGACGTCCGGCCCCAGCCGCGCCTCCAGCGCCGCGGTGTCGACGCGGCCGTCGGGCGTCGCCGGGATATCCTCGACCGTGAAGCCGGCGAAGGCCGCGGTCGCGGGGTTGGTACCATGGGCGCTTTCGGGCACGAGCACGACCTTGCGATGCCCCTCGCCGCGCTTCTCCAGCGCCGCCTTGATGCACAGGATGCCGCACAGCTCGCCATGCGCGCCCGCCTTCGGACTCATCGCAACGCCGTGCATCCCGGTCAGCGTGATCAGCCAGTGCGCCAGCTCGTTGATGACGCCCAGCGCGCCCTGCACCGTGTCGACCGGCTGGAGCGGGTGGATGTCGGCGAAACCGGGCAGCCGCGCCATGCGCTCGTTGAGGCGCGGATTGTGCTTCATCGTGCACGATCCCAGCGGAAACAGGCCCAGGTCGATGGCATAATTCTGCCGGCTGAGACGCGTATAGTGACGCACCGTCTCCGGCTCCGACAGCCCGGCGAGGCCGATCGAATCCTTGCGCGTCAGATCGCCCAGCCGCGATCCGGCGACGTCGCCATCGGGGAAGTCGACGCCGGTCGTGTGCAGGTCACCGATCTCGAAGATCAGCGGCTCCTCGAGCATCAGCGCGCGATTGCCCGTGAAGGTCGCGGGTGCGCCGCCATCCTTGGCGGTGGGCGACGTGGGCTTCCAGCCGCTCTGGTTGATCGTCATGCCAGCACCTCCTCAAGCGCCGTCGCCAGCGCCTCGATATCCTCTTGCGTCACCGTCTCGGTCACCGCGACGACGAGACCGTTCGCCAGCGACTCCTCGCCCGGGTACAGCCGACCGAGCGACACGCCCGCGAGTACGCCGCGATCCGCGAGCGTGCGGACGATCGGTCGCGCCTCCTTGCCCAGGTCGATCGTGAATTCGTTGAAGAACGTGTCGTTCACGACCCGCACGCCCGGTACCTTCGCCAGCCGGTCCGCCGCGCGGCATGCCTGCGCATGATTGATGCCCGACAGCCGCCGCAATCCCGCCTCGCCGAGCAAGGTCATGTGGATCGAGAAGGCGAGCGCACACAGACCGGAGTTGGTGCAGATGTTGCTCGTCGCCTTTTCGCGGCGGATGTGCTGCTCGCGCGTCGACAGCGTCAGCACGAAGCCGCGCTTGCCGTCGGCATCGACCGTCTCACCGCAGAAGCGGCCCGGCATCTGGCGGATATATTTGTCCTTGCAGCCCATCAGGCCGACGTACGGGCCGCCGAACTGCAGGCCGACACCGAGCGACTGGCCCTCGCCGACGACGATGTCCGCGTCCATCTCGCCGGGCGAGCGGATCGCGCCCAGCGCCACCGGCTCGGTCACCACCGCGATCAGCAGCGCCTTCTGCGCGTGGCAGGCGTCGGCAAGCGGGGTCAGGTCCGCGATGCGTCCCAGGATGTCGGGATATTGCACGACGACGCAGCTGGTATCGCCGTCGATCGCCGCGATCAGCGCCTCGATGTCCGTCTCGGCGCTCAGCGTCGGCAGCGAGGTTTCGAGCGCGTCGCCGGTGTACTTGGCCATCGTCTTCGCGACGCTGACGTAATGCGGGTGTAGGCCGGACGACAGGATCGCCTTGCCGCGCTTGGTGATGCGCCGCGCCATGCCGATCGCTTCCCAGCAGGCGGTCGAGCCGTCGTACATGCTGGCGTTCGCCGCATCGGTCCCGAGCAGCCGCGCGACCTGCGTTTGGAACTCGAACAGCATCTGCAGCGTGCCCTGCGCGATCTCCGGCTGATAGGGCGTGTAGGCGGTCAGGAACTCGCCACGCTGGATCAGATGGTCGACGCTGGCCGGCACGTGATGCCGATAGGCGCCGCAGCCGAGGAAGAAGGGCACCTCGCCCGCGACCAGGTTCTGCCGGGCGAGCTTGGTCATGTGCCGCTCGACGGACAGTTCCGACGCATGCATCGGCAGGCCGTCGATCGGGCCGCCGAGGCGGGCGGCTTCGGGCACGTCGACGAACAGGTCGTCGATCTTCGCGGCACCGATGGTCGCGAGCATCGACTCGCGGTCATGGGACGTCAGGGGCAGGTAGCGCATTGAGACAAAGACTCCCCCCTCCCGCGTGCGGGAGGGGTCGGGGGTGGGCCTGTCGTCACGAGCGGGGCTGGAGGGGACGGGCGCACCCCCAGCCCCTCCCGCAAGCGGGAGGGGAGTTTACGCGATCACAGCTTGGCGACGAACGCCTCGTAGGCGGTCTCGTCCATCAGCTCCTCGAGCTCCGACGTGTCGGACAGGGTGATCTTGAAGAACCAGCCCTCGCCCTCCGGGTCCGAATTGACCAGGCTGGGATCGTCGCCAAGCGCGGTGTTGCCCTCGATCACGTGGCCCGACACCGGCGAATAGACGTCGGAGGCGGCCTTCACCGACTCGACCACCGCCGCCTCGTCGCCCTTGGCCAGTTGCTTGCCCTCTTCAGGGACGTCGACGAACACGATGTCGCCGAGCTGACCCTGCGCATATTCGGAAATGCCGACGGTTCCGGTCTCGCCGTCGACGTCGATCCATTCATGGTCTTCGGTGAAGTAGCGGCTCATCTTATTTGGCTCCTGCACGGATGTAGCGGTGGGGAACGAAGGGCATCGCTGCAACGGTCGCGTCGTGCAGCTTGCCACGTTGGATCAGCTTGAGCGGCGTTCCGGGCACGGCCAGCGCGGCCGGCACATAGGCCATGCCGATCGGCGCGCCGACGCTGGGCGCGAAGCCGCCGGAGGTGACGCGGCCAATGATCGCGCCGTCCGCGTCGACGACGCTCGCGCCCTCGCGCACCGGCTGGCGGCCGGCGACGGTCAGGCCGACGCGCTTCACCGCGGGTCCGTTCTCGCGTTCCGAAAGGATGCGTGCGGCACCCGCAAAGTCGCCGGCCTCGCGCCGACGCTTCGACAGCGCGAAACCGAGGTCCGCCATCACCGGCGTGGTTTCCGGATCGAGGTCGTGACCGTAAAGCGGCAACCCCGCCTCGAGGCGCAGCGAGTCGCGCGCGCCAAGGCCGATCGGCTCGACCTCCGGCTGGTCGCACAAAGCGGTGGCGAACGCGTCGGCGATCTCTGCCGGCAGCGAGATTTCGAAGCCGTCCTCGCCGGTATAGCCCGAGCGGCTGATCCATAACGGCGCGCCGTTCCATGCGAAGGCACCGGCAGTCATGAACACCAGCGATTCGACCCCTGGGACGATCCGCGACAAGGCATCGACCGCCTTCGGCCCCTGCAACGCAAGCAGCGCCTGATCTTCCATCAGGTTGATGACGATGTCTTCAGGCAGGACATCCAGCAGATAGGCAACGTCGTCATATTTGGTCGCGCCGTTGACGACCATGTAATGGCTCGCCTCGCCGAACGGATGCGCATCGCCGATCGGCAGCGTCGTCACCATCAGGTCGTCGAGGATGCCGCCCTCGTCGTTGAGAAGCAGCGAATAGCGCATCTTCGCCGGCGCGAGACCGGCGACGTCACCCGGCAGCACCGCTTCGAGCGCCGCGGCGACACCCTCGCCGGTCAGACCGACCTGCCCCATGTGGCTGACGTCGAACAGGCCCGCATTCTCGCGCGTCCACAAATGCTCCGCCATGATGCCCTTGTATTGGACGGGCATCTCGTAGCCGGCGAACGGGACCATGCGACCGCCGTGGGCGCGATGCCATGCGTCGAGCGGCAGAGTCTGGATGACGGGCTCTTCCCCCTCCGGCTCGCCGGCAAGGTCGGCGTCCTGCGCCTGTTCGATCACCGCGTCGCTCATCACCCAGGGCCTTTCAAAAGGGCGGCAGCGGCGGCGACATGCCGCGCGTGTGCCGGAAACCCCCTCTGTCACGGAACCTGAGAGCTTTGACCCGATGCCGTTGCGGCGTACGGGCTTACCCCTTCGGTGGCCCCTGAAAGGGGCGCTTTCCAGAGTGTCGATGGCGACCGCGCGGTCCCGTGTGCCTGAGAGATTCCGGGGCGGTTGCTCCTTCGGCGGCCCTGATTGGGCTCTCTCCCGCGCGCGCCTATGCGGGTTGCCCCGCATCGACGAAAAAATCTCTGGCGGGGCGCCCGGCCCAAGTCAATCGGCAAACGGCGGCGCCTGCGATTAGGCATGGTGGCGCCCCAAAGGGCGCTGCATCACCGCTTCCCCGTCCGCCCGGTCCCCGCGCGACGGAGAGCGGCATGCACGGACACGCTAGCGCTGGGCGTTGTACTTCAGCTGGTCGTTCGTCAGCTGAAAGCCGACCAGCGCCTCGAACGTCGCGCTCAACACCGCCTGACGGATCTCCGGACGGCTCAGCGGATCGGTCGCGGCGTCCTCCTCGCCCGCCTTGCGCTTCTTGGTCAGCTCGCGCCGCACATCGTCGGACAGGGTCGCAGCCGCCCGGTTGACGTAGCTCGTCGCCTCGCCGCGAGTCTGCGCGCGGGCCTGGCCGGCGTCGAAATGCACCGCGACCTGACCGACGCGCTTCGCCGTCACCTGATTTCCGCCGCGCACCACCGCGATATAATAGGGCAGCGTCACGTCGCGCGCGCCGTCGGTTCGGGTCCGGCGCGCGAGGACGTCGAACGTCACCGTGGTCGTGATCTGCTCGCCCGCGTCGTTGCAGGTCCCGCGCACGTTGGTCATGTTGGCGACGACGTCGACGGCATTCTCGTCCTGGCTGGTCGCCGGATCGAACAGGGTGACATCGCCGGTACCGGCGGCGACGCCCACCGTCGGGCAGGCGGAGCGGACGGCGGAGATGCCGCCCTCCACCACTTCGCCCTTGCCGGCGCAGCCGCCGAGGACGAGCGCGAGGGCGCAAGGGGCGAGAAGCGAGCTTTTCACGGTGAACGCGTACCTTTTCGAACGGGCGACGACATCAGGCCGGGATGCCCCGGCCGGGCGGCGCGCACCATAGGAACCGCCTTTCGCGCGTGCAAGCAATCGCGTAGAGCCCCGCCATGGCAACCATCGATCCGATCGTCGCGCCGCCTGCCGCCGACAAGCCCGTGCTCGAACTGCTGATCGCCGCGCCGCGCGGGTTCTGCGCGGGCGTCGACCGCGCGATCCGCATCGTCGAGCTGGCGATCGAGAAGCACGGCGCGCCCGTCTATGTCCGGCACGAAATCGTGCACAACAAGTTCGTCGTCGACACGCTGAAGGCGAAGGGCGCGATCTTCGTCGAAGAACTGGACCAGGTGCCCGACGGCAAGCCTGTCGTCTTCTCCGCCCATGGCGTGCCCAAATCGGTGCCCGCCGCAGCGCAGAATCGCGGGCTGGACTATCTCGATGCCACCTGCCCGCTCGTCTCCAAGGTGCATCGCGAGGCGGAACGGCTCGTCGCTGCCGGGCGGCATATCGTGTTCATCGGCCACGCCGGCCATCCGGAGGTCATCGGCACGTTCGGCCAGGTACCGCAGGGTGCGATGACGCTGATCGAGACGGTGGAGGATGTCGCCGATTTCGCGCCGACGGAGCCCGACAACCTCGCCTTCCTGACGCAGACGACGCTCTCGGTGGACGATACCGCCGCCGTCGTCGCCGCCCTCCAGGCGCGCTTCCCGACGATCCAGGGGCCGCGCGGAGAGGACATCTGCTATGCCACGTCGAATCGCCAGGCCGCGGTCAAGGCGATCGCGGCGGCGTGCGACGCGATGCTGGTGATCGGGGCGCCCAATTCGTCCAATTCTCTCCGGCTTGTCGAAGTGGCGCAGCGCGAGGGGACGCCGGCGCGCCTCATCCAGCGCGCGGCGGAGATCGACTGGACGTTTCTGGATGGCGTCGGCACGCTCGGCATCACCGCGGGCGCGTCGGCACCGGAAATGCTGGTGCGCGAGCTCGTCGATCTGCTTGCCACCCGATTTGCCATCACCGAGCGCGAGGAGGAGACGACGCGGGAGACGATCGCGTTCAAGCTGCCGCGCGGGCTCGACGCCGCGGCGTGACGGCGCGGGCCTGATGGCGGTCTATACGCAGGTCTCGGCGGAGGCGCTTGCCACCTTTCTGACGCGCTACGAAGGGGTCGGCGAACTCGTCTCCGCGAAGGGGATCGCCGAGGGCGTCGAGAACAGCAACTATCTCGTCGACACAACCGCGGGGCGGTACATCCTGACGCTATACGAGCGGCGCGTCGAGGCGGGTGACCTGCCCTTCTTCATGGCGCTGCTCGATCATCTCGCGGCCCGCGGACTGCCCGTGCCGCCCGCGATCAAGGACCGGGACGGCGTCGCGATCCAGACGCTGGCCGGCCGACCCGCCTGTCTCATCCGCTTCCTGCCCGGCGTGTCGCTGACGCGTCCGTCGCCGATCCAGGCGCATACCGCCGGTGCCGCGCTCGCCGATCTTCATGCCGCGGTCGCCGATTTCGACGGGAAGAGGCCGAACAGCTTGGGCGTCACGGCATGGCGGCCCCTGCTCGAACGGTGCGGTGCCGATCTCGATGCCATCGCCCCCGGACTGTTCGCCCGCGTCGACGCGGCGCTCGCTCGTCTCGAGGCAGCCTGGCCGCACGATCTGCCTGCCTGCGTCATCCACGCCGATCTGTTTCCGGACAATGTGCTGATGCTCGACGCACAGGTGACGGGTCTCATCGATTTCTACTTCGCCTGCTGCGACCTACGCGCCTATGACCTCGCCGTGATGCATACGTCCTGGGGGTTCGATCCCGCCGGTGCGCCGCTGGACGGCGTCGGCGCGGCGCTGATGAAAGGCTATGGCGACCGGCTTTCGCCGGCGGAACGCGCGGCCATGCCGGTGCTGGCGCGGGGCGCCTGCATCCGCTTTCTGCTGACGCGGGCCTGGGATTGGCTCAACACACCGGCGGACGCGCTCGTCACGCGCAAGGATCCGCTCGCCTATCTCCGTCGCCTCGACTGGTATGACGCACATCCGGAGGCCTTCGCATGACCGAGCCGATGAGCCGCGTCGAGATCGCCACCGATGGCGCGTGCAAGGGCAACCCCGGCCCCGGCGGCTGGGGGGCGTTGCTCCGCTTCGGCAGCCACGAGAAGGAATTGTCCGGCGGCGAGCCGATGACGACCAACAACCGCATGGAACTGACCGCGGCGATCGAGGCGCTGGGCGTCCTGACGCGGCCGTGCCGCGTGACATTATCCACCGACAGCAAATACGTGATGGACGGGCTGACCCGCTGGATCCACGGCTGGCGGAAGAACGGCTGGAAGACGGCGGACAAGAAGCCCGTCAAGAATGCCGAATTGTGGCAGGCGCTGTTCGCCGCGACGCAGCGTCACGAGATCGAGTGGATCTGGGTCAAGGGCCATGCCGGCCACCCGGATAACGAGCGTGCCGACAAGCTCGCCAGCGACGCCGCATTGGCGGCGGCGAAGCGTCCCTGACCTCCGCCGCCCGCTATTCCTCTTCCTCGACGGCGGCCGCGGGCCCGTTCTTGAGGATCGAGGCGATCGCGTTGCGCGCGCTGTCGCGACTGGAATAGCCCTCGGTCCACCAGATCAATTCGCCGTTGTGCTTGAACTTGGCGACGAATTCCCCGGCCTTGTTCTTCTCGATCACGAACTTGTGCGCCATCACGGCCTCCTTCGCGAGAGTGGTCATCGGGGCATAGACGCGAACCGCGCGGGTGCATAGCGGGCGACGTCGATGCCCGACACCTCATCCGCGGGCGTTCCGCCCTTCAACAATGCAGCGCCGATCATGGCGGCAGCGGGCGATGTCTGGATGCCGAAGCCGCCCTGCCCTGCAAACCAGAAGAAACCGGGCATGTCGGGCGCAACACCATAAACCGGCAGCCGGTCGGGCGCGAAACTGCGCAGCCCGGCCCAGCGGCGTTCCACCGCGTCGACCCGCCAGTCGACCGCAGATTCGAAGCGGTCGATCGCGATCGCGACGTCGAGCTCCTCCGCCGCCGCATCGCACGGGTCGCTGGGCGTCTCGTCGGACGGGCTCAGCCAGAGCCGCCCGCCGGCCTCCGGCTTGAAATAAAAACTGCCCGCGATGTCCGCGACCAGCGGCAGCCGCGCCGGCGGGGCGGGATCGCTTCGCAACTGGACGACGGTTCGGCGAAACGGGCGGATACCGATGGGTGCCACGCCGGCCCGCACGGCGACCTCGTCCGCCCAGGCGCCCGCCGCATTGACGAGCACGTCCGCCGCGAATGGCCCCGCGGCGGTCTCGATCCGCCAGGAGCCGCCGCGCCGGACCGCGCTGCGCATCGCCGCGTCCACGACCAGGGTAGCGCCCGCCGACCGAGCGGTGGCGAGATAGCGCGCGTGGAGCGCGCCGACATCGATATAGGCGCAGCTCGGCTCGTGAATGCCGATGGTCCAGGCGGGCAACAGGCCCGGTACCATCGCGGCCGGATCGACGCGGTCGAGCCGGACGCCGCTGCCCGCGAAGGCAGCAAGAAACGCGTCCGCCGCCGCCGCGTCGTCCGCGCGACCGATATGGAGCTCGCCGAGCGGATCGAGCACGCCCGCCTCGCGCAGAGCCCGCTCTGACGCGCTCGTCAGCGGCTGGACCCCGGGTCCACCGTAGGTTTCCGACCAGAAAGCCGCCGAGCGGCCCGTCGCATGATAGCCAGGATGCGATTCGGCTTCGAGCAGCAGGACACGCGCGCCGTCTCCGATCGCGGCGGCGAGGCTCGCCCCGGCGATGCCTGCGCCGACGATCGCGATGTCGTAGGTCACGCCGTCTGCCGGGCGAGAAACGCTTCGATCAGGCCATAGGCGCGCAACCGCACGGCATCGGCCTCGCGCAAAATCTCATGTGCCGACTCGGCGCCGAAATGCTCCAGTTCGCACCGCGGCAGCCGTGCGGCCACCCTTACCGCCGCCTGCGAATCGACGAGCCCATCCTCGTCGGCCACCAGCATCAGGATCGGCGTCCGGACCGTCGCGAGGCGCGGGTCGTCGCGCAGCCCGGCGCAGGCGACGAACGCTTCCGCGATCCATGCCCAGCTCGGCGGCCCCAGTCGCAGGCTGGGATCGCGATCGTACCAAAACGCCTCGTCGGTATACCGGTCGTGCGAGTGCGTCAGCAGCCGCTCGCGATGACCGGCGGAGCGCGAATCGTCGCGCACGCGCCAGGCGGGCCGCGCCGGATCGCCGATCCGGGTCATCAGCCGCGCCAGCCACGCGCCCAACCGCGGCCCCACCGGCGAGTGGATTCCCAGCATCGGCGCGACCAGCACAGCCGCATCCGGGTCCACACCGCCGTCCATCAAGGACCGGAGCAGCAGGTGGCCGCCCATCGAATGCCCCAGGATCGCGGTCGGACCATCACCCTCCGACCGCCAGTCGTTCCAGAAGGCGGAGAGATCGGCGAGCCAGGGATCGAAGCGCTCCGCATGGCCGACGTGCGGATCCTTCGCCAGGCGGCCGGAGCCGCCCTGCCCCCGCCAGTCGAAGGCCGTAACCGCCCAGCCATGGGCATGGAGATGGCCGATCACCTCCAGGAACTTCTCGATGATGTCGGCCCGTCCGCCCTGGACGAGGATGCGGCCGCGCGGGTTGGGATGGGGCCAATCGAAGCGACGATGCCGCCATCCGTCGGCCGCGATCCAATGCGACAGGCGCGACTCTGCGGGAAAATTGCGCCGCAGCGCGTGGGGATCGAACGGGATCTGGGTCATCGGCTCCCCTTGGTTACGGTTTCGAAAGCCATCGCGTCTACCTGTTCACACCGATGGGGTGGGACAAACTTCTCGGCATGGCCGTCATCGCGCTGCTTTTCGCCCTGCTGCTCTCGGCAGGGATCGAGGATGCTCGCCGGCGCGAAATCGCGAACTGGAAGAATGCCGCCATCGCGCTCGCCGCCCCCGCATGGTGGTGGGCGAACGGGCTCGGCTGGAGCGACATGGCGATCCAATTCGGTCTGGCCACCGCGGTGTTCGCCCTGTTCGCGGGCGTCTTCGCCGCGGGATGGATGGGCGGAGGCGACGTCAAGATGATCGGCGCGCTTGCCCTCTGGTTTCCGCCCGGCGGCGTGCTGTCGATGCTGATGCTGATGGCGGTGGTCGGCGGCGCGATCACGATGCTGATGGTCGTCGAGCACCGCTGGCGGCGTCGCGAGGCGGTGGTCGAAGTGCCCTACGGCGTCGCCATCGCTGCCGCAGCCCTGCTGACGGTCGTCCCGGCGGGACCACCAACCGGATTTTAACCACTCCACCTCAATACTTAGCGCCGGATCAACCACCGGTGCGCAGAAAAGGCCCGTTGCAACATGGATAGTCGCAAGATCGTTTTGCTGGTGGGAGCGCTGCTGATCGCCGGCATCACGGCGTTCTTCGCCCGCACGCTGCTCGCCGGTTCCGCCGCACCGCAGGCCGCCGCCATGACGCAGCCGGGCCTACGGCCCGTCGACGGGCCGGAAGTGCTGGTCGCGACTCGCACGCTGCCGGTCGGCACCATCCTCGATGCCTCGGCGCTGAAATTCCAGCCCTGGCCCAAGGAACTGGTCGACGGCGCCTATTTCCTGAAGGCGGGCACCGATCTCAAGGCGTTGCAGGGAACGGTCGTGCGCAACCCGATCACCGCGGGCCAGCCGGTGACGCAGGGCGCGCTCGTCAAGCCCGGCGACCGCGGCTTCCTGGCCGCCGCGCTGGGTCCCGGCATGCGCGCCGTCACGGTCGCGGTTTCCGGCCAGGCGGCCGTCGCGGGCTTCGTCTTCCCGGGCGACCGCGTCGATCTTGTGCTGACCCAATCCGTCACGGGCGGCGGCGACGGCCAGCCGCTCAAGGTCTCGGAAACGATCATGCGCAACGTGCGGGTCCTGGCGACCGACCAGCGCACCGACAACAGCGTCGGAGAAGACGGCAAGACCAAGGTCAGCACCTATTCCAACGTGACGCTCGAAGCGACGCCCAAGATGGCGGAGCAGATCGCGGTGGCGCGCACCGTCGGCGACCTGTCGCTGTCGCTGCGCAGCCTCGCGGACAATCCGGCGCAGCTCGAGGAAGCGATTGCCAACGGATCGGTCAAGGTGCCGGCCAACGGCGATGCCAAGGCCGAGAAGGCGATGATGCTGGCGTCCGCCAGCCGCCCGCAGTCGGGCGACAGCACCTTCGCCACGGGAGCTGACGTCTCGCGCTTCCAGCGTAGTTCCGTGCCTGGCAAGGCCTCCGGGCTTGCCGTGCAGGCGCAGGGGGTGGGCATGCCCGCTCCGGGTGGCGCCGCCGCGACCGCACCGGGTGCGGCCGCGATACCAACCGGTCCCGTCGTGCGTGTCGCGCGCGGCACCAGCGTGACCGTCGTTCCGGTCGGGGGAAACAAGTAATCATGCGCAAGTCCTCGAAGCCTTTCGCACGCGCGCCGCTCGCGCTGGCCATGGTGCTGGCGACGCCCGCCGGCCTCGCCGATGCGCGGCCGACGCCAGGTGGGCCCAGCGCCCCCAGCGGCCTCGTCCAGGTCAACACGGGTCGCGGTCGGCTCGTCACGCTGCCACGCCCGATGAGCGACGTGTTCGTCGCCGACGACGCGGTCGCCGACGTACAGGTCCGCTCTCCGACCCAGCTCTACATCTTCGGCAAGAAGCCGGGCGAGACAACGATCTCCGCGACGACCAAGGGTGGCGCGGTCGTCTACGCAAGCACAGTCCGCGTCGGCAACAACTACGACTCGATCGGCGCGATGCTGCGTCTTGCGATGCCGGAAGCACAGATCGTCGCGACGCCGATGAACGGTCTAGTCCTGCTTACCGGCACGATCGCCAGCCCCGGCGACGCGGCCGAAGCGGAACGCCTGGTGCAGGCCTATGTCGGCGAAAGCACCAAGGTGCTTTCCCGCCTGAAGACGGCGACACCGTTGCAGGTCAACCTGCAGGTGCGCGTCGCGGAAGTGAGCCGCAGCTTCATCAAGCAGGTCGGCGTCAACATCCAGTCGTTCGACGGCACCGGCGGTTTCAAATTCGGCATCGCGCAGGGGCGGGCCCAGACACAATATACTCCTTTAAGCGGTGGGGCCAACGGCGGAGGGTTGTTCACCGGGGGCACGACCGCATCGACCGGCAGCACGCTGCTGACGGGCGCGGCAACCGGCGGGACGCTGGGCTTCGCCGGCAGGCTGCTCGGCCTCGACCTGCTCGGCGCGCTCGACCTCGGTGAGACGACGGGCATGGTGACGACGCTCGCCAATCCGAATCTCACCGCGCTGTCGGGCGAGACGGGCACGTTCCTCGCCGGCGGCGAGGTGCCGATCCCGATCGCGCAGGCGCTGGGCACCGTGTCGGTCGAATACAAGCAATATGGCGTCAGCCTGGCCTATACGCCGACGGTGCTCGCCGACGGGCGCATCAGCCTGCGTGTGCGGCCGGAGGTGTCGCAGCTGGATTACTCGAACGCGGTGACGATGAACGGTACCCGCGTGCCCGGGCTGACCACCCGCCGCGTCGAAACGACGCTGGAACTGGGGTCCGGCCAGAGCATGATGATCGGCGGCCTACTCCAGAACACGCACAATAATTCGATCCAGAAGACGCCGTTCCTCGGCGACCTGCCGATCATCGGCACGCTGTTCCGGTCGAACGGCTTCCAGCGCAGCGAGACCGAACTCGTCATCATCATCACCCCCTATCTGGTGAAGCCGATCAACAGCCTGTCGCAGGTCGCGCTGCCGAGCGACGGCTATCGCGCCCCCACCGATGCCGGCCGTCTGCTGCTCGGCGAACTCGGCACGGGGGTCAGCGGCGATCGCCGCCCGGTGCCGTCGATGGCGCCAGGCAGCGTGCCCGGCATGGCGCCCAGTTACGGCGCATCCGCTCCGGTACCGGCGCAACCGCGGCGCGATGCCGCTCCGGCCGCCTCCGACGCCCGTAGCGATCGCAAGTCCCGCAAGGCGGACGTCCCCGCCCCCGGCTTCTCCAACTAAGCGCGCGAAGGATGACCTTCCCGATGATCCGTCCGATCCTCCTTGCCTCGCTCGCCGTTCCCGCACTGATGCTGGGCGGGTGCATGGGCACCCAGAACCGCGGCGTGGAGTCCGTGCACCAGCCGGTCGTCGACCGCACCAGCTACGCGCTCGATCTCGCGACGCGCGGCGGCGCGCTCGCGCCCGGCGAGGACTATCGCCTCGCCGGCTGGATGGAAGGCATGCATGTCGGCTTCGGCGACCGCATCGCGATCGACGATCCGGGCGACTATGCGCCCACTGCCCATGAACAGGTTGCCGGCGTCGTCGCACGCTATGGCCTGCTGCTGTCGACCGATACGCCCGTCACGAACGCGCCTGTCGCGCAGGGCGCCGTGCGCGTCATCGTGTCCCGCATGCGGGCGTCGGTGCCGGGCTGTCCCGACTGGAGTCGCGACAGCAGCACCGAACTCGATCAGCATACCTCGTCCAATTTCGGATGCGCGGTGAACAGCAACCTCGCCGCGATGGTGGCGCGTCCCGACGACCTGGTTCGGGGGACGGAGGCGGGATCGGTCGTCGATCCGGCGCTGACCAGCAAGGCGATCGACAATTACCGCAAGCGCACGGCGACGGGCGCCACGGGTACGCTGCCCGCGACGGGAGGAAAGTGACATGAACGCGCCCTGGAAGCCTGGTACCGGCCTGCGCGAACCCTTTGCCGCCTTCGCCTGCGACGACACCACCGCCGACACGCTGCGCGCGGTCGCCGCGGAGCTCGGCTGGACGGTCGAGAAGGTGCACAAGGGCGGGCTGCGCAACGCGGTCCAGTCGCTGTCGGTATCGGCCAGCCCGCAGATCCTGTTCGTCGACCTGGCGGAATCGGGCGACCCGCTGAACGACATCAATGCGCTCGCCGAGGTGTGCGAGCCGGGGACGGTCGTGATTGCCGCCGGTCAGGTCAACGACGTCCGGCTGTATCGCGACCTGGTGGCCAGCGGCATCCAGGACTATCTGCTGAAGCCGGTGCATCCCGACATGCTGCGCGAAGCGCTCGGTCACGCACAGGCGATGCTGAACGCGCCCAAGGCGACGGAGGCGGTCGTCGATCGTCCGCATTGCTCGACCGCCGTCATCGGTACGCGCGGCGGCGTCGGCGCTTCGACGGTCGCGACCTCGCTGGCCTGGCTGATGAGCGACAAGGAGAAGCGTGCGACCGCGCTGCTCGACCTCGACGTCCATTTCGGCACCGGCGCGCTGGCGCTCGATCTCGAGCCGGGCCGCGGGCTGACCGACGCGATCGAAAACCCCAGCCGGATCGACGGCCTGTTCATCGAGCGGGCAATGGTGAAGGCGTCGGAGAAGCTCGCCGTGCTGTCCGCGGAAGCGCCGATCAACCAGCCGCTGATGACCGACGGCGCCGCCTTCTACCAGTTGCAGGAAGAGATGCGGGCCGCCTTCGAATGCACCGTGGTCGATCTTCCGCGTGCGATGCTGGTGCAGCATCCACACCTGATCAGCGACATACAGACCGCGGTGGTCGTCACCGAACTGACGCTGGCGGCGGCGCGCGACACGATCCGCATCCTGTCGTGGCTCAAGTCCAACGCCCCGCAGACGCAGGTGACCGTCGTCGCCAACCGCATGCATGCCGCCGGGCAGCTCGAGATCAGCCGCAAGGATTTCGAGGGATCGATCGAACGCAAGATCGATCATGTCGTGCCGTTCGACCAGAAACTGGCGGCTCAGGCGGCGAAGCTCGGCAAGCCGATGGCGGAGGCGGGCAAGAATTCCAAGACCGTCGCGCCCCTGCTCGACCTGGTCAAGGGCGTGCTGAGCGTTGGCGACGAGGCGCTGGATGCCGGTGTCCCGGGTGCCGGCAAGAGCGGCGGCAAGGGCACCTCGCTGCTCGCCTCGCTGCTCGCCAAGCGCCCGCGCAAGTGAACCGGCGAATGCCGATAGCGGTCATGGAGCCCTGATCGAACGTCATGGATACGCTGCCCCTTTTCCTGCTCGCGATCGGTGCCACGCTGGCGCTGGGCCTCGTGGCGTTCGCCCTGGCGGGGCCGTCGCCGCAACGCTCGCAGGCGCGGCGGATCGCGGCCGTCCGCGGCCGGCACGGCGAGGCGGATGCGGTCGCCGAGGCGCAGATGCGCCGCATCACCGCGGGACGGGCGCAGACCAGGACGGACGTCGCCTTCGGCAAGCTGCTGCCGAACCCGGCGCAGCTGGCAAAGCGGCTGGCGATGACGGGCAAGGACTGGACCGTCGGGCAATATGGCATGGCGAGTGCCGGCCTGTTCGCGCTCGTCGCGGCGTTGCTGTGGCTGAAGGGCGCGCCGATCCTGCTTGCGATGTTCCTCGCGCTCTTCGTCGGCGCCGGCCTGCCGCATTACATCGTCGGCTATTTCATCAAGCGGCGCATCGCGAAGTTCACCGCGAAGTTTCCGGATGCGATCGAACTGCTCGTGCGCGGTCTGCGATCCGGTCTGCCCGTCAGCGAGACGATGGCGGTCGTCGGCAACGAGGTCGAGGGCCCCGTCGGCGAGGAATTCCGGATGGTATCCGACAAGATGAAGATCGGCAAATCCATGGATGCGGCGTTGCAGGACACCGCCGACCGGCTGGGCACGCCCGAATTCCAGTTCTTCGTCATCACCATCGCGATCCAGCGCGAAACCGGCGGCAACCTTGCCGAGACGCTGGCGAACCTCGCCACCGTGCTGCGCCAGCGCGGCCAGATGAAGCTCAAGATCAGGGCGATGTCGTCCGAGTCGAAGGCATCGGCCTATATCGTCGGGTCGCTGCCGTTCATCGTGTTCGGCATGATCTGGATGATCAACGCCAGCTACATGCAGAACTTCTTCGTCGACCAGCGCCTGATGGTCGCCGGCCTCGGCGGACTTCTGTGGATGAGCATCGGCGCCTTCATCATGGCCAAGATGGTCAGCTTCGAGATCTGACGGGCAAGGACAGGCAACATGCAGGCAACCGGCCCCACCCTCCTCGGCGTCGACGTCCTTTGGGTCGCGACGATCCTCTCCGGCGTCGCGGCGTTCGCGGTGATGATCGCGATTTACGCGGTGACGACCGTCAGCGATCCCATGTCCAAGCGCGTCAAGGCGCTCAACGACCGGCGCGAACAGCTGAAGGCAGGTATCACCGCGTCGACCAAACGCCGCGCGAAACTGGTTCAGCGCAACGATACGGCCGACCGGATGCGCAGCATCCTGTCGTCGCTGAAGGTCTTGCAGGACAGCCAGGTCAAGATCGCGCAGATCAAGCTGATGCAGGCCGGCATCCGGTCGAAGGACTGGGCGGTCGCGGTCATCTTCGGCCGCCTCGCGCTGCCGATCGTCATCGGCGGCCTCGCGACCTTCTTCGTCTACGGCACCGACACGTTCGCGGACTATTCCGCGCTGCAGCGCTACGGCATCGTCGCGATGGCCTTCGTGCTGTCGTACAAGGCGCCCGATATCTACCTCAAGAACAAGATCACCAAGCGCAGCCACGCGATCCGCAAGGGATTGCCGGACGCACTCGACCTTCTGGTGATCTGCGCGGAGGCGGGCCTGACCGTCGATGCGGCCTTCCACCGCGTGGCGAAGGAACTTGGCCGCGCCTATCCCGAACTGGGCGACGAGTTCACGCTGACCGCCATCGAACTGGGCTTTCTGACCGAACGCCGCCAGGCGTTCGAGAATCTGGCGACGCGGGTCGATCTCGATGCGATCAAGGGCGTCGTCACGACCATGATCCAGACGGAGAAATACGGCACGCCGCTCGCCTCCGCGTTACGCGTCCTGTCGGGCGAGTTCCGTAACGAGCGCATGATGCGCGCCGAGGAAAAGGCCGCGCGCCTGCCTGCGATCATGACGGTTCCCCTGATCCTGTTCATCCTGCCGACGCTGTTCATCGTCATCCTGGGTCCGGCAGCCTGTTCGATCAGCGACGCGTTCTGATCCGGTCGCGAGGCGGCGACGCACGGCGCTGAACCATCGCTGCCCAGCGTCGTTGTGCTCCCGTAACAGGGAGTCCGACGATGCTCTTCACCACCCCGACGCAGTTCGCCGCGCTGGCCCTTGCGCTGATCGCCGGCTGGCTGTTCGGTCTCGCCAGCCATCCTGGCGGCCGCAAGTGGAAGGAACGCTATGCGGCCGAACGCGAGGCGCATGCGGCGCATCGCCGCGACGGCGAAACACGGCTGGCCGAGGCCAATCGGCGCACGGCCGAACTGGAGCGCGAGAACGAGCGCCTCGCCAATGCGACGCCGGTGGCAGCCACCCCTGTCGTCGATCCTGTCGTCGCCCGGCCGACGCTGACCGAACGCCTCACCGGCCGTGCCCCGGTCGCCGCGCGTAGCGCGCGCCCGGCGTTCACCGACGGCAGGCCGCGCGGCTGGTTCGACTTCCGCTGAGCGACCGCCGTCTCGACTTGGCGGCGCAAAGTCGCCAAGGACGAGCGATGGAGAGTGGAACGCGCACCGGCGGCCGGATTCTGGTCGACCAATTGCTCGCGCAGGGCTGCGAGCGCATTTTCACCGTGCCGGGCGAAAGCTTCCTGGCGGTTCTGGACGCCTTGCACGACACGCCGGCGATCGAAACGGTGGTTTGTCGGCAGGAAGGCGGCGCGGCGTTCATGGCCTGTGCCGACGGGACGCTGACCCGCCGCCCCGGCATCGCCTTCGTGACCCGCGGCCCGGGTGCGACGAACGCGTCAATCGGCGTCCATGTCGCCATGCAGGACTCGCAGCCGATGATCCTGTTCATCGGCGACGTCGACCGCGCGACGCGGGATCGCGAGGCCTTTCAGGAGATCGACTTCGCCGCGATGTTCGGCCCGCTCGCCAAATGGGCGGCGCGGATCGACGACGCGCGGCGCATTCCCGAATATGTCGCGCGCGCTTATGCCGTCGCCATGAGCGGGCGGCCCGGTCCCGTCGTCCTCGCCCTGCCCGAAGACATGCTGTTCGACCGTGTCGAAGCCGTCGACCGGCCTCGCGTCGCGCGCATTCAACAGACCTGCGATCCGGCACAGATGCAGCGCGTGGCGGAAGCGCTGGCCTCGGCGGAGCGACCGGTCGCGATCGTCGGCGGTGCGGGCTGGGACCAGGATGCGGCGCGCGATTTCGTCGACTGGGCCGAACGTGTCGGTATTCCCGTCGCCGCCGCCTTCCGCCGGCAGGACGCAATTCCCAACACGTCGCCCGCCTGGGCGGGCAATCTGGGCTATGGTCCCAATCCGCGGCTTGTCGAGCGTGTCCGCGCGGCGGATCTGCTGTTGGTCGTGGGCCCGAGATTGGGTGAGGCGACGACCGACGGTTATACGCTGGTGACCCCCGACCATCCGGGACAACGCCTGGTGCACGTTCACCCCGACCCAGAGGAGTTGGACCGCACCTATCGTACCGATATCGCGATCTGCGCGGGCATGGCGGAATTCGCGCAGGCGTTGCTCGCCGTCGCGCTGCCAGCGCGCGATGCAGGCGGGCGGGCCCATGACGAATGGCGCGACTGGTCGACGCCACGGCCCCGCGATCTGATCATGGATCTCGGCCCCTGCGTCGCGGCGATGCGCGACCTGCTGCCCGCCGATACGATCCTATGCAACGGCGCAGGCAATTACAGCGGCTGGTGGCATCGTTACTGGCCCTATGCGGGGCCGGGGACGCAACTCGCGCCGACGGCGGGCGCGATGGGCTATGGCGTCCCCGCGGCAGTCGCCGCGGCGCTGCGTCACCCGGGGCGCACCGTCGTCGCGCTTGCCGGCGATGGCTGTTTCCTGATGAACGGACAGGAGCTGGCGACCGCGGTTCAGCACGACGCGCAGATGCTGGTGCTCGTGGTCGACAACGGCGCCTATGGAACGATCCGCATGCATCAGGAGCGGGAGTTTCCCGGCCGCATCTCCGCGACCCGTCTCGCCAATCCGGATTTCGCCGCGCTGGCGCGCGCCTACGGCTGCTGGTCGGAAACCGTGAAACGCACCGAGGACTTCGCCCCTGCCCTTGAACGCGCGCAGGGCGTGCAGGGTGTTCGGCTGCTGCATCTGAAAACGGATGTCGAGGCGATCACCGCCGGCACGACGCTGACGCAAGTCGCTGGCCGCGCCGGCTGATCACGCTTCGGTCAGCGCAGTTTCTCGGTACCGTTGATCAGCGCCGCCTTCTGCTCGTCGGTCATCGCCTGAGCGTTGACATCGGCGTCATCGATTGCGTCCGCCTGCTGCTTGCCGCTCTTGCGGATCTGGTCGGCCTGATCCTTCATGTTGTCGGCGGCCTGTTCCATCGCGTCGGCGCGATTGTCATAGGCCTTTTCGACGTCATGGCCGAGCTTGTCGTCGCCCTTGCCGCCGCATGCCGCGAGCGAAAGCGCCATGCTGCCCAGCACCGCGGCGATCATCGTCTTCCTCATGCATTCTTCCCCTGTTCGATCAACGAAAAGGGCCGCCCCGCCGGAGCGGAACGACCCTGTCATTCTGTCTAGGCGCCGATCAGATGTCGTCGCCGAGCGCGCCCTTGACCTTGCCCTTGGCCTGCTCGCCCTTGCCTTCAAGCTGCTGCGCCTTGCCCTCGGCGGCCAGATCGGCGTTGTCGGTATGATTGCCGATCGCTTCCTTCGCCTTGCCGATCGCTTCGTTGACATTGCCCTTGATCTTGTCGGTCAGCTCGCCCATTCCGGCCTCCTGCGCTTCGTGCGACCCGCCTTTCGGGCCGCTTGATCCACGTCAGCAATAACGGGCCGTGGCTCGTGCCGGTTCCGTGACAAATCCGTAACGGGCACAGTTTTTGCGACGAGCGGCGGGCACTTAGACGGGCACTTAGATCAGCCCGGCCAGCGGACTCGAGGGATCGGCGTAGCGGCGTTGTCCCATGCGTCCCGCACGATAGCTCAACCGCCCCGCCTCGATCGCGGACTTCATCGCGGCCGCCATCATCACCGGATCCTTCGCCTCGGCGATCGCCGTGTTCATCAGCACGCCGTCGCAGCCAAGCTCCATCGCCACCGCAGCATCGGAGGCGGTGCCCACGCCCGCGTCGACCAGGACAGGCACCTTCGCGCCCTCGACGATCAGCCGGATGGTCACGCGGTTCTGGATCCCCAGCCCGGAGCCGATCGGCGCGCCGAGCGGCATGATCGCGACCGCCCCCGCCTCTTCGAGCTGCTTGGCCGCGATCGGATCGTCGACGCTATAGACCATCGGCTTGAACCCCTCGCGCGCCAATACCTCGGTGGCCTTCAGCGTCTCGCGCATGTCGGGATAGAGCGTCTTGGCCTCGCCCAGAACCTCCAGCTTGACGAGGTCCCATCCGCCCGCCTCGCGCGCCAGCCGCAACGTGCGGATCGCTTCCTCCGCGGTGAAGCAGCCCGCGGTGTTCGGCAGGTAGGTCACCTTCTTGGGATCGATATAGTCGGTCAGCATCGGCGCCTTCGGATCGCTGACGTTCACGCGGCGCACCGCGACGGTGACGATTTCCGCCCCCGACGCCTCGAGTGCCGCGGCATTCTGGGCGAAGTCCTTGTACTTGCCGGTACCGACGATCAGCCGCGAGCGGAACGTGCGACCCGCCACGGTCCAGCTGTCGGTATCGACCGCCCGCGCATGATCGCCGCCGCCGACGAAGTGCACGATTTCGATGTCGTCTCCATCCTCCACCGTGACATCGGCCAGCGTCGAGCGCGGCACGACTTCCAGATTACGCTCGACCGCGACCTTTTCCGGCACGAGTCCCAGCTCGGACGCGAGCTGCGCGAGGGACAGGCCGGCGGCAACGCGCTTGTGCTCGCCGTTGACGGTGATGGAGACGGTGCCGTCGGTATGGGCCATGAGTCGCTATGCGGGGCGCAGCCCCACCCTTTCCATTCGGGCTGAGCCTGTCGAAGCCCTGCCCTTCCGGCGCCGCCCGTTCGGCGCGGGAAGAACTGCCCTTCGACAAGCGAGGGGCGATCGGGCTAGGAGAACGCGCTCGATCTAGGCCCGGCTTCCGGGTGCCGCAACCCAAGGAGCGGACATGTCCGACACCGTCCCCGCGACGATCTTCGTTCTCAACGGCCCGAACCTGAACCTGCTGGGGCTGCGGGAGCCGGAGATCTATGGCCATGACACTCTCGACGACATCGCCGGGCAGCTGGAGGATCGCGCCCGCGAACTCGGGCTCGCGATCGACATGCGGCAGTCGAACCACGAGGGCCATCTGGTGGATTGGCTGCACGAGGCGCAGGCGAAAGGGGCCAAGGCGGTGCTGCTCAACGCGGGCGGGTTCACGCACACGTCGGTTGCGATCCACGACGCCATCAAGAGCGTGACGACCCCGGTGATCGAGGTACACCTCTCAAACCCACATGCGCGGGAAAGCTTTCGCCACAACAGTTTCGTCGGGCGCGCCGCAAAGGGAAGCATCGCGGGATTCGGTGCGTTGAGCTACATGCTCGCGCTTGAAGCCGCCGCGCGGTTCTGACAGGAGGCTCCGCCATGACTGATAATAGCCAGAACAGCGCCCAGGGGGGCAATATGCAGGTCGACGTCAACCTCGTGCGGCAGCTCGCCGAACTGCTCGACGCCACGCACCTGACCGAGATCGAGGTCGAAGAGGGCGATCGCAAGATCCGCGTCGCGCGCAAGGCCGCCGCCGCCGCGCCGGCGGTTCATTATGCGCCGGCTCCGGCCGCCGCCCCTGCGCCTGCCGCCCCCGTGGCCGCGGAAGCGGGCGCTTCGGCCCCCACAGTGTCGGCGAACGCGGTCAAGTCGCCAATGGTCGGCACCGCCTATCTTGCCGCCGAACCGGGCGCGAAGCCGTTCATCAGCGTCGGCCAAAACGTGTCTGCGGGCGACACGCTGCTGATCGTCGAGGCGATGAAGGTGATGAATCCCATCACCGCGACCTCCGCCGGCACGGTGAAGGCGATCCTGGTGGAAAATGGCCAGCCGATCGAGTTCGACCAGCCCCTGGTGGTGGTCGAGTAAGGTCATGCGTCCGATCAAGAAGCTGCTGATCGCCAATCGCGGCGAGATCGCACTGCGCATCCACCGCGCCTGCCGCGAGATGGGCATCCGCACCGTAGCGGTACATTCGACCGCCGATGCCGATGCCATGCATGTACGCCTGGCGGACGAGGCGATCTGCATCGGGCCGCCGGCGGCGGCGGACAGCTATCTCAACATCCCGAACATCATCTCGGCCGCCGAGATTTCTGGCGCGGATGCGATCCACCCAGGCTATGGCTTCCTGTCGGAAAACGCCCGGTTCGCCGAGATCGTAGAGCTTCACAACCTGCTCTTCGTCGGCCCCAAGCCTGAACATATCCGCACCATGGGCGACAAGATCGAGGCGAAGCGTACCGCAGGCGCGCTCGGCCTGCCGCTGGTGCCGGGGTCGGATGGTCCGATCAGCGACCTGGCCGAGGCGAAGACCATCGCGGCGCGCGCCGGCTATCCCGTGATCATCAAGGCGGCGTCGGGCGGCGGCGGCCGCGGCATGAAGGTCTGCCAGTCCGAGGATCAGCTGGAGACGCTGATGCAGCAGGCGGGGACGGAGGCAAAGGCCGCGTTCGGCGACGCCACCGTCTATCTCGAGAAGTACCTGGGCAATCCCCGCCACATCGAATTCCAGGTTTTCGGCGACGGTAACGGCAATGCCATCCATCTCGGCGAACGCGACTGTTCGCTTCAGCGCCGTCACCAGAAGGTGCTCGAAGAGGCGCCCTCGCCCGTCATTTCCGCGGAAGAGCGCGCGCGCATGGGCGGCATCGTCGCCAAGGCGATGGCCGACATGGGCTATCGCGGTGCGGGCACGATCGAATTCCTGTGGGAAGACGGCAAGTTCTACTTCATCGAGATGAACACCCGCCTGCAGGTTGAACATCCCGTGACGGAGATGATCACCGGTCTCGATCTCGTCCGCGAGCAGATCCGCGTGGCCGAAGGGCATCCGCTGACGTTGCGGCAGGAGGATGTGCAGTTCCGCGGCCATGCGATCGAATGCCGCATCAACGCCGAGGACCCGCGCAGCTTCACGCCCTCGCCGGGCCTGGTGAAGCAATATCATGCACCGGGCGGCATGCACGTGCGCGTCGATTCGGGCCTTTATGCGGGTTACAAGGTCCCCCCCTATTACGATTCGATGATCGCCAAGCTGATCGTCTACGGGACGACCCGCGAGGGCGCGCTGCGCCGTCTGCGCCGCGCGCTGGAGGAGTTCGTGATCGACGGGATGAAGACGACCATTCCGCTGCACCAAGCCCTGCTCGACGATCCGGAATTCCAGCAAGGCGACTATACGATCAAGTGGCTCGAGGAGTGGCTCGCGCGCCAGGACTGACCGTCGCCGACGGCATGATTGCATGGGGGGGGGGCGCCGTAAGGCTGCCCCCCCTTTTTGCGCAAAAGCTGGTCCGGTTCACGGTAACGCGCGGGCCGCGATGACGGCATCGGCCGGCTCCTGATCGATCCCACCGCCAGGATTCCCCATCGCCGTAGCTGAATGACGCGCGCTGCGCCGTTGCTCGGATGCAGCGTCGCAACCGACCGACGACCGTAGGCAGTCTGGACGATCCACAAAGCATCACGGATCGATGCAGGCTCTTGCAGGTCCGACGGACACACGTGCGCAAAAAGCGGGCAGATCACGGTCGGCTGCCGCGCAAACAGGCATCATAAATCCCAGAATCCCCGTTGTTGGAAGTGTCCGCTGCTGGCACAATCGGCACCGGTCGCCCGCCCGGGCGAAGCGGCATTATGAAGGGCATTTTCGCGGTGAAGAAGGTCGAAGCCATCATCAAGCCGTTCAAGCTGGATGAGGTGAAGGAAGCGCTGCACGAGATCGGCGTGAGCGGCATCACGGTGACCGAGGCGAAGGGCTTCGGACGGCAGAAGGGCCATACCGAATTGTATCGCGGCGCCGAATATGTCGTCGACTTCCTGCCCAAGGTTAAGCTGGAGGTCGTCGTCGACGACGCCTTGACCGAGCGCGTCGTCGAGGCGATCGCCGCCGCGGCGCAGACCGGCCGCATCGGCGACGGCAAGATCTTCGTCATCCCGGTCGAAACGGCGCTGCGCATTCGCACCGGCGAACGCGATGAAGCAGCGATCTGACGCGATCTGACATCTACGTCATTTGACGCGGTGCAGCATATGGCGTTCGATCGCACCGCACCGACCCATACCGGCCAGTTCCGGCCGACCTTTTCGAGAGCAAGGGGCTTACCATGGCGACGACTGCCAGTGACATC
Organism: Sphingomonas sp. GV3; assembly: GCF_031082075.1. Taxonomy (NCBI): domain Bacteria; kingdom Pseudomonadati; phylum Pseudomonadota; class Alphaproteobacteria; order Sphingomonadales; family Sphingomonadaceae; genus Sphingomonas; species Sphingomonas sp. GV3. The sequence continues at coordinate 3,122,371 of NZ_JARWLE010000001.1, read as the reverse complement.
CTGAACAAGATCAAGGACGAGGAGATCGAGTGGATCGATCTCCGCTTCACCGACCCCAAGGGCAAGTGGCAGCACCTCACCATGGTCGCCTCGATCCTGGGCGAGGACGAGCTGACCGACGGGCTGATGTTCGACGGCTCGTCGATCGCGGGGTGGAAGGCGATCAACGAGTCGGACATGATCCTGAAGCCGGATCTCGACGCGGTCTACACCGATCCCTTCTCGGCCACGCCGATGCTGATCGTGTTCTGCGACGTCGTCGAGCCCTCGACCGGCGAGCTCTACGCCCGCGATCCCCGCTCGACCGCGAAGCGGGCCGAAGCCTATCTGAAGACCACCGGCATCGGCGATACCGTCTACGTCGGCCCGGAAGCCGAATTCTTCATGTTCGACAACGTGCAGTTCGACACGAACTATGCCGGCTCGTACTTCAAGATCGACGACATTGAGCTGCCGACCAACACGGGTCGCGACTATGAGGGCGGCAACCTCGGCCACCGTCCGCGCGCCAAGGGCGGCTATTTCCCCGTTGCGCCGGTCGACTCGGCCGTCGACATCCGCGGCGAGATGGTCTCGACGATGCTCGAGATGGGCCTGCCCTGCGACAAGCACCACCACGAGGTGGCGGCGGCACAGCATGAGCTCGGCCTCACCTTCGGCACGCTGACCACCACCGCCGACCGCATGCAGATCTACAAGTATGTCGTGCACCAGGTCGCGCATGCCTATGGCAAGTCGGCGACCTTCATGCCCAAGCCGATCAAGGAAGATAACGGCTCCGGCATGCATACCCACTTCTCGATCTGGCAGGGCAAGGAGCCGCTGTTCGCGGGCAACGGCTATGCTGGCCTGTCGGATACCTGCCTCTATTTCATCGGCGGCATCATCAAGCATGCCAAGGCGGTGAACGCCTTCACCAACCCGACCACCAACAGCTACAAGCGGCTGGTGCCGGGCTATGAGGCGCCGGTGCTGCTCGCCTATTCGTCGCGCAACCGGTCGGCGTCGTGCCGTATTCCGTACGGCACGGGCGCCAAGTCGAAGCGCGTCGAGGTGCGTTTCCCCGATGCGATGGCCAACCCCTATCTCGCCTATGCGGCGCTGATGATGGCGGGCCTCGACGGCATCCAGAACAAGATCCATCCCGGCGAGGCGATGGACAAGAACCTGTACGACCTGCCGCCGGCGGAGCTGTCGCAAGTGCCGACCGTATGCGCGTCGCTCCGTGAGGCGCTCGAATCGCTCTCTGCGGACCATGACTTCCTGCTCAAGGGCGACGTCTTCTCGAAGGAGCAGATCGAAGCCTATATCGAGCTGAAGTGGGAAGAGGTCGCGCGTTGGGAGATGACCCCGTCGCCGGTCGAATACGACATGTACTACAGCGCCTGATCGAGCGGGCCGGCGATTCGCCGGCGGCCAGTGACGGCGACAAGCCACAAGAGGGCGGGCGTCCGGAGCGATCCGGGCGCCCTTCTCTTTCCACCCCATGCCCCGTCGCGTCGGCACTCTGGATCAGCCCCTTCGATCCCGTGCCGCCGCATCCGGCGCGGCGGCCCTGCCTTGCCCCTTCCCCTCCGGGGATCCGAGCGCTAGCCTCTCCTGATGGCCGAAAGCCCCGACGACACTGCGGGACATCGCGCGCGGCTGCGTCGCCGGATACTCGGACATGGTGGCGAGGCCCTGCTCGACCACGAACTCATCGAATACCTCCTTGCGCTCGCGATTCCGCGCCGGGACACCAAGCCGCTCGCCAAGGCGCTGTTGCGCGAGTTCGGCGGCATCGGCGGCCTACTCACCGCTGATGCGGAGGCGATCGCACGCGTACCCGGCATGGGCGAGACCAGCGCGGCGGCAATCAAGATCGCCCATGCCGCCGCCCTCCGCCTGCTCCAGGCAGACGTCACGGAGCGCCCAGTCCTGGGCAATTGGCAGGCGCTGCTCGACTATCTGCGTGCCGACATGGCGCATCACACGATCGAACGCTTCCGCGTCCTTCACCTCAACACGCGCAACATGCTCATCCGCGACGAGGTGATGAGCGAGGGGTCGATCGACGAAACCGCCGTCTATGTGCGCCAGGTGATCCGACGCGCCATCGACTTCGGATCGGCGGCGGTCATCCTCGTCCATAACCATCCGTCGGGCGATCCTTCCCCCAGCCGCGCGGATATCGAGATCACCCGGGCGATCGCCGACGCGGGCAAACGACTGCACATCGCGGTCCACGATCACCTGATCATCGGGCTGCACGGCCATGTCAGCCTGCGCGCGCAGGGCCTGATCTGATGCGAACGGGCCGCCGGATCGCTCCGGCGGCCCTCGATCGATCATTCACGAAAGATCAGGACTTACCTTGGGTCAGGAACCCGAGCAGCTCGGCCTTGCTGATCTCCTTGTTCCGATCCTTGTCCGCCTGGGTGAAGGCGGCGCCCAGCCACTTTTTGGTCGCGGCGCTATCGGCGGATGCGGTGGGATCGCTCTTTTCCTTGAGCTTGAGCATCCAGCTGTCGAACTCCGACCGCGTCAGTTGTCCGTCCTTGTTCGCGTCGTAGGACGGGAATTCGGTGTCGACGATGCTGGCGACCTGGGCCGGACCGCTGGCGGGTTGGGTAGCGGGTTGCTGAGCGACCGCCGTCGCGTCCGCATTCCCCGACTGGGTCGCGGCCGCGTCTGCCGACGTCGCCTGCGCGGTTTGCGGTGCCGCCTGTTCGGCCGGCGCAGCCGCATCTGCCGGCTGTGCTGCTGGCGAGGACTGCGTCGTGGCGCTCTGATCCTTGACAGTCGCCGGATCGGTTGGCGTGATTGCGGTACGACCGGGCTGCGTCTGCGGCTGATTTGCCGTCGTCTGCGCAAGTGCCGGTGCAGCAATCGTCATCGCGCCGGCGAGCAAAGCATATTTCAACATCTGCTTGTCTCCCATTGTCGTTCGAAACGTTACGCACGATGATCTTAGGCCACCGTGGCATCCATTTCATATGGGTAAACGGGTACGGGCTTTCAACGGTTCCGCACCGGACCGTTTGTCGCCGCGCGACCACTTTGCTAACGCGCCGCAGGAAACCACGAGTCGCGACGAAACCGACGCGGCGAGCCGTGCCCCCGACAGGACGAAGGAACCCCATGGTCCCCCGCTATTCCCGCCCCGACATGACCGCCATCTGGACGCCGGAGGCGCGCTACCGCATCTGGTTCGAGATCGAGGCGCACGCCACCGACGCGCTCGCCGAACTGGGCGTCGTGCCGCAGGAGGCCGCCGATGCGCTGTGGGCGTGGTGGCGGACCGACCCGGTCATCGACGTCGCCGCGATCGACGCGATCGAGGCGGTGACCAAGCACGACGTCATCGCCTTCCTGACCTGGGTCGCCGAACATGTCGGAGAGCAGGCGCGCTTCATGCACCAGGGCATGACCTCGTCCGACGTGCTCGACACGACGCTGGCGGTACAGCTGGCGCGTGCGGCGGACATATTGATCGCCGATCTCGACGGACTGCTCGCGGTACTGGAGCGGCGTGCGCGGGAGCACAAGCTGACGCCGACGATCGGACGCAGCCACGGCATCCACGCCGAACCCGTCACCTTCGGCCTCAAGCTGGCGCAGGCCTATGCGGAATTCGATCGATGCCGGACCCGGCTGATCGCCGCGCGGGCGGATATCGCGACCTGCGCCATCTCCGGCGCGGTCGGCACCTTCGCCAACATCGACCCGCGCGTCGAGGCGCATGTCGCCCAGAAGCTGGGCCTGGCGATCGAACCCGTCTCGACCCAGGTCATCCCCCGCGATCGCCATGCGATGTTCTTCGCGACGCTGGGCGTCATCGCCTCGTCGATCGAGCGGCTGGCGACCGAGGTCCGCCACCTGCAGCGGACCGAGGTGCTGGAGGCGGAGGAATATTTTAGCCCCGGCCAGAAGGGTTCGTCCGCCATGCCGCACAAGCGCAACCCGGTACTTACCGAGAACCTGACCGGCCTCGCCAGGATGGTACGCGGCTATGTCACGCCGGCACTGGAGAATGTCGCGTTGTGGCATGAGCGCGACATCAGCCATTCGTCGGTCGAGCGCTACATCGGGCCGGATGCGACGATCACGCTGGACTTCGCGCTGGCGCGGCTGACCGGCGTCATCGACAAGCTGCTCGTCTATCCGGCGCGGATGCAGAAGAACCTCGACCGTATGGGTGGCCTGGTGCATTCGCAGCGCGTGCTGCTGGCGCTGACGCAGGCCGGCGTCAGCCGCGAGGACGCCTATCGGCTGGTCCAGCGCAACGCGATGAAGGTGTGGGAAAGCGATGGCGCGCTGTCGCTGCTCGACCTGCTCAAGGCCGATGCCGAGGTGACGGCGGCGCTGTCGCCGGCAGAGATCGAGTCGCGCTTCGACCTCGACTATCACCTGCGCCATGTCGACACGATCTTCGACCGCGTCTTTCCGAAGCGCGCGGACTAGAGTTTGATCCACTGCGTGGAAGCGGTACCGGCCCTCACCCCCACCCGGCCGCCCACACAGCGTATCCTGGATGGGCGGCCGGGTGGGGGTGAGGGCCGGTACCGCGCCGATCCAGCTTTGCTGGATCGCACACTAACCGACTCCGGACGCCCCGGCCGACCGCCGGGGCGCGCCCGCCGTCCCAGCGTCGCGTTCAGGTGGTGCGGGGGTAGCGTGCGGCGAATTCACGGTCAGACATGATCAGGTAGCGGATCGTGTCGACCAGCGCCCAGATGCCCGTCACGAACAGTCCGACGATCGTGATCGACAGGATCAGCATGACGACACCGCTGCCGGTCCGACCCAGATAGAAACGGTGGATGCCGAGCGTGCCGAGGAAGAAGGCGAGCAGGGCGGCGACCAGCTTGTTGCGGTCGGTGACGGGCGCCTCGGGCTTGGGCGGCAGCGTCACAGCGCCGCGTTCGCCCGGCATGGGAAAGACGCTCAGCGCCCGGTCATCGGCGGCTTCGAAGTCGACCGCCATGCCCACCGCCGGTTCGCCGCGCGTCGCCCAGTCGGTCTGGGCGAAGCGATAGCGCCGCCCGTCGTCCCCGGCGACGAGGCCCTCCCCCGTCCTGACGTCGACGCCCAGTACCTTGCCCCGCATAGATGCTCCCATTCGCTATCGACGCGATGATGCGGCATTTACGCGAGGCCGCAAGGGGGCAGGCGCCTTACCCCACCCAGCCCGCGATCCAGTCGGCCAGCGCCTGGGGCGTCAGGCTGCGCGCATCGGCGAGCGCGGTCTCGCGGCCGGCGTTGACGAGGCGGTTGGGCTTCGGGTCGACGATGAGCACGGCCGGCACGCCGGCGAGACGCCCCTTGATGCCGTAGCTTTCGGGAATGTCGAGATTCTGGTCGAAGCGGCCGACGTCGACCGTCACCACCTCGAAATGTTTCGCGACGAACGGCTTCATCTGCGGCAGGTCCATCACCCCCGCGAGCAGGCGGCAGTCGAGGCACCAATTGCCGCCCAGATCGATCAGCAGCCGCTTGTGCGCCTTGATCGCGCGTGCACGCGCCGCGGCGATCTCCGCCTTCGCATTGCCCGCGTGATAGGGCAGCGGCAGCGGCTGCGGCAAAGTGTCGAACTTGGCGATATTCACCCGCGGCGCCGCGACGGGCGCCGCGGCGGGCAGCATCAGCGCGGCGGCGGCGGCGAGCGACAGGACGACGGGCGAACGATTCATGACGGCTCTCCGAAGAAGGGACCAAGCGATTGGAGCTGGGATCGGCGGCCGACGCAAGATAGGTCTGCTGCCCTGCCCACAATGGCCGGTTGCGGGCCCCGGCGCGATTCGCATCGGCACGATCGAACCGGAGCCGGCGCGCGGCGTTGATGCGGCAGCAGGAGCATGCGCATGTTCGTCGATTTCAGGGACCAGCCGCCGCCGCCCCGGTGGGAGCCGAAGCCCGTCCGCAAGACGCCCCAGCTGTCGAAACGGCAGCAGGATACGCTGGCCGCCATCATCGGCATCAATATGCTGCTGCTGCTGATCGCGCCGATCGGCGGTGCGACCGTGATCCAGGCGATCGTCGCGCTGTTCCGCTGACAGCGCCACGTCACGCGGTGCGCCTTCGGTCACCGTCCCGATCGTCGTTCGCAGCCGCCCTGCGGGCAGTGCGGCGCGGGGCGCGTGTCGCGCGGTGCATCCCGTGGATGCGCACACGCCCGCCCATCGCGCGCGTGCCGCCGCGCCATGTCGACAGTGCCACCGCGACGGCGACGGCCGCATCGATACACGCCGACACTTCGATCGACGTCATCCACACAGCCGCGTCCGGCACCGCATAGAGGAGCAGCCGAACGGCCGAACCATCCTCGCAAAGCGTCATGACAGCGACGCCGGCAAGGATCACGACAGCCACGGCAACATCGCCCCGACGGATCGCCGCCAGCCGCGCTGCGGGTCGGACCACCAGCCAATCGCGCAATATCGCGGAGGAACCGACCCCCGGCCATAGCAGCATCGCCGCCCAGGCCATCAGGAACGTCGCCGCGATCACCAGCATGTCGCATCCCCCGGAGGGCCTACAGGCCCGATGACGTCTATTCCCCCGCGAACACGTTCTTCAACTTGGCGAAGAAGCCCTGGCTCGCCGGGCATTCGTCGCCCGTCTCGGTCTCTCGGAACAGCTCGAGCAATTCGCGCTGGCGGGTCGATAGCTTGGTCGGCGTCTCCACCTCGATCTGGATGACCAGGTCGCCCTGCCCCCGCCCCTGCAACACCGGCATGCCGGCGCCGCGCTGGCGCAACTGCTTGCCCGACTGGATGCCGGCCGGAATCTTCACCTCGTGCGTGCGGCCGTCCAGCCCCGGGATCGACAGCGTGCCGCCGAGCGCGGCGGTCGTGAAGCTGATCGGCGCGCGCGCGAACAGCGTCGTCCCTTCGCGCTCGAAGATCGCGTGCCGCTTGATGTGGAGGAAGATGTATAGGTCGCCGGCGGGCGCGCCGCGCGGCCCCGCCTCGCCCTCGCCGGTCAGGCGTATGCGCGTGCCCTCGTCGACGCCCGGCGGGACGTTCACCGCCAGCGTCTTGGTCCGCTCGATCCGGCCGTCGCCACGACAGTCGGCGCACGGATCGGCGATCACCTGGCCCGAGCCCTGGCAGACCGGACAGGCCCGCTCGACGACGAAGAAGCCCTGCTGGGCGCGCACCTTGCCATGGCCGCCGCAATGGCGGCAGGTTGTCGCCTGCGTCCCCGGCTTGGCGCCCGAGCCCTGGCAGGTGTCGCACTGCGCGGAGACGTCGACGGTGATCTCCGTCGCCTTGCCGTGGAACGCCTCCTCGAGGCTGATCTCCATGTCGTAGCGCAGATCGGCGCCGCGCCGGGGCTGCGCGCGGCCGCCGCCGCGCCCGCCACCCATGAACTCGCCGAAGACGCTTTCGAAAATGTCGGAGAAGGCGCCGAAATCCTGCGCCCCGCCACCGCCGCCGCCGCCGTTCTGAAAGGCGGCATGGCCGTAGCGATCATAGGCCGCGCGCTTCTGCGGGTCCTTCAGGACCTCATAGGCCTCGCTGACCGCCTTGAACTTGGCCTCGGAATCCTTGCACCCGGCATTCTTGTCCGGGTGGTACTTCATGGCGAGCTTGCGATAGGCGGACTTGAGCGTCGCACCGTCCGCATCGCGCTCGCATTCGAGCAGCTCGTAATAGTCGACCGTGGTGCTCATGCCCGCCCTCTACGCAAACCTCTCCCGTCCTCGGTGAAAGGTCACAAAAGTCGCAGTGTTTGCGGGTCTTTCGTGACCGATCACCGGAAAACGGGAGCCGGCCTTCTTACGCCTTTTACGCCTTGTGGTCGTCGACTTCCGAGAATTCGGCGTCGACGACGTCTTCCGCCTTCGCTTCCTCGGCCGTCGCACCGCCCTGCGGCGAGGCATCGGCCTGCTGCTGCTTCTCGTAGATCGCCTGGCCGAGCTTCATCGCGACCTGCGCGAGCGACTGCGCCTTTTCGGTCATGCGATCGGCGTCGTTCGACTCGACGGCGGCCTTGGCCTCGTCGATCGCCGCCTGAATCTCCGACTTCAGCGACTCGTCCACCTTATCGCCATTGTCGGCCAGCTGGCGCTCCGTGGTGTGGATCAGGCTTTCGGCGTTGTTCTTCGCCTCGGCCGCCGCACGGCGCTTCTTGTCCTCTTCGGCGAACTGCTCGGCGTCGCGGACCATCTGCTCGATGTCGCTGTCCGACAGACCACCGGAGGCCTGGATGCGGATCTGCTGCTCCTTGCCCGTGCCCTTGTCCTTCGCGGAGACGTTGACGATGCCGTTGGCGTCGATGTCGAACGTCACCTCGATCTGCGGCACGCCGCGCGGCGCCGGCGGGATGCCGACGAGGTCGAACTGGCCGAGCAGCTTGTTGTCCGCCGCCATCTCGCGCTCGCCCTGGAACACGCGGATCGTCACCGCGCCCTGGTTGTCGTCCGCGGTCGAATAGGTCTGCGACTTCTTGGTCGGGATCGTCGTGTTGCGGTCGATCATGCGGGTGAACACGCCGCCCAGCGTCTCGATGCCCAGCGACAGCGGGGTCACGTCGAGCAGCAGCACGTCCTTGACGTCGCCCTGCAGCACGCCCGCCTGGATGGCGGCGCCCATCGCCACGACCTCGTCCGGGTTGACGCCGGTGTGCGGGTCCTTGCCGAAGAAGTTCTTCACCGCCTCGCGGACCTTGGGCATGCGCGTCATGCCGCCGACGAGGACGACCTCGCTGATGTCGCTGGTCTTCACGCCGGCATCGGCGAGCGCCTTCTTCATCGGCTCGATCGTGCGCTGGATCAGGCCGTCGACCAGACGCTCCAGATCGGCGCGGCTGATCGTCTTGACCAGATGCTTCGGCCCGTTCTGGTCGGCGGTGATGAACGGCAGGTTGACCTCGGTCGAGGCCGCCGACGACAGCTCGATCTTCGCCTTCTCGGCCGCCTCCTTCAGGCGCTGCAGCGCAAGCTTGTCCTTGGTGAGGTCGATGCCCTCATCCTTCTTGAAGCCCTCCGCCAGATAATCGACCAGCTTGTTGTCGAAATCCTCGCCGCCCAGGAAGGTGTCGCCGTTGGTCGCCTTCACCTCGAACACGCCGTCGCCGATTTCGAGGATCGAGACGTCGAAGGTACCGCCGCCGAGGTCGTAGACCGCGATCGTCTTGCCGTCCTGCTTCTCCAGGCCATAGGCCAGCGCCGCCGCGGTCGGCTCGTTGATGATGCGCAGCACCTCGAGGCCCGCGATCTGGCCGGCGTCCTTGGTCGCCTGGCGCTGCGCGTCGTTGAAATAGGCCGGCACGGTGATGACCGCCTGGGTCACCGTCTCGCCCAGATAGCTCTCGGCGGTTTCCTTCATCTTTTGCAGCGTGAAGGCGCTGATCTGCGACGGCGAATAATCCTTGCCGCCCGCCTGCACCCATGCGTCGCCGTTGCCGCCGCGCACGATGTGGTACGGGACCAGCTCGGTGTCCTTCTTGGTGATCGGATCGTCGAAGCGGCGGCCAATCAGGCGCTTAACCGCGAAGATCGTGTTGTCGCCATTGGTCACCGCCTGACGCTTCGCCGGCTGGCCGACCAGACGCTCGCCGTCCTTGGCGAAGGCGACGATCGACGGCGTCGTGCGCGCGCCCTCGGCGTTCTCGATCACCTTGGGCTTGCCGCCCTCCATCACCGCGACGCAGCTGTTGGTGGTGCCGAGATCGATCCCGATTACTTTAGCCATACGTGCTTAACCCTAGCCCCTCACAAACGAAAACACTGGAGGACACGCCCCGTTACGGCAGCGCAATCTCTCCGTCTCGGCGGGCGATATAGGTGGGGTTCGCCTTGCCGCAAGAACCGCCATTCCATAGAGCGGCAGGAAGGTTCCCGTCCGGAGACACATGATGGTGCGATATCTGCTGCCGCTGGCGATCGCGGCCACGCTGGCGGGTTGCGTCAAGCCCGATCCGCTGACGATGACCGATGCCTGGGTACGGTTGCCGGCGGTCCCCGGACGCCCGGCCGCCGGCTATTTCACGCTCCACGGCGGCACCGTCCCGCAGACGATCGTCGCCGCCAATTCCGACGTCTCGCTGCGCGCGGAGATGCACCAAAGCACCGGCGGCGGCGGCGGACAGGCCGGGATGACGCCGCTGTCGACGGTGACGCTTCCGGCCAACGCGCCGCTGATTTTCGGACCGGGCGGCCGGCACCTGATGCTGTTCGGCGTCAACCCGGCGGTGAAGCCGGGCGACCGCGTGACGCTGAGCGCCACGCTGGCGAACGGCCGACGCATCGCGGCGCGGGCCGTGGTCGTCGCCGCCGGGGCGCCGGCGCCGTCCTTCTGACGGTGGCGGACCGATGGCCGAGAGCGCGCGTCCCCTCACCCCCGGCGAAATCGCGCTGGCGCGCGGCGTCTTCCACGACTCGATCGACTATGCGCAGGTGCGGATCGCGCGGCGCAAATGGGCCTTTTTCCAGCCACGCGACACGGTGATGGCGCCCAGCGGCTGCATCCATTTCCATCCGGCCGGCACCGCCTATCGCGACGATTTCGCGGCCGCCGCGCTGACCGATCAGGGGCTGTTCGTGCACGAGATGGTGCATATCTGGCAGCATCAGCGCGGGATCTTCCTGCCGCTCGCCCGGCATCCCTTCTGTCGGTACGATTATGCGCTGAAGCCCGGCCAGCCGCTGCACCGCTACGGCATCGAGCAGCAGGGGGAGATCGTGCGGCACGCCTTCCTGCTCCGCCACGGCGCGATCATCCCCGGCGCCCCGCCCCTGACCCAATATGAGACATTGCTGCCGTTCCGATGAGCGATGCCGTTCCGATCCGTCGGTTTTGATACATTTAACGATTTAACCTTAGTCAAAATCGGCATGGCATCACTGTCTCCATCCAGCGTTCCGCCTGATACACGCAATCGCCTGTCCGCGATCACCCGCGATCCGGCGATCCCCGCCGCGCTGGCGCAAATCTGGTCGCTCCTCGAGCGCACGCTGCTCGATCAGTGCAAGGCCTTCTGCCACGATCCGCTGTCGCGCAGGCTCTATCCCGCCGATATGACGCGCGAGGCGCTGGAGCAGCGCGAACACGCCTATACCCGCGCCAAGTTCCTCGGGCCGTTCGACGAGGCCCTGGCGCAGGAGATGGAGGCGCGCGGGCGGCGCTATGCCGCCAACGGCGGCGACCCGGACGATTATCTGGACGGCCTGATCGAGAACTACCGGGTGCGCGACGCGCTGATGCGGCAGGCACTGGGCGACCGCGTGGCGGATTATGCGGAACTGAGCAATGCGCTGCATCTGTTCGGCATGGTCGACATCCGCGCCTTCGCCGCCGGCGCCGCCGCGCACCGCTACGCGCAGGAGAGCGCGCTACGCGGCAATCTGTCGGCGACGATGGAGGAGGTGGCGCGGATCGTCACCTCGATCGAGACGATCAGCACCCAGACCAATCTCCTCGCGCTCAACGCCTCGATCGAGGCGGCACGCGCCAACGAACACGGGCGCGGTTTCGCGGTCGTCGCGCAGGAGGTGAAGCGGCTCGCGCAGGCGACGCGCGAGGCTGCCGCGCAGGCCGGCGTGCTGCTGGCGGCGACGGAGCGCGACGCCGCCGCCTGAGGGGTCAGAGCGCGTCGAAATCGATCGGCTGGTGACGATCGAGCCAGTTCGGCGCCTCCGGCATCGGATATTTGAGCCCGGTGGCGCAATTGAATAGCACGACCTTTTCCCCGGCATCGACCTCGCCGGTCCGCAGCGCCTCGCGATAGGCGGCGAGCGTCGCGCCCCCTTCCGGGCAGAGCAGCAGGCCGTCCTGCCGCGCGCAATCGTCGACCGCCTTGAGGATCGCCGGATCGCCGACGCCGAGCGCCTTGCCGCCGCTTGCCCGCACCGCGCGCAGGATCAGGAAATCGCCGACCGCGCGCGGCACGCGGATGCCCGCCGCGACGGTATGCGCATCCTCCCAGCGCTCGGCATGTTCCACACCTTCCTCGAAGGCGCGGACGATCGGCGCGCAGCCGCTCGCCTGCACCGCATACATGCGCGGCCGTTCGGAGCCGATCCAGCCGAGCGCCTCCATCTCGTCGAACGCCTTCCACATGCCGATCAGGCCGGTGCCGCCGCCGGTGGGGTAGAAGATCGCGTCCGGCAGCGTCCAGCCGAGCTGCGCGGCGAGCTCGAGGCCCATCGTCTTCTTGCCCTCGATCCGATAGGGCTCCTTCAGCGTCGACAGGTCGAACCAGCGCCCCTCCGCCGCCCCCTTGCCGACGATCGCGCCGCAATCGTCGATCAGCCCGTTGACGCGATAGACGCGCGCGCCCTGCAGCGCGATCTCGCGAACGTTCACCTCCGGCGTGTCCTCCGGGCAGAAGACGATCGTCTCGATCCCGACGCGGCTGGCATAGGCGGCGAGCGCGGCACCCGCATTGCCGTTGGTCGGCATCGCGATGGTGCGCACGCCCAGTTCCTTCGCCATCGCCACCGCCATGACGAGGCCGCGCGCCTTGAAGCTGCCGGTGGGCAGGCGTCCCTCGTCCTTGACCAGCACGGTGCCGCCGCCGGCGCTGCGCGATATGGGGATCAGCGGCGTCTCGATCTCGCCCAGGCTGACGATATTCTCCGTCCTGCGCACCGGCAGCAGCTCGCGCCAGCGCCACAGGTCGGTCGGCCGCGCCGCAAGCATCGGCCTGGGCAGATTGGCGCGCACCGCGTCGAGATCGTAGCGGACGAGTAGCGGCCGCCCGACGCGCGACAGGCCGTGCAGCCGGTCCGCCTCGTACCGCTCCCCCGTCATCGAACATTCGAGGTGCGTGACGAACGTGGGGCGGTCGGTGTTGAGATTAAGGTTACTGCCGAAAGTCATGATGGCGTCCGCTCCATGTTAGGTCCATTTTGGCCATTGATGGGGCCGGGAGGATCGTTAGACCATCCCCATGCCATTCGAGTTCGATTCCGCAAAGGATGCGATTAATCGACGCAGGCACGGCCTGTCGTTAGCCGAGGTCCGGCCGTTCGATCGGGAGCCCAAGGTCGTCCGGGATGATCGCTTTGACTATGGTGAAATCCGCCACCGTGCGTTCGGCAGGGTCGACGGCAAGCCGCACTGCCGAATCTTCACCTTCACCGAAACGGGCGTACGCGTCATAAGTTATCGGCGCGCTCGAGAGAAGGAGCTTCGCCGCTATGAATAAGCCAGAGCCGTCCGCGCACTTCGATCCCGATGCCGGTTTCGACGAAAACCCCGAATGGACGAAGGCGGACTTTGCGCGGGCCCGGCCGGCCCGCGAGGTGCTGCCGCCGCATGTCGCCGCCATGCTGACCGCCGCCCCCCAGAAGGTGACGCTGCGCCTCGATCGGGATGTGATCGCCAAGTTCCGCGCGACCGGGCCGGGCTGGCATGCGCGGATCAACGCGGCACTCCGCGCGGCGCAGCTCTGACGCGGCCTTAGTCGTCGAATTCAAGCGCCGCCGCCGCGCCGCCCGACAGGTCGAGCGGGCGGTCGGGGGTGACCGGGCACGGGTCCGCGCCCGGCAGGCCCCTGACATCCGGGCCGCCGCGGCGACGCCGCGCAATTCCACGGGCAAAGACCAGCCGCGCCGCCGACATTCGTAGCTCGACCGGCCTGCCGGTCGGCTTGTCGTGGCGCGGCGTCACGGCGCGTTACTCCGGCTTCTTCGCCACCGCGACCAGCGCGGGGCGGAGCAGGCGGTCCTTGATCATATAGCCAGCCTGCATCTCCTGCACGATCGTGCCGGGCTCGGCGTCGCTGGGCATTTCCATCATCGCCTGGTGCTTGTTGGGGTCGAGCGTCACGCCCATCGCCTCGACCTTGGTGATGCCGTGGCGGGTGAAGACGCTCTCCAGCTCGCGGCCGGTCGCCTCCAACCCCGTGACCAGGCCCTTCATCTTATCGTCCGCGCGCAGCTCCGCGGGGATCGCGGCGAGCGCGCGCGACAGATTGTCGGCCACGGACAGGATGTCGCGGGCGAAATTGGTCGCGGCGTAATTGCGTGCGTCGGCCGCATCCTTCTCGGCACGGCGGCGGACGTTCTGGATGTCCGCCTGCGCGTACAAGGTATCCTGCTTCGCCGCGGCGAGCTGATCCTCCAGCTCCGCGATGCGCCGCGCCGCAATATCGTGCTCCGCCACTTCGGGCGCGGCTTCCGCGGTTTCCTGGCGCAGATCCTCCGCCGCGGCGGATTTGGTCGTCTCGTCGGTCATTCGTATCCCTGTTCTTCAGCCCATGCGTCGGGCCAGCGTTGCCGCCGTGAAATCCACCATGGGCACGACGCGCGCATAGTTCAACCGCGTGGGGCCGATCACCCCCACCACGCCGACGACGCGCCCACCCGGCCCGCGGAACGGTCGCGCGATCACCGACGAGCCCGACAAGGCGAACAGCTTGTTCTCCGCACCGATGAAGATCCGCGTCGCGTCGCCGGCCCGCGCGCTGTCGAGCAGCGCGGCGATCTCCTGCTTGCCGTCGAGGTCGTCGAGCAGGTCGCGCACCCGTTCCAGGTCCGCCGCCGCCGCCGCATCGATCAGACGCCCCTGGCCCCGCACGATCAGCACGGGTCGGCGCGCGCCGTCCTCGCTCCATACGACGAGCCCCTGTTCGACCAGCGCGCGTGCCGCGCCGTCGAGCATCGCCCGCTCCTCCGCCATCTCGCGCTCGATGCGCGCCCGCGCCTCCGCCAGCGTCAGGCCGCCGAGCGTCGCGGTCATGTAATTGCCCGCCTCCACCAAAGCGGACGGGCTCATGCCCGCCGGCAGGCGGATGACGCGGTTCTCGACCGAGCCGTCCTCGCTGACGATCACCGCCATGCCCTGCGTCGGCGACAGGGCGACGAAGCCGATCGAGCGCAGCGCGAGCTCGCGCTTCGGCACCAGCACAAGCCCCGCGCAGGCGGACAGGCCGGACAGCGCCGCCGTGGTCGCGGCCAGCGCCTCCTCGACCGGGCCACCCGCGCCGGCGCGCGCCTCGATCGCCGCGCGTTCCTCCGCACTCGGTTCCAGCGCCTGCATCATGCCGTCGACGAACAGGCGCAGGCCGCGCTCGGTGGGGATGCGCCCCGCGCTGGTATGCGGGCTGGCGAGCAGGCCCAGCTCCTCCAGCTCCTGCATGACGCCGCGGATCGATGCCGGCGACAGGTTGAGGCCCGACGCCGCGGCGATCGTCTTCGACCCCACCGGCATGCCGTTTTCGACATAGCCGTCGACCACCGCGCGGAAGATGTCGCGCGCGCGATCGGTCAGTTCGGTGACGGGCGGAGCCATGCCTCCTATTTAGGACGGCGTGTCGTGCCGATAAAGTCGGCAATCGGCAGCGCTTTCGGCGCGTCCGCCAGCCGCCGGAACAGCGCCGCGTTGAGGTCCATGTCGCAACCGAAATAGGCGTGCAGATGCGACGGAGGCGCCGCCCCGCCCGCCCAGCGGACGTCGACGGTGATCTGGTCGGTGGCGATGGTGCGGCAGGCAGGCTTGCCGCCGAGCAGGCGCTCCGACCTCGGCCGGTCGCCGCGCAGGCGGTCGCGGAAGGCCGCGAATTGCGCCGGGGTGACGCGGAAGCGCTGCGACCCGGTCACCGCGGTGAAGCGGCCGCCCTCGAAAAGCCCCTCCCCCGTCGAGGACACGGTGACGCGATACGACGGGCAGAAGCCGAAACACGGCCCCGTTTCGTAGACGATGCGCTCGGGGCCCGGCCGCGACGCGGCGGCGGTGGCGCCGGTCGTCGCCGCGGCCGTGGCGACCAAGGCGGCCGACGCGGCCAATATCGCCTGGATCACGCTCTTCATCTCATCCGTCTCCCCTTCCGTGCATGACGTTCCCTCTTCCGCGCATCCGTTTCCCCCTTCGTCATCCCGGCGCACGCCGGGACCCATGGATGCGATGGGGTCGCAGTCTCGCACGAAACCGGCGTTCCGCAACCATGGGTCCCGGCGTTCGCCGGGATGACGAAGGGGGCGCGCAATAGGGAATGGCAGGTTCGCCCCGTCACCGTCATTCCCGCGAGGGCGGGAATGACGGCGAGGGGCCCGGGAATGAAGGAAGGGCGCGGGAGCGACGGAAGCCGCCGGGTGACGGAGGCCCCGAGTGACGGAGGGCCTGGGGGTGACGAACCTGCGCGTAACGACAGCCCGAGCGGCAACGGCTGGCGTCACCTTTCCGTCCGGTCTATCGCCGCGACTGACCAGATAAGGAGATCCGAATGCGCCCCAGCGGACGCGCCCCCGACCAGATGCGTGCCATTACGATCGAGCCGCATTTCACCCGCCACGCGGAAGGATCAGTGCTGATCGGCTTCGGTGACACGCGCGTGCTTGTCACCGCCAGCGTCGAAGAGCGCGTGCCTCCTTTCCTGCGCGGCAAGGGCGAGGGCTGGGTCACCGCCGAATACGGCATGCTGCCCCGCGCCACGCACACCCGCGGCAGCCGCGAAGCCGCGAAGGGCAAGCAGTCCGGCCGCACGCAGGAAATCCAGCGCCTGATCGGCCGCAGCCTGCGTTCCGTCATGGACATGAAGCTGCTCGGCGAGCGCCAGATCACGCTCGACTGCGATGTCATCCAGGCGGACGGCGGCACGCGGACGGCGTCGATCTCCGGCGCCTGGGTGGCGATGCGCCTTGCGGTCAATCGCCTGCTCGCCGAGGGCAAGCTGACCGTCGACCCGATCAAGCAGAAGGTCGCGGCCGTCAGCTGCGGCATCCATCAAGGCACGCCGGTGCTCGACCTCGACTATATCGAGGACTCCGCCGCCGACGCCGACGCCAATTTCGTGCTGCTCGAGAACGGCCATATCGCGGAGGCGCAAGCCACCGCCGAGCACGCGACCTATGACGAGGAGGCGCTGCTGCGCCTGCTGCGCCTCGCGCGGATGGGCTGCGCCGAGATCTTCGCCGCGCAGGACCGGGCGGTGACGGCGTGAGCGGGGAAGGCCCGCAGCCGCAGGCGATCCGCAAGCTCCAGCGCGGCAAGCTGGTGATCGCCAGCCACAACCAGGGCAAGGTCGCCGAATTCCGCGAGCTGCTCGCGCCCTATGGTGTCGAGCTGCTGTCGGCGGCGGAACTGGACCTGCCCGAACCGGAGGAAACCGGCACGACCTTCGTCGCCAATGCGGAACTGAAGGCGCTGTCGGCGGCGGACCTGTCGGGCCTGCCCGCCCTGTCCGACGACAGCGGCCTGTGCGTCGAGGCGCTGGGCGGCGATCCCGGCCTGTTCTCGGCGCGCTGGGCGGGGCCGGACAAGGATTTCGGCATGGCAATGCGCCTGGTCGAGGACCGTCTGTCGGAAGAGCCGGAAACGCCGCGCGAGGCGCATTTCATCTGCGCGCTGGCACTCGCCTGGCCCGATGGTCATGTCGAATGGTTCGAGGGCCGGGTCGACGGCTGCATCGTCTGGCCGCCGCGCGGCGACAAGGGTCATGGCTATGACCCGATCTTCCAGCCGCTGGGCTACGACCAGACCTTCGCGGAGATCGATCCGGCGGTGAAGAACGCGATCAGCCACCGCGCCGATGCGTTCCGCCAGCTGACCGACGCGGTGTTCTGACCCGGTGCCGGGGTCGGAGGCCGCCGTCGATCCCGACCTCGTCCGCGGCTGGCTCGCCGCGCGCTCGCTGTCGCGCGGCCTGCCGGCGCCGGTCGCCGACCATGGCGGCTGGCGCGTCGACACCGACGATGCGGAGGAGCGCCGCCGCTACGTCTTCGCGGCGGCCGGTGAGGGCCTGGTGGCCCTTGCCGGGTCGATCGAGGCGCCGCGCGTCTTCGTGAAGCTCTGCGCCGATGCGGCGGCGCTGCGTGCGCTGCTGCCGCCGCGCTGGTCGATCCTGCCGTCCAATTGCATGATGGTGCGCGCGGCGCCCGGCCCCGCGCCAGCGATCCCGGCCGGCTATCGCGCCATGGTGGAGCGGCGCGGCGCCGTCACGCGTGTCGATCTGGTGACGCAGGACGGCCGCCCGGTGGCGCGCGGGTTCGCGGCCGAGCACGGCGGCGTCTTCTGCTACGACCGGATCGTCACGGGGGAGGCGCACCGGCGCCGCGGGCTGGGCCGCGCGCTTATGGGGACCCTGGCCGCGGCACGCCGGGACCCGACCGCGCGCGAGGTGCTGACGGCGACGCCGATGGGCCGCGCGCTGTACGCGACGATCGGCTGGCGGGTGTACGTCCCCTACACGACCGCGGTCATCCCGGACGCCGAAGGCGCCGGCAAAGGTCAATAGGCGCGCCAGCCGACGACATTGCCGGGCGGGCTGTAGCGGCAGACCAGATAATCGTCGCGCGCGTTGCTGGCGAGCGCGCAGCCGACCTCGGTCGAGCCCCGCCAGACGATCTGGGAATAATGGCCGACGTCCCCGAACGTCCCGGTGCGGCTGGCGGCGGGGACCGGCAGGTTGACGAAATCCTTCCGCTCCGCGAGCCAGTGGCCCATCATCTCCGCATAGTCATAGGCGTCGCGCGTGCCGGTCCACAGGTTTTCGCCCTGGCGGCCGGGCCCCATCGGCTGATGCGCATGTTCGAAGCGGCCGGTGCGCGCCATCTCCTCGGCATAGGCCCTGGCCGACACCGCGAGCGCGTCGCTCCACGCGATCGGCGGGGTGCCGACCGCCGCGCGGGCGACATTGTGGCTGTCGATGACCGCCCCGCGCAACAGCGCCTCGCCCCGCGCCGCCGGCGCCTGCGTTTCGCGCCGCTCGACGACGCGCTCCGGGCCAGGCTGGGCGCAGGCGCTGGCGAGGAACAGCAGGGCGATGGCGAGATGCTGGCGTTTGAACCACATCGCCGCCATATCGGCGCCACCATGACCCCCGACAAGACGCCGCTCGCGCTCTACGTCCACTGGCCGTTCTGCGTCTCGAAATGCCCCTATTGCGACTTCAACAGCCATGTCCGCGACACGGTCGACCAGGCGGCGTGGCGCGACGCCTTGCTTGCGGATCTGGCGCACGAGGCGGCGCAGCTGCCGGGGCGGACGCTGGGCTCGGTCTTCTTCGGCGGCGGCACGCCGTCGCTGATGCCGCCGGCGACAGTGGCGGCGATCCTCGACGCCGCGCAGACTTATTGGCCACACGAGCCGGATGTCGAGATCACGCTGGAGGCCAATCCGTCGTCGGTCGAGGCGGCGCGCTTCGCCGACCTTGCGGCCGCGGGGGTGAACCGCGCGTCGCTGGGCCTGCAGGCGCTCGACGATGCGGCGCTGCGCTTCCTCGGCCGTGCGCACGACGTGAAGGAGGGGCTGGGCGCGCTCGATGTCGCGCAGGCGACGTTCGCGCGGGTCAGCATCGACCTGATCTGCGCCCGCCCAGACCAGACATTGGCCGCCTGGCAGGCGGAACTGTCGCGCGCGCTGGCGTTCGGCACCGAGCATCTGTCGCTCTACCAGCTGACGATCGAGCCTGGCACGCGCTTCGCCACCGAGGCCGCGAAGGGCCGGCTGACGCTGCCCGACGGCGACGATGCGGCGGACCTGTTCGAGGCGACGCGACAGATGACCGCCGCTGCCGGCCTGCCCGCCTATGAGACGTCAAATCATGCCAGATTGGGCGCGGAGAGCCGCCACAACCTGACCTACTGGCGCTATCGCGACTATGCCGGCATCGGCCCGGGCGCGCACGGGCGGCGCAGCGGCATGGCGACGCAGCGGCGGCGCAAGCCGGAGAACTGGCTTGCCGCGGTCGCCCGCAACCGCCACGGGATCGAGGCGGAAACCTGTCTGACGCCGCACGAACGCGCCACCGAGGCGCTGGTGATGGGGCTGCGCCTGCACGAGGGGGTCGACCTGGCGCATGTCGCGGCGCTCGCCGGGGGCCAGGCACCCGTCGTCGACAGCGCCGTCGACCGGCTGGTCGCGCAGGGCATGGCGGTGCGCGACGGCGAGCGGCTGCGGATCACCGAGGCGGGCGCACTGCTGCTCGACGCGATCCTGCCGCTGGTGGTGGCGGACGAAGCAGCTGCCTGAAGCGCGATCCGGCGCGGCTGGATCAGGGCGGCGCCGGCCCTTACCCCCCGAAGCCGGTCGGCGCGGGCGAGACCGTGACCGTCGTGCCGTCGCGGATCTCCTGCACCTCCAGCGCCCGCTCGGCGACGCCGTCGCGCCCGAAGCGGAAGGCGCCGTCGATCCCGGCGAAGCCGTCCGAGTCGCGCAGCCGGCTCTCGGGGAAGGGGCGGCCGACGGGCCAGTCCCGCGCGATCCGGACCGTCAGCAGCACCGCGTCATAGCCCAGGCTCGACAGGCGATACGGCGCCGCGCCGTAGCGGGCACGGTATTTGGTCGCATATTGGCGATAGAGCGTATTGCCGACGCTGGCGAACCAGGCGCCGGACAGGCCGGGCCTGGCGGCAATACCGCTTTCGGAATTCCACAATTCGGTGCCGAGGATGCGCGTGTCCGCGCCCGCGCCGCGCCGCACCAGGGGCGCGGCGGCGGCGGCGGTCGGCCCTCCGTCGGCGATCAGCACCGCGCCATAGGGCGCCTTCGCCGCCAGTCGCGTCACCGCCGCCTGCACCCCGCCGCTCGTCCGGCTGTAGGTCTGGAGCGAGACGACCTGTCCGCCCGCCCCCTCGACGCTGCGCAGGAAGGCGGTCGAGGCGCGCTCGCCATAGAGGCCGTTGGGGACGAGGCCGGCAAAGCTCGTGACGCCGCGGCCGCGCGCATAGGCGACGACCCGCGCGATCGACTGCGACGGCACGTAGCCCATCAGATAGGTACCGTTGCCCCCCAGGGTGGTGTCGTTGGAGAAGCTGAGCACCGGTACGCCCGCCGCATGCGCGACCGGCGCCACGGCGCGGACGTCGTCGGCCAGCAACGGCCCGAGGATCAGCTGCGCGCCCTCCTGGATCGCGCGCTGCGCCGCGGCGGCGGCGCCGGTGGCGGTGTCGTAGTTGGTGATGCGGACCTTGTCGGTGCCCGTGTCGAGCACGGCCAGCATCGTCGCATTGGCGATGGAGCGGCCGACGCCGGCGTTGCTCCCGGACAGCGGTACCAGCAGCGCAACGCGGTTGCGCTGCGTGTCGCGCGGCAGGCCGGGCTCGACCGCCGGTGCGGGACGGTTGGCCTGCGAGCGGACCGGCCGCTGCTCGGGCGATTCGACCGGCCCGCGCGGGACCACCGTCGAACAGGCGGCGAGCGCCGCCGCCGCGGCGATCGCCAGCCAGCGCCCAAGCCTGCCCGCAGGCTGTCCAATCGTTCCCGCCTCTGCCATGACCGCTCCCGTGAATGCTTTAGATCCAGGCCTCTACATCGTCGCGACACCGATCGGCAATCTTGCTGACCTGTCGCCGCGCGCCGCCGACATCCTGTCCCGTGCCGACGTGATCGCGGTGGAGGACAGCCGCGTCACCGCCGGGCTGCTCCGCCATATCGGGATCAAGCGGCCGATGCTGCCCTATCACGACCATAATGCGGAGGGCGTGCGGCCGGGCCTGGTCGCCCGCATGGCGCGCGAGGCAGTGGCGCTCGTCTCCGACGCGGGGACGCCGTTGATCTCCGATCCCGGGTACAAGCTGGTCCGCGACGCGCGCGCGGCGGGGCATGCGGTGGTGACGATCCCCGGCCCCTGCGCCGCCGTGGCCGCGCTGACGCTCGCCGGCCTGCCGACGGACCGGTTCCTGTTCCTCGGCTTCCTGCCGCCCAAGGCCAAGGCGCGCAGCGACGCCATCGCCGAGGTCGCGGCGGTGCGGGCGACTTTGGTGCTGTACGAATCGGGGCCGCGGCTGGCCGCCTGCCTGGCGGCGCTGGCCGAGGGCCTCGGCGACCGGGAGGCGGCGGTGACGCGCGAGATCACCAAGAAGTTCGAGGAGGCGGTGACCGGGACGCTGTCGACGCTCGCCGCCCGCTACGCCGATGCGCCGCCCAAGGGCGAGATCGTCGTCGTCGTCGCGCCGCCCGGCGAAGCGGCGCCCTCGACGATCGAGGATGCGGACGCCGCGCTCGCGGAGGCGATGACCCGCCTGCCTCTCGCCAAGGCGGCGGGCGAGGTGGCGAAGCGGCTCGGCCTCGATCGCAAGACGCTCTACGCGCGCGCGCTGGCGCTCAAGGACGGATGATCCCCGCCCGCCGGCCGGGCGGGCGGGGACCGGCGCGGCATCAGAACTGGATCGTCGTGCCGATCGCGATCTGGCGGCCCAGCGAGTCGTAGCGCTGCGGGATGGTGTTGTTGCGCGCCAGCGACACGTTGTACGAGTTCGGGATGATCGGCGGGTTCTTGTCGAGCAGGTTGTTCGCGATCACGCGGAAGGCGAACCGCTTGGCGATGTTGAACGTCAGCGCCAGGTCGAAATAGCTGACCGGGGCGAGCCGGTAGAACGTCGTCTGCGCCGGCGTCGGATTGGCCGCGTTGGCGCCGCTGATCGCCGGGTCGGACGCGTTGTTGGCATTGGTCAGCGCGCCGACATAGCGCCAGTTGAACGACGCGTTGAGGAAGCTGTCCGCGGTCGAATAGGTCGCGCGCAGGCCGTGCGCCCATTTCGGGATCAGCTGGCTGCAACCGTTGCCGAAATAGCCGGTGCAGTTGCGCATCGGCTGCAGCGGCGAATCCTGGCCACCGGCGAAGGTCGTGATCGAGCCGTTGAAGTCGAAGTCCATCCGGCCCGCGCCGCCCAGACCCAGCGTGTAGGTGCCCTGGAAATCCCAGCCGCGCGCGATCGAGAAATAATAATTGGTGGTGCCGGCGCGGATGAAGCCGCTCGTCGGATTGCCCGATGCCGCGGCATAGAGCGTGCCGTTGGCGGCGCGCACGATGCCCGAGCAGAAGAACGGGTTGCCGTTCGAACGCAGACAGCCGTCGGTATAGTAGCTGTCGTCGTTATAGCCGAGCGAGTTGTTGATCTTGATCCGGTAGCGGTCGACCGAGAAGACCAGCCCCCTGATGAAGCGCGGCTTCACCACCAGACCATAGGTCTGCGTGTAGGCGGTTTCCGGATCGGCGGTGAAGCCGCCCGAGCGCACTGTGCACTGGTCGTTCGGGCAGAGCAAGGTCGGGCTGCCATAGAGCGCGGGCGACAGGCCGGTCGCCGCGCAGACCGCCGGCGAGGCGAGCGGCGTGGTCGTCGTGATCGTCCGACCGGGGTTGTTCGGGTCGGCGATCTGGCGCGGCACCGGCGCGCAGAAGTCGTTCTGCGAGCCGCCCTGTCGCGAGAAGCTGATGTTCGACGCCTGATAGGCTTCGACCACCGTCGGCGCGCGCTGCGCCTTGTTGAACGAGGCGCGGAAGGTCAGGTCGCTGACCGGCGCGTAGATGCCCTCGACCTTCCAGGTCGTGAAGCGGTTCGGATTGCTGCTGTACTTCGACAGGCGATAACCGCCGTTCACCTGCAGCAGGTGCGCGAAGGGACGATCCTGCACCAGCGGCGCCTGCGCCTCGATGTTGGATTCCCACACATCCTGGCTGAGGTCCGACGGGCTGCCGCCGTAATCGTCGATGAAGCCCTGCGTCAGTTGCGAGAACTGGCGGTCCTTGCGATATTCCGTCCCCAGCGCGAAGGCGAGGCCATCGGTCGCGAGCGGCGACGTGATGCCGTACTTGCCGAGGTCGCCGGTCATGTTCGCCTGGACGTCGTACAGGATGCCGACGGTCTTCTGGATCGCGGGCCCCTGCCCGCCGTAGATATAGTCGATCAGCGCCTGGTTGCCGTTGCCGGCCGAGAAGGCGTCGAAGGGAACGCAGGCGCCCCCCGACACGCAGGTCGGCGTGCCGTTGACGTTGACGACGTTCAGCGCGTTGTTGATCCGGCCGAAGTCGGGCAGGCGCGAGGAATTCCAGATCTGCTGGTTGCGCGCATAGACGCCGCCGACGTCATAGGTCCAGGCATCGCCGACCTTGCCGCGCAGGCCACCCGTCGCCCGGATCGCGCTGTTCGTGTAGACGTCGTCCAGATAGGGCGCGTTGAACCGATACCGGATGTCGACGGGCGCCAGCGCACTGGTCCCCGCCGCCGCGCCGCAGATGATCGCCGCCTGCTGGCTCGACAGGAACGGGTTGTTGCAGTTCACCTGGAACGGATCGGAGCCGTAGTTGGCGGCGGCGAAGACGCGCGTCGGCACGCGGTTGATCGACTTGTCGCGGAACCACAGGGCGGAACCGTAGACCTCGTATTCCGGCGCGAGCTTCAGCGTGACGAAGCCGCCCGCGTTCACGCGCTCGTCCTGGCGCTGGTACGAATAGCCGTCATAGGGATTGGCTGCATTGCCCGCCCCGATCCCGTAGGGGACGAAGGTCCGCGTCCCGTTCGGATCGTTGACATAGGCGGTGCCGGCATTGGCACCGGCGAGCGGGCGGACGTAGCCGCTGACCGAATAGGTCGACAGCGAGCAGCTGAGCGGACCGTCCTTGCCCGTCTGGAGCAACTGGCACGCCGAGGTCGAGCGCGCGTCGTAGGGCACGAGATCGGCGTGCTTGTAGTTGACGAAGCCTTCGACGTTCAGCTTGCCGTCGAACAGCGACGTGCCGGCGGTCAGCGTGAGGTCGGCACGGCCGCCGTCGTTGACATGGCCGAGCAGCGGCGAGAATCCCGAAGCCTGCGCGGTCTGGCTGACGACGTTCGACCGGTTGACGTGATCGTAGAAATTGTAGTTGGCATCGACCCGAACGCCGGTGAAATTCTGCTTCATGATGAAGTTGACGACGCCGGCCACGGCGTCGGAACCGTAGACCGACGAGGCGCCGCCGGTGAGCACGTCGACCCGGTCGAGCAGCGTAACCGGGATGATATTGGTATCCTCGCCATTCTGCGTGCCCAGGCGCTTGCCGTCGACCAGCACCAGCGTGCGCTCGAAGCCGAGGCTGCGCAGCTTGATGCGCTGGCGGCCATCCGAATCCTGATAGTTCTGCTGGCTGTCCGGCGCGACCTGCGGCAGTCGGTTCAGCACCTCCTCGACGTTGAGCGGCGCCTGCGCGCGGATGTCCGCCGAGGTCACGGAGGTGATCGGGGCGGCCGCGGTGAGGTTCGGGCGGACGATCCGCGTCCCGGTCACGACGATTTCGCCATTGCCACGGTCGGAGCGCGCGGGCGCGCCGTCGATGGCCGCGGCGCGATCCGCAGCGGATGCCTGCACCGTGTCGCCGGGCGTCGTGCCGTCCGCAACGGGCATGCCATTGGTATCGGTCTGCGCAGTACCGCCCGCAGGCTTCTGCTGGGCCAGGGCCGGTGCGCCGCCGAGCATCGCCACCGCGAGCGCAAGCGTGGAGATCTTGGATTGACGTGACATGTTCGACACCCCTTCTCGCCGCCTTTGTAGGAAAAGGTCAGCAACAAGCCCGCAATCTTTTCCCATTGGTCTTGTCAGTCAATACATTTGAATGACCATTGCCTAGGCTGGGTACTATTTGGTTATCGCTGTGGCGCAAACGCCACGCTTGCCGCGACGGTCGGGATGGCGCAGCCTCGTCGCATGACCCCGCCGTCCCGCCGCCCCCCGACGCCCGCCCGGCAAGCCGCGGAAGCCGCCGGCCGACGCGGCGAACGGCTCGCAGGATGGTGGCTGCGCCTCAAGGGATGGCGCATCCTCGACCGGCGCGTGCGGACCGCGGCGGGCGAGATCGACCTCATCGCGCGCAAGGGCAATCTGGTCGCCTTCGTCGAGGTGAAGACGCGGGCGAGCGCCGCCGACCTCGACAGCGCGATCGACGAGCGGCGGCTGGCACGCGTCGCCGCCGCGGCGGAGCTGCTGATGCCGCGCTTCGTCGCGGCGGGTGACGACATGCGCGTCGACGTCATCCTGCTCGCCCCCGGCATGCGGCCGCGGCATATCGAGAATGCCTGGATCGGCTACTGACAAGCGGCGCGCGGGCGCCTACCTCGACCGCTCGCCACGCCGTTCCGGAGGACCCATGACCCTGACCGTTGCCGTCCAGATGGACCCGCTCGACAGCATCAACATCGCGGGCGACTCGAGCTTCGCGCTGATGCTCGCCGGCCAGGCACGCGGCCACCGCCTGTTCCATTACACCGCCGACGCGCTGAACTATCGCGACGGCCGCGTCTGGGCGAAGGCGCATCCGGTGACGGTCCAGCGGCCCGCCCCAGGCACGAAGGGCGACCATTTCCGTTTCGACGCGCCGGTGAACCTTGATCTGGGAGACGAGGCCGATGTCGTGCTGATGCGGCAGGACCCGCCCTTCGACCTCGGCTATATCACCGCGACGCATCTGCTGGAGCGGATCGCCGACCGCACCCTGGTCGTCAACGACCCGGCCAGCGTCCGCAACGCGCCCGAGAAGGTCTTCGTCCTCGACTATGCGCGCTTCATGCCGCCGACGCTGGTGACGCGCAGCCTGGAGGAGGCGCGCGCCTTCCTCGCCGAGCATGGCGAGATCGTCGTCAAGCCGCTGCACGGCAACGGCGGCAAGGCGATCTTCCGCGTCGGCAGCGATGGCGCCAACCTGTCCGCGCTGATCGAGGTGTTCAACCAGACCTGGCGCGAGCCGCACATGATCCAGGCGTTCCTGCCGGCGGTGGCGAAGGGCGACAAGCGCATCGTGCTGGTCGACGGCGAGGTGGTGGGCGCGATCAACCGCCTGCCCGGCGAGGGGGAGATACGCTCCAACCTCGCGGTCGGCGGATCGGCGGAGAAGACCGAACTGACGCCGCGCGAGCGCGAGATCTGCGCGGCGCTGGGGCCCGAACTGAAGCGGCGCGGGCTGCTCTTCGTCGGCATCGACGTGATCGGCGGCGAATGGCTGACGGAGATCAACGTCACCAGCCCGACCGGGATCGTCGCGATCGAGCGATTCGACGGGACGGACGTCGCAGGCCTGATCTGGGACGCGATCGAACGTCGGGTGGCGGCGCGCGGCTGACGGCATGCGCAAGGCTGACGGAACGTCCGGGACGGCGCGGTCGTTCGTCGGGTCATGACCGCATTCATCCTCGATGCGATCGCGCGGGGCGGGTATATCGGCATCTTCCTGCTAATGGCGCTCGAGAACATCATCCCGCCGATCCCGTCGGAGGTGATCATGGGCCTTGGCGGCATGGCGGTGGCGCGCGGCGACATGGGCCTCGTACCGCTGATCGCCTGGGGCACCGCCGGCACGACGGCGGGCAATTACGCCTGGTATGCGCTCGGGCGGCGCGTCGGCTACCAACGCTTCCGCCCTTTCGTCGAGCGCCAAGGGCGGTGGCTGACGATGGAGTGGCGCGATGTCGAGGCGCTGCATCGCTTCTTCGTCAAGCGCGGCGGCTGGGTGGTGTTCGTCTTCCGCTTCATGCCGACCTTCCGCACCATGATATCGCTTCCCGCCGGGATCACGCGCATGCCGCGCTGGAAGTTCGTCGTCTGGACCTTCGCGGGCAGTGCGATCTGGAACACGATGCTGGCAGGTGCCGGCTATTATCTCGGCGCCAATTTCGCCGCGATCGATCGCTACGTCGGGCCGGCGGCCATCGTGCTGACGGCGGCGATGGTGGGCGCCTATCTGTGGCGCGTCGCGACGTGGAAGCCGCGTGGGCGGTAGCGCTCAGGCGCGCGGATGCGCGTTGCGATAGACGTCAAGCAGATGCGCCGCATCGACGCCGGTATAGACCTGCGTCGAACTGAGGCTGGCATGGCCGAGCAGTTCCTGCAGCTGGCGCAGGTCCGCGCCCCGCCCGAGCAGATGGGTCGCAAAACTGTGGCGCAGGGCATGCGGGGTCGTCCGCTCCGACAGGCCGAGGCGTCCGCGCGCGGCCTGCACCGCCTTGCGCACGATGCCCGGCGACAGCGCGCCGCCGCGCACGCCGCGGAACAGAGGCGCGCCACGCTCCAGCGCATAGGGGACGGCGGCGGCATAGGCCTCGATCGCCGCGCGTACCTGCGGCAGCAGCGGCACGACTCGCGTCCGGTCGCGCTTGCCAGTCACGACGAGGGTCTCGCCGAGCGGAAGCACCGCGCCGGTGAGCGCCACCGCCTCCCCGATGCGCAGCCCGGCGCCGTAGAGCAGCAGCAGCAGAGCCCAGTCGCGCCGGCCTGTCCACTCCTCGCGCGCATCGTCCGCGATCGCCTCCGCCAGCGCCACCACCTCGTCGGGCGCGATCGGCCGGGGCACGCCCTTGCGCACGCGCGGCCCCTTGATCCGCGGGGGCTCGGCGCCCAGCCACGTCAGGAAGCCGCGCACCGCCGACAGTTCGCGCGCCGCCGAGGCATTGCCGATCCCCTCCGCGCGGCGCGCGGCGAGAAAGGCCCGCAGGTCCGTCGCGTCGACGGCACGCAATGCCGCCGCGTCGATCCGCTCGCCGCGATGCATCTGCAGAAAGGCGACGAGCCGTTCCGCCGCCGCCTGATAGGCGCGCACCGTGTGGATGGAGCGCCGCCGGTCGTGCGAAAGGTGCGCCGCCCAGCGCATCGACGGGGGCTGTTCCTGGTCCATGGCCCGATCGATGTCGTCCATGTTCACCGCATTGCAAAGCCCTTTTTAACCGTTTGTGATCATGGCTTTGCCGGTGACAAACACGACCCGCAAGAACGCCTACGCCGACGAGGACGCCCGCCTCGCGGCCCTGCATGCCCTCGCCCTCATCGACGGTGAGCCGATCCGCGAATTCGATTCGCTCGTCGCGCTCGCGGCGGACATGCTGGGGTGTCCGACCGCGCTGATAAACCTCGTCGATCGGGACACGGTCTGGATCCAGGCCAGCAATGCCCCGGCGCCGCGGCAGATCGACCGCCATGACGCCTTCTGCGATCGTACCATCGCGACGGACGCTCCCGTCATCATCCCCGATCTGACGGCGGACACGCGCTTCGCGATGACGCCGCTGGTCAGCGCTGGCAGCCGCTTCTACGCGGGGGCGCCGATCCACGCGCGCGATGCCGACGGCGTGCGCCATGCGGTGGGGACGATCTGCGTGCTGGACGTCGCGCCGCGCTCGCTCAACGCCGCCGGCGAGGGTGCGCTCGTCCACCTCGCGACGCTCGCCGAATCGCTCATCACGGCCCGGCGTACGGCACAGGACGCGCTGCACATAGCCATGCGCGGCGAGACGCTGCTCGGCGCGCTGGCCGAGAAGGATCGCATCTTCCGTCAGGCGGAACGCATCGCCTCGATGGGTTCGTGGCGCGTGACGCTGCCCGAATACAAGGTCGACTGGTCGGAGAACGTCTACCGCATCCACGACGTGCCGCTCGGGCAACAGCCGACGATCGACACCGCCCTCGATTTCTATCCCGCCGCCGCGCGCGACTATGTGCAGGCGGTGATCCAGGCGACGATCGACGAAGGCAAGCCGTTCGACTACGAGACCGACTTCATCACCGCCAAGGGGCGCCAGATCCGTGTCCGCGCGATGGGCGAACCGGAGATCGTCGACGGCACCGTCACCGCGATCATCGGCGTGTTCCAGGACGTGACCGACCGCTATCGCCTCGAACAGCAGCTGCGCCGCTCCGCCGACACCGACGCGCTTACCGGTATCGCCAATCGCGCCGCGTTCGACCGCGAGCTGGAGCGCGCGATGACGCGCGCCCGTCGCGACGACACGCCGCTGCTGCTCGTGCTCGTCGACCTCGACGGGTTCAAGGACATCAACGATTCGCTCGGCCACGATGCCGGCGACGAGGTGCTGCGCCGCACGGCCCAGGCCCTGCGGCAGCCGTGGCTCGCGCAGTGCCACCCTGCACGGATCGGGGGCGACGAATTCGCCCTGATCGTCAGCGATCCCGCGCTCGCGCGCGATCCCGACCTTCTCCGCGAACGGATCGAGGCGACGCTGCGCATCCCCGTCGATGCGGACGGCATCGTCATGACCAGCGCGGGTTCGATCGGCATCGCCGCGCTCGACAGCGACATGCAGTCGCTGCGCGATTTCGCGCGCCGCGCCGACAGCGATCTCTATGCCGCGAAGCGCGGCCGCGTCGGCATCGGTCGCCACCGCCGGGCCCGCGAGGCGGCATAAGGCGGTTTCCTCGGCCCGCGTCGCGCCCCATATGGAGCGCGCATGTCGACCCGCGCCCGCGTCCTCGTCCTCAATTCCGCCCTCGGTCCGCTCGACTATCGCGTGCCCGCGGGTATGCATGTCGAGCCCGGCTCGATCGTCGTCGCGCCGCTCGGCCCGCGCCAGCTGATCGGCGTGGTGTGGGAGCCGGAGCGGCTGCCGTCGGATGCGGAGGTCGGCGACAACCGGCTGCGCAACCTGCTCGCGGTCGCCGACGCGCCGCCCCTCGGTGCGGCGCTGCGCCGGCTCGTCGAATGGACCGCCGATTACTATCTGGCGCCGCCCGCCGCCGTGGTGCGCATGACGCTCTCCTCGACATCCGCGCTGGAGGGCGCGCGCACCGTCACCGAATATCGCGCGACGGGCGACGTGCCGCCGCGCCTGACGCCGCAGCGCGAGCAGGCGCTCGAGCGGATCGGCGACCGGCAGGGGCTGATCCGCGAACTGGCGGCGATCGCCGACGTCTCCGACGCGGTGATCCGCGGACTGGTGAAGGCCGGCGCGATCGCGGCGGTCGAGGTCGACATCGACAGCCCCTTCCCCCGCCCCGACCCCGCCTTCGGCCCGCCGACGCTGTCCGCCGACCAGCAGGCGGCCGCGGACACGCTGGTCGGCCATGTCGCCGCGCACGATTTCCATCCGACGCTGCTCGACGGCGTCACCGGGTCGGGAAAGACCGAAGTCTATTTCGAGGCGGTGGCCGAGGCGATCCGGCAGGGGCGCCAGTGCCTCGTCCTGCTGCCCGAGATCGCGCTGACCGAACCGTTCCTCAAGCGCTTCCACGACCGTTTCGGCTGCGAGCCCGTCGCGTGGCATTCGGGCCTGCGCTCGACCCAGCGCCGGCGCGCCTGGCGCGCGATCGCGAGCGGCGAGGCACTGGTGACGGTCGGCGCGCGCTCGGCCCTGTTCCTGCCCTATCGCAACCTCGGCCTGATCGTCGTCGACGAGGCGCACGAGACGAGCTTCAAGCAGGAAGAGGGCGTCCACTATCATGCGCGCGACGTCGCGGTGATGCGCGGCAAGTTCGAGGGCTGCCCCGTGATCCTCGCCAGCGCGACCCCCGCGATCGAGACGCGCCAGCAGGTCGTGCTCGGCCGATACGAGGAGCTCAAGCTGCCCGGCCGTTTCGGACCGGCGGAAATGCCGTCGATCGAGGCGATCGACCTGATCGCGGAGCCGCCGGAGCGTGGCCGCTGGCTGGCGCCGAAGCTGGTCAAGGCGCTGGGCGAGACGCTGGCGCGGAGCGAACAGTCGCTGCTCTTCCTCAACCGCCGCGGCTATGCGCCGCTGACGCTGTGCCGCAATTGCGGCCACCGGTTCCAGTGCCCCAATTGCACCGCCTGGATGGTCGAGCACCGGCTGACCCGCCGCCTCGCCTGCCACCATTGCGGCCATGTCATGCCGACGCCGCGCGCCTGCCCGGAATGCAGCGCGGAGGACAGCCTGGTCGCCTGCGGCCCCGGCGTGGAGCGGATCGCGGACGAGGTCGCCGCGCTCTTCCCCGAGGCGAAGGTCGCGGTCGTCACCTCCGACACCATCTGGTCGCCCGCCAAGGCGGCGGAATTCGTCGGGCGCATGGAGGCGGGCGACATCGACATCGTCGTCGGCACGCAATTGGTGACCAAGGGCTATCATTTCCCCAATCTCACGCTCGTCGGCGTGGTCGACGCCGACCTGGGGCTGGAGGGCGGCGACCTGCGCGCCGCCGAGCGCACCTTCCAGCAGATCCGCCAGGTGTCGGGGCGCGCGGGGCGCGGCGAGAAACCGGGGCATGTCTTCATCCAGACGCACAGTCCGTCCGCGCAGGTGATGCGGGCGCTGGTCACCGGCGATGCCGACGCCTTCTATGCCGCCGAGACGGAGGCGCGCGCGGACGCCGGCGCGCCGCCCTTCGGCCGTTATGCGGCGATCATCGTCTCCTCCGAGGATCAGGCCGCCGCGCACGACATCGCGCGCAGCATCGCCGCCGCCGCGCCGCGCATCGACGGCATGGCGGTCTATGGCCCTGCCCCCGCCCCGCTCGCGATGCTGCGCGGACGCCACCGCTTCCGCCTGCTCGTCCACGCCCGCCGCGCACTCGACGTGCAGGACGTGATCCGGGGCTGGCTGGGCGGGCTCGACTGGCCGGCGAAAGTGCGCGTGACGGTCGACGTCGATCCGTACAATTTCCTGTGAGTCGCGCGCCACGACCGCGCGAATCGTCTTGCCGGGGTTGTTCCCGGTTCCGCCGTGCCGCACGGTCGGGCCGATGGCCCCTGCGGCATGGTCGCTGCAGGGACGGGTCCGGCAGGACGTTGAAAGGGTGAAGAGATGACGACACGGCGCACGTTCCTGGGCGGCATGGCGGCGAGCGGCCTGGCCGCGGGCACCGCGGCACGGGCCGCCACGCCGCGCGCGACGATCGTGTCGACCTGGGACTTCGGCGCCGCCGCCAATGCCGCGGGGTTCGCGAAGATGCGCGCGGGTGGCTCGCTGTTCGACATCGTCGAGGCGGCGGCGATGGTGCCGGAGGCGGACCCGGAGAATCATTCGGTCGGCTATGGCGGCTATCCCGATCGCGACGGCCATGTCACGCTCGACGCGGTGATCATGGACGACGCCGGCGGGGTCGGCGCCGTCGCGGCGCTGGAGGATACGGTCCATGCCATCTCCGTCGCGCGCCGCGTCATGGAGAAGACGCCGCATACGCTGCTGGTCGGCGAGGGTGCGACCCGCTTCGCGCGCGATCAGGGCTTTCCGAAGGTCGACCTGCTCACCCCGCCCGCCGAGCAGGCGTGGCGCGACTGGCTCAAGACCTCTCAGTACAAGCCGGAGGCGAATTTCGAGAACAGGCGGGGGCCCCATGCCGGCCCCCGTGGCGGCGCGCTGGACCACGACACGATCGGCCTGCTGGCGCGCGACCCGTCGGGACGGATGGCGGGCGCGTGCACCACGTCGGGCATGGCGTTCAAGATGCGCGGCCGCGTCGGCGATTCGCCGCAGGTGGGGGCGGGCCTGTACGTCGAGCGCGGCGTCGGCGGCGCGACCTCGACCGGTCTGGGCGAGGAGGTGACGCGCGTATCGGGCAGCGCGCGGGTCGTCGCCTCGATGCGCGCGGGCCTGTCGCCGCAGAAGGCGTGCGAGGAGGTGGTGCGGCATATCGCCGCGCTGCGCGGCGATGCGATCAAGGGGGTGCAGGTCGGCTTTCTTGCCCTGTCGCCGCAGGGCGAGGTCGGCGCCTTCTGCCTGCTGCCGGGCTTCACCTATGCGGTGACGGATGCGGCCGGTACGACCGTCGTGCTGAAGGCACCGTCGCTGTTCGCGGCATAGGCGGTCCGCCCTCGCTCTCATCCGTCATTGCGAGCGCAGCGAAGCAATCCAGGGCGTCCTGGTCCGGCGCTGGATTGCTTCGCTGCGCTCGCAATGACGAAGGTTGCGATGACGGACAGAGCGGGGACGGACAGAGCCGGGACAGACAGGGCGAGGACGGACGGGGCGGGCCGCGACTTCAGCGCCCGCCTGGCGGGAGCCCCGCCCGCCTCACCCCGCGTGTTCGGCGAGGACGGTCAGCCCCTTGGCGTTGACCTCGGCGAAGCCGCCCTGGATCGGCACGATCTCGGGCTGTGCGCCCGCGCTGCGATAGATCGACAGCGCGCCGTCGCGGATCGTCGACATGAAGGGGGCATGCCCCTCCAGCACGCCGAAATCGCCCTCGGTGCCGGGGACCACGACCATGTGGACCTCCTCGGAGCGGATCAGCTTTTCGGGCGTGACGAGTTCGAAGTGGAGCATTGTCTCAGGTCCTGACACCCCTCTCCCCTTGTGGGAGAGGGAGGGGCCCATCGCAACAGCGATGGGCGGGTGAGGGTTACACGCCGCAAGGCTCGCGCGGCGCTTGCCCCTCATCCAGCCTCCGCCAGGCAGCAAAGCCGCCAGGCTTCGGCATCCTTCTCCCACAAGGGGAGAAGGCGATACGGCTTACGCCTCCTTGGCGAGCTTCTCGGCCTTGGCGACGGCCTCGTCGATGCCGCCGACCATGTAGAAGGCCGCTTCCGGCAGATGGTCGTATTCGCCGTCGACGACCGCCTTGAACGAGCGGATCGTGTCCTCGATCTGCACGAACTTGCCGGGGATGCCGGTGAACACTTCGGCGACGTGGAACGGCTGCGACAGGAAGCGCTGGATCTTGCGCGCGCGCGTAACCGTCAGCTTATCCTCTTCCGACAGCTCGTCCATGCCCAGGATGGCGATGATGTCCTGCAGCGACTTGTAGCGCTGGAGCAGCGACTGCACCGCGCGCGCCGTCTCGTAATGCTCCTGGCCGACGACGCGTGGCTCGAGCACGCGGCTGGTCGAATCGAGCGGATCGACCGCCGGATAGATGCCGAGCTCCGAGATGGCGCGGCTGAGCACCGTCGTCGCGTCCAAGTGGGCGAACGAGGTCGCCGGCGCCGGGTCGGTCAAGTCGTCCGCGGGGACGTAGACGGCCTGCACCGAGGTAATCGAGCCCTTGTTGGTCGAGGTGATGCGCTCCTGCAGCGCGCCCATGTCGGTCGACAGCGTCGGCTGATAGCCCACCGCCGACGGGATACGGCCGAGCAGCGCCGACACTTCCGCGCCCGCCTGCGTGAAGCGGAAGATGTTGTCGACGAAGAACAGCACGTCCTGCCCTTCCTGGTCGCGGAAATATTCCGCGATCGTCAGGCCCGACAGCGCGACGCGGGCGCGAGCGCCGGGCGGCTCGTTCATCTGGCCGAACACCAGCGCGACCTTCGACCCCTCGCTGGTCGGGTTGCCGTCCGCGTCCTTGGCGATGACGCCCGCGTCGAGGAACTCGTGATACAGGTCGTTACCCTCGCGGGTCCGCTCGCCGACGCCGGCGAACACCGACGTGCCGCCATGGCCCTTGGCGATGTTGTTGATCAGCTCCTGAATCAGCACGGTCTTGCCGACGCCGGCGCCGCCGAACAGGCCGATCTTGCCGCCCTTCGCATAGGGCGCGAGGAGGTCGATGACCTTGATGCCGGTGACCAGGATCGCATTCTCGGTCGACTGGTCGACGAACAGCGGCGCTTCCGCATGGATCGGCGCGCGCAGGTCGGTGGCGACGGGCCCGCGCTCGTCGATCGGCTCGCCGACGACGTTCATGATGCGCCCCAGCGTCGCCGGACCGACGGGGACGCTGATCTGCGCGCCGGTGTCGGTGACCGACTGGCCGCGGGTCAGGCCCTCGGTCGCGTCCATCGCGATCGTGCGGACAGTGTTCTCGCCCAGATGCTGCGCGACCTCGAGCACCAGCTTGTTGCCGTTGTTGCTGGTCTCCAGCGCCGACAGGATCGCCGGCAGCTGGTCGGGGAAGTGCACGTCGACGACGGCGCCGATGATCTGGGCGATCGTGCCGGTGTTGTTGGTCGAGCCAGTCGCCTGGCGGATATCTTCTGCGGCAGTTGCCATTTTCGTTTCCTTCTAGTTCCCCGGCGAAGGCCGGGGTCCAGCATGGGGACCTGCGTAACTGGGCCCCGGCCTTCGCCGGGGAACAACGTCTTTGACTTACAGCGCCTCGGCGCCCGAGATGATTTCGACCAGCTCCGTCGTGATCGCGGCCTGGCGGGTGCGGTTGTACTGGATCGACAGGCGGTTGATCATGTCGCCGGCGTTGCGCGTGGCATTGTCCATCGCGTTCATGCGGCTGCCCTGTTCCGACGCCGCATTCTCCTGCAGCGCGCGGAAGATCTGCACCGCGATGTTGCGCGGCAGCAGGTCGGCCAGGATGTCCTCCTCACTGGGCTCATACTCGACCACCGCGTCGACGCCGCCCTTTGGCGCGCGATCGGTGGCGAGCGGCACCGGGATCAGCTGGCGGCCGGTCGGCTCCTGCACCAGCGCCGAGACGAACTTGGAGAAGAACAGGTGCGCGACGTCGAACTCGCCGCGCGTGAAGCGCGCGACCAGGTCGTCGGCGACGACGCGCGCATCATCGAACGACACGGTCTTGATATGGCCCATCTCCTGGTCCGCCAGGATCGCGTTCGGATAGAAGCGCTTGAGCACCCGGCCCTTCTTGCCGACCAGGTAGAATTTCACCGTCTTGCCCTGCGCGATCAGCTCCTCGGCCTTGCGGCGCGCCGCGCGGACGATGTTGCTGTTGAACGCGCCCGCGAGGCCCCGCTCGCTGGTCGCGACGACGAGCAGCTGCACCTGGTCCTTGCCGGTGCCGGCGAGCAGCGGCGACGCGCCGACGCCGCCGACGCGGCTGGCCAGGCTGGCCATCACCGTCTCGAGCCGCTCGGCATAGGGACGGCCGTTCTGCGCCGCTTCCTGCGCACGGCGCAGCTTGGCGGCGGCGACCATCTTCATCGCCTTGGTGATCTTCTGCGTCGACTTCACCGAGCCGATGCGAAGCTTGAGGGCCTTCAAACTTGCCATTCTAGTGCGTCACCATTCCCTCAAACCGTCATGCCGGACTTGTTCCGGCATCCACCTCGCCACCCGCGCCATGGGCAATTGTGGATCGGTGGACCCCGGAACAAGTCCGGGGTGACGGCGTGTGTGTGTCAGCCGCTATGCGCGTCCTTACGCGAACGTCTTCGCGAACTGGTCGAGCGCGGCCTTCAGCCCCGCCTTCGCCTCGTCGCCCAGATCGCGCGTGTCGCGGATCTTGGTCAGCACGTCGGCATGGTTCGCGCGCAGGTCGGCGAGCATCGCAGCCTCGTAGCGCACCACGTCGTTCACCGCGACAGTGTCCAGATAGCCCTGCGTGCCGGCGAAGATCGAGGCGACCTGCTCCTCGAACGGCATCGGGTTGAACTGTGCCTGCTTGAGCAGCTCGGTCAGGCGCGCGCCGCGGTTGAGCAAGCGCTGCGTCGACGCGTCGAGGTCCGA
This sequence comes from Sphingomonas sp. GV3, assembly GCF_031082075.1. NCBI lineage: Bacteria > Pseudomonadati > Pseudomonadota > Alphaproteobacteria > Sphingomonadales > Sphingomonadaceae > Sphingomonas > Sphingomonas sp. GV3. The sequence goes on along the minus strand of NZ_JARWLE010000001.1, from coordinate 3,085,659 downwards.
GCCGAACTGCGCGAACGCCGCCATCTCGCGATACTGCGCCAGCTCCAGCTTGATCGAGCCCGCGACCTTCTTCATCGCCTTGGTCTGTGCGGCCGAGCCGACGCGGCTGACCGACAAGCCGACGTTGATCGCCGGGCGGATGCCCGCGAAGAACAGGTCGGTCTCGAGGAAGATCTGGCCGTCGGTGATCGAGATGACGTTCGTCGGGATATAGGCCGACACGTCGCCTGCCTGCGTCTCGATGATCGGCAGCGCGGTCAGCGAGCCGCCGCCGTTCGCGTCCGACATCTTCGCCGCGCGCTCGAGCAGGCGGCTGTGCAGGTAGAAGACGTCGCCCGGATAGGCCTCGCGGCCCGGCGGACGGCGCAGCAGCAGCGACATCTGGCGATAGGCGACCGCCTGCTTCGACAGATCGTCATAGACGATCAGCGCGTGCATGCCGTTGTCGCGGAAATATTCGCCCATCGCGCAGCCGGTATAGGGCGCGAGGAACTGCAGCGGCGCGGGGTCCGAGGCGGTGGCGGCGACGACAATGGAATAGTCCATCGCGCCATTCTCCTCCAGCGTGCGGACGAGCTGCGCCACCGTGGAGCGCTTCTGGCCGACCGCGACATAGACGCAGTACAGCTTCTTCGATTCGTCGCTGCCCTGGTTCACCGTCTTCTGGTTGATGAACGTGTCGATCGCGACGGCCGACTTGCCGGTCTGGCGGTCGCCGATGATCAGCTCGCGCTGGCCGCGGCCGACGGGCACCAGCGCGTCGATCGCCTTCAGGCCCGACTGCATCGGCTCCGACACCGACTGGCGCGGGATGATGCCGGGCGCCTTGACCTCGACGCGGCTGCGCCGGTCGGCGACGATCGGGCCCTTGCCATCGATCGGATTGCCGAGGCCGTCGACGACGCGGCCGAGCAGCCCCTTGCCGACGGGCACGTCGACGATCGTGCCGGTGCGCTTCACCGTGTCGCCCTCGCGGATCTCGGCGTCCGAGCCGAAGATCACGACGCCGACGTTGTCGGCCTCGAGGTTGAGCGCCATGCCCTGCACGCCATTGGCGAATTCGACCATCTCGCCCGCCTGGACGTTGTCGAGGCCGTAGATGCGCGCGATGCCGTCACCGACGCTGAGCACCTGGCCGGTCTCGCTGACCTGGGCCTCGGTGCCGAAATTGGCGATCTGGTCCTTGATGACCTTCGAGATTTCTGCGGCGCGGATATCCATTACGTCAGCCTTTCATCGCGCTGGCGAGCGCATTCAAACGGGTACGGATCGACGAATCGATCATCTGGGAACCGATGCGGACGACGAGCCCGCCGAGCAGCGCGGGGTCGACCGACAGGTCGACCGCGACTTCGCGGCCAAGGCGCTGGCGCAGCTGCTGCTTGAGCGCGTCGACCTGGTCGCCGCTGAGCGGATGCGCGCTCGTCACCTCGGCGGTCGCCTCGCCGCGATGGCGCGCGGCGAGCTGGCGGAAGGCACGGATGATCTGCGGCAGCGCGCCCAGGCGGCGGTTCTCGGCAAGCACGCCGAGGAAATTCTTGGTGGTCGAATCGACGCCGAGCGCGTCGGCGACGGCGAGCACCGCCTTCGCCGCCGCGCCGCGCGCGACCAGCGGGCTCGCGGTCAGCGCCTTGAAATCGGCCGACTGGTCGAGCGCGTCGCGGACACGCGACAGGCTGGCCTCGACCGTGTCGATGCTCTTCGAATCACGTGCCAGCTCGAACAGCGCGAGCGCGTAGCGTCCGCCTAAACTTGCCTGAATACCGCCGGACGTCTCCACGCGATCGAAATCCCTCACAACTGATGTTGGCCCATGGGGAAGAGGGCGCGAAAGCTCGCACCTGCTATGGGTTGCGGGCGGCTAGCATGGGGGTGGCGAGGATGCAAGACGCGCACGGCCGACGAGGCAACACCCGATGAACGAGGCCGCAACGGCCCGTTCAGGAACGCCGCCGTAACGATCGGCGAACGGGCGAGAAAAGGGAGCAATGCGATGCGGTGTTCGACAGCCGGCGGATCGGGACAGCAAGGTCGCGGCCGCGACGCCGCGACGGACGCCGCCTCCCCTGTCGAGGCTGAGCGGCCGGCGCAGGCACGCGATCGGATACGCCCCCCCGTGCTGCCGATGACGGCCGCCGTCCTCGCAGCCCTTTTTCCTATTTCTGCCGATGCCGAAGTCCTGCGGGTCGAGGGCATCTTCGCCGCCACCGCGCGGGAGGCGAGCCTGCTTCCGACGCTGGGCGTCGGCGCAATCGGCGGGCCGGAGGGCGGGCGACTGGCGGATGCCATCGCGCAGCGGCTGGCGACGCTCGGGCGCGACGGCGTACGGCATGCGCAGATCGTGCCGGCCTCGCTCCGCCCCGACGGCCTGCTCGTCGGCGATGCGGGCGCCACCGTGTCGCACGACGACTATAGCGAGACGCGCGAGCGCTGCACGGAGAAGAAGGACGGCAAATGCGTCAGCCGCACGCGCTATCGCGTCGCCTGCACCCGCCGCACGATCGCGGTACGCGCCGACCTCAGGGTCCTGCGCTGGAATGATCGCCGCGTGCTGTTCGCAAGCCCCAAGACCCGCGACGACAGCAGCAGCTGGTGCGAGGATTCGGGGGTGGAGACGAGCGTCGACGGCGAGATCCAGGCGATGGTGGACTCGATCGCGCAGGAGGTGCGCCTCGACCTCGCTCCGCATCGCGAGAGCTACAAGGTCCGCGTGCTGGAAAGCCGCGACGGCCTGCCGCCGGAAGCCGCGGCGGTGTTCAAGCAGGCCGTGCGACAGACCAAGCACGATCCCGCCGCCGCCTGCCGTGGGTTCGCGCAGGTCGACACGATGGTCCCCGATCACGGCCCGACAATGTTCAACCTCGCACTCTGCGCGGAAGCCGCGGGCCTCTATCCCGAAGCGCGCGACCGCTATGGCCGGGCGCGCCTGTTCGCGCCCAAGGCCGGCGGCGAAGTGACCCGCGGCCTCGCCCGCGTCGGCGCGCTGGCTGCGGGCGACGAGGACGTGCGCCACATGGCGGCGCTCTGAGCCTATTTCGCCGGATTGCCGCGGTCTTCCAGTGCCGCGATGGCGGCCGGACCGGATTTCCCGTCGTCGAGCAGGGCGAGCAGGCGCGCGGCGGCATTGTCGGCCGAAGCGTGGGGTGAATAGGCGAGCGGGCGCAGCACCTGCCGCCCCGTCGCGACATCGCCGTCGATCAGCGTCTGGCGGGCGAGACGGAAGCGCAGATTTTCGTCCTGCGGCACCAGCTCCATCGCGCGGTAAAGCGCGTCGACGGCATTCTTCGTCGGCTTGACGTTCGCCATGCCGAAACTGTCGTAATAGGCCTCCAGCGCCTCGGCATTGTCATTTTCGACCTTGTTGGCCTTGAGCAGCCAGCTGCGCGCTTCCGTCCATCCCGCGACATCCGCCTTGCGCGTCACGGCTCGCCGCAGATGCACCTTGGCCTTGTAGATCAGCGCCTGGATCAATCGTTGATCGTGCGTCAGCGCGCGATCGGCCGCGGCCTCCGCCTCGTCGTCCTTGCCGGCGTCATAGGCCATTTCGGCGAACCAGCCCTGCGCCGTCGCGTCGTCGGGGAAGCGCGCGGCAAGCGGCGCCGCGCGGGCAAACACATCGGCGGCATCCTTTTCCCCGACGCCGCGGTCCGAGCGGATACGCAACGGGATCAGCGCGCGCTCGCCCTCGGTGAGCAGGCGAACGGAAACGCGAGGCGTTGGCAACTTGTCCATCGGAATGGTGACGGCCGGAAGGGTGTTGCGATTGAGGTAGGCATTGACGTCACGGTTCAGGCTTCCAAGATCACCGAATGCAGCCTTTGCGGCCTCTAACGCCGGCGTGCCTTTGTTGAAAGCAACGAGGAAACGCTGGAAAGCCTTGCGGCGCGTATCATCGAGCATCAGGTAATGCGTCAGCAGCCATCCGCGGGCATACAGGGATTCGGTATCTTCTGCCTTGAGCTTGCGGCGGTCGGCTTCGAAGAGCTGCTGGACGGTCAGCCCCCGGGTCAGCAACAGGCTGTAGGCGCGATGTTGCGCCGCGCCGCCCACCCAAATCTTGTCCTTGTCGAAACGCGTGGTGGAGGCGAATTCGGCATAACCCTCAGCGAACCAGGACGGATAGGCGATCGCGTAGTTCGTCAGCAGCATGTGGTGCGCATATTCGTGGAACAGCACGATCTGGGGCTGGAGCCCGTTGTCGCCGTCCCCCATCCCCTTGTCGGGGACGAAGGCCACCGATCCGCTCGCCCGACCGAAGTAGAAGCCGGCGACGTCGTTTCCGCCCTTGCCATAGAGCCGCTGTACCGCGCCGACGCTGGGCACGATGTAGACGGTCAGCTTGTTCGCCTCGTCCTCTCCCGCCGGCTTTGCCGGCATGGCGTGGAAATAGCGCAGGACGCCGTCGAACCGTTCGAGGCGCTCCGCCGTGGCGCGCAGGCTCGTCTCGCTCGTATCGCCGTAGACGATGAAGTGGCTGCTCGTCGCCTGGCGCCATTCGGCCGCGGCGGGGGCGGCGACGGCGCATGCCGCCACGCACGCCGCGCCCGACAGCCATGCCAGAACCCGCGCCATATACCCGCCCTCCCCAAAGACCGGGGTCGAGACTAAAAGCGTCTGCTTATCTCGCAAGGATTCATGGGCCGGATAGATCGAAAACGGATCATTATCGTCCCCGCGCGCTTCATCCGGTCTTTCGACAGCTGTAGACCAGCTTCTCGTTGGGCAGCGGCGGCAGCGCGGCGCGGATGGCGGCCTCCGCCTGCGTGAGGCGCTCGAGCGTCGCGGGCGCGACGGTGCAGGATTTCGGGAGCGCATCGCCGCGCATCTTGCGCACCGAATCCATCGCCGCCGATCCGAGGAGGTAGCGCGTGTTGGTGTAGGTCTTCGTCGCCGCGTCGAAGCCAAGCACCGATACCGCCTGCTCGCCGTCGGGAACCAGGACCCGCTCCCACCGGTCGCCGCTCGGCAGATACTGGGTACGCCCGTTGACGCAGCCGCTGCGTCCCCAGTCGAGCGACACGTCCTGCGTCGAGGAGACGGTGACGCGGCTGCGTTGCGGCACGAAGGCGCAGGTCAGCCGGCCGAGCGGTGCATTGGCGCTCGCGACCGGACGTGCCGCGGCGGCGACGGCGGGCAGGCTGACCTCGGCGGACGGGCGCAGCAGATAGACGACCACCGCACCGGCCATCACCGCGCCGCCGCCATACAGCGCCCAGCGGGCGCGCCGCGCGTCCTCGCGCAGCACGAGGAACCCGGCGCCGCCGATCCCCATCGCACCCAGCACCAGCATCAGGCCAGCGAGCGCCATCGCATTCTCCCGCCGGGTCAGCGCCGTGGTGCGCGCCTCCGCCAGCGCCGCCTCACGCGCCAGCGTCTCGCGCGCCAGCGTCTCCCGCGCGTTCGACGCAGCGTCGCTGCGCGCGCGGGCATCCGCGTCGCTGTCCTCGCGCAGCCGCTCCTCGATCGAGGTGCAGGGCGTGCCGACCTGCTGGAACGGCTGCTTGGCGGCGCGGAGGAAGGCGGCGAGCTCGGTGTCGGCGATGGCGAAGCCGAACGAGCTGTCGCCCTCCTCGCCGCGCGTGATCGCGGAATTGATCCCGATCACCCGTCCGCAGCGGTCGAGCAGCGGGCCGCCCGAATTGCCACGGGCGATGCTGGCGGTGTGAAGCAGCACCTCGACCCCGGTCAGCGTGCGACGACCGGAAAAGACGCCTTCCGAGCGAACCGGCGACGTCGGCCGTATATAGTCGGCGGCGGACCGGGCGGTGGCGAGGTCGACGTTACCGGGATAGCCGAGCGCGACGACCGGATCGCCCTCGCTCACCGGCCCCGTGTAGAGCGTCGCCGGCGGCAGGCGCGCGCCGGAGAACTCGATCATCGCCAGATCCGCTTTGGCATCATAGGCGACGACATGGCCCTGGAAGCTCTTGTCACCTTCGCTCGGCACCACGCCGACGACGACATTGTCGGGATAGCGTTCGGCGAGTTCGGTGACGTGCGCATTGGTGACGATGCGGTTGGGCGCGACCGCGACGCCGCTGCCGTGGCCGAAGCCCACCACCTGTCCGTCGACGACCGCGATGGTGACGATGCGCACGACGCCGCGCGCGGTCGCGCCGATGTCGTCCGCCGCCGCCGGGGTCGCCCCGGCGAGAAGGGCGAGAGGGATAAGGATGCGGCGCAGCATGGCCGCGCCTTCGAACGCGGGCGGGGCCGCGCTGTCAAGCGTGTCCACCGCCCGGCGGGTGGTTTGGTTAGGAAAATGTCAAACCTTGGCCCCTACCCCTTCGCACTCGAATATGAGGACTGAGGGATGAGCGCGTTCGGCCGTCGCAATGGAATGGGGAGCGGGCAACCGGTGCGCCCGGCGTTCGGTGTCGCCAAGCCGATGCAGGGTGGCGGCCTCGCCCGTCCGGAGCCGGATCCGCTGACCGGCGGAGGCCAGTTTCCGCCCCTGGAATCGATACCGCCGATGGGTGCGGCAGACGCCGGCGCGGCTGACGGCTTTGGCCCGGGCACCATGCCCGGTACGGCGATGGACGCGATGGCGCGCCTCGCCGAGCGCCAGAATGCCAGCGGCGATGCCGGCAACAGCCGCGCCGAGGGCTTCGAGGCCTCCGTGCACAAGATCAAGGAGCAGGTCCTTCCGCGTCTGCTGGAGCGCGTCGATCCCGAAGCCGCGGCGACGCTGGGCAAGGACGAGCTCGCGGAGGAATTCCGACCGATCATCGGCGAGGTGCTCGCCGAGCTCAAGCTGACGCTCAACCGTCGCGAGCAATTCGCGCTGGAAAAGGTGCTGGTCGACGAATTGCTCGGCCTGGGTCCGCTCGAGGAGCTGCTGGCCGATCCGGCGGTCAGCGACATCATGGTCAACGGACCCGACCAGACCTATGTCGAGCGCAAGGGCAAGCTGGAGCTCGCCCAGATCCAGTTCCGCGACGAGGAGCATCTGTTCCAGATCGCGCAGCGGATCTGCAACTCGGTCGGCCGCCGCGTCGACCAGACGACGCCGCTCGCCGACGCGCGCCTCAAGGACGGCAGCCGCGTCAACGTCATCGTGCCCCCGCTGTCCCTGCGCGGCACCGCGATCTCGATCCGTAAATTCTCGGCCAAGCCGATCACGCTCGACATGATGGCTGCCGGCGGATCGATGTCGACGAAGATGGCGACGGCGCTGAAGATCGCCGGCGCGAGCCGGTTCAACGTCATCATCTCGGGCGGCACCGGCTCGGGCAAGACGACGATGCTCAACGCCATGTCGAAGATGATCGACCCCGGCGAGCGCGTGCTGACGATCGAGGACGCGGCCGAGCTTCGGCTGCAGCAGCCGCACTGGCTGCCGCTGGAGACGCGCCCCGCCAACCTGGAGGGCCAGGGCGAGATCAACATCCGCGACCTCGTCAAGAACGCGCTGCGTATGCGTCCCGACCGGATCATCCTGGGCGAAATCCGCGGCGCGGAATGTTTCGACATGCTCGCGGCGATGAACACCGGTCACGACGGCTCGATGTGCACGCTCCACGCCAACTCGCCGCGCGAGGCACTGGCGCGTATGGAGAACATGGTGCTGATGAGCGACATCAAGGTGCCCAAGGAGGCGATCAGTCGCCAGATCGCCGATTCCGTCGAGCTGATCATCCAGGTGAAGCGCCTCCGCGACGGCAGCCGCCGCGTCACCAACGTCACCGAGGTGATCGGCATGGAAGGGCCGGTGATCGTCACGCAGGAACTCTTCAAGTTCGAGTATCTGGACGAAAGCGCCGACGGCAAGATCATCGGCGAATATCGCTCGATGGGCCTCAGGCCCTACACGCTCGACAAGGCCAAGCAGTTCGGCTTCGACAGCGCGTTCCTGGAAGCGTGCCTGTAAGGCAGCGCGGGCGGCCGCGGACGACAGCCATGGTGATGGCGCGCCTTTCACCGCTTCATCCTTCGTCGCGGACGTGCCGGTGAACGGCGCGGCCCATGGCGCCGTCGCGCGCGCCCTGCGCACGCCGGATCGCGGAGAGATGTCGGCCGATGTGCCTCGTCGCTGGCGCGCGCGCGCAGGTGCGCTGCTCTTGCCCGCGCTGCTCCTGCTGTTGCCGCTCGCTTTCTATCTCGCGCTGTTCCAACCCGCGACGCTCGACATCGGCGATGTCGGCTGGCTGATCCGCGGCACCGACAATGGCGAGAATGCGCTGGGCGCCCATGCCTATTGGCATGACGTGCATGCCGGCGCATCGCTCAGGACCCGCCTGCTCAACGCGCCCGACGGCGTCCCGGTCCTGTATACCGACAGCAACCCGCTCGCCGTGCTGCTGGCAAAGCCGTTCGCCGCCCTCCTGCCCGCCGACGCACAGCTCGTCGGGCCGGTCCTGCTCCTGAACCTGATGTTGCAGGCGCTGTTCGCCTGGGCGTTGCTGCGCCGGCATGCGCCGGGACCGCTGGCCTTGTGGGCGGGCGTGGTGCTGCTCGCGTTTCCGCCGACGCTGGCCAACCGGTTCATCCACGTCAATCTGATGGCGCACTGGACGATCCTTGCCGCGCTGTGGCTGTTCGTCGACCCGGCGCGCCGCGACCGATGGCGCTGGTGGGCGGCGCTGATCGTCGCCACCGCGCTGATCCACAGCTACCTGCTGGTCATGGTCGGCGCGCTATGGGGCGCGGCGCTGCTCGACCGCTTCAGCCGTGGATCGTGGCCTGTGCGCGGACAGGTTCTGCTGGCGGGCACGGCGATGCTGGCGATCGTCGCGGTGCTGGCACGGTGGCTCGGCGTCGGCGACCAGATGCCGACCGAATTCTTCGGTGCCTTTGCGGTACCGATCGATGCGCTCTGGAATCCGCATGCCGGTGGCCTATCGCGTCTTGCGGGCCAGGGCCCCTACGATCCGGCGCAATGGTCCGAAGGGTTCCAGTACATGGGCGCCGGCGGACTGGCGCTCGTCGCCGTGGCGCTGCTGATCGCACGCCGTCACGCCGCCCCTGCCGCAATGCGGGAGACGACGGATCGGCTCCGCGCGCTGGTGCCTGCCTTGGGTCTGCTGGGACTGCTGTCGATCTGGAGCGCGCCCCTACCCGCTGCGGTGCTGCATGTGCTGGATCCGGTGCGCGCGTCCGGGCGGCTGTTCTGGCCGATCGGCTATGTGCTGGTGTTCGTCGCGTTGCTCGCCGTCTACCGCCTGCCCGCCCGTTACGCGGGCCCGCTCCTCACGCTGCTGGTGACCGTTCAGGCGATCGACCTCGCCCCGATGGCGCGGGCGATCCGCACCACCAGCGCCGATGCGGCCAGTCACCGGTTGTGGCGACGCACGCTCGATCCGCGTTGGGAAATGTTGATCGGCAGGGCGCGTTCGGTCGCCTTCATGCCCGGCCAGCCGCCGCGCGACCTGTCGCTGTTCCAGGAAGTGGCCTGGCGCGCGATCGACGCGGGCATTCCCGTCACCAGCGTCTACGCCGCGCGGATCAGCCGCCAGACCGCCGCACGGCTGCGAGGTGAACGGCAGGCATTCGATCGCGGGGCGCTCGTCCCCGGTCGGATGTACGTCCTGCTGCCCACGGCGTCCCCGCCGGCGGGCACGACGCCGCTGCTGCTCGACGGCGTTCCGGTGATCGCGCCACGCCCATAGCCTCGAGGTCGCTCGCGCGGTAGCAGGGGCGACCGATGTTGCCGATCACCCTGCTCCTCGCCGCCGCCGCGGCCGCCTTTGCCCCTTCCGTCGTGGCGCGCACGCCGGCGCTCGTGCCGCCGCAGGGCGATGGCATCGCGACGCTCGCGCCGGACAGCGACGTGCGCTGGGTGCCGTTCGACCTGACGCCGGGCAACCAGATCCGGTTCACGCTGACGCTGGACGCCCGCTCGCTCGTCGCCATACTCGATACCGGCGTCAGCCATTCGGTGCTCGCGCGCAAGTCCGCCGCCGCGGATCCGACACGCATCACCGACGGGGGCAAGGCGACCGCGATCGGCGGCGCGGTGCCGATCGGCTGGCTGCCCACGGCGCGGCTGAGTCTGGGCGGCCTTACGCGCACCGGCGGCGGCGTCACCGTCGCGGACCTGCCCGCACTCGCCACCGGAAGCGCCACACCTGTCGACATCCTCGTCGGTCGCGACATCGTCGCGGGCCAGGCGCTCGACATCGACTTCGCCAACCATCGTTTCCGCCTGCTCCCCTCCGGCCAATTGCCGTTCACGGGCGCGCTCGCGCCGCTCTCCGTGTCGCCGACCCGCCGCGTCTACGAAAGCAGCGCGACGATCGCCGGCCGCCGCGTCGCGCCACTCGTCCTCGATACCGGCGACGGCGCCGCACTGACGCTGTCGGAGCCGACTTGGCGCGCGGTACGGCCCAACGGCTTGCCGACCACGACAACCATCTCGTTCGGCCTCGCCGGTGCGGTGACGAGCACGCTCGCCATCCTGCCCAGGCTGTCGATAGGCGAACGCGTCGCCCGCGAGGTGGAGGTTCGCGTCGAGCCGGAGGGCGGCTTTTCCGAACAGATCGGCGTCGCCGGGCGGATCGGATCGGGGTTCCTGCAACACTATCGCGTGCTGCTCGACCCGTCGGCGGGGCGGATGGTGCTGCAGCCCGGCCCCGATGCCGACGTGCCGCCGCTGCGCTCGACGAGCGGGCTTCTGGTCGGAATGGAGCAGGGCAGGCTCAAGGTACTCCACGTCATGCGCGGCAGCCCCGCCGCGATGACAGGCTGGGCGGCCGGCGACATGATCTGCACGATCGACGGCGCGGCGATCCCGGCGGACTATGCCCGCAGCACGCTCGCCGACTGGTCGATCGCGCCGCCGGGCACCATCGTGCGGCTCGGCCTGTGCGGGGGCGCCACCCGGTCGCTGACCACGCGTCGCTTCTATTGAGTCGTCATCGGATCAGCCCCTCGCGCCGGTAAAATTTGGCGGTCGCATCGGGAGAAGGCAGAGGGATGCAGGGGATGTCCAGGCCGGCCAGCAACGCCCGGTAGCGGCGTCTGCTGGCGCGCGTCGCGACCGCGATATGATGGAGCATGCTCCATCTGACGCTGTCCCTGCCGCCCTCCAGCGCGCCGGCGCGGTCGCTCTCGAACCGGCACCGCCGCACATAGCGTCAGAGGCTGACCCGCGTCGGCACGTCGAGCAGGATCAGCCCCGACGCCCGCGCCAGCCGCTGCGGCAGCAATCTGGTATAATTGCCCTCCATCTCCCAGCGGTCTTGCTGGATCGCGGCATCGTGCAGCCGGACGAAGGCTTCCGGCGCACGCGGTACCCAATCGGTCCCCGGCAGATGATGCAACAGGTCGAGGTGCACGACCGGCATCTTGCGCGCCCTGCCGATCGCGCGCGCGAGCGTCGATTTGCCGGCATTGGAGGGGCCCATCAGGACGACCCGCGGGCCCAGATCGTCGAGGGTTACGGCCGGCGCCAATGGCGGAGGAAAGCCAGGCTTCTTGCTGTTCGGCATGGCCGACGTCCCCCCCCCCCCAGGATCGCCGTTGGCGGTCAGCGAGCATTCAGGCCGATGCTGACCAGGATCATCGCCACGACCAGCGCCGCCAGTTGCACGGAACGCCAGTCGATCCAGCCGACGCGGTCAAGGTCGGCGCGTCGATGCCGCCGCCGCTCCCGCCATGCGGCAAGGATGGCGACCGCCACGCCGGCGCCCGCGCCCACGAATGCAACCGGCACCGCCATCGGCTCAGCCGAGCTTCTCGACCTTTTCCTGCAGGCGCGATAGTTCGGCGCGCAACGCGGCGATCTCGTCGTCCTTGTTGCCGCCCGGTGCGGGCGTGGGCGCCGGCGCGGGCGATGCCGGCTTGAACGCGGCCGCCGCCGCCTCGAACATCGCCAGGTTGCGCTTGGCGATCTCCGCGAAGGGCGAGCCGGCGAAGGCGCCCTCGACCGCGCTCTTGAACTGCTCCTGGTTGCGACGGAAGCTATCCATCGACGCCTCCAGATATCCCGGCACCATCGCCTGCATCGAGTCGCCGTACATCGCGATCAATTGCCGCAGGAAGCTGACCGGCAGCATCGTCTGCCCCCGGCTTTCCTCCTCCATGATGATCTGGGTGAGGACGTTGTGGGTGATGTCCTCTTCGGTCTTCGCGTCCACGACCTTGAAGTCACGCCCCTCGCGGGTCATCGTCGCCAGATGGTCGAGCGTGATGTAGGATGACGTCTCGGTATTGTAGAGGCGCCGATTGGCGTATTTCTTGATGATGACCGTGCCGTCGCCCTTGTTCTGTTTCTTCATACGGCTCCCCTGTCCGCGACGATCCTGTCCGTGACGGAGAGGGATGATAGACCTGTGTTTTCTGCGTCGCAACACGGGCCGCGTCCGCTGCCGCTGTTCCTGGCGATGCTGCGCGAGGAAACGCGGGACGATCCCGTGCGCCGCACCGCAGCGCTCGCCGGCCTTGCCGCCTATCAGGCCGCGCCACGCCCCGTTCCGCCGCCGAGCCATCCGGTCGTGGCGAGCGCGGGCCGCGCAGTGCTGCGCGACCATGGCGGCAACGCCGACGCCGGCCCCGCCCCCGTCGTGCTGGTGCCGTCGCTGATCAATCCGCCGGCGATCCTCGATCTCGGCGACGCATCGCTCGCCGCCTTTCTGATCAACCGGGGCCATCGCGTCCTGTCGATCGACTGGGGCGAGGCCACGGCGGCGGACCGCGAGCAGGGTGTCACCGCGCATGTCGAGGCGATGCTGGTGCCGCTGCTGACCATGCTCGATCACCCGCCGGTGCTGGTCGGTTATTGCCTTGGCGGTACGCTGGCGCTCGCCGCGGCCTGCGCGACGCCCGTCGCCGGCCTCGCCACGATCGCGGCGCCATGGTGGCATCGTGGCTATGGCGAGGCAGCGCGCAGCGCGATGCTCGACCTCTGGGATGCCGCCCGTCCCGCCGCCGACGCGCTGGGCGTCCTGCCCATGGAGGCGTTGCAGAGCGGCTTCTGGCGCCTCGACCCGGCGCGGACGATCGACAAATACGTGCGGTTCGGCCGCCTCGCGCCGGATGCCCCGGCGGCGAGGGCGTTCGTCCGGCTGGAGGATTGGGCGAATGCCGGCGCGCCGCTGCCCCTCGCCTTCGCCACCGATCTGTTCGAGGCGTTCGTGGCACAGGACACGCCCGGCCGGGGCCTCTGGTCGATCGCGGGCGCTCCCGCCGGACCGCACCGACTGGACTGCCCCGCAGTCGAATTCGTCTCCACCACCGACCGCATCGTACCGGCCGCCACCGCCGCGGGCCTGGCCGATCGCCGCGACCTGTCGCTGGGGCATGTCGGGATGATCGTCGGTGGGCGGGCCCGCGGCGCGCTTTGGCAGCCGCTGGCCGACTGGATCGGTGCGCTGCCACCCGCTAAAGGCCGCCACACAAGGAGATCGTCATGACCGAGATCGTCATCACCGCCGCCAAGCGCACCCCCGTCGGCAGCTTCCTGGGCGCCTTCGCCGCGACCCCCGCGCATGAACTGGGTCGCGTCGCGATCGAGGCGGCCCTGGCCCAGGCGGGCGTCGACGGCGAGGAGGTATCGGAAGTGATCCTCGGCCAGGTCCTGACCGCGGCGCAGGGGCAGAATCCGGCCCGCCAGGCGTCGATGGCGGCCGGCATCCCCAAGGAAGTGCCCGCATGGGGCGTCAATCAGGTGTGCGGATCGGGCTTGCGCGCGGTCGCGCTGGCCGCCCAGGCCATTCAGACCGGCGACGCGACGATCGTCGTCGCCGGCGGGCAGGAGAGCATGTCGCTCAGCCCGCATGCCCAGACGATGCGTGGCGGCACCAAGATGGGCAACGTCAGCCTGGTCGACACGATGGTCCACGACGGGCTGACCGACGTGTTCAACGGCTATCATATGGGCATCACCGCCGAGAACCTGGCGCAGGAATATCAGGTGACGCGCGGCGAGCAGGATGCGTTCGCCGTCCGCTCGCAGAATCTCGCGGAGGCCGCGCGCGGCTCGGGCCGCTTCGCCGACGAGATCGCGCCGGTGACCGTCAAGGGCCGCAAGGGCGACACCGTCGTCGACCAGGACGAATATATCCGCGCCGGCGCGACGATCGACAGCGTGTCGGGCGTACGGCCGGCCTTCAAGAAGGACGGCACGGTCACCGCGGCCAATGCCAGCGGCCTCAACGACGGTGCCGCCGCACTGGTGCTGATGTCCCGTGACGAGGCGGAGCGGCGCGGCGCCCCGGTCCTGGCGACGATCCGCAGCTGGGCGAGCGCGGGCGTCGACCCGTCGGTGATGGGAATCGGCCCCGTCCCTGCGTCGAAGAAGGCGCTGGAAAAGGCCGGCTGGACGATCGCCGACCTCGACCTCATCGAGGCGAACGAGGCGTTCGCGGCGCAAGCGCTGTCGGTCGGCAAGGAGCTGGGCTGGGACGCCGACAAGGTCAACGACAACGGCGGCGCGATCGCCCTCGGCCACCCGATCGGCGCCAGCGGTGCCCGCGTGCTGACCACCTTGCTCTACGAGATGCAGAAGCGCGACGCGAAGAAGGGCCTTGCGACCCTGTGCATCGGCGGCGGCATGGGGATCGCCATGTGCGTCGAGCGGTGAGGCGCACTCAGGTTAACAACGCACGTCAGGGTCATCCTTACCTGACTGTGACCTGAACGGCACACATAACGTCAAAATGACGTTTACGTCACGATTGGTAAGCCAATTTGACTTGAGTGGCGTCGGACTTGCCGACAGCATGCCCTCGTTAGACAAAAATGTCTCAACAGGGGTACTTATGACACGAATTTCCCGCCTTGCGGGCGCCACGGCGCTCGTGAGCTCCCTGCTTATTGCGTCGGCCGTGTCGGCACAGACCGCCGGCCAGGATGTTCCTCCCCCCAAATCCGGCGAAGCCGCGACGTCACCGACGTCGACGGACGCATCGGTGGAGCAAGCCGAGAGCTCTAACAACGAGATCGTCATCACCGGTTCGCGTATCCGGCTGAGCAATAAATTCGATGCGGCAGTGCCGATTGCGACGGTGACGGCGGAGCAGCTGCTCGGCACGCGCGGCGACATCTCGCTCGGTGACGCGCTCAACCAGCTGCCGCAGATGCGCACGACCTTCAGCCAAGCGAACTCGACCGGCTCGATCGGCACGGCAGGCCTCAACTTGCTCGACGCGCGGGGCCTTGGCCCGTCGCGCACGCTGACCCTCGTCAATGGTCGCCGCGTGGTAACGGCCGTCCCCGGAAGCTACACGCCGGACATCAACACGCTACCGTTCGATCTCATTGAACGTACCGAGCTCGTTACCGGTGGCCAGTCTGCAATCTATGGCTCGGACGCGATTGCCGGCGTCGTCAACATCATTCTCAAAAAGAATTACGAGGGCACCCGTCTGCGCATGCAAGGCGGTGTGACCAGCTATGGAGACCGCGGCAGCTATCTGGTCAGCGGTATCACGGGTTCGAATTTTGCCGATGGGCGAATGAACCTTACCGTGTCGGCTGAATATTCTCGTTCTAATCCCGTGTTTTACGAGGACCGAGACTATCTGGGTGCATTGACGGGTACGCCTGGGTTCATCACGTCGCAAATCACGACCGCCCCTAATCGCAACTTCGACGGCGTGCCGAACACCGCGTTCGTCAGCCGCGGCATCGTTTTCGGCAATCGCTCGATCGGTGGAACGGTCGTCACGTCGTGCCCAGGGACCGCGACAGCAGCCAATGCGGCGCAGCGCGCAGCAATCTGTACCGGTCAAAGCTCGCCAACCGGTAGCCCGCTGGCCTACAATTATCTGTTCCAGCCCGACGGTTCGCTTCTCAAGGATTCACCGACGACCACCGGGTTGGTTGATAACCGCCTGATCGGCGGCGGCATCCTGTTCGGCGGTACCGCGACCGGCGTCGAGGGTGCCATGCTGCTGCCCGGCCTCGACCGCTTTGTGACGAACATCAACCTCAATGGGGACTTCTCGCCGGCGTTCAAACCCTTCGTCGAATTCAGCTTCGCGCAGGTGAAGGCGGAGCAGCAATCGACTCAGCCCAGCTTCACGGGCGGAACGCTGACCAGCACGTTCAGCATCAACAATCCGTTCCTGACACCAGGCGCACGCTCGACCCTACAGACAATCCTCGCACCGGGAGCGACCAGCTTCACGCTCAACCGCTTCAACAACGATATCGGCACCCGCGCGGAATTCCATACCCGCCGGACCTATCGCGGCGTGATCGGTGTCGAAGGCGACATCAGCACCAAGGGCAATCTGCACTACGAGATCGCGGGCAACTACGGTCGCACCGAGAACTTCTATCGCACCGGCGGCAACGTCCTCGTTGCCAATTACGCCAAGGCGGTGAATGCCGCGGTAGCACCGGCGGGCTTCTCCGGTTCTAATTACGTGCTGAACTCGCAAAATCAGCGCGTCGTCTGCGCCGTCAACGCCAATGCCAGTACCGCCGACGATGATCCCAACTGCGTGCCGCTCAACCTCTTCGGCACCAACGCCTTTGATCCGCGTGCGGCGAACTACATCCTCTACACCTCCACTCGCAACCAGTGGGCCGAAGAGATCGACGTAACGGGCTATATCACGGGTAACACCGACGGCTTCTTCCGCCTGCCCGGCGGCCCGGTCGCCTTCACGATCGGCGGCGAATACCGGCGCGAGGATGCCTTCTCGGGCCAGGATCCGGTAACCGCCTCGGGAGCGACCTTCCTTAACCCGGCATCGACCTTCGATCCGCCGGCGGTGAATATCAAGGAAGCCTATGGCGAACTCCGCCTGCCGCTGCTTGCCGACCTGCCGTTCTTCAAGGAATTGACGCTCGAAGGCTCGGCGCGCATTTCCGACTATGGCGGCGCAACGGGTTCGGTCTGGGCCTGGAATGCGGGGGCCAATTGGTCGCCGATCCGCGACGTTTACTTCCACGGTACGTTGTCGCGTTCGGTGCGCGCACCCAACTTGAGCAACTTGTACGCGACGGCTGCGACGACGTTCGCGAGCATCAGTGATCCGTGCGACCAGCCCGGCGGCACCAACTCGGGCAACAACATCACGACCAATCCCAACCGCGCGCGCAATTGTGCCGCGGCCGGCATTCCGACGACCATTACCTTTACCGATCCGGCGAGCGGGACAGTCCTGACCCGCCCGTGGACCAATCAGTCGCCAGCAACGCTTCCGGGCGTGAACCAGGGCAATTCCGCGCTGGTGCCTGAGGTCGGGTATAGCTTTACGGTCGGTGGGGCATACGTTCCGCACCAGATCCCCGGCCTGAGCTTCAAGGTCGACTATTACAACATCCGGGTGAAGAACGTGATCACGGGCCTGACCGGCCAGGCGATCGTCAACCGTTGCTATGACGATCCGGGCGGGATCAACAACCAGTTCTGCTCGGCGGTCTTCCGTCGGACGACCAACGACCCGATCACCAATCAGACCTTCCTGGGCCAGACCGGCCGCACGATCGACCAGTCGCAGTTCACGTTCGCGCAGGCCGGTAACGGGATCAGCTTCATCAACCAGCCGTTCAACTTCGCGGCATTGAAGACGCGCGGCATCGACTTCGAAGTCGGATACAACCACAAGTTCGATGCCGACTATGCGCTGAGCGCGAACCTGCAGGCCTCGTACGTCATCGATCGTCTGTCATACAGCTACATCACCGAGCCGGCGCGCTACGATCGCATCGACAGCACGCTTGGCGATCCCAAGTGGCAGGGACGGTTCAACCTGAGCGCCAAGCTGTCGGCGCTGAACATCGGATACACGGCGCGCTACGTTGGGCGCCAGATTGTGTCGGGCCTGAGCTACGAGACGTTCTTCGCCTCGCAGGGTCGCCCGGCGACCAATCCCGATGCGCGGCCGTTCATCTACTATTCGCCGGTCATTTATCATGACGCGCGGATCAGCGTGAATGCCACAGACAAGTTCCGGTTCTACGTTGGCGTGGACAACCTCTCGAACGAGTTGCCGCCTTATGACCTGACCGGCACCGGCAACGATGCGATCTATCCGAATATCGGTCGCTTCCTGTACGCGGGCGTCGAAGCGCGCTTTTAAGCCTCGCTCAACCTTATGGGCCGTCGCCTCGGCGACGGCCCTTTTTTTGCCCTATCGCCCAAACCGCGCGCCCAGCCCCGTCAGCAGCTCGTATTGCGACACGCCGCTGCGCATCGCCGCCGCCGGCAACGCATAGTCCAGCGTCACCCAGTCGCCCTCGGCGAGCGCCGGACGCGCGGTCACGTCGATCGCGACGAGGTCCATCGACACCCGGCCGATCACGGGCAATGCCCCGCCCTCCCCACTGCCCCGATCCGAAAAGGCGCGGCGATAGCCGTCGGCATAGCCCAGGTTGAGGATCGCGACCTCGGTGTCGTGCGTTGCGGTCCAGGTGGCGTTGTAGCCCACGGTGTCGCCCGCACGGACCGTGCGCCGCTGCAGGATCTGCGCCTCCGGATAGGCGACCTGGCGGATGACGCCCGCAAGGTCGTCGCGGGGCACGCCGCCGTATAGCGCGATACCCGGCCGGACGAGGTCGAAGTGATATCCGCTGCCGAGCGCGATACCCGCCGAGTTCGCGAGGCTCATCCGCCGCGCGCCGGTCACGCCGGCAAGACTTGCGAAACGGTCGCGCTGGCGCGCGTTCATCGGATGGTCCTCGTCCGCGCAGGCGAGATGGCTCATCAGCGTTTCGATGCGCAGTCCGTCGAGCAGGCCGTCGTGCACGTCCTGCGGCGCGACGCCCAGCCGGTTCATGCCGGTATCGACCATGACGTCGCACGCGCCGCCGCCGGCGTCGCGCCAGCGCGTCGCCTGCGCCGGCGTGCTCAGCACCGGCCGCGCCATCGCGGAGCGGGCCAGGTCCATGTCGGCGTCGCGGACACCATGCAGCACCGACAGGTTCGGCAGTCCGAGCCCGGCGAGGCGCTCCGCCTCCGCCCATGTCGCCACGAAGAAGTCGCGGCATCCCGCCGCCGCCAGGTGGGACGCGACGACGGTCGCTCCCAGGCCATAACCGTTCGCCTTGACCGCGGCGCCGCAGGCGGCAGGGCCGCTGATCCGCGCGAGAGCGCGCCAATTGTCCTGCAGGGCGGCGGTATCGAGGCGGAGGCGTAGAGGTGCGGTCACGGCCTGCGCATAAGCCGCGACCGCGCCCGCGTCGATGCCGTCAGCGCGCGATGCGACCGACCGGCACGACGATGCGGCTTTCCGGCAGGCGCGCGACCGTCACGTCGAAGACGGCGGCGATCGTCTCCGGCGACAGGATCTCGGCGGCCGTGCCCGCTGCCGCGACGCGGCCGTCGCGCATCAGGACGACGTCGTCCGCGATGCGCGCCGCCTGCGCGAGATCGTGCAGGACGACCGCCACCCCGACGCCCTCGGCGGCAAGGCCACGCAAGCGGTCGAGCAGGTCGATCTGGTGCGCGGGATCGAGGCTGGCAAGCGGCTCGTCCGCGAGCAGCCATCGCGGCCGCCCGGCGAGCACACGGGCCAGCAGGACCCGCGCGCGCTCGCCGCCGGACAGCGACGCGACCGGCCGATCGGCGAGGTCCTCCGTTTCCGTCGCGGCCATGGCCGCCGCTATGGCCGCGCGATCGTCCTGCGACGGCGCGGCAAAGCGCGCGCGATGCGGCAGGCGGCCGAGCGCGACCAGGTCACCGGCGTGGAGATTCCAATGCACCGTCGCGTCTTGCGGCAGATAGCCGATCGTCTGCGCCCTTTCCCGCGCGCCCATGGTCCCGATCCCGCGGTCCCCGAGCATCACGGTTCCCGTCCGCGGCGGCAGCAAGCCCGCGGCCGCCTTGAGCAGGCTGCTCTTGCCTGCGCCATTGGGCCCGAGGATCGCGGTGACGCGGCCGCGGCGAAGCGCGACGTCGACGCCATGCAGGACCGGGCGGCCGCCGAGCGACACGGACAGATCGCGCGCGATCAGATCCATGCCTGCCCCCTGCGGCGCAGCAACAGCATCAGGAAGAAGGGCGCACCGATTAGCGCCATGGCCACGCCGAGCCGCACTTCCGCCGCGCCCGGCGCGAGGCGGCACAGGCTGTCCGCGACGAGCACCAGCGCGGCACCGCCCAGCGCGCTCGGCAGCAGCAGGTCCGACGGGCGGTGACCGAACAGCGGACGAAGCAGATGCGGCACCACCAGTCCGACGAATCCGATCACGCCCGTCGCGGCGACACCGGCACCGACGCCGGCACCGGTACCGACCATCACCAGCCATTGCAGCCGGTCGACGCGTATGCCGAGCGACCGCGCCGCCGCTTCGCCCAAGGACAGCGCATCGAGCGCGCGCCCGGTGAAGGCGAGCAGCACGATCGACGCGACGAGGAATGGCGCGGCACGGGCGAGGTCGGCCAGCCCGCGATCGGTCAGCGCCCCCATCAGCCAGTCGAGTACGCCCGCCACGGCGTAGGGATTGGGCGCGATCGCGATCAGGAAGGCGGTGAGCGCACCGGTCAGGCTGGACAGGACGGTGCCTGCCAGGATGAAGGCGACGGCGTCCGCGCCCCGCCACGTCAGGGCCATCAGCACCAGCAGCGCGACCAGCGCGCCGGCCATCGCGCCCGCGAACAGCGCGAGGCCGCTCGCCCCGACGTAGAGAATGACGAAGACCGCACCGAGTGCGCCGCTCGACGAGACGCCGAGCACGCCGGGGTCGGCAAGCGGATTGCGCAGGAAGCCTTGCAGCACTGCGCCGGAGAGGCCCAGCATCGCGCCAAGGAGCGCGCCGAGCGCTGCGCGCGGCAGGCGCAGCTCGACGAAGATCGCGCTGGCGGCGGGACTGTCCCATGGCAGCCATTGCTTGCCCGCGACCAACGACAGCGCGAAGGCCGCCGCGACGAGCAGCACCAGCGCGAGGATCCGCCCCGCGCGGTTCACGAAAGGACCTGCGCGCGGACGGCGGCGAGACGGCGCAGCGCAGGGATCAGCGCCGGGCCGCCGCAATTCATCAGGCGACGGGGAAAGCGCGCCTCGACGGTGCGGGCGCCGACGCGATCGAGCACACGGCGCCGCAGGTTCGCCGAACGACCGTCGTCATCGCTGAGGATCACGCGCGGCGGATGGGCGGCGATCGTCTCGATCGGCAGCGCACCGGTGAAGGCGAGGCCATAATCGGCAGCGGCGTTACGGAAGCCGGCGCGCTGCAACAGCGCGTCGAGCAGGGTTCCGCCGCCATTGGCGAGATCGCCGGCGATGAACAGCAAGGCCGGCGGGCGCGGGCCGGTCGCGCGGGGGATGGCGCCATCGATCGCGCGGATCAGCGCCGCGCCGCGCTCGGGCCGGCCGGCGGCGGCGGCGAGTGTCGCGACCTGCGCCTCGCTGGCGGGAATGGTGGCGGCGATGTCGAGCGTCAGCACCTTGAGCCCCGCGCGGGCATAGGCTTCGCGACTGGCGGCGGGGGCGAAACTGTCGATGACGACGAGATCGGGACGGCGCGCGATCACCTCCTCCGCCGTGCCGGACGTCGCGGGCCAACGCCGCGCGAGCGCGAGCGGCATCGAGGTCGCGCCGGGATCATGCGAATAATGACTGACCGCCGCGAGCCGATCCGGCGCGACGACCGCCAGGATCGCGTCGGCGCAGGGATTGGTGGAGACGATGCCCCCCATCCTAGCGGGGGCCGGAGCACAGGCGGCGAGCAGGAGGAGCGCACCGAGCCAGACGCCTGCCGTCACCCCGGCGCCCGTCCTGGGTCCCCGGTGCGGCGGGTAACTCCGTGCGACCGCCTTGTCGCGCGTCAGTTGTCCGGTGGCCGCCGAAACGGGTCCGGGGCCACCGGGCCACCGACGAAGCAGGTCCCGCCACCGCGGGAGCGATGACGGGAACCGGCGCATCACAGCTTCACGCGCACCCCGCCATAGGCCGCACGGCCGTAGGTGCCGTATTCGGCGACCGCCTGGTAGCGCGTGTCCGTCACGTTATCGACCCGGCCGTAGACAGAGAAACGATCCCCAAGCGGCAGCTCGGCGCGGATGGAGGCGAGCGCATAGCCGTCGAGGCGCACGCGATTGCCATAGCTGTCGCTGTCGAAGCTGTCGCCGACGAGCTGCACCGTCCCACCGATACCGAGCCCGAACGGCAGGCGATAGTCGACGACGAACGCCGCCGTCTCCTTGGGCCGACGCAACAGGTCACTGCCGAACGTCGTTCCCGGCGTCCGGTTCTCGCTGTCGATGTACGAGACGTTCGCCGACACGGTCAGCGCATCGACGGGGCGCAGGCCGATCGCGAACTCGACGCCTTCGGCGCGGGTGCGCTGGATATTGTCGTAGACGCCGAACGGCCGGTTGACGCAGATCGAGTTCGCGGTCGTCTGTTCGGCGCGCGAACAGCCCCGGAAATTGATCTGGTTGCGCGTGTCGCGGTGGAACCAGGTCGCGCCCAATGTTGCGCGGCCGTCGAGCAGGGTCTGCTGCACCCCGATGTCGTAATTGGCCGCGGTTTCGGGGTCGAGGCGCGTGTTCCCGTAGGGGCTGTACAATTGGTACAGCGTCGGCGCCTTGAAGCCCTCGCCGTAGCTCGCGCGCAGCACCGTGCCCGTCGCCAGCGCCAGCGCGGCGTCGGCGCCGAACGTGGTGTGGTTGCCGAACGTGTCGTGGTCGTCGTTGCGGACGCCGCCGGTGATCGTCAGCGGCTGGATCGGCTTGACGATCAGCTCGCCATAGACGCTGGTGATGCCGACCGAGCGGCGCAGCGTCGCGTCGCGATAGCGGCTCGTCTCATGCTCCGCGCCGCCGACGATGCGGACCTGGTCGAGCGGCTGGTACTCGCCCTGATATTCGTAGCGCTCCGAGCGGCCGCGGAACGGCGACGGAGTCGCGCCGGGTTGTGCATAGGTGTCGCGGTTGATGTCGGCGATGGTGAAGGCGACGCGGTTACGGAAGGTGCCGAAATTGGCGTGCAGCCCCGCATAACCGTAGAGCTCGTCCGCGGTCGAATAGCTGGGATCGTCCGCGAAGACGTAGAGCGGCGCAGGATAGCCGTCGGTCTGGGTCTTGCTGTTCGCCCAATAGCCGCGCAGGTCGAGGCCGATCTGATCGGTGAAATCGACGCCGACACGGCCGGTCGCGCCATATTGGCGATAGCCGTCGCGCTCCTCGCCGACCGCGGCGGACGAGATGCCGTCGCTGCGCAGATAGCCGCCGGTCAGCGCGGCCGAGACGGCACCCTGGCGACCGGACACGCCGCCTTGCGCATAGAGCGTGTCGGCATAGCCATATTCGACGCTGCCGCGCGCCTTGATCTGCTCGGTCGGCGCCTCGGTGATGACGTTGACGACGCCGCCGATCGCCTGGCTGCCCCAAGGCACCGAGTTGGGGCCGCGCAACACCTCGACCCGCTCCACGCTGGCGGAGAGCAGGTTGGCGAAATCGAACCCGCCGCCGGGCGAGGAGGGATCGTTGACGCGCACGCCGTCGATAACGACGAGCGTCTGTTCGGCTTCCGCGCCGCGCAGCCGCACGCCGGTGAAGCCACCCAGGCTGCCGTTGCGCGTCACGGTGACGCCCGGGGTGGTCGACAGGAGGTCGGCGACGGAGACGGTCTGGCGCCGGTCGATCTCGTCGCGGGTGACGACGGTGACCGCCTGGCCGACCTCATCCGCCCGCTGCGCGGCGCGGGCGGCGGTGACGATGACGTCGTCGCTGCCGTCGGCAGCGGGCGCGACCTGTGCGACGGCAGGCGCGGCGACCGCAACGAGCGCGCATGCGCCGGCGGTGATCAGAAAACGGGTTACGGGCATTCTTCCACATCCTTCGTGTCCCGCGCGCGACCATTCGCACGCGGCGGATGTCGTTCGCTCACGAAGGTCCCCCCTTCGGCTGTCCGGCACACCCCGTCCGCACAGTGGATCGACGGTGAAGGGCAGGTCTCCTGGCTCCCGGGTCGCCGCAATCCCCCCGCCTTCCCGGGCAGGCGCCCAGTGGCATCGTGGAGGGACCGCTATCCGGTCACAGTTGCGGGGGCAGCGCCGGGCTCGTGCCTTCGAAAGGCGCTCACCGGACTTCCCTTTTGACCCCGTCTCCGGGGACCCGTCACGAATGGGCCTTTAGGGGCTCGGGCGGTCGCGCGTCAATCGGCGCGGATCGCGAGCCCCGGACCGGCCCGTTAGAATCCCGCCCGCATCCCCAGCCACAGGGTTCGCGGCGTCGCGCGCTCGACGATGGTGCCGCTGGAAATGCCGGCCTCCACCCGCGCGTCGAAGAGGTTCTCCGCGCGCGCCTCCAGCGCCAGTCTTCTGCGCAACGGCACCGCCGCCGTCGCGTCGAGCGTGGTCGCGGGGGCAAGGCTGCGGCTGTTCTGGTCGTCGTCGAACTGGCGCGCGACATGGCGCAGCGTCGCCGACGCGGCGTACCCGGAGCGGTGCCAGTCGAGTGTCGCGGACACCTGGTCGCGCGGCGTCTGCGCAGGTGTCAGGCCATCGAGCGCCGCCGCCGCGCCGCTCGCCCGCACCCGCGCGTCGACATGGCTCCATGATAGCCGCATGCCGACCGGCCCCGGCGCATAAGCCGCGTCGACCTCCAGCCCGCGGCTGCGGATCGCGTCCAGGTTGCGGCGCACCCGCGCGGCACTCGTCGGTGTCGTGGACAGGGTGACGTTGGCGATCGCATCGTCCAGCCGGTCATCGAACCAGGTCGCCGCCAGGCTGGCGCCGCGCGAGGGAGTCAAAGTCACCCCCGCTTCCGCCCCGACCAGCCGTTCGGGCGCGAGCACGGGATTGGCGGCGGTAACGTCGTTACCGACGCGGAAGGGACGGTACAGCTCGTTGAGCGTCGGCAACCGCCAGCCGCGATAGCCTGCCGCGCGCAGCGTCACGCCCGGCAACATGCGCCACGCGACCCCGGTGCGTCCCGTCCATTCCTGTCCCGAGCGGTCCGGGTAGCGCGCGTCCGTCGACGCCGGCCCGCCAGTGAGCGCGCGTTCGGTCAGGAAGCCGTCGCGGATCGTCCAGCGATCGATCCGCGCGGCGGCGGTGAGCGTCAGCCGGCCGACGTCGACGGCACCGTCCGAGAACAGGCCCGCGGTTGACGACGTCCCGCCCGCGACGCGGCGGCGGGTCGGCCGGCCCGCGGCATAGGCGAACAGTTCCTGCGTCCGCCCGTCGACGTGGCGGACATCGGCGCCGAGCCGCAGGTCGATGCCGCTGCCCATCGGCGGCCTCAGCTCCAGCCGCGCGCCGGCGCCGGTCGCGGGCGTGCCATATTCATCGAGCGTCTGCGTCGCGCTTGTCCTTGCCGCATCGAGGGCGGCGAAGCCCGACGCGAAATCGCGCGTCTGGAGATAGGCGAGCGCCGACCAGCCCCAGTTGCCGCGTCCGACGAGTCGCAGGCTGGCGTCCGCGCCGCGCGAGCGGTTGGCGGTGAAGGCCGTGCCGCGTTCGCGGGTGTCGGTGAAGCCTGCGACATTCGCCTGCAACTCCGTCGCCGGGGCAACGCGCACGACGGTGCGCACCGCGGCAGAGGCCTGTTCATAGGGGGCGGCGCGATCGATCGGTCCCCGATCCTCCGGGACGATGGGCACGAAGCCGTCGCCGCGGGCATAGGCGGCCGAGAGGGTCGCGAAGCCGTCGTCGCGGACCAGTGCCGCCGAGGCGTCCGCCGCGACCGAGCTGCGGCTGCCGTAGAACAGGCTTCCGGCGGAGGGCGGCAGCTGATCGGGTGTGGCGCTGGACAGCTCCACCGTTCCCGCCAGCGCGCCGGGGCCGGCATAGCCGCTGCCGCCGCCGCGCGTTACGCGCACCTGCCCCAGCCTGCCGAGCGCATAGGCCGGAAACGCGACCCAGCCGCCGAACGGATCCGCCTGCGGCACGCCGTCGAGAATCAGCAGCGCGCGGCTCGCCGCATTGCCGCCGAGCCCGCGCAAGGTGATGCCCTGGCTGGTCGGATTGGCGCTACGCGAGTCGGCGCGGCGGAACTGCTGCAGGCCCGCGATGTCGGACAACGCACCCTCCAGCCTTCCGCCGGCATTCTCCAGAAGGCGATCGCGGTCGATCGTGACGGTTGCGAGCGCATCGTCGCCGGGCGAACCGGCAAGCCCGCGCCCGGTGACGACGATGTCGCCAGCCCCCTCGCCCGCACCGGCGGTCTGGGCGAGGCAGGGCGTCGCGACGATCGAGACGGCAGCGAGGGCAAGGGCGCGCATGGACCAGTGCCGGAGCCCGAATGGGCGTCGAAGACAAGACCTTTCGCAGGATGCGCGCGGGGGCCGTGCGTGAAAACTGGCCAATTTCGATCAACCTGCCGGAACGGCGGCGCTGCCCGTGCGGTTCGTCAGGCCCATCCGCCGCAAGAGACACGCCATGACCGATCGCCCCACCCCGCCCTACCCCGCGCAGCAGCAGCCCATTCCCGGCCGCACCGATGCGATGGACCCGCGTCCCGACCATGGCGAGGACAGCTATCGCGGGTCGGGCAAGCTGGAGGGCCGCAAGGCGATCGTCACCGGCGGCGACAGCGGAATTGGCCGCGCGGTCGCGCTCGCCTTCGCGCGCGAGGGCGCCGACGTGCTCGTCGCCTATCTGGACGAGCATGACGATGCCGCCGAGACCAAACGACTGGTCGAGGAGGCCGGGCGTCAGGCGGTGCTGGTGCCCGGCGACCTGTCCGATCCCGCGCACTGCCGCACGGTGGTGGATCGGGCGGTCGACGCGTTCGGGCGCATCGACGTCCTGGTCAACAACGCCGCGCACCAGCAGACGTTCGAGGCGCTGGAGGACATTCCCGACGAGGAATGGCAGCGCACCTTCGCCACCAACATCCATGCGATGTTCTATCTCGCCAAGGCGGCGGTAGGGCACATGGGCGAAGGCGCGTCGATCATCAACACCGCCTCGATCAACGCGGTGAAGCCGAAGCAGACGTTGCTCGCCTATGCCACAACGAAGGGCGCGATCCACAATTTCACCAGCGGCCTGGCGCAGATGCTCGCCGAGCGCGGCATCCGCGTCAACGCGGTCGCGCCCGGCCCCGTCTGGACGCCGCTGATCCCGTCGACCATGCCGGACGACCAGGTGAAGAGCTTCGGCCAGGAAACGCCGATCGGCCGCGCGGCGCAGCCGGCGGAACTGGCCCCGGCCTATGTCTATCTGGCCAGCGACGGCGCGAGCTACACGACGGGCGCGACGATCCCGGTGACGGGCGGCACACCGTTCATGTGAGGGGCGCGGCGGGGTGGGGGTGCGGGCCGGCGCCGCTTCCGCGCACGGAGATCAAACCCCTAGACCGCCTTCCCCTCGCGCCCGGCCAGCTCGACGACATATTGCCATGCGACGCGGCCGGATCGACTGCCGCGGCGCGTCGCCCATTGCACCGCGTCGGCGGGATCGAAAGGTAGATCGTGCGCCTCGGCATAGCCTCGCACGATCGTCAGATAGCCGTCCTGGTCGACGACGTGGAACCCCAGGCTGAGACCGAACCGGTCCGCGAGCGCGAGCTGGTCGTCGACCGAATCGCGCGGATTGATCGCGCTCGACTGCTCCGCGATGTCGCGCACGATCAGGTGGCGGCGGTTGGAGGTGACGATCAGCCGGGCATTGGCGGGCCGCGCCTCCGCGCCGCCTTCCAGCAGCGATCGCAGGATGCGCGCGTCCGCCGCGGCATCGAAGCCGAGATCGTCGAGGAAGATCGCGAAGGCGCGCGGCAGCGCCGCCAGCGCCGCGAACAGATGGGGCAGGTCCGCCAGACGGTCCGCCGCGACCTCGACCAGCGCGACGGGGGCGCCGTCCGCCTGTACGGCGCCGACCGCCGCCTTCACCAGCGCCGACTTGCCGGTGCCGCGCGCACCCCAGAGCAGGACGTCCTGCGCGGCGTGGCCGGCGGCGAGGCGCGTCAGATTGGCGACAAGCGCCGCCTTTTGCGCCTCCACGCCACGCAGCATCCCGAGCGGCAGCGGTGCGAACGCGCGGGCCGCGCCCAGTACGCCGTCGCGCCACACATAGGCGGGGTGGGCTAGCGGATCGGCCGCCGGCGGGGGCGGCGGCGACAGCCGCTCCAGCGCGGCGGCGATACGGTCCAGGGGATCGGCCATGGGCGCGCGGTACAGCAAGACGCCCGAAAGCTGAACCTTCGCGATGTGATCGGAATAATCGGCAATCCAGCAAGGCTGGATCGGGGCGGTGCCGGCCCCTACACCCAGCCTAGGGTGAGAACCGGTACCGCTTCCGCGCAGGTACATCAGACCCTTGTCCGGCAGCGAGACCGTCGGCGGCCTCAGGCCTTCAAAATGCGCCGGGCGTGGTCGGCGATGACGGAATCGCGCGGGGCGAGGGCCAACGCCTTGGCGGCGAGCTGGCGCGCGCCGTCGATCTCGCCCGCCGCCGCGAGCGACACGGCATAGGCGTCGCACACGCTCGCGTTCATCGGCTGCAGGCGATAGGCGGCACGCGCATAGACGCGCGCGACCGCGCCCTCGTCCGCGGCCGCATAGGCGTAGGCGAGATCGGCCAGCAGGCCCGCGTCGCGGTCGCCGACGAGCCGGCGCACGTCTTCAAGCGTCTCGATCGCCGAATCCGCGTCGCCGGCCAGCACCTGCCAATGGCCGAGCAGGCGCGCCGCGACGAGGCTTTGCGGGTTCTGCTGGCGGTAGAGCGACAGGGCCGCGGCCGCCGCGCGCGGGTTGCCTGCCCGGCCCCAGGCGTCGACGACGCGCAGCATCGTCGGCTCGTCGAAGGCCAGGTCGGCGGCACGCGCATAGACGGGCGCCGCCTCCGCGTAACGACCACCGATCGCGAGCGCGTCGCCGAGCGCGAGCAGCGGCGCCGGGCTACCGGGCGCGCGCGCGACCAAGGCCCGCGCGCGGGCGACCGCCCCCGCCACGTCGCCCTGCGTCAGCTGCGCGCGGATCACGCCCAATATGTAATTGGGGTCACCGGGCGCGGCGGCGGCATCGGCGACCCGCGCCGCGACGCCCTGGTCGCTGGCGAAGACCGCCGACGGGCCGCGCGTACCGCTGGCGGCGCGGTCCAGCAGCATCGCCGCGCGGACGCGGTCGCCGCTGCGTTCCTGCGCACGTGCCGCGAGCGTCAGCGCATAGGTATCGGCATCGGCGCGCGCGACGACGGGCGCCAGAGCGGCGATCGCGCCGGCTGCGTCACCCGAGCGGAGCAGCGCCGCCGCGAGGAGACGCCGCATGGTGACGTTGAGCGGCTGCGCGACCGCGAGTTGGCGCCAGGCGTCGATCGCCCGCTCATAGCGGCCGCCGCCATAGGCGACTGCGCCGGCGGCAAGCGTCGCGCCGGGCAGGTCCGCGCCGCCCGCGCCCGCCCGCTGCAAGAGGTCGCGGGCAAGGTCGGCACGACCGGCACGGGTGGCGAGGATCGCCTGGAGATAGAGCGGCGCGATCGCATCCGGCCTCGCCGCGAGCGCGCGCCGGCTGGCGGCGAGCATGTCGCGATAACGGCCCGCGTCGCCGAGCGTCGCGGCATATTCGACCAGAGCGGGATAGAAATAGGCGTCGCGTTGCAGCGCCGCCTCGAACCAGGGCAGGGACGCGACGAGGCCATAGCGCGTCCGCATCAGCTGCGCCGCGAGCGTCAGCACCACGGGGTCGCCGGGCCGCAGGCGCAGGGCATGGGCGCTCGCATCAGCGGCGGCGGCGACCTGCCCCGCGTCCAGCCTGATCCGGCCGAGTGCCGCCCAGGTCTCGCCATC
Source organism: Sphingomonas sp. GV3 (assembly GCF_031082075.1). Classification (NCBI taxonomy): domain Bacteria; kingdom Pseudomonadati; phylum Pseudomonadota; class Alphaproteobacteria; order Sphingomonadales; family Sphingomonadaceae; genus Sphingomonas; species Sphingomonas sp. GV3. The sequence continues at coordinate 3,056,090 of NZ_JARWLE010000001.1, read as the reverse complement.
GTCCGGTCGCGCGGCGAGGCGATCGAGCAGCAGCCGCGCGGCTTGCCCGACGTCGCCCTGCAGCGCCAGCGCGCCTGCCCGCGCACGGAGGGCGAGCACATCGCCATGCGGCAGCGGCAGCGCGACCACGCCGCGAGCATCGCCCTGCAACAGCCGGGCGGCGGCGAGATGCCCTGCCAGGCCCGGCGCGCCCGCAGCGCGCGCTCGGCTGAGCGCTCCTTCGGCGGCGTTGCCGTCACCCAGCCGGAGATAGGCGTCCGCGAGCAGGCGTTGCGCGGGCACCGATTGCGGTGCGACGCCGAGTACGCGCAAGGCATGATTGCGCGCGGCGCTGTAATTGCCCAGCGCATAGGCGCGGCGGGCATCCGACAGCGCACGCTGCGGATCGACGGGGGCGGGGCGGCGGACGATCAGCGCCGCCGCTGCCGCGGCGATGCCGAACAGGACCAAGACCGCGAGCAGGCGTACCGTCCGCGCGGACGGTGCGGCCCGGCGCTTTCGCCGACGCGGGCGCAGCATCGGATAGACCGCTTCAGCCATGAAGGTCGTAGCTCTTGAGCAGGTCGTAGAGCGTCGGCCGGCTGACGCCGAGCAGGCGCGAGGCGCCCGAGATATTGCCCTCCGCCTGCGCCAGCGCCTGACGGATCGCGCGCCGGTCCGCCGCCTCGCGCACGCTGCGCAGGTTGAGCGGCACCGGCTCCTGCGACCGGTCGGCAAGGTCCAGGTCGGCGGCGGTCACCTGCTTGCCGTCGGCCATGATCACCGCGCGCTTGACCCGATTCTCCAGCTCGCGGACGTTGCCGGGCCAGCCCCAGCTGCCGATCGCGTCGATCGCATCCGGCGCGAGGCCCGCGACGGGCAGTTTCATCGCCGCGGCATGACGCCGCACGAACTGGCGCGCGAGCAGCACGGCGTCGCCGGGCCGCTCGACCAGCGCCGGGATGCGCACGACGATCTCGGCGAGCCGGTAATAGAGGTCCTCGCGGAAGTCCCCGGACGCGACCATCGCATCGATGTCGCGGTGCGTCGCGCAGACGATGCGCGTGTCGACGGCGATGGCCTTGCGTCCCCCGATCCGTTCCAGCGTCCGTTCCTGCAGGAAGCGCAGCAGCTTGACCTGCAACGCGAGGGGCACGTCGCCGATCTCGTCCAGGAACAGCGTGCCGCCCGCCGCCATCTCGATCTTGCCGGGCGTGGTCTTGACCGCACCCGTGAACGCCCCCTTTTCATGCCCGAACAGCTCGCTCTCGAGCAGCGTTTCGGGAATGGCGGCGCAATTGATCGCGACGAACGCCCCGCGTGCGCGTGGGGAGGCGTCGTGCAGGCCGCGCGCGAGCAGTTCCTTGCCGGTTCCGCTCGCGCCGAGCAGCATCACCGATACGTCCGCGGGGGCGACGCGTTCGACGGTTCGCACGACGCGCGCCATCTCGTCGGACGCGTAGATCAGGCCGCCGAAGCTGCTGGCACCCGCGTCGGCCCGCTGCGCCAGACGCCGGTTCTCCGCTTCCAGAGCCTGAACGTGGAACGCGCGCGCGACGATCAGGCCCAATGCGTCGATGTCGATCGGCTTGGCGTAGAAATCCCACGCACCCCGGTCGATCGCCATCAGCGCGCTGTCGCGTGCGCCATGGCCCGAGGCGACGATGACCTTTGTATCCGGTTTGGCGGCAAGTATCTCGGCGAGCAGGGCGAAGCCTTCGCTCGTCCCGTCGGGGTCCGGCGGCAGGCCGAGGTCGAGCGTAACGACCGAGGGCTCGTGGCTGCGCAGCGCTTCCATCGCCTCGGCACGGGTCGCGGCGGTGACGATCTGATAGCCGTCATAAGCCCATCGCAGCTGGCGCTGCAGCGCGAGATCATCCTCCACGACGAGGAGAACCGGCATGGGATCGGCGTGCCCGCTCATGCCGCCGCCTCCGCCGGCGCGGCGAGCGGCAAGGTGACGGTGAAGCGGCTGCCCTCGCCCTCGCGGCTGGTCACCGCGATGGTGCCGTCCATCGCCGCTGCGAGCTGGCGCGCCTCATAGGCGCCGATGCCGAACCCGCCGGGCTTGGACGAGGCGAAGGGACGGAACAGCCGGTCCCGGACAAATGCCGGACTCATGCCGCAGCCCCGGTCGGCGACGACGATGGTGACGCACTCGTCCGCCTCCGCGACCTCGATCATGACGGGGGCGTCGGGCGCGCTCGCCTCCAGCGCGTTCTGCACGAGATGGTCGAGCAGTTGTTCGAGCCGGCCCGGATGCGCGCGCGCGACCCCTGCGCCGCGCGCCTCGACCGGATGCTGGGCACGGCGGCGGCGCGCGATGCGCGCCGCAAGCGCCCCCGCGTCGACCGGCTGGAGCGCCTCGGGCTGGCTCAGGTGATGCTGCGACAGGCGGGACAGGAGCGCATTCATGCGGGCGGCGGAATCCTGGAGGGTGGCGATCATGTCGGCACGAAAGGCGGGGTTGTCGGCATGACGTTCGGCGTTGCGCGCGACCAGACTGACGCCGCTGACCAGATTTTTGATGTCGTGCAGGATGAACGCGAAGCGGCGATTGAATTCGTCGAACCGCGCCGCCTCCGCCAGTGCCACGTGCGCGCGCTCCTCGGCGAGATACCCCGCGGCCTGACGCCCGGCGATGCGCAGCAGGTCGAGGTCCTCCCAATCGAGCGACCGGTCCACGGGCGGTCGTGCGAGCAGCACCGCGCCGACGAGATCGCGCCCATGCAGCAGCGGCACCAGCGCCCAGGCATCCGCCTGCGCCCGCATCCAGTCGGGGACGACCGCGGCTTCTTCGACGGGGGCGAGCCCGCCGCGCACCTCGTCCAGCGCGACGATCCGCTCGCTGCCGGCGAGATGGGCCGCCAGCGCCGCGTCGGCGTCGCCCGGGGCGGACCAGTTCCACGCCGCGTCACGCTCAAGCCCCTCGCCCGCCGCGACCAGCAGCAGTCCACCGGGCGAATCGGTAAGGTCTGCCAGCGCTCGCACGACGCGCTGGCCGAGCGGTTCGCCGCTGCCGGGGGCGCCGAGCCGCGCCGCGAACCGCTGCCATTCGACCCGATAATCGTACCGGTGGTCGAAGAAATGCTTGGCCAGCTTCACCTTCGCCCACGCACGCAGCCACGGCGCGGTCAGCACGGTGCCGAGCGCGGCGGTGGCGCCGCAGACGATCGCGGTCTCCGCGATCCGCGCATGCGTGCCCGCCAGTCCTTCCGCGACGCGCAGCAGAGCGAGCGTCAGCGCGACATACAGAAGCACCGCGAAGCCTGACAGCAGGCGAAGCGCCCCGCCATGCGACACGGTCAGCGTCCGGTCCGACGCCATCGCCGCGGGCAGCATCAGCGCGGCGACCGCGACCATGCCGAAGCCGCGCATCGCCACCATCGCGTCCGGCCAGCCGTCGAGGCCATAGGCGAGGACGGCAAGCGCCAGGTCCATCGTCCACATGCCGGCGAGGGCGATCCCGGGCAGTAGCGCGGCCGATCCGCCGATCGCCGCGACGCGGGTTGCATATTGATGGCAGAGCATCAGGCCCAGCAGCGCGCCGACCATGCGGGCGGCAAGCCAGACGCCGCCGACGGCCGCCGCGACATCCGTCCCCAGCGGCAGCGTCTGGAGCAGGGCGAGCACCACGGCGCCGGCGTTCACCGCGGCAGTGACCAGATACAGGGCCGTCAGCGCGACATTGCCCGCGCGCGCGCGGCGGACCAGATACCATAGCAGGGCGAGCCAGGCGACGTTGCGAAGGCTTTCCGCCAATGTCGTCACCGGATCGCGTGCCGCGATCCCCGCCACCGCGAGCGCCCAGAGCGCGGTGAGCCCGAGCGCACTCGTCAGCCCCACGCGCGCGGGCAGCGACGCCGGACCGCGCGCGACCGCCACGGCGAGCACGCCGAACGCGAGCGCGGCGATCGCATAGCCCCACAGGATCAGCGCGAGCGTCACCGCGCCCCCGTCGGCCAGATCACCACGCGGAGCGTCTGGAGGAGGATCAGCAGGTCGAGGAAGGGCGAATAATTCTTCGCATAATACAGGTCGTATTCGAGCTTGTGGCGTGCATCGTCGATCGAGGCGCCATACGGATAGTTGATCTGCGCCCAACCGGTGATGCCGGGCTTCACCATATGCCGCTCGGCATAATAGGGTAGCTGATCCTCCAGCTGCGCCACGAACTGCGGGCGTTCGGGACGCGGGCCAACGAAACTCATCTCACCCTTCAACACGGTCCAAGTCTGCGGCAGTTCGTCGATGCGCACCTTGCGGATGAAGCGGCCGATCCGGGTGATGCGGGGATCGTCCTTCTCCGCCCACACCGCCTGCCCGGCGACTTCGGCGTCCTGCCGCATCGACCGCAGCTTCAGGATTTCGAACGGCTGGTTGTACAAGCCGACGCGGCGCTGCCGGTAGAAGGCGGGGCCACGCGATTCAACCTTGATCGCGATCGCGGCGACCACGATCAGCGGCAGCGTCAACGTCAGCAGCAACAGGCTGGCCGCGATGTCGAACGCCCGCTTGACGATGCCCGATACGATCCGCCCGGATGCGAAGCCGTCTGAGAAGATCAGCCACGACGGATTGACGGAATTAAGGTCTATTCGCCCGGTCTCGCGCTCCAGGAAGGTCGATATCTCGCACACGGCGACGCCCGTGGTGCGTACACGCAGAAGATCCTTGAGCGGAAGCGCGTTGCGCCGTTCCTCCAGCGCGAGCACGACCTCGGTCGCGCGCCGGTCGATGACATGCGCCGCGAGGTTGGGAATGTCGGCGCGCGCGACCGCATCGTCGACCGCGACGCCGGATTCGCCCATCGCGACATAGCCCGCGACGATGACGTTCGATCCCGGGCGGCGGGCGAGTTCGCCGATGCGCGCGGCCCGGGGTCCTGCCCCGAGGACGATGATGCGCCGCTTGAAAGTGTCGCCGCCGAGCGTCCGGCCGAGCAGCGCGCGCACCGTGACGAGCAGCACGATCGCGACCAGCATCGCGTAGAACAGGTTCGACCGCCAGAACGTCAGAGCGGGCACCAGGAAGAAGATCAGCGACAGGAAGAGCACGCCGAGTCCGATCGCGACCGCCAGCCGCGCCGCGGCGAACCGCAACGACAGGAACGAGGCGACGCCATAGGCGCCCACCGATACCAGGGCGACCTGCAACGCGACGACGAAGCTGAGTACCTGCGGGATGCGCGTGGTGATCGATCCGGCCGCCATGCCGATCTGGTGCGCCCGGATGACCCAGCCCGCCTCGGCGGCGACGAGCAGCAGCAGGGCGTCGACGACCCCCAGCAGCAGCACCGCCTGCGGCACATAATGTTTGAAAAGGCGGATCACCGATCCGGCCCCCGGCTAGCCCGCGCGATCCGCTTTGGTGTAAGCTTTTCCGACACGTTCCTCGATTGGCAGGAAAAGGCAAAGATTTGCTGAACATGTACGATCGCGGACGAGACGCCCACGCCGTGGAACAGGATCGTGCCCCGGATTGTTTCGGCATCGCATCCTTTTGTCTATAGATGCGCCTCCCAGGGAGAATACGACCGTTATGACCATCGTTCCCGTGATCCTCTCCGGAGGGTCGGGCACTCGCTTGTGGCCGATGTCGCGCCCGGAGATGCCCAAGCAGCTGCTTGCACTGACGGCCGAGGAGACGATGCTGCAGCTGACCGCGAAGCGGGCGCACGGGGAAGGTTTCGCCGCACCGATCGTCGTCGCCAATGCGGCGCATGTCCGCGACATCGAAGGGCAGCTCGACGCGGCGGGGATCGCGCCGCAGGCCGTCATTCTGGAGCCGGCCGCTCGCAACACCGCCCCGGCGATCGCACTCGGCGCCCTCGCGGCAAAGGGCGAGGATGCGCTGCTGGTGATGCCGTCGGATCACGTCATCCACGACGTCGCCGCCTTTCACGCCGCGATCGAGGCGGCGATGCCGCTGGTCGCGGAGGGCTGGCTGGTGACGTTCGGCATCACGCCAGACGCGCCGGAGACCGGCTATGGCTGGATCCAGGTCGGTGAGGAGATCGGCAAGGGTGTCCACCGCGTCGCGCGCTTCGTGGAAAAGCCGCCACGCGAGCGGGCCGAGGCGATGCTCGCAGCGGGCGATTTTGCGTGGAACGGCGGCATCTTCCTGTTCCGCGCGGATATCTTCCTTGGCGAACTGGGACAGCATGCGCCGGCGATGCTGACCGCGGCGCAGGAGGCGATGACCAAAGCGCGGCGCGAGCGGACCTGCGTGTGGCCCGATGCCGCCGCCTTCGTTGCCTCGCCGTCCGACTCGATCGACTATGCGGTCATGGAAAAGGCCGGACGCGTTGCGGTCGTGCCGGTTGCGATGGGGTGGAGCGACGTCGGCAGCTGGGACGCGCTTCACGCGATCAGCGAGCAGGACGACCGGGGCAATGTCCATCGCGGCGAGGTGCTGGCGATCGACACGACGAACTGCCTGCTGCGCTCCGACGGCATCCGCATCGCGGCGGTCGGCGTCGAGGATCTCATCGTGGTGGCGAGCGGCAACGACGTGCTGGTGCTGCCGCGCGGTCGCAGCCAGGAGGTCAAGAAGCTGATCGAGGCGATGAAGGACGGCGGCACGCCTGGGGCCAAATGATGCGGGCGCCGTCGAGCGTGGTGACCGCCGCACCCGGCGGCGCGGGTTCGGCATCGAGCAGCAGGTACAGTCGCCCGCAGCGCAGCCGGCCCGCACGGAAACTGGCGAGATCGGCCGCGGCTCGGATCTGCGTCACACGGGGCGTACGCGCGGCATAGACGGCGCGCACCGGCTTCGCGGCGGACGTCGCGCGCCAGGCGACTTCCTGGAACAGTTGGAGATCGTGCGTGGGCTCGGCGGGAAGAACCGCGACGTCGCGCGCATGCGCCAGCGCCGCCGCCCAGCGGGGATCACGCGTCCGTACGAACGTCGTGTCCCCTCCACGGGTGAGCGTCCGCAGCGCGGTCGCCATTCCCGATAGATCGGCGATTTGCAGCGCGATCAGCGCCATCAACACCAGCCCGGCGCGGTCGCGCCCCAGCCGGTAAGCCGCGACCACCGCGAGCAGCACGAGCGCATAGGCGACCGGCCAGAAGAGCCGCCCCGAGGCGCGGACCATGTCCAGCGCAGGCGCCAATATCGCCGGCAGGGCGATGCGTGGCAGCCGGTGGCCGGCGATGTCGGGATAGTTGCTGATCGCCAATAGCGTCAGCGCAGCGAAGGCAGGTACGAGCCAAAGCAACCGGCGGTGCATGATTCGCTCCGCCGCAGGCCGCGGCCGGACGACGGCGATGACGGCCGCGATCAGGAGCAGCGCCAGCAGTCCCGCGCCAAGATACTGGAATCCCTCGAATCCCCTGCCCTCGCGCTGGAGCGTCGCCGGGAGCAGTGTCGAAAAGGACGGATTGCCCGGGTTGACCAGCGCATCGAGCGGCATCGCGAAGGCGCCGTAATTTCCTGCCAGCGCGTATTGCCCGCCCGCTCCCAGCCACCAGGCGAGCACCGCCACGAGGACCAGCGCCGCCGCCGCGCCCAATATCGCGCGCCGGCGCGGCGGGCCATGCGTTCCGGCGATGCGTGAGGCGGTCGCGCACGCCCAGACCGCGCCGACCATGACGAGCAGATAGCTGTGCACCAGCGCCGTGACGGCGAGCAGCGGCAGCCACCAGCGGGTATGGCCGTGCCGCGGCTCGAGGTGCAGCCACAGCGCCGTGAGGATCAGCCAGTGCGCGAACAGATTGGCGTGGATGATCCGGTTGAACAAGGTCGGCAGCAGGCACAGCAGCGCGGTCCCGGCCCAAAGCGCGAGCCTGTCCGGCGCGTGACGGCGTAGCAGGGCGGCCGCGAATGCCGCTTGCAGCACGAGACACAGCAGGAACCACAGGCCGACGAATTGCGCATCGGCCGGAAGGAGCCGCGCGAACGGCCGGGCCACAAGACCGATCAGCGGATTGCTGTCGGTAAAGAGCAGCGGCACCCCCTCCGGCGCGTTGAGCAGCGAAGTGCGAAGGCTCCACGCGGCCGTCGCGTCGTGGAGATAGGCGTGCAGTCCAAGGGCGTTCTCGCCATTGTCGCTGCCACGGATCAGCCAGCCGATATGGGACGGATCCAGGATCGCGACTTGGAAGAAGAGCGCGAATAGCACCGCGGGGATCAGCGCGAACGGCAGGATGGCTAGGGCACGGTGCACAGCGTCCTTCTAGGGTCTGTTCCACTTGCGTGGAAGCGGCGCCCCCCCCCGATCCAGCCTTGCTGGATTGCAGGCGAGCGATGGGGCCGGGCGGATTGGTCAACGCCGCGTCAGCGGGTGAGCACCCAGGCCCAAAGTCCGGCAAGGCCGAGCAGCGCGACAAGCATCTGGCGCGGACGCAGTGCGGCGAAATAGGCGGGCGCATCGCCATGCTGCGCCGCACGCCGGTCGAGCAGCGCGACGAGCGCATAGCCGATCAGCAGCGGGATCAGCGCGAGTACCGGCGAGGCGAGGACGAGCGCCACGCCCGCGAGCACGAAATAGCCAAGGCTGCTGGCGATCGAGGCGGCCTTCGACGCGGCGGGAAAACCGAAGCCGAAGCCTCGACGCACGCCGGCGATGAAGATCAGGATCATCGCCGCCCATAGGATCCCGAGGTGCAGCGCCCACAGCGGCCAGGGTGGCGGCAGGACCCATGCACCGATCGCGGCGGCGAGAGTGGGCAGCATCGGGCCATAGCCCAGGATGATGCTGTCGGCGGGCGGTGCGGTGCGGGTTGCATCTTGGCTCATCGCCCGCGGAAACGTGCGGCGCCTGGGCGGGTTGCCTGGCGCGGAAACGCATGCCTGACGAAAAAGGGGAGCGACGGATCGCTCCGTCGCTCCCCTTCCCGAATGGCCTGGCGGACGGCGGCGGCAGAGCCGCCGACCGGACATCGGACGGATCGGGCATCGCTACCCCCGCCCGCCGCGCCGATGCGAGCCCCCGACCAGCGGCGCTGGCCGGGGCCGCATGCGGCTTAGAAGTCCATGCCGCCCATGCCGCCGCCCGGCATCGCGGGCATGGCGGGCTTGTCGTCCGGCAGCTCGGCCACGGTGGCTTCCGTGGTGATGAGCAGGCCGGCGACCGAAGCGGCGTTCTGCAGCGCGGTGCGCACGACCTTGGTCGGGTCGATGACGCCGGCCTGGACCAGGTTTTCATACTGATCGGTCGCCGCATTGAAGCCGAACGACGTGTCCGACTGGTCGAGCAGCTTGCCCGACACGACGGCGCCGTCGTGACCGGCGTTCTGCGCGATCTGGCGGACCAGCGAGGTCAGCGACTTGCGGACGATGTCGATACCACGAGTCTGGTCGTCGTTCTCGCCCTTCAGGCCGTCGAGAGCCTTCGTGCCGTACAGCAGCGCGGTGCCGCCGCCCGGAACGATGCCTTCCTCGACCGCGGCGCGGGTCGCGTGCAGCGCGTCGTCGACGCGATCCTTGCGCTCCTTCACCTCGACCTCGGTCGCACCACCGACCTTGATCACCGCAACGCCGCCGGCGAGCTTGGCGAGGCGCTCCTGGAGCTTCTCGCGGTCGTAATCGCTGGTGGTGTTCTCGATCTGCGCACGGATCGCCTCGGTGCGGCCCTTGATTGCGTCGGCGTTGCCAGCACCATCGACGATGGTGGTGTTGTCCTTGTCGATCGTGACGCGCTTGGCGGTGCCGAGCATGCCGACGGTGACGTTCTCGAGCTTAATGCCGAGGTCTTCGCTGATCAGCTCACCGGCGGTGAGGATCGCGATGTCCTCGAGCATCGCCTTGCGGCGATCGCCGAAGCCCGGCGCCTTGACGGCCGCGACCTTGAGGCCACCGCGCAGCTTGTTGACGACGAGCGTGGCGAGCGCCTCGCCCTCGATGTCCTCGGCGATGATCAGCAGCGGACGGCCCGACTGGACGACGGCTTCCAGGATCGGGAGCATCGCCTGCAGGTTCGACAGCTTCTTCTCGTGGATCAGGATATACGGGTCGTTGAGCTCGACCGTCATCTTCTCCGGGTTGGTGATGAAGTAGGGCGACAGGTAGCCGCGGTCGAACTGCATGCCCTCGACGACGTCGAGCTCGAACTCGAGACCCTTGGCTTCCTCGACGGTGATGACGCCTTCCTTGCCGACCTTCTCCATCGCTTCCGCGATCTTTTCGCCGACTTCCTTGTCGCCGTTCGCGGAGATGATGCCGACCTGCGCGACTTCCGACGAGCCCGAGACGGGCTTCGAGCGCGCCTTGACGTCCTCGACGACCTTGATCACGGCGAGATCGATGCCGCGCTTCAGATCCATCGGGTTCATGCCAGCGGCCACCGACTTCATGCCCTCGCGCACGATCGCCTGGGCGAGAACGGTCGCGGTGGTGGTGCCGTCACCGGCGATGTCGTTGGTCTTCGAGGCCACTTCGCGCACCATCTGCGCGCCCATGTTCTCGAACTTGTCCTTGAGCTCGATCTCCTTGGCGACCGATACACCGTCCTTGGTGATGCGGGGCGCGCCGAAGCTCTTGTCGATCACGACGTTGCGGCCCTTCGGCCCCAGCGTGACCTTGACCGCGTCGGCGAGAATGTCGACGCCGCGCAGGATGCGCTCACGGGCGTCGCGCGAAAACTTAACTTCCTTGGCTGCCATGTGACTGCCCTTTCTAGAATGTGGAAAGTCTCAAAAGTCCCACCCTTCGCACCCTCGTGCGCAGGGTGGTGCGGAAGGCTGGTTAGCCGACGATCCCGAGGATGTCGGATTCCTTCATGATGAGGAGGTCCTCACCATTCACCTTGACCTCGGTGCCCGACCACTTGCCGAACAGGATGCGGTCACCGGCCTTGACGTCGAGCGGCGCGACTTCGCCCTTCTCGTTCTTGGCACCGGCACCGGCGGCGACGACCTCGCCCTCCTGCGGCTTTTCCTTGGCGGTGTCGGGAATGATGATCCCGCCTGCGGTCTTTTCCTCGGCCTCGACGCGGCGGACGAGGACGCGGTCGTGCAACGGACGGAAGTTCATTGCGGATACCCTCTTTAGGTTGTGTGACACTTTTCTGGCACTCCCATGTCGGGAGTGCCAACAGCGGCGGATATGTGCCCGCCCTCGATCAAGGTCAAGAGAGTCGCCGGCGCGATTTGACACCGGGCGATCGATCCGTCCCGCCGTCCGGGTCGTCCCGCCGCATGCCGCAACGCAGCAAGAAAACGTAACGTCGCAACCATGGAGCGTTGATCCCCGCAGCCTATGTCCTCTGCTCGACCCGCGACCAATCTGAAGAAGGACAGATCGATGCACGGAAAAGACGAAAAGAAGCGTTACCAGCCCAACTGGACGTCGGCGCTGGTGCTAGCGTTTGGCCTGCTCGCACTTGCCTTTCTCGTCGCGATCGACCGCCCGGGCTGGTGGCACATCAAGCCCGCGACGGGTACCGCCGCGGCCATGTCCTATGCCGCGGAGAAACCATCGCGCGGGTGATCTCGTCGTGCCCCTCCCGCGAGCGGAAGGGGAATCGCACGTCGATCCTGTATTGCCTCGGTAATACGGGCCGTTGCCAGCGGCGCGCGGCTGCTCTAGCTCTGTCGGTCACGAGAGCGAGGAGCATGACGTGAAGCTGGTTCGGGGTGCCTGGAAGCTGCTGGTGGCGATCAAGGACGGGCTCGTCCTCGTCGCGATGCTGCTGTTCTTTGGCCTGTTGTTCGCGGCGCTCAACGCGCGGCCGGGGTCGAAGCCGATCCGCAATGGCGCACTGGTGCTCGACCTCGACGGGCCGATCGTCGAACAGCCCGAAACGCCCTCCATCACGGCGATGCTGTCCGGCGGCGGCAGCAAGGTGCCCCATCAGTTTCGACTGCGCGATCTGGTGCGCAGCATCGACGCCGGTCGCAGCGACGACCGGGTCAAGGCGCTGGTGCTCGATCTCGACGAGTTCGGCGGCGGCTATCCGGCCTCCCTCAACGAGGTCGCCGATGCGATTCGCCGCTTCCGCGACAGCGGCAAGCCGGTCCTCGCCTACGCGACCGCCTATACCGACGCGGGATATCGGCTTGCCGCCAATGCCAGCGAGATATGGGTCAATCCGCTGGGGGGTACGATATTCACGGGCCCCGGTGGCAATTCCTTGTATTACAAGGGGCTGATCGACAAGCTGGGGGTCAACGTCCACGTCTACCGCGTCGGGAAGTTCAAGAGTTTCGTCGAACCCTACACGCGATCCGACCAAAGCCCGGAGGCGCGTGCCGCCAGCCAGGCGCTCTATGGCGCACTGTTCGGCCAGTGGCAGGAGGCGATCGCCAAGGCGCGGCCAAAGGCAAACGTACGCGCCTTCCTGACCCAACCGGACAAGATGATCCTGGGTGCGGGTGGCGACATGGCCAAGGCGAACCTGGCCGCGGGCATCGTCGACAAGCTGGGCGACCGCGTCGCCTTCGGACAGCGTGTGGCCCAGGTCGCGGGGGCCGACAGCAGCAAGCCGCTCGGCGGCTATGCGGCCATCCCCTATAACGCATGGGTCGATGCGCATCCGTTGCCGCGTACCGGCGACTCGATCGGCGTGGTGACGATCGCCGGCGACATCGTCGACGGCGAGGGCGGACCGGGCAGCGCCCATGGCGATACGATCGCCAAGGCGATCCTCAACGGCCTCGCGAAGAAGGATCTGAAGGCGCTGGTCGTCCGCGTCGATTCGCCGGGCGGCTCCGTGCTCGCCTCCGAGCGGATCCGCCTTGCCATCCTGGAAGCAAAGAAGAAGGGGCTTCCCGTCGTCGTCTCGATGGGCGGGCTGGCCGCCTCCGGCGGCTATTGGGTGTCGACGCCGGGCGATGTGATCTTTGCGGAGCCGTCGACGATCACCGGCTCGATCGGCATCTTCGGGATCATCCCCAGCTTCGAGGCAAGTCTCGCCAAGATCGGGGTGACGACCGACGGCGTGAAGACCACGCCGCTGTCGGGCCAGCCCGACGTCACGGGCGGCCTTACCCCGATGCTGGACACGATCCTGCAGGCTGGGATCGAGAACGGCTATCGCAACTTCCTGGCACGTGTCGCACAGTCGCGCCACATGACGCCGGAGCGCGTCGACACGATCGCGCAGGGTCGCGTGTGGGATGGCGGCACGGCGCGCCAGATCAATCTGGTCGACCGGTTCGGCAATCTGAACGACGCGATCGCCGAGGCCGCGCGCCGCGCCAAGCTCGACCCGGCGAAGGTCCATGCAGAATATCTCGAGAAGGCGCCGGGCTTCGCCGCCACGCTCGCCGCGTCGCTCAATCGCGATGACGAGGACGGCGCCGGCGACGCCGCGGCCAACGGCGGCGACGTGTTCAGCCGGATCGCGGCCGAGCGGCGCGCCACCTTCGCGCGTGCGCTTGGCGACGCGCGACGGCTGGCGAGCTCGGGTTCGGTGCAGGCGCGCTGCCTCGAATGCGGGGAACTCGCGCCGACGGCCGCGAGCGCGGGCGATGCGAACCTGGTCGACCTGGTGATCGCCCGTTTGGGGTTCCAGGGCTGGTGATCGCGCTCCGCGCCGCGACCGCGGACGATGCGGGCGCGATTGCCGCAATCTACGCGCCGCACGTCCTCGCCGGCACGGTCTCGTTCGAGGAGGAGGCCCCCGACGCCCGCACGATGCGCGCGCGCATGGCGGCCTCGCACGGCCTCTACCCGTGGATCGTCGCCACCAGCGGCGAAGCCGAGGGCGGCGTGATCGGCTATGCCTATGCCTCGGAATTCTCGACGCGGCGTGCCTATCGCTGGACCGTCGAGACGACGATCTATGTCGCCGACGTCGCGCAGCGGCAGGGCATCGGCCGCCTGCTCTATCCGGGGTTGATCGCGACGCTGCGCGAACAGGGCTTCACGCAGGCGATCGGCCGCATCGCGCTGCCCAACGAGCGTTCGATCGCCCTGCACGAGGCAGTCGGCTTCCGCCGCGCGGGCGTGTTCCGCGAGATCGGGTACAAGCATGGCCAGTGGATCGACGTCGGCTATTGGCAGCGCGAACTCGCCGAACCGGGCGCACCCCCGGCAGAGCCACGCCCCTTCGTCGACGTCGGGGTCGTACGGGGGTAAGGCCGGCCAAAGGGCATTCGCAGGAAAACGCTCGCCATAGGCCGGCCCGCTCAGCCACTATTTAGTTGCATCGGGAAGCAGGGCGTTCAGGGCGAGACCGGCCGGCAGAAGGTGACCGAGCCCGAACATGTGCGCGAGAGTATAACCGACGAGCGGTAAAATCGGCCAGAAAACCATCAGCGCAGCGAATAGAATCAGGGTCTTGTAGCCCGCCTCGCCGAAGCGGACGCGTTTCCACTCCGCCTTCAACAGCAGCCGTGCCTTACTTTCGATGTCCGCTGCTGCAACGTCGACGTCAAACGCCGCACGCCGCGGCTGCGCGCGCAGGTCAATTCGCAGTGCCGCAATGGCGTCCAGAACATCCTTCCATTCGCTTTTAGCTGGATTTTCGCGCAGGTTGATCCGCGTTGCGGCCTCGTCGAATGCCAGCCAGGCGGCGTCTCCCGTGCCGCCGGTGCATCGAGCCAGCTGCCGCGACGCGGCAAGCAGCTTGCTCAGATCGGTACGCTGGTCGTTTATCCAGGATTGGCGAAATTCCGAAACCTTCGTTCCCCGCACGACGACAAAGCCAAATATCGTCAGCGCCGTCGCAATCGGACCAAAGCCGATCAGGGCGAATTGTGTAGCGTTCATGATTTCCCACTTCTGATGTAACCACCGCGAAGTGAGCCGGAGATCGTTAAAGCTTCGGCTGAGCCGACGCGGGAGACTGGTTCAGAATGAAGGAGAACTACCGCCGGCCCCGATAGGCGGGCAGGCCCAGATGCCAGTGGATCGCCGCTGCGCGCAGGCCGAAGCCTGCCAGCGCGGCGACGACCGCGGCGGGCGCGCTGGGAATACCGGCGAGGTTCAGCGCGACATAGCTGGACGAGGACAAGGCGGCGGCGGTGACATAGAGTTCGGGACGCATCAGGATCGAAGGCTCGCCGGCCAGCACGTCGCGAATGATCCCCCCGACGCAGGCGGTCACCACACCCATGACCGCCGCCGGGATCGGCGGGATGCCATAGCCGATCGCCTTCGCCGCGCCATAGACCGCATAAGCGGCAAGCCCGACCGCATCGAACCAGGCCAGCGCGCTGTCGCGCCACCAGCGTTCGGGCGTGACCCAGATCACGGCGGCCATCGTCAGGCAGACGGTCGCTGCCCGCGCGTCATGGACCCAGAAGACGGGCGCGCCGATCAGCAGGTCCCGCACCGTTCCGCCGCCGACGCCGGTGATCAGCGCGAAGAAGGCCAGCGTCACCGCCGTCTGTCCCCGCTTGGCCGCGGCGAGTGCGCCCGAGGCGGCGAACACGGCAAGCCCGGCGACATCGAACCAGGGCGCGAAGGCGGGCAGCAGCAGGGCGGTGGGCGTCAACATGGCACCGCCTTGCCTAGCGAAAGCCGGCCGCGAAGAGTACCGCCCTCAGTGCGCGATCCAGCAAGGCTGGATCGGGCCGGCACCGCATCCACGCACTGGATCGGACCCTAGAATCGGTGCCCGATCACCAGATTGACCATGGGGTTGATCGGACTTTCGATCGCGTTGCGCTCCGCCCGGGTTTGACGCGCGACATTGGCGACGTCGTTATAGGCACGCCCCTGCATCGCGCCGACCTCGAACCCGACGCTGGTGTCGCGGTCGACCCGATCGGTATAGCCCATGGTCAGTGCGGGCGCGCGCCGCATGTTGGTCTTCATCCCGGGAATGTTCAGCCGGCGCAGACTGGGCAATATGCCGCGCATCGCGATCTCGGACGGCCCCATCGGCCGCGGGTTGAAGACGCGGGTCCCCATCGAGAGGTGGAAGCCGTGATCGCCGGCCGGGAAGAAGTCGACCATCTGTCCCGTCATGCGCGAATGGAACATCTCGCGTGAACCATCGCCGACCGACTGCACGGTCACGCGCATGCTCAGCTTGCCGGCGAGCCGGGCCGAGCGCTCGACCGATCCGCCCGCCGCCACAGGCGCGAGTGACAGACGCACCGGCCCACGCGGCGCGGGGGCAGCGGCCGGCGGGAGGAAGGGGGCGTTCGGTATCGACGCCGCCGGCACCGCCGGTGATGCGGAAACCGCGGGCTGCGTCGGCGACTGCGCACCGGCGGCACCATTCAGGCCGATCACTGCCAGCGCTGTGCTGCACCACACCAGTCGACGCATGTGTTCTCCCACCACAGCGATCTCATTCCACGCCGACCGTCCCCACGGCCGCCGTCCCGCTGCATACCACAGACGACGCGCGGCGGATCAAGGCACAATTGTGGCATGCCTGTCATGCGGCGAACCGTGCATTTCTGTAGACGAAAATAGGGAACCGCTTAACTGCTGGTCAAGCATGGTACAGCCGGGTAAGGGCGCGACCTTCCCGTCCATTTTGCAGAACAGAGTTTTCCTCATGGGTTTCCGCTGCGGCATCGTGGGCCTGCCCAACGTCGGCAAGTCCACACTCTTCAACGCGCTGACCGAGACGGCTGCGGCGCAGGCGGCCAATTACCCGTTCTGCACGATCGAGCCCAACGTCGGCAATGTCGCCGTGCCCGATCCGCGATTGTACGAACTGGCCAAGATCGCGAATTCGGCCAAGATCATCGAAACGCAGCTCGCGTTCGTCGACATCGCCGGCCTGGTGCGCGGCGCCTCCAAGGGGGAGGGCCTGGGCAACCAGTTCCTCGGCAACATCCGTGAGGTCGATGCGATCGTCCACGTGCTGCGCTGCTTCGAGGACGGCGACGTCACCCATGTCGAAGGCAAGGTCGACCCGATCGCGGATGCCGAGACGGTCGAGACCGAGCTGATGCTGTCCGATCTCGAAAGCCTGGAGAAGCGCGTGCCGGCCCTGATCAAGAAGGGGCAGCAGGGCGACAAGGAAGCCAAGATCGGTGCTAGCGTGCTCGGCCAGGCGCTCGACCTGCTGCGCGAGGGCAAGCCGGCGCGGCTGACGCAGCCGAAGGACGCCGAGGAGGCGCGCGTCTTCTCGCAGGCGCAGCTGATCACCGCCAAGCCGGTGCTCTATGTCTGCAACGTCGAGGAGGCCAATGCCGCTGCCGGCAACGCGCATTCGGCGCGGGTGTTCGAGAAGGCGGCGGCAGAGGGCGCGGAAGCGGTGGTCGTCTCCGCCGCGATCGAGGCGGAAATCGCGACGATGGCGCCGGAAGACCGCGGCGAATTCCTCTCTGAACTGGGGCTGACGGAAACGGGGCTCGGCCGCGTCATCCGTGCCGGCTACAAGCTGCTTCACCTCCTCACCTTCTTCACGGTCGGCCCCAAGGAGGCGCGCGCCTGGACGGTCCATGCGGGTGCCAAGGCGCCACAGGCGGCGGGAGAGATCCACACCGACTTCGAACGCGGCTTCATCCGCGCGGAAACGATCGCCTATGCCGATTACGTCAAGTTCGGCGGCGAAAGCGGCGCGCGCGATGCGGGCAAGCTGCGGCAGGAAGGCAAGGACTATGTCGTCCACGACGGCGACGTGATGCTGTTCCGCTTCAACGTCTGACGGCGGTCACCGCCACGATTGAAGCGCTGGACTGCGACCCGTCGGATAGGTGGCGCTAGGTCCGTTCAGGCAGGATCGTCTCGTCGCGGCTCCGCTGCACGCGATGGATGACCTCCACGCTTGCGCGCCGCAACGGGCGGTTGAAGGCTGCGATGGCCGATGCCATCCCGGTATCAGTCGTCCATTCGCTTCGTGGCATCCAGCTTGGCGTCGGCGCATGTCGCGGCGGGTCGTCGAGCGTCAGGTGGCGTGACAGGCGGACGCGGCGCGGCTAATATAGGGCCATGTCGATCCTACTTCTGGCGCTCTTCCTGCAGGATTTAAACGGCGACATGCCGCCCTCGCCGATCCGCGACGGCAGCGACTGGTTTCCGATGACCCCCTATCCGCCCGAAGCGCTCGCCAAGCGACAGCAGGGCAAGGTCTCGGCGATGCTGACGATCGACGCCAAGGGGCGCGTCGTCGGATGCCGTATCACCAGCTCGAGCGGGTCGGCCGCGCTCGACCGGCAGACGTGCGAGCTGGCGCGACGCAATGCGCGGTTCGTCCCGGCGTCGCATGCCGGCACCGCGGTGGCGGGAAGCTTCGCACTGCGCGATGTCAACTGGGTGCTACCCGATTGATCGCGCGTCGCGCACGGTCCGCGGGCGCACGACCTTGCCGGCTGCCGGCGACTCTCCGACCTATTGTGTGCAGGCCATGGTGACGCGGGCCGCGGTTCCGGCTAGCGCATGACGATGCTGTTCCGGCTGGTCCTGGCCCTCTTCCTCGCGATGTCCGCCCTACCCGGCGCGGCGCCGGCCGCCTGCCACGAGGGCAACGGAATCACAGCACATTCGATGGCGATGCACCATCGGTCCGCACCCCGTCCCGATGCCACCGTGGCCCATGGATGTATCGGCTGCGTCCCGCCGAGCGACTGGCTGCGTGCGCCCGACATCGGCGCCGCGCCGGCGTCGCGTCCCCTGCTGGTCGCGCGCGCGACGCGGCTCGACCTGGGCCGGGGAACGCCCCCGGCCCTGCCGCCGCCGCGACTGGGCTGAGCCTGCGGGGCGATCAGCCCCTCAGCCTCGGCTTCGATAATCGCGAAGAAAGACTACAGCATGACAGCGACACTTTTGCTCGCGGCGTTTGCCGCGGGCAGCGCCGCGTCCATTGCGGCGCAGGACCAACACGCCATGCCCGGCATGGCGATGCCGGCAACACCGGCTCGAACCCACGCGGCGGCGGGACACGCGCCCCAGCCGATGCCAAGCGGCAATTCAGCAGATATGGACCATGCTGCGGCAGGCCCTCCCCAGCCCCCGGCGGCCGAACCGACGTCTCAGCGGACCCCGATGATGGATCTTGGCGCAGGCGATCATCCGACGATGGGGCATGACGCGATGGGGCAGCGCGCGATGGATCACGGCGCGATGGAACACGACGGCATGGCGATGCCGGCCTTCACCGCGCCGGCCGCCTATCGCGACGCCGCGTCCGACGCATGGGCCAAGGCGCCCCCCGGCGCCCCACCGGCAACGATGTCCATGGGTGCCGGCGGTGGATGGTACCAGATGGGCAGCGGCACCAGCCGCCTTCCCGCGGGCGAGGGGCCGATGCGCGGCGCGATGATCCACGCCGGCGACTGGATGCTGATGACGCATGGCTATGCCTGGGGCGCCGCGACGCGGCAGGGCGGTCCGCGCGGCGGCAGCGACGCTTTCGTCGGATCGATGGCCATGCTGATGGCGGACCGCGATCTGGGCGACGCCTTCCATGTGCAGGTACGCGGCATGGGCAGCCTGGAACCGCTGATGGGACCGCGCGGCTATGCGAATCTGTTCGCCACCGGCGAGCTGGCGAACGGCCGACCGCTCGTCGACCGCCAGCACCCGCACGACCTGTTCATGGAGCTGTCGGCGCGGCTCGATGCGCGGCTGGGCGAGAATGCGACCGCCTTCGTCTATGCCGCTCCCGTCGGCGAGCCGGCGCTCGGCCCGAGCGCGTTCATGCATCGGGCCTCCGCCCGCTACCTGCCGATGGCGCCGATCACGCACCACTGGTTCGATTCGACGCACATCACCTACGGCGTCGTCACCGCCGGCTATGCGGGACCGAGGGTCCAGCTGGAGGCCTCGGCGTTCCGTGGGCGCGAACCGGACGAGCTTCGATGGGACATCGAATCGCCCAGGCTCGATTCCTGGAGCGTGCGCGGCACCTGGACTCCCTCCCCCTTCTGGGCCGTGCAGGTCAGCCATGGCCGGCTAGACAGTCCCGAGCAGCAGCATCCCGGCGAGGATGAGGCACGGACCACGGCCAGCATTTCGTACGCGCGCGCCGGCCTCGCGCTAACCGGCGCCTGGTCGCGCAAAAAGCGGCTCGTTCCGGGCGGTTCGGATGGCGCGTCGTTGACCGCGTGGCTGGGCGAGGCGACTTGGGAAATCGACCGACGCCATGCGATCTTCGGCCGGATCGAGAATGTCGCCAACGACGAGCTGTTCCCGGGCGATGACGATCCGCGCCACGACATCGCCTATCGCGTCACCAAGGCGGAAGCGGGCTATGCCTATCGCCTGCCCATCGTGGGACCGCTCGGGGTCGCGCTGGGCGGGACGGTCGCCGTCTATGATAGACCGCGTGCGATCGCGGAGGCCTATGGACATCCGGTGAGCGGGACGGTCTTCGCGAAGTTCGCGCTGGGTCTGTAGCATCGGGGCGCGCCGTCGACCCTTCCGCCGACCGCAGCCGGCGGCTAGGGAAGACGGCAAGCCTTTCGTCTATCCGGGAAAATACATATCCCATGAAGTCGCTCGCCCTCGCCGTACCGCTCCTCCTGCTGGCCGGATGTGGCCTGCCCGCGACGCCGCCCGCGCTGTCTCCCGTCATGCAGCCCGCACCGCCGGGATCGACGGTCGCGCTGTCCACCGCGACCCCGCCCAGCGCCGCGCCGATCGCCGCCGATGCGCCGGTGACCATCCTGGTATCGATCGACGGTTTCCGTCCCGATTATCGCATGCGCGGCGTGACGCCGAACCTCGACCGTCTCGCGGCGAATGGGGTGAGCGCGGTGATGCAGCCGTCCTTTCCCTCGATCACCTTTCCGAACCACTGGACGCTCGTGACGGGCAAGGTGCCCGATCACAACGGCATCGTCGGCAACAAGATGGAGGATCCGCGCCGTCCCGGCGAGACCTTCACCATGGCCACCGACGACCCCTTCTGGTGGAGCCAGGCGGAACCGATCTGGGTGACCGCCGAAAAGGCCGGCATCCGCACCGCCACGATGTTCTGGCCCGGCGCGAACGTCGGCTGGGGCGGTACGCCGTCGCCGCATGGTCATGGTCAGATCGACGGCGCGACGCGGCCAGAGGATTGGCAGCAGTTCAACCAGGCGGTCTCTCCCATGCAGCGGGTGGACGCGGTGATCGACTGGCTACGCCGCCCGGCCGCGACGCGGCCGCGTTTCGTCACGCTCTATTTCGATACGGTCGACACTGCGGGCCATGGCTATGGTCCCTATGCGCCGGAGACGACGCAGGCGGTGGCGATGATCGACGCGCAGATCGGCCGGCTGGTCGACGGGCTGGCGACGCTGCGCCAGCGCGCCAATATCGTCGTCGTCGCTGACCACGGCATGGCCGCGACCGACACCGCGCGCACGATCGCGATGGATCGTGTGGCGAATCCGGCCGACTATCGCCTGTTCGACACCGGCCCCTTCGCCAGCCTCTATCCCGTGCCGGGGCACGAGGCCGCCCTAGAGGCCGCGCTGCTCAAGTCGCACGCACACATGCAATGCTGGCGCAAGGGTGCGATCCCGCCGCGCTTCCGTTACGGCACCAATCCGCGCATCCCGCCCTATCTCTGCCTCGCAGACACGGGTTGGCTGATTCTCAAGACGGCGCCGACCGATACGATCCACGGCGGCGCCCATGGTTATGACAATCGCGCTCCCGACATGGCAGCCCTGTTCATTGCCAATGGTCCGGCGTTCGAGGGCGGCAAGACCCTCGCCCACTTCGACAATACCGACGTCGCGCCGCTGCTGCGCGATCTGATCGGCTTGCCCGCGGGGACGGAGCTCGATGGCGACGACGCACCCTTTCGCGCCGTCCTGCGACGATAGGAGGACAAGCATGCGCTACTTCGAGGATGTCGTCGTCGGCGAGACCGCGCGGTTCGGCGATTATGCGGTGACGCGCGAAGAAGTCATCGGCTTCGCCCGCCAATACGACCCGCAACCCTTTCACCTTTCGGACGAAGCCGCGGCGAAGACGCATTTCGGGCGATTGGCGGCGAGCGGCTGGCATACGTGCGCGATGACGATGGCGATGCTGGTCGCGCACATGGACACGCATCGTCAGGCCAGCCTGGGATCGCCCGGCATCGACGAGTTGCGATGGCTGAAGCCGGTCTATCCCGGTGATCGCCTGCGCTGCGAAACCGAAGTGCTCGAGGCACGGCGCTCGGCCAGCCGTCCGGAAATGGGCATCGTGCGCAGCAAGATGGCGGTCTTCAACCAGCACGACGTCGTCGTCATGACGTTCGTGTCCAACTATCTGGTCGCGACGCGGCCCGTCGACGGCTGACCGAATGGCTCAGCGGCGGGGGTGACCGCCGCCGCGACCGCCACCCCAGCCGCGGCCGCCGCCCCAGCCGCCACGGCCACCGCCGCCCCAGCCGCGATTGCCGCCCCAATGCTGTTCGCCCGTGGCGCCCGGCGTTCCCTGCGGCGTCACCGCTGGAGGCGTCTGGCCGGGCGTACCGGAAAAGTTCTGGCGATTGCCGCTCCAGCCACCCGGACGCTGTCCGTTCCATCCTTCCGGCCGGGTGCCGTTCCACGTCCCGCCTTGGCCGCGATCGAAACCACCCCAATTGTTCCGGAAGTTGCGGTCACCCCGCCAGCCGTTGCGACGGTCCTGCCAGTAGCGGCGCTGCGCGTCGTTCCAGCGATAGGGCCGCCGCCACTGGTCGTAGACGTAGATACCCGTGCCGGGATAATAATAGTCGCCGTACCAGCCGAAGTAGCCGGGATAGCCATAGCCGCCGTACCCGCCATAGCCGTACCCATAGGGGTCGCCATATCCGTAGCCATAGCCGGTGCCATAGCCGACGGACACGCCGCTATAGCCGTAGCCGTCGGTGCAGGCGGCAGTGCCCAGGCCTGCGGCGAGGATGAGGCCGGTGAGGCCAAGGCGCTTGAGGATCATCACGCTCTCCCAATACTTGCGGGCGCGGGCTGATGGCTCGGGCGCGCCGATCGTCGTAAAACGAGGGCGGATCATCGCAGGTTCCGGATGAACCCTTACTGACTGGTTAAGCGTCGCGTTGCGCCGTCTTTCAATGCCCCGGAAAGGCGAACAGCGAATCGACGCGGACACCGTCCGCCGCCAACGCGGCCGCGCCGCCGAGATCGGGCAGGTCGATGACGAACTGCGCCTGCTCCACCTCCGCGCCGGCTTTGCGCAAGAGCCGGATCGCCGCGCGCGCCGTGCCGCCCGTCGCGATCAGATCGTCGACCAGCAGCACGCGCTGACCCGGCACGAGCGCGTCCTCGTGCATGGCGATCCGGTCCTGGCCGTATTCGAGCGCATAATCTTCCGCGATGGTCGCCCCCGGCAGCTTGCCGTCCTTGCGGATCAGCAGCACACCCGCCCCCAGCGGGACGGCAAGCGCGGCAGCGAACAGAAAGCCGCGCGCCTCGATCCCGGCGACGAGGTCGACCGGCCCGACCGTTGCGGCCGCCATACGCGCCACCGTCTGCGCCAGCCCCCGCGGATTGAGCAGCAAGGTCGTGATGTCACGGAACTGTATCCCCGGCTTGGGGAAGTCGGGAATCGTGCGGATCAGCGCCTTGAGATCGTCGTTCATGCGAGCCGCTTTCGCGTGGCTTGGTGGCGGGGTCAATGGGGGGTGGCTGCGCCTGCCCATTCCTTCGTCATCCCGGCGCACGCCGGGAGCCATGGACACGATTGCGGAGCGATGGCGCGACACCGCCGGCCGCCCGCAACCATGGGTCCCGGCGTTCGCCGGGATGACGAAAGGGGGCGGCCGGCTACCCAAAACAAAGGGCGAGCGGCGCCGATGTGCGCCACCCGCCCCTTTCGTCCCGCACCGCCCGCCAGGCGGCGGGGATCAATGCTTCACGTCGCGCCAGACGTTCTGATAGGCGCCCCAAGCGAGGAAGATGAAGATCGCCAGGAAGATCACCGCGGCCAGCCCCGCGCCATGGCGCGCTTCGAGGTTCGGCTCCGCGGTCCAGGTCAGGAACGCCGCGACGTCGCGCGCCATCTGGTCGCGGGTCGCCTTGGTGCCGTCCGTGTAGGTGACCTGTCCATCCTGCGTCAGCGGCGGCGGCATCGCGATGTTCAGGTTCGCGAAATAGGGGTTGTAGTGCAGCCCCTTGGGCGTCGTGAAGTCGGGGAACTCCCGCTTCATCTCCGCCGGCGGGTTACGATAGCCGGTGATCAGCGCGTGGACGTAGTTCGGCCCGTCCTCGCGCGCCTTGGTCATCAGCGACAGATCGGGCGGCAGCGCGTTGTTGTTCGCGGCACGTGCGGCGACCTCGTTGGCGAAGGGCGACGGGAAGTGGTCCGACGGCACGTTCTTGCGCGTCGATGCCTCGCCGGTCTCCGGATTCACCGTCGGCTGTTCGATCACCCACTGGTTGGCGATCGCCTTCACCTCGGCCTCGGAATACCCGATCTTGGTGAGGTCGCGGAAGGCGACGTACTTCAGGCTGTGGCAGGCCGAGCAGACCTCCTTGTAGACTTGGAAGCCGCGCTGGATCTGGCGGTTGTCGAACTTCCCGAACCAGCCGGCGGACGGCAGGTGGATATCCTCGGGATGGAGGTGGAAGACCTTTTCGGGCCCCTCCTTCGCGGGTTCGGTGATGGCGGTCTTGACCGTGCCGAACAGCGCGATCGCCAGCACGAAGACGAAGGCAGCGCCGACCAGGGATGAGATGATACGGACCATTGTCTTATTTCCCCCTGGGCCGGATCAGGCCTGCGCCGCGCTGTGCGCGAGGCTGGTGCCGCCGTGCTTCGCCAGCACCGCCTCGGTGATCGAATTGGGCAGCGGGCGCGGACGCTCCGAGCGGGCGACCCACGGCAGGATGATGAGGAAGTGCGCGAAGTAATAGGCCGCCGCGATCTGCCCCATGATGACGTTGCGCGGCAGCGGCTCAGCCCCGCCGACATAGCCGAGCACCAGCACGTCGGCGAGCAGGATGCCGAGGAAGATGCGATACTTCGGCCGGTAGTTGGCCGAACGCACCGGCGACGAGTCGAGCCATGGCAGGAAGAAGAGGAGCAGGATCGAGCCGAACATCGCCAGCACGCCCCACAGCTTCGCCGGCAGGATGAAGTCCGCGGTGAAGCTCTTCAGGATCGCGTAGAAGGGCAGGAAATACCATTCCGGAACGATGTGCGCCGGCGTCGAGAGCGGGTTCGCCTCGATGTAATTGTCCGGATGGCCGAGCAGGTTGGGCGAGAAGAAGATGAACAGCGCGAAGATCAGCAGGAAGACGCCGAGCCCGAAGCCGTCCTTCGCGGTGTAGTAGGGGTGGAAGGGGACAGTATCCTGCTCATCCTTCACCTCGACGCCGGTCGGGTTGTTCGAGCCGGGGATGTGCAGCGCCCAGATGTGCAGCATGATCACGCCCGCGATCACGAACGGCAGCAGATAGTGAAGCGAGAAGAAGCGGTTGAGCGCGGCGTTGTCCGGCGCGAAACCGCCGAGCAGCCAGACGCGGATCGTCTCGCCGACCAGCGGAATGGCCGAGAAGAAGCCGGTGATGACCTGCGCGCCCCAGAAGCTCATCTGCCCCCACGGGAGCACATACCCCATGAATGCGGTCGCCATCATGAGGAGGAAGATGACGACGCCGAGCAGCCACACCATCTCGCGCGGCGCCTTGTACGAGCCGTAATAGAGGCCGCGGCCGATGTGGATGTAAACGACGGCGAGGAACATCGAGGCGCCGTTGGCGTGCGCATAGCGCAGGAACCAGCCGGCGTTGACGTCGCGCATGATGCTTTCGACCGAGCCGAACGCGACGCCGGCATTGGCGGCATAATGCATCGCCAGCACGACGCCGGTGATGATCTGCATCGCCAGCGCCGCCCCGGCGAGCACGCCGAAGTTCCAGAAATAGTTGAGGTTCCGCGGCACCGGATAACCCGCGCCGACGGCATTGTAGACGAGGCGCGGCAGCGGCAGCTTCTCGTCGAGCCACCGCATCAGCGGCTGCTTCGGCTCGTAATGCTTCGCCCAGGGAAAGCTCATGTCTCGGGTCTCCCTTAGCTGGCCACGCCGACCGTGACGGCCGTGTCGGAATCGAACTTGTAATCGGGGACGAGCAGGTTCTTCGGTGCCGGTCCCTGGCGAATGCGCGCCGCGGTGTCATAGGCCGAACCGTGGCACGGGCAGAAATAGCCGCCGAACGGTCCCCGGTTCTCGCCCTCGCGCGCGCCGAGCGGCACGCAGCCGAGATGGGTGCAGACGCCCAGCGTGATCAGCCAGTTCTTCTTGCCGGGCTTGGTGCGCTGTTCCAGCGTCTGCGGATCGCGCAGCGTCGACAGCGACACCGCATCCGCGTCCGCGATCTCCTTCGGCGTCAGGTTGCGCACGAACAGCGGCTGCTTGCGGAACGTGGTGACGATCGCCTGACCGGGCTCGACCTTCGACAGATCGACCTCCGTCGTCGACTGCGCGAGCACGTCGGCGGAGGGGTTCATCTGGTTGATCAGCGGCAGCACGATCGCGACCGCGCCGACACCCGCGAAGGATACGGCGGCGATGTTGATGAAGTCGCGGCGACGGGGATCGGGCACCTCCTCGTGGAACGGCTCCGGCGATTCACCGGGAGGCACCATGCTGTCAGTCGCCATGCGTCTCTCACCCTAACCGTCTTTATTGCGGCGGAGCCATCTCCGTCGTTCCTGCTGGAACCTTCGAAAGACACCCCGTCCGAACACCGCCATCCCCTTGGCAGGCTGGTCGCGGTGATAGACGGGCCTCGCGCGCTTTGCCAACAGGCTTTTTGCGCGGCGCGTCACCGCGCGATAGGACGATCGCGATGCGCCTTGCCCTTTACCAGCCCGATATCGCCGGCAACGTGGGTACGCTGATGCGCCTCGCCGCCTGTATGGACGTCGGCCTCGACCTGATCGAACCGATGGGCTTTCCCTTCGGCGACAGGGCGATGGCGCGCGCCGCGATGGATTATGGCGTGGCCGCCAGCATCCGCCGTCACGCCGACTTCGACGCGTTCGTCGCATCCGTGCCGGGCAGGATCGTGCTGCTCACGACGCGCGGTGCCACACCCCTCCCCGACATGACGTTCCAGCCCGGCGACACCCTGCTGCTGGGCAGCGAAGGCGCCGGCGTCCCGGCCGAGGTCCACCACCGCGCCGATGCGCGCGTGCGCATACCGATGCGCGCGGGCATGCGGTCGCTCAACGTCGCGGTGTCCGGTGCCATCGTCCTGGCCGAAGCGCTTCGCCAGACGAACGGCTGGCCGCCGACGGACCCGTCCCTCGCGCGACAGGATTAGCGAGCGAAGACAGCAACATGCGTCAATTGCGCCTGGCGGGTTTCACGCTAGCAAGGACACTTCTTCTGACCGGAACCGTACCTTGCTCGACCCGCAATCTCACTCTGTTCCCCTGCCGACCCACCGGCTCAAGGAATTCGCAAGCCTTACGGCCGGTGAACTTGCGCGCATCCGCGACCTGACGGAGGCGCCCGTTCGCCTTCCCCGCCATGCGATCATCCGGCGGGAGGGTGAACCGGCGCAGGCCGTGTGGCTGCTCTCGGACGGCTGGGCGGCCTCGTCGATGCTGCTGTCCGATGGCGAGAGGCAGATCCTGAAGCTGCATTTGCCCGGCGACATGCTCGGTTCGACGGCCTTGTGCGTCATCGGCGCGCCCGACACGCTGACAGCGCTGACGCCCGTCACCGTGCATCGCATTCCGACCCAGGCGTTCGGGGCGCTGTTCATGTCGAATCCCCGCTTTGCCGCCTGTATGTTCCTGAGCGCGCAGCGCGAAAGGGTTGCGTTGATGGATCGGCTGGCGACCGTGGGACGCATGTCCGCGCTCCAGCGTCTCGGCGCGCTGCTGCTGGACCTCAGCGATCGGCTGGCGGCGGTGGCGGGTGCCGCCTCCGAAAGCTTCGACCTGCCGGTGACGCAGGAGCAGATCGGCGATTACCTGGGGCTGACGGGCGTCCACGTGAACCGGATGATCCGCCAGCTCGAAGTCGACGGGATCATCCTGCGCGATCGGAACCGCATCACGATCCCCGACCGGCAGCGCTTGCGCAGCCTGGCGGGGGTGCAGGACCGCCGGCTTGCGCACGATCCTGACTGGCTCAAGGCCGTCGCGCCCGACGTGTGACGGCTGCGGTGCTTCCACGCGCATGGCCGAGCCTGTAAGGCAGCGGTCATGCTGACGCTCGACGCCGAACAGACCGCCGCCCGGACGTGGTTCGAATCCCTGCGCGACCGGATCTGCCTTGCGTTCGAGACTATCGAGCGCGAGGCGGGATCCGATGCCGCCTTCGCCTATACGCCTTGGGACCGCGCGGACCCGTCGGGCGCCCCCGGCGGCGGCGGCGTGCGCGGCGTGATGAAGGGGCGGGTGTTCGAGAAGGTAGGGGTCAATGTCTCCACCGTCGGCGGCACGTTCGAGGGCGAATTCGGCAAGACGATCCACGGTGCGGGCAGCGATCCGCGCTTCTTCGCCACCGGCATCAGCCTTGTCGCGCATATGGCCAATCCGCACGTCCCCGCGGTTCACATGAACACGCGATTCCTGGTGACGACCAAGCGCTGGTTCGGCGGCGGCGCGGACCTGAACCCGCCGCTGCCCTATGCTGAGGACACCGAGGATTTCCACGCCACGCTGAAGGCGGCATGCGACGCGCACGATGCGGCCTATTATCCGCGGTTCCGGCAATGGGCGGACGAGTATTTCTTCATCCCGCACCGCGGCGTGCATCGCGGCGTGGGCGGCATCTTCTACGATCACCTGGAGGGCGATTTCGAGGCGAACTTCGCCTTCACCCGCGCGGTGGGCGAGGCGTTCCTCGACGCCTTCCCGCGCATCGTCCGGCGAAGGATGGCCACCCCGTTCACCGACGCCGACGTCGCGGCGATGCGCGCCTGGCGCGGCCGCTATGCCGAATTCAACCTCGTCTACGATCGCGGCACGCTGTTCGGTCTGAAAACGGGCGGCAACATCGACGCGATCCTGATGAGCCTGCCGCCGCTCGCCACCTGGGAGTGAGCGGGTGGCGCTGATCGACGTGCCGCCCGACCAGCTGGCGACGGTCGTCACGACGCTGGAAATGCGCGCCCGGCCGCCGCTGCGGCCGCTGCCCGCATCCCCGCTACGGCTGGTGGCGTGGCGGACGCCGGAGCCGGCGCGCTATCGCCTGCTGTTCGAGCGGATCGGCGGTCCCTGGCTCTGGTATTCGCGCCTGGCGATGGACGACGCCGCGCTGACACGGATCATCCACGATCCTGCCGTCGTCATTCACGCGGCGGTCGACCGCGCGGGGATTGAGGTCGGCATGGTCGAACTGGACTTCCGCGCGGCGGGCGTATGCGAACTTTCCTATTTCGGCCTCGTGCCCGAGCTCGCGGGCCAGGGTCATGGCCGCTGGATGATGGCAGAGGCGCTGGCCCGCGCGTGGCGGCCCGGCATCGCGAAGCTGTGGGTTCACACCTGTACGCTCGACCACCCGTCCGCGCTCAATTTCTATCGGGCACAGGGGTTCGTCGCGGTCAAGCGGACGCTCGAAACCTTTCCCGATCCCCGCGCGCTCGGCCTGTTGCCGGAAAGCGCGGGTGCGCATGTCCCCTATCTGGCCGGGCCAAGCCGACGATAGGCGACGACGGCGACGAGCGCACCGGCGAGCTGTGCCGCGCTCGCCACCGCGGCGGCGAGCGCGTCGACGAGCGCCACGCCCAACGGATTGGCGCCGCCGCCGCCCAGCCACGTGCCGAGCAGCAGGAAGGGCTGGCCCCCGAGCATCGCGGCGAGATAGATGAAGGCGGTAGCGCCGAGCAGCGCGAGCTGCGCAGGTCGCGTGCGGCGCCACGACCGTCCCACGGCTGCAAGCGCACCGACCGGCGCCTCCGCGACGAGCGTCGGGCCGGCGAGCAGGAAGCGGCTCATCAGCCACAGGCCCGGCAACAGCAGCAGGTACATGCCGGCGCCGGCGGGTACCTGCACCACGAGCATCGCGAGAAGAAAGCGTGGATATAGTCGCAGCGCGCGCTTGAGCGCCTGCCCGACCGTCGGCCGATCCGGGTCGAGCATGAGGCAATAGACGAGCGCGATCCCGAAATAGGTGACGAGGAACGCGAGCACGCAGCCCAGCCCGTAATCGCCCATCCAGCCGTCGAGCGCGGTCATCCAGGCCTGCGCCCGTGCCTGGGTGTCCACGATCTTGTCGTCGGGCAAGGGGAATGGCGCGACCAGCAACGTGACGGCATAGGTCGGCAGGAAGATGAACAGTCCCGCGATCCGCACCAGCAGGTCGGCGTCGCGGCGAAACAGCGCCCAGCCCTCCGCGATCAGGCCGGCGAAGGTCGGGCGTCCGGACGTCTGCACGCGATGGTCCTCAACCGTCCGCGGCGCGGCGCTGCGCGGCGAGCACGACGTAGAGCTGCGTCGTGAACACGATCGCGATGACGCTGAACACCGTCGACACCGCCGCGGTGGCGATTGCGGTGACGAACAGGACGGTCGCCACGCCCTCGCGCCCCAGCAGCAGGCCCAATACGGTGCCGACCACCGCCTGAGTCGCCCATGTTGCGACGAGCAGGACGACGACCCACAACAGCAGCACGCCGACGATCCGCCATGTATGCCGTCGCGTCAGCCGCCAGCTCCGCCCGATGGCGCCCAGGGCCAGCCGCTCGTTGACGATCACCGCATAGGTGAGCGCGAGACGGGCGCCGACGAACAGCAGGACGATGCCCAGCACCAGGATGTAGAGGCCGGCGAAGGCCGCCGCCCCCGGCGCGACCGCGAGTTGCTGCGTGCCTGCGGCGGCCGCGGCGAAATCGAACCCCGCACGCGCCATGACGAAGAGCGGTGGGAGCGCGAGCAGCGTCAAGGCCACCACGAGCACCACCATCACGCCTAGCGCCGGCAGGAACCGTGCCGTCGCCATATGCCGTGCGTCCGGTCCCTGCGTCTCCGGCGCGCTGGACGCGGCGATCAGGGCAAGCTGTCCCCACAGGGAAACCAGCGCGACCACGATGGCGAGCAGGCCGCCGATCGCCGCCGACACGGGCGCGGGCCCGCCGCCGATGGGGGTCGTAGCCCATATGTACCCTGCCCGGATCACACCGGGCAGGAACAGCGTCGGTGCGGCGATCGCGGCCAGCATGGCGCCTCGCCCGCTCAACACCGCGCTGCTGCGGTCCCACACGCTCGCCATCCTGACCATCGCCCGTCCCACCTTTCGCCCGACTGTCGAGCGCGGGGACTAGCCCAAGGCAAGGCTCTTGACCATCGCTTGCGCGAGGGGCTCTTGACCATCACTTGCGCGAAGGGCGCTCGACCATCGCTTGCGCGAGGGGCGACCGTTGCGCCATGGCCAGCCGCATGACGGATGCGCTCCCACCCTATGACCTGCCGCCCGCGCTCAACGGGATCGAATGGCGCGTGACGCCGGGTCTGACGCCCTATGAAGCCGCGCTCGCCGAAATGGAGGCCCGCGCCGCGGCGGTTGCGGCAGGCGAGGCACGCGAACTCGTCTGGCTGCTGGAGCATCCGCCGCTCTACACAGCGGGAACGAGTGCCGATCCCGCCGAACTGATCGACGCGCGGTTTCCGGTGCATGTGACTGGCCGCGGCGGCAAATACACCTACCACGGCCCCGGCCAGCGGATCGGTTACCTGATCCTCGACCTCAACCGACGTGGCCGCGACGTCCGCTGTTTCGTCCATGGGCTTGAGGGATGGGTGATCGCCGCGCTTGCCCGGCTGGGCGTCGAGGCGTTCCGGGCGGAGGGTCGCGTCGGCATCTGGACCCGCGACGGTGCCGAGGCCGGCGCACCCGAGGCCAAGATCGGCGCGATCGGAGTGCGGGTGAAGCGCTGGGTGACGCTGCACGGCTTCGCGGTCAACGTCGCGCCCGACCTGTCCCATTTCGGTGGTATCGTGCCCTGCGGCCTGCCGGACTTCCCGGTCATCAGCCTCGCGGCGCTCGGCCGGCCTAGCCCGCTGGAAACCTTTGACGCCGCCCTTGCGTTCACCGCCCCGGCGTTCCTCGATACTCTTTCTTGTGCCACGGAAAACGAGGCTTGAGGGGCAGGCGTTATGTGCTAATGTCCACCGTGATTTGGGATTAAAGGGCCAGCAAGCCGTCCAAATCCGTTTTCTAGGGAGCTTCCAATGCGTGCAATCATCTCCAAGGTCCTGACCGGCTCGCTGATCGCCGGCGCCGCGCTCGCCGTGTCGGCTTGCGGCCCGAAGACGGAGACCACCACCGAAAACACGATGGTCACCGACATGAACAGCAGCGACGACATGGGCACCATGTCGGACAACATGACCGCGGTCGACGGTTCGACCAACGGCGGCATGATGGCCAACGACACGATGATGGCGAACGACACGATGATGTCGAACACCACCACGACCACGAACGCCATGTAATCGACCCCCTCACGGGTTCATTACGTTCGTGAAACGGCCGTCCGGGAGACCGGGCGGCCGTTTCTTTTTGTTCCCCCGCCCCATGTCGTCTTGGCGCCACCGCGACTCAATTCGTCGCGTCCTAGACCTGATCATGGTAAATGGGGGATTGGGTCGGGCCCGGAATTCCTGTATTCTGCGCGGCATAACATACCCGCTTCGGGAGGAACCCTACCCATGACCCTGTTGCGTACCGCGATCGCCCTCGGCGGCGCGGCGATGGCCCTGACGCTGGCGGCACCGGCCTCGGCACAATTCTTCCTGCGCTCGCACGATTTCCGCAGCGACACGCTGAAGGGAGATCCCAGCGGCGTCGCCGAGCTGCTGCCCGGCGCGACCGATGCCGAACGTAGCGCGGCGGTCAGCTGGAACATGCGCGCGGCCCTCAACGTCGCCGCGCTGCAGTGCCAGTTCGAACCGACGCTGCTCGCCGTACAGAATTACAATGCGCTGCTCACCGACCATTCCGCCGAGTTGAAGGGCGCATTCGACACGATCGCCAAATATTTCGCGCGCACGAACAAGACCCCCAAGGCCGGCACCGCCGCGCTCGACCAGTTCGGCACGCGGCTGTACGCGGGCTTCACGCCGGTCGCGGCGCAATACGGCTTCTGCCAGACGGCGAGCGTGATCGGTCGCGACGCGACCTTCGTCCCTCGCGGCAGCTTCGCCGCTTTTGCCGCCGAGCGGCTCCGCGAGCTGCGCGCCAGCCTGATGGCGCCTTATGGCGAACAGCATTTCTCGCGCTATCTGGGCCGCGACTATGCGTCCAAGCCGCGGTTCGATCCGGTCTGCTGGGACAAGCGCGGCGACTGGTCGATCAAGAAGTGCGGCACGTTCAACTGGCCGCCGGCGGCCGCCCCCACCGCGGCGATCGCCGCCGGCGCGGCTCCGGCGGCGGCGCAGACCGCGCTCCGCTGAACCCGGCGCGGCAATCCGATCGTGCCGCGCCCGGCCCCGCGAGGGGCCCGGCACGATCGGATTGCGCCCCCCTCCTGAGTGTCCCCGCCCCCTCCCGGGACGGCACGGGCTGGACATGATCCGATGCACCGCCGCTGACCCGGCCTCGCCGGATCAGCCGTTAGCGTGCGATCCAGCAACGCTGAATCGGCGTGGTACCGGCCACCAAGCACGTGGAAAACTCTAGCGCAATCCCAGCATCTTGTGCGTTTGGAGCGTCAGCCGCCATTGCGGCCGCTCCATGACTACCGCGATCGCCGCGGCAACATGCGCGGGCGCATCGGCGTCGTCGAGCGGCTGGAGCAGGCGGTGACGAAAGTCCCAGCGCTCAATCTCATCCAGATCCGACCCCGGCTGCGGCCAGACGAGCTTGAGCTCGTCGCCCGAGCGCTGGACCACGATGCTGCCGGCCTTGGGACTGACGCAGACCCAGTCGATCCCGGGGTGCGCGGGCAAGGTCCCGTTGGTCTCGATCGCGATCCGGAAACCCGCTGCGTGCAGCGCCTCGACGAGGGCGTCGTCGACCTGGAGCATCGGCTCGCCCCCGGTCAGGACGACGAAGCGATGGTCGGCTCCCGGCCCCCAGAAACCCTCGACCGCCGCGACCAGCGCCGCCGCATCGGCGAAGCGTCCTCCCCCAAGTCCGTCGGTGCCGACGAAGTCGGTGTCGCAGAACCGGCAGATCGCGCTGGCACGATCCAGTTCGCGCCCCGACCACAGGTTGCAGCCGGCGAAGCGCACGAACACCGCGCGCGCGCCGGCATTGGCGCCCTCGCCCTGCAGCGTCAGGAACATTTCCTTGACCGCATAGCTCATCGGAGGGGTTAGGCCCGCGTGGCGTAGGTGGTGGGATCGGCGATCCCGGCTTCCTCGAAGCCGCGCGCGCGCAGGCGGCAGCTGTCGCACAGGCCGCAATGGACGCCGCCCGGCGCGGGATCGTAGCACGACCAGCTGAGCCCCATGTCGAGGCCGAGACGCGCGCCCTCCCGCACGATGTCCGCCTTCGTCATATGCTGGAGCGGCGCGTGAATGCGGAAGGGCTCTCCCTCCACCCCCGCCTTGGTGGCGAGTTCTGCCAGCCCCTCGAACGCGGCGATGAACTCCGGCCGGCAGTCGGGATAGCCGGAATAATCCAGCGCGTTCACGCCGATGAACAGGTCGCGCGCGCCCGCGGCCTCCGCCCAGCCGAGCGCGAGGCTGAGGAAGATGGTGTTGCGGGCGGGTACGTAGGTGACCGGGATGCCTCCGCCCTCTTCCGTGCCCGCGCCGTCCTTGGGCACGGCGATATCGTCCGTCAGCGCCGATCCGCCGAAGGCCGCCAGATCCATCGGCAGCACGATATGCCGTTCCGCGCCCAGAGCATGCGCGACGCGGCGCGCCGCCGCGAGCTCGACGCGATGGCGCTGGTTATAGTCGATCGACAGGGCGAGCAGGCGATACCCCGCCTCGCGCGCGCTGGCGGCGGAGATCATCGAGTCGAGCCCGCCCGAGACGAGCACGACGGCAATCGGTTGAAGTGTCATGATCCCCGCGCGGCTAGGCCAAAATGCCCCAAAAGAAAAGGGCCGCGGAAAACCGCGGCCCGAAAGGAGAGAGCGTCGCCGCCCTTTAGGGAGAAAAAAGCGTGCCCATACAGACTGTGCACACGAGCGGCCCTAGCAGCCGGTCGGTAAATATCCGGTTAACCCGTTGCGTTCCCACGTGTTTATGAAGACGTCGGCCAGACGTTCGCACGGCGCGACGAACTACGCGACCCCTATCCCGCCGCCTGCGGCTCCGCCGGCACGGGGAATTTGGTCGCGCAGAAGGCGCAATCCACCTGGATCAAACCGTTCTCGTCCGCCATTTCGCGGCGCTCCTCGAGCGAGAATTTTTCCAACACGCTCGCGATATAGCTGGCGGTGCAGCGACAGCCGCGCGCCAGCGGCGTGTCGGTCAGGACGCGGACATCCTGCTCCTCGTTGAACAGGCGCCAGACGAGCGTCTCGAGCGGCAGCGTCGGTTCCGCGAGTTCGTCGACCCCCATCGTCTCGCCAAGGGCGGCGACGTGCTCCCATTCCGGATGGTCGAGACGCGTATGCAGGCGTTCGCGGCCGAGTTCGCCTTCGGGCAGATGCTGGAGGAACAGGCCACCCGCGATCGTGCGTCCGTCGCGCTTGGCGACGCCGACCCGCACGAGGCTCGGGATCTGCTCCGACTGGACGAAATAGCTCTGCGCTGCCTCGGCCAGCGTGGCGCCATCGAGCGGGACGATGCCCTGGTATCGTTCGCCCGTCGCGGTCATGTCGAAGGTGATCGCAAGATAGCCCTCGCCGAACAGCGCGAACAGCGTCGGTTGCTCGGGGAGCGTCGCCAGCCGGTCGCCGTCATATTGGATATACCCCCGCACCTCGCCGCCACGATAGTCGCACACGAGCAGCGTCACCGCGCCGCGGTCGGTACGCGTCTGCAAGGTCAGCTGCGCCTGCGGGTCCTTGAGCATCGACCCCATCAGCGCCGCCAGCGTGATCGCTTCCGCGAGCAGCGCTTCGATCGCCGGGGGATAGGCGTGAGCGGCAAGGATCTGGTCGAGCGCGGGGCCTAGGCGAACGACACGCCCACGCGCCGAGCGGGAGGGGATCGCGAACGCCAGCGCGCGATCCAGGTCGAAAGTCACGGTCTGTTGCATCGCGACAAGATGGGGTGCGCCGCGCGGCGGTCAACAGGCGGGCGGACACCCCGCCGCAGCGGGCCGGTCGCGCTCCCCATTCCGACCGCGCAGGACTAGCCCGATGCGCAGCTTACCCGGTCTGCCCGAAGCACCAGCGCAGCACCGCCTTCTGCGCGTGCAGGCGGTTCTCCGCCTCCGCCCAGATCAGCGACTGCGGCCCGTCGATCACCGCCTCCGTCACTTCCTCTCCTCGATGCGCCGGCAGGCAATGCAGGAACGTCGCGTCGGGCTTGGCGCGCGCCATCAGCGCCTCGTCGACCTGAAACGGCATCATCGCGGCGAGCTTCGTGTCGGCATGCGCCTGGCCCATGGAGATCCAGGTGTCGGTGACGATGACGTCCGCCCCCTCGACCGCTTCCGCCGCCGTACCGACGACGCGCGCGCGCCCCCGTCCCAGCGCGACATCGGCCTCGGTCGGCTGGTAGCCTTGCGGACAGGCGGCGACGACATCGAAGTGCATCAACCCCGCCGCCTCGATGATCGAGGCGAGCACATTGTTGCCGTCGCCGAGCCATGCGATCTTCAGGCCGGGAAGCGCCTTGCCGCTTTCCAGGATCGTCTGCAGGTCCGCCATGATCTGGCAGGGATGCGACGCGTCGGTCAGGCCGTTGATCACCGGCACGCCGGCATGCGCCGCCATCTCCTCGACCTTGGCATGGTCATCAGTGCGGATCATGATTGCGTCGACATAGCCCGACAGCACGCGCGCGGTATCGGCGATACTCTCGCCGCGACCGAGCTGCATCGAGCCTGCGTCCAGCACGATCGACGTGCCGCCGAGCTGGCGGATCGCCATGTCGAAGCTGACGCGGGTGCGCGTCGAATTCTTCTCGAAGATCATCGCGAGCACGTGGCCGGCAAGCGGCGCATCGGCATCGATGCGGCCCTTGGGCCAGCCCGCGCGCGCCGCCTTGCGGGTCATCGCATCGTCCAGCATCGCGGCTAGGCCATCGGGACCGGCGTCGGTCAGGTTCAGGAAATGGCGGATCATGGCAGGTCCTTCTTTCCCTCTCCCGCATGGGAGAGGGAGAGACGTTCAATCGTCGCTCGCCGGCGCGAAGACGCGCGCCGCATCCGACAGTTTCTCGATACATTCGGCGACGTGCTCATCCTCGATCACCAGCGGTGGCAGGATGCGCACGACATTCTCGCCCGCGGCGACGAGCAGCAGATTGTGGTTGTCGCGGGCATGGGCGACGAATTCGCGCGGTTCCACCCCGGCCTTGAGCTTGAGGCCGAGCATCAGCCCCTTGCCGCGAACACCCTCGAAGACGTGATCGTGGTTCGGGATCAGCTGCTCCAGCGCGCCGCGCAGCCGCTCGCCCATCGTGGCGACATGGTCGAGGAAGCCGTCCGCGAGCATGACGTCGAGCACCGCCTGCCCGGCCGCCATCGCCAGCGGATTGCCGCCGTAGGTCGAGCCGTGCGTGCCGATCACCATGCCCTTCGCCGCCTCTTCGGTGGCGAGGCAGGCGCCCAGCGGGAAGCCGCCGCCAATGCCCTTGGCCACCGACATGATGTCCGGCTCGATGCCATAATGCTCATACGCCCACATCTTGCCGGTGCGGCCATAGCCGCACTGCACCTCGTCGAGGATCAGCAGCAGGCCGTGCTCGTCACAAGCCTGGCGCAGGCCCTGGACGAATTCCGGCGTCGCCACCGACACGCCGCCCTCGCCCTGGATCGTCTCGACCATGAATCCGGCGGTGTGTTCGTCGACCAGCGCCAGCGCCGCTTCGAGATCGTTGAACGGCGCATAGGCGAAGCCGGGCAGCAGCGGCTCGAAGCCGTCGCGCATCTTGGGCTGATTGGTGGCGGAGATCGCCCCCATCGTGCGCCCGTGGAAGGCGTTGTTGAAGGTGATGATCGTGTGCCGCTGCGGATTGCCGTTGGCATAATGGTAACGGCGCGCGGTCTTGATCGCGCATTCCACCGCCTCGGTGCCCGAATTGGTGAAGAACACCGTGTCGGCGAAGCTGTGGGCGACGATCCGCTCCGCCAGCGCCTCGCCCTGCGGGCTGCCGTAGAGGTTCGACACGTGCATCAGCGTCGCCGCCTGATCCGCGATCGCCTTGACGAGGTGCGGATGGCCATGGCCCAGCGCGTTGACGGCGATACCCGCCGCCATGTCGAGATAGCGGCCGCCGTCCTCGGAGATCAGGTAGCAGCCCTCGCCTCGGACCGGACGCACCCCGCACCGTGGGTAGACGGGCATGAGCGGCGTAATGGTCACGGAAGGTCTCCTTCTCTCCAAACGAGAAAGGGCGGCCCGTCGAGGACCGCCCGGCGTGCCTATTACCGGGAATGGCATTGGGGAATCAACACCCCGGAGACGTACCGTGCCGCCCGGACACGATCATGCCAGATCATGGCGCAATCCACCCGGACCTCGCAATCCACGCCAGACCGTCACGATGCTTATCATTGTTTTACAGTAACTTAGGTGTTTGGCATGACTAATGCAGTGCCCCGGTTGGAGGCCAAGGAGCCTCAAGAAGCACTTCCGCCAGGGAAAATGACCATGACCTATCGCTCGATTGCCACCCGCGCCGCCACCGCGACGATCGCCTCCGCGCTTCTTGCCGCGGCGTTCGCGACTCCCGCGCTTGCCCGCTCGAAGGGCCCTGCCACGATCACGCTGACGGCCAAGATGCAGGAGAACAAGGAGGGCCGCCTCTGCATGCCCAAGACGACCCTGGGCAACAAGGCGACCAAGGCGATGCCGGACACGCTCTGCCAGACGCGCGCCGACTGGGAAGCGCAGGGCGTGACCTTCGTCGTCAAATGAAGACGGCGGCGGACGGCCCCGCGTACCCGCGGGGCCCGTCACGCGTCGACTAATTTACCGCCACCGACTTCCCGCGATAGGTGGACGACAAATCCATCGTTTCGAGCCTCGGCGTCCGCGACCTGATATAGGCGTGGGTGCCCGTCGGCATGACCATGTCGTGCACCATCGCATAACGCTCCACACGATAGAGGCCGGGCGAATCGGGCGCGGCATCGAAGGGCGTGTAGCGCCGCTGCGCGACGAGCTTGAGCTTTAATGGCAGCCATGCCCCTGGCTTATTGTCGGAAGTTTGCCGCACCTCGACGTCATCGACGCGACCGTCGGGACGAACCCAGAAGGCGACATCGGCCCACTCAGCCGAATTACCCATAGCGGTCGAGTCAGTCAGGCCCGAGCGCTGATAGTCGAACAGAGGTTCGTAAAGGAGAGCCACGGCATCCGGCGAACGGACACGCGAAAATTTCGCCGCCGCCGCGGGATCGGAATGCTTGTCCTCCAGCAGGGCGATACGGGCGGACAATTGCGTCAGCCCATCGCGAAATGGCGCCATGGCAGGGTCCCTGTCGGCCGCGATCTTGGCGACCGCACGACGCGCGCGCACCCTATAGTCAGGATTGACGCTCGCCGCCGCCGAGATGAGCACGGCGTCACGGAACAAGGCGTGTCCACGTACGGCACCGAGCCCGTGCCGCTCGGCCGCACGCGCCACCTTCAGGTAGATGCTCGACGCGGCTTCCATGCGCCCCGCGCGGGCCATCTGGTCGCCCGTTTCCAGCCGCTGCATCATCACGATCGCGTCCTGGCTCGCCAGTCCCTGCTTCAGCGTTGAGACCGCCTGCAGCGTCTGGTCCATCGCAAAAATGGGCTGGCCATCGAAGGACGAAACCCTGGCGTTCACCCGTGCGAGATCGGAAACAAGGGTCGGGTAAGTCTTCGCATAGCGATCGTTGCGTCGCTGCGCCTGCGACAACGTCTGGCGTGCGGTCGGAAAGTCGCCATTCAGGAACAAGGCGTTGGCGTAAGCGATACCGGCCCGCATTTCCTTATCCGGGGGGCAACCTTTCGCAAGGCACGCTTCCCACGCCTCCCTCGTATCCTTGAGGCGCGTCGCCGTTACGACGATCGTATCGTCGCCGTTGTCTGACGGTGCGGAAGGGGAGACGACACTGGCGGCTTGCAAGGCGAACAACGCGAGTATCATCATGACTAATCTCCCACATCACAGCGTGGCTAAGTTTTCATGGTGAGTCCAGCGCCGCTGCAAGACCTGCCTGCATTGCTCATCGATACGGACCATGAGCCGCCAAAATTATGCGTCGATCGCCTCCTCATCGAGCCGCGCGGCGTTTTCCTGGATGAAGGCGAAGCGGTGCGCCGGATTGTTGCCCATCAGGCGATCGACCAGATCCTTCACCCCGGCGCGCTCCTCATATTCCTGCGGCAGGGTAATGCGGATCATGCCGCGTGTCTTCGGGTCCATCGTCGTCTCGCGCAGCTGTTGCGGGTTCATCTCGCCCAGCCCCTTGAAGCGCGCGACCTCGACCTTCTTGCCCTTGAACGCCGTGCGTTCGAGTTCGGCACGGTGCGCGTCGTCGCGCGCGTAGAGCGACTTCGCGCCGCTCGTCAGCCGATAGAGCGGCGGCTGTGCGAGATAAAGGTGCCCTCGCCGCACCAGATCGGGCATCTCCTGAAAGAAGAAGGTCATCAGCAGCGTCGCGATGTGCGCACCGTCGACATCGGCGTCGGTCATGATGACGACGCGCTCGTAGCGTAGATTGTCCGGCACGCAATCCTTGCGCGTGCCGCAGCCCAGCGCCTGGATCAGGTCGGCGATCTCCTGGTTGGCCAGGATCTTGGCGCTGGTCGCGGATGCGACGTTCAGGATCTTGCCGCGGATCGGCAGGATCGCCTGCGTCTTCCGGTCGCGCGCCTGTTTCGCCGAGCCGCCCGCCGAGTCACCCTCGACGATGAACAATTCGGTACCCTCGGGCGAGTCGGCGGCGCAGTCGGTCAGCTTGCCGGGCAGCCGCAGCTTGCGCGCGGAGGTCGCGGTCTTGCGCTTGACCTCGCGTTCCGCCTTGCGGCGCAGCCGCTCGTCCATGCGGTCGAGCACGTAGCCGAGCAGCGCCTTGCCGCGCTCCATATTGTGGCCGAGCCAATGGTCGAAATGGTCGCGCACCGCCTTTTCGACCAGTCCGGCCGCCTCCGGACTTGTCAGCCGGTCCTTGGTCTGGCTCTGGAACTGGGGATCGCGGATGAAGACGCTGAGCATGAGCTCGCTGCCGACCATCACGTCGTCGGCGGTGATGTCCTTCGCCTTCTTCTGGTTCACCAGCTCGCCGAAGGCGCGCAGGCCCCGCACCAGCGCCTGACGCAGCCCCTGTTCGTGCGTGCCGCCGTCCGGCGTCGGGATGGTGTTGCAATACCAGCTGTAGCTGCCGTCGCTCCACAGCGGCCACGCGACCGCCCATTCGACGCGCCCCTGTTCCCCGGGAAAGTCCTGCCGCCCCGCGAAGAAGTCCGCCGTCGCGCACTCGCGTCCGCCGATCTGCTCACGCAGATGGTCCGCAAGCCCGCCCGGGAACTGGAACACCGCCTCCGCCGGCGTATCGGTTCCCTCGACGAGCGAGGGCGCGCACTTCCACCGGATCTCGACGCCCGCGAACAGATAGGCCTTCGATCGCGCGAGCTGGTACAAGCGCTTGGGCTTGAAGCCGAGTTCGGGTCCGAAAATCTCGGTGTCCGGCGTGAACGCGACCGACGTGCCGCGCCGGTTGGGAGCCGCGCCGACGTGCTCGAGCGGCCCCACAGTCTGTCCGCGACTGAACCGCTGGCGGTAGAGCTGCCGATCGCGGGCCACTTCGACCACCGTGTCGCTCGACAAGGCGTTGACCACCGAAACGCCGACGCCGTGCAGGCCGCCGCTGGTCGCATAGGCCTTGCCAGCGAACTTGCCGCCGGAGTGCAGCGTCGACAGGATGACCTCGAGCGCCGACTTGTCGGGAAACTTGGGATGGGGATCGACGGGAATCCCGCGGCCATTGTCCACGATTGTCAGCCGGTTGCCCGGCTCCAGCGTCACCTCGATGCGCGTCGCATGGCCGGCCACCGCCTCGTCCATCGCGTTGTCGAGCACCTCGGCGGCAAGATGATGCAGCGCGCGTTCGTCGGTCCCGCCGACGTACATGCCGGGACGCCGGCGTACGGGCTCCAGCCCTTCGAGCACCTCGATCGAGGAGGCGTCGTAACTGTGCGATGCGGATGGGGAGGAGGAAGCGAACAGATCGTCGGCCATGTGCGAACGTATGGGGTACGGCGGCGCTTAGGGCAAGCGCGGGGGGACAAGCACGGGGCCGTAATCGGATCGCGACGATCGATTTGCGTGCGTGCCGTCAGATACTTGCCACCCCCCGGCAGCTGATTTCCCGGATCACCGCGCCAGGCCGGCCGTCAGGCGGCCGGGTCGCGCACGGTGATCCGCGCACGGCGTGCTAGGCCGCCTCGTCGCCTATCCAGCGTTTGGACATGAGGGCGGCCTCGATGACGTGGTCGCGGAACTGCTGGACCATGCAGAGCGCGCTCAACCGATATCGCGGCCAGCTGATCTGCGCGTCGGTCGCGCTCCATCGCGCGACGAACTGGTCATAGTCGCTGCGCAACTGGATACATGACGCAAGAAGCGCGCGAGCATCCGCGGTCGCGTCGTCGACCCGACTCCACAGCGAACGGTCGCAGATCTCTTCGCGGATGAAGCGCTCGTACGCCATGAGCGCCTCCTCCAACTCGCGCCTCAGGTGGCGGAGGCCGTGGGTATCCGCATCACGATGACGTTCCGTGATGAGCGGGTGAGCGGCCGCTATAACGTCGAGCAGGTGCCGATGGTGACGCGCCAGCAAGTCGATCCGGTAGGTCATACAACCGAGATGACAGCAATTACTTGCTATTTTATGATCTCGATCAATGATTTGTGGTTGTACTTTGATACCGTATAAAGGCCAAAACGGTTTGATTCACCATCGCGGCAGCGTGCCGCATGCATCGCTCTCGGCCTCCCGATCCGATCGGCGGTCACCGGCAGTGGCGCCCCACCAACCACGCGGCTGACGCCAGGCCGACGAACGTCGCGTGCACGCGAAATGTCGCGCGCACGCGCCAGCCAGACGCTGCGGGAGGTGTTGACCGGCTGCGCCGGAATCAGCGCACGCGCGGTCCGCCGAACGGCAGCGGCGGCGGGGGACGGCGGTCGCGGCGCGGAAGCTGCGCCTGGTAGGCGTGCCCGCAATGCTCGACGCAATAGGGGAAGCCGGGGTTCACCTTGTCGCCGCAGAAGTGGAAGTCCGGCTCGCCCGGATGGCCGATCGGCCACTTGCAGATACGGTCGTTGAGATCGAGCAACGTCGTCTTGCCCGCGATCTCCGGCGACGGCTTCGCGGGGACGAGGCGGCGCGGCGGCGCGGGCGTGGAGGGCGCCTGCTGCTCGCCCGGCGCCTGGCGGACGAAGCCGCCCGGCCCGACCGAGCGCAGCACCGGCTGGGGATCGCGCACCGGCGGTTCCGCCGCCGGGGACGAGACAGTCGCGGCGCGCACGGGTTCCGGATCGGGATCCGAATCCGGTTCCGGTTCCGGTTCCAGTTCCGCAGCGGCGACGGGCGCGGGCGGCGGCGGCGGCGGGGTGACCGCTGCCGGCTCGGCCGGCGCAGGCTCCGCCGCCTTCGCCTCGGGATCGTTGGGCTTCACCGGCGATGGGCGCGACTGCAGCCCCAGGCGGTGCGCCTTGCCGATGACGGCGTTGCGGCTGACGCCGCCGAGCGCATCGGCGATCTGGCTGGCGGTCTGCCCCGCCTCCCACATCGTCTTGAGCGTATCGATCCGCTCGTCGGTCCAGGACATGGTCTTTCCTCACTCACACGTCAGCCGGGTTGCAGGCGGCAGCCGCTGCGGTTACCCGCTTGGCGCATGAGCAGCCAGCCCCCAATCGGCCAAATTCCTTCGGCGATCCGGTCCGCACCCGGCGTCCCGGTGATCCGGAACGTGAACTGGGGCGGCCTGAAGACCCTCTATGTGAAGGAGGTGCGCCGGTTCTTCAAGGTCCAGCTCCAGACGCTATGGGCGCCGGCGATCACCACGTTGCTGTTCCTCGTCGTCTTCACCATTGCGACGGGCGCCAAAAGCCCCGTGCATGTCGGCGGCGTCGTCATCCCCTTCGCCGACTTCATCGCGCCCGGCCTGATCATCAGCCAGGGCATGATGGGCCCCGCCTTCGCCAACGCCAGCTTCTCGCTGCTCGTCGGCAAGATCCAGGGAACGATCGTCGACTATCTGCAACCGCCGCTGTCGACCGCGGAGCTGCTCGCCGCGCTGGTCGGCGGCGCGATGACCCGCGCCTTTCTCGTCGGCTTCATATGCTGGTGTGCGATGGCGCTCTATCCGGGCGTGCACGTTGCGGTCAGCCATCCGCTCGCGGTGCTGTGGTTCGGATTCCTGGGGGCCGGCTTCCTCGCCTTTCTCGGTGTGCTGACCTCGATCTGGGCGGAGAAGTTCGACCATGCCGCGGCGGTAACCAATTTCGTCATCGCGCCGCTGTCGCTCCTGTCGGGAACCTTCTACTCGGTCGATCGGCTCGCTCCGGCGTTCCGCGCGTTCAGCCACGCCAACCCCTTCTTCTACATCATCTCGGGCTTCCGCTATGGCTTCCTCGGCACCGCCGACTCGCCGATATTGGTCGGCAGCGTCGCGATCCTCGCCGCGGACGTCGCGCTCGGCATCGCCTGCTATCTGCTGCTGCGCCGCGGCTGGAAGCTCAAGAGCTGATCCGCCAGGCCGCTCCCGCCGCGCTTGCCGCGCTGATGCTGACCCCGTCCACCCCCGCGTGGGCGCAGCAACAGGCGCAGGCGCAGGCGATCGAGCCGCAGCTCGGCCAGCGGGCGCATCAGTTGATCGACGTGCTGGCGGGCAGGTACGTCTTCGACCGTTACTTCGCGCCCGCCTTCCAGA
This sequence comes from Sphingomonas sp. GV3, assembly GCF_031082075.1. Classification (NCBI taxonomy): domain Bacteria; kingdom Pseudomonadati; phylum Pseudomonadota; class Alphaproteobacteria; order Sphingomonadales; family Sphingomonadaceae; genus Sphingomonas; species Sphingomonas sp. GV3. The sequence continues at coordinate 3,011,448 of NZ_JARWLE010000001.1, read as the reverse complement.
CGGCGGTCCCAAAAGAGCGATTCGATGCCCTTGCGGCGCAGTTGCGCGCGAGCCTCGGCGCGCCGCTGCGGGTCGTCACGATCGCGCCCGAGGGGCGATGGTCGGCGCAACTGACGATCGCCTATGAACGGGGCACGGCAACGATGCGGCTGGCGATCGATCTCGCCGCGCCCCACGCGGTCACCGGCCTGCTCGTCACCGGTACGCAGGTCGCCGACGATTCCGCCGCACATATCGCCGCGGACCTTGCTGCCCTGCCCGGCCAGGCCGCGCTGGCGCTCTACGCGCTCGACGGCAAGCAGCCGCCATCCTTGGCCATCCAGGATGCACGGCCGATGCCGCTCGGCTCCGCGTTCAAGCTGTGGGTACTGGCCGAGCTGGCACGGCAGATCGCGGCGGGCACGCATCGCTGGGACGAGGTGGTGCCGACGGGCACGCCCTCTCTGCCGACGGGTATCCTGCAATCCTGGCCGCGCGCGACACCGATGACGGTGCAGTCGCTCGCGACGCTGATGATCGCGGTGAGCGACAATACCGCGACCGATACGCTGATCGCGCTGCTGGGCCGCGACGCGGTCGATGCCACTGCCGCGCGCTACGGCGGGTCTGGGCCGGTCCTGACGACGCGCGAGGCGTTCGCGATCAAGGCCGATGGCACGTTGACACAGCGCTGGTCCGCCGCGGATGCGCAGGCACGGCGCGCGATGCTGAGAAGGATCGGCCCGGCTCTGGCCGCCGCGCCGCTCGACCCGATGATGTTTGCCGGCGCACCGCTCGCCACCGACAGCGTCGAATGGTTCGCCGCACCCCGGGACGTGGTCCGCCTGCTCGCCGACCTGCGCGACGCAGGACCGGTGGTGCGTGCCATCCTGGCGATCAATGCGGGAACGGATCCGGGCACCGCGCGACGGCTCGACTATGTTGGTTTCAAGGGCGGGTCCGAACCCGGCGTCATCGCTTTGTCCTATCTGGTCCGGACGAAGGACGGCCGCTGGTATGCGCTCGTCGGCGGTTGGCATCGCACCGATGCGGCGGTCGACGAGGGAAAGTTCGCCGCGCTGGCGATGCGCGCTTTAGGGCTGATCGGCCGCTGAGCCGAAGACGACGTTGGATCAGCGCTGCGCGGCGAGATACGCGATGATGTCGGCGCGATCGAGCGGGTCGGCGAGCCCCGGGAATCCCATCGACGTACCCGGCGCGAAGCGCTGAGGATTGGCGAGCCACGCATCCATCCGGTCGGGCGTCCACCGCCCGCCGACCTGTTGCAACGCCGCGGTATAGCCGAAGCGGGCGCTGTTCTGCCCGACCGGCTTTCCCATGACGCCGAACAGGTTCGGACCGTTGCGGTCGGGTGCGCCGCGGCGGATCGGATGACAGGCGGCGCATCGCCCAAACAGCGCGGCGCCGGCGGATGCGCTGGCGACCGACGCTAGCGCCGCCCGCGTGGGTGCCGCCCCGGCCGCGCGGCGCCGCGCCTCCTTGTCCTCGCCCGAGCAAGCACCGCAGCACAAAGATGTACCGACGACGAACCCCAGCAGCAGGACACGGCAGCGCATGACGACCTTCCGCTGGGATGAACCGCGTTTCTCCGGCGCGGTTCCGAAGGAGGCGCCGGGCCTATGCCCCGCCGTGCCGGCGGTCGCCCGATGGCGCATATGACCACTCGTCCGCAAGCAACCCGTAAATCAGCGAATCGCGCACGCCGATATGCGTTTGCCACTCGCCGCGCAGCCGCCCTTCCAGGACGAAGCCGAGGCGCTCCAGAAGACGGATCGACGCCTGATTGTCGGGGTCGGTGTCGGCGAACACCCGACGATAGCCTTCCCCGAACAGCTGTTCGATCACCGCGGCCACGGCCTCGCGCGCGATCCCCCGGCCCGTCACCTGCAAGGCGAGCAGATAGCCGATCTCTGCGACCCCGCCCTGCCGCTTCGGACCGGCCGCGACGAAGCCGACCGCATGGTCCTCCCCCGTCTTGGTGATCGCCCAGGCACGCCAGGGGCCTTCGCCGTCGGCAGAGAAATGCGCGCGCAGCGCGGCGACGCTGTCGAATGGCGCGTGCGACCACCAGCGCATCGCAGCCGGGTCGGCCATGGTCGCGAACAGCGCGTCGGCGTCCCGCGGGACCCGCGGTCGCAGCGTCAGCCGCGTCGTCGCCAGCGTCGGGGTCGGCGCTGCGGTCGGCGTCACGCGGTCAGCGCGTCGACCAGCGCCCGCACCTTCGCCTGCCGCCATTGCGGCAGCGGCGCAACCAACCAATAGCCAAGGCGCGACGGTTGCGGCTCGCCCGTCACGACCAGCCGCCCGGCGGCGATGTCGCGTGCCGCCAGCATTTCCGGCACCACCGCCTGCCCGAGGCCCGAGGCCGCCGCGTCGATCGCGAGGCCGGCGTCGGCGACGCGGACCAGCGCCTGGCCATCACCGTCCCCCGGCCAGCCGATCCTCGCCGTGGCGCCGCCCGGCGCGGTGACGGTGACCATGCCTTCCGACTCGAGCGCCTCGCCCTCGTGTTCACCCGGCCCCTCGCCCCAGCGGATGGCAAGGTCGAGGTTGGCCTCGGTGAAATCGAGCGCGGTGCCGCCGCCATGGCTGTCGGCCGGCAGCAGCACGAAGCGCAGGTCGGGATCGTGCGCCGCGATCGCCGCCAGACGCGGCATCAGCCATTTCTCGGTCACGTCGCGCGGCGCGGCGATGGTCAGCGACTTGGACGACTGGCCCGCCTGCATGGCGCGTACCGCCTCTTCGAACTGCAGGAAACCGTCGCGCAGCGGTGCAAGTCCCGCCTCCGCCTCCGGCGTCAGCTCCAGCCCGCGCGTCGTGCGGCGAAAGAGGACGACGCCCAGCGTGTCCTCCAGCGCGCGGATCTGCTGGCCGACCGCCGCCGGCGTCACCGCCAGTTCGTCCGCGGCGCGCGTGAACGACAGGTGCCGTGCCGCCGCGTCGAGCACGCGCAGGCCGTTCAGCGGCAGGTGCGTACGCTTCATGTCTCCACCGCCGGCGCGATCAACGCAAAGCGCGGAATGGCGACGTCGAACGTATCGCCGCAGGCGCCGATCATGCGGTAGCTGCCCTGCATCGCCCCGGAAGGAGTCCCGAGCGGACAGCCCGACACGTAATCGTAGCTGCCGCCCGGCGCGATCACCGGCTGGTCGCCGACGACGCCCTCGCCCTCGACGCTATGCCGCGCGCCTCGACCGTCGGTGATGATCCAGTGACGCGTCAGCAGCTGTACCGGTGCCGCCGTCGCGTTCTCGATCCGGATATGATAGGCCCAGAACCAGCGGCCGCGTGCAGGTTCCGACTGGTCCGAAAGGTAGCTGACCGACACCCGCACGGTGACGCCGTCGGTCGTCGCGGCATGCGGAAACAACTGCTTCACCGTCCCGTCCTCACAATCCGGCGATCTTCAGCGCCTGATCGAGGTCGTCGATCAGGTCCTGCGGATCCTCGAGACCGACGTTCAGGCGCAACATGCCCTCGGTGACGCCCATCTCCGCACGCGTCTCCGCCGACACGCCGGCATGCGTGGTCGACGCAGGATGCGTCATCAGCGAGCGCGAATCGCCGATGTTGTTGGAGATGTCGATCAGCAGGAGCGCGTCGAGCAACGCATGCGCCTGCTCGCGCCCCTCCACCTCGAAGGCAAAGATCGGCCCGGTCGCACGCATCTGGCGCATCGCGAGATCGTGCTGCGGATGGCTCGGCAGGCCCGGGTGGAGGATGCGGGGTACGCGCGCCTCGAGGAATCGGCCGACCGCCAGCGCATTCTCCGACTGGCGCATGATCCGGAGATCCAGCGTCTCCAGCCCCTTCAGCACCACCCAGGCATTGAACGGGGAGAGCGTCGGGCCCGTGTTCCGCGTGAACGGCAACAGCGTGTTGGTGATGAAATCCTCGGTGCCGCACACCGCCCCGGCGAGCACGCGCCCCTGCCCGTCCATCATCTTCGTCGCCGAATAGGCGGTCACGTCGGCGCCGAAATCCATCGGCCGCTGCAGCGCGGGCGTGGCGAAAGCGTTGTCGACGACGGTCGTGATGCCGCGCTCGCGCGCGATGGCGCAGATCGCCGCCAGGTCGGCGACGTCCATCGTCGGATTGGCGGGCGTCTCGAAGAAGAAGACCTTGGTCTCCGGCCGGACCGCGTCGAGGAATTGTTGCGGGTCGCGCGCATCGACGATCGACGTCGCAATACCGAACTTTGGCAGCAACGTGTCGGTCAGCCATCGGCACGACCCGAACGCCGCCCGACCACCGACCAGATGATCGCCCGCCTGGAGCTGGCAGAGGAGCACTGCGGTCATCGCGGCCATGCCGCTCGCCATCGTGCGGCACGCCTCCGCGCCTTCCAGCAGCGCGATCCGCTGCTCCAGCATTTCGACGGTCGGGTTCTGCAGGCGGGAATAGGTCATCCCCTGCTGCTCGCCGGCGAAGCGCGCCGCCGCGTCCGCCGCCCGGTCGTAGGTGTAGCCGGAGGTGAGGAACAGCGCCTCGCTCGTCTCGCCATATTCGCTGCGCGCGGTGCCGCCGCGCACCGCGAGCGTCGCGGGGCGCCACGACTGGGTGATCGAACGGTCCTGGCCTGCCTTGCGCTTCATGGCGTCCGCTTTGCCGGGAAGACGCGCGGGGAGCAAGGGTCGCGGGAGGACGCGTGTCGCCTTGCCAAGCGCCGCGCCAGCGGGAACAACGTGCCGCGTGCGTGCCCTCTCCCGTCCCCTTCCCGCTGCTGCCGCGATCGGGCTCCTCGCGCAGGGACTGTTCAGCTGGCGAATTGCCACGCCGCACAGCTATGTCTTCGACGAGGTGCATTACGTCCCCGCGGCGCAGGTGCTCGGACGGCTGTGGGGGCCGACCAACACCGAACATCCCCTGCTCGGCAAGACGCTGATCGCGCTCGGCATTCGCGTGTTCGGCGACGATCCGGTCGGCTGGCGTGCGCTGTCGACGCTGGCGGCGACGGGCGTGGTGCTCGGGGTGTTCGCGATCCTGTGGCTCGGGCTCGGCCGGCTGCGACCGGCGGTGATCGGGTCGTTGTTGACCCTGCTCGACTTCACCGTCTTCGTGCAGGCCCGGATCGCGATGCTCGACGGGTTCATGGCTGCCTTCGTCGTGCTGGGACTCGCCGCGCTGCTCTGGGCCATGCGCGGCGCAGGGGCGGCGGTGTGGTGGCGCTGGCTGCTCGGTGCCGCGCTGCTGGGGCTTGCGGTCGGGTGCAAGTGGACCGCCCTACCCTATATCCCGCTCGCCGGAGCCGGTTTCCTGGTGCTGGGGCGTGGCCGGACGGATCGTTGGGCAGGCATGCCGTGGTGGGCCGGGCTCGCCATCCTCGGCGTGGCGAGCGCGCTCGTCTATTTCGCCACGTTCTGGCCCGCCTTCCTCTACGCCAGTGCGCCGCTGACGCTGGATCGGCTCCTGCCCTTCCAGCTCGACATGTATCGGCAGCAGACGGAGGTGCTGCCACCGCACAGCTATCAGTCAGCCTGGTACAGCTGGCCGTTCGACTATCGCCCGATCTGGTATCTCTACGAACGGGCGGATGGCGCGCAGCGCGGCATCCTGATGCTCGGCAACCCGGCGGTGATGTGGGGCGGCCTGGTCGCGGTGGCTGCCTGCCTCTGGGCAGGAATGCGCGCGCGAGCGGCGGCGCCGACACTCGCGGGACTGTTATGGGCCGCCAGCATCGCGATGTGGGCGATCATCCCCAAATCGCTCGGCTTCTTCTATTATTACTATCTGTCGAGCATCTGGCTCGGCATCGCGATCGCGGTCGCCCTCGATCACTGGCGCACGAAGCTGGCCTATTGGGACGAAGGCTTTCTACTACTGTCGGCGGTGCTGTTCGTCCATTTCTACCCGATCCTCGCCGCCACTGCGCTCGACGGGCCGGGCGCCTTCCATCGCTGGATGTGGCTGCAGAGCTGGATCTGACGGTCGACCGGCGCCTGATCCACCTGCATGGCAGCGCCGCCGCGCCGATCCCGCGCGGCTGGACCGCACATCAGGGTGTCGTCGCGGCGGGCATCGGAGCCTGCGCCTCGGGCGGTGACGCGGGCGTCGTGGCCTGCGTCGCGGGCGCCGGCGTTTCGCCGGCCGCCGTCGATGCCTGCGCCTGCGCCCCCGTGTCCGCGGTCATCGCCGCGCCTTCGCCCGGCACCGGCACCTGCGCGATGGCAGCCGCAGGCGCGGGCTGCGGTGGCAGCGTCGGGACCACCGGCGGCGGCGTCACCCGTGGCTCGTAATAGTCGCGCCATTTCTCGAACGCGCCGAAGAAGGCGATGAACGGATGGTCGAGCCGGCCGAGCGAGCCGCGCGCAAAGGCGGGAAGATCGGCATCGGAAACGTTGAGCACCGCGGCGATCTCCTGTCGCGCGACGGCGCAGAACGCGACGCGCAGCGCCGGCGCGCCGTAGAAATTGTACAGCCGCGTCTGGTTGGCGTCGAAAGCCGCTTCCCAGTCGCTCCAGCCCGTGTCCGCCCATTCGTCGCGATATTTCTTGACGTAGCGGTCGAGACCGGCGGCATGGCCGACGAGCCAGGCGTTATACGGCCCGACCACCCCGCCGCCCGCGCCGTCGCACGCCAGCGCGGCGACATTGAGCGCGCCGCGCAGGTGCCAGACCGCCGCCGCGTCGGTCATCCGGAAATTGGGCGTGACGAAGGTGCCGTCCTCGCGCTTGTTCGGTATCTCCATCCCGGCATAGCCGCCCGCGGGCATCGTCGGCGGTGGGGGTGGCGGCGGCGGCAGCGTGGCGACGACCGGCGGCGGCGCGACCGGCGTCGCGCAGCCGGCGAGCGCCAGCACGGGCGCAACGATCAAGAGCCAGCGCACGCGGATCGTCGTCATCGTACTGTTCAAACCTCCTGCCACCGCGGCCAGGCCGCGACGGAGCCCGCCCGTCGAAGGCAGGCACGATCGTCGATGCGTCGCTAGACGCCGACGTCCGAACGCCGCAAGCGCCGCCGCGATCCCCCGCCCCGGGCGCGCGGCGACCCGCGCCGATCAGCGCGGCGGCGGAGCCTGCGTCGCCGGTGTCGCGATCGGACCACCCGCCGCCTGGAAGATCGCCACCGTGTCGGTCAGCCGCGCGGCGCGCGCCTGGATCAGCTGCGCGCGCGCCTGCGCGTCCGCACCGGTCGCGTTCAGCAACTGGAGCGATCCGACGCTGCCCAGCGCGAGCTGCCGCCGCGCGAAGGTCAGCGCCTGCGTCGCCGCGTCGCTCGCGCGGGTCGCGGCCGTCAGCGCGTCCGCATCGGTCTGCAGGCCCGTCAGCGCATTGGCGACGTCGCCGAACGCCTGGAGCACCGCCGCGCGATATTGCGCCTTGGCCCCTTCCAGCGCCGCCTCGGCGGCCTTCTGCTGATGGCGCAGCGCACCACCGTGGAAGATCGGCTGGGTGATGCCGCCGATCAGGCTCCAGAACGGATTGCCGGTCGCGAACAGGTCGCCGAACCGCTGCGCCGCGCCGCCGGCGCTGGCGCTGAGCTGGATGCTCGGCAGCCGCGCGGCGATGGCGGTCCCGACATCGGCGCCCGCGCCGACGAGCTGGGCCTCGGCCGCCTGCACGTCGGGACGGCGCGCGACGAGGTCGGACGGCACCACCGCGGGCAAGGTCTCGGGCAGCGTCAGCGAGGCCATGTCGGGCAGCGCCGGCAGCGGCGACCCCGCCGCCCGACCGATCAGCGTGCCGATCAGCACGCGCTGCTGCGCCTCCGCGCGGATCAGCGGCGGCAAGACGCCCTCTGCGGTCGCGAGCGCCGTCTGCTGCGTCGCCACGTCGGCGAGGCCCACGTCGCCCAGTCGCTGGCGCTGCTGGATCTTGCCCAATATGTCGCGATTGACGCGGATGCTCGTCTGCGCCGCCGCGATCTGCTCCGCGAGGCTCGCCCGCGTGATCACGGCGGTGACGAGGTTGGCGACCACCGTCATCCGCGCCGCGTCCAGGCGATGCGCCTGCACCGCTGCCGCCGCACGCGCCGACCGCAGGCGATTGCGGTTCAGGCCGAACAGGTCGACGTCATAGGTCACCGTCGCCTGCGCGGTTTGGAGCGTATAGAGCTGCTGGTTCTGGTCGGCCACCGCCGGCGACAGCGCGTTCGACACGCGCGTTCGCTGCGCCTGGTAACTGGCATCGGCCTGCGGCAGCAGCGCGGCGCCGGCGACACGCGCCTGCTCCCGCGCCTGACGCAGCGTCGCCTCCGCCACCGCCACGTCGGTGCTGTGCGCCAGCGCCTCCGCGACGAGGCCGTCGAGCGACGGGTTGCGGAAGGCGGTCCACCAGTCGGCGGCAACCGCCGTCTCCCCCGTCGCTTGTGCCGGGCCACCGATCGGCGCGATGCGCACGGCCGCCGGCGCGGGCGGCAGCGCCGCATGCGGATCGAGATCGCGCGGCCCGATGCTGCACCCGGCGAGCAGGCCGGCCAAGCCGAGCTGGGCCAGCGCGCGCGTCTTCCCATGCGTCATGCCAGCGCCTCCCCGTCCTGTGCGAGCGGATCCCCGTCCCCTCCATGACGGGCGTCCTCCGCATGACTGACGTCGCGGCCATGCGCGCCGCGCAGGTCCGGCGGCACGCGACGCGAGAAGCGCGCGATCAGCACCGGCAGCAGCAGCAGGATCAGCACGGGCGCCAGCGTCATGCCGCCGACCACGACGAGCGCGAGCGGCTTTTGCACCTGGCTGCCGATGCCGTGCGACAAGGCGGCGGGAAGCAGGCCGATCGCCGCGACGAGACAGGTCATCACCACCGGGCGCAGGCTGTTGCGGACCGTGGTCGCCAGCGCCACGTCGGGATGCGCGCCGTCGTCGATCGCGTTGTTGTAGGTCGTGACGACGAGGATGCCGTCCATCACCGCGATCCCGAACAGCGCGACGAACCCGATCGCCGCGGAGATGCTGAACGCGGTGCCGGTCAGCGCCAGCGCGATCACACCGCCGACGATGGCCATCGGAATGGCGCTGAACGCCAGCAGGCTGTCGCGGATCGAGCCGAAATTGGCGTAGAGCAGCAGCAGGATGACGATGAGGCTGATCGGCACGACGATCTCCAGCCGCGCGATGGCGTTCTTGAGATTGTCGAGCTCGCCCGCCCATTCCAGATGGTAGCCGGCGGGCAGATGGACGTTGCGCTGGATACGCGTCCGCGCCTCTTCCACCGCGCCGCCCAGGTCGCGCCCGCGCACCGAGAATTTGATCGGTATGTAGCGTTCCTGATGCTCGCGGTAGATGAAGGAGGCACCCGTCGTCAGCTTGATGTCGGCGACTTGCGACAGCGGTACCTGGATCGTGCCGGTCCCGTCGGGTGCCGGCGCCGCGATGGCGATCTGGCTGACCGATTCGATCGAGTCGCGCTGCGCCGGCTTCAGGCGGACGACGATCGGGAAGTGGCGGTCGGTCCCCGCCTCGTACAGGTCCGACACCGAATTACCGCCGATCGCCGCCGCCACGGTCGCGTTGACGTCGTCGGGCGTCAGACCGTAGCGCGCCGCCTTCAGCCGATCGACGTCGATGCGCACCGTCGGCTGGCCCAGCGACTGGAATACGCCAAGGTCGGTGATGCCCTGTACCTTGGCCATCTGATCCTTGATCTGATCGGCATATTTCTCGAGCGTCGGCAGGTCGGGACCGAACAGCTTGATCGAATTGGCGCCCTTCACGCCCGACGCGGCCTCCTCGACATTGTCCTCGATATATTGGGAGAAAGAGAAATCGACGCCGGGGAAGCGCTGCTGCAATTTCTTCGACAGCTCGTCGGTCATCGTCTCCTTGGTGACGCCGCTGGGCCAGGTGTCGAAGGGCTTGAGCGGCACGAAGAATTCGGCGTTGAAGAAGCCGGTCGAATCGGTCCCGTCATCGGGCCGGCCCTGCGCCGACAGGACGGACTGCACCTCCGGATAGCGCATGATGATCCGGCGCACCTGGTTGACCATCGGCTGACCCGCCTCGAGGCTGATCGACGCGGGCATGGTCGCGCGGATGTACATGTTGCCCTCTTCGAGGTGCGGCAGGAACTCGATGCCCAGCGAGCGTATGCCGACCACCGCCAGCAGCAGCATGATGACGCCGCCGCCGATCGCCAGGACGCGGTTGCCGAGCGCGAACGCCGCGGCCGGTTCGTAGGCGCGCCGCAGCTTGCCGACGATCCACGTCTCCACCTCCGACAGCTTGTCCGGCAGCAGCAGCGTCGACAGCACCGGTGCGACGGTGAAGGTCGCGAGCAGGCCGCCGGTGATCGCATAAGCGTAGGTCTTCGCCATCGGGCCGAAGATATGGCCCTCGACCCCGGTCAGCGTGAACAGGGGCAGGAAGCTCGCGATGATGATCGCCGCCGCGAAGAAGATGCCGCGGCTGACCTCGCTCGATGCCCCCAGTACCGCGGAGAAGCGGTTGGCGACCGTGTAATGCCCCCTGCCGCTTTCGACGTGCGCGGACCGTTCGACCATGTGGCGGAAGATATTCTCCACCATGATCACGCTGGCATCGACGACGAGTCCGAAGTCGAGCGCGCCGACCGACAGCAGATTGGCGCTCTCCCCCTGCAGCACGAGCAGCAGGATGGCGAAGGCGAGCGCGAAGGGAATGGTCGCGGCGACGATCACCGCGCTCCTGAGATTGCCGAGGAAGACCCACTGGAGCGCGAAGATCAGCAGGATGCCGACCACCATGTTCTCCAGCACGGTGTGGATCGTCAGGTTGATCAGGTCGGAGCGGTCGTAGATCCGTTGCAGCTGCACGCCGGGCGGCAGGATACCGGACGCGTTGATGTCGGCGACTTCCTTCTGCACCGCCTTGATCGTCGGCATCGACTGGGCGCCGCGCTGCATCAGCACGATCCCCTGCACGATGTCGTCCTGGTCGTTGTAGCCCGCGATGCCCAGCCGCGGCGCGTTGCCGATCGTCACATGGGCGACGTCCTTCAGCAGGATGGGCTGCCCGTTGGCCGTGCCGACGAGCACGTTCTCGATCCCGCCGACCGACTGGATCAGGCCCACGCCGCGCACGATCGCCGCCTGGCTGCCGAAGTTGATCGTCTGGCCGCCGACGTTGCCGTCGCTCTTGGACAGCGCCGTCAGCACCGCCGGGATCGAGACGTTGTGCGCGACCAGCCGGTCGTTGTCGATGACGACGTCATAGGTGCGCAGCTTGCCGCCCCAGCCGGTCACATCGATCACGCCCGGAATCCGCTTGAACCGGCGGTCGAGGATCCAGTCCTGTATCGTCTTCAGGTCCATCACCGAATAACCCGGCGGCGCGGTCAGCTTGTAGCGGAAGATTTCACCCACCGGACTGGTCGGCGAAATCGACGGCTGCGCCCCCCCGGAAAGTGGCGGCAACTGTGACAGGCGATTGATGACTTGTTGTTTCGCCTGTTCGTTGGTGTAGTCGTAGGTGAACTGGATCTTGATGTCGGACAGGCCGAACAGGCTGATCGCGCGGATCGCCGTCATATGGGGGATGCCCGCCATGCCGACCTCGATCGGGATGGTGACGTTGCGCTCCATCTCCTCCGCGGACAGCCCCTTGGTCTGGGTGATCACCTCGACCATCGGCGGTACCGGATCGGGATAGGCCTCGATATTCAGGTTCGCGAAGCCGATCACGCCCGCGACCAGCATCGCGACGAACACGCCCACGATCAGCAGGCGCTGGCGCAGCGCGAAGGAGACGATCCGGTTCATTCGCCCAGGCCCGCCTCGTTCACGAATAGCGCGCCCGCGGTGACGATCCGCTCGCCTGGCTTCAGGCCGTCGGTGATCGACACCTGTCCGTCGGTCGAATCGCCCGTGCGCACGCTGCGCGCGGCGAGCAGCCCGTCGGGCCGTACCACCCAGACGCGCGCCGCGTCGCCCTCGTGGATCACCGCCGCGGCGGGGACGCGGATCGCCTCCGCCTGCCGGCGGCTGCGGATCGCGAAGCTGGCGAACATCTGCGGCTTCAGCGCGCCATCGGGGTTTGCGATGGTGGCACGGACCGGCAGGCGATGCGTCTGCGGATCGAGGGCCGCGCCGACCAGGTCGATCGTCGCGTAGAAGGTCCGCCCCGGCAGCGCCGGCGTCGTCACGGTCACCGTATCGCCGAGGTGGACGTCGCTCGCGTCGCTCTCCGCGACCTGCGCGACCAGCCAGACGCGCGACGGGTCGGTGATCGTCATCACCGGCTTGTCGCCGCCCTGCGACACATACTGGCCCGCGGCCACGTCGCGCGATGCGATCAGGCCGCCGATCGGGGCGTGCAGCGTCGTGACGTCGTGGATGCCCGACACCTCGCCGACGCTTTCCAGCCGCGCGATCTCGGCCTGCGACTTGCCCAGGATCGACAATTTGTCGCGCGCCGCGCCCAGCGACGCCGCCGCGGTGCGTGCGCTCGCCTGCGCCGCGACCAGATCGGCGCGCGCCTGCTGGTAATCCTTCAGCGCGCCGCCCGCGGTCTGGTAGATCTGCTGCTGGCGGTCCGCGGTGCGCTGCGCCGCGACGAGTTGCGCCTGTGCGTTCTGATAGGCCGCACGCGCGGCGAACAGGCCGCTGCGCGCATCGACGAAGTCGCTCGTCTTGATCAGCAGCAGCGGCTGGCCCTGCTTCACGCGCTGGCCCGCATCGGCAAGCACCCGCACGACCTGACCCGCATAGGGCATCAGCACCGGCGTCGACCGGTTGCCGTCGACGGTGATCGCGCCGGTCGCCAGCGTCCGCTCGCCCGTCGCCGCCACGCCGACCCGCATCGTTGTCAACGACGCCATCTGCTGCGGCGTCAGACGCAGCGTGCCCGGCGGCGTGGTCGGGGTGGGTGCGGGCTCATGGTGCGTCAGCTTGCCGACGATCAGTACGAGCAGGGCGATCCCGACGAGCACCGCCGCGACGATCCCCAGCCAGCGCACTTGCTGCGGACGCGTCAGCGTCCGGGTGGGGGGCAACGGTTCGGCGGGGGTAGAAGCGTGCATTCGGCGGTCCTGACGATATCCGACTGGCCCCGATACGGTCGCTTCCTTACAAGCGGCTTACGGATGCTGCGCTGCGGGAATGGGAGAGCCGGGTTTTGCGGATTTTGCTGGTCGAGGACGACCCCGACCTTGCGCGCGAACTTGCCGATGCCCTGGAACGGCGTGGCATGGCGGTCGACCGCGCCCGCGACGTGGAGGAGGGGGAAGCCTTCCTGCGCGCCGGCGCGCACGACGCGGTGCTGCTCGACCTGGGGCTGCCCGATGGCGACGGGCTCGCGCTGCTGCGCGGGCTGCGCGCCCGCGGCGTGACGCGGCCGGTCCTGCTGCTTACGGCCCGCGGCGCGGTGGAAGCGCGGATCGCGGGGCTCAACGCGGGAGCGGACGATTATCTGGTCAAGCCGTTCGACACCGACGAGCTGCACGCCCGCATCCTCGCCGTCCTGCGTCGCCAGGGCGGCTATATCGGCGAGACGCTCGGCTGCGGGGCGCTGACCTTCGACATCGCCGCGCGGCGCGCGCGCATCGGCGATACGGTGCTGACGCTGTCCGCGCGCGAGACCGAACTGCTCGAGCTGTTGCTGCGCCGGCAGGGCAGCGTCGTGCCCAAGCGGCTGGCGGAAGACCATCTGTTCGGCGTCGGCGGCGATCTGGGCTCGAACGCGATCGAGGTCTATGTGCATCGCCTGCGCAAGCGCCTGGGCGACGCCGGGGGCGGCGTGCGGATCGAGACGGTGCGCGGCGTCGGCTACATGATCGCGCCCGACCGGACCGGCGCGCCGGCATGACGCACGGACGGTTCGCGGCCCGGCTGCGGCGCCTCTGGCCACGCTCGCTGTTCGGCCAGTTCATCGCGTTGCACGTCATCCTCGGCATCGTCGCCGCCGCGGTGCTGTCGCTCGGCGTGTCCGTACTGCTCAACCGCACCGCGCGCCATTATCAGCGCGACCTGCTCGTGCAGCAGGCGACGGCGGCGGAACATGTGCTGGCGCGCCGCCCTGATGCGACGATCGTCGCCGCGACCGACCTGCCGGTCAGCGGCCTGTCGATCGCGGTGCTCGACGCGCGCCGCCGCGCGCGGATCGTCCACGGCCCGGCCCGCCGCGCGATCATCGCCGCGGCGCCGCTGACGCGCGAGACCGTGTTCTTCCATCGCGGCAGCGTGCGGGCGCTCAGCCGACCGTTCCGGGCCGGATGGATCGTCGTCGCGCAGGATTCGGACGCGCCGCAGGTCGTCACCGACGATATCGTGCGCGTCTTCCTCACGCGGTTCGCGCTACTGTTGCTGCCGTTCGCGGCGTTGCTGCCGCTGATCGGCGCGCTGCTCACCCGGCGGCTCACCCGGCGGATGCGGACCGTGTCCGCGATCGCCGCGGGGATCGGGCCGCGCGCGATCGACCAGCGCCTGCCGCGCGGCACGCTGCCGCTGGAGGTGGAGCCGCTTGCCGTGGCGACCAACGCCGCGCTCGACCGGCTCGAAAAGGGGTTCCGCGCCCAGGCCGCCTTCGCGGCCGACATCGCGCACGAACTGCGCACGCCGCTGGCCATCGTGCGCCTGCGCGCCGAAAAGGTCGCGGACGAGGAGCAACGGCGCGCGTTGCTCGACAGCCTCGACCGCAGCTCGCGCGTCGTCGGCCAATTGCTCGGGCTCGCGGATCTCGAACGCCGGGTCGAGGACGCGGGCACGCGTATCGATCTCGCCACGCTCGCCGAAGAGGTCGTCGCGTCCCGCGCCCCCGCGATCCTCGCCGGCGGTCGCACCATCGCGCTCGACGATCGCGGCGCGACGCCGCTCCACGGCTTTGCCGGCCCGCTGACGCTGGCGTTGGAGAATCTGGTCGACAATGCGGTCCGCCACACGCCGCAGGGAACGCATATCACCGTCATCGTCGGCCCCGGCACCCGGCTGACCGTCAGCGACGACGGCGATGGCGTGCCCGCCGAACAGCGCGCGCGGCTGTCCGAACGGTTCTTCCGCGGCGATGCGCCGCGCACGGAGGGGCATGGCATCGGCCTGTCGATCGTCCAGCGCGTCGCGGAGGCGCATCACGGCACGCTCGCCATCGCCCCGGCCGAGGATGGTCGCGGAATCGCCTTCACGCTGCGTTTCCGCGGCGCCTGACCGCGCCTATATCGCCATCATGCACCGCGTCGCCGAAGCCCTGGTCCTCGCCGTTCGCGCGCATGGCGAGCATGGCGCGGTGGTGCGCGCGCTGACCCGCGACGACGGGGTACAGCCGGGCTATGTGCGCGGCGGCCGCTCGCGCGCGCTGCGTCCCATCCTACAACCGGCGAACGCGATCCGCGGCGAATGGCGCGCGCGCACGGGCGAACAGCTCGCCGCGCTGACCGTCGAACCGCTGCACAGCCGCGCCGCGTTGCACGGCGAGCCGCTGCCCGCCGCCGCGCTCGCCTGGATCGCCGCGCTCACCGCCGCCGCCCTGCCCGAGGCGCAGCCCTATCCACGGGTCTATGACGGCCTTGCCGGCCTGCTCGACGCCATCGAGGCGGCACCGAGCGCGCGCGGCTGGGCGGCGGCGCTCGCGCGCTACGAGCTGCTGCTGCTCGCCGAACTCGGCTTTGGCCTGGACCTCAGCGCGTGCATCGTCACCGGCGCCACGGCCGACCTGGGCTTCGTCAGCCCCAAGAGCGGCGCCGCCGTCAGCGGCGCGGCGGCCGCGGGCTATGAAAGCCGGCTGTTCCCGCTGCCCCCGTTCCTGCGTGACGGCGGCGTCGCGGACTGGCCGGCGGTCTTCGAGGCGCTCGGCATCACCGGCCATTTCCTCGCGCGCGACCTGCTCACCGACCGCCGCGCCGACACCATCGCCGCGCGCGCGCGGCTCGTCGACCTGATGCAAAGGGCGGTTGCCTGATCGCCCGCCCGTCGCCATGAAGCCGCGTCGGCACCAACCGCATGACTGGAAAGGCGTTCATGGCCCTCGTAGCAATCCTCGCCGGCGACGGCATCGGTCCGGAGGTGACGGCGGAGGCGCGGCGCGTGCTCGAGGCGCTCGACCTAGACCTGTCGTTCGAGGAGGCGCCCGTCGGCGGTGCCGGCTATGAAGCTGCCGGCCATCCGCTGCCGCCGGAGACGCTGGCGCTCGCCCGCCGCGCCGATGCCATTTTGTTCGGCGCGATCGGCGACCCGCGCTACGAAAGGCTCGACCGGCACCTGCGCCCCGAGGCGGCGCTGCTCGGCCTGCGCAGTCGGCTAGGCCTGTTCGCCAACATCCGCCCGGCGACGATCTTCCCTGCCCTGACCCATGCGTCGTCGCTCAGGCCAGAGGTGGTCGAGGGCCTGGACATCGTCATCGTCCGCGAACTGACGGGTGACGTCTACTTCGGCGACAAGGGGCAACGCACCACCGAGGCGGGCAAGCGCGAGGGCTACGACCTGATGCGCTACGACGAGGACGAGGTGCGCCGCATCGCCACCGTCGGCTTCGAGATGGCCAAGCGTCGCAAGCGCAAGCTCTGTTCGGTCGACAAGGCGAACGTGCTGGAAACGTCGCAGGTCTGGCGCGACATCGTGATCGAGCTGTCCGCCGCCTATCCCGAAGTCGCACTGACGCACATGTACGTCGACAATGCCGCGATGCAGATGGTGCGCGCGCCGACGCAGTTCGACGTCATCGTCACCGGCAATCTGTTCGGCGATATCCTGTCGGACCAGGCGAGCATGTGCGCCGGCTCGATCGGCATGCTGCCCAGCGCTTCGCTGCGCGCCTGGAGCGGCGACACCGGCATGTACGAGCCGATCCACGGCTCCGCGCCCGATATCGCCGGGCAAGGCAAGGCCAATCCCTGCGCGGCGATCCTGTCCGCCGCGATGCTGCTGCGCCATTCGCTGGACGACGAGGCGTCGGCGCAGCGGATCGAGGCGGCCGTGGCCCGGGCGCTGGACGGCGGTGCGCGCACCGCCGACCTTGGCGGCACGCTGTCGACGCGGGCGATGGCGGACGCGATCCTCGCCGCGCTATGAGCGACCTGCTCGAGATCGCCGTCGTCATCCCGACGTTCAACGAGCGTGCGAACGTTCCGACCCTCGTGGCAAAGCTGGACCAGGCGCTCGTCGAGCGGCAGTGGGAGGCGATCTTCGTCGACGACGACAGCCCCGACGGCACAGCCGATGCCGCGCGCGAGCTCGCCCGGCTCGACCGCCGCGTCCGCGTGATCCAGCGAATCGGCCGGCGCGGCCTGTCGTCCGCCTGCATCGAGGGGATGTGCGCGACCGCCGCACCCGTCGTCGCCGTGATCGACGGCGATCTGCAGCATGACGAGACGCTGTTGCCCGCGATGCTCGACCTGCTGCAACGCGACACGGAGCTCGACGTCGTCGTCGGCTCGCGCTTCGTCGCTGGCGGCGGCACGGGCGACTGGGATC
Source organism: Sphingomonas sp. GV3 (assembly GCF_031082075.1). Lineage (NCBI taxonomy): Bacteria > Pseudomonadati > Pseudomonadota > Alphaproteobacteria > Sphingomonadales > Sphingomonadaceae > Sphingomonas > Sphingomonas sp. GV3. The sequence continues at coordinate 2,994,138 of NZ_JARWLE010000001.1, read as the reverse complement.
GCGACCGCGTCGCCAAATCGGCCTTCGCGACCAAATTGTCGCGCCGCGTGCTGAAGGGCGACCTGTCCGACCCGATGAGCGGCTTCTTCGCCATCCGCACCGACCACGTCCGCCGCCTCGCGCCCGACCTGTCGGCGATCGGGTTCAAGATTCTGCTCGACCTGATGACGACGTCGCCGGAGCCGCTGCGCTTCGCCGAGCTGCCCTATACCTTCCGCCTGCGGACGGAGGGGGAGAGCAAGCTCGATCATGTCGTTGCGATGGAATATCTGATCGCGCTCTACGACCGGATGTTCGGCCATGTCGTGCCGGTCCGCTTCGCGATGTTCTCCGGCATCGGCGTGCTGGGCGTCGGCGTCCACATGGGCGTGCTCGGCGCCGCCTTGTCGCTCGGCGCCGATTTCCTGCTCGCACAGATCCTCGGCGCGATGAGCGCGATGACCTTCAACTTCTTCCTCAACAACACCCTCACCTATCGCGAGCGGCGCCTGAAGGGGTTCCGCAAGCTGTTCGACGGCTGGGTATCGTTCTGTATCGTCTGTTCGGTCGGACTGATCGCCAATATCGGCATCGCTGCCTTCCTGCACGACTTCCGCGACGGCAGCGCGGCCGGCTCCGCGCTGGCCGGGATCCTGGTGGGCGCGGTGTGGAACTACGCGCTGTCGTCCAAATTCACCTGGGGGCGGTATTAGAGCCTGATCCAGCAAGGCTGGATCGGCGCGGTACCGGCCCGCACGCGTCTGCGCGCCTCAATCGCGCTCCGCCGCCCAGATGCTCAACAGCGTGTGCGCGATCGCATAGGGCGGCGGCGGCAAAAACGCGCCCGCCTCGCCCGCCAGCACCCGGCGTACCGCGTCGCGCGGCACCCAGATCGCATCCTCCAACTCGTTGCGGTCGAGCGTCAACGCATCGTCCTCGGCGACCGCGACGCAGGCGATCATCAGCGACGACGGGAAGGGCCAGGGCTGGCTGGCGACATAGCGGACGTCGCGGACGCGGACGCCGGCCTCCTCCGCGATCTCGCGCGCCACCGCCTCCTCGATCGATTCGCCCGGCTCCAGGAACCCCGCGAGCGCGGAATAGCGACCCGGCGGAAAGCTCGGCTGACGACCGAGCAGTGCGCGCCCGTCATGTTCCGCGATCATGATGACTACCGGGTCGACGCGCGGAAAGTGTTCGGTGCCGTCGGCGTCGCACTTGCGCCCCCAGCCCGCGCGGAAGACGTGCGTCGTCGCGCCACAGCGCGGACAGAAACGATGCCGCGCGTGCCAGTCGAGCAGGCTGCGCGCCGCTGCATAGACCGCCGCCTCGCCCGGCGCGAGCGCACCAAGGATCGCCATCAGCTGCGGATTGCGCATCGCCGGCGCCGTGCCTTCCGCGCCGGCCGGGGGGATTGCGGCAAGGTGCGCGCGTCCGTCGCCATTGAGGCCGAGCAGCGCGAAATCCGCGCCATCGGGGGCTTCGGCGATACTGCCCCAGCACAGGTGGTCGCCGTCGACCGCGGGCATCAGGCCGTCGAGGCGGAGCAGCCGCGCCGCGGGGGTCAGCAGCGCCGCGAAGGCATCGGGATCGTGGCGGATAGCGTCGGCACGGTCCAGCATGCCGCCGGTGAAGCCCGGCGTCGGGCGCTCCTGGGTCGACGTGCTCACGGGCGCAGACGCGTCAGGTCGCCGGCGAAGGCGGCGACGGTCTGTTCGCGGACCGGCCAGCGATCGGCGGGGAAGTAATTGACCATGATCGTGCCGCGGATGCGCTTGACCGGATCGACGAAGGCGACCGTCCCGGCCGCGCCTCCCCAGCCGTAGGTGCCCTTGGACGGGACGCCGGCCGGGCCGTCGGCAAGATACACCGATCCGCCCGCGCCGAACCCCATCGGCGTCGCCGCGCGCGTGCCGCCGGTATTGCCCGCGACGCCGCCGAAGGTGACGCCGGCGGGCAGCAGGTTCGACATGGCGAGGCGGACCGTCTCCGGCTTCATGATCCGCACCCCGTCCAGCGTGCCCTGATCGGCGAGCATGTGCAGGAAGCGGTCATAGTCGCGCGCCGACATGACGAGGCCCGCGCCCCCGTAGGGGAAACTGGGCGGCTTCAGCCACACAGAGGTCGCGCCCGGGTCCAGCGGCGTCAGCTGGTCGCCGACGAAGGCATAATTGGTGGCGAGCCGCGCCGCGTCCTGCGGCGGCACCGTCCAGAAACTCGACGTCATCGCGAGCGGGTCGAAGATGCGCTGCTGGACGAAGCGGTCGAACGGCATGCCGGACGCGATCTCGATCACCCGGCCCATGACGTCGAGGCCAATCGAATAATGCCAGCGCGTGCCCGGCTGGTAGACCAGCGGCAGCGTCGCGACGCGGTCGGCGAAGGCGGCGAGCGTCGCGGGCCGCGTGCGGCGGGCGAGCGCCTCGACCGGCGTGTTGACCGCCGCCGGCACGATTCCCTGCGCCTCGTACAGCTTGAGCAGTGGCCCCTGCGCGTTGATGTTGTAGCCGAGGCCGGAGGTGTGGGTCAGCAGCTCGCGGATCGTGATCTGGCTCTTCGCCGGCTCGCTGTCGAGGCTGGTATCGGGGCTGGTCAGGACGCGCATCTTCGCGAAGGCGGGGATATATTTGGACAAGGGGTCGTCGAGCCCGATCTTCCCCTCCTCGATCAGGATCATCGCCGCCATCGCCGTGACCGGCTTCGTCATGGAATAGACGCGCCACAGGCTGTCGGGCGTGACCGCGGCGGCACCGGCGTCGGTGGCGATCCGGCCGGCCGCGATGAATTGCGTCGGACGGTCCCCGATGCCGAAGGCGGCGACGATGCCGGGCATCTTGCCGTCGCGGACATAGCCGTCGAACAGCGCCTGCGTCCCCGGGAAGGCGGCATTCGCCCGCGCCGGCACGGCGTCGGGCGCAGGCACGCGGGCCGGCAGCGGCCGCGCCTCCTGCCGCAGCGCCTGCGCTCCGAGCGTGGCGGTGCCCGCGAGCGCGACAAGCGCCGCGCCGATCATCACTGGAACGCGCATCAGTCTTCCCTCCTCATGATCGCGGCCGCAGCCTTGGCGAAGACGGTCGGCAGCCCCGCCGCCCCCAGGTCGGCGATCGGCCACCATTCGCCGTCCGCCGCGTGATGCGCGTCCGCCGACGCGACGGCAAGCGCCAGTTGCAGGTCGAAATGCGTAAAGCCGTGGTCGACCACGGTGTTGCGCATCTGCCAAGCGGCATCCGCCGGGGCGTCCGCGAGGCCGGGGGGCCTATCCTGCCAGGGTCCCGTCGGCAGCGCGCGCATGCCGCCGAGCAGTCCCTTGTCGGGCCGACGGACCACCAGCACGCGGCCGTCCCGTTCCAGCCAGAAGATCGTGCCATGCCGCTGCGGCTTTGCCTTCTTCGCGGCCTTGGCGGGCAGTGCCTCCGCCACCCCCTCTATCTGCGCCCGGCAGTGCGATTGCAGGGGACAGAGCAGGCACTTTGGCGCCCTGGCCGTGCAGATCGCGGAGCCGAGATCCATCATCGCCTGCGCGAAGTCGCCCGCGCGCTGGGCTGGCGTGATCGTGTCGGCAGCCTTGCGGATCGCCGGACGCGCGGCGGGCAACGGCGTGCGGATCGCGAACAGCCGCGCGACCACCCGCTCCACATTCGCATCGACCACCACAGCGCGCTCGCCGAAGGCGATCGCCGCCACCGCCGCCGCCGTATAGGCGCCCAGCCCCGGCAGCGTGCGCAATTGCGCCTCCGTCCGGGGGAACGCCCCGCCATGGTCCGCGACCACGGCGCGTGCCGCCTTCACCAGGTTGCGCGCGCGGGCATAATAGCCCAGCCCTGCCCAGGCGGCCATGACGTCCGCCTCCGCCGCCGCGGCGAGGCTGGCGAAGTCGGGCCAGCGCTGCGTCCAGGCGAGAAAACGGGGCGTCACCGCGGCGACCGTCGTCTGCTGCAGCATCACCTCCGACAGCCAGACACGATACGGGTCGGGCGTCTCTCCGGGTCTGGCGCGCCACGGCAAGTCGCGGCGATGGCGGTCGTACCAAGCGAGGAGCAGCGGCGCGATATCGCCGGGGGCGGCCGTATCCGCGGGGTAAAGGCATGTAGCGTCCACGCTTTCGCTATGGCATGGAGCGGCGGATGAGCAAGCGCGGCCGCGCCCCCGAAATGGAATCCCCCCGGCAGAACCGCGCCCGCGCGGTCAGCGAGCTGCTGCCCGCGGTCGGCGGCGCCGCCTTCCGCCGCTTCGGCTTCGTCCAGAGCGCGCTCGTCAGCCGCTGGCCCGAGATCGTCGGGGAGCGCTGGGCGGGGGCATCCGCGCCCGAATCGCTGCGCTTCCCGCCGGGCAAGAAGGCGGACGGCACGCTGACGGTGACGGTGCGCGGCAGCCATGCGCCGATGATGCAGCATATAGCGCCCGAGATCGTCGAGCGGGTGAACCGCTTCTTCGGCTATGCCGCGGTCGCGCGCCTGACGCTGCGGCAGGGCGAGGTCGCGAAGCCCGTGCGCCGCGCACCCGCCGCCGGCGCGACCCCGCGCCCGGTGCCGGCCGATCTGGGCGAGGGATTGAAGACGATCGCCGATCCCGAATTGCGCGCCGTGCTCGAATCGCTTGCCGCGGGCGTGGCCGCCACGCCGCGTGGCCTGCCGAAGATAGGATAGGTTTTCATGCGTCCCCTCGCCGCCGGTTCCGCCGTCTTCCTCGCCGCCGCCGCGACAACCGGCGCACTGGTCGCGGCCGCGCCCGCGACGGACTGGGCCGGCCATGCGACGCAGACCACCAAGGGCGCGTTCGTGCTCGGCAATCCCGCCGCCCCGATCAAGCTGGTCGAATATGGCAGCTACACCTGCTCGCACTGCGCCGAATTCTCGAAGTCGAGCGAGGCGGCGCTCAAGGGCCAGATGGTGCGATCGGGCAAGGTCAGTCTCGAATACCGGCACCTGATCCGCGATCCCGCCGATCTCGGCGCGGCGATCCTGGCGCGCTGCACCGGCACCAGGGGCTTCTTCCCCACCAGCGCGATGATCTTCGCGACTCAGGAGACCTGGCTGCCCAAGCTCGCCAGCTACGCCCAGGCGCATCCGGAGCTCGATGCCAAGCCGGGGATCGCGCAGGCGCGCGCGCTCGTCGACGCTGCCGGGCTGACGCAGGCGGTTCGCGCGCGCGGACTGACCCCGGCGCAGATCAACGCCTGCTTCGCGGACAAGGCCGGGGTCGACCGGATCACGGCGATGACCGGCGACGCGCCGATCGAGGTCCAGTCGACGCCGACCTTCTACATCAACAACCAGCTGCAACCGCCGATGGCGTGGGAGCAGCTCGCCGCCGCCTTGCGCGCCAAGGGCGCACCGGCGGGCAAGTGATCGTCCAGTCCCCTTCGTGGAGCGTTAGTCCGATATGAAGTTCCTCGCCCTCCTCCTTGCGCCGCTGGCGCTCGTCGCCTGTTCGAAGGGCGGCGACGCCGGCACCGCCAACGGCGGCACGCCCGCCGCGCCCGCCGCCCCCGTGGCGGCGAAGGCCCCGCCCGCCGGCCAGCATTGGACCGACGTGGTCGCGCAGACCAAGGAGGGCTATGTGATGGGCAATCCCGACGCGCCGCTGAAGCTCGTCGAATATGGCTCGCGCCTGTGCCCGACCTGCGGCGCGCTCGCGCGCGAAGGCTATGCGCCGCTCACCTCCAAATACGTCGATTCGGGCAAGGTCAGCCTCGAGTTCCGCGAGTTCCTCGTCCACGGCGCGATCGACATGCCGCCGACGCTGCTCGGCAATTGCACGGGCAAGGACGCCTTCTTCCCGCTGCTCGAGCAGATGTACGCCAATCAGCAGAGCTTCCTCGACAAGATGCAGTCCGCATCCCCCGCGGTGCAGCAGCAAATCCAGTCGGCCAAGCCCGTCGACGCCTTCCGCATGATGGCGCAGCAGATGGGCCTGATCGACTTCGTCAAGCAGCGCGGCATTCCCGAGGCGAAGGCGATGCAGTGCCTCGCCGACCAGGGCCAGATCGACCGCTGGACCAAGCAGACCGCGGACAAGAGCGCCGATGGCACCGTGCAGGGCACGCCCACGCTGATCCTGAACGGGCAGAAGCTCGACGCGATCACCTGGGGCCAGCTGGAACCGCTGCTTAAGGCGGCGGGCGCGTAAAGTCCGCCAGTCGAGCGGCGCGGGCGGTCGGAACCTCCGGCGCTGAGGGGCGAGGCGGCCAGGGCCGTCCGCCCGTCGCGTCGGCCCGGCTGTCCCTGCCTCGCCCCATGCGCGGAAGGATCATAATGTCGCCCTGTCATCTGCGCCGCACGGCTGCGATATCCTGCCTGCTCCTCTCGGTCGAAGCCAGGGCGGACGAGCTGCAGAACAGCCTGGTCCAGGCCATGCGCGCCACCCAGCCGGATGCCTATGCGTTCCAGCGCACCATGGCCTTCGAGCGGACCGGCGCATCCCGCAAGGTTTTCGTCGAGCGCTTCGATCCGCGGCGGCCGGCGGATCAGCGCTGGTCGCTCGTCAGCGTGGATGGGCGTCCGCCAAGCGACAAGGAGATCGACCAGTCGCGCAAGACCAAAAGGGGGCCCACGCCGTCCTATCATGAGCTGGCGGAATGGTTCGGCGCTCCCGCCACGCGCAGCGATTCCGCTCCCGGTTACGCGACCTATCGCTTCAGCCGATTGCCCGCCGGCGTCGTCAAGATCGGATCGCACGATGCATCCGCCGACACGCAGGCCGAAGCCGTCGTGAACATGAAGGGCAAGACCCCGTTCGTCGAGCGGGTGCGGTTCCTGTCGAACAAATCGTTCAGGATGATGTTGGTCGCGTCCGTGCAGAGCATGGATGTCAGCGCCCGATATGCACCGCTGCCGAACGGCGCGATCATTCCCGCCGGATCGTCGAGCGTGATGAAGGGTTCGATGCTGGGCAAATCGGGGCAGATCACCACGCTCGTCACCTTCTCCGGATTCGAGAGCGTCCGCTAGAACCCCATCCACCGACGTGGGAGCGGCGCCTCGCGACACCCTTCCCCCATGCCGCAACACGTGTAGGATGGCGGAAGCCCGCCACCATGCCTCACCCCCTCCCCTGACATGCAGATCAAGCGGCTGCGCATCGCCGGCTTCAAGAGCTTCGTGGACCCGGCCGATCTCGTCATCGCGCCGGGGCTGACCGGCGTCGTCGGCCCCAATGGCTGCGGCAAGTCGAACCTGCTCGAAGCGCTGCGCTGGACGATGGGCGAGAATAGCGCGAAGTCGCTGCGCGGCGCGGGCATGGAGGACGTCATCTTCGCCGGGACGGCGACGCGCCCGCCGCGCGACTTCGCCGAAGTCTCCATCCTGCTCGACGGCGCCGACGGCGAGGAGCGCGAGGTGGTGCGCCGGATCGAGCGCGGCGCGGGCAGCGCCTATCGCATCGACGGGCGCGACGTGCGGGCGAAGGACGTGGCCCTGCTCTTCGCCGATGCCGCGACGGGCGCGCACAGCCCGGCGCTGGTCAGCCAGAACAGGATCGGCGCGGTGATCGCCGCCAAGCCGACGGAACGGCGCGCGATGCTGGAGGAAGCGGCCGGCATCGCCGGACTGCACGTGCGACGCCGCGATGCCGAGGCGAGATTGCGGGCGACCGAGGCGAACCTCGCGCGGCTGGACGAACTGATCGCCGACCAGGATGTCCGTGCGGTGGCGCTGCGCCGGCAGGCGCGACAGGCGGAGCGGTACCGCACGCTCTCCGAACAGATCCGCGTCGCCGAAGCGCGGATGATCTTCGCGCGCTGGCGAGAGGCGGTGGCGGCAGCGGACGCGGCCCGCGCGGACGCGACGGCGGCGGAGGCGCGGGTGACGGCGGCGGGCGAGGCGGAACAGGCCGCCGCCGCGGCACAGCATGCGGCGGTGGCGGCACTAACCGATGCGCGCGGCGCGGCACTGGCCGCACGCGAGGCGGCGAGCGAGGCGGGACACCGGCTGGCGGCGCTGAAGACGGAGCGGGATGCGGCGGCGCGGCGGGTGGCCGATCTCGCCGACCAGCGGCGGCGGATCGCCGAGGACCGCGCCCGGGAGGGCACGCTGGCGGCCGACGCGGCCGACGCGCTGGCGCGTCTCGCGGACGAGGCAAAGGCGCTCGACCGCGCGCTCGCGGCCTCCGCCGCCGGCGTCCCGGCGCTCGACGCCGCGCTGGCGCAGGCGGAACGGCAGGCGCGCGACGCGGAGGTGGCGCTGGCGCAGGGCCTGGCGGCGCAGGCGCGCGAGGCGGCGGAGGTTCGCGTCGCAGAGGCGGCCTTGGCGGCGGCGGCAGCGCGCCAGTCGCGCGCGGCACAGGCGGCGGCGGAGGTCGCCGCGCAGATGACCGCGCTGGGGGCGGATGCCCCGCTTGCCGCCGCGCGCGATGCCGCGGCCGCCCTACGTCACGCCGCTGCCTCCGACGCCGAAGCGGCGCGTGCCGGCCTGGCGGCGGCGGAAAACGAGGAGCGCGAGGCTGCCGGCGCCCGCGACGCTGCCGAGGCGGCGAGAGCCGCCGCGCGCGCCGAACTCGCGGCGATCGATAGCGAGGCGGCGGCGCTGACCCGGGCGACGCAGCGCACTGGCCGCGATCGGCTGCTCGACCATGTCCGGCCCGCGGCGGGCTATGAGCGCGCCCTGGCGGCGGCGCTGGGCGACGATCTGGAGGCGGGGCTGTCGGCCTGGCCGGGCGCTGCGCCGCTGCCGGACGATCCGGCACCGCCCGGTGATGCCGAGCCGCTGACAACGCATGTCGCCGGCCCGGCGACGCTGGCGCGGCGGCTGGGGCAGCTGTTCGTCGTCGCGGCGGACGACGGCCGCCCCCTCGCGGTCGGTCAGCGACTGGTGACGCGGGACGGCCGGCTGCGGCGGTGGGATGGCTTCGTCGCCGATGGAACGGGCGCGGCGGCGGCGGAGCGGCTGGTACGGCTCAATCGGTTGGCGGCTCTGGCGGAGGCTCGTCCTGCGGCGCTGGACGCGGCGGAACGCGCCGATGCCGCCCGTGCGACCGTGGAGGTGCGGATCGCCGCGGCCCGCCGCGCCGCGCAGGCGGCGCGTGGCGCGATCGCGGCAGCGGACGCCACACTGCGCGAGGCGACCCGCGACGAGGATCGCGCCGTGGCCGCGCTGGAGCGGCTGGGGGTGCAACGGGCCGATCTGGTCGTGCGCGAAGCGAGGGTCGGAGCCGAAGCCGCCGAGGCCGCCGACGAGCTGGCGGCGGCGCAGGCGGCACGCGCCGCACTCCCCGATGGCGGCGACAGCGCCGCAACGGTCGCCGCGCTGAGCCGCGACGCGGAGGATCGCCGCACCGACGTCGCGGCGGCGCGCGCGGCCCGGGCCACCGCCGAGCGGACCGCCCAGGCCCAGCGGGAGCGACTGGCGGCGGCCCAGGCCGAGAGCCGCGGCTGGCGGGCCCGCGCGGGCGAGGCCGCACGGCGGATCGCCGAGATGGACAAGCGTGCCGCCGCGCTCGCCGAAGAGGCGACGGCGATCGATACGCGACCGGTCGTCCTCGACGCGGCCATTGCCGAGGAATCGGCAGCGCATGCCCTGGCGCGCGACGAAGCGACCCGCCTGGCGACGGCGGAGGCCGCCACGGAACAGGCGGTACGGCGCACCGAGGAGGCGCATCGCATGGCGAACGCGACACTGGCGGAGGCGCGCGAGGGGCGGGCGGGTGCCGCGGCCCGGTTAGAGAATCAGGAGCTGCGCCGGGTCGAGATGGGGCGACTGTCCGGCGAGCGCTTCTCCTGCCCGGCACCGGTGCTGCCCGAACGCCTCGGCTTCGCGAGCGACAGCATCCGGGCGCCGGCTGCGGAAAGCGCGCTGCACGAGAAACTGGTGCTCGACCGCGAGCGGATCGGTCCCGTCAATCTGGTCGCCGAACGCGAGCTGGCGGAGCTGGAGGCCACGGGCCGCAGCACTGCGGCCGAGCGCGAGGAGCTTGGACAGGCGGTCCATCGGCTGCGGGGTTCCATCGGCACGCTCAATCGCGAGGGACGACAGCGGCTGCTCGCGGCGTTCGAGGCGGTGGACGCGCATTTCCGCCGGCTGTTCACCACGCTGTTCGATGGCGGGCAGGCGCATCTCGCGCTCGTCGAATCGGACGATCCGCTGGAGGCCGGGCTGGAGATCATGGCCCAGCCGCCCGGCAAGCGGCTGCAATCGCTAACGCTGCTGTCGGGCGGCGAGCAGGCGTTGACTGCGGTGGCACTGATCTTCGCGCTGTTCCTGACCAATCCCGCGCCGATCTGCGTCCTCGACGAGGTCGACGCGCCGCTCGACGACGCCAATATCGAACGGTTCTGCAACCTGCTCGACCGGATGAGCCGCGAGACGCAGACGCGCTATCTCATCGTTACGCACAACGCCGTGACGATGAGCCGCATGCACCGCCTGTTCGGCGTGACGATGGTCGAACGCGGCGTGAGCCGGCTCGTCTCGGTCGACCTGGGCGGCGCGGCGACCCTGCTGGCGGCGGAATAGGCGAAGGCGGCCGGGTCATCGGCCGTGGCTTCACGCCTGATCCTCGTCGCGCAGCGTGCGGCCGGCCAGCGTGATTTCGGCGACGAAACACGCCAGGCCCAGGACGGCGCAGAGCAGGCCGCCGCCGAAGAACACGAACAGGAAGGCGGCATGCCCCGAATCGCGCAGAACGCCGAAGAACAGGGTGATGGCGGAGCAGCACGTCATCGCGCCCGCCGCCGCCGCGAGCGTGACCGCGATGTCGAGGATGCGCGACCGCTTCCGTAGGCGGGCCATCTCGTGCTGATTGACGCGCGGCTCTTTCCTCAGCGCATGGATACGGTCGCTGATCCGCCCGAGCCGTGTCGCAAACACGTTGAGCAGCGAAGCCACCGCGGTCAGTAGGAAGATGGGCGTCAGCGCCAGCTGGATGACATGCGCCGCGGCGCTGAGAGGTTCGTGCATGCGTGTCGTCTTACCCTTCGCCGCGCAGATCGACGCAGACCGGCGAAGGTTCCCTGGCAACCGCTGCGTCGCGTCGCGGCGGCCGGCGTCCCGGCGGCCGCGACGTCGCCATCAATGGCGGCTGCGTACCAGCCGCGCAAGCGCCTGACCCACGTAGAGCAGGCAGAGTTCCTGATGCACCACCGCCGCGGCGGGATGGGTGGCCTGGATCGAACGCACCGCTTCCTGGCGGGAGCGTTCGAGGAGGTAGGTCGTATCGGGCATGAGCATACTCCCTTTCGTCCCCTGCCCTGCCCTTATCCACCCGCCACCTTGCACCAGGATGACTGGCGGCGCGGCGAATGCGTCCCTTGCGACATGCGGCTCGAGAACGTAAATAGAACACATGGCGCAGCTCGATACCCGCGAGAAGCTGGCGATCCTGGCGGACGCGGCGAAATACGATGCCTCCTGTGCATCGTCCGGCACCGCCAAGCGCGACAGCCGCGACGGCAAGGGGATCGGCTCGACCGAGGGCATGGGCATCTGCCACGCCTATGCTCCCGACGGTCGCTGCATCAGCCTGCTCAAGATCCTGCTGACCAACAGCTGCATCTTCGACTGCCATTATTGCATCAACCGAAAGTCGTCGAACGTGCGCCGCGCGCGCTTCACGGCGCAGGAGGTCGTGAACCTCACGCTGTCCTTCTACCGGCGCAACTATATCGAGGGGCTTTTCCTGTCCTCGGGGATCATCCGGTCGTCCGACTATACGATGGAGCAGCTTGTCGAAGTGGCGCGCAGCCTACGCGAGGACCATCAGTTCCGCGGCTACATCCACCTCAAGACGATCCCGGACGCGGATCCGGAACTGGTGCATCAGGCGGGTCTCTATGCCGATCGCGTGTCGATCAACGTCGAGCTGCCCACCGCGGGCGGGCTGAAGCGGCTGGCGCCCGAAAAGGACGGCGCGCGGATCGAGGGCGCGATGCGCGACGTGAAGGGCGCGATCCTGGATTCGGGCGACGCGCGCAAGAAGTACAAGTCCGCGCCCCGCTTCGCTCCCGCCGGCCAGTCGACCCAGATGATCGTCGGCGCGGATGCCGCGACCGATGGCGACATCGTCACGCGCGCTTCGTCGCTGTACGATCGGTTCGGCCTGCGCCGCGTCTATTATTCCGCGTTCAGCCCGATACCCGATGCCAGCGCCGTGCTGCCGCTGCAGCGCCCGCCGCTGATGCGCGAGCACCGTCTGTACCAGTCCGACTGGCTGATGCGCTTCTACGATTATGCGCCGCACGAGGTCGTGGCGGCGGCGGACGAGGGCACGGGCATGCTGCCGCTCGACATCGATCCGAAGCTGGCTTGGGCGCTCAAGTTCCGGGACCGCTTTCCGGTCGACGTCAACCGAAGCCCGCGCGAGATGCTGCTGCGCGTACCGGGGCTCGGCGTGAAGGCGGTCGACCGCATTCTCGCCAGTCGCCGCTGGCGGCGTCTGCGTCTGGACGATGTCGCACGACTGACGGTGTCGGTGGCGAAGGTCCGTCCGTTCATCATCGCCGAGGATTGGCGCCCGGTGATCCTCGCCGACCGAGCGGACCTACGCCCGATGGTCGCGCCGAAGCGCGAACAGCTGGAACTGTTCGCCGCCTGACCGGGTGCGTCGCGCCGGGTGAGAGTGATTCGCGGGTGAAACAGCTGGGCGGCTCGCCGGTTGAGCGGCGCGAAGGAGACACACGATGGCGACCGCCCAGATCTACGCCGACCTCAAGCGCGACCATGACAAACAGCGCGAGATGCTGAAGCAGCTCGGCGACCTGAAGGGCGACACGGCCAAGCGCCAGAAGCTGTTCGAGGCCTTCCGCCTGGAACTGCAGAGCCATGCCGCCGCCGAGGAGGAATCGCTGTACGCCGAGATGCTGGGCAAGCCCGACCTGCGCGACGACGCCCGCCACTCGGTCGCCGAGCACAAGGAGGTCGACGATTTGCTGGGCGAGATGGCGGACCTCGATTTCGGGTCGGACGAATGGGAGTCGAAGTTCTTCCACATGCGCCACCGCTACGAACATCATATCGACGAGGAAGAGGAAGAGATGTTCCCGGCCGCCGAGAAGGGGCTCGACGACGCGACGGAGGAGCGGCTCGCCGACATCTATGAGGAGCGCAAGCCCGAGGAGCTGAAGCTCGCCAAGGCGAATCCGCCGGGCGGCGACGACCGCGACTGATCGCCTTGCGGATCGTCACGCTTCCCGCACCCGACGATTTCGAGGCATGGCGCGACGCCGCGCGCGCGCTGGCCGCGGCGGAGGTGCCCCCCGGTGACGTGGTCTGGCAGGTCGGCGACACGCCCGCCGATCTGTTTGCCGTCGCCGCGGACGGGCAAGCGGCGGCGGAGACCGGACCAGGCGCGACATTCTCCGTACCGCGCGGCTTCGTCGATCTCGCGCGCAGCGTCGTCCTCGCCGACGACCCCGAGCGGTTCGCGCTGCTCTATGCCCTGCTGGTGCGGCTGCGGCGCCAATCGGGGATTCTCGCCGACCAGGCGGACCCGCTGGTGCGCCGGCTGGAGGGCTTGGCCAAGGCGGTCCGCCGCGACATTCACAAGATGCGCGCCTTCCTCCGCTTCCGCGAGGTGGCGACGGACGAGGACGACAGCTGCTATGTCGCCTGGTTCGAGCCGGACCATCATATCGTCCGCGCGAACGCGGCCTTCTTCGTCAACCGCTTCGCGTCGATGCGCTGGTCGATCCTGACGCCGGAGGTCTCGTTGCACTGGGACGGCAAGGCGCTGAGCGAGGGCCCCGGCGCGAGCCGCACGGATGCGCCCGAGGGCGATCCGGTCGAGGAGGTGTGGAAGACCTATTATGCCAGCATCTTCAACCCCGCCCGCCTGAAAGTGGGCGCGATGCTGAAGGAGATGCCGCGCAAATACTGGAAAAACATGCCGGAAACCGCGTTGGTCGGCGAACTGATCGCAGGCGCGCAAGCGAGGGAGAGCGGCATGATCGAACAGGCGCGCGCCGTGTCGGGCGACAACAGCGTGGCGGCGTGGCAGGCGCTGCGCGAAGAGGCGATGGGTTGCACGCGGTGCCCGCTCTACAAGCCGGCGACGCAGACGGTGTTCGGCGAGGGCCCGGTCGACGCGGCGATGATGGTCGTCGGCGAGCAGCCGGGCGACCAGGAGGATCTGGCGGGGCGGCCGTTCGTCGGCCCGGCTGGCCAGGTGTTCAATCGTGCGATCGCCGCGGCGGAGATCGATCGCGCGCGGCTCTACGTCACCAATGCGGTCAAGCATTTCAAATACGAGCAACGCGGCAAGCGGCGCATCCATGCCAAGCCGGGGACGGGCGAGATCGAGGCATGCCGGTGGTGGATCGAGCAGGAAAGGCTGCTGGTACGGCCGCAGATGACGGTGGCGCTGGGCGCGACCGCCGCGCGGTCGCTGCTGGGACGGACGGTCACGATCTCGCGCGAGCGTGGGCGGACGATCGCGCTGCCTGATGGCGGCGCGGCATGGATCACCGTCCATCCCAGCTATCTGCTCCGCCTGCCAGACCCGGCGCAGAAGGAAGACGAATTCGCCCGGTTCGTCGAGGATCTGCGCAGCGCGAAGGCGGCGCTTGGCTGACACCGTTGCCGGTCGAGGCAGGGTCCGCCGTCCGCTGGCGAGGCTCTCGAGGGGAGTCGCGCTCGACGGTCGGCGAGCTGTCGGCTTACCCGACCGTCACCGAGAAGCATAGCGCCCTTCAGTCAATCAGCCCATGGGCTTGCGCAGGAGCGTTCAGCGCTCTCGCGGCCGCGCGAGCGTGGTGAGCACGCCGCGCAGCGTGCGGACCTCCTGACTCGACCAGCCAGGTTTGGTCAGCAGCGTGCGCAGCGTGCGCTTGGTGGTCGGCGTGCGATCCGGCGGGAAGAAATAGCCGGCGACTTCCAGCATCCCCTCCAGCTGGCCGATCATGCCGTCGAGCTCGGCCTGCGGCGCGACGTCGGGCAGGTCGACCTGCGGCGGCTGCGCGAGCCCCTGCCCCTTCGACCATTCATAGGCACAGAGGATCACCGCCTGTGCCAGATTGAGGCTGCCGAATTCGGGATTGATCGGCACGGTCAGGATGGTGCGCGCGACCGCGACGTCGTCCGTCTCCAGCCCGGATCGTTCCGGGCCGAACAGCAGCGCGGATCGCCCGGCTTCGGCATGGATCGCGCGCGCCGCCTCTTCCGGCGTCACCACCGGCTTGGTGATGCCACGCTTGCGCACGGTGGTCGCATAGACATGGGCGCAATCGGCCACCGCGCCCGCGACGGTATCGAACACCTGCGCGCGTTCCAGCACGATGTCGGCCCCGCTCGCGGCTGGACCTGCCTGCGGATTGGGCCAGCCGTCGCGCGGGGCGACCAGACGCATCTCGGTCAACCCGAAGTTGAGCATCGCGCGTGCGGCCTTGCCGATATTCTCGCCTAGCTGCGGGCGAACGAGGATGATGACGGGCGGCTGGGCTGAAATGCTATTGGGGATGGCCATGTCCTTGTTTCGTCTGCTCTTGCGCGGCGGACCCTATCCTTCTCGCCCCGCCTCCTCCACCGTCCCGGCGAATTCCTCGAAATCGCGTGCCTCGCTGAAGTCGCGATAGACGCTGGCGAAGCGGATATAGGCGACGGAGTCGAGCCCGCGCAGCCCGTCCATCACCATCTCGCCGATCCGCTTCGACGAGACTTCGCCGTCGCCCGCGGTTTCAAGCTGGCGCTGGATGCCGCTGACCAGCTTCTCGATGCGCACCGGGTCGATCGGCCGCTTGCGCGTCGCGATGGCGACCGATCGCAACAGTTTCTCGCGATCGAACGGCTCGCGTCGGCTTTCGCTCTTGAGCACCCACAATTCGCGCAGCTGAATGCGTTCGAAGGTGGTGAAGCGTGCGGCGCAGCCCTCGCACTGCCGCCGGCGACGGATAGCCGCCCCGTCTTCGGTGGGGCGGCTATCCTTTACCTGGCTGTCTTCATGGCCGCAGAACGGGCATCGCATGTCGGTCCGTCAGGGCCTTTCAGATCTTGTTGCGGCGCGCATAGGCGACGCCGGCACCGACCAGCGCGCCGAACACCGGGCCGACGAACGGCACGGGGATCGCCAGCACCGCGCCGACGGCACCGTATTTCGCCATCTTCTTGCCCAGGCCCGGCGTCGACTTGACGGTGTCCTGGACCTCTTCGATCTTCGACATGGCTTATCCTTCGTAGATGGGGAAGCGTACGCAGAGCGCGCGCACGCGGTCCCGAACGTTCGCCTCGACTTCGGGGTCCCCCGCCTCGCCCATCCTGGCGAGCCCGTCGAGCACGTCGGCGACCATATGGCCGATTTCCCGGAATTCCGCCGGGCCGAAACCACGGGTCGTCCCCGCGGGCGAACCGACGCGAATGCCGCTGGTCTTCATCGGCGGCAGGGGGTCGTTGGGAATGCCGTTCTTGTTGCAGGTGATGCCGGCGCGCTCCAGCGCCTCATCGGCATCCTTGCCGGTGATGCCGAGCGGCCGGAGGTCGATGAGCGCCAGGTGCGTGTCGGTACCCCCCGCGATCACGTCCGCACCGCGCTCCTTGAGCGTCGCGGCGAGCACCTTCGCATTCTCCACCACGGCGGCGATATACGTCTTGTACTCGGGCTGCAGCGCCTCTCCGAACGCCACCGCCTTCGCCGCCACGACGTGCATGAGCGGGCCGCCCTGCAGGCCGGGGAAGACCGCCGAGTTGATCTTCTTCGCGATCGCCTCGTCGTCGGTCATGATCATGCCGCCGCGCGGGCCGCGCAGCGTCTTGTGCGTCGTGGTCGTGACGACATGCGCATGGCCGAACGGCGTCGGATGCAGTCCGGCGGCGACAATGCCGGCGAAGTGCGCCATGTCCACCATGAAATAGGCGCCGACCTTGTCCGCGATCTCGCGGAAGCGCGGGAAGTCGATGACGCGCGGATAGGCGCTGCCGCCCGCAATGATCAGCTTCGGCTGGTGCTCGACCGCGAGCGCCTCGACCGCGTCGTAATCGATCAGGTGCGTGTCGGGGTCGACGCCATATTGCACCGCGTTGAACCACTTGCCGCTCATCGCCGCCTTCGCGCCGTGGGTCAGGTGGCCGCCGGCATCCAGGCTCATGCCCAGGATCGTCTCGCCCGGCTTGACCAGCGCGAGCATGACCGCCCCGTTCGCCTGCGCGCCCGAGTGCGGCTGGACGTTGACGAAACCGCAGCCGAAGATCTGCTTGGCGCGCTCGATCGCCAGCGTCTCCACCTCGTCCGAGGGCGCGCAGCCCTGGTAATAGCGCTTGCCCGGATAGCCTTCGGCATATTTGTTGGTGAAGACGGAGCCCTGCGCCTCCAGCACAGCCCTGGACACGATGTTCTCCGACGCGATCAGTTCGATCTGCGTCTGCTCGCGCGTCAGTTCGTGAGAGATCCCGGCGAACACGGCGGGGTCGGCCGCCGCCAGGCCGCGGGTGAAGAAGCCGTCCGCGCGGACGTCGTTCGCGGGATTGGGTTGCGTGCTCATCTGTTCATCCTTCCTGCGACAATTTGTCGACACGATGCTGGTGGCGACCGCCGGCGAATGCGCCGGCGAGGAATGCGTCGACGCAGGCCTTGGCCATCTCCTCGCCGATCAGGCGGGCGCCCATCGCGATGGCGTTGGCGTCGTTGTGCATGCGCGCCAATGTCGCGGACAAGGGCTCCGAGACGAGCGCGCAACGGCAGGCCGGATTGCGGTTAGCGGCGATCGAGATGCCGATGCCCGATCCGCACAGCGCGATGCCGCGATCCGCGCGGCCGTCGGCCAGCGCGTCGGCGATCGCATAGCCGTAATCGGGGTAATCCACGCTGTCGGTTGAGTCGGTGCCGAGGTCGATCAGATCGTGTCCGGCCGCGCGGACATGATCGGACAGCGCGCGCTTCAACGCGACGGCGGCATGGTCGGAGGCGATGGCGATGCGCAAGGCGGTCGTGACCCCGGAAAAGATGGCGTGTAACGTCCGCGCGCCTTAGCCGTGTGACGCGACGATTGCCACCGTCTGCATGGTCTTCCATCGAGGCCGCGCACATTTTCGCCGGCCTGCCGGGGGAACGTATCCCTGTTGCGCAGTGTTGCTACGACCATGAACGCTGATCTGCATCATATGGCCGAGACGCGTCAGGGCGCCGCGGCGCCCGGCCGCCGCCAGGTGGGCGAGGCGGCGATGATCCTCGGTTATGCCGGGCTGTTGCCGCAGATCGCGGCGGTGGCGATCGCAACCTTCGACCCGCGCCTGGGCCTCGGGGCGATGTTCGCCTTCGGCTATGCAGCGCTGATCCTCAGCTTCATCGGCGGCATCTGGTGGGGGTTCGCGATGCGCGCCACGGCCGATCCGATGGCGGATCGCGGCCAGGGGACGATCGCCGGGCTGGCGGTCGTGCCGCCCCTGATCGCCGCCGCGCTGATCCTGCTCCTCATCTGCCGGCTGATGCCCATGTCCTGGGCACTGGTGCTGCTCGGATCGACGGTCCTGCTGACGTTGCTTGTCGACCGGCGGCTGGCCGAGGAGAGGGTCGCGCCGGCAGGCTGGATGGCGATGCGCGTGCCGCTTTCGATCGGGCTGGGCGTGCTGACGATCGCCTGCGGAACGCTCGCCTGACCGCCCCGGCGGCTTACGCCGCCTTGCGCAGGTCGAGCCGGCCCCAGATCTCCACCAGCGCATCGGTCAGTTCCCGCATCATCGCCTCGTCATGGCTCGGCCCGGGCGTGAAGCGCAGGCGCTCGGTACCGCGCGGCACGGTGGGATAGTTGATGGGCTGAACGTAGACGCCATATTCGGCGAGCAGGATGTCGCTGATCGTCTTTGCCTTCACCGGATCGCCGACCAGCACCGGGACGATATGCGTCTCGCCCAGCATCACCGGCAGACCGGCGTCGTGCAGCATCGCCTTCAGCGTCGCCGCCGCGGCCTGCTGTCCCTCGCGCTCGACGCTCGAGGCCTTCAGGTGGCGGACGCTGGCGAGCACGCCGGCGACCAGCACCGGCGAAAGCGACGTCGTGAAGATGAACCCCGGCGCATAGGAGCGGATGACGTCGACGATCGTGCGGTCCGCGGCGATATAGCCGCCCATCACGCCGAACGCCTTGCCCAGCGTCCCCTCGATGATCGTCAGCCGCTGGGCGACGCCGTCGCGTTCGGAAATGCCGCCGCCGCGCGCGCCGTACATGCCGACCGCATGGACCTCGTCGAGGTAGGTCAGCGCATTGTATTTGTCGGCAAGGTCGCAGATCGCCGCGATCGGCGCGACGTCCGCCTCCATCGAATAGACGCTTTCGAACGCGATCAGCTTCGGCACCGACGGGTCCTCGGCGGCGAGCAGCTCCTCGAGATGCGCGAGATCGTTGTGGCGGAAGATGCGCTTTTCGCAGCCGGCGTTGCGGATGCCCGCGATCATCGAGGCATGGTTGAGCTCGTCGGAGAAGATGACGCAGCCGGGCAGGATCTTCGCCATGGTCGACAGCGTCGCCTCGTTCGAGACATAGCCGCTGGTGAACAGTAGCGCGGCTTCCTTGCCGTGCAGATCGGCGAGTTCCGCCTCGAGGTCGACGTGATAATGGGTATTGCCGCCGATGTTGCGCGTACCGCCGGATCCCGCGCCGACATCGTGCAGCGCCTCCTCCATCGCGGCGATCACCTTGGGGTGCTGGCCCATCGCGAGATAGTCGTTCGAGCACCACACCGTGATCGGCTTGGGTCCGTTATGGCCCGCGAAACAGCGCGCATTGGGAAACATGCCCTTGTTGCGCAGGATGTCGATGAAGACGCGGTACCGCCCTTCGGCATGCAGTCGGTCGATCGCCTGGGTGAAGACACGGGAATAATCCACGCGTGCCTCTGTCACGTCGCTGTCCATGGGGAGCCCATGTAGACCGCCGGACAGGGGCTTGCCAGCGGAGAATGACGCTCAGGGTGATCGATCCCTTGGGCATTTTGTCCCAGGTCGGCCGCCGCTCCCCTTCCTTGCAGCAGGCGATGCTAAAGGGCTTCGGCGGTATCGAAGCCCTGCGCCGCGAGGCCGGCGGCGATGGCACGCTCCCGCGCGCCGAGATGCGTGAAGACGAGGCGGTGAGGCGCGCCCCCCTGGGGCCAGTCCTGTCCTTCGGTCAGCGCGGCGATCCGGCGGGCGATGCCGGGGCCGCCGTCGACGAACCGCACGGTCGGCGCCGCGGCTGCGAGTTCCTGCGCGAGCAGCGGGAAATGCGTGCAGGCATTGACGACGACGTCGATCTCCGCGCCGCCCGGTTGCCCCGTCAGGCCGGCAAGTTCCGCTGCGACCGCATCCGCCGACACCGGCTCGCCGCCTAGCTTCGCCTCCGCCAGCGCGACCAGCCGCGCCGACCCGTGCCGCAACACGCGGCAATCGGCGGCGAAGCGGGCCGCGAGGTCGTCGACATAGGGCTGCCGCACCGTGGCCTCCGTGCCGAGGACGCCGATCGTGCGCGTCACGCTCATCGCCGCAGCTGGCTTGATCGCGGGCACCGTGCCCACAACGGGAAGGTCCAGCGCGGCGCGCACCGCCGGCAGCGCGATCGTCGACGCGGTGTTGCACGCGATCACCACCAGCCGCGGGCGATAGCGTTCGACGAGGCGGCCGAGCAGCGCGGGCACGCGGGCCGCGATCTCCCCCTCGCTCTTGATGCCATAGGGGAAGCCCGCCGAATCCGCGGCATAGACGATCGGCGCGCGCGGCAGCAGCGCCCGCGTCGGCCCGACGACGGAAAGGCCGCCGACACCGGAATCGAAAAACAGGATAGGCCGCGCGTCCATGGCCTTGCGCCATAGGTCGGCCCCGCGCCGCTCGTCCAGCCGTGCCGGCAACGAAGCCCACCGTCCGCCGCCGGACGGAAGCGCACGTTCACCGATCGATATTGTGGCCAAGGACGCCGTACGCCGCTATGAGGCATCGACGGAAAGGGGGCCGTTTGCAGACCGAAATTCTCTGGATCGCGCCGACCTGCGCACTGCTGCTCGGCTATCTGCTGGGCTCGATCCCGTTCGGCGTCATTCTGACGCGGATGGGCGGTGCCGGTGACCTGCGCCAGATCGGGTCCGGCAATATCGGCGCGACCAACGTCCTGCGCACCGGGCGCAAGGGCCTGGCCGCGGCGACCTTGCTGCTCGACCTGCTCAAGGGGGCGGCGGCGGTCTGGCTGGTCGCCTGGCTGTTTCCCGGCGACGAGATGATCGCCGCGGCTGCCGCGTTCATCGGCCATTGCTACCCCGTCTGGCTGCGCTTTCGCGGCGGCAAGGGTGTCGCCACGCTGATGGGCATCGTCCTCGCGCTGCACTGGCCGATGGGACTCGTCTATGCGGCGGTCTGGCTGGGGCTTCTGGCCGGCATCCGCATTTCGTCGGTCGCGGGCATGGCCGCTGCGGTGAGCGCGCCGGTGAGCGGTGCGGCATTCGGCCGCTTCGACCTCGTCATGCTGCTGCTGGGCCTCGCGGCGATCGTCCTGTGGAAGCACCGCGAGAACATCGAGCGGCTCGCGGCGGGCGATGAGCCGCGCATCGGCGGCGCAAAGGATCGCTAGCGCGTGGAGGACGGCGCCGCCCGCCTCCGCCTGATCCGTACGCCGGGCGTCGGACCCGTTACCTACCGCCAGCTGCTGGCCCGCTTCGGCAGCGCCGGCGCGGCGATCGAGGCGCTGCCGACGCTCGCGCGACGCGGTGGCGGCAGGCCACCCGCGGTGCCGGACGAGCGTGCCGCCCTGCGCGAGATCGCCGCCGTCGACGCGCTGGGCGCCCGTCATGTCTTCCTCGACGCGCCCGACTATCCGCCGCTCCTCGCCGCCATCGACACGGCGCCGCCGGCGGTGATCGTCCGCGGCGACCTGGCGCTCGCCAACTCCGCGCCCTGCGTCGCCCTGGTCGGCGCGCGCAACGCCTCGGCCGCCGCCTGTCGTTTCGCGCGCGGGCTGGCGCACGATCTCGCGGAGGCCGGCGTCGTGGTCGTCTCGGGCCTCGCGCGCGGGATCGACACGGCCGCCCATGCGGGCGCATTGCCGCGCACGATCGGCGTGATCGCCAGCGGGATCGACATCGCCTTCCCGCCGGAGAATGCCGCCTTGCAGGAACAGGTCGCCTGTGTCGGCCTGATCGTCGCCGAACAGCCGCCCGGCACGCAGCCGCTGGCACGGCATTTCCCGTCCCGCAACCGCATCATCGCGGGTCTGGCGAGCGGGACGGTCGTAGTCGAGGCCGCGCCCCGCTCCGGCTCGCTCATCACCGCCCGTCTGGCGACCGAGGCGGGGCGCGAGGTGATGGCCGTGCCCGGCAGCCCCCTCGATCCGCGCGCGCAGGGTTGCAACTTGCTGATCCGCGAGGGTGCGACGCTGATCCAGAACGCTGCGGACGTGCTGGAACAGATTCGTCCGATCGATCCGCGCGGCGTGCGTGCGCCTGCGACGCCGTTCGGCATGGCGCCCGCCCGCGACGCGTCCGACCGGGACCGCGGCGCCGTGGTAGGGCTGCTGGGCCCGGTTCCGGTGACGATCGACGAGCTGGTCCGCCAGAGCGGCCTGGCGCCGGCCGTGGTGCTGACCGTCCTGCTCGAACTGGAGATGGCGGGGCGACTGGAACGTCATGCCGGCGGGCGCGTGAGCCTGTGACCGAATGGCGGCTCCCATGCGCGCCCTTCCAACCCCATGAGAGACGCGATCGGCTTCCACGCGGGCCGCGCGGGCCGTAGGGGGGACCATCCTCACGCCCCCGGTCACGGCGGGCGCATCGAAAAGGACAGGGAGACCATGGAAAACCGGCCGATCGTCCGACGCGTGATCGTGGTCGCGCTCGTCTGCCTCTTCGTCGCCATGGCGGGCGTGCTGTTCCTCGGCGTGGCCCTGCTGCGGACCTGAGCGCCAGCGACACGGCGCGCGCGATCCGCCGTACCGCCGCGCATGATCAGGGCGCCGGCGGATCGCCCCCTTCCGCCACCTGAACGGCGTCCGCGGTCAGCAGGTGCCACCCCTCGGGCAGGTAATCCGTGGACATGTAGAAATAGAAGGCGCAGCTGCCGTTCGACCGGTAGCTGCCGCCCTTCAGGATGCCATAAGCGGTGGTGCCCAGGAACACCGGGCTGCCGCTGTCGCCGCCCTTGCAGGTCGGCCCCGCCACGGTTGTCCAGGTCGGCAGGCAGGCGCCGCCGCACAGGTCGCCCGCCGGGGCGAAGTCGGTCAGTTCCACCTCGGCACAGCTGTAGCCCGTCCGCTCGCCGCGGTGACAGACGACGTCGCCGGCCCGCATCCCCGCGCGCGGGCGGGCCCCTGTGACGGGGCGGCTGACGGTCCGCGCGCTGTCGGCGAAGAAGACGGGCGCGAGCGCCGTCGGGCTGGCGTTGATCTGCACGTCCTGATTGCCCCAGCCCCATTGCCCGACGAACGGCAGCTCGGTCTCGACGCCGTCCGCGTCGCGCGTGCTGAGCGCATCGGGGCAATGGGCGGCCGTGGCGAGGCCGGTACGCTGACCGTCGCTGACCACGAAGCCCGCCGTGCACATATAGAGATGCGGGTCGCCCGGCACGGTGCCGACGACCCGCGCGCCGCCCGCGATCGTCCCGCCCATGTCGAGCGCAGGCGTGTCGACGACGCGCAGCCGCACCGGCACATGCGTCATCGCCGCCAGTCGGTCGCGAAGGGCAGCCGCGCCTTCGCGCGCGACGTCGCGCGTCGACACGACCGCGACGACCTCGCCCGATCGGGGGTCGACGCCGAGGCCCGGTGGCGCCAGCAGGCTGGCGCGGATCGCCGCCTGGTAGGTGGCGATCGCCTGGACGAGCTCGACGTGCCGCGCCCGCGCACCCGTGGCGAAGACGACGGGGACAGCCTCTTCGTCTACGAGCACGGTCTCATCGGGCACCGGTTCGTCGCCGGTAAGGAGCACGACGATGCCGAACTGCGGCTGATGGCGGATCGCGATGCCCGCGAGCCGGCCGGCAAAGCGCGTCGCGAGGGCGTCGCTCGCGGCGACGCTGTCCTCCTGCAATCGCAGCTGGTGCGCCGCGACGTCGGCCGGAATGCCGAGGTGATTGGCGATCGTCGCCCCATCCTGCGCGAGCGCCGCCTGGCGCGCCGCCGCCATCGGCGCCGCGGCGGGGGTATAATCCTGCGCCGCTGCCGGAACGCCTCCGAGCAACGCCGCCACCGCGCCGATTCTGACCCAAAATGCCCACCCCACGATAGGAAGATTACATGTGCCGACGTGTCTCGCAACTGAACATTGCGGCGCCACCGGCCTGGGCGGGCCGGCGTCCGCGACGCCGGACTGGCATTCGGCCGCCGCAGCGTGCAGCGAAGGGCGGATGGAAACCTTATCCCCCGCCTTCTTCGATCGCGACGTCGAAACCGTCGCGCGCGCGCTGGTCGGCGTGACGTTGCTGGTCGACGGCACGGGCGGTCCGATCGTCGAGACCGAAGCCTATGCCCCGGACGATCCGGCCGCGCACAGCTTCCGCGGACCGACGCCGCGCAACGCGGCGATGTTCGGCCCGCCGGGCCATGCCTATGTCTATCGCAGCTATGGGCTGCACTGGTGTCTGAACGTCGTCTGTCGGCCGGGCAGCGCGGTGCTGATCCGTGCGATCGAACCGCTGGAGGGGGTGGCGCGCATGGTGCAACGCCGCGGTCTTTCCGACCTGCGGCTGCTGTGCGCCGGCCCGGGGCGACTGTGCCAGGCGCTGGGCGTCGACAAATCGCTGGACGGTGCGCCGCTGGACCGGCCGCCCTTTGCCCTGATCGACGCCGGTGCAGCGCCGCCTCTCCTTGCCGGTCCGCGCATCGGCATCAGCGTCGGCGTCGACACGCCCTGGCGATTCTGTGCGGCAGTCTCCCGCTACCTCAGCAAGCCCCCGCGCTAGAATTCCGCAACCTCGGCGGTCCGCGCCATGGATTGGCGAATCGCGCCAAGCCGCCTCGCGGTAACCGGCTGATCTTCCTTGAGAAGGTGTTTGGCATGCATAATGCACTAACACACGTGCAGCCGCTTCGGCTGTGTTGTTCGAGGAGATCGCTCATGCTCGTCACCGTCGCAGCCATGCTCTTTTCCGTCGCCGGCCCTATCGACACCGCCGCTTCCAGGTCTCCCGTCGCGACACCCTCGCCGGCGATCGCGGCATCTGTGGACGAGGGCGCGAAACCGCGCGCCTACAATCCGCGCGTCTGTGTCGTCGATACCGTCACCGGATCGCGGGTACCCATGCGGGAATGCCGCCTGCTTGGCCAATGGCGTACGCTAGGGATCGACCCGCTGCCCGGACGGTGATTGCAGACCGGCGCCGGCATCGGGTCGTCGGGCGCGCAACCATGGCGGACCTTTCCATGCTGCATCTGCGTTGCGCGCAGGTCAGATCAAGGGGGACACCATCTTGCACAGCCTGCCCGACCGGCTCGATGCCGGCTCGCCCTACCCGCTCGGCGCGACGTTCGATGGCATGGGCGTGAATTTCGCGGTTTTTTCCGCCAACGCCGACCGGATCGACCTCTGCCTGTTCGATCCTTCGGGGAAACGCGAGATCGGGCGCATCGCGCTGCCCGAATGTACCGACGAGGTGTTCCACGGCTACCTGCCGGATGCGGAGCCTGGCCTGCTCTACGGCTATCGCGCACACGGCCGCTACGCGCCGGAGGAAGGACATCGGTTCAACCCGAACAAGCTGCTGCTCGACCCCTATGCGCGCAAGCTGGCCGGGCAGATCAAGTGGACCGATGCCTTGCACGGGTACAAGGTCGGCCACGCCAGGGAGGATTTGTCCTTCGACAAGCGCGACAGCGCACCGGCGATGCCGAAGGCGGTGGTCGTCGACGATCACTGGGACTGGTCGCGCGACAGGCGCCCCAACACGCCCTGGTCCGAAACCGTCATCTACGAGGCGCACGTCAAGGGCCTCACCAAGCTGATGGAACTGGTACCGGCGCGCGAGCGGGGCACCTATGCCGCGCTCGGCCATCCCGCCGTGATCGCGCACCTGAAGCGGATCGGCGTCACCGCGCTCGAACTGCTGCCGATCCACGCCTTCACGCAGGACCGGTTCCTGCAGGAAAAGGGGCTGAAGAACTACTGGGGCTATAACACGCTCGGCTTCTTCGCCCCCGAACAGGCCTATATGGCCTCCGACCACCAGGATGAACTCCGGCGCGCGGTGCACCGACTGCACAAGGCGGGGATCGAGGTGATCCTGGACGTCGTCTACAACCACACGTGCGAGGGATCGGAAAAGGGGCCGACGCTGTCGTGGCGCGGGCTCGACAACGCCAGCTACTATCGCCTCGTCAAGGATCAGCCGCGCTATTCGATCAACGACACCGGCACCGGCAATACGCTGAACCTGTCGAAGGCGCGCGTCATCCAGATGGTGGCGGACTCGCTCCGCTACTGGGCGACCAGCTTCGGCATCGACGGCTTCCGGTTCGACCTCGGCCTGACGCTCGGTCGCGAGGACGACGGCTTCGATCCCGGCGCGGCCTTCTTCGACGTGCTGCGGCAGGACCCGGTGCTCGGCCGTCTGAAACTGATGGGCGAGCCCTGGGACGTGGGGCCGGGCGGCTACCAGCTTGGCAACTTCCCGCCCGGCTTCGCCGAATGGAACGACAAGTATCGCGACACGGTCCGTCGTTTCTGGCGCGGCGACGCGGGCCAGCGCGGCGAGCTGGCCGCGCGTCTGGCCGGCTCCGGCGATCTGTTCGACCGGCGCGCGCGCCGGCCATGGGCGAGCATCAACCTGATCTCCGCCCACGACGGCTTCACGCTCGCCGACACGGTAATGTACGAGGAACGGCACAACGAGGCCAACAAGGAAGACAATCGCGACGGACATTCGGAGAATTACGCGCGCAATTGGGGGGCGGAAGGGCCGACCGACGATGCCGCGATCAACGACGCGCGCGGCCGCGTGATGCGATCGATGCTGACGACGCTGCTTGCCTCGCTCGGCACGCCGATGCTGGTCGCGGGCGATGAATTCGGCCGGACGCAGCAGGGCAACAACAACGCCTATTGCCAGGACAATGCGATCAGCTGGCTCGACTGGAACGCCGCCGCCTCGGAGGACGGACAGCGCCAGATCGACTATGTCGCGCGCCTCGCCGACCTGCGCCGCCGCTACCCCGTCCTGCGCGCCGCGACGTTCCTCTACGGGCAGGATTCGCCCGGCCAGGGCATCAACGACATCGAATGGTGGGACGAGCGCGGCCAGCAGCTGAGCGCGGCGGATTGGGACAATCCGGAAGGGCGCGCCCTAATGATGCGCCGCGCGACGCGGAACGAGGCGGGCGAACTCGAGGCGGTATCGCTGCTGCTCAACGCCTCGAGCGCGCCGATCACCTTCCACCTGCCGCCGCCCCACACCGCGCGCATCGTGCTGATCGACAGCGCGAAGCCCGATCAGGGCGAGACGCGGATCGATGACAGCTACGAGGTCGCGCCGCAGGGCGCGGTGCTTCTGACCTGGACGGGAGAGCTTGAGGCATGACCTGGGGTGCGCATCCGCTTGAAGGAGGTCGGGTGCGCTTCCGGCTCTGGGCACCCGATCGCGACGCGGTGACGCTAGAGATCGACGGCGCCGACCCGGTGGCGATGACCGCGGTCGAGGATGGTTGGTTCGTCGCGGAAGCACTCGCGCCCGCGGGGAGCCGCTATCGCTTTCGCCTCGACGCCGAGACGGCGGTGCCCGACCCCGCGTCGCGCCTGCAGGCGGACGGCGTCCACGGCTGGAGCGTCGTCGTCGATCCAGGCTTCGCATGGCAGCAGGCCGACTGGCGCGGCCGACCCTGGGAAGAGTCGGTCGTGCTGGAGGTGCATGCAGGAACGCTCGGCGGCTTCGCCGGCGTCGCCGACCATCTGGCGGACTGGGCGGCGCTCGGCATCACCGCGATCGAACTGATGCCGGTCAACGCCTTCGGGGGACGGCGCAACTGGGGCTATGACGGCGTGCTGCCCTATGCCGTCGCCGAAAGCTATGGCAGCCCCGACGACCTTCGCCGACTTGTCGACGCCGCGCATGGCCACGGCCTGTCGGTCTTCCTCGACGTGGTCTACAATCATTTCGGGCCGGACGGAAACTACCTCAACGCTTATGCCAAGGGGTTCTTCCATCCGGAGGTGCACACGCCCTGGGGCGGCGCGGTGGCGGTCGACCAGCCCGCGGTGCATCGCTACTTCGTCGACAATGCGCTGATGTGGCTGACCGACTATCGCATCGACGGGCTTCGCTTCGACGCCGTCCATGCGATCGCCGACGACGCCTTCCTCGATGCCATGGCGCGGGAGATCCGTGCCGCGCTGCCCGACCGGCACGTCCACCTCGTGCTGGAGAACGAGCGCAACGATGCGGCGCGCCTGACGTCCGCGACCTTCGACGCGCAATGGAACGACGATTTTCACAACGTCCTCCATGTGCTGCTGACCGGAGAGACCAGCGCCTATTACGGCGACTTCGCGGACCGGCCGGCGGAGCGGCTGGCGCGCTGTCTGGCGGAAGGGTTCGTCTATCAGGGCGAGGGATCGGGCAATCACGACGGCAGGCCGCGCGGCACGCCGAGCGCACATCTGCCGCCGACCCGCTTCGTCTCCTTCCTCCAGAACCACGACCAGGTCGGCAACCGCGCGTTCGGCGAACGGCTGACCGTGCTGGTCGATGCCGATCGCCTGCGCGCCGCGACAGCCCTGCTGCTGCTCTGCCCGCAGATTCCCCTCCTCTTCATGGGCGATCCCGAAGGCAGCGAGACGCCGTTTCTCTTTTTCACCGATTTCCACGACGCGCTCGCCGACGCGGTGCGCGAGGGACGCCGCAAGGAATTCGCCAAGTTCGACGCTTTCGCGGATGCCGAGGCCCGTGCGCGCATCCCTGATCCCAATGCGCTGTCGACATTCGAGACGAGCCGGCCACGGCCGGGGCCGGACGCCGCGCGCTGGACGGCGCTGTACCGTGACCTTCTCGCCCTGCGCGCAAACCAGGTCACGCCATACCTCGACGGCGCGACGGCCCTCGGCGCGGTCGCCACGGGAGAGGCGGCGGTGACCGCGCGCTGGCAATTGAACGACGGCGGCGTGCTGACGATCGCGATCGACCTCGCGGATACCGCAGCTGCACTGCCCGAGGGTAACGGAACGCTGCTCCACGCCGAGGGCAATCGATTCGCGGCGTGGATCACGCGATGACCAAGGGGATCGCGGCATGACCGACCTTGCCGCACGCGCCGACGCCGTCGGGCTGCATCGTGTCTGGGAGGATGCCGACGGCCGGCAGCATGTCGTCGCGGATGCCGTGATAGACGCCATCCTGGCCACGCTCGACTCCCAAACGGGCGAGCGCACCTTCGTCAGCGCGGATGTCGGCGCGCCGATCGTGCTGCCGGATACGCCGGATGGCGCCGCGGAGCTCGAACTGGAAGACGGCACGCGCCGCGCACTGCAGGTGACCGCCGGCCGGCTGGAGCCGATCGCCGCACCTGGCTATCACCGGCTGTCGATCGCCGGTCGCCGCATCGACATCGCGATCGCCCCGCCACGGTGCATCTCGCTGCCCCCGGGCCGGTTCTGGGGCCCGGCGGTGCAGATTCCCGCGCTGCGCGACGCGCACGGGACGGACTTCGGCGATCTCGGCACGCTCGCCGACGCGGCACGCGCCTTCGCCGCCGCCGGCGCCGATGCGCTAGCGATCAGCCCGACGCATGCGCTGTTCCCCGCCGATGCCTCGCGGTTCAGCCCCTACGCCCCTTCCTCGCGACTCTTCCATCATGCCCTGCTGGCCGATCCGGCACTGGCGGGCGTCTCTCCGGAAGCCGGGACGTCCCCGGCGCTGATCGACTGGACTCATGCCCTGTCCTCGCGGCTTGCGCTTTTGCGTCAGGCGTTCGACGCCGCCATGCCCGACGTGCGCCAGCAAATCGCGGGCCTGCGCAGGGAACGGCCTGCGCTTGAGGCTCAGGCTCGCTTCGATGCGCTGCACGCCCATTTCTTCGCACGCGGCGGCGCCCGAGGCTGGCAGGACTGGCCCGCCCCCTATCACGATCCCGCCGGCCCCGCCGTCGCCCGCTTCGCGGCCGAGCATGACGCGGATGTCGCCTTCTACGCCTTCCTGCAATGGCTGGCGGAGGACAGCCTCGCCGCCGCACAAGGCGCCGCGCGCGATGCCGGCATGCGGATCGGCCTGATTGCCGATCTCGCCGTCGGCATGGATGCAGGTGGCGCCCAGGCGTGGAGCCGGCGCGACGACGTCCTGGCCGGCCTGTCGATCGGCGCGCCGCCCGACCCGCTCGGGCCGCAAGGCCAGAATTGGGGAATCACCGCTTTGTCGTTCTTCGCGATGCGGCGGACGGGGTTCGACGCCTTCATCCGCACCGTGCGCGCGACCCTGTGTCACGCGGGAGGCATCCGTATCGATCACGCCCTCGGCCTCAAGCGCCTGTGGGTGATCCCGGACGGCGGCAGCGCGGCCGACGGCGCGTATCTGTCGATGCCGTTCGACGATCTGCTGCGCATCCTCGCGATCGAATCGCATCGTGCCGGCGCGGTGGTGATCGGCGAGGACCTCGGCACCGTGCCGCCGGGCTTTCGCGACACGATGAAGGCGCGCAATATCTACGGCATGCGCGTCCTGCCGTTTGAGCGCGACGACACGGGCGGGTTCACCGATCCCGCCGGATGGGACCGCTGCGCCGTGGCGATGACGGGCACGCATGACACGGCGACGCTCGCGGGCTGGTGGGCGGGGCGCGACATCACCTGGGCGCACAAACTGAAGCGCAGTGACGGCGACGAGGGGGCGGAACGCGTCCGCCGTATCGGCGAGCGCAAGAAGCTGTGGATCGCGGCGACCGAGGCAGGCGTGGCGAGCGGGCCGATGCCCAACGATCCCGCCCCGGCGGTCGATGCCGCGCTCGCGCTGACCGCCACCGCCGCCTGTCCCCTGGTGATCGTGCCGGCAGAGGATCTGATCGGGCTTGAAGAGCAACCGAATCTGCCCGGGACGACCGACGAACATCCCAACTGGCGCCGCCGCCTTCCCGATACGACGGCGGCGCTGCTCGCCCGGCCGGAGGTTGCGCGACGTACCGCCCTGCTTGCCGAAAGCCGATCCGCATGACGCCGCGCGCCACCTATCGCTTCCAGTTTCACAAGAATTTCGGCTTCGCCGACGCGGAGGCGCTGCTTCCCTATCTCGACGCGCTCGGGATCAGCCATGTCTATGCGTCCCCCGTGACCGTGGCGGCGGCGGGATCGATGCACGGCTATGACGTCGTCGATCCAACGCGGATCAATCCCGAACTGGGTGGCGAGCCGGCGTTCCGGGCGCTTGCCGCGGCGGCGAAGGCGCGCGGAATGGGCATCGTCATCGACATCGTGCCCAATCACATGGGGGTCGCCGGCGGCGGCAACGCGTGGTGGAACGATGTGCTGGCCAAGGGGCAGGCGAGCGAGCATGCCCGCGTCTTCGACATCGATTGGACGCGCGATCCCGACGGCAAGCTGGTCCTGCCCGTGCTCGGCGCACCGCTGTCCGAGGTTCTTGCCGCAGGCGACCTGGCGATCGAGCGCGACGCCGATCGGTGGACGCTGGTCGCCTATGGCGAGCACCGCTTCCCCATCCGCGACCAGGATCAAGCGAAGGCCGACACCCTGCCGCTCGCCGCGCTGGTCGATCGCCAGCATTATCGGCTCGCAAGCTGGCGTTTCGCGAACGACGAGCTCAATTGGCGGCGATTCTTCACGGTCAACGATCTCGCCGGCGTGCGGATCGAGGATCCGGCGGTGTTCGAGGCGACCCACGCGCTCTATTTCCGACTGTACGACGAAGGACTGATCGACGGCGTGCGCGTCGACCATGTCGACGGGCTGACCGATCCGATCGGCTATTGCCGCAAGCTGCGCGAGCGGCTCGGGCCGAGCGCCTGGATCGTCGTCGAGAAGATCCTGGGGACGGCGGAGACTCAGCCGGTCGGCTGGGGCGTCGACGGCACGAGCGGCTATGATTTCATGGAACAGGTGAGCACGCTGATCCACGATCCGGCGGGATCGGAGCCGCTCGCCGGCATGTGGGACGCCATCAGTCGCCGCGGCGAATTTTTCGAGGTCGAGGAATTCGAAGCGCGGCAAGACCTTCTGTCCTGGCAGTTTGCCGGCCAGTTCGACGCCTGCGTCGCCGCCTTTGCCGCGCTCGCGGCATCGTCACCACAGGGCGACGGCATCACGCGCGCGATGTTGCGTCGCGCGATCGAACGGCTGCTCTGGGTCTTTCCCGTCTATCGCACCTATGGCACCGGCACTGCCGCTCCCACCTCCGACGCCCGCATCCGCGCGCTCGTGCGCGAGAAGGTCGCCGCCCTCATCCCGCCCGGGGAGGACGCGGTGACGGACATGGTCCTTGCGTGGCTGGCGGGCGAAGGGCCCGGCGATATAGCGCTGGCGGCGGATGCGGTGCGTCGTTTCCAGCAATTGTCCGCACCGATCGCCGCCAAGGCGGTCGAGGATACCGCCTTCTACCGCTATGGCCGATTGATCAGCCGCAACGACGTCGGTGCGGATGCGGAGACGCTCGGCATTTCCGTTGCGGCATTTCACGACGCCATGGCGGAGCGCGCGCGCGACGTACCGCATGCGATGCTCACCACGGCGACGCACGACCACAAGCGCGGCGAGGACGTGCGCGCCCGTCTCGCAGTGCTGAGCAACCGGCCGGGCGACTGGCGCGTGCGCGTCGAGCGCTGGATGCGGCTGTACGAGGCGCGCGCGGTCGCTGCCGACGACCGCTACATGCTGCTGCAGACGTTGGTTGGCGCCTGGCCGGCAGACGGCGCGCGGCATGACCTCGCCGATCGCGTCAAGGCGTGGCAGCAGAAGGCGTTGCGCGAAGGGAAGCTGCGGTCTTCCTGGGAGGCGCCGGACGAGGCCTATGAAGCGGAGGCTGCGGGTCTGGTCGACGACCTGCTCAGCGATGCCGCCTTCGTCCGCGACCTGGCGGACTATGTCGCCACGCTCGCCCCGGCGGCCGAGGCGAACACCCTGGTCCAGACGCTGCTGCGCTATACCGTGCCCGGCGTCCCGGATCTCTATCAGGGGACCGAGCTCGACGACCTGAGCCTCGTCGACCCAGACAACCGGCGACCGGTGGATTATGCGCTGCGGCAGCGGCTGATCGCGGACGGCATGCCCGCGAAGATGCGGCTGATCGCCGATCTGTTGGCGCTGCGGCACGCGGAGCCGGCCCTGTTCGCCGACGGCGACTACCGGCCCGTGGCTATCAGCGGGAGCGAAAGGATCGTCGCGTTCGAACGAGCCGTGGCGGGCAAGACGCTCAAGGTCGCCGCGTTGATCCGGGGAATCGACGTGCCGGCGGCAACCGTCCGCTTCGGCGACGGCCCGATTCCGGCAGCTACGCTGTTCGCCGCGGGGCCGGTGTGGTTCACGCTATAGGCTGATCCTGTGGCGGTTGCGTTTTCAAACGCTGACCGTCGCCGCCTCACGCCCGGCGTTCCCGAAAATCTTCAAATAGCGGGCGATCTCGGCCGGATCGCCGGTCGCCTTCGCCGGATTGTCGGAAAGCTTCACCGCGGGATGACCGTCCGCGCTGACGACCTTTGCGACGAGGGAGATAGGCTCCAGCCCCGGCAGCCCGTCGGGATCGCAGCCGCGAAAATCGTTGGTCAGGTTGGTCCCCCAGCCGAAGCTCATCCGCACCCGACCGTGGAAATGGCGATAGACGCGCTCGATACTGTCGACGTCCATCCCGTCGGAAAAGATCAGCAGCTTGGTGCGGGGATCCTGGCCATGGTCCTGCCACCAGCGGATGATGCGCTCGCCCGCCTCGATCGGCGGCGCGCTGTCCGGGCGGAACCCGGTCCATTCCGCAACCCAGGCAGGCGCATTCCGCAGGAATGCCTCGGTGCCGAAGGCATCGGGCAGCACGACCAGCAGGTTTCCCGCATAATGCGCCTGCCATTCCTGCAGCACGCGATAGGGCGCCGCCGCGATCCCGGCGTCGTCCGGCGCGAGGGCGGCGAGCACCATCGGCAGCTCGTGCGCATTGGTGCCGATCGCTTCCAGGTCGTTGTCCATCGCCAGCAGCACGTTGGACGTGCCGACCATCCGCTCTCCCAGGCCCTCCTTCAACGCCTCGACGCACCAGCGCTGCCACAGGAATCCGTGCCGCCGCCGCGTGCCGAAATCGGAGAGGACGAGGTCGGGAAGGTCGCGCAGCCGCTCCACCTTGTCCCACAGCTTCGCCTTGGCGCGGGCGTACAGCACGTCGAGCGCGAACCGCCCCTTGTCGCGCAGCGCCGCCCGCGCGCGCAATTCGTTGACGATGGCGAGCGCGGGTATCTCCCACATCGTGGTATACGTCCACGGCCCCGCGAAGGTCAGTTCGAACTGGCCGTCGACCACGTGCAGTTCGTAGGGCGGCAGCCGGAAATCGGCCAGCCAGGCCAGGAAATCCGCCGAAAACATCTGCGAGCGCCCGTAGAAGCTGTTACCCGCCAGCCAGATCAGCTCCTTTTTCGAAAAACGCAGTGTCCTTACATGATCCAGCTGCGCGCGCAGGTCGGCCTCGTCGATCACCGCCGCCAGCCGCACTGACGTCGTCCGGTTGATCAGCCGGAATGTCGCCTGGGTCTCGCCGTGCAGATGCCGGATCATCTGCAGCATCAGCAATTTGTAGAAATCCGTGTCGAGCAGGCTGCGAACGATCGGGTCGAGCCGCCAATTGTGATCCCAGGTGCGCGTGGCGATATCGGTGACGGCCATAGCCGCCGGCTTGCCTGACACCATCGGAAGCGGCAAGCGTTAGGGGGCGATGACCGATACCCTTCCCCCGGCGCTGGCAGACTGGCGCGAGGCGCCGCGCGTGCGTGCGATGAACGGCTGCGAACCGCCGGCCAAGGCGGATTACGTCCTGTGCTGGCTGCAACAGGCATTGCGCGCGCACGACAATCCGGTGATCGACGCGGCCGTGAGGCTGGGCAATGCGCTGGGCCTGCCGGTGCTGGTCTATCACGGCCTGCGCGAGGATTATCCCTACGCCTCCGACCGGCTGCACCGCTTCATACTCGGTGCGTCGCGCGATTTGGGCAAAGGGTGCCGAGAGCGCGGCCTTGCCTGCGTCCATTTCGTCGACCGCGAAGACAAGCGCGAGAAGGGCCTCGTCTATCGCCTTGCCCAGCAGGCCGCGGCAGTGGTGCTGGAGGATCAGCCGGCCTTCGTCGCGCAATGGCAGGCCGAACGGGTGGCTGGCAGGGTCGAGCGGCCCGTCTATGCGGTGAATGCCGCCTGCACCGTGCCGCCCGCGGCGCTCGACCAGGAGATTCGCGCGACTAGCGCCTTCCGCCGCCGACACGAAGCGATCCGCGAGGACTGGTACGACAGCCACGACGAGGAGCCGGAGCGGCCGCTCTATGACGGCCCCCTGCCCTATGCGCCGGACGACGTCGCGGGCATGGACGATGCCGAGATCGACGCTTTGGTCGCCGGCCTCGCGATCGACCACGATCTGCCGCCGGTCGCACGTTTCCCGGCGACGCGCGATGCGGTGACCGAGCGGCTGCAGCGGCTCGCAGAAGAGGTGCTGCCCCGCTATGCCGATGCACGCGGCGATGCCTCGCGCGATGACGGCGCCAGCGAACTGTCGCCCTATCTCCATTTCGGCATGGTCGGCCCGCGCGAGATCGTCGCGGCGGTACGACGGGCGGACGTATCGGCGGAAAAGCGCGGCAAGTATCTGGACGAGCTGCTCACCTGGCGCGAATGGTTCCACTACAAGGCGCGGCGCATGCGCGTTCCCGAAAGCTACGCGCGCCTGCCCGACTGGGCACGACGGGAACTCGGGGAACACGCCGGGGACGAACGACCGCATCGGGAGACGCTGCATGCGCTCGTTCATGGCGAGACCGAGAACGAGAGCTGGAACGCCGCCCAGAAGCAGTTCCTGCTCGATGGCTGGATGCACAACAACCTGCGCATGTTCTGGGCGAAATGGCTGATCCAGATGACCCCGAGCCCGGAAGAAGGCTGGGCGACCGCCTGTTATCTCAACGACCGGTTCAGCCTCGATGGCCGCGATCCGTCGACCTATGGCAACATCGCTTGGGCCTTCGGTGATTCGGCGCCAGGCTATGGCCGGCGGCCGATCTATGGCCTGGTCGCCTATCGGACCGACGCTTCGATTCGCAAGCAGAAGAACGGCCCTGCGTGGCTGGCGGAACAGGCTGCCCGCCCCGCCATCAAGGTGCACGTACCGCGCAAGCCGCCGAAGGACCCGTATCTCAGCGAGAAGATCCCGATATAAGCGATCAAGCCCCGCCGTCAGCCGGGCGATCGGCTTCTATAGCCCCGCCGCCTCACCGATTGCCGCATAGACCGCGTCGAGGTCGCCGTCGTCGATGCAATAGGGCGGCATTAAGTAGACGGTCGTGCCGAGCGGCCTCAGCAGCAGGTCGCGCTCGCGGAAGAAGGCGAGCAGGCGGGGCGATCGATCCGACAGATAGCCGCCTTCGCCCCCCGGCAGGTCAACGGCCGCGATCGTGCCGATCTGGCGCGCGTTGGCCACGCCGGGAACGTTCGCGAGTGCGGAGAGGCGCACGCGCTGCCGCTCGACCAGGGTCTTGATCCGCCCCATCACCGGCTCCTCGCGCCAGATCGCAAGGTTCGCCGCCGCCGCCGCGCAGGCGATCGGGTTGGCGGTGTAGCTGGACGAGTGGAAGAACATCCGCGCGCGGTCGGCGGCATAGTGCGCCTGATAGATGGGTTCGGTCGCCATCGTCACCGCGAGCGGCACCGCGCCGCCGGTCAGCCCCTTCGACAGGCACAGGATATCGGGGACGACACCCGCCTGCTCGCAAGCCAACAGCGTACCCGTGCGTCCCCACCCGGTCATCACCTCGTCCGCGATGAATAGCACGCCCGCATCGGCGCACATCCGTCGCATCGTGGCGAGCACGTGCGGCGGGTAGGTCAGCATGCCGCCCGCGCCGACGACCAACGGCTCGATGATCAGCGCCGCGGGATCGTCCGCCAGCGCCGCCGCCAGCGCGTCGAGCGTCACCTGCTCCGCCCCCTCCGCGGGAAAGGGGATGGTTGCGACGTCGAACAGCAGGGGCTCATAGGCGCGGTTGAACGCGCCCCGCGCGCCGATCGACATCGCGCCGATCGTATCGCCATGATAGCCATGTTCGAGGACGAGGATTCGGTGGCGCGGCGTGCCGCGATGCAGCCAGTATCCCAGCGCCATCTTGAGCGCGACCTCGACCGCGGTGGACCCTGAGTCGGAGAAGAAGACGCGCGTTAGTTCCGGCGGCATGATCGCGCGCAGCCCCTCGGCCACGTCGAGCGCCGGCTGATGCGTCCACCCGGCGAAGATGATCTGGTCGAGCCGCGCCGCCTGGTCCGCAATGGCGGCGGCGATGCGCGGATGCGCGTGACCGTGCGTCGTCACCCACCAGGAGGAGATCGCATCGACGATGCGACGGCCATCCGCCGTGTACAGCGCGGCGCCCGAGGCATGGGTGACCAAGGGGATCGGCTCGCCCAGGCCGTGCTGGGTGAACGGATGCCAGATCGGCGTGTCGCTCATCGGAACGCCGCCAGATCGAAGTTGGCGACAAAGGCATCGGCGAGCGCTTCGGGCGTCAGCGGGTCCAGGTGCGGCAGGCGGCCGAGGCGGCGGACGCCCCCGATGCGCGCGATCGTCGCCTCGCTGTCCTCGACGGCGTCCCCGACGAAGGCGATGCCCAGTATCGGCACGTCGCGCGTGCGGAGCGCCTCGATCGACAGCAGGCTGTGGTTGATCGTGCCGAGCACGGTGCGCGCGACAAGCACGACAGGAGCCTGCCAGCGCGCGAAAAGGTCGGCGAAGAGGAGGCCGTCGGTCACCGGCACCAGCACGCCGCCCGCCCCCTCCACCACCAGACTGCCGTCCAGCGCCGGCAAGACCAGTCGCGCCGGGTCGATCGTTACGCCGTCGATCGCCGCGGCACGGTGCGGCGAACAGGGCGTGCGCAGGCGATATGCCTCCGGCAGGATCGCCCCCTCGGGCAGGCGGGCAAGACGGCGGACCCGCTCGCGGTCGGTCCCGTCATCGTCGCCTGCCTGAACGGGCTTCCAATACCGCGCGCCGATCGCGGCAGCGAGCGCAGCGGCGAAGACGGTCTTGCCAACATCGGTGTCGGTGCCGGTGACGACGATCGGTTTCATGCCATCTCCAGTTCCGCGGCAAGTGTCCGCGTCAGTTCGTCGATCGCGTTTTCGTTGACGTTGAGGGTGATCGACAGACGCAGCCTCGCTGTCCCAGGCGCGACCGTCGGCGGCCGGATCGCCCGCACGTCGAACCCCGCCGCCTGCAATGCCGCCGCGCGCGAGACCGCGAGTCCATCCGCACCCAGGATGACGGGGATGATCTGCGTGCCCGTCGTCGCCGCGCCTATGCCGGCCAGGCGGACACCCGCATGGTCGACGAGTGCGGCAAGGGCTGCCTGTCGCTGCGGTTCTTCGACAAGGATGCGCAACGCTTCGCGTACCGCCGCGGCGATCAGGGGTGATGGCGCAGTCGAAAAGACGAAGCCGCGGCCGCGGTTGATCAGGAAGTCGCGCAGGTGGGCGGGCAGGCACAGCAGTCCCCCCTCCACGCCCAGCGCCTTGCCGCAGGTATGCAGCGTCACGACGTCGTCACGGCCATGGAGATGGTGGGCGAGGCCGCGCCCCTGCGGCCCGAACACCCCCGTCGCGTGCGCCTCGTCGATCAGCAGCATCGCCTCGTGCCGCCGGGCCACCTCCGCCAGATCGTCGAGCGGCGCGACATCGCCGTCCATCGAATAGAGGCTTTCCACCGCAATCCACGGCGTGCCGGTGCCTCCTTCGAGCCGCCAGCGGCGTATCGCCGTCTCTACCGCACCGGCGTCATTGTGGGCGACAACGATACGCGGCGCGCGGCCCAGACGCATGCCGTCATGCGCGCTGGCGTGAATGCGGGCATCGTGGACGACGATGTCCTGCGGTTGCGGCAACGTGGCGAACAGGGCCTGATTGGCGGCGAAGCCGGTGGCGAAGAACATGGCGGACTCGCTGCCGAAATGCAGCGCCGCCTCCGCTTCCAGCGCCTCATGCTCCGGATCGTTGCCGCGCAGCAGCCGCGACCCGCCGGAACCGACCGCGACGCCGCGCGCCAGCGCATCCGCCACCGCTCTGCGCAGACGCGGCGCATGGGCAAGCCCAAGATAATCGTTCGAGGCGAAGTCGTATCCCATGCGCGGCCGCAGCGACCGGAAGCGGTCGGCTGCGCGAAGCTTGGCCAGATCGTCATGATGGAACTGCGGCATTGTCGTCGCGGCTGATAGCGCGCGATTGCGGGTGCGTCATGTCCCTACGCCGGTTGTGGCGGCGCCGCCTTGTCTGGCAAGAGGCGTGGATGATCCGCCTGCTTCCCGCGCTGCTCCTCGCCCTGCTACCGTCCGCTGTGCAAGCCCGCACAAGTCAGCGCGTCTCGCCACCGCCGACCGCACCGACCCAGCGCACGATCCTGTTCATCGGCAATAGCTTCACGCAGGGGGCGCATTCGGCGGTGCGCAATTGGCACGCGGATCGGGTCGTCGATCTCACCGGCCAACGCTATGGCGGCGTGCCGGCGCTTTTCAAGGAGTTCGCCGACGAAGTGGGTCTGCGCTACGCGGTCAGCCTGGAGACGCAGGGCGGGCGCAGTCTTGCGTTCCACTATGACGAGCGACGGCAATTGTTCGACCGCGCATGGGATGTCGTCGTGCTGCAGGAATATAGCACGCTCGACGCGGAGCGACCTGGCGATCCGGGCAAATATCTGTCGGCCGTTGAACGGCTGACCCGGCTGTTCCGGGCGCGCAATCCCGGCGCGCGCATCGAGCTTACCGCGACCTGGAGTCGAGCGGACCAGACCTACCGCCCCGGCGGCCATTGGTACGGGCGGGGCATCGCGGCCATGGCCGACGACCTCGCCGCGGCCGCCGAACGCGCGCGGCGCGCGAGCGGCGCGACGGGCGTCATCAGCGTGGGCCAAGCCTGGACCCGCGCCATGGCGCAGCATGTCGCCGATCCGGATCCGTATGACGGCATCACCTTCGGCCAGGTCAATCTATGGTCCTACGACCAATATCATGCCAGCATCGCCGGCTATTACCTGGAAGCGCTCATGGTCTTCGGCAGGGTCACCGGCCTCGATCCGCGCATGCTCGGCGCCAACGAGCGCGCCGCCGACGAACTGGGCCTGTCGCCCGACCTTGCGCTATCGCTGCAACGCGTCGCGGCGGAGCAACTCGCCGCGGATCGTGGGCGCGGCTGATACGGCGCGGTCGAGCGAACGCCTTTGTGTGCGATCCAGCAAAGCTGAATCGGCGCGCGGTACCGGCCCTCACCCCACCCGGCCGCCCATCCAGGATACGCTGCGTGGGCGGCCGGGTGGGGTGAGGGCCGGTACCGCTTCCACGCACGCGGATCTAGTTCTAGCGACCCGCGTCAGCCGATCTGCTGTCCCCGCAGCGTCGCGCGTAGCGCGCTCGACAGCTGTTCGGCGGAATAGGGCTTGTTCAGCAACGGGAAGCCATGCTCGGCATCGTCGACCAGTACATGGCTGTATCCCGATGCGAGGATCACCGGCAGATGGGGCAAACGTGCGCGGATGGTATGCGCCAGCTCGACGCCGCCCATCCCGGGCATCACCACATCGGAAAAGACGATGTCGAACCCGCCGCCGTCGCGCCCCAGCTTGGCGAGCGCCGCATCGGCGTTGGTAACCCAATGCGGGTGGTAGCCGAGGTCCTCCAGGATCTGCGACGCGAAACCACCGACCTCGACGTTGTCCTCCACGACCAGCACGTGGCTGCCGTGACCGCGCGGAGCGACCGTCACGTTCACGCTTTTTGCCCCCTGCGCAGGTTCGGACACCTGCGGCAGGTATAAGGTGAAGGTGCTGCCCTGCCCCGGCGTGCTCTCGACCTCGACGTCGCCTCCGGACTGTTTGGCGAAGCCGAACACCTGGCTGAGGCCGAGCCCGGTCCCCTTCCCAACGCCCTTGGTGGTGAAGAAGGGCTCGAAGATCGCGGCCAGATGCTGGGGCGCGATCCCCTCGCCATGGTCGACGACGCTGACCGCGACGAACGGACCCGGCGATTCGGCGTGGCCACGGATCGCGGGAAGCGTGCGATGCGCGGTCACGCGCAGCGTGATCGTGCCGGTCCCGTCCATCGCGTCGCGGGCGTTCACCGCCATGTTGACGAGCGCCGTCTCGAACTGGCTGAGGTCGGCATCGATAAAACACGGCTGCTCGGGCAGTTGCAGCGCGATATCCACCCGTGCGCCGGTCAGCGTATCGAGCATGTCGACCACCTCGGACAGCTTGCAGCAGACGTCGAACGTTTCGGGCTTCAGCGTCTGACGCCGGGCAAAGGCGAGCAATTGCCGCGTCAGGCGGGCTGCGCGGTCGACGGTATCGGATACCGCATCGAGATACCGGCGGCGGCGGTCGTCGGGCAGGTCAGGACGGCGAAGCAGGTCGACCGACGATCGAATGATGGTCAGCAGATTGTTGAAATCGTGGGCGACGCCGCCTGTCAGCTGCCCGACCGCTTCCATCTTTTGCGACTGACGCATCGCATCCTCGACCTGCTCGCGTTCCGCGATCGCGGCGGCCACGCGCTGCTCGAGCATGGTGTTGAGCGCCTGCCTTTCCTCCTCGGCACGCTTGCGCTCGGTGATGTCGAGCGAAGACCCGACCAGACCGATCACCTCGCCCGCGGCATCGAACAGCGGCGCCTTGGTGGACAGCCAGACGGCGCGCGTGCCGTCGGGCAGGCTCACCTCCTCCTCGATCTGCTCGGCCTCCTGCGTCTCCATGATGCGGCGGTCGTTCGCCATCACCCGCAGCGCCTGATCGCGATCGCGCAGCACCTCCAGGTCGGTCCGGCCGATATATTCTTCGGGTGGCAGGCCGATCAGCGCCGTCGTGCCGGCATTGCCCAGGATCAGCCGACCCTGGCGATCCTTGGCGTAGACGACCCCGGGCACAGCCTCGATAAGCGAGGCGGCGAGCGAAAGCTGCGCGCGCGCGGCATCCGTGGACGCTCCAGCGTCGGCGCCGTGCCCCCACGGCTGACCCGATCGATCGTCTCCCATGCGGTCAGCATACGGTAATCCGGCGGGCGCACAACAGGCGGATCGCCGCCCGGTACGGAACCGGACGGCGACCATATGCGCCGCTCAACTAATTGAGCCAACACAATTTATATTAGCCTTTGGGCACTGCGGCAGGAGCCTGCGGCGGCACTGCCGGCACCGCGCCGGGCTGGCCACCGGGCATCGTGCCCGCGCCCGGCATCGGCGGCTGGCCGGCAGGTGCCGGCGGCGGGGGCGGCGGCGGTCCCGCCTCCCCCGGACCGCGGCCGCCATGCGGCGGGGGGCCGTCGGGGCGTGGTCCACCGGGACCGTCCGGACCGCCCGGATGCGGCCCATGCGGCGGGCGACCCGTCGCGTAGGTGCGCCCATCGGCGCCGATCAGATACATGGCGTGGATCGAACCGTCGCCATACCGTCCCTGCGCCGTGATCGTCTGGCCGATGGCGAGCGTGGGCCCGTCGCGGCCCGGCCCCGTGTCGACCAGCACGCGACCGCTGCCGTCGTCGAGCACCACGCGATTGCCGAACTGTTCGGCGATGCGGCCACGCACGGTCGCGATCGGGTCGCCCAGGATCGGCGCCTGCATCGTGGCGAGCGAACCGATGCGCACCGGCGGCGCCGCGGCCATCACCCGCTCTGGCGCCACCGCATGGGTGATCGCCGACCCGATCCCGCCGCCCGCGAGCAGCAAAGCGGCGCCGGCCATGGCGATACGCGCCTTGGGAGTAGCAAAAACCATTTTCAAACCTCCTCTTCGTCAGATGACATCCGGGGATTTACGCGCATCGGGTAGCGGCCAGACTGAACCGGATCGTTCAGTTTCGGTTTGGCTTTCTTGCCTAGACGGCGTTCCTGTCCGCATTCGGTCCATCGTGGCCGAGCCCGGGCGCGATCGGCGCGGCGGGTCAGGGAGACGAAGACGGTGCGCATCCTGCTGGTCGAGGACGACGAGGATCTGGGCAGCGAGATCGCCCGCGCGCTGCGGGCCGAGAATTTCGCCGTCGACCTCGCGCGGAACGGCGAGGACGGGCTGCACCTCGGCGACACCGAACGGTATGACGCCGCCGTCCTCGACCTCGGATTGCCGGTAATCGACGGACTGTCCGTGCTGGCGGCGTGGCGCAAGGCGGGACGCGACCTGCCCGTGCTGATCCTGACCGCGCGCGATGCCTGGTCGGAAAAGGTCGCGGGCTTCAAGGCCGGCGCCGACGACTATCTGACCAAGCCGTTCCGGATCGAGGAGGTGGTGATGCGGCTGCGCGCGCTCGTCCGGCGTGCGGCGGGCCATGCCGCCGCGCGGATCACATGTGGGCGGCTGGGCTATGATACGCAGGTCGGGCATTTCGATCTCGATGGCCTGCCGCTCAAGCTGACCGCGTTCGAATGGCGCGTCCTGTCCGCCCTGATGCTGCGCCGGGAAATGGTGGTCGATCGCGGCGAGTTGCTCGAACGGGTCTACGAATATGATGCGGAGGGCGACTCGAATTCGCTCGAGGTGATCGTCGCGCGGCTGCGTCGAAAGATCGGCGCGGACATGATCGAGACGGTACGCGGTCGCGGCTATCGCCTCACCGCGGGCGACGCGGTGGCGATGTGAGCCGACTGTCGCTCCACGCACGCCTGCTGCTTGTGGCCGGGGTCAGCGGTTTGGCCGCGCTCGCCTTCGCGGCGTTCGCGATCGGCGGCGTGCTGGAGCGCTTCGTCATGCAGGGGCTCGACGAACGACTGGACGCACAGGTGACCGTCCTCGCCCGTGCGATCGACGCGCAGGGGCGTCTGGATCCCGCGCGGGTCGTCGATCTGCCTGGCTTCTCTCGAACGGGATCCGGATGGGGATGGCGGGTACGGACCCCGGCGGGCGAATGGCGGCTTGGCGCGCGCATCGGCGACGTGGCGGACGCGGATCGCCCGCCTCCCCGTGATCGCCACCCGCCGCTGCCCGGTCCCCCGCCCCCTCCCGAGGCATCGCCCGTCGCGGCGCCCCCGCCGCCGGCGCCGATCATGCCCGGCGATGTCCGCGGGGCTGATGGCGAGCCGATCCACCTGCGGCGGCTGACCATGCCCGTCGCTGGCGGCACCGCAGAGGTGGTCGCCGCGGCCCCGCGCGCACTCGTACGCCGACCGATCCGGGCGGCGATCGGCACGCTGTCGGGCGCCCTCGCGCTGCTCGGCCTGGGTCTCGCGGCGGCGACCTGGGTACAGTTGCGCGTTGGGCTTCGCCCCATCCGCCGCCTGCAGGATGC
Source organism: Sphingomonas sp. GV3 (assembly GCF_031082075.1). Lineage (NCBI taxonomy): Bacteria > Pseudomonadati > Pseudomonadota > Alphaproteobacteria > Sphingomonadales > Sphingomonadaceae > Sphingomonas > Sphingomonas sp. GV3. The sequence continues at coordinate 2,949,887 of NZ_JARWLE010000001.1, read as the reverse complement.
GGTCGCCCGCGTCCGTGCGGGTGGCGACAACGCGCTGCCTCTCGATCAGCCGCGCGAGCTGGTGCCGCTGGCGGCGGAGATCAACGCCCTGATCGCTCAGAATGCGGCCGGGCTCGCCAATGCGCGGCACCACGTCGCCAATCTGGCCCATGGGTTGAAGACGCCATTGGCGACATTGGCGCTGCGTCTGGACCGCGAGCAGGCGTCCGCGGAGGCGCGCGGCCTCGTCGCGGAACTCGGCGAGCGCATCGCGCATCACCTGCGCCGCGCCCGCAGCGCCGCACCTTCCGCCGGGACACGCGCGCGGACCGAATTGGCCAGCGTGACCCGCGACGTCGCCGGCGCGCTGCGGCACATCCACGCCGAGCGGGAGATCGCAATCCGATCGACGATACCGGCACAAGCCGCCGTCGCGGTCGAGCGTCAGGACCTGGAGGAGATGCTGGGCAACCTCATCGACAATGCCTGTCGTCATGCTTCGGCGATCGTGGAGATCGTTGCCACGCCCGGCGACGCGAACTGGGCGATCGACATTGCCGATGACGGGCCAGGCCTCTCGCCGGCAGCGCGCGCGCAGGCGCTGCAGCCGGGCGTGCGGCTGGACGAGCGCCAGCCGGGCTATGGCTTCGGGCTCGCGATCGTCGCGGAACTGGCGGAACTCTATGGCGGCACGCTGACGCTCGACGCCGCAGACATGGGCGGATTGCGCGCGCGACTGACGCTGCCGCGCCTATCCTGAGGGTCCGATCCGGACGACGCGATCGGGCGGAACGCCGGCCCGCGTCAGCCGATCGCCCGGCGCGGGATCAGATCGCGACCACCAGAATGTGTGCGACGTCCGGCACCGGCCAGGCGATCATCCGCGCGGCGCCCGCCAGTGCCGCCTCGTCCACCCGCGAGCGATCGGCGACGCGCACGCGATAGCGCCCCGCATGCGCGGAGGCGGCCGCGACATTGGCCTGTCCGCCGAGGGCCGCGAGCAGCCCGTCAGGTAGCACCACCGGTGCCGCCGGTGCGACGTCGGGCGCGGCCGGCGGCACCGGATCGGCGTCGAGCGCCGCGCGCATGTCCATCGCGAGACCATCGGCGATACCACCGACGATCACCTGCACCGCCGTCGGCGACGGGCGCAGCACGCCCCGCGCCCCCAGCGCCTTCAGGCGCGGCTCGTCGATCGCCTGGGAGTCGGCGACGGTCAGCCGCAGCCGCGTCGTACAGGCATCGATAGCGCGCAGGTTGCTCGCGCCGCCCAGCGCGGCAACGAACGCGGCGGCCTTCGCATCGGCGGTCGCGGGCGCGGGCGTCGACGTCGCCGCTGGCTCCAGCGGCTCGCGTCCGGGCGTCTTCAGGTCGAACCGCACGATCGCCCATCGGAACAGGCCATAGTACAGCCCGGCGTAAAGCAGGCCGACCGGCAGTAGCAGCAGCGGTTTCGTCGCCTTGCCGAAGTTCAGGAGATAGTCGAACAGCCCGGCCGAAAAACCATAGCCCATCCGGACGCCCAGCGCGTTCATCAGCGCCTCCGCCGCCCCGGTCAGCAGCGCGTGGATCGCATAGAGCACGGGCGCGAGGAACATGAAGCTGAACTCGATCGGCTCGGTGACGCCGGTCAGGAACGAAGTCAGCGCTAGGCTGAGCAGCATGCCGCCGACCGCCTTGCGCCGCTCGGGCAGCGCGGTCCGGTACATCGCAAGGCAGGCGGCGGGCAGGCCGAACATCATGACCGGAAAGAACCCGCTCATGAAGCCGCCCGCGGTCGGATCGCCGGCGAAGAAGCGCGTCAGGTCGCCCGTCTTGCCGTGATAATCGCCGACGACGAAATAGGCGACGTTGTTCAGGATGTGGTGCAGCCCGGTGACGATGAGCAGCCGATTGAGCACGCCGAACGCGAACAGGCCCCAGCCACCGGCCGCGACGACGCCGCGGCTGAGGCCGTCCACGCCCGCGCTGATCGCGCCATAGCTCGGCCCCAGCAGACCGCCGATGACGAGACCCGCGATTCCCGCCAGGATCGGCACCAGCCGTCGCCCGCCGAAGAACGCGAGATAGTCGGGCAGCTTCACCGTCGCGAACCGATTGTAGAAGCCGCCGCCCACCAGTCCGGCGATGATGCCGATCGGCACCTGCAGCTTGTCGATCGCCGCCGCCTTCCACGCCGCGGTCAGCGTCGCGGAGAGCTTGTCCTCCAATCCCGCAGGCACGGCGCCCGGCGGCACAGCAAAGAACAATTGCGCGCAATTGCCGACGACGAGGTAGCAGACCACGCCCGCCATCGCCGCCGCGCCGTTGCCGTCACGCGCGAACCCCGTCGCGACGCCGACCGCGAAGAGCAGGCCGAGATGCGCGAAGATCGCATCGCCGGCGGCGCTGACGAACGCGATGTTCAGCATATCGGGCTGACCGACGCGCAGCAGCAGGCCGGCGACGGGTAGCACCGCGATCGGCAGCATCAGCGCGCGGCCGAGCGGCTGGAGGAACGCCATCGGGTTGAAACGTCCGCGCGACATCAGCGCATCTCCTCGGCAAAGGCACGCGCAAGCGCGCGGACGGCGGATGCGGACGGCGTATCGAGCGCGGTCCGCGCATGCGCCTCCGCCGCGCCGAGATCGAGACGGGCGATCAGCGCCTTGATCGCGGGCACGCGCGCCGGCGGCACCGACAGGGTGCGCACGCCAAGACCGACCAGGATCGGCGCGGCGAGAGGGTCCGCGGCCAGGCCGCCGCACACGCTCACCGGCGTCGCCGTGGTCGCGGCCCGTGCACATGTCTGGCCGATCAGCCGCAGCACCGCCGGATGCAGGCCGTCGATACCGCCAGCCAGCGCGGCATTGCCGCGATCCATCGCCAGCACATATTGGGTGAGGTCGTTGCTGCCGATCGAGAGGAAATCGGCGTGTGCGGCGATCAGGTCCGCGGTCGCGGCGGCGGCGGGCGTCTCGACCATCGCGCCGAGCTGGACCGGCGCGCCGCCGATCTCGTCATGCAGCCGGTCGAGCATCGCGCGCACCTGCGCCATCTCGTCGCCGCTCGCCACCATCGGCACCATGATCCGGCAGGCGGCGCGGTCTGGCACCGCGAGGATGGCGCGCAGCTGCGTCTCCAGCACCGCGGGCTGCGCCAGCCCGACGCGGATGCCGCGGACGCCCAACGCCGGATTCTCCTCCGCAGGAAGGTCGAGATAGGGCGCCGGCTTGTCGCCGCCGACGTCGAGCAGGCGGATCACCACCGGCTTGCCGGCGAGCGCGGCGACGACACCGGCATAGTCCGCGCTCTGTTCGTCAAGCGTCGGCGGCGTCTCGCGGTCGAGGAACAGGAATTCGGTGCGCAACAGGCCGCAGCCTTCCGCGCCCGCCGCCGCGGCGGCCCGCGCGTCCTCGACGGACCCGAGATTGGCGAAGACGGACACGGCCGTGCCGTCGCGCGTCCTCGCCGGCCGATCACCCGCCGCGCGCGCGGCCGCTTCCGCCGCCGCCCGTTCGGCGATCGTCGTCGTCGCGGCCGCGAGGCGATCCGTCGTCGGCGCGGCAACGAGCGTACCGGCATCGCCATCAAGGATCACGGTCGCGCCGTCCGCCGCGCCGTCGATCGCGGCACCGAGCGCTACGACCATCGGGACGCCCAGTCCGGCAGCGAGGATGGCGACATGCGACGTCGGGCCGCCGCCGGCCAGTGCGATCCCCGCCAGTCGCCGCGCGTCCAGTGCCGCGAGCTGTGATGGCAGGAGGTCGTGCGCCACCAGGATCGCGCGTTGTGGGAGGACCGGGGCCTCTGCCGTCGTGCCCAGCAGGGCATGGACGACGCGCAGCGCGACATCACGGATATCGTCGGCGCGTTCCGCGACGCGGGCGTTGCTCGACGCGCGCAGCCGCGCGCCCTGATCGGCCGCGGCGGCAAGGATCGCCGCGGCAGCGGACGCGCCCGCGTCGATCGCCCGTCGAGCGGCGGCGATCAGGTCGGGATCGTCGAGGATCGCGCGATGCGCCGCCATCACCGACGCAAGCTGCGCACCATGACCGCCCGCGTCGAGCGCGGCGCCGACCGCGCCGATCGCAGTGGTCAGCCTCGCCTGCTCGGCCACCGGATCGTCGCAGGTCGCGGCTATGTCGGGCACCACCGGGCGCAGCCAGCACGCGGTGCCGATCGCCAGACCGGGTGCCGCTGCGACGCCGACCGCGGCGTCGGGATCGACCGCCGCAGGGATCGTCGGCGCAGAATGCGAGCGCGCGATCGGCGTAGCGTCGACCTCCGCGGTCAGCAGCGGCACGATCGCGGCAATCGCCGCCGTGGCCCCCGCGCCCCGCGCTTCGATCGTCACCGCGTCGCCGTGCGCGAGACCGAGCGACAGCAGCGATACGGGACTCGTCGCCGCGCCCTGGCGATCGCCACTGACCAGCGTCACCGCTGCGCCCGTTTCTCGCGCCGCCGCAACGATCCGCGCGGCCGGACGCGCATGCAGTCCGTGCGGCAGCCCGACGGTCATGGCGTGACGCAGCGTCTCGCCGGTCTGTGCGGTCGCTTTCGCACCGGCTTCTCCCATCGTCACGTAATACAGCGGGTCGCCGACGGCGATCGGCCCCTCATCGGCGCGCGCGGAAATGGTCGCGCCTTCAGGCTCGACAACCAGGATCGGCGTCGCTGCCGCGGTCGCTCCCTGGACGACCGCGTCGAGATCGAAGCGCAGCAAGGGATCGCCAGCCCGCACGGTCTCGCCCGCCGCGACGCAGGCGGAAAACGGCACGCCGGCCAGCGTCACCGTATCGATCCCGACATGTACCAGCAGCCGAAGGCCTTCCCCCGCATCCAGCGTGACGGCATGACCCGCCGCGTGGATTGACACGACGCGTGCGTCGCAGGGCGCGTAGAGCGTGTCGCCGACTGGGTCGATCGCCATGCCATCGCCCATCATGCCACTCGCAAACACCGGATCGGGCACCGTCGCGAGCGGCATCGCCCAGCCTTGCAGCGGCGCCACCAGTTTCACCTCAACCATCTGCACGTCCCCGACCCATTCGACTATCGTATCCTAAGCAGGCCGGCTGACAATACCTATTAAAGACCATTTTGTTACGATCGTACGGCGCGGTCATGAGACGGATCGGTCCGCCGAGCGACGTGATCGCCCCCCCCCCCGGTAGCGGGTACGCGGAAAACCGACAGGAATGGCGCCACAGGCTGGCCGCTCGTTCCGGGAAGAGGGTTTGGCGTGCGATCGAGCAAGACGAATGGCCTGGCACACGCCGACCAGACTAGGGCACGTCGCGACGAGAGCGCGATGTCGTTGCCTGTGAAGCCTACAGCCGTGGCAGTCCGACGATCGTCAGGGCGCGACCGTCGCGGAACCGCCGACACCGGACACCGCCCCCGCCTTCGATTGCACGATCAGCACGACGGTCCGCTCGCCCTGCCCCGCCGGAACAGGCGCCGTCAGCGGCGCGGGGCGCGGATCCGCCTTGCGCGCGACCTGCCTTCCGTCGATCCACACTTCCGCTTTTCCCGACACGTTGTCCAGCGTCAGCATGCCGCCATCCCGCGCGACGCGGCGCGGCGGCGTCAACTTGGCGCGATACAGCCGCCAGGCAGGGCTCGCGTCCGGCGGCGTCACGACGCCACTGCGCTGGAAGGCCCAGCTGTTGTTGTCGCCATCCGCCGGCGCGAAGGCAGGATCGGGTTTCGCGGCAAGCGGCGGAGAGACGCGCCAGCCCTCGATACGCGTTGCGGACGCCAGCGGCGGCACCTGCGCCGGTGTTGCCACCGCGAGCCGGTCGACGCGAACGCTTGCCGACCGCAATGCCGGCGCAGTCGCCCGCAGCGTCAGGGGGCCGCGCCCGCCCTCGGCCTGCACGATCACCTGCGCCAGGCCGTTGAACAACGACCTTACGTCGCCCTTTTCCGGTTCGTGGCTGTTGGGATCGCCATTGCCCAGCCCGATGATCGTCCCGCCTTCGACCGCGAAGCGCACGGGGAGATTGGCGGTGGGCACGTGGCGCCCGGCGGCGTCGACCGCATCGACGGTGAAAGGCTGCACGTCGACGCCATCGCCCGCCATCACTCGCCGCGCCGGCGTCAACCGCAGCGCGACCGGCGCGCCGACGGTGGCATGCGCCGCACGCGCGACGAGGCGGCCGCCGTTGTAGCCCAGCGCTTCCAGCGTCCCCGGTGCATAGGGGACGGTGAAGCTGTTGCCCATGATTCGATCGCCCTTACCCTCCCCGACCACGCGGCCGTCGAGCTTGAGCACGACCCGCTCCGTGTTGGAGAGCACCAGCACGTCGATCGACTGCCCCTCGCGGCCCGGCCAGGTCCAGTGCGGCGCGAGGCCGATCACCGGCGCATCGTCGACCCATTGCGCGCGATGGATGTCATAGGCCGTCTTGGGAAACCCACATAGGTCGAGGATGCCGAAGAAGCTGGCGATCGTCGGCCAGGCATAGGGTGTCGGCTCGCCATGATAGTCGAATCCGGTCCACACGAACCCGCCCGCGACGAACGGCCGCTCCGCGATCCGCCGCCAGGTTTCACGGTGCGTCCCGCCCCATGACGCGGCCTCCGTGTCCATCGACGTGATGACATGCGCTGCCGGATCGTTGGCATAGGCGCCACGCGTCATGAACGCGCTCGTATCCTCGGAACTGGTCGTCGGCTTGCGCGGGTTGAGCACGTGGAATCGATCATAGTCGGACTGGTAATAGTTGAAGCCCATCACCTCGACGACGGTGGACACGTTGACCGGCTCGAAGAAGGACCCGTTCATCGCCGCGGTGACCGGGCGACTGCCGTCCAGCCGGTGGACCGCCGCGGCCATGCGGCGGACCATCTCGACGCCCGCGGGCGTACCCTGCATCGGCTCCTCGTTGAACACCGACCACAGGATGACGCTGGGATGATTGCGGTCGCGCCGCACCATCCATTCCAGCTGCGCCATATAGTCGGGCGCCGGATCGAAATTGCGGTTCTCGTCCATGACGACGAACCCCATGCGGTCGGTCAGATGCAGGAAGGCCGACGAAGGCGCATTGTGCGAACAGCGGATGGCGTTGCAGCCCATGTCCTTCAGCCGCGACAGCCGCCAGGCGAGCAGCGCGTCCGGCACCGCCACGCCAACCCCGGCATGATCATGATGCAGGCACACGCCCTTCATCTTGACCGGACGTTCGTTGACGAACAGGCCGCGATCGGCGTCGAAGCGGATCGTGCGGAAGCCGATCGGGATGCGGCGCATATCCAGCGCCGCGCCGTCGCGCTCCAGCGTCACCTCGACCGCGTAGAGCACGGGCGTCTCGATCGACCAGAGCCGCGGCGCCGGAACCGCGAGGTCCATCGTCAGATCGGCGGTGTCGAGCGTCGGCACCGCGACGGGCTGCGACCGCGCCTCCGCCACCACCCGGCCGTCCGGGTCGAGCAGGCGCGCGCGCGTGGTGACGGTCGCCGTCGCCGCCTCGACCGTGCGCGCGGTCACCGTGACGGGTACGTGCCACCCCGAATCGCCCCTGCGCGGATCACAATGCACGCCGTCGGTGACGATCGACACCGGTGCCCGCCGGGCCAGCCAGGCGTGGCGGTATAGGCCCGCGCCTTCATACCACCAACCTTCCATCGCCTCCGCATCGACACGGATCGCGACGACGTTGGGCTCGTCGCCGAACCGCGCGAACGGCGTGATGTCGATGTAGACGCTGTTGTAGCCCGACCAATTGTGCGCGGCGACGCTGCCGTTGACCCAGATCGTCGCATGGGTCGCGATCGCGTCGAACTGCAGTTCCAAGTACTTACCGCGATCGGCGGGATCGAGGCGGAAGGTGCGCCGATACCAGCCGATGCCGCGCGGCCGATAGCCCTGGCTGACATTGGCGCTCTCGACGAAGGGCTGGAAACTCGCCCAGTCGTGCGGCAGCGTCACCGCCTGCCAGTCGCTGTCGTCATAGGTCATCGCCGCCGCGCCGACCGCATGACCGGCCTTGGCGCGCAGATAGGTCTGCTCGTGGTCGGTGGCGGGCGGCACCGGAATATCGCCCGCATGGAACAGCCATCCCTGGTCGAAGCCGATCCGGGACGGGTCCGTGACGGGCAGCGGCGCGAGCAGCGCATCGCCGACGGGCGGCATCGGCAGCGCCCCCGCCTCGCCGCCGCCCGGTGCAGGCGCGGCGATCAGGCGACCGGCGGACAGGGTCAGCGACAGACCGACGCCGGTGGATCCCATCAACACCCGGCGCCGGTCGATCGTCATGCGGCGTGCCCGCCGATCACCGTCGCGACCGGCGCCATCGCGGTCGACAACTGCACCCAGTCCGCCCGCCGGCCGGCGGCGAGCGCCCCTCTTTCGTGATCCAGGCCCAGGAAGGCGGCGGGATTGGCAGAAGCCAGACGCGCCACCGTCGCCGGATCCAGCTCCAGCATCGCCATCGCATTCGCCACCGCCTGTGCCATGTCGAGGTCCGATCCAGCGAGCGTCCCGTCCTCGTACGAACAGATGCCATCGGCGACACGGATCGTGCGGCCCTGCAGCACGAAATCCTTGTCGGTCGCACCCACCGACGACATGGCGTCGGTGACCAGCATCATCCGCTCCGTACCGCGCGCGCGCAATGCGATGCGCAGCACCGCCGGCGCGACATGGACGCCGTCGACGATCAACCCGCACCAGGGCCGCGGGTCGTCGAGTGCCGCGCCGACCAGCCCTGGCGTGCGCTGCACCATCGGCGGCATCGCATTGTACAGATGCGTCACGCCCGTCAGTCCGGCATCGAACGCCGCGAGCATCGTCTCGTACGGCGCCTCGCTATGCCCGGCGCTGACCCGCACCCCTGCCCTGGCGAGCGTCGCGATCTGATCCATCTCCGCCAGTTCCGGCGCGAGCGTCACCACCACGCGTCCGCGACGCGGCCTGGTCAGCAACGCGACGATCGCATCGTCCAGCAGGCGGAATCGCGCCGCATCGTGGATGCCCTTGCGCGCGACGTTGAGGAACGGCCCCTCGATGTGGACGCCGACCACGCCGGGCACGCCGGCCTCGATCGCGTCGTCCACCGCATCGAGCGCCAGTGCGATTCGGTCGGGGGTGTCGCTGATCAGCGTCGGGAGAAAGGCGGTGGTGCCGTAGCGCGCGTGCGCCGCGCCGATCGCGGCAATGCCATCGACGCTCGTCTCGTCGTTGAACAGCACGCCGCCGCCACCGTTCACCTGCGTGTCGATGAAGCCGGGCATCAACCAGCCACCCTCGAGGTCGACGGCGTCGGCGGCATCCGCGGCGAGCGGACGGATGCTGGCGATCCGGTCGCCCGTCACCGCGATCTCGACACCTGGCCAGCAGGCATCGCCGACCACGACCTGGCCGTTGGCGTAACGATGAAGCAGGGTCATAGCGTCCGGGTGACCTTGGCGAGATGCGGCGGCTGATCGGGGTCGAGCCCCCGCCGCCGCGAAAGCTGCTCCACCAGGCCATAGAAGCTGGCGAGCATCAGGATCGGTTCGATCGCGGGATGCGCGGCGGCCGCCGGCAAGGCCCCGGTCAACTCGCCCGCATGTGCCGCCAGCACCACAGCGTCGCGTTCCGCGAAGGCGCGGGCCACGCTCATAACGTCGTCGCCCGCCGCATCGGACGTGGCGAGCGCGAGCACGGGAAAGCCTTCTCCGACGATCGCCATCGGACCGTGGCGGACTTCCGCCGCGCTGAACGGCTCCGCCTGCAGCTGACAGGTCTCCTTCAGCTTCAACGCGCATTCCTGGGCGATGCCGAAGCCATAACCACGGCCGATGACGAACATCTGGCGCGCGTTGGCCAGCGGCGCGACCGCCGCGCCCCAATCGCGCGCCACAGCGTCGTCAAGCGCCTGCGGCAGCGTCGCGACCGCGGCGGACAGCGCGGCATCCTGCGACCAGGCGGCGACCAGTGCGGCGAGCGCGGCCATCGCCGCGATGCAGGACTTGGTCGCCGCCACCGACCGCTCGGGACCGGCGCACAGCGCCAGCAGCGTGTCCGCGCCGGTGGCGAGGGGCGATTGCTCGTCATTGACCAGCGCCACGACCTGCGCGCCGCCACGGCGATGCGCATCCACCGTGGCGAGCAGGTCGGGACTCCGGCCGGACTGCGATATGGCGAGGCACAGCGCGCGACGCGTCGTTACCGGCGCGTCGAAGAGCGACACCACAGACGGCGCGGCGGAGGCGACCGGCACGCCGACCATCGTCTCGATCAAATATTTGCCGTAGGTCGCCGCATGGTCCGACGAGCCGCGCGCACAGGTGACGACCACGTCGGGCGCCGCGTTACGGAGCCGGGCGCCGAGCGCGGCAAGCCCCTCGCCGTTGCGCGCGAGCAACCGCGCGACGGCGGCGCCCGCCTCATGGGTCTCCGCGCGCATCAGCGTCGTCGCGGTGGCAGTGGTCACGTCGGGTCCCCCAGGTCGTGCAGGTCAGGCGTCGGCGAGTTCGGCCACGAAGTCGTAGCTGTCGCCGCGATAATAGGATCGTGTGAATTCGACCGCGCGGCCGTCGCGCAGAAAGCCGCGCCGCTCGATCAGCAGTCCGGGCGACCCAGGATCGACACCGAGCATGCGGGCGTGGTCGCCGCCGAACGGCACCGCGCGCAGGCGCTGCAACGCCCGCACCGGTCGATGTCCGGCGGCGGTCAGCGCCTCATACAGCGATGCATCGACCGCATCGACGCCCGGCAGGCAGAAGCCCGCGATCGTCGACAGCTCCAGCGCCATCGGCACCTCGTCGGCGAAGCGCAGCCGCTGGAACCGCATCACCGGCTCGCCCGGCGACAGCGCCAGCGCCATCGATTCCTCCGGACTGACGATGCCGCTGCTGCGCGAGATCCAGGCACTGCTCGGCACGCGACCGCGTGCGATCATGTCCTCCGTGAAGGAGGACAATTTGGAGAAATTCTTTTCGACGCGCCCGGCGACGAACGTGCCGGCGCCGCGTCGGCGGGTCAGCAGGCCCTCTTCGACCAGCCCCTCGATCGCCTTACGCACGGTGATGCGCGACACGCCATATTCCGTCGCGAGGTCGCGCTCGGCGGGGATCGCCTCGCCACGCGCGATCAGTTCGCCCGCGATGGCATCCCGAATAAGCTGTTGCAGTTGCAGGTAGAGCGGCGACGGATTGTCCGTGCGAAACGTCCCGATCTTGCTGATGAAGGTCATTGGCGGCTCCTTGCCCGCGCATGTGCGGTGACAGGACTGGGAAGTAACGCACGCGGGATCGCGGCCCGCATTACATTTGTCCTAGATTGGATATGTCGTCAATCGCAGCGCGCAATTCGGCGACGACGTCGGATGACGTCACGCGGGGCCGTGCGCCGAATGCGAGACGCAGCGCCGCCGGATCGTCGGCACGGTCCGCCGTGCTGGCGGAGGCATGAACATCGCGAACCCCCGTTGCCGCGATGAGCGCCGCGACACCGTCGGGTCGCACGCCGGCACCGGCGACGATCCTTATCCGTCCCCCTGCCTGCCGCGCCATCGCCCCGATCGTGGCCGACCCTTCAACGGCGGTTATGGCGCCGCCCGATGTTAAGATTCGGTCGAACCCCAGCGCGATCGCCTGATCGACGGCAGACACCGGGTCGTCGAGAAGGTCGACGGCGCGATGCAGCGTGAGGCCCGGCGGCGCGAACGGCCGTGCAAGGCCGGCCGCCCATGTCCCCAACGCCTCGCAATCCAGCGCCCCGCAACGCGCCGCGCCGAACACCAGCCCCTCCACGCCCTGCGCGAGCAAGGCCGCGGCCTCCGTCTGCGCCAGCGCGAGCATGTCCGCATCATAAGCGAAATCGCCCGCGCGCGGGCGCACCATCGCCCGCACGGGTACGCCAGCCGCGCTCGCCACCGGCATTACGGCGGCCACAAGGCCCTGCGACGGTGTCAGGCCGCCGAGCGCGAGTGCCGAGCACAGTTCGAGACGATCCGCCCCGCCCGCGATCGCCGCCCGCGCGCCGTCGACCGATTCGACGCAGACTTCGAGCTCGATCCTGGTCCCTGTTCCTTCGCGTATCACGTCTGCCCCTTCCCCACCGCGTCGTGTCCGCGCCGCCTTATCAAACCGCGCCCGCGGGCGCAGCGACCTGTTCGTTTGTAAGGCCAATGTAGCCGCTGAAACAATAATGCAATTTTTCTGGTAGCATTCTGGACTTCAATTGGTATATGGCCGTATACGGTTAAGGGCCGAAACGATCCTATAAGCAGGGGTCGGCGGCTCGCATCCGCCGGCCCGGTCCGGCTGCAGCAACGACGATCCACGCCGATCGGGTCTGGATCGTTTTAGAGGGGGGAATTTTGATTATGCGCCTGCGCCACGTGATTCTCGTGACCACCGCACTCGCCGGCGTCGCCGGTTCCGCTCACGCCCAGACTCAGGCCAACCCGCCCGCTTCGACGCAGGAGGAGGGTGCCGTCGGGCAAGACAACGACATCGTGGTGCGCGGCATCCGCAAGAGTCTGCAGGATGCCATCGACACGAAGCGATCGACCAATGCGATCACGGACGTCATCAGCGCCGAGGATGTCGGCAAATTCCCTGATACGAACGTCGCCGAGTCGCTTTCGCACCTTCCGGGCGTCACCGTCGATCATCAGTTCGGCGAAGGCGAACAGGTTTCGATCGCTGGCGTGGAACCCGCTCTCAACCGTATTCTGATCGACGGCCACTCGATTGCATCGGCCGATTGGGGCGGCAACCCGGGCGATCGCTCCAGCCGCACCTTCAACTACTCGCTGCTGTCGCCCGAGATCATCAGCCAAGCCGTCGTCTACAAAACGCCCGAAGCCCGTATCCAGGAGGGCGCGATCGGCGGAACGGTCGACATCGTGACACGCAAGCCGCTCGACCTCAAGCCGAACACGCTGACCGCGACCGGCGGCTATGAATATAACGACCGCTCGAATAAGGGCAATTTCCGCGGTTCGGCGCTGTACAGCTGGCACAATGCTAGCGACACGTTCGCAATCCTGGGGTCTGTCAATTACGACAAGGAAAACCTCGCCCGTGCGGGCGTGGCGGTGTACGGCTATCTGACGGGCAGCCAGTTCACCACGACGAACGCCGCTGGTCAGACCGTGCTGCAAAACCCGAATGCGAAGATTACCGGTGGATCGATCGCCGATCTGCAGACCGCACGTTTGCCCGCTTTCCTTGCTCACGAATATTTCCAGCAGACGCGCGAGCGCCTTGGCTTCACCGGCACGATGCAATTCAAGCCAACGGACAATTTCACGCTGACGGCCAACGCCATCTACATCAAGGGCAACTACGACAATTTCAGCAACTCGGAATATAGCTACAACGTCCGTGGCTCGCAGCTGACAGCGGCGACGATCAGCAATGGCTTGATAACCTCGGCGACGTTCGCGGCACAGCCGAGCACCAGCAAGACCTGGATGGGCGAACTCGATACCAATTTCCGGCGCACGCGCATCTCCAACCAGAGCTACACCGCGCTGTTCGACTGGGATCTCGACGACGGCTGGAAGATCACCGGCAACGGCGGCTACACCCGGGCAACCGGTGGCAAGGATCCGGAATATCTGCTGAACTTCCGCACGCGCCAGGGCTTCACCGTGGGCGCCAACGGCCGCAACACTATGTTGAACTGGGATTATCCCGCCAGCGACGGAACCCAGTGGATCAGTACCTCGCCCGCCGAATCGAGTCTCCAAACCGAACCGGCCGTACTCGCGAAGACGGGCGGCGCCGGCTTCTTCGGTGCGCAGATCGGCGGTATCACGCAGGCGGAGAATACCGTCGACCAAGAGAAGTTCGGCCAGGTCGATTTCTCCCGCGACCTCGAGGGCTTCTTCAAGAAGCTGTATTTCGGTGTCCGCGCCAACGTGCACAACAACCAGCAGACGACCTACGGCGGCGCCACCTTCACCAACAATTTCTTCACGCTGGCCGACCTCGGCTCCTACGTCCTCGACAGCAAGGTCTATGACGGCCTTTCGACGTCGGGCAACGCGACGCCCTATGCGACGCTGACACAGGCCAATGCGATCAAGGCGCTGAACGCTCCCGGAACGCTCAACGTGACGCGCTCACTCGACACAGGGTCTTTCTTCAAGGTCGAAGAGCGCATCGGCACCGGCTACGTCCAGCTCGACTATGCCACGGGGAAGTTCCGCGGCAACATCGGCGGCCGTTTCGTTCGCACCCGTGACATCTCGTCCTATTATCTTTCCTCCGGCGGCCAGACGACGCTCGTCACGGCGCCGCGTACGGACGACCGGTTCCTGCCCTCGTTCAATATCGCCTATGACGCCGCCTCGACGGTGGTACTGCGCGCTGCGGCGGCGAAGGTGATCGCCCGTCCGCGGTACAGCGACCTTGCGGGCTCTCTGTCGCTCGACGATACGCAGCGCACCGGAAGCGGCGGCAACCCGGATTTGAAGCCGTATGCGGCAACCAATTTCGGCCTGTCCGCCGAATGGTATTTCGCACCTGCAAGCTACTTCTCCGGCGAGGTCTTCTACCGCGACATCACCAACTATATCGGCAACCAGACGGTCGAGCAGCAAATCACCAACCAGCTGACCGGCAACACCTACACGTACAGCGTCTCGCGACCGATAAACGGCGGCAAAGCTTCCGTTACCGGCTTCTCGCTTACTGCACAGGCCAATCTGATCTGGGGCTTCGGCATCCAGTCGAACTACACATTCGCCAGCGGCGATACCGGCGTCGCCGGTCAGGGCCTGCCCTATCTGTCGCGCAACACCTACAATATCGTGCCTTACTTCGAATCCGGTCCTTTCCAGGCGCGCTTGAGCTATAATTATCGCTCCAAGTATTTCTACGGCTTCGGTCGCCTCCAGTCGTCGAATTATACGGACTCGTATCGCCAGCTCGACTTTTCGGCATCGTACAACATCAACGAGCATTTCCGTATTACGGCGAATGCCTCGAATTTGCTCGACGAAACCTATTACCAGTACAGCAGCACGCCGCAGGCGCCAACGGCGCTCTACAAGAATGGGCGCGTCTTCTCGCTTACGGGAACCGCGCGCTTCTGACACCTCATCCCCGGGAGGCGGGGCTTGCACCCGCCCCTCCCTCGGCCCCGGCAGCGATGCCGGGGCCTTTTTTGTGAGGGGCATGGACGACAGGCTTTCGCTCGGTCATGATACCTGACCATACCAAAACGGAACCAGGGAGCCGGTCATGATCCGCAGCGCGTCGCTTCTTCTCGCAACGACGTTGATCGCCCCCGGCGCGCCCGCTTACGCGGGTTCCGCGTCTCCCTCCGCCACCCGATCCGCCCCGTTGCCACTCGTGCCGATGCCGCAAAGCGTGACCCGCGGTGCCGGGCGCTTCCTGCTGACCGACGGTGCCACGATCGGGACCGCGCCGGGCGATGCCGGCGCTGCCGCGGCGGCGCGCCTGCTCTCCGTCCAGGTCAAGGCGGCCCGCGGTCTGGTGCTGCGGCCCATGACCGGCCAAGGGGCGGTCCGCTTCGTCCGCGATCCCGCGCTCGCGGGCGACGAAGCCTATCGCCTGGATGTCACGCCGCGCGGCATCGTCATCGCCGCATCGGGCGACCGGGGACTTGTGCATGGTGCGGCGACCCTGGCGCAGCTTGCCAGTCCCGACGGCATGATCGGCCACCCCGCCGCCATTCCGGCGGTGTCGATCGCCGACGCGCCGCGCTTTTCCTGGCGCGGGCTGATGATCGACCCGTCGCGTCATTTCCAGCCGATCGAATTTCTCTATCGCACCGTCGACCGCATGGCCGCCGTCAAGCTCAACACGCTGCACCTGCATCTATCGGACGACCAGGGCTGGCGGTTCGAGGTCAAGCGGTATCCGCGACTGACGGAGATCGGAGCCTGGCGGACGCCGCCTTCGACCGGCGGGTCACCGGCCGCGAAGGTCGGCGGCTTCTACACGCAGGAACAGCTCAAGGCGCTCGTCGCTTATGCTGCCGAACGCGGCATCACGATCGTGCCGGAGATCGACCTGCCTGGCCACGCGCAGGCGCTGGTCGCCGCCTATCCCGAACATGGCGTGTTCGGCGACCGGCCGGACGTGGGTCACGACTGGGGCGTCAATCCCTATCTCCTCAACCCCGATGCGAAGACGGTGCGCTTCGTGGAGGACATCCTCGACGAGGTGATGGCGGTCTTTCCCGGCACCTATATCCATCTGGGTGGCGACGAGGCGGTCAAGGATCAATGGCAACGCAGCCCGGCGGTGCAGGCGCAGATGGCCGCCGTGGGCGCGAAGACCGAAAACGAGATGCAGAGCTGGCTGATCGACCAGTTCGGCGCCTATCTGGCGAGCAAGGGCCGCCGCCTGATCGGCTGGGACGAGATCCTGGAGGGCGGCGTGCCGCCATCGGCGAGCGTGATGTCATGGCGCGGCGACAAGGGTGCGGTCGACGCCGCCAACAAGGGCCACGACGTCGTCCTTTCACCCGCCCCGAACCTCTATCTGGACAATCTGCAGAGCGACCTGCCCGACGAGCCCAATGGCCGGATCGGCATTCAGACGCTGGAAGCCGTCTACGGCTACGACCCGATGCCGGCCGGGATCGATGCCGACAAGGCGCGGCACGTCCTGGGCGCGCAGGCAAATGCATGGAGCGAATATCTCGTCACGCCGTATCAGGTGGACCACAACGTCTATCCGCGGCTCGGCGCGCTGGCGGAGGTGACCTGGTCGCCCAGGAGCGTGCGCGATTTTTCCAGCTTCGCGCGCCGCATCGTACCGCAGATGGCGCGCTGGCGCCGCGATGGCGGAGAGGTCGCCGACAGCGCCTTTGCCGTTGCCTATGCGCTGCAGGGCAGCCGGAGCGCCGCGCTGCGTTCCGGCCGGTTGACGGTTGCGCTGAAAACCCAGGTGCCGCTCGGCACGATCCACTACACGACCGACGGCAGCCCCCCGACGCCCCGCTCCCGCGTCTATAAAGCGCCGATCGGCGTCGTCTCCGGTACACCGATCCGCGCTGCCGCCTTCCTGGAGGGCGACATGCTGGCCGCGCCACGGCCGTTCGAGACGAGCCGCGCCAGCCTGCTTTCCGCGACGCCCAGCGACCTCGTCGCCTGTCCGATGGGCGCGCTCGGCCTGCGCGTGCCGCTGACTTCCGAAGCCACGGCCAATGCCCCGGTGTTCAACATCAACCTGTTCGACACCTGCACTGCCTGGAAGGACGCGCCCCTCGCCAACGCGCGGTCGATCACGGTGGCCGTGGCGCGCCTGCCGCGCAATTACGGCCTCGCGCACGACTTCACGGCGTTGCGCGGCCATTTCAACGTCACGCCTTATGGCGAACTGGTGGTCACCGCCGGCTGCCCGGTCAAGGACGTTCCGAAGACTCCGGTCATCGCGACCTTCCCTCTGCTTGACCCGGCAAAGTCCCCGACGCAGTTCCGCTTCGATGCCCCGGTTCCGGCCGGGATGACTGACGCGGACCTCTGCTTCCAGTTCACCTCGCCGCTCAGCGATCCCTTCTACGCGGTCGAGCGCGTGCAATTGTCGGAAGGCGTACGATGATCCGCGGTGTCGCGCTTGCCCTTCTCCTCGCAAGCATTGCGGCCCCCGCCCTGGCCGGCCCGCGCGACACGGTGACGCTCGATGGCGCGTGGCAGGTGCGGATCGATCCCGCCGACGGCGCAGCGGCAAAGGCGCATCCGCAGGAGGCACGCTGGCTGCCCGCACGCGTACCGGGCAGCGTGCAGGAGGACCTGATCCGCGCGCACCGGGTCCCCGATCCGTTCCTCGGCATCAACGAAGGCGCGATCCAATGGGTCGGCCTGACCGACTGGCAGTTCCGCCGCACGATCGCCGTGACCCCGGCGATGCTGGAGCGCGGGCATCTTGACCTCGTGTTCGACGGGCTCGACACGTTCGCCAGTGTCTGGGTGAACGGCACGCGGCTGCTGTCCGCCGACAACGCGCATCGACGCTGGCGCGCCGATGCCAAGGCGCTGCTGCATGCGGGCGACAACGAGATCCTGGTGCGCATCGCCTCGCCGATCCGCACGCTCCAGCCGATGGTCCTGGCCGAGAAGAACGCGTTGCCGGGGGAGTATGACAGCGCGTTCGGCGACGAGCCGAAAGGCAGGCAGACGTCGCCCTATATCCGCAAGCCCAAATATCAGTACGGCTGGGATTGGGGCCCGCGCCTCGTTGCCATGGGCATCTGGCGCCCCGCACGGCTGGAGGCATGGGACACCGCGCGGATCGAGCGCCTGCAGGTCGCGCAGGACGATCTTAATGACGCGGAAGCGCGGCTGACCGCGCGAATGACGCTGGTCGCGGACCGCGCCGCGACGCAGACGGTCCGCGTCGCCCTGAGCGGTCCGAACGGCGAGCGCCAGAGCGTCGAGCGACAGGTCGCGCTGGCCGCCGGTACCAACTCGATCGCGATCCCGCTGACGGTGGCGCGGCCGCAGCGGTGGCAGCCGGTCGGCTACGGCGCGCAGCCGCTCTACACCGTCACCGGTGCCTTGGTGGACGGCGGCACGATGCGCGACAGCGCGACCCGGACGATCGGCCTGCGCACCGTCACGCTCGATCGCACCGGTGGCGCCTTCGCCCTGTCGGTCAACGGTGTGCCGATCTTCGCCAAGGGCGCGAACCTGATCCCGTTCGACAGCTTCCCTGCGCGTGTCGAACAGAGCGAGATGGCGCAGCTGCTCACCAGCGCGCGCGACGCCAACATGAACATGGTACGCGTCTGGGGCGGCGGCTATTATCTCGATGACGCCTTCTACGACCTCGCCGATCGCATGGGCCTGATGGTGTGGCAGGACTTCATGTTCGGCGGGTCGGTGACACCGCCCGATCTCGCCTTTCGCCGGAACGTCGCGATCGAGGCGGACGAGCAGACGGCGCGGCTGGGCGACCATCCCTCGATCGTCATCTGGACCGGCAACAACGAAGTGCTGTCGGGCTGGGAGAATTGGAGCGATCGCAAGGCGTTCAAGACCGCGATCGGCCCCGATGCGCAGGAGAGGATCGGCACCGGCATGGCGGTGCTGTTCGACCGCGTGCTGCGCGACGCGGTGACGCGCAACAGCCCGGGGACGCCCTATATGCCAGGCTCGCCGTCGACCGACTATGATGGGCCCGTCGACACGGACGCGAACGGCGACCGCCACTTCTGGGACGTCTGGTCCGGGTCGAAGCCGGTCGAACGCTATCTGGACGGCTGCCCCCGCTTCATGAGCGAATATGGCTTCCAGTCCATGCCGATGCTGGAGACGATCAGGAATTTCGCCGGCTCGCTGAAGGGGCTGACGCCCGACAGCCCGGTGATGAAGGCGCACCAGAAGTTCCTGGCGGGCGAGGGCAATGCGCGCCTGCAGCTCTACCTCGACCAGCGCCTGCGACCCGCGAAGGATTTCGCCGACTTCGTCTATCTGACGCAGGTGAACCAGGCACAGGCGATCGGCGTGGCGGCACGCCATCATCGCGCCTGCCGCCCGGTGACGATGGGCTCGCTGTTTTGGCAGCTCAACGACGTCTGGCCGGCGGTATCCTGGGCGAGCATCGATCATCTCGGCCGCTGGAAGCTGCTGCAATATGAGTCGCGGCGCATGTACGCGCCCCAGGCGATCGTCGCCGAGCACAAGAACGGCGCGACGCGGATCGCGCTGGTTTCCGACGCGCAGCAAGCCATGCCGGCCACATGGCGCGTGACGGTACGCGACATGACGGGCGCGACGCTGGCGACGCGGGAAGGCGCGACCAGCCTCGCCCCGCTGTCCTCCACCGATGTCGCGCGGTTCGCGGACGCGGACCTGTTCGGGGCCGCCGATCCCGCGCGAAGCTATGCCGTCGCGGAGTTGCTGGTCGGCGGCACGGTGGTGAGCCGCGAACTTGTCGAGCGGGGCGCGCCAAAGGATATGGCCTATCCCGACCCGGGTCTGAGCTTGCGTCGCAAGGGCGATACGCTGACGATCACGGCGCGCAACCTCGCCCGTGCGGTGATGCTCGACTTCGGCGCGGCGGGCGGCAGCGCGTCGGACAACGGCTTCGATCTCTTGCCGGGCGAGAGCCGCACCGTCACCATCACCGGCCCCATGCCGACGCCAAGGACGCTCGCACGATGATCCTCGCCCTGTTGCTCGCGGCACAGGCCGCCGACCCCGTCGCCGCCGCCATTGCGAAGATGACCCCGGAGCAGAAGGCCGCGCAATTGCAGAACACCGCGCCCCCCGATCCGGCGGTGGGCCTGCCCGCCTATGACTGGTGGAACGAGGGGCTGCACGGTCTTGCGCGCAACGGCGTGGCCACCGTCTTTCCGCAGGCGATCGGCATGGCCGCCACCTGGGACGCGCCGTTGCTCGAGGCCGCAGGTACCGTCGTGTCGACGGAGGCGCGCGCGCGCTTCAATGCCCGCCCGGTCGGAGCGGACCGGCGCATCTACCAGGGGCTGACGATATGGTCGCCCAACATCAACATCTTCCGCGATCCGCGCTGGGGCCGGGGCCAGGAGACCTATGGCGAGGACCCGTATCTGACCGGTACGCTCGGCACCGCATTCGTGCGCGGGCTGCAAGGGCCGGACCCGGCGCACCCACGGGTCGTCGGCACGCCGAAGCATTTCGCCGTGCACAGCGGACCGGAGGCGGGGCGCGACGGCTTCGACGTCGACCCCTCCCCCCGCGACCTGGAGGCAACCTATTTCCCTGCCTTCCGGCGCGTCGTGACGGACGGCAAGGCGCAGTCGCTGATGTGCGCCTACAACGCGATCCACGGCACGCCGGCATGCGCGGCGTCATGGCTGATGAACGACCGGCTGCGCCGGGATTGGGGCTTCACCGGTTTCACCGTGTCGGACTGCGATGCGGTGGCGAACATCTCCCTATTCCATCACTATAAACTGGACGCCGCGGCCGGCGCGGCGGCGGCGGTGCGCGGCGGCACGGACCTCAATTGCGGCGGCGCCTATGCCGCCCTGCCCGAGGCGCTGCGTCGCGGTCTCGTCACGCAGGGTGAGGTAGACACCGCGCTGGCGCGTGCGTTGCGCGCACGGCAGGCGCTCGGCATCGCCTTCGGCGCGACCAGCCCCTATGCGCGGATCAAGCCGAGCGAGGTCGACACGCCGGCACACCGGGCACTCGCTTTGACGGCCGCGCGCAAGGCGATCGTGCTGCTCCAGAACGCCAACGACCTGCTGCCGCTGAAGCCCGGGACGCGGATTGCGGTGATCGGCGCGGACGCCGACGACCTTGGCGTGCTGCAGGGCAATTATCACGGCACCGCCGCGGCACCGGTGACTCCCTTGGAGGGGCTGCGCACCGCCTTCGGCGCGGGCAACGTCCGCTATGCGCAAGGATCGATGCTGGCGGAAGGCGCCGCCGTGGTGCTGCCGGAAACCGCCCTGCGCAGTGGTGGCCGACCCGGCCTGGCGGTCGAATACCGCGTCGGCGACCGCGTCGTCACCGACCATGTCCGCCGCATCGACCTGGACCTCAATCGCGCCCCGCCCGCCGCGGGCGTGCCGGCGACGGGCTATATCGCGCATTGGACCGGCGACTTCGTACCGCCCGCGCCGGGCCGGTACCGGCTGATTCTCGATCAGGCGCAATGCTGGAAGGATTGCTCGACGCATGACAGCGTGCGTGTCGCGATCGGCGGCAAGGTCCTGCACGACGGGCCGCTGGCCAGGGGGCGCGTCGAGCTGACGATCGACGCCGACGGCAGCGCGCAGCCGCTCGACATCCTGCTCGATCACGAGAGCGAGGACGAGAGCTTCCGCCTGTCCTGGATGCCGCCCGCCGCGCCGCTGCTGGCCGAGGCGGTGGCGGCGGCACTGGCGTCGGACGTCGCAGTCGTCGTCGGCGGCCTGTCGCCCGATCTGGAGGGCGAGGCTCTGTCGGTGTCCGTCCCCGGCTTTGTCGGCGGCGATCGTACCGATATCGCGCTGCCCGCGCCGCAACGCGCGCTGATCGAAGCGCTCCGGGCGACCGGCAAGCCGATCGTCCTGGTCCTGACCAGCGGCAGCGCGGTCGCGGTCGATCCGGCGGACGCCGACGCGATCCTCGCCGCCTGGTATCCCGGCGAGGCGGGCGGCACGGCGATCGCGGATACGCTCGCCGGCCGCAACAACCCGGCGGGCCGCCTGCCCGTCACCTTCTACAAGGCGACGAGCGACCTACCCGCCTTCGTCGATTATGCGATGAAGGAACGCACCTACCGCTATTTCACCGGTACGCCGCTGTGGGGCTTCGGCCATGGCCTCAGCTATACGCGCTTCGCCTACGATCCCGTCGCGGCGCCCGTCACCGTCGCGGCGGGCGCGACGCTTGCCGTGACCGCCACCGTCCGCAACACCGGTGCCCGCGATGGCGAGGAGGTGGTTCAGGCCTATCTCGTCCCCCCCGCCTCTTCCGAAAAGCCGACCATGACCGAGGCGGTGCTGCAGCGCCAGCTCGTCGGCTATGCGCGCGTGTCGGTGAAGCGCGGCGGCAGCGGCCGGGTCAGCTTCGCGATCGATCCGCGCGCCATGAGCATCGTCGACCGAGACGGCCGCCGCCACGTCGCCCCGGGGGCCTATCGCCTCTACGTCGGCGGCGGTCAGCCGGGCGACGGCGAAGGCGTCTGGCACGACTTCATGGTGACGGGCGCGGACACGGAGCTGCCGAAATGAGGATCGACCGTCGCGCCTTCGTCGCCGGTGGCGCGGCGATCGCCTCCACCCCGGCATTCGCCGCCGCGCCGGCCTTTGCCAGCAAGCGCCCCGCGCCCGCCGACCGCCGCTTCACCAGCCGCGCGGTCGAGCGCGAGATCGTCCGTATCCAGAAGCGGATCGCCGATCCGAAGCTCGCCTGGATGTTCGGGAATTGCTATCCCAACACGCTCGATACCACCGTCAGGATGGGCATGGTGGGCGGCCAGCCCGACGCCTTCGTCATCACCGGCGATATTCCCTGCCTGTGGCTACGCGATTCCTCGGCGCAGCTTAAGCCGTACCTGCACCTGGTGAAGGAAGACGCCCGGCTCGCCGAGCTGTTTCGCGGCCTGATCGCGCGGCAGGCGCGCTCGATCCTCCTCGATCCTTACGCCAATGCCTTCATGGAAGACCCGACGGCGACCACCAACCTGCCCTGGGCACTGAAGGACGAGACGGCGATGAAGCCGGGCGTCGCCGAGCGGAAATGGGAAGTGGACTCGCTCTGCTATCCGATCCGCCTCGCGCACCAATATTGGCGCGCAACGGGCGACACGCGCCCCTTCGATGCGACGTGGCGCGAAGCGGCGCGCGCGGCGCTGCGCACCTTTCTCGAGCAGCAGCGCAAGCAGGGTGACGGCCCCTACAGCTTCCGCCGCAGCGCGCCGCAGCCGACCGAGACTTTGCTGTGGGGCCATGGCCATCCGGTGAAGCCGGTCGGGCTGATCGCATCGGGCTTCCGCCCCTCCGACGATGCCTGCCTCTACCCCTTCCTGATTCCGTCGAACCTGTTCGCGGCGACGGCGCTGCGCGAGCTCGCACAGCTCGCGCAGGCGGTCGGCGACGTCGCACTCGCCGGTGATGCCGCCGCCCTTTCCGACGAAGTGGCCGCAGCGTTGCGGCAGCATGGCACGATGCGCCTGCCGGACGGGCGCGAGGTCTGGGCCTATGAGGTCGACGGCTATGGCAACCGGTTGTTCATGGACGATGCCAATGTCCCGTCCCTGTCCGGCCTCGCCTATCTCGGCTGCGTGACGCCGGACGATCGCCTGTGGCGCACGACCGAAGCGGCGGCGTGGAGCGAGGCAAACCCCTGGTTCTTCCGCGGCCGCGCGGGCGAGGGCATCGGCGGCCCCCATGTCGGCCCCGGCCAGATCTGGCCGATGTCGCTGATCGTCCGCGCGCTGTCGACCAGCGACGCCGATACGATCCGCGCCTGCCTGAGGACGATCCGCGACAGCGACGCGGGCACCGGCTTCATTCACGAGACCTTCGATCGCGACGATCCCGCCAAATTCACGCGCGACTGGTTCGCCTGGGCGAACGGCCTGTTCGGCGAGCTGATCGTGACGCTGGCACGGACGCAGCCGGCGATCCTGCAGGAGACGTTCCGATGACACCCCCGCCCTCCCGCGGTCTCGCCGCCCCCGCCCTCTCCCCCTGGCGGAGGAAGGGCGCCAGCCCGCCGAAGACGGGTGGGACGGGTGGGACGGGTGAGGGTGTGCACGTCACTCGCCGCGCGCTGCTAGCCTCCACCGCTGCCGCGGCGCTGCCGCTGCCCGCCTTCGCCGCGACCCCCGTCCCCACATCGCCTAACCTTTTCGTCGGCACCGGCGGCCACGGCCATACCTACCCCGGCCCAAGCCTGCCCTTCGGCATGGTACAGCTGGGCCCCGACACCGATGTCGAACGCTGGGACGCCTGTTCCGGCTACCACAGCGGCGACGGGTCGATCATGGGATTCAGTCACACCCATCTGTCGGGCACCGGCATCGGCGACATGCTGGACGTGCTGCTGGTCCCGACGCGCGGCCCCGTACAGCTGCTCCCCGGCCCGCTCGACGATCCGGACAAGGGCTATCGTCAGCGCTTCCGGGACGAGCATGCCGAGCCCGGCTATTACCGTGTCACGCTGGAGAGTGGTGTCGTCGCCGAGCTGACGGTGACCGAGCGGACCGGCTGGCACCGTTATACGTTTCCTGCCGGTCCCGGCCATATCCTGGTGGACCTGTCGCACCTGATCCTCGACTCAAGCGACCAGCCCCCGCTGATCACCGACGCGACGCTGGGGGTCGACGACGCGGGCACGATCACGGGCGCACGCACCGTCAACCGCTGGGCCAAGGGGCGGCGCATCCATTTCGCGCTGCAGCTGTCGCGCAAGCCCGATCGCATCACCTTCTACGGCGACGGCGACAGGGAGCAGCCGGCGGGATCGCGCGCCATCGCGGGTAAGCGGCTGAAGGCGGTGCTGCATTACGACGACGCGGGCGCCGCGCCGGTCGCCGCCCGCTGCGGCCTGTCCGCCGTCGATGTCGCGGGCGCGCGTGCCAACCTCGCGGCGGAGGCGCCGCACTGGGATTTCGACCGCATCCGCCGCGCCGCGCGGGCGCGCTGGGCGGGGGCACTCGACACGATCACGGTCGAGGGTGGCACCGCCGACCAGCGCACGATCATGGCCTCGGCGCTCTATCATGCGCAGCTCGCGCCGACGCTCTTCTCCGATGTCGACGGTCGCTACGTCGGGATGGATCGCAAGGTGCACCGCCTGCCGAAGGGGCAGGCCGCCTACAGCACCTTCTCGCTGTGGGATACGTACCGGGCGCTCCACCCGTTGCTCACCATCGTCGCGCCCGAGCGGGTCGAGAGCCTGGTCGCGGATATGATCCGCCAGACGCAGCAGAGCCCCTATGGACCGCCCGTCTGGCCGCTGCAGGGCGTCGAGACGGGCTGCATGATCGGCTGGCACAGCGTCTCGGTCCTCGCGGAGGCGCAGGCCAAGGGCATTCCGGGCGACTATGCCGCCGCCTGGCCGGGCATTGCCCGGCGGTCCTTCGACTTTGCCGCGCCCGATATGGACAACAGCAAGGGCCGCGACCTCTACGATGCCAAGGGCTACGTCCCCGCCGACACTTGGTGGGAAAGCGTCAGCCGAACGCAGGAATATGCCTATGACGACTGGGCATCGTCGCACATCGCGCGCGCCATCGGCAGACCGGCCGAGGCCGACCGCCTGCTCCGGCGTTCGCGCAACTGGCGCAACGTCATCGACGGCGGCATCGGCTTCGCCCGCCCGCGCTTCGCCGATGGCAGCTGGTGGAGCCCCTACGATCCCGTCCAGCTCGGGCACATGCCGAAGCCTTGGTGGCGCGACTATACGGAAGCGAACGGCTGGCAGGCGACGTTCCTCAACCAGCACGACGTCTATGGCCTGATCGACCATATGGGCGGCGAGGCGAAGTTCGAGGCGAAGCTCGATGCGCTGTTCACCGCTCCGTCGACGCTCCCCGCCAATGCGCCGCCGGACATATCCGGCCTCGTCGGGCAATATGCGCACGGCAACGAGCCCGACCATCACGTCGCCTATCTCTACGCCTATACCGGTTCGCCCTGGAAGACGCAGGCCATGGTGCGCCGCCTCTGCACGGACATGTACAGGAACGATCCGGACGGCGTCATCGGCAACGACGATTGCGGTCAGATGAGCGCCTGGTTCGTGCTGTCCGCGCTCGGTTTCTATCCCGTCGACCCGGTCGAGGCGGTCTATGTCTTCGGATCGCCGTTGTTCGAGCGTGCGACGCTGCGCCTGCCCGGTGGCAAGCGGCTGGTGATAGAGGCACCGGGCAACCGCGCGGACACGCCCTATGTCACCGCCGTCCGGTGGAACGGCCGTCCCTGGAGCAGGACCTGGATCCGCCACGCCGATCTGGTGAAGGGCGGCACGCTCAGCTTCACGATGAGCGCGACGCCTAACAAGCGCTTCGGCCGCGCGCCGGCCGCCCGTCCGCCGTCGAACGGCCGTCTGCGCGCATGATGCTGGCGGCGGCGCTCGCCGCGTCCTGCGTGACGACCGGAGCGGGCGGAGAGGTCGCCGCCACCCTGCTGCGGAGCCGCATCGCGGAACGGGCAACGACGTGCGGAGCACTGCGACTGGTCATCGCGCCGATCGAAGCGGTCGCCGCTGCCCTGCCGGCCCCGGACCGGCGGCGGTGGCGCGCGCCGGCCTCCCTATCGCGCGAAGGGTTCGCGATCCGCCGCGTCGGCGTAACGACGGTGGTGACCGCGCACGGCACGCGCGGGCTCGTCTACGGTTCAGGCTGGGTGCTCAGGCATCTCGAGGTCGCTGGCGGCACGGCCCGCCTCCGCCTGCCCCGCCCCGTCGACGAGGCACCGGCACAGCCGACACGGCTGACGCAGATCGGCTACCGGCCGAAGAACAACAGCTACGACGCGTGGACGCTGCCGATGTTCGCGCGGCGGATCGAGGATTTCGCCTTGTGGGGCGCAAGCGGCGTACAGCTGATTGCGCCTGTGTCCGACGACGAAGCGACCGGCCCGCTGTTTCCCGCGCCGCCGCGCGAGACGCTGGCCGGGATCGCGACGATCGCGCACCGACTCGGCCTCGACGTCGCGCTCTATTATCCCGAGCTCGGGGATTATGCGAAGCCTGGGGTGGTCGCTGCGGAGATGGCGGCCTTCCGCCGCACGCTTGCCGACCTCCCCTTCGTCGACGCGCTCTATGTACCGGGTGGCGACCCCGGCCACACCGCGCCCGACAGGCTGTTCCCACTCGTCGCCGCGCAGGCAGCGCTGTTGCGCGCACGGGCGCCGGGCGCGCCCGTCTATATTTCGTCCCAGGGGTTCGACGCCGCCGGGTTCGATGCCTTCTACCACGAACTCGACAAGCGCCCCGCATGGCTGACCGGCATCTTCGTCGGCCCGCAGACGCGCGATCCGCTGGCCGTGCAGCGGGCGCGCATCCCCGCACGCTATCCGCTGATCCTCTATCCCGACATCGCGCATACGATGCACGCGCAGTTTCCGGTGGATCGCTGGTGGCCCGAATTCGCGCTGACCGAGGGTCGTGAGCCGATCAATCCCCGTCCCGCCGCCTATGCCCGCATCTTCGCTCATCTCGCGCCGCATGCCGTCGGCTTCGTCACCTATTCCGAAGGGGTGAACGACGATTTCAACCAGTTCCTGTGGTTCCGCTTGGGCTGGGACCCGCACACCGGTCTCAACAGCTATGCGGCGGACTATGCCCGCGTCTTCATCGGGGATGCCGCCGCCGCAGGATTGCCCGCCGCGCTGGAAGCGAATTGGATCGGAGACCCGGCGACCAACGCCGGCATCGATGCCACGCTGGCGCATGCCGATGCGATCCGCCCCGCCGCCTTCGCCGACTGGCGGATCGACGCGCTGCGCTATCGCGCGGTCTATGACGCGCTCGTGCGCCATCGGACGATTTCCGCGCGCGCACGGCGCAGGGCGGCGCTGGCCGCTCCCGACCCCGTGACGGCGCGCGCCATCCTCGCCCGGCCGGATGGCGCCGTCGTCGATGCCCTGCTCGCCCGCCTGAACGCGCTGGCCGAGCGACTGTGGCAGGGGGCACGGCTGCAGCTCAGCGTCGCGCGCTACGGCGCATCGAACGTCGAGCGGGGCGCCAATCTGGACCGCGCCGACACCGACCTCGCGGGGCGCGCCTGGATCGAGACAGAGATGGAGAAGCGCTGGCCGATCCCGGACCGCGGCCGCCCGACGGAGGGGGCACTCTACGATGATCTGGGCCGCCCCGATGCCGAACCGCATCTGGTGCGCGGCCTCGGCCTGTCGCGCGATCCTCAGGGGTTCGCCACCGTGATCGACGGTATCGCCGACCGTACGCTCGCCGACGGCTGGGCGCCATCCGCGCTCGACTATGCCGAGACGCTCTATGATACGCCCCTGCGGCTGCATTATGCCGGACTCGACCCGCGCCGGCACTATCGGCTGACGATCACCTATGCGGGCGAGGACTATACGCTCCCGATCCGGCTCGTCGCCAACGGCCGGTACGTCCTCCAGGACGCCTTCCGCCGCACCGACAATCCGATGCAGGTCACGCTCGACGTGCCCAGGGCCGCGACGGCGCGAGGCACGCTCGACCTCGCCTGGACTCGACCGCCCGGCATGGGTGGCAGCGGCCGCGGCAAGCAGGTTGCCGAGACCTGGCTGATTCCCGACCCCCTTTCCACCGGAGCCACGCGTCCATGAACGATCTTTCCCGCCGCACGCTCGTCGCCGCCGGCCTCGCCGCCAGCACCGCTCCTGCCTTCGCCGCCAAGGCGCGCTTAACCAGCGTCGCCGCGCCCACGCCATGGGGAGCGCTGCCGTCCGCAAGGCAGCTCGCCTGGCACCGGCGCGAGCGCTACGCCTTCGTCCATTTCTCGATCAACACCTTCACCGATCGCGAATGGGGCTATGGCGATGAGAGCCCGACGCTGTTCAACCCGACCGACTTCCGGCCCGACCAGATCGTCGCCGCTGCCAAGGCAGGTGGTATGACCGGCATCATCCTCACCGCCAAGCATCACGACGGCTTTTGCCTCTGGCCGACGATGCTGACCGAACATTGCATCCGCAACAGCCCGTACAAGAACGGCAAGGGCGACATCGTGCGCGAGATGGAACAGGCGACGCGCCGCGCCGGCCTGTCTTTCGGCCTGTATCTGTCGCCCTGGGATCGCAATCACGCGGACTATGGCCGACCGGCCTATATCGACTATTACCGCAAGCAGGTCGTCGAGCTCTGCACCCGCTACGGCGAGCTCTTCGAATTCTGGTTCGACGGCGCCAATGGCGGCGACGGCTATTACGGCGGCGCGCGCGAGACGCGGAAGATCGACGCGCCGAAATATTACAACTGGCCCTCGATCATCGCGCTGGTCCACCAGCATCAGCCGATGGCCTGTACCTTCGATCCGCTGGGCGCCGATATCCGCTGGGTGGGGAATGAAGACGGCGTCGCGGGCGATCCGTGCTGGCCGACGATGCCCGATCACCCTTATGTCCAGGAGGAAGGCAATAGCGGCGTACGCGGCGCCCCGCTGTGGTGGCCGGCGGAAACGGACGTGTCGATCCGACCCGGCTGGTTCTACCACGCAGACGAGGATGCGAAGGTGAAGAGCCCGGCACGGCTCGTCCGCCTGCTGGACGAATCGGTGGGTCGCGGCACCAACCTCAATCTCAATCTTCCGCCCGACCGGCGCGGG
The DNA here is from genome assembly GCF_031082075.1 of Sphingomonas sp. GV3. Classification (NCBI taxonomy): domain Bacteria; kingdom Pseudomonadati; phylum Pseudomonadota; class Alphaproteobacteria; order Sphingomonadales; family Sphingomonadaceae; genus Sphingomonas; species Sphingomonas sp. GV3. The sequence continues at coordinate 2,920,244 of NZ_JARWLE010000001.1, read as the reverse complement.
CAGATCCCGGCGCATGACGTCGCGGTGCTGAAGAGCTTCGGCGACGCGATGCGCGCGACCTTTGCCACCGATCTCGCGCAAGGCGCAGTAGCGCAAGCCAGCGCGATCCGGGGCCCGGCGTTCGGCGCCGCAAAGGTGCTGGACGGGAACCGCGACACCTATTGGTCTACGCCCGATGGCGTGACGACGCCGACGCTGACGCTGGACCTGCCCCCCGGCCGCGCGTTCGACCTGATCCGGCTGCGCGAACACCTGCCGCTCGGCGTGCGCGTGACGCGGTTCGCGGTGGAGGCGGACATCGGCGGCACCTGGCGGCGGCTGGCGACCCACGCCTGCATCGGCGCGCAGCGGCTGATCCGCCTGCCCTCCCCGATCGCTGCGCGCCGGGTGCGGCTCGTGATCCTCGAGGCGCCCGTCTGCCCGGCGATCAGCGAGATCGCCCTCTTCCGCAGCGTCGCGCCTGCTGACGTCGCGCCGCCGCAATCGAACGATCCGACGACCCTCTCGACGCGCGGCTGGAAGGTCGTCGCGGCGACCGCCCCCGGCGCGGAGGCGCTGCTCGACGGCGACGGATCGACGGTCTGGACGCAACCCGCGCCCACCACGAGGGCGCCGGCCGGCGTCACGCTTGACATCGGCGGCGTACAGACGATCGCCGGCTTCAGCCTGACGCCATGGCGCCACCCTGATCCTGACAGCGCACCACCGCGTGGCTATCGCGTCGAAACGAGCCTCGACGGCACGTCTTGGGCTCCGGCGGGCGACGGCGAATTTCCGAACATCGCCTATGCCCTCTCGACGCAGCGTATCGCCTTCGCCGCACCGGTCCGCGCGCGTTATCTGCGCCTGGCCTTCCCCGCCGCCGCGAAACCGGTGGGCCAGCTCGCCATCGCCGATATCGGCGCGTTCACACGCTGATCACGGCAGGCGCGCGCCGAGGCCGGCCTCGAGCACGGCATACCATTCGGCGCGCGTCCAGCCGACCGTATAGGCATCGGCGACGGCGCGGATGCGCTCCGGCGCCTGCGATCCGACGATGGGGACGATCCGCGCCGGATGCGCCATCACCCAGGCGAGTGCGGCCGTGGCCGCATCGACGCCGTGCCGCGCGCCATGCGCCGCCAGCGCCGCCGCGGCGGGATGGTCGCCCGTGGCCAGGCGGCCGCCGCCCAGCGGGGACCAGGCGAGCACGCCCACCCCGAGCCGCATCGCCTGGTCGAGCGTGCCATCGAACAGCGGCGCGCTGTGCAAAGCCGAGAATTCGGGCTGCGTACTGACGATCGGCTGGTCGAGGAACGCCTGCAGCGCCTCGAATTCCGCCGGGCTGTAATTGGAGACGCCAACGGCGCGGACCTTGCCGCTTTCGACCATCCGCGTCAGCGCCCCCGCCACCTCCTGCGGATGGGTCAGCAGGTCGCGGCGGTGGATCTGGTAGAGGTCGACCCGCTCCACCCGCATCCGCGTCAGCGAGGCGTCGAGCGCATCCGCCAGATAGGCCGCGCTCGAATTGTACGGGATGCCGGGACGGATGCCGCCCTTGGTCGCGATCACCATCCGCTCGCGCAGGTCGGGCGCTTCCGCGAGCGCATCGCCGAACAGCAGTTCCGCCGATCCGAAGCCGGCGGGCTGGTCCGCGCCATAGATGTCCGCGGTATCGAACAACGTGATCCCCGCCTCCAGCGCCGCGTCGATCGACGCGCGCGCGCCCGCCACCGCACCCGCCAGCCGCCACATGCCCCAGGCAATCGGCGAGACCAGGATATCGCTGCGCCCCAACGGACGTGGTGCGGCGGACAGGTGGATGGTGGTCATGCCGCCGCCTTCGCACAACGCCGGACGGACGAGTAGTCCCCTATTCGTAGCGCAAGGCGCGCGCGGGCTCCGCTCGGGCGACGCGCCATGACTGGGCGAGGACCGTCGCCGCCGCGATCACGAGCGCCGCCGCGCCGGCACCGAGGAAATAGAGCGGCGACAGCGCGATCCGATCGGCGAAGGCGGCGAGCCATTGGCGCATCGCGTAAAAGGCGATCGGCCAGGCCAGCACGGTGGCGACGACCACCGGACGCAGGAACTGGCCGACCAGCATGCGCAGCATCTCCGCCGTCGAGGCGCCCAGCGTCTTGCGGATGCCGATCTCCCGCACTCGGCGCGCGGTGTCGAACGCGGCAAGACCGTAGAGCCCGATGCACGCGATCACCAGCGCAAGCACCGCGCCGATGGTGAACAGGCGCATCGCCCGAGTGTCCACCTCATAAAGGCTGGCGATGCGTGCATCGACAGTGTCGCCGCGAAACGGCACCTGCGGCGCCTCCCGCCGCCACACGCTGGCGATCCGGTCCAACATCGCCCGTGGATCGCCCCGGAAACGCACGGCGGCAACTGGCTGCGGCGGTTGATCGGGATAAAAGATGTAGTAGCTGCCGCCGTCAGGCTGATGCGTGGAAAGGAAGCGCATATCCTCTATCACGCCGACGATGGTACGCGGCCGGGGATAGCCGACCGTTCGGCCGATCGCGTCTCCAGGTGTGGCAAAGCCCAAAGTCTGCGCAGCCTGGCGGCTCAACACGATCATGCGCCCCGCATTCCACCTCTTCCAGTTGCTCGAATCGTCCCCCGGATGCCGACCGTCGAACACGCGCCCGGCAAGCAAGCGGGCGCCATAGGTGTCGAAGAATCCGGGCCCGACGCTGACAAGTTGCAAGATCGGCCCGCCATTGGACTGACCGGGGGTCTCGATGGCATCCGCGATGCTGCTGCCGTCCCCGCCCGGGCCGGCCGTAGCGAGGCCTATCGAGTTCACACCGGGCAGGCGGCGGATCGCGCTGACGACGCTTCGCACCTGATCCGGTGCAAGCCCTTTATCGGCAAGTGATGCGACGGTGATTAGCCCGCGCCGCTGAAAGCCGAGATCGCTGCCGCGTAGATGCGCGACCTCACCCATCATCACCAACGTTCCGATGGCGAAGATGATTGCTAGCGTGAACTGGAGGACTATCAATGCCTCACGCAGGCGGCGCTTTCCGCGACCGCCCGCCGGTGCAGGAGCGGCGGATAAAGCCGCAGCGGCGGGGTAGGTTGACTGAACGATGGCTGGATAGAAGCCTGCGAGGAAACCGACCACGCCCGTCAGCAAAACCAGTAGCGGCAAGGCCCAGCCATAAGGGACCGTCAGCGAGGTTCCGGCCGCGGCATTGACGAGCGGCAACCCGACCTCCGCCAGCGCCAACCCGACGAGCGCCGCCAAGCCGACCATCAGGACCGCCTCACCGACGAACTGGCGGATCAACGTCGCGCGCGTGGCGCCCGTCACCTTGCGCAGCGCCACCTCCCGTGCGCGCAAGATGCCTCGTGCGGTCGCGAGGTTCACGTGGTTGAACACGGCAATCGCCAAAGTCATCAGGCCTATGGCGCCCAACACCGCGACCATCATCCTCCGGCTGGCGCTTTCCGCACCGACCGGATGCAGATGCACGTCCCTCAGCGGCATCAGCGGCAGCGAGAGCCATTTCGACGCTCCCGGCCCTACATCCGGCCGCGCTCGGGCGTCGACAAACGGAGGCAGCTTGGCTGCGAACGCCGCCGCCGCCGCTGGAGTGGGGAAGCGCAGGTAGGTTGTTAGCGACGCAGTGCCCCATTTATTCCATGCCCATTCGCCTGGTGGCGGCAATGACGGCATGGGTATCAGCAGACCAGCCTTGAGATCGCTATTGGCGGGAATGTCCTCGAATACGCCAGCAACGTGATAGCGGACCGGCGCATCTAACGCGATCGTCAGCGTCTGGCCGATCGGATCATCATGGCCGAAATAACGTGCGGCCACCGCCCGGCTGATCAGCACCGCTGCGGGGTCACGCAACGCGCCAGCTCCCTGCCCCGCGACCATCGGCAGGGCGAAGACATCGAAAAAGGACGCATCGACCTGCGTCACATCCTCCTTTGTCGTCACGCCATCGCGTACCACGCCGCCGCCTGTCCCGCCCCGCATGCGTGTACCGGTGAGACCCGGAAATGCCGCCTGCATCTGCTCGAGCAGGCCGCCCATCGTCGCGGGATAGACGCCATTGATCGCGCTACCCGGCAAGTGGACCTCAGTACCGACGACGTAGATTTGCTCGTGATGCGGCAGCCATCGCTCGAAACTCGTCTCGAACCGTACGTACAGCGCTAGCGTGAGAAACACGGCGATACCGAGTGCAAGACCGCCGATATCGAGCGCGGTATGGAGCTTGTGCCGAACAACTGTGCGGTAGAAGGAAACCAGCGCCGAATGCATGGGACCCCCTCCTATTCGTAGCGCAATGCGCGCGCGGGCTCCGCGCGGGCGACGCGCCATGACTGCGCGAAGACCGTCGCCGCCGCGATTCCCGCCGCGACCAGCGCCACCGCGACGAAGAACAGCGGCGACAGCGCGATGCGATCGTCGAAGCCGCCGAGCCAGCGCCGCATCGCGACGAAAGCAATCGGCCAGGCGACGATGTTGGCGAGGACCACCGGTCGCATGAACTGTCCGATCAGCAGCCTGAGCACGTCCAGGGTCGACGCACCCAAGGTCTTGCGGATGCCGATCTCCTTGATACGCCGCGCGGTGTCGAACGCGGCAAGCCCGTAGAGACCGATGCAGCCGATCAGCACCGCCAGCACCGCACCGATGGTGAACAGTTTGGCGCGCTGCGCGTCGGTCTTGTAATAGCGCCGATACAGATTCTCCTCGACCGTTCGCCCCGCGAACGGGACGGCGGGGACGACGCGCTTCCATGTGGCCTCTGCCGTGTCACGGAAGCCGGCGGGATCGCCGCTGTAACGGACCATCGCATAAGGACTGGGGAAGGGCTTGCTCGAATAGCGATATTCCACGCTGGCCACGGGCTCGCGCGGACCGCGGAAGCGCAAATCGTCGACCACGCCGACGATCGTCATCGTCCCGTTGCCGGCCAGCGACTGCCCGATGGCCGCCGCCGGACTGGCGAACCCTAGGTTCGCCGCGGCGGTGCGGTTGATGACGACGTTGTAGGGCGCTTTGCTGTCCTTCCCGCGCAAAGCGATGTCGTCGGCGGGATGCGCTGCATCGAACAAGCGGCCGGCGATGAGACGGCCGCCCACCGCCGGAAAGTAAGCGTCACCGACGACGACGTCCATCGTGGAGTGGCCCCGGCTCTGGTCGAGGCCGGCACGGTAGATGTTCGATGTGTTGGTCATCATTTGGTCGCCGGGCGCGTTCTGGGCTGAGGTGACGGCCGATACCCCTGGCAGAGCCGCATAGGCGCGCAGCACGCCCGCCTGCTGATCCTCGTCCACCCAGGCGAATTTCGACAGGATGAAAAGATTGTCCCGCCGGAAGCCGAGATCGGCGGCCCGGACGTGCACGGCCTGTGCCAGCATGGTCACCGTGCTGATGCCGAAGACGATGGCGATGGCGAACTGGCCGACGACCAGCGCGGTCCGCAACCGCGCGCCCGCGCGTCCGCCGCCCGGCGCCCGCGCCGATGCGAGCACCGCCGCCGGCCGGAAGCGGGTCAGCACCAGCGCCGGATAGAGGCCGGCCGCCGCCCCGACAAAGACGATCACGAGGACCAGCGGCACGAGGATCGACCCTTCGCCGATGTAGCGGATAGAGAGCGACATGCCGCCAGCGAGGTTGACGAGCGGCAGGGCAAGCTCTGCGATCGCCAGCCCGATCAATGCGGCGAGCGCGACGGTCGCCGTCGCCTCCAGCATGAACTGCCGCAACAGCGCCGCGCGCGTGCCGCCGAGCACCTTGCGCACCGCCACCTCGCGCGCCCGCAGACCCGACCTTGCGGTCGCCAGATTGACGTAATTGACGATCGCGATGAGCAGCGTCAGTGCCCCGACGATGCCCAACGTCGTCACCGCGGCGCGATCGGCGGGGTCGTAGAGATGATTGTCGACGAGCGGACGCAGCGATTGCTGCCACGTCCCCTTCTTGATGTTGCCGTCCGGGAAGACATGCCGCTCGGCAAAGCGGCCGAGTTCGCCTTCGAAAGCGCTGGCCGCCGCGGCATCGGGAAAGCGGAGGAAGGTGGTCAGCGACGTGCTGCCCCAATGGTCGAACCATTCGTTCGCGAAGCGCGCGCGTACGATCGGCACGAAGATGTCACTGGGGAAGCTGAAATCCGTCGGCATGTCGGCGACCACCGCAGCGACGCGATAGGTGAAGGTCTTGCCGTCGATCGTGATCGTCAGCGACCTGCCGATCGCCGGCTGCGTCCCGAAATATTTTCGCGCGACCTGCTGCGTGATGACTGCCGTATCGGGGCCGGAGAGCGCCCTGACCGGATCGCCGGCCACAGCGGGAAAATCCAGCAGCGCGAAGAAATTGGGATCGACTGCGACAAGCTGCTCGTCGGTGACGGTGCTTCCCTGGTGGACGATCGCGTTCATCGGCCAGAATCGGGTGCCGGTGACCGCCGGATAATCGCCGCGCAAGCGCTCGAGGAAGGCGCCCATTGTATAGGGGCTCGCCTCCGGGGGGTAACCAGGCGTGAAATAGCGTTCCTGGACGATGTAGAGCTTGTCCGCGCCGCGGATCGACCGGTCATAGCCCGTCTCGAACCGCACGTAGAGGAACAGCAGCAGGAACACCGCGATACCGAGCGCAAGGCCGCCGATGTTGAGCAGGGCGAACAGGCGGTGGCGGGTCAGCGCGCGGTAGAAGCTGACGAGGGCGGAGGCCGAGGAGGACATGGCGATCACCTTCAGGCGACGGGCTTGGTCTGCGACGCGATGCGCAGCACGAGCAGCAGGACGAGGACGAGCAGCACGACGATGACACCGTTGCCGCGCGTGCGAGGGGCGCGGCGCAGCATCACGCCGCTAGCCGCGCGGAGGCGAGGATACGGCCGTCCAGCATATGGACGGTGCGCTTCGCGATGTCGGCATGCGCGGGGCTGTGCGTGACCATCACGATCGTCGCGCCCTCCGCGTTCAGCTGCTGCAGGATCTCCATCACCTGCGCGCCATTGGCGGTGTCTAGGTTGCCGGTCGGCTCGTCCGCCAGGATCAGCCGCGGCTCGCCGACGATCGCACGCGCGATGGCGGCACGCTGCTGCTGACCGCCCGACAGTTGATGCGGATGGTGCCGCTGGCGGTGGGCGATGCCGACGCGGTCCATCGCCGCGGCGATCCGATCCTTCTTTTCGCGCGCGGGCATCGACCGATAGGCGAGGCCGAGCGCGACATTCTCCGCGATCGTCAGTTCGTCGATCAGGTTGAAGCTCTGGAACACGAAGCCCAGCCGGTCGCGGCGCAGCTTCGCCAGTTCCGCCTCCGGCGCGCGGGCGATGTCCTCTCCCTCGAACACATACCGTCCGCCGCTCGGCCGGTCGATCGTGCCCAGGATGTTAAGAAGCGTGGACTTGCCGCACCCCGAGGGGCCCATGATGGCGACGAATTCGCCACCCTCGACGTGAAGGTCGATGCCGCCCAAGGCCGTGGTTTCGACCTCGTCGGAAGCATAGGTGCGGCTGACGTCCTGAAGCTGGATCATGGCAAGTCCTATCGTATGAGGAGGGTCTGGTATTGGGCGTAGGTCGAAAGCGGCGTCGTCACGATGCGCTCGCCGGGTGACAGGCCGCTCGTCACCTCGACCTGGTCGGGATTGCGGCGACCGGTCTGGATCGCCCGCCGCACCGCCCGCTTGTCGCCGTCCATGACGAAGGCCGTGGTGCCGCCCGCATCGAGCCAGCCGCCCGCCGGTACGACCGTCGCGGGACGGTCCGCGCCGAGCACGAGGCGCACGTCGAGCGTCTGGCCACGGTTGAGGCCGGTCGGGACCCGATCGTCGAAGCCCAATTCGACGCGGAACCGCCCTTCCGTCACCTGTGGCAGGATACGGATGACGTGGAGCGCATAGCGCCCGCCGTCGAGGTCGGCGGTCGCCGACAGGCCGGTCCGCACGCGGCCGAGGTAGAATTGGTCGACATCGGCGACGAGCTTCCACTGCCCCTCCGAATCGATCTGGCCGACCGGGTCGCCAGCCTTGAGAATCTGTCCGGGCTGGATGGTGAAGGCGGTGAGCCGTCCCGCGACCGGCGCGCGAACGGTGAGCGCCGCGAGACTGGCCCGCACCATCGCCAGGCTTTCGCGCAGTTCGCGCGCCGTCGCGGCGATGCCGGTGGACTGATCGGCAAGGGTGCCGTTGGCCTGTGCCTGACCCGCGGTGAGCGCGGCCACGCGATTGGACTGGTAGGCGACTTCCTCGCGCAGCGGATCGATCGCGGCGGCGGTGACGAACCCCTTGTCGAACAGCACCTGCTTTTGGCGCAGCGCGGTCTGCGCCTTGGACAGGGCGTTGCGCGCCTCGGCGACGTCGCGGGCGCTGTCCTGGCGCGTGCGCTGCACGGAAAGCCGCTCGCCGCTGTTGGCACTGAGCTGGCCGACGATCGTCGCGGAGCGGCTGGCGACGTCGAGCTCGAGACCGGGGTTGGACAGGCGCGCAAGCGGCGCGCCGGCCGCGACGATCGTGCCGTCCGCGGCGATCACCTGCGCCACCGAGCCGCCCTGTACCGCGGCGACATAGACGGTGCGCAGCGGCGCGACCTCGGCCCGCAGCGGCACGAAGTCGCGAAACGCCTCGCGCGTCACCGCGCCCGTGCGGATGGACTGCGCGTCCACCGCAAGGCTGTTGCCGCCCGGCATCAGCCACCACAGCACGGCGGCGGCGCAGGCGATCGCCAAACCGATTGCGATGCGGATCAGCCGCTTGCGACGTTTGGCGGATGGCCGCTCGATGCGGCGATCCATGCCTGCGCCGCTGATCGGGGTCGAAGAAGGCGTGTCCAACATGCCGGACAGTGTAGACCGAACACCCCGCACACACCTAAGCACCTGTTTTAACGTGTTCTTTTCTACACCCCTAGCCAAGGGTCCGTACACACCTGTAGCCAGTGTCCGTTTCCGGACAGTGCAGGCGTGATGTCAACCGAATCACCGACCATTCTCGTCGTCGACGACGATCCCGATATCGCGCGAGCCGCGCAGCTGCTGCTCGAGCGCCACGGCATGGCCGTCGCCTGCGCCGCGGATCCGGATGCCGCCTGGGTCAGCCTGGCACAGCGCCCCGCCGACGTGATCCTGCTCGACCTGAATTTCGCGCGCGGCCGGACCAGCGGCGAGGAGGGCTTCGCCCTGCTCGATCGGCTGATGGCTGCCGATCGCCATGCGGTCGTCATCGTCGTCACCGGGCATAGCGGCATCCAGGTGGCGGTGCAGGCGATGCGCGGCGGTGCGGCGGATTTCGTCATCAAGCCATGGAGCAACGCCCGCCTGCTCGCGACCGTCGAACGCGGCGTCGCGCTGCGGCGCGCCAAGCTCGACGCCGCGCCGGCACCCGCGCCCGATGCGGCACCGGCCTTGCTGGGGGAGAGCACTGCCATCGCCGCGGTCCGCGGGCTGATCGCGCGGATCGCGCCCACCGACGCGCCGCTGTTGCTGAGCGGCGGCCCCGGCAGCGGCAAGACGCTGGCCGCGACGCTGATCCACCGAGGTTCGCCACGGAGCGATCGGCCGCTGGTGACGCTGGATGCCGCTGCGGCAGATGCCGCCGTTCTCGACGCCACGCTGGCGGAGGCCGCCGGCGCGACACTGGTCATCGACCAGATCGATCGACTTGCCCCGGCGCTGCACGCGACGCTGGCGCGGGCGCTCGGCACGGACCGCGTGATCGCGACCAGCCGCCTGGATCGTGCGACGCTGCGTAGCGCGCTGCACGAGGACCTGCTCGACCGCGTCGCGACGATCGAGATCGACCTGCCCCCGCTCGCCGCGCGCGACGATGACGCGCTGTTGCTGGCGCGTCATTTCCTCGGCGTCTTCGCTGGGCGGTACGGCAAGCCGGCGCGTCCGCTGACACCCGAAGCCGCGCGCGCCATCGCGGCCGACCCATGGCCGGACAATGTCCGCGGCCTGCGTCGCGCGACCGAGCGCGCGGTGCTGCTTGGCACCGCCCCGGCGCACGATGTCGCCGATCTCGCGCTGGCACTGCCACCCGACGATCTCGCGCCGCGCGCCCTGGCGGCCGATCTCAATCTTGCGCGCAGCGAAGAGGCGCTCGTCGCCGCGGCGCTCAAACGGCACGCCTTCAACGTCAGTCGCGCCGCCGCAGAACTGGGCCTGACGCGCGCCGCGCTCTACCGGCGGATGGCCCGCTATGGTCTCTGATCGGCTCGCAGCCGGTATCCGCGTCGCGGTCGGCACCTTCGCGGGAGGCGCGGCAGCGTGGAGCGCCGCCTCCGGCCTCTATGCCACGACCGTGCTCGCGCTGCTCGTCGCCGGTTGGACCGCCGCCGCCGCCGTGATCGCCACCCGCCCGCCCCTGCCGCTGCCGCCCCCCGCGGCCATGCGGGGCGAGGACGATCATCGCCGGCTGACCGCCTATCTCGACCTGTCGCCTGCGCCACTCGTCGTGCTGGAGGCCGGCGTGCTGCGCGCGGTCAACCGCGCCGCGCGCCGACTTTTCGGCGCGGACGACGTGCTTCCCGCGCCGCCGGCCGCCTTGCTCGAGGCGCTGGCACACACGCAGCCGGGCCGCACCGCCACCGTCACGCTCGAGCTTGCCGGCATGCCGCGCCCCTTTGCCCTCGCGGCCGGCGAACTTTTGCTCGGAGGGCGGGTGGCGCAGGTCGGCGCGCTGATCGATATCGACGCCGAGTTGAAGGCCGCAGAGGCGACCGCCCTGCGCGAACTCGTCCAGATCCTCAGCCACGAGATCGTCAACGCGCTGACGCCGATCGCATCGCTTGCCGACACCGTCGCCGCGATGCTGCACGATACGCCGCTGGATCTGGAGGCGGTATGCGAGGCGGCGGAGACCATCGCGCGTCGCGCCGGCGGGCTTCAGCGATTCGGTGACGCCTATCGCAGTCTGGCCCGCCTTCCCGCGCCCAAGCGGACCCGGATCGCGACTGCCGACCTCGTGGCCGACCTCGCCCGGCTGTTCGCGGTCCGCTGGCCTGCGATACCGCTTGCGGTCGATATGCAGCACGCGCCGCCAAGCGTCATCGCGGATGCCGACCAGCTCACCGCGGCGCTGTGGGCGATCCTGCAGAATGCGGCGGAAGCGACGGAGGGCGACCGCCCCGGCGCCGTGACGCTGACTGCGTCACGCGATGCCGATGGCGCCGTCGTGACGATCGGCAATGACGGCCCTGCCGTTCCCTCCGACCTGACCGACTCGATCTTTCACCCGTTCATGACGACCAAGCCGTCGGGAAGCGGGGTCGGGCTGGCGCTCGCCCGTCAGATCGTGCGCGGTCATGGCGGCGACGTCCGCCTCCTGCCGCGCATCGATGATCATACCCGTTTCGAGGCGAGGCTGCCGCTACCGCGGGGTTTCTGACGCAGCCGGCCGCGGGGATCGCGCGCCAGCCCGAGCAGGAACCGCCGCCTCCCCTGAATCGATACCGGCCCGCCTTTGCACCCGGTTCGAACCGGGGAAAGGCGGGCCGGCATGCGGCGCCAAGGGCGCGCGGATCAGTATTTCTGCTGGCGCTCGTACAGCGATTTGTAATGCTGGATGCGCGTCACGCGCAGTCCGGGCATGCCCGACCGGTCGATCGCGCGCTGCCATCCCGCGAATTCCTCGACCGTCAGGCCGTACCGTTCGCAGACCTCGTCCACCGACAGGAGGCCGCCGTTGACCGCCGCGACCACTTCCGCCTTGCGACGGACCACCCACCGCGTCGTCGACGGGGGCGGCAGCGAATCCAGGGTCAGCGACTCTCCAAGCGGGCCGATGACCTTGGCGGGACGGATTTTCTGGTTCTCGATCATTACTCAACCTCGACCGGGGCCAGCAGGCCTACGTTCAACATTCGATACGCTTCCCTAACGACGACGCTTGAAGATCACCTGAAGCGCCTCGGTAAATATCGCGTTCACCCCTCGCCCCACCGCATAAGCGCCGCCGCCATCGGGCCGTTGAACGCGCCGTCGAGCGGCTGGAGCAGCCGCCCGATGTCGCGAACCCGGCCGAATTGCGCCTGCGCCGTCGCGGTCGCGCTGGCATTCTGGCGCGCCGCGATACCGACCATGAGCACGGCGAGGTCACCCGGCAGCCGGGTAACCTCCGCATCCTTGTCGAAACCGGGAAAGCTCAGATCCAAAAGCGTACGCCCACATCGTCGTTCGGGACGGACGGTTTAGGCCACACAGGATGAAGGGTCCGTAAAAGCGCCGCACAATGCCTCGTGATCCTTCGCGAACTTTGCCGCCGGACCGGAAAGGGCGTATGGGACGCGCCATCATGGACGATGTGGATTTCCAGTTGGCCGGGCCCGTAGGGTCGCGGCGTATCGTGGTCGCGATGTCGGGGGGCGTCGACAGCTCGGTGGTCGCCGCGCTCGCCGCGCGCACCGGTGCGGAAACGATCGGCGTGACGCTACAACTGTACGATCACGGCGAGGCGATCGGTCGCGCCGGCGCCTGCTGCGCCGGCCGCGACATCCGCGACGCGCGCGCGGTGTGCGACCGGCTGGGCATCGCGCATTACGTATTCGATCACGAAAGCCGCTTTCGCGAGACGGTGGTGGACCGCTTCGCCGACGAATATCTCGCCGGTCGCACCCCCATTCCCTGCGTCCAGTGCAACACCGGGCCGAAGTTCACCGACCTCCTCCAAATGGCTCGCGAGCTTGGCGCGGACTGCCTCGCCACCGGCCACTACGTGCGACGTGTCCTCGGTCCGCAGGGAGCCGAGCTGCACCGCGGTGCCGATCCCGCGCGCGACCAGAGCTATTTCCTGTTCGGCACGACCCAGGAACAGCTGGACTTCCTGCGCTTTCCGCTGGGGCCCCTGCCCAAGGCGCGGGTGCGCGAACTGGCCGCCGACATGGGTCTTGCCGTCGCGGGCAAGCCGGACAGCCAGGACATCTGCTTCGTACCCGACGGCGATTATGCGGGACTGGTCAAGAAGCTGCGCCCGGACGCCGATACCGCCGGCGACATCGTCGATCTCGGCGGCCGCAAGCTGGGCGAGCACCGCGGCATCATCCATTTCACCGTCGGCCAGCGACGCGGGCTGGAGATCGGCGGCACCGCCGAACCGCTCTATGTCGTGCGGCTGGACGCCGAGACGAAGCGTGTCGTCGTCGGCCCTCGCGCCGCGCTCGCTGTCGCGGCGGCACGGCTTACCGATCTCAGCCGTCTGGGTCCGCTCGACGGCCCGCTGACCGCCAAGGTCCGCTCGATGGCCAAGCCCGTGCCGGCGCGCATGATCGGCGAGCGGCTGGTGTTCGACATGCCCGAATATGGCGTGGCGCCGGGCCAGGCGGCGGTGCTCTATGCAGGTGACCGGGTGCTCGGTGGCGGCTGGATCGCGGAAACCGAAGCCGCGCTCGCGGCCGCGTAACGAACCCTCCCTGACGAGGAGGGGTGGGGGCCGGTACCGCGCCGATCCAGCTTTGCTGGATCGCGCACTAAGAGGTCACGGCAGCAGGAACGTACCCTCGATCACGGTGATGCACTTTCCGCCGAGGACGGAACGATCGCCGTCCAGACGGCAGGTCAAGCGGCCGCCCCGTTCGCTCGCCTGATAGGCGGTGAAGGTGTCTCGGCCCAGCGCCTCCGCCCAATAGGGCACGATCACCGCATGCGCCGATCCGGTTACCGGATCCTCGTCAATGCCGAAGGCGGGGACGAAGACGCGGCTGACGACATCGGCCGTGTCGCCGCGGGCGGTGACGATCGCCTGATGCTCTCCGGTCGCAGCAAGCGCCCTGAAATCGGGCTGCACCGCGCGCACCGCCGCCTCGGACGAGAGAACGACCACGCCATAGCCGCCCTCGCGCCACAAGGTTTCAACCACATCCCCGACACCCAGCGCCGCCACCACGTCCGGCAAGGATTTGGATTCCGGTTTCCAGGCGGGCAGCGCCAGTTCGTAGCCCGCGCCGACCCGGGTCACCGTCAGGATGCCCGCCTGCCGCGTCCGGAACCGCACCGCATCTCGCGGCTCTCCCGAAGAGAGCACGAAATGTCCGCTCGCCAGCGTCGCATGGCCGCACAGGCGCACCTCGGATGCCGGGGTGAACCAACGCAGCTCGAAATCCGCCTGTCCGCTCGCGTCGGGTACGAGGAAGGCGGTTTCCGAGAGGTTGTTCTCGGCCGCGATCGCCTGCAGCGTCGCATCGTCGAGCCACGTCGACAGCGGCATCACCGCCGCCGGATTGCCGGCGAAAGGCACATCGGCAAAGGCGTCGATCTGGCTGAACGGAATGCGCATGTTCGGGACTTCCTCAATAGCCGACGCGTTTGCCGAACCAGTGCGGCGTCACGTCCGCCTCGACCAGCGGGTTGTCGGTATCGACATGGCCCTCCGGATCGAGATGGATCAGCACCTCGACCTTCGGAAAGGCGCTGCGCAGGCTCTTCTCGACATTCTCGACGATATCATGCGCCGCGCCGACCGTCAGGTGCCGGTCGACCTCCATGTGGAATTGCGCGAAATCGTGGCTGCCGGAACGGCGCGTACGGAAATCGTGAATACCCTTCAGCCCCGGCTGGCGTGCCGCGACGTCGAGGAAGGCGGCACGCTGGTCTTCCGGCCATTCCTTGTCCATCAGCTGATCGATCGCGGTCGACGAAGCCTGGAAGGCGCCCCAGGCCAGCCAGATCGCGATAGCGATGCCGAACAACGGATCGGCCTTGTGGAAGCCCAGATACTGGTCGACGATCAGCGCGACCATCACCGATCCGTTGAGCAGCACGTCCGACTGATAATGGACATTGTCCGCCATGATGGCGACCGACCCGGTCTGGCGGATGATGCGGCGCTGGTACCATAGCAGGACCATGGTCGCGACGATCGCGACGATCGAGACGCCGATGCCAAATTCCGCGTCCCCGGTCGCGGTGTCCGCGCCCAACGCCTGGATGGCGCGCCAAGCGATGCCGCCCGCCGACGCGGTGATCAGCGCGACCTGGAACAGCGCCGCCAGCGCCTCTGCCTTGCCGTGGCCGAAGCGATGGTCATGGTCGGCGGGTGTCGCCGCCAGCCGCACGCCATACAGCGTCACGAGGCTGGCAAGCAGGTCGAGCGCGGTATCGGCAAGGCTGCCGAGCATCGCGATCGATCCGGTCTGCCACGCCGCGTAGCTTTTGAGCGCCAGCAGGAAACACGCCATGGCGACGCTGGCGAGTGCCGCACGCGTCGCGAGCGGTATGATCCTGCGTCGTTCGTCCTGGGTCATGGATACAGCAGTCCTTCGGTCCAGCCGTCGCCATCGTGGGTGAAGAGCCTGCGTTCGTGCAGGCGATGCGCGCGGTCTTGCCAGAATTCGATCCGATCGGGAACCACGCGATAGCCGCCCCAATGCGGCGGCCTGGGCACGTCCTGCCCCTCGAACCGCGCCTGCATCGCCGCAAACCGCGCCTCGAACGTCTCGCGCGTGTCGAGCGGGCGCGACTGGTCGGAGGCCCAGGCACCGAGTCGCGAGTCGCGCCCGCGGGTGGCGAAATAGGCGTCGGATTCCGCATCGCCGACGCGTTCGACGGTCCCGTCGATCCGGATCTGGCGGCGGAGCGATTTCCAATGGAACAGCAGACCCGCCTTGGGCACGGCGGCAAGATCGGCCGCCTTGCGGCTTTCACGGTTGGTATAGAAGACGAATCCGTCGGGGCCATGCCCCTTCAACAGCACCATCCGGACGGACGGCTGACCGGAGGCGTCGACCGTCGCGAGCGCCATGGCATTGGGGTCGTTGGGTTCGCCCGCCTCGGCCTCTTGCAGCCAGGCGTCGAACAGCGCGAAGGGATCGTCAGCCATGCGCGCGCCCTAACCGAAAAGGCCGCCGCTGTCACAGCCCGATCCAGATCACCGCGGAACCCGTCATCCGCCAGCGAATTGAATCGCTTCCGCAACGTCAAGGCTCTGTCCCATGCCCGCACGCGCCTATTGGCAAGGCCAGATCCGCCTCGCCCTCGTGTCGATCCCGGTCGAAATCTATTCGGCGACGCGCAGCGGCGCGACCGTTTCGTTCAAGCAGATCCATGAACCCAGCGGCAAACCGATCCATTACGAGAAGGTCGTCACCGGCATCGGCCCCGTCGATACCGACGAGATCATGAAGGGCTATGAGGTATCGAAGGGCGAATTCGTGCTGCTCGAGCAGGACGAGATCGATGCGGTGAAGCTCGAATCCAAGAAAACGCTGGAGCTGACGCAATTCGTCGACGCCAGCGAGATCGACGTCATCTATTACGAAAAGCCCTATTTCGTCGTGCCGGCGGACGATCTGGCCGAGGAGGCGTTCATAGTCCTGCGCGAGGCGCTGAAGCGGTCGAAGAAGGTCGGCCTGGGCCAGCTCGCGCTGAGGGGGCGTGAATATGTCGTCAGCCTGAAGCCGTGCGGGCGCGGCATGGTACTGGAAACGCTGCGCTATGCCGACGAGGTCAACAAGGCGCAGAGCTATTTCCGCGAGATTCCCGACGACAAGCCGGATCCCGACCTTCTCGATCTGGCGCAGGCGCTGATCGACAAGAAGACGGGCGCCTTCGATCCGCAGGAGTTCCACGACCGCTATGTCGACGCGCTGAAAGACCTGATCGAACGCAAGCGAAAGGCGAAGGGTCGCAAGATCATCGAGGAGAAGGACGAGGGCGGCGGGCGTTCAGGCAGCAACGTCGTCGACCTGATGGCGGCGCTCAAGAAATCGATGGAAGGCGGCAAGGCGGACGCGGCACCCGCGAAGACGGCCCCGTCCCGCAAGCCGGCGGCGAAGACGCCAGCCAAGAAGCCGGCCACCAAGGCCGCGGCGAAGAAACGTGCCTGACCGCCCCCTCCACCGTCATTTCGGCGCACGCCGATGACCGATCCGCTCGCCGCGTACAACGCCAAGCGCGACTTCGCGAAGACCGCCGAGCCAGCCGGCACGCTCGCCCCCGGCCACGGCAACAGCTTCATGGTGCAGAAGCACGACGCGACCCGGCTGCACTGGGACTTCCGGCTCGAGATCGACGGCGTGCTGAAGAGCTGGGCGGTGACGCGCGGCCCGAGCCTCGACCCGGACGAAAAGCGTCTCGCGGTACGCACCGAAGATCATCCTTTGTCCTATGCGACGTTCGAGGGCACGATCCCCGCAGGGGAATATGGCGGCGGCACCGTCATGCTATGGGATCGCGGCACCTGGTCGCCCGTCGCCGGTAAATCGGCGAAGGACCTGGAAAAGGGCCATCTCCACTTCGTGCTGGACGGCGAGCGGATGAAGGGCGAATGGCTGCTGATCCGCCTGAAGCCACGCGGCAAGGAGCGGCGCGAGAACTGGCTGCTGCGCAAGATCGACGACGCCTTCGCCGCAGGGACGGACACGCTGACCGAGGAGGCGCTGACCAGCGTCGCGACCGGCCGCACGATGCAGGAGATCGCTGAAGGGAAGACGCCGTCCCGCCGCGGCAAGGCGGCGCCGGGGCGCACCACCGGCGGAAGCGCCGGATCACCCGCAAAGAGCGCGGCGACACCGGGCACGAGCCGGCGTAGACGACGGGCGTCCCCCGCTTCTGCCGAAGCGAAAGCCCCGGCTTTCATCGAACCGCAATTGTGCACGTTGGTGGAAGCGGTGCCGGCGGGCAGCGGATGGATGCACGAGGTGAAGTATGACGGCTATCGTGCGCTCGTCGCGGTCGCGGGAGGCCAGGCGACGGTCTTCACGCGCAACGGCCTGGATTGGACGGACAAGTTCGCGGCGATCGCACAGGCCGCCGCCGCCATCCCGGGCAGCGCGCTGATCGATGGAGAGATCGTCGCGTTCAAGGACGGGCGTCCCGATTTCTCCACGCTCAAGGATGCGATCGCCGGCGGCGGCGCGATGACGCTGTTCGCGTTCGATTGTCTCGAGCACGACGGCGAGGATCTGCGCGCCTTGCCCAATCTGGCGCGCAAGGAGCGGCTGCGCGCGCTGCTGCCGGCCGGCGAACGGCTGCAGTTCGCCGAACATGTGCTGGGCGCGGGCGAGCCCCTGTTCGAGACGATGTGCCGCGAGGGACTGGAAGGCGTGGTCTCCAAGCGCGCCGACGCGCCCTATCGGTCGGGCCGCACGCGCGCCTGGCTCAAGGCGAAATGCACCCGTCGGCAGGAATTCGTCATCGTCGGCTGGCTGCCATCGGACAAGAAGCGCGGCTTTCGCTCGCTGCTGCTGGGCGTGCACGAGAACGGCCGGCTGCGGTACGCGGGAAAGGTCGGCACCGGCTTCGACGCCAGCCGCATGGACGCGATCGCCGCACAATTGTCCCGGCTCGCACGCAAGACGCCGACGGTCGAGGCGCCGCGCGCCATGGTCCGCGGGGCGCAGTGGGTCAGTCCGAAGCTCGTCGCGGAAATCGCCTTCACCGAGGTGACGCCGGACGGCCTGCTACGCCACCCGAGCTTCATCGGATTGCGAGGCGACAAGCGAGCGCAGGACGTGGTCGTCGAGACGCCGGAACCGGCACCCGCACAAGGCGCACCGTCCGTGACGGTCAAGGTATCAAGCCGCGATCGCGTGATCTTTCCCGACAGCCAGGTCACCAAGGGCGACCTTGCCGATTATTATGCGGCGCTCGCGCCCGTCGTGCTGCCCTGGACGGGGCGACGGCCGGTCAGTCTCGTCCGTTGCCCGCAAGGCCGCGCCAAGGCGTGCTTCTTCCAGAAACATGACGCGGGCAGCTTCGGCGATCATGTCCACCACGTCGACATCACCGAAAAGGACGGCAGCACCGAACCCTATCTGTGGGTCGACGACGCGGACGGGCTGGTCGCCTGCGTGCAGATGGGGACGATCGAATTCCACGGCTGGGGATCGACGATCGATGCACTGGAAACGCCTGACCGCATGGTCTTCGACCTGGATCCCGACGAGGCGCTGGACTTCGCGGAAACGCGGAAGGCCGCGCAATATGTCGCCGACCAGCTCGCCGAGATCGGCCTGACCAGCTTTCCGTTGCTGTCGGGCGGAAAGGGCGTCCATGTCGTCGTGCCGCTGATGCCAGGGGCCGAATGGCCAATTGTCCGCGACTTCGCCGAGCGCTTCGCCAAGGCACTCGCCGCGGCCGATCCGGATCGCTTCGTTGCGGTCATGACCAAGGCGAAGCGCAAGGGGCGAATCTTCATCGACTATTTGCGCAACCAGCGCGGCAGCACCGCCATCATGCCCTATGCGGCCCGCGCGCGTGCCGGCGCCCCGGTTGCAGCCCCGGTATCGTGGAGCGAGTTGCGCGACCTCGATAGCGCGGCGCGCTGGTCGGTCGCCGATCGCGACGCGCTGCTTGCCCGTGCGACGTCGCGCGCATTGCAGGGCTGGGGTATCGCGGACCAGCTGTTGCCGGATATCTGAGACCGGGAGGGCACCGACTATGGCACGCCCTCCTGCCGGCCCGCTTCTCGACAGCGGAAATGCCAAGCTATTCCTTGGTCACCGCATTGTCGTTGCCGACGGTATCGTCGGTATCCTTGTCGCCCGTGCCCGAATAGTCGATCTCCGACTGGCCGCCATGTTCCATGAAGCCGCCGCCGGCATCGCCCCCGCCCTTGGCTGTATGCGGGTTGGGATAGGCGCCGCCGCCACTTTCGCCGCCGCCCGCGCGCTTGCCCGGTGCGTCGCCGACGCCGTCGTGCGCGCCGTCATGGTCGGTATCCATCGCCTGCGTTGGCTGCTTGTCGCTCATCGTCCGTCTCCTTGCGGCCTTCAACGAGCGTCGAGCCGATTGCGTTGCGCCTCGCCCTCCCCCACATAGGTCGGTAATACACCAACGGGGACCCAATGGCCGATCCTTACAAGACCCTGGGCGTCGCGCGCGATGCGTCCGAGGCGGACATCAAGAAGGCGTATCGCAAGCTCGCCAAGGAACTGCATCCCGATCGGAACAAGGACAATCCCAAGGCGGCCGAGCGGTTCAGCCAGGTGACGTCCGCCTACGACCTGCTGACCGACAAGGACAAGCGCGCCCGCTTCGACCGGGGCGAGATCGACGGCGACGGCAATCCCGCCTCCCCCTTCGGCTATGGCGGCGCTCGGCCGGGCGGCGGCGGTACCTATGCCCGGCCCGGCGCCGGCGGCGGCTTCAGCAGCGCCGGTTTCGAATTCGGCGGCGATGCCGGCGACATGGGGGACATATTCGAGGGCCTGTTCGGCGGCGGTGGCGCGCGTGGCGGCGGCTTCGCCAGCGGTTTCGGCCGTCGACCGCAGCCGAAGGGTGCGAATGTCGCCTATTCGCTGCGCGTGCCCTTCGTCGATGCCGCGACGCTCAGCCCGCAGCGCGTGACGCTGGGCGACGGCAAGACGATCGACCTCAAGCTGCCCGCCGGCGTCGAGGATGGCACGCAGATGCGGCTGGGCGGCAAGGGCGAGCAGGGTCCGGGGGGCGCCGGCGACGCGATCGTGACGATCGAGATACAGCCGCACCGCTTCTTCACCCGCGACGGCGACGATGTCCGCCTCGATCTGCCCTTGTCGCTGCGCGAGGCGGTGCTTGGCGGACAGGTGCGCGTGCCGACCGTCGACAAGGCGGTGATGCTGACGGTGCCCAAGGGCACGACGTCGGGAAAGACGCTGCGCCTCAAGGGCAAGGGGTTCCACCGGAAGGACGGAACGCGCGGCGACCAGCTCGTCACGCTGATGATCGACGTGCCGGCGGATGATGCAGCGCTGCAACAGTTCGTCGAAGGATGGTCCGACGGGCGGAACCCGCGCGCGGCGATGGGCGTCTGACGCCATGACGTGACAGATACCATAGCCTATACCCCCGAAGATCGCGCGCATCAGCATCGCGGCGCCCGCCAGCGTCTCGCGAAGCTGCGGCCGCCCGCCGCGGCCTGGGAAGTGACCAAGCGCGCCGCGATCGGCGTGTTCAACGATGGCTTCATCCACGCCGGCAATCTGGCCTATCTGGCGCTGATGACGGTGTTTCCGTTCTTCATCACGGCGGCGGCGGTGCTGTCGCTGCTGGGCCAGAGCGCCGAGACGCAGCGCGCCGTCGCCTCCTTCCTCCACGTCCTTCCGCCTGACGTCGCCGAAATCCTGCGCAAACCGATCGCCGACGTGCTCGTCGCGCGGACGGGATCGCTTCTATGGCTCGGCGGCCTCGTCGGATTGTGGACCGTCGGGGGGTTCATCGAAACCATCCGCGACATGTTCCATCGCGCTTATGGGACCAAGGCGAGCGTGCCCTTCTGGCGATCCCGCCTGTCGTCGTCGGGTGTCATCATCCTGTCGGTGGTGATCGCGCTGATGAGCTTCCTCATCCAGGGTATCCTGACCGCCGCCGAACAGTTCATCTACCGCCTGCTCCCGTTCGCCCGCGACGCCGCAGGCTGGGTTGGCCTGTCGCGCGTGATCCCCGGCATCGTGATGTACGGCGCGCTCTACCTGCTGTTCTACTCGGTGACGCCCGGCAAATACCGCCATTCCGACTGCCCGAAATGGCCCGGCGCGCTGTTCACGGCGGGCTGGTGGGTGTCGATGACGGCGTTGCTGCCCTTGGTGCTCAGCCATCTCGGCGGCTATGACCTCACCTACGGCAGCCTGGCGGGCGTGGTCGTCATGCTGCTGTTCTTCTACCTGATCGGCCTCGGCCTCGTGTTCGGCGCGCATCTCAACGCGGCACTGGCGGAACCACCCGAACCGGCGCTAGAGGAAGGCGCGACGCATAAGGTGGAGGCACAGGCGGCGTGACGACGGGGTTGATGGCGGGCAAGCGCGGGCTGATCATGGGACTGGCGAACGACAAGTCGCTGGCCTGGGGAATCGCCAAGCAATTGTCCGAAGCGGGGGCGGAGCTGGCCTTTTCCTATCAGGGCGCGGCGATGGAGAAGCGCGTGCGCCCGCTCGCGGAGCAGCTCGGCGTCGCGCGGCTGTTCGACTGCGACGTGTCCGACATGGCCGCGCTGGACGCGACGTTCGCGGCGCTGAAGGCGGAATGGCCGACGATCGATTTCGTCGTCCACGCGATCGGGTTCTCCGACAAGTCGCAGCTGCGCGGGCGCTATTACGACACGACGCTCGACAATTTCCTGATGACGATGAACATCTCCGCCTATTCGCTGGTCGCGGTGGCGCAGCGCGCGCGCGCGATGATGCCGAACGGCGGCGCGATCCTGACGCTGACCTATTATGGCGCCGAAAAGGTCATTCCGCATTATAACGTCATGGGCGTGGCGAAGGCCGCACTGGAGACCAGCGTCAAATATCTGGCGGTCGACCTGGGACCGGACAATATCCGCGTCAACGCCATCTCCGCCGGGCCGATCCAGACGCTGGCGGCGCGGGGCATCGGCGACTTCAACTATATCCTCAAGTGGAACGAGCTGAACGCGCCCTTGCGCCGCACCGTCACGATCGAGGATGTCGGCGGCGCCGGCCTGTATATGCTGTCCGATCTGTCGGCGGGCGTGACCGGAGAGATCCATCATGTCGATGCGGGTTACAACGTCATCGGCATGAAGGCCGAGGATGCGCCGGACATCGCGCTCGCCTGAAGACCCGACGATGACGCTATCCGCCGCTCTCGCGCTGATCGCCATGCTCGCCGGCTATTACGGCTGGCAACGCGGCCGGTACGAACGGGCCGTTACGCCGCGTGAGGCGCATGCGCGGGCGGTCGGCGACACGTTGGCATTGGCGCTGATCGTCGCCGGCGTGTGGATCGGCGGCTGGATCGCGCCCCAATGGGGATGGATATCGGGGGCGGGCAGCGCGGGCGCGAGCATCGGCGTATTGCTGGCCGTCCTGATCGCCGGTCCCGCCCGGCGCGCGCTTCTTCGCGCCTTCCGCATCGATCCCGGCCCGCAGCGCTGAACGCAAGCGCGGCAAGCGCTTCGCGACGGACCGGCGATTGTATTGCAAAAGCGACGGGGTTTGCCTGCCCCGCCAGGAAGAACCAGCCGGCCCGATCCGCCCCTCGATCACCGGGCCTCATGCTCAGCATCACGCGGTTCACCGCAATCGCGGATCAGGCCGCCGGCTTCTTCTCCTCGTAATAGAGCGGGCCCAAGGCATCGATCACCGCCGTGGCATCGATCGCGTGCGTCGTGTCTGCCCCGGGGTCGAGCGGGCGGATCGTCAGCTCGCTCTTGAAGCCGGTCGGGGTGCGACTGATTTCGCGGCCATATTGCGACTGGACCAGCTGCCGCGAATAATCCGCCCGCGTCGTGATCGCGAAGGCAGCTTTGCCGGCGCCGCGCGTCACCTCGGCCGCGCGCAGCAGCGTCATTTCCTGAATCACCGCCGGCGAACTCGAATTGCCGATGAACTCGACTTTTTGGGTCCCGTCGGGATTCAGCGTCGATCGGAAGCCGTCGGTGCGCTTGATGCCGCCGAGCAGGCTGGTGCCCATCGACAAGGCGCCGCCCACCAGCGCCCCGAGGATGTTCGGGCGCGCGCGGTTGTAATCGATGACGGCACGCGGCGTTTCCGGCACGATCATCGCCAGGGGGATCGCTGCGACCAGCGCGTCGCCGCGCGCCTTCGCCAGTTGTGCGACGATCGACGTTGTATCGGGAAGCGACTGCGCCTGTTCGGCGGTGAGCATCGGGCGAAGCTTCGTCGTCACGTCGAGCAGCGGACCGCTGTACGGCATCGTCACGCCCGGCCTGATCGTCACCGTGCCGACCGCGGCGAGCGCTTCGGCCGGGCGCTTCTGGTCGATCGCGATCCGTGCCTCGACCAGCCGGCCATAGTCGCCCGCGAATTTGCGGACGTTGTCGTTGAGCATGCCGACGAATGCCGCGCCCTGCGCGCTCCCCGCCCCGGCCTTTGGGTCGGCGCTGGCCACAGGCAGCAGCGCATCGAGATGCGTCATTGCATTGGCGACGTCGCGCCGCGCGCCGGCCGCATCTCCTGTCGCGGCGCGGGCATAAGCGGTGTGCAACGTCAGCGTAAGCGCGCGCAACAGCGCCTTGCCATCGGGCGCTTGCACCGCCAGCGCCATGGGCGCGAGGCGCGCCACAGGCCAGGCGGCATCGGTGCGGGGCGCCAGTTCGAGCACCCTGGCATGATGTCCTGCCGCGGTTTCGAGCAGGATCAGCTTGGTGGACAGATCGGGATCGAGCCGGACGACGCTGTCCATCGCCGCGGCCCCGCCATCGGACAGCTGCTCGAGCACGCTTTCCCCCGCGAGCTGGACATGCAGCGCATAGGGGCGCGCTGCCATCGCGGCGCGCGCCAGCGGGCCCGCCGCCGCGACATCGCCCTGCCGGGCGAGCGCGATCGCCCTTAGCAGCGACAGCGAAACGCCCATGCTGCGCTTGTAGAAGGGGTCGCCGGCCAGCTGCGCACCCGCCGCCTCTGCCGCCTCCAGGTCGGCGATGGCGGCTGGAATCGCGTCGCTGGCCATGTTCGCGGCGGCACGGGCGCGCAGCAGATGGACACGCCGCAGCGTCTGCGTCGGCAGCAAGCGCGGACTGGCGAGCGCACGGGTACAGGCGGCGATCGCCGCGCCGTTGCGATTCCCCGCGATTCCCCATGATGCGACGGACGACGGCGGACGCATGCCATCCGCCTGCTTGCCGGGCGCCTGCAGTCCGTCGCAGGTCTCGAAATCGACCTTGTCGGCTTCCGCCAGTGCCGGCGTCGCGCTCGCGAGCGCCGCAGCGACGATCGCACATCCCCCCAATCGCATCCCAATCCCCCAATCAGGCCTTCGAATCGGCGCATCGCGCCGTCATGGCGACGCTAGGATATCGCGCGTCGATCTGCCATGGCTGGCGGCATGCCCGCCCGCCCCCACCACCGCGTCGTTCCCGCCATCCTGGCCCCGCGCACGAGGGCGCGCGCATGAGCGTCAACAGCTTCGGCCATCTGTTCCGCTTCACCACCTGGGGCGAGAGCCACGGCCCGGCGATCGGGGCGGTGGTCGACGGCTGCCCGCCGGGAATCGCGCTCGACGCGGCCGATATCCAGCCCTGGCTCGACAAGCGGCGGCCGGGGACCAGTCGCTTCACGACCCAGCGGCGCGAACCCGATCAGGTCCGCATCCTGTCCGGCGTCTTCGAAGGGCGCACGACCGGTACGCCGATCAGCCTGATGATCGAGAACGTCGACCAACGGTCGAAGGACTATTCGGATGTCGCCAAGGCCTATCGTCCCGGCCACGCCGACTATGCCTATGACGCCAAGTACGGCTTTCGCGACTATCGCGGCGGCGGACGCTCCTCCGCGCGCGAGACGGCAAGCCGCGTCGCAGCCGGCGCGGTCGCGCGGCTGGTCGTGCCGGGCGTCCGCATCCGTGCCTGGGTTGAGGCGATCGGCGGCGATGCGATCGATTACGGCGCGTTCGACGATGCCGCGATCGACGACAACCCCTTCTTCTGCCCCGATCCTGCCGCCGCGGCACGGTGGGAAGCGATGGTGGATGCCGCGCGCAAGGACGGATCGTCGCTGGGCGCGGTGGTGGCGTGCGAGGCGACGGGCGTCCCCGCCGGCTGGGGCGCGCCGCTCTATGCCAAGCTCGACGCGGAACTGGCGCATGCTTGCATGGGGATCAATGCGGTCAAGGGCGTGGAGATCGGCGACGGCTTTGCCGCGGCCGCGCTGCGGGGCGAGCAGAATGCCGATCCGATGCGCCCGGGCGTGTCCGGCCCGACGTTCCTGGCCAATCATGCCGGTGGCATCGCGGGTGGCATCGCGACCGGCCAGCCGATCCGGCTGCGCGTCGCGTTCAAGCCGACCAGCTCGATCCTGATCCCGGTCGAGACCGTCGACCGGTCCGGCGCGGCCGCCGAAATCCTGACCAAGGGGCGTCATGATCCATGTGTTGGCATCCGCGGCGTCCCCGTCGTGGAGGCGATGGTCGCGCTCGTTTTAGCCGATCAGGCGTTGCTTCACCGGGGTCAATGCGGCCGATAGAGGGAACGCTCCTGCACCCGACCCGTTGAGGGCGGACAGATTTTTGCAGGAGAGAACAATGCGTAAGGTCCTTCCGATCATGGCAGCTGCCATGCTGATCAGCCCGGCCGCGTTCGCGCAGACCACCACCACCGGCGGTTCGACGACGGGCTCGATGGGCGGCCAGACCACCACGTCGCCGACCGACCAGACGACCACGTCGGGCAGCATGTCGACGCAGTCGCGCGGCAAGATGAACAAGCGTGGACGTAGCAGCCGCGCCGGAACCAACGGCAGCACGACGGGCGTCGAGAATTCGACCGGCACGTCGACCACGGGCAGCATGGGCGGCACGACCGGCACCACCGATACGATGGGCGGCACGACCGGCACCGGCACGGGCACGACCACCGGCACGATGGGTGGCGGCACGACCGGCACGATGGGCGGCACCTCGACCACCGGCACGATGGGCGGCACCGCCGGCACGACCGCCGGCACCCCGACGCCGCAATAACAGCCTCGCCTTACGAGGCTAGCGAAGGGCCGGCTGACGTCATGTCAGCCGGCCTTTTCGCGTGTCCGGATCAGTCGGCGAACGGATCGCGGACCAGGATCGTGTCCTCGCGTTCCGGGCTGGTCGACACCAGCGCGACGGGGCAGCGGATCAGTTCCTCGACGCGGCGGATATACTTGATCGCCTGCGCCGGCAGGTCCGCCCAGCTGCGCGCGCCGGCGGTGGACTGCTGCCAGCCTTCCATTTCCTCGTACACCGGCTCGACCGCCGCCTGATCGGCGGCATGGGCGGGGAAATAGTCGATCGTCTCGCCGTTCAGCCGATAGCCGGTGCAGATCTTCACCGCGTCGAAGCCATCCAGCACGTCGATCTTGGTCAGCGCGATCCCGGTGATCCCGCCGACCGCCGCCGACTGGCGCAGCAGCACCGTGTCGATCCAGCCGCAGCGGCGCTTGCGTCCCGTCACCGTGCCGAACTCGTGGCCGCGCACGCCCAGTCGTTCGCCCGTCTCGTCGTGCAGCTCGGTCGGGAAGGGCCCGGAGCCGACACGCGTGGTGTAGGCCTTGGCGATGCCCAGCACGAAACCGACGGCCGCCGGCCCCAGCCCCGACCCGCCGGCCGCCGTGCCCGCGATCGTGTTGGAGGACGTGACGAACGGATAGGTGCCGTGGTCGACGTCCAGCAGCACGCCCTGCGCGCCTTCGAACAGGATCCGCTTGCCGCGTCCCTTCGCCTCGTTGAGGTCGCGCCACACGGGCTTGGCGAAGGGCAGGACGAAGCCCGCGATGTCGCGCAGCTCCGCGATCAGTCCCTCGCGATCGATCGGCGCGGCGCCGAACCCCGCGCGCAGGGCATCGTGATGCGCGAGCAGTCGGTCGAGCTGCGGCCCCAGGTCGTCGAGATGCGCAAGGTCGCAGACGCGGATCGCACGGCGGCCGACCTTGTCCTCATAGGCCGGGCCGATACCGCGGCGCGTCGTGCCGATCTTGCCCGCGCCGCTCGCATCCTCGCGCAAGCCATCCAGATCGCGGTGCAGCGGCAGGATCAGGGCGCAACTGTCGGCGATCCGCAGCGTATCGGGGGTCGCGACAACGCCCTGTTCGCCCAGCCGCTCGATCTCCGCCTTGAGCGCCCAGGGATCGAGCACCACGCCATTGCCGATCACCGACGGCGTGCCGCGCACGATGCCCGACGGCAGCAGCGACAGCTTGTAGACATTCTCGCCGACGACGAGCGTGTGGCCGGCATTGTGCCCGCCCTGGAAGCGCACGACGATGTCGGCGCGCTCCGCCAGCCAGTCGACGATCTTGCCCTTGCCCTCGTCACCCCATTGGGCGCCGATCACCGCGACGTTCGCCATGTACAGGTCTCCACCTGCCGGCCAGACCCGGCGCGCCCTTCGACAGGACTCGGCGCGGCGGGATTTCCATCAAGTGCGGGCGGGCGGTTAGCGGCGCGCGCCCGCGGGGTCAACCGTGGAGGTACGTTATTGCCGGTTCCGACCGGCCGGCGCCGGGGACGCTCGCCGATCGGTCTCAGACCGGCTGTGCCACGCCGTCCTTCCATATGTGGGTGCACAATTGCGCCTGCGGCGTATCGTCCGCTTCCAGCGCCGCCACCGTGACCCAGCCGGCGGCCCGCATCGCCGCACCGTCGGCCACCGGCGTGCCGGGCGGCAGGAACAGCCGGCGACGCTCGACCGCGCCGGCGGTCGCGACGATCGCATCGGCATAGAGCGAAAAGCCTGTCGCGGGCTCCTCGCCCTCCGCCCCCACGATCATATAGGTGCCGCCGCGCCCGACCTCCCGGCTCGCGCCGGCGACGAACAGCGAGAAGCCGAGCCACGACTGATATTCGAAGCCATGTCGCTCGGTCGGGTCCAGGGTCAGCGCCACGCGGTCTCCCAAGGATGCCGCGATCGCCGACAGTGCATCGAGACGGCTCGCCAGGACGCCCTTCGCGTCGAACGCGCGCAGCCGCGCGACCGCGGCGGCGAATGGCCCCGCCGCCTCGACCAGCGGCAGATAGGCGGGGGCCAGCGTCGCGACCGCACCGGCGTCCTTGGCGTCGAGCGCGCTGCGCAGCGGCTCGATCTGGTCCGCTGCCACCGGCAGGGGGCCGGCGGCGAGCGTCGCCACCAGATCGGGCAATGTGAAATCGATCGACAGGCCGCTCGCTCCGGCGGCGCTCAGCGATTCGACCGCGACCCCGACGACTTCCGCCGCCGCCGCGACCGAATCGCGGCCGATGAGTTCGCAGCCGATCTGACGCCATTCGCGCGCCGGTGCGAGCTGGTCCGCGCGCAATCTCAGGACGGGACCGGCATAGGACAGGCGTACCGGACGCGGATGATGGCCCATGCGAGTCGCGGCGATCCGCGCGATTTGCGCGGTCATGTCGGGACGGATCGCCAGCGTGCGCTGCGACACCGGATCGACGAAGCGCACCGCGTCCGTCAGGGCGCCATCCTTCAGCCGCGAGGACAGGCCATCGGCATGTTCCGCGAGCGGCGGATCGACCCGCTCATAGCCGTGCAGACGCGCCGCCTCCAGCACGCGTGCCTCGACCGCGGCGGCGGCATCGGCATGCGGCGGCAGGCGGTCGTGGAATCCTTCGGGAAGCAGGCCGGTCGTGATCATGGCTCGCCCGATAGCCGGCTTGCGCGCGCCGCGCCACTGGCGGTTCCGGCGCTGCCCCTCACCCTATTGGCCGGCATCGCCGTCTCTTCCCGCTCCCGACAGGAGAAGGGAAGAGACGCCCAGACAGCGGGGATCGGGACAGGTCCGGCGGCTTAGAACGACAGCCCCATCGCGGTCTTCACGCCCGGCAGCGCCTTGACGCGGGCGAGCAGGTCCCCGCTGACCGGCTCGTCGACCGAGAGCAGCAGTACCGCCTCGCCGCCCGCCGAGCGGCGGCCAAGGTGGAAGGTGCCGATGTTGACCCCAGCCTCGCCCAGCGTCGTGCCGAGCCGGCCGATGAAGCCCGGCGCGTCCTCGTTGACGACATAGAGCATCTGGCCGGCCAGATCGGCCTCGACCTTGATCCCGAACAGCTCGACGAGACGCGCCGCCTGGTCGCCGAACAACGTGCCCGCGACCGAACGCTCGCCGTCCGCCGTCTTCACCGACACGCGCAGCAGCGTGTGGTAATCGCCCTCGCGCTCGGTACGCACCTCGCGCACCTCCATGCCGCGATCCTTCGCCAGGAAGGGTGCGTTGACCATGTTCACCGTGTCGGTCTGATTGCGCAGGAAGCCCGCCAAGACCGCGCTGGTGATCGGCTTGGGGTTGAGTTCCGCCGCCGCGCCCTCGGTATGGATCGAGATGCGCGCGATCGCGCCCGTGGTCAGCTGGCCGACGAGGCTGCCGAGCTTCTCCGCCAGTACCATATAGGGCTTCAGCTTCGGCGCTTCCTCCGCCGACAGGCTCGGTACGTTCAGCGCGTTGGTTACGCCGCCCGATACGAGATAGTCCGCCATCTGCTCGGCGACCTGGATGGCGACGTTGACCTGGGCTTCGGTCGTCGACGCGCCGAGGTGCGGCGTCGAGACGAAATTGGGCGTGCCGAACAGCGGCGAGGCCTTGGCAGGCTCCTCGACGAACACGTCGAGCGCGGCGCCGGCGATATGCCCGCTGTCGAGCCCTTCCTTCAGCGCCGCCTCGTCGATCAGGCCGCCGCGCGCGCAGTTGATGATGCGCACGCCCTTCTTCGTCTTCGCCAGGTTCTCGGCGGACAGGATGTTGCGGGTCTGGTCGGTCAGCGGCGTGTGAAGCGTGATGAAGTCGGCGCGGGCGAGCAGGTCGTCGAGCGTCACCTTCTCGACGCCCATCTCCACCGCGCGCTCGGGCGTCAGGAACGGGTCGAAGGCGACGACCTTCATCTTCAGCCCCCGCGCACGGTCGGCGACGATCGAGCCGATATTGCCCGCACCGATGAGGCCGAGCGTCTTGGCGGTGAGCTCGACCCCCATGAAGCGGTTCTTTTCCCACTTGCCCGCCTGGGTCGAGGCGTCCGCCTCCGGCAGCTGGCGCGCGAGGGCGAACATCAGCGCGATGGCATGTTCGGCGGTGGTAATCGAATTGCCGAATGGCGTGTTCATCACCACGACGCCCTTCGCCGACGCGGCGGGGATATCGACATTGTCGACGCCGATGCCGGCACGCCCGACGACCTTCAGATTGGTCGCGTGGTCCAGAATGTCCCTGGTGACCTTGGTCGACGACCGAATGGCGAGCCCGTCATACTGGCCGATGATGGCCTTCAGTTCGTCCGGCGTCTTGCCGGTGATCTCGTCGACCTCGACGCCGCGCTCGCGAAAGATCTGCGCGGCCTTAGGGTCCATTTTATCGCTGATGAGGACTTTGGGCATGAAATAGCCTTTCTGGAAAGACGGGATCGCGGCCCTCCGCTCGTCACCCCGGCGAAAGCCGGGGCCCATGGATACCGAACGCTTGAAGTCGCAGCCGTATCGCGTCCGTGGGTCCCGGCTTTCGCCGGGATGACGATGGGGGTCGGGAGAAAGTTAGGCCGCCGCCTTGGCGGTGGCGTAGGCCCAGTCGAGCCACGGCCCGAGCGCTTCGATATCCGCCGTGTCGACCGTGGCGCCGCACCAGATGCGCAGGCCCGGCGGTGCGTCGCGATAGCCGCCGATGTCATAGGCGGCGTCCTCCGCCTCGAGCAGCGACACCATCTTCTTGATGACGGCCTCGTCCGCGTCGACCGTCAGGCAGACGCTGGTCCTCGACCGCGACGCCGGGTCCTCCGCGAGGTGACCGAGCCAGTCGCGCGCCTCGACGATCCGGTCGAGCGCGGCGGCGTTCGCGTCGGACCGCGCGACCAGCCCCCCCTGTTCCAGCGACTTCGCCCATTCGAGGCTGAAGATCGCGTCCTCGACGGCGAGCATCGACGGCGTGTTGATCGTCTCGCCCTTGAAGATGCCCTCGGTCAGCTTGCCCTTCGACACCAGGCGGAACACCTTGGGCAGCGGCCAGGCGGGGGTGTAGCTCTCGAGCCGTTCGACGGCGCGTGGGCCGAGGATCAGTACGCCATGCGCGCCCTCGCCGCCCAACACCTTCTGCCAGCTGAAGGTCGCGACGTCGATCTTGTCCCAGGGCAGGTCATAGGCGAAGACGCCGCTGGTCGCGTCGGCGAAGCTCAGCCCCTCTCGGCTCTCGGCGATCCAGTCGCCGTTCGGCACGCGCACGCCGCTGGTGGTGCCGTTCCAGGTGAACAGCACGTCGGTCGCCCAGTCGACCTGCGTGAGGTCGGGTAGCTGGCCGTAGTCGGCGCGGATCACCTTGGGGTCGATCTTCAGCTGCTTGACCGCATCGGTCACCCAGCCTTCGCCGAAGCTTTCCCAGGCAAGCGCGGTAACCGGGCGGGCGCCGAGCATCGTCCACATCGCCATCTCGAAGGCGCCGGTGTCGGAGCCCGGGACGATGCCGATGCGATGCGTGTCGGGCAGGCCGAGCAGCTCGCGCATCAGGTCGATGCAATATTGCAGGCGCTGCTTGCCGAGCTTCGAGCGGTGAGAGCGGCCGAGGACGGCGGTCGCGAGCTTGGCGGGATCGTAGCCGGGTGGCTTGGCGCAGGGGCCGGACGAGAATTGGGGGCGCGCCGGCTTGGCGGCGGGTTTCGCAGGCGCAAGAGTGGCGTCGGCGAGCGTCGTATCAGTCATGAAGACTCTCCTCACAGAGAGCACGCGCGGCGTTGGGACCGCGTGGCCCGTCGACGGCCCTAGGGATACGAGGGTGACGTGGCAAGCGGGAAAGTTCGGATCGATCGCCTCCGTGGGGCGCTGCACAATTTTCGAACGAACTCTGGCGAGGTCACGGACTTTCCTGATCGCGCGCGCTGTGTACAGTCCTTGCGCCGGCCGTCACGGCGGCCTTGCGACAGGCATCCGCTTTCGCCCGGCAGCGACGGCGAGACCGCTTTTGCGCCGGGTCTCCAGGGGATCGGTCCGACACCAGTCGGCCCCCATCCGTCGGCCCACCGCCGTTTCCGCGCGGGTCGTCACGCAAAGCCGCTTTCGAGCCGCCGCCGTCTTCCGCCGGCCGATCCGCGCGATAGGAAGTGGGGATGCGTCGCATCCTTACCTGCTCGGTGCTGCTCGTCCTTCTTGCCGGTTGCGGCAGCCGCGAACGCCCCGCACCGCAGCGATCATCGATCGCCCTCGCCTCGCCGCGCGCCACCGCGCAATGCCTCGCTGACCTGCGTGCGGATCATGTCGCCTACAGGGTCCTGCCCGATCGCGATTTCGGCAATGGCTGCGGCCTGTCCGGGGCGGTGCAGCTGGTCGAGATCGGCGTACCCGTCACCGGCGTCACCGCGATGCGGTGCGGCGAAGCGCGCGCCTTTTCCGCCTGGGTGCGCAATGCCGTCGGCCCCGCCGCCTACCAGATCCTCGGCAGCGAGCTCGCCAGCGTCCAGGGCATGGGCAGCTACGTATGCCGCAACGTCGTCGGTACGGCGGGGTCAGGCGACCGCCGCTCGGGCCACGCCATCGCCAATGCGGTCGACGTCGGCGGCGTGACGCTGAAGGATGGGCGCCGGATCAGCATCCTGAACGACTGGAGCTCGCCCGACCCGCAGGTTCAGGCGTTCCTGTCGACGATCCACCGCTCCGCCTGCCGGCGCTTCGGCACCGTGCTGTCGCCCGCCTATAATGCGGCGCATCGCAATCACCTGCATCTGGAGGACGATGACGCGCATTTCTGTCGTTGAGCGCCTGTCGGCTTTGCTCTAACTCGGCGAAAATGACTGATACACGAGTACCCGCGCGCGTCTTCCCGCATGCCAAGCAGGACGCAGAAAGCGCCAAGGCGGCGATTTCCACGCCACAGACCGAGCATCCCGCCTACAAACTCGCCTTCCAGGACATGGACTTCCTGCTCCGCGAGGATCTGCGCCCCGTCCGTTTCCAGCTTGAGCTGCTGAAGCCCGAATTGCTGCTGGAAGAGGCGAAGATCGCGTCGACCTTCGTCATGTACGGCTCGGCGCGCATTCCCGAGCCGGCGAAGGCCAAGGCGCTGCTCGACATGGCGAGCGACGATACCGCCCGCGCGATCGCCGAGAAGCTGGTCGCCAAGAGCCGCTATTACGAGGTCGCGCGCGAGCTGGCGCAGATCGCCAGCCGCGTTCCGCGCGACCAGAACGGCATGCGCCAGTTCGTCGTCTGCTCGGGCGGCGGCCCCTCGATCATGGAAGCCGCAAACCGCGGCGCGACCGATGTCGGCGCGGAATCGATCGGACTCAACATCGTCCTGCCGCACGAACAGGCGCCCAATCCCTATGTCACGCCCTCGCTAAGCTTCCAGTTCCATTATTTCGCCTTGCGCAAGATGCACTTCCTCCTGCGTGCCCGCGCTTTGGCAGCGTTTCCGGGAGGGTTCGGAACGTTCGACGAACTGTTCGAGCTGCTCACGCTGATACAGACGGGTAAGATCAAGCCCATTCCCGTATTGCTCTTCGGTCGCGAGTTCTGGGACAAGGTCGTGAACTTCCAGGCGCTCGTCGACGAAGGCGTCGTCAGCCAGCGCGATCTGGGGATTTTCACCTACGTCGAAACGGCCGAGGAGGCCTGGGACGTCGTGCGGGAATTCTACGAGGAACAGGCACGCAAGGAAGGCTGAGCCTTCCTCCCCTCTTCCAGGGCGGGAGAGGGGAGAGACCTTACGGGGGATCGGCCAGTGCCTGGTCCTAGTGCGTGGCAATAGCGCCGGCCCGTTCCGGCCCTGCCGGATCGCACATCAGCGCGGCGCAATGGGCAAGGCCCCCGGCGCGGATCATGCCATCGACTGTCCTCGAGAGCCGATGACGGCAACACACCTCCCCCGGACGAGGGGGAGGTCACGCGGCTTACTTGCCGGCCTTCGCGCCCTCCTTGGCCGCATTCGGATCGACCGAGGGTGCGCCCGACGCCGGGGTGCCGGTATTGCCGAGATTGTTCGCGGCATCCGTATTGGTGATCGAATCCTTCGCGGCATTGGTCGCCGGCTTGGCGTCCGGCTTGCCGGCGGGCGCCGCCCCGGCGGCAGGCGCGGCGGGCAGCGGCAGGTTCGAGCCCTGGCTATTGATATAGGCGATGACGTTCGCGCGATCCTGTGCGTTGCCGAGGCCCGCGAAGGTCATCTTGGTACCAGGCGCAAACTTGCGCGGGCTGGTGAGCCACGCGTTCATCTTGTCGAAGTCCCAATTGCCGCCGACGCCCTTGAGCGCGTCGGAGAAGGCGAACCCGCCCTTGCCCTGACCGATCGGCTCGCCCAGCGTGCCATAGAGGTTGGGGCCGATCCCGTTCGCACCGCCCTGGTTGATCGTGTGGCAGGCCGCGCACTTCTTGAACACCTCCGCGCCCTTCGCGGGATCTGCGGTGGGCAGCAGCGTCGCGATCGGAACCGCCGCGGCCTCGCCGCCGCCACCGGCTTCCTCGACGCCCTCGATCGCGTACCCCATCTTTTCCGGACGGCCGCCATGGAAGACCATGCCGCCGGCGATCGACAGGCCGAGCGCAACGCCGCAGGCCGCCAGCGCCCAGCCGGCAATCGTATTGGTGCGGTTATCCATCAGCCGGCCTTGCCCCTCTTATCCTCGCCTCTTGGGCCAACCCATAGGAAAGCCCGTGCGTGCCCGCAAGCGCGCGCTTGCAGGGGGCGGGCGGGCGCCGTACGCGCGCACCGATCATGCAAAGCTATGCCGCACCCGCCCGCCCGATCGTCGCCGCGATGACCGCCGCCGCCGCCGCCGAGCCGGACCGCGCGGTCGCCTTCCAGGGCGCGCCGGGGGCGAACAGCCACGTCGCCGCGCTGGAGGCCTTTCCGGACGGCCTTCCCCTCCCCTGCTTCGCCTTCGACGATGCGATCGACGCGGTGCGCGAAGGCCGGGCGGACTGCGCGGTCATTCCCATCGAGAATTCGCTGCACGGTCGCGTCGCCGACATCCACTTCCTGCTGCCGGAATCCGGCCTCGTCATAACCGGCGAGCACTTCCTGCCGATCCGCCATGCGCTGATCGGCATCGGTCCGCGCGACGGCGTGCGCGAGGCGATGAGCCATCCCCAGGCGCTGGGCCAGTGCCGCCACTGGCTGAAGGCGCATGGCATCCGGCAGGTTCCCTATCCGGACACCGCCGGGGCAGCCGCTCATGTCGCCGAGCTTGCCAATCCATCGGTGGCGGCGCTTGCCCCGCCCGGGGCGGCGGCGATCTATGAACTGGACCTGCTGGCCGTCGACATCGCCGATGCCGACCACAATACGACGCGCTTCGTCGTGCTGGCGCGCGGCGGCAAGCCGGCGGTCGGCGAAGGCCCTTGGATGACGACGCTCATCTTCGAGGTGAAGAACGTACCCGCCGCGCTGTACAAGGCGATGGGCGGCTTCGCGACCAACGGCGTCAACATGACCAAGCTCGAAAGCTACCAGCGGGGGGGTACCTTCGCCGCGACCGAATTCTACGCGGATATCGAGGGAAAGCCCGGGGATGCCGCGGTCGATCGCGCACTGGACGAACTGGGCTTCCATTCCAAATGGGTCCGCGTGCTGGGCACCTATCGCCGTGCGCGCGAGCGGGGCTGAGGACGCGCCCCGTCAGTCGCCCCCGTCGCCGCCCTTGTCGACGATGTCATAGTGGATTCGCACCCAGGTGCCGATCTGCTGCTTGCCGTTGATGCGCGGCGGCATGACGCGGAACTGCCAGGCAGCCTCCCTCATCGCGCGGGATACCCCGAGGCCGGGGCGCGAATCGGCGATCTGGACGCAATCCTCGACGCGGTAGTTGGGCGCGGTTCTGCAGGCGATCTCGCCCCAGGAACCGGCAGGGACGTCGTGCGGGGGCATATAGGGGTTCAGCGCCGTACGCGGCGGACGCACGTACCAGTCGGCAGCGTAGAGGCGCTGCCCGCCCGGCCCCATGCCCGCGCCCGGCGTGTCGTTGCCACCCCCCGAATCGCCACTGTCGCCGTTCGCATCACCCGCCACGGCGAGTTCACGCGCGCTCTTCTTGCCCTTGATCTTGCCGACGTCGGTCGCCGCGA
Organism: Sphingomonas sp. GV3; assembly: GCF_031082075.1. NCBI lineage: Bacteria > Pseudomonadati > Pseudomonadota > Alphaproteobacteria > Sphingomonadales > Sphingomonadaceae > Sphingomonas > Sphingomonas sp. GV3. Next base: position 2,883,892 of record NZ_JARWLE010000001.1, on the reverse strand, counting down.
ACGACGCGCGATCCATGATCAGCATGTTGTTCTGCACCACCTCGGGCGGGGGCGGCGGGACCGGCTGGTCCTGCGGCGGCGTGGGCTCGGGCCGAACCTCCGGGGCGCCCCCACGCGGCGCGGCGGCCGCCTGTTTCTTCGCCTGCGCCTTGCTGGGCGAGGGGCTGCCGGAATCGGAAACGTCGAACGTCGTCAGCGCGGAACTCGGCCCCATGCGCGTCAGCGGCGAATTGGGCAGCAGGAGCAGTAGCAGCGCGATCAGGATGTGCGCGGCGATCGTCAGCGCGAGGCTGATCGCCCTGCGGCGGCGGTCCGGTGGTGATCGATAGGACGCCGCGTACATGCGGCGGCTGGCATTAAAGCGTGCGGGCCCGGCGGGCAATCGTCCGGTTCGGGCGTTCGTCGCATGTGTCCGCCATATTTCTATCCGGCCCGCGCGAACGCCTCCGCTTCCGCGATCTGCGCATCCGTCGGGCGGACGCCGGTGTAGAGCACGAACTGGTCGAGCGCCTGAAGCGTCGCGACAGCGGTGCCCGTGATGCAGCGTTTGCCCGCACCCCGGGCCGCGCGCAGGAAGGGCGTCTCCGGTGGCAATGCGACGACGTCGAACGCAACCGTTGCCGCATCGATCGCCGCCATCGGAAAGGCGAGCATCTCCGCGGCGTCGCCCGTCATGCCGATCGGCGTCACGTTGATCAGCAGCGGCGCGGACAGGTCGCCGAGGTCCGCCTTCCAGGCGAAGCCATAGAGCGCCGCAAGCGCGCCACCCGCGTCGGCATTGCGCGCGACGATCGTGCCGTGGCGATGGCCGCGGTCGCGCAGCGCCGCGGCGACCGCCTTTGCCATCCCACCCGACCCGCGCAGCACGAACGGCATCGCCGGATCGACATCCGCTTCGTCGAGCAGCGTCCGCACGGCGCCATAGTCCGTGTTATGCCCGGTCAATAGACCGTCGTCGTTGACGATCGTGTTGACGCTGTCGATCGCCGCCGCGGTCGGGGCGAGGGCGTCGAGCAACGGGATCACCGCTTCCTTGAAGGGCATGGAGATCGCCGAGCCTCGGATGCCGAGCGCCCGGATTCCGCCGACCGCCGCCGCCAGATCCCGCGTCGAAAACGCCTTGTAGACGTAGTCGAGGCCGGTCAGCTCGTAGAGCCGGTTGTGGAAGCGCGATCCGAAGTTGCCGGGACGCGCGGCGAGCGACATGCACAGTCGCGTGTCGCGACCGATCGGAGGCTTGGTGGTCATCGCCGTTCCTTGCCACATGCACGCCGGCCATGGCGAGGGGGCGCCGCGGCCGCAGGATCAGACGGTGGAAGTCTCCGCTGGCCTGTGCCACCGCATGGTAACCTTTTGGGAGAGGCACATGGCACGTTTCCTATCACGTCTTGCAGCCGGCGCCGCGCTCGCTGCCGCCCCGGCGATCACGTCGGCGATGCAGGCATCCCCCACTGTGGAGGCACGCGCCCCCTCTCCCGCCGACCTGTTCGGTCCGCTGTTCGTCGCGGTGCAGACGCAAAAGATCTTCCCGGACGGCAAGACGTTCGTCGACGCCGTGCCGAAACGCGATCCCGCCGCGATCATGGCGGATTTCGATCGCGCGCGGATCGGCGACCTGAAGGCGTTCGTGCTCGCCAATTTCACCGTGCCTGGCGTCAACGATCACGACGCCACCGATGTCCGCGCGCATGTCCGGTCGCTGTGGCCGATGCTGGTCCGCCAGCCCGAGGCCGCCAGGCCCGGAAGCTCCGCGCTGCCGCTGCCCGAACCCTATGTCGTACCCGGCGGCCGGTTCCGCGAGATGTATTATTGGGACAGCTACTTCACGATGCTCGGCCTCGTCGCCGACGGGCAGCAGCCGCTGGTCGAATCGATGCTGGCGGACTTTACCGACGTGATCGAGCGCTACGGCCATATCCCCAACGGCATGCGCAGCTATTATCTCAGCCGGTCGCAGCCCCCCTTCTTCGCGCTGATGCTGGACCTGTCGCGCGACGCCGACCCGGCGGTCGCCGCCCGGCGGCTGACGGCGCTGCGCCGCGAATATGCCTATTGGATGCAGGGTACCACCTGCGTCGCCAGGACTAGCGCTTGCGCGCGTGTCGTGCGCATGCCCGACGGCAGCCTGCTCAATCGCTATTGGGACGACCGCGACACGCCGCGCGACGAATCCTACGCGGAGGACGTCGCCACGGGGGCGGAGGCGGCGAAGGCCGGCCGCGATATTGCGACCGCGTACCGCGACCTGCGTGCCGCGGCGGAAAGCGGCTGGGACTTTTCCAGCCGCTGGCTTGCCGACGGCCGGACGCTGGCGACGATCCGGACGACGCAGATCGTACCCGTCGACCTGAACAGCCTGATGCTCGCGATGGAGGAGCGGATCGCGACGCGCTGCGCAGCGGCGGGCGACCGGGCCTGCGCGGACGACTTCGGCCGGCGCGCCATCGCGCGCCGTGCCGCGATCGCGCACTACCTCTGGGTGGCCGGCGAACGGCGCTTCGCCGACTGGGACCTTTCGGCGAGGCAGCCGACCGCCGCGATCAGCGCCGCCATGCTGTTCCCACTGTTCGTCGGCGCCGCCTCGCCGGCGCAGGCACGCGCCACCGCCACGCTGGTGCGTGCCCGCCTGCTCGGCGAGGGCGGGGTGCGCACCACGACGCAGCGCACCGGGCTGCAGTGGGACGAGCCGAACGGCTGGGCGCCGCTGCAATGGGTGGCGATCGATGGCCTCGCCCGCAGCGGCGAGCAGGCGCTGGCGAAGGACATCGCCCGCCGCTGGATGGGCACCGTGTCCCGGACCTATGCGGAAACGGGCAAGATGCTGGAGAAATACGACGTCGAGGAGCGCAAGCCCGGCGGCGGCGGCGAGTATCCCAACCAGGACGGCTTCGGCTGGACCAACGGCGTCGCCAGTGCAATCGACGCGCGCTGGCCCGGCCTGATCGCGGACCCGCGCCGATAGGCTGCACGCTGCTGGCGGGAGAGGAACCGGACGACCTACCCCGCCAGCCCGAGCCATCGTCGCGCGCCTGGCAGGCGCGTGAGCACCAGCCGCTCGAAGAGCAGCACCGCGACCAGCGACACCCCGAACAGCGGCAGCAAGACCCCGAGCAGCACGATCACCGCGACCAGGCCGACCGCCAGTGCCGGCCGTGGGCGGCCATGCGGCGCACCGAGCACACCGTCCGGCCGGCGCCGCCACCACAAGACCACGCTGCTGATCGCCAGCAGCATCAGGCCGAGCGCGGTCAGCAGGTTCACCAGCTGGTTGAGCCAGCCGTAAAGCGCGCCTTCGTGCAAGGCGACGCCATAGCCGACGATGCGGTCGACCAGCCGGCGCTGCGCGAAATCCTTGCGCGACACGATGCGACCGGTGGCGTCGAGCTCTAGATCGGTGCGCAGCGGCCGGTCAGCGGAATCCGATTTGGCGGTCCAGGGCTGACCCTTGCCCGCCGGCGGCGCGATCAGCACGGGTGGGGCGAGGTCGAGCGGTTTCACGGTCGCCACCATCCGGTCGAGCGGACCATAGGACTGGCGCGGGTGATCCATCGTCATGCCGCCGTGCTCGGCATGGGCATCTTCCATCGCGCGCGTGCCGCCCGCACCGGCGCCGATCGTCCAGTCCTGCCGGACCCGGCTGCCCTCGACCATGGTTCTCGCCGTCTTGAGATACGTACCCCAGCTCTTCGCCCAGGGCAGGCCGGAGACGAGCAGCAGCAGCGTCATCGCGGAGACCCAGAAGCCGCTGACGCCGTGCAGGTCGCGCCAGAAGCGCCGACCGCCGGCGTGCAGCCGCGGATAGACCACGCCGGCGAGCGCCCCACTGCGCGGCCACCAGAGGAACAGACCGCTCAACACCATGACGATCGTCCATGATGCTGCCAGTTCGACGACATAGGATCCGACGTTTCCGGCCAGCAACTCGCCGTGCAACCGGAAGACGACGCGCATCAGCCGGTTCTGCTCGCCGACGGTCTTGAGCACGGCGAGCGTCTGCGGATGGACGTAGACGCGCGTCTCGCGGCCGTGGACGCCGACGATCACCTGCACCGCCTGCTCCGGCGTGTCGGGCATCTGGTAGCGGTGCAGGACCGCGCCCGGTACGGCGCGAAGCGCGGCGTCGACCTGCGCGGCGGCGGACGCGTGCGGCCCGGCGCCGGCGACATGGGCATAGGGGCGGTCGATCAGCGCCTCGACCTGCGGACGGAACAGATAGGCCGCACCGGTCAGCGCCAGCCACAGGACGAACGGGATGCACAGCAGCCCCGCATAGAAGTGCCAGCGCCATACGGCGACATATCCGGGCCAGCGACGGGTGGACAGGGTCGCCATCGTCAGAACCTCGTCTTCATGCCGGCATAGACCGTGCGCGGCTGGCCAGCGTAGAAGGAGCCCGTCACCCCGCGCAAGACGCTCGTCGGATTCTGCACGCCGGCGGTGGCGTTGATGCCATCGGCGATGACCGAGGCCGATCCGACATAGGTCGTGTCGAACAGGTTCTGGACGCTCGCGAACAGGCTGACGCGCCGCCACCAATCGTCGCCCGCAGGCGGATCATAGTGCAGGTTCAGATTGACCAGCGTGTATCCCGGCACGTTCAGCAGGGTGCCGTTGTCGATCGGATAGCGGTCACGCCATCCCAGCTCGGCAAAGCCGCCCAATCCCCGCAAGGCGCCGTGCGGCTGGTCGTAGCCCAACCGCACATTTGCCATGTTGGGCACCACGCCGGGGATCGGAGCGCCCGCGCGATCGATCACCACCGATGTCGAGCCCGCCGTCAGCCGCTCCGCGAAGTCGGTATAATATTGATCGTTGTAGCTGTAGCTCGCCAGCAGGGCGACGCCGGCCAGCGGCTTCCAGTCGAGGCCGACCTCGACACCCCGGTGCACCGATCTCGGCGCGTTGGCGGTATAGGCGAGCAGGTTCACGCCCGCCGACTGCGTCACCAACTCGTTGCGGAACCATTCGTAATAGCCGGTCAGCTCCGCGCTCAGCCGGTTCCCCAGCGCGATCTGCGCGCCGATATCGATCCCGGTATTCCGCTGCGCCTTGAGTGCGACATTGTTGCCCGGCACGCCGGCGCTGGTGACGAACAGGCTGCCCGCCTGCGGAATGCCATAGCCGGTGCCGAGGCGCGCGTGCAGCCGTATCGCGTCGACCGCCTGCCAGACCAGCGAGGCTTCGGGCGCGACGTTCCAGAACCGCCGGTCGGCGGGGATGGTCGCCAGTACCGGCGACGCGGCGAGCGGGTAGCTATAGGCGATCTGCCGCACGCGGATGTCGGAGCGTTCGCCCCCGATCCCGGCGACGAAGCGCAGCCGATCGGTCAGCGCCAGCTCCTCCCGCGCCCGCGCGCCCAGGTTGCGCACGTCGCCGAGCACCGTCTGCGTCGGCGCGCCCAGCCCGTTTCGTCCCGCCGGCGTCTTGTTGAAACTGTAGCTCTGGTTATCGAGATAATTATAGAAGACGCCGACGAAACTTGTCGCATCCATGCCGAACAGGCGATGACGATCGGTCAGGTCGCTCGAAAGATTGTAGCTGTTTAGCGTGCCGCGGAACGGCGTCGCACCGGTCGGCTGGTTGACGACGCGGCTGTCGAACGTCGCCTGCGTGCGCAGCGTCGTGTCGCCGTCGAGATCATGCTCCCACCGCAGGCCCGCGATCGTGCGGCGATCATTGCGCGCAAGGTCGCCCTCCGCCGCGGTCTGTGCGATCCGCGCGCCGTTGACGCCGTTGACCAGCACGGAAATGGTGCCGCAGCCCGGCGCGGCGGTCGCCGCCCGCGCGCATCCCTGCTGGTAGGGATTGGCCAGATACTGGTTGTAGGACAGTCGGGTCGACAGTCGGAACAGGCCCTCGTTGTAGATGAGCTTGCCGGTCAGGCGGTCGCGATCGCCGAGCCCGATGGTGACGAGGCCGTTGAGCGTTCCGGTCTGGTAACCGCTATGCCCCGTCGCACCTTCGCCGCCAACGAGGCTGGCAAAGAGACTATAGTCGTAGTGCGATCCGGCATTGCCGATCGTCGCATAGGCGTTGGCATAGCCATCGCCGCCGACATCCGTGCCCACTTCGGCACCGCGGATGTCGCGCCCGCGCCGGGTGCGGAAATTGATCGCACCGCCCAGGGCATAATTGCCGTAGCGCGCGGAGGAAGGGCCGCGCACCACATCGACCGCGCCATAAGCATGCGGGTCGGTGAGATCGAAGCGGGCGAGCCCGTCGGGTTGGGTGACCGGGAAATCGTCCTCGAACACCTGGAGGTTGCGCGCACCGAAGCTGTTGCGCGCGTTCGAGCCGCGCACCGACACGCCGACGTCGCGGGGGCCGTTGCCCTGGATGACGACGACACCCGGCGACAGGCGTACGATGTCGGCGATCGTCGTCGCCGGCGTGTCGCGGAAGGCGGAGGCATCGACGGTCGTGACGGTCTGTCCCCGGACGTCGGTGGTCAGCGACAAGGCGTGGCCGGTGACGACGATATCACCGGCACGCGAGTCATCCCGGCGCTCCGGGGCGGCAGGCGGGCCGGCGCCCTGACGGTCGAGCGCCTGCAGTTCGGCATCGATGGCGGCGCGCTGCCGCAGCAATTCGGCACGGCGGTCCGCGGCGGGATCGCCCTGCCCCGCCGCCAGCGTGGCGGCAAGAACGAGGAGAATGGACATGGATTGTTCCTGGTCGGGATCGGTCGACCTCGCGCGTCGAAGCGCGAGCGGCTGATGCCGGATCGACCCGTCCCCACCCCGCACGCAATCGGGGTTGAGGATCAGCGGTTCGACCGGCTTACCATCGTGTGCGATCCAGCAACGCCGGATCGAGGCGGTGCCGCCCCTCACCCCCCGCCCGGCCGCCCCTCCCGGATAGGCTGTGTGGACGACCGATTGGGGGTGAGGGCTGGCACCGCCTTTCACGCACGTGGATCAGACTCGCGCGGGCGGACCTCTGAGCGGCGGGCGCAGGAACAGCGCGATGGCTGGCGTGGGCGCGATCCGCCCGAACGCGGCCAGCACCATGGCGAACAGGATCGCCGCCGCGAGCAGCACCGGATCGACCGGCAGGAGCGAGGCGAGCGCGAGGCCGCCGAAGGCGCAGGGTGCGTCCTGCGGCGCGGACTGATGCCCGTGTTCGCGATGATCCTGTCGCGTCATGACGTGCTTGGCCGGTCCGGCCGCCGTCAGCGCATCGAGCGGCGAGGCCGCCGGACACAGGATCAGGCGCAGGTTCCCGGCGGCGCTGTCGGGCATGAAGCCGGCGGGAACGAGCAGGCGCATCGCCAGTGCCGCCGCGAGCATGATGCCCGCCACGGTGCGTCGACGCAGGATCAGGCGGCGCAGCGCATCCACCGGTTTGCGTTACCGCGAAGCGCGTCGCCTGTCATCCACCTGGATCGGGCCAGTCCCGTCCGGTCATCCCCGGCCGGCGAGTTGTGCCATGCGCGGCGGCAGGGCGGCGAGGATGGCACGGCGCTCCGCGGCAGGCTTGGCGCTCCAGTTGGAAATCTCCGCGATCGATCGGCCGCAGCCACGACACCAGCCCGTCGCCGGGTCGAGCGTGCAGACATTGACGCACGGCGACGCGAGGCTCGCCGGCTCGGCCGGCACGATCTCGATCATCGCGCGCGCCGTCTCAGGCGTCGACGGGATCGTCGACGTTGAGCGAGACCGACAGAAATTCCGGAATCGGTCCGTTCCAGCCGACATCGGGCCCGTCGTCGTAGCTGTCGCGCCGCGGACGGCGATCACTGCTGCCTGCACGATCCTGATGCGTGCGCTCCGCGCGAGCCGCTTCCGGCAGGTTCCCGGCGTCGCGGCGGTCGCGGCGTCCGCCCCGATCACCGCGTTCCTCGCCACGGCCGTCGGTGCGCTCCTCACGCCGCGGCGCGCTGCGCTCGCCACCACGGCCATGCCGCTCGCGGCGAGCTGGACGTGCTTCCTCAGCGGGCTCGGGAGCGTCTTCGATCGTGAGCCGATCGATCTTCTGACCCGTCAGCTTCTCGATATTGTCGATGTTCTCCGCATCGTCCGCGGTCATCAGCGTATAGGCCACACCCGGCGCCCCGCCCCGGCCGGTACGACCGATACGGTGGACGTAATCGTCGGGATGCCAGGGCGCGTCGAAGTTGAAGACGTGACTGACACCCTTGATGTCCAGCCCGCGTGCGGCGACGTCGGACGCGACCAGGATGTTGATGTCGCCCTTCTTGAACAGGTCGAGTTCGGCCAGCCGCTGCGGCTGTTCCATGTCGCCATGGATCTCGCCGGAGCGGAAACCGTGCTTCTTCAGGCTTTTGTTGAGCTCGCGGACCGTAGTCTTGCGATTGCAGAAGATGATCGCGGTGGTGACGTCGTCCTGCCGGAGCAGCTGGCGGAGCGCGCTGCGCTTCTTGAACGCGGTTCCCGAGACGGGCACCAGCCACTGCTTGATGTTGACGTTGGTCGACGCGGGCCGCGCCACCTCGATCGTCTTCGGATTGTCGAGGAACTTGTCCGCGAGCTTCTTGATCGGCGGCGGCATCGTCGCCGAGAACAGCAGCGTCTGACGCTGCTTGGGCAGCTTGGTGCAGATTTCCTCGATATCCGGGATGAACCCCATGTCGAGCATGCGGTCCGCCTCGTCGATGACCAGCATCGAGCAGCCGGTCAGCAGGATGTTGCCGCGGCCGAACAGGTCCATCAGCCGGCCCGGCGTCGCGATCAGCACGTCGACGCCCTTTTCCAGCGCCTTGATCTGATCGCCCATCGACACGCCGCCGATTAGCAACGCCATCGAAAGTTTGTGGCCCGCACCGTATTTCTCGAAATTCTCCGCGACCTGCGCGGCGAGTTCGCGCGTCGGCTCCAGGATCAGGCTGCGCGGCATGCGGGCGCGGCTGCGGCCGTGCGCCAGGATGTCGATCATCGGCAGCACGAAGGCCGCGGTCTTGCCCGTCCCCGTCTGCGCGATGCCGATCAGGTCGCGCATCATCAGGACCGAGGGGATGGCGCTCGCCTGGATCGGCGTCGGCTCGGAATAGCCGGCGTCGGTCACCGCCTTCAGGAGTTCGTCGGAAAGGCCGAGATCGGCAAAGCTCATGCAGAGGTCCGGGAAATCGATCGCGGCGATGGCCTGCGACACCGCATCGCGCGCTTGCGGATTTGCGCGCGAAAGTCAAGATTTACGCGCAATAGCGGCCTATTTCTGCGCGACCAGCGTCTTGAAACCCTTGATTTCACAAGAGAGACCGGAACGCATGCTCAACACGTCGCGGTTCGCGCAGACGCGCCCGTCGGCGGCGGGCTTCAGGTAGAAGCGGGAGTAGAAGTCCATCGGCCGGCATTCGCCCCCCAGCTTGGCGCGGATGCGGCGATTGCCCGTAAGCGCGAGGTCGATCGCGCCATCGCCGCTGACCAAGGCACCGCCGAGATCGGCGACGGCAATGCATTTCGGCCCCTTCTTCTCCTTCCAGCGGATCGGCTGCGGCGCCATGACCCGCGCCGCGCTGGCGGGTGCGGACGTGACGCGGATCACCACGCGCTGGTGGATCGTGACTTGCGCGAACTGCATGTCGGCGAAATCGTCCCACGCGCCCGCGGTGACGGGCGCGAGCAGCGCGAACAGCGACAGGGGCAAACCCGGATGGATCATGAACGATGGGTCATGGTCGATGCAGCGCCCTTAGCGACGATCGTTGAACGCTGCATGAACTTGGCGTAGCCGCGCGGCCATGACCCCGAGCCAATCCGCGCTGCTGGCGGCTCTCGCCCCCCATCTCGACGCCAAGGCGATCGTCACGGACCGCGACGCGATCACCCCTTGGGAAACGGATTGGCGTCGCCGCTTCCACGGGCATGCGCCGGCCATCCTGGCCCCGGCGGACACCGCCCAGGTGGCGACGATCGTCGCCGCCGCGGCGGCGCACCGCGTGCCGCTGGTGCCACAGGGCGGCAACAGCTCGATGGTCGGCGGCGCCACCCCCCCGGCCGACGGATCGGCGCTGATCCTCTCGCTGCGCAGGATGAACCGCATCCGCCATGTCGACGCGGACGCGGGCCTCGCGATCGCGGAGGCGGGCGTGATCCTGTCCGACCTCCACGAGGCCGCGCTCGCCGTCGACCGCCGCTTTCCGCTGACCCTCGGGGCAAAGGGCAATGCGACGGTCGGCGGGCTCGTCTCGACCAATGCCGGCGGCACGCAGGTGCTGCGCTTCGGCTCGATGCGCGGTCTGGTCGCGGGGGTGGAGGCGGTGCTGGCCGACGGCTCGGTGCATGACGGTCTCGCCGTGCTCAAGAAGGACAATCGCGGCTACGACCTGACACAGCTGCTCGTCGGCGGCGAGGGAACGCTCGCGATCGTCACCGCCGCCTCGCTGCGGATCGTGCCGTTGCCGATGGCGCGGGCAACCGCGTGGGCGGCGACGCCCGATCCCGAGTCGGCGCTGACGCTGCTGCGCCGTTTCCAGCAGGCGAGCGACGCGGTCGAGAGTTTCGAGATTTTGCCCGGGGAATCGCTGGCGGCGGTGCTGGCGCACGTGCCGTCCGCCCGGGCCCCGCTGGCGGGCGAGCATGGCTGGCACCTGCTGATCGAGATCACCGACCCGCGCGGCGCGCCCCTGCTGGAGCGCCTGCTTGGCGAGGCCCTGGCCGACAGGCTGGTGACGGACGCCGTGATCGCACAGAGCGAGGCGCAGGCCGCCGGCTTCTGGCTGATTCGCGAGTCGATCTCCGACTCCGAGCGTGCGCTCGGCCCGGCTTCGCAGCACGATATCTCGGTACCCGTCGCAGCGATGCCGCGCTTCATGATAGAGGCCGCGGAGGCATGCGAGGCGCGCTTCCCGGGCACGCACGCCAGCGGCTTCGGCCATCTGGGCGACGGCAATATCCATTTCCATGTCCGCGCTGCCCCCGGCACCGACCCGGCGCGCTGGTATGCGGAGGATGTTCCGGTGGTTACGCGCTTCGTCGACGACCTCGTCGTTGCGGCGGGCGGATCGATCGCGGCGGAGCACGGCATCGGCCAGATGAAGATCGACGAGCTCGCCCGCCTCTCGACGCCGGCCCGGCTGACCATGCTTCGGGCGGTCAAGGCGGCGATGGACCCGCTGGGGATTCTCAACCCCGGAAAGCTCGTCCCGCTTGCGCGCCCTGCCGCCGCACAATAGAGCGTCGGCCGGTTTGTCGGCGCGCGGACGCGCCAAAACTCACGGATACGGAGAGAGTTCCCATGGCCAGTGCGCCGCTTCCCCTGTTCTACAATGGCCTGGAGCCGCTCTCGAGCGAGACGCATGCGACTTGGCGCGTCCGGCCGCAGGACAGCGCGCCCTTCCTCGCCGGCCAGCACGCCATCCCTATCACCACGGACGAATTCCCGCTGGTGCAGCGTTTCATGCCGATCGTCTTCTCCAGCGGCGACGATGCGATCCCGCTCGCGCTGATGGGCCTCAACGAGGGCGTCAACGTCTTTGTCGGCGACGACGGCAAGCTGACCGAGACGAATTTCTACGTTCCCGCCTATATCCGCCGTTACCCCTACATGCTGGCGCGCCTCCGCCCTGACAGCGAGGAGCTGTCGCTCTGCTTCGATCCGACGTCGGAAACGATCGGCGATTTCGAGGACGGAGAGGCGCTGTTCGAGGGCGGCCAGCCCACCGAGTTCACGAAGGGCGTGCTGGGCTTCGCGGAGCAGTTCGAGCAGGCCGGTGCCCGCACGCAGAATTTCATGAACGAGCTGCGCGAGATGGAATTGCTGATGGAGGGCGAGGTCACCATCCAGGTCGACCAGAACCAGCAGCCGTTCGTCTATCGCGGCTTCCAGATGATCAACGAAGAGAAGCTGGCGAATCTGCGTGGCGACCAGCTGCGCAAGATGAGCCAGTCGGGCATGCTGCCGCTGCTCTATGCACATCTCTTCTCCCTGTCGCTGATGCGCGAGGTGTTCGCCCGCCAGATGGACCAGGGCAAGCAGCCGCAGCCGCAGATCGGCTGACAGCGCGCCTCTGACTGACGATGAAGAGGGGCGGTGCCGGCACTCCGGCGCCGCCCCTTTCCGCATGCGCGCTTGACCGTTCTGCCAGCGCGCGCGAAGCTCGCGGTCTCTCTATACCAACATAGGATGCTGCCGATGAGCCGCCTGCCGCGCGACGAGCGCTATTCGACCGTCGCGATCTGGTTTCACTGGATCATCGCGCTGCTCATCATCGCGAACCTGATCATCGGTATCGGCCATGACGGCGTCCCCGCGTTGCGGGCGCTGATGGGCGCGCATTTCGCGATCGGCCTGACCGTGCTGGCGCTGACCGTGCTCAGGCTCGGCTGGCGGCTTGGCCATCGTGCGCCGTCCTACCCCAATTCGATGGCGGGCTGGGAAAAAGGGATGGCCCACGCCAATCAGTGGCTGCTCTACGTCCTGATGCTGGCCTTGCCGCTGACCGGCTGGCTGATGATGTCGGGGCCCGGCCCGCACCGGCCGATGACCTGGTTCGGCCTGTTCAACATGCCGTTTCTGCCGGCGAGCAAGGGCGCGGCGGGTTTTGGCCATGAAGCGCACGGCGTCCTCGGCTGGGCCATGCTCGCGCTGGTGGTGCTGCATGTCGCCGCGGCATTGCGGCACCATTTCATCCGCCGCGACCGGATCCTGGTCCGCATGGCGCCCGTGCTCGATCGCGGCTGACCGACAAAATCACCGCGTTCGACGCCGGGGGGTTGAACCAAATCGACGCCTGCCTATTTTATCAATCGTACGGTGCCGTGTCCCCCCTTTCGCGACACCGTATGGCACGCCTTCGGGTGTGTCTCCTCCCTGAACCTTGGCCACCTCGTGCGCTGCACGAGGTGGTTTTTTTATGCGCTCATTCCGCCGCGAGCGTGCGGCCGCCCGCCAGCGCCTCGTCCTCGACCGCGGCGATCATGTGACGGAGCAGCGCGACACAGTCGTCCATCCCCTGCCCCGGCCGGTCGAGTGCGCTGTCGAGATACAGCGACCGATCGAGTTCGATCTGGACCGCGTGGATACCCGCGGCGGGCGCCGCATGGCGCGTCAGGATATGGCCGCCCGCATAGGGTGCGTTCAACGCGCAGCCCATGCCCATCTCTGCCGTGGCCGACACCAGCCGCGCGACGAACCGTGGGCTGGCGCTCTTGCCGAACCGGTCGCCCAGGACCACGCGCGTCCTTCCGTCCAACGGCGGCATCGAATGGACGTCGAGCAGGACGGCGACCCCGAACCGTGCGCGCGCCGCGATCAGCGCGTCCGCCAGGGCCGCATGATAGGGGCGATGATCCGCGATGATGCGCGCCTCCACCTCAAACGCGGTAAAACGCCTATGCCAAAGGTCCCCGGCCGGTCCGCCGCGACGCGGGATCAGCCCTAGGCCACTGCGCAATTTGACGGAGGCCTGCGCCTGCGCAGTCGGTCGCACGCCTTCGTCGATCCGGGCATCGCGCTCGTCCTCGCCGCGGTTGAGGTCGATCCATGCGCGCGCCCGGCGTTGCACGATCATCGTCTCGACGCCGCGCGCACCCTGCGCCACCGCATCGACATAGCGGTCCTCCAGGATCACCAGCGCGGAGGCCGGGACGCGCCGGGCGGCATCGAGCGCCGCCGGATAGTCACGGCCGGCGTGCGGCACCGACAGGATGACCGGGCTGGCAGGGGGCGTTGCGCCGATCAGGTCGAACGAACCGTCCATCAATGGCACGCCATAGCCTGCCCGCGCGTTGCGTGCGCTGGAAATATTAAGGTGCCGCGATCATAATCGCCGCCGAACAGGGATGAAGATACGAGTCATGATCCGGATTCTGCTGGCGGAAGACGACCAGGTGATGCGCGAATATCTCACCCGCGCGCTCGAACGGGCGGGATATGCGGTGACGGCGGTCGATCGCGGCACCGCCGCGATCCCGCTGCTGCAGGCGGAACGGTTCGACCTTCTGCTGACCGATATCGTGATGCCGGAGATGGATGGCATCGAACTGGCCCGTCGCGCGAGCGAGATGGTCCAGGGTCTGCGGGTCATGTTCATCACGGGCTTTGCCGCCGTGACGCTGAAGGCGGGGCGCGAGATGCCGAACGCTCGCGTCCTGTCCAAGCCGTTCCACCTGCGCGACCTGGTCGCGGAGGTCGATCGCGTCTTCGAGACGGGAAATGCGAGCGGCATCAATTGACGCTTGCATCCCCCGAACGGCGCGGCTAACAGCGCCACTCCCGGCGGGCGTGTAGCTCAGTGGTAGAGCACTGTGTTGACATCGCAGGGGTCGCAAGTTCAATCCTTGCCACGCCCACCACTTAAAAACCCCGCTAGGCCACCGGCTTAGCGGGGTTTTTAGTATTGCGATCCTCATCGGTGCCGCCACGATCGCGGCAATGGACCGTCCCCCTTGGAATCTGGTCCGTTTACGTGGGAGCGGTGCCGCCCCGATCCAGCCTCGCTGGATCGCAACTGGGGTCAGCGGGACGTGCGAGTGGGGCACGCGCCGACGATGGGCCCCGGTGGCCATGCACCGCCGGCGCGGCACCCCCGCTACCGATGTACGAGCCTCAGCCGGGCTGCTTGGCGATCAGCGCGTCGTCGATCTCGCCCGCCCGCCGATAGGCTGCCCGTTCCGCCAGGCGCGCGACATAGGCCATGAGCCCCTCCGTCTTGGGCAGCAGGCCGAACTGCGTATACCACATCGCCGCCGAGCCGACGAAGACATCGGCCGCGGTGAAGCGATCGCCGGCGATGTACGGGTGACGCGTGACCGCCTGCTCGAACACACCGGCGACGAGGTCGAAATTGCCATAGCCTGCCATGCGCTGCTGGTCGACGTTCGGCTCCACACCCATCGAGCGGTTGGTGATCGCTGCCTCCAGCGGTCCGGCCGCGAAGAACAGCCAGCGATAATAGTCTGCCTTCTCGGCGGCCGTCGGCGCCAGTTCGGCTTCCGGAAAGGCGTCGGCGAGATAGGCGCAGATGGCAGCCCCTTCCGTGACAACCTGGTCGCCATGGCGGATCGCGGGGACCTTCATCATCGGATTGATCGCACGATAGGCCTCGCCCTTCATGTCGGTCGCATAATCGAGCACCACGGTCTGATAGGGCTGGCCGGTTTCCTCGATCATCCAGCGCGCGATCCGGCCACGCGACATCGGATTGGTATACAGCGTCAGGTCGGCCACGTGTCGCTCCCCAAAAAGTTCACAGAGTCCGTTTGAACAGGTCAAGCATCCCGCCCCATGCGCGCTCCGCCTGCTGGGCGTTGTAGACCCGACTGTCGATGACGCACCAGCCGTGCATCGCACCAGGATAGACCGCGATTGCCGCGGGCAGCTTCGCCGCCGCGAACGCGGTGCGCAGCGCGTCCTTGTCGCCGGGGCTACGCGCATCGTCATTCTCGGCGATCGCGATCAGATAGGCACCCCGCAGCTTCGACACGAGCAGATGCGGACTGTCGGCATCCTTAGTGACGAGCGCCGCACCGTGGAACGATGCCCCGGCATGGACGCGGGCGGGATCGACGGCCGCCGTACGCAGGACGAAGGGGCCACCCATGCAATAGCCGGCCGTTCCGAGCGGGCGGCGGGTATCCACCTGCGGCTGCTTGTCGAGGAAGGCGATGAAGGTTCGTGCGTCGCTGTCCGTCGCGGCCGGCGTCAGCTTCTCGCGCCAGGGCATGATCCGGTCCCGCACCGCGGGCTGGTCAAAGGATTCGCCGGGCTTGAGGAACGGCGCCTTGGTCGAGCGGTAGAATTGGTTGACGACCAGCACGGCATACCCGCTCTGAGCCAGCCGGTCCGCCATCTGGCGAAACGCCGGGCGCAGGCCCATGATGTCCGGCCACATCAGCACGCCCGGGTGCCGCCCGCTCGCGGGTGCGACGAAATAGGCGTCGCAGTGTCCGTCCGGCGTCGTGATCGTCACGTCGCGACCCTTGACGGGCATCGCGTCCGCGGCGACCGGCAGCATCATCGCGATGCCCGCTGCCCCTGCCGCCGCCCCGAAGGCGCGGCGGGACAGGTGGTGTTCGTTATCCTCGGCGGTCCATTCGTCGCACATCGCGCCTCTCCCGTTCCGACATCCGGGCGCGACGCTAGCTTACGAATAGGCGAACCGCCAGTATGTTGACGGAAGGCGCGTCACGCATCCACCGCCCGGGAACCGGCCGGGGGCGATGGATCCGTCCCGTCGGATCAGCGGTCGCCGAACAGCGCGCGCGCTTCGGCCTGGGCATCGGTTTCGCCCTCCTCGACGCCGCGCGCGGCGGCTTCGCGCTCCGCCCGCAGCGACGCGATGAGCGCCTCGCGGTCGCCCTCGAGACGCGTATCCTGCGGCGCCGGCTCGGCACCCGTCGCCTTCGCGGCCTTCGACACGGCGGCGTCCAGCTCGCGCTGCGTCGTCAGGCCGAGGGTTACGGGATCCTTGGGCGTGATGTTGGCGATGTTCCAATGGCTGCGGTCGCGGATCGCCGCGATCGTCGTGCGCGTCGTGCCGATCAGGTTGCTGATCGCGCCGTCGCTGATCTCCGGGTGGTTGCGGATGATCCAGGCGATGCCGTCCGGCTTGTCCTGACGCTTCGACACGGGCGTATATCGCGGCCCCTTGGTGCGACGGACCTGCTCGGGGCCCTTGGTCATCTTGAGCCGATAGGCGGGATCGGCCTGGCCCTTCTCGATTTCCTCCTGCGTCACCTCGTGCGCACGCACGGGATCGCGGCCGGTCAGCTTGGTGCCGGCGGTATCGTCGGCGATCGCCTGCACCTCGAGGATGTGCAGCCCGCAAAAGTCGGCGATCTGGTCGAAGGACAGCGAGGTGTTGTCGACCAGCCAGGAAGCGGTCGCATGGGGCATGAGCGGCTGGGACACGGGTCTGACTCCGTAGAAATAAATAGGGCCGCCCCATCACGGAGCGGCCGTCGTACCACGACGATGTACTGCGCGTGTGGCCGAAGGGCAACCCGTCAGGCATTTTGTGGCACTCGCGTTGACCGAACTGTCACATTTCCCGACTATGGCGCCGCATCGTCAAACAGAAGATCTTCAGGGAGTTCGGGAAACATGACCATTTTCAAGAGCCTGTCGCTCATCGTCTCGGGCACCGCGCTGGCCGCCGCGCCCGTCGCGGCCTCGGCCGCGCCGGCGACCGCCAATCCGGCGGCCAGCCTTTCCGTCGCGCGCGCCGCCGCCCCGGCAGCTGGCAAGAGCAAGATCGGCGCGTCGGTCTCGACCGCGACGCTGATCAGCATCGGCATCCTCGGTGCGCTGACCGCCATCGTCCTCGTCGCGACGGACAAGTCGGACAGCAACTGATCGCAACGCGCACCGGCTTCGGCCGTGCGCTTCGAGGCCCCATGGCTGGCGCTGTGGGGCCTTTTGCATGCCCGGTCCGCCGGACATGGCGGCCGATCCCTGACGCGATCAGTCGCTGAGCCGGTCAGTCCTTGCGCAGGCGGCCAAAGGGCAGCAGCTCCGCGGCGAGCTGCTTGACCTCGTCGCTGCGCCCGGCGCGCAAGGGTATCAATACCGCCGACACCGCGCGCTGGATGATCCGGTCGATCGCGGTCTGCGTACCCGCCTTTACCGCCACTTCGGCCAACTGGCGCGCGCGTGCATCGCCGGGATCGAGCTCCAGCCGCAACAGCGCACTGAGGCCGGGGAAAAGCGCCCGATCCCCACCGAGCGCGACTGCCTTGTCGAGGGCCGCATAGGCTAGCGGCTTCTGCGCACCGAGGATCGCGCGGCCACCCAACCGGCCGAGCCGGAACACCGCGCCGACATGCCAGGCACCGAGCGCAAGCTGCGCTTCCGGGTTGCGCGGATCGCGCGCGACGAGTGCCTCGAACAGCTTGCGGGCCGCGATCGCCTCCGTGCGACTCCCGTCGAGCCGGGCCCGGTACCCCAGGGCGGTCGCCTGCATCAGCTGCGCCTCGCGATCGTCCGAATTGCGCTTGAGCGCGGCGGCGGCGAGTGCTTGAGCGATGCCGATGCGCTTCAATGCGTCGTTCGGATCACGATCGTTGAACGAAGCCTGGGTCAGGACGTCGCGGGCGGTTTCTGCGGCGCAGGGACAGCTGATCACCGTCGCGGCCATCATGGCACCGCCCAACCAAAACCGCATCCGCCGATCCTCGCCCGTTATGCCCGTTCAACGTTGGCCCGGCAGGTTCGATCCGGCCGCGTCAGATCGCGCCCGCATCAGCCGACGGTCAGGACGATCTTGCCGACATGATCGCCCGCCTCCATCCGCGCATGCGCGGCGGCCGCCTCGCCGAGCGGATAGATCTGGTCGATGACCGGGCGCAATCGTCCCGCCTCGACGTGCGGCCAGACGTGGCGCGCGATCTCGTCGGCCACGAGCGACTTGAACACGGCGTCGCGCGGCCGGAGCGTCGAACCGGTCAGGGTCAGGCGGCGTCGCATGATATCGAACAGCGGCACGGTCGCCTCCATGCCGCGCTGGACGGCGATGGAGACGTGCCGCCCGTCCTCGGCAAGGCATTGCAGGTTGCGGGGGACATAATCGCCGCCCACCATGTCGAGCACCGCCGCAACGCCCGTGCCGCTGGTGATCGCGCGGACCCTCTCGACGAAATCCTCCTCGCGATAGTTGATGGCGTGCGCGGCGCCGAGTTCGAGGGCGCGCTGGCACTTGGCGGCGCTGCCGCAGGTGACGATCACGGTCAGGCCGAACAACGTCCCCAGCGCGATCGCGGTGGTACCGATCCCGCTGGTGCCGCCATGGACCAGCACCGTGTCGCCCTGCGCGGCGAAGGCCCGCTCGAACAGGTTGGTCCACACCGTGAAGACCGTCTCGGGCAGCGCCGCAGCCTCGAACATCTCGAGTCCGTCCGGCACGGGCAGGCACTGCCCCGCCGCGACCGTTGCATATTCGGCATAGCCGCCGCCGCCGAGCAACGCGCAAACCCGCTGGCCAAGCAGCGCCTGGTCGACGCCGGCGCCGAGGGCGACGACACTGCCCGCTATCTCGAGCCCGGGGATCGACGGCGCCCCCGGCGGTGGCGGATAACCTCCCTTGCGCTGGAGCACATCGGGTCGATTGACCCCCGCCGCCGCCACGCGGATCAGCACCTCGCCCTCGCCGGGCTGGGGGACAGGCCGAGATACGAGCCGCAACACCTCCGGCCCGCCTGCCCCTTCCGGGTCGATCGCCTGCATCGTTTCGGGGATCTCGCTCATCCGGTCGCATCCTCGTTCATGGCGCGGTCCGTCGCTTATTGACATCGCTTCGCCACGGGTCAACGTTGAGCCACGTTATGGACCCGGACGATTTTCCCTCTCGTCCCGACGATGCGCTCGCCGCGCTGCGCCGGCAGGACCTCGACCCGCTTTCCGTGGCCGAACTGGACGCGCGCGTCGCGGCGCTGGAAGCGGAGATCGCCCGCATTCGCGCCCATCGCGAACGCGCCGTTAACCATCGGGCAAGCGCCGACGCGCTATTTCGCCGATGACCGGACCGGGCACCGTCCCCGCGCGTTCGATACGCGCCGGTACGATGCCCGACCGGTTGATGGACGGCCCCGCGATACCGACATTGGTGGAAAGGGTCGCGTCATTGTCCGCGGCCCGAGTGGAGTAAGTTTCTCATGCCATCCTTCGCCCCCGCGCTCGAGACCACGCTGCACAAGGCGCTCGAGGCCGCGTCGTCCCGCCGCCACGAATATGCGACGCTGGAGCACCTGCTCCTCGCGCTGATCGGCGACGAGCATGCGTCGAAGGTGATGGAGGCCTGCAACGTCGATCTCGGCGATCTGAAGACCACCGTCGCCCATTATCTGGATACCGAACTCGACGCGCTGAAGGTCGATGCCGTCACCGATCCGTCGCCGACCAGCGGGTTCCAACGCGTCGTGCAGCGCGCGATCCTGCACGTCCAATCGTCCGGCCGCGACGAGGTGACCGGCGCCAACGTCCTTGTCGCGCTGTTCAGCGAGCGCGAGAGCTATGCCGTCTACTTCCTGCAGCAGCAGGACATGAGCCGTCTCGACGCGGTCAGCTTCATCAGCCATGGCGTCGGCAAGGGCGGCCAGGCGGCGGAGGCCGCACCGCCCAAGGGCGCGGAGGAGGAAAAGCCAAAAGCCTCCGCCGACAAGGGCAAGGGCGAGAGCGCGCTCAAGCAGTTCACCGTCGATCTCAACGAAAAGGCCAAGAACGGCAAGGTCGATCCGCTGATCGGCCGCGGGCCGGAGGTGGACCGCACGATCCAGATCCTGTGCCGCCGCAGCAAGAACAACCCGCTCTATGTCGGTGATCCCGGCGTCGGCAAGACGGCGATCGCCGAAGGCCTGGCGCGCAAGATCGTCGAGGGCGAGGTACCGGACGTCCTCAAGGAGGCGGTGATCTACAGCCTCGACATGGGCGCCTTGCTGGCCGGCACGCGCTACCGCGGCGATTTCGAGGAGCGGCTGAAGGCGGTCGTCTCCGAGCTCGAGAAGATGCCGCACGCGGTGCTGTTCATCGACGAGATCCATACCGTGATCGGCGCCGGCGCGACCAGCGGCGGCGCGATGGACGCCTCGAACCTCCTCAAGCCGGCCTTGTCGGGCGGTACGATCCGCTGCATCGGCTCGACCACCTACAAGGAATTTCGCAACCACTTCGAGAAGGACCGCGCGTTGCTGCGCCGGTTCCAGAAGATCGACGTCAACGAACCGACGGTGGAGGACACGATCAAGATCCTCGCCGGTCTGCGGTCGGCGTTCGAGGAACATCATTCGGTTCGGTACACGCCCGACGCGATCAAGTCGGCGGTCGAGCTGTCGGCACGCTACATCAACGACCGCAAGCTTCCCGACAAGGCGATCGACGTGATCGACGAGGTCGGGGCGATGCAGATGCTGGTGCCTGCCAACAAGCGCAAGAAGACGATCACCGCGCGCGAGATCGAGGCGGTGATCGCGACGATGGCGCGCATCCCGCCGAAGTCGGTCAGTTCCGACGACAAGAAGGTGCTGGAGACGCTGGAGACAGACCTCAAGCGCGTGGTGTTCGGTCAGAACGGCGCGATCGAGAAGCTCAGTGCGGCGATCAAGCTCAGCCGCGCCGGTCTGCGCGATCCCGAAAAGCCGATCGGCAACTATCTGTTCACCGGCCCCACGGGTGTCGGCAAGACGGAGGTCGCCAAGCAGCTCGCCGCGATCCTGGGCATTCCGCTGCAGCGCTTCGACATGTCCGAATATATGGAACGCCATTCGGTCAGTCGGCTGATCGGCGCGCCTCCGGGCTATGTCGGCTTCGACCAGGGCGGGCTGCTGACCGATGCGGTGGATCAGAATCCGCATTGCGTATTGCTGCTCGACGAGATCGAGAAGGCGCACCCGGACCTGTACAACATCCTGTTGCAGGTGATGGACAACGGCCGCCTGACCGACCAGCACGGCAAGACCGTCGACTTCCGCAACGTCATCCTCATCATGACGACCAATGCCGGCGCCGCCGACATGGCGCGCGAGACGGTTGGCTTCGGCAATCTGACCCGCGAGGGTGAGGACGAGCAGGCAGTCCAGCGGATGTTCTCTCCCGAGTTCCGCAATCGCCTGGATGCGATCGTGCCGTTCGGCTACCTGCCGACGGAGGTCGTGGCACGTGTGGTGGACAAGTTCATCCTTCAGCTCGAACTGCAGTTGGCGGATCGGCAGGTCCATATCAACCTGGACGAAGCCGCGAAGACGTGGCTCACGGAAAAGGGCTATGACCGCCTGTATGGCGCGCGTCCCATGGGTCGCCTCATCCAGGAGAAGATCAAGCAGCCGCTCGCCGAAGAGCTGCTGTTCGGCAAGCTCGTGCATGGCGGCGAGGTGACCGTGCGGCTGAAGGACGGCCAGCTGTCGTTCGGCATCGAGCCGGCGGCCCCGAAGAAGCCCAAGAAGAAGGGAAAGGCGGAGCCGATCGACGCGGATTGAGTCTTCGCACTTTTTGATCCGAAACGGAGCGGTCTCCATGAGATTCGCTCCGTTTTCGTCTTATCTTCATTTGCATGAATACCAACGGACATGATCCGGGCCGCCCGGACAGCGATGACGCATCGCTCGACGATCACGCCCTGTTCGACGATCACGCCTTGTTCGACGATCCCAGCGCGATCCGTCGCCTCGACATGCGCGGTTATCGCGACATCACCGCGGGGCGACTGCTCGGAAACGAGGCGGTGACCGTATGGCTTGGCATGTGGAGCCAGACAGGCGGCGAGGCGCCACGATGTCGCTGATCTGGACGGAAGGGGCCGTCACCGATCTGGAACACGTCCGCCGCTATCTGCGTGCCATCGGGGGCGGCGGCGAACTGCGGCTGGCATGGGCGATCGTGGATACGAGCCGGCGGCTCGACGCAGCGCCTGTCCATGCCGACGGATGCCATGACGTCCCGCTACTTGCCCCGTTCGTGCTGCGAGTCCACGGCGAAGGGCCGACGGGGTTCGTCCTGGCCGTCAGGCAGTGCGGTAGCCCGCTCGGCTGACGCGCCGCGGCACACTCCTGTGAAGGACGGCGGCGCAATCTACTGAACGCCTCCCGAAAAGGTCGACACGTGTCGTGTGCCCCTCCGCTGCACTCGACGCGCCAGCTTGTCCTGTTGCCGCGTTAACCATTGCTTGGTGAACCCGCCGTATCGCCAATGCGATGTCGGTGAACATTGCCTTGTCACGACTGATCGCGCTGCTGGGGGCGCTGACCCTGTTCGCATGCCCGATGCCCGCCATGGCGATGCCGGGCGAGCCGGTTGCGACCTGTGTGACGCGCGCGCGTCCCGGTGATACGCCGGCACGCATCTTCGCCCATACCGCCCGGTTCGACTGCAAGGGGCCGCAGAACGCATACGGCTCGGGCGATTTCTGGATATTGTCGCAGAAGCTCGGCCCGCTGCCCAAAGGCGCGGCGACGGTTCGGTTCGCAAGCACGTGGCAGCACGGCGTCGCGCTCTATATCCTGTATGCCGACGGCCATATCCGCCGCACCGGCTTCGACAGCCGCACCGCTGGCCGCGCGCTGATGCTGGGCGCGACATTCCAGCTGATCGTTCCGCCGCGGCAAGCGCCCCCCACCCGCTTGCTGTGGCATGTCCGCGGATCGTTGAACCTGCGCGGCATCGTCAATGGCCCGATCGTGGGCAACTATGCCGACAGTGTTCGTTACGAACTCGCAATGGCGGCGCTCTATGCCGCGTTCGCGGGCATGTGCATCGCGCTCTTGATCTACAATCTCGCGCTATGGGCAGCGCTGCGCCAGGCTTTCCAGCCGGCCTATTGCCTGATGGTCCTGTGCCTGCTCGGCTATGCGTTCAGTTCGTCCGGCCTGCTGGGACAGATCACCGCGATCGACAACAACGATCGCATGCGGTTGAACTATCTGCTGCTGGCCGCCGCGGCGACCGCGGCCGTCACCTTTGCACGTACCTTCTTCGAGCGGCGCGTCTTCGATGGCTGGTTGCGCCCGGCTAGCACCGCGGTCGCGCTCGGCGTGCTGGCGACCGCCTCGGCATTCGCGCTGCTCTCCCCGCGTTTTGCCGTCGCGATCAACCTCGCGGTGAACCTGTCCTATCTCCTGCTCATCGGACTTGTCGGGGCCGTGCTCTGGCGCGCGTGGCGGGTGCGCAGCAACCATCTCTGGATCTTCGCCATCGCATGGGGCGCGCCCGTCGCTCTCTGTTCGGTGCGCGTGCTCGCTGCGATGAACGTCATCGGCTGGCATTGGTGGATCGATCAGTCGACGTTGCTGGCGATGGCACTGGAAGCGTCCTTGTCGTCTTTTGGCGTCGCCTACCGCATCCGTCTTCTCAGCGTTGAGCGCGATGTCGCGCGGGAGCAGGAGATCGCCGCTCGCCTGCTGGCCGCGACCGATCCCCTGACGGGACTGCTCAACCGCCGCGCGTTTCTCGAACAGGCCATCGGCAGAGAGGGCGACCAGCAGCTCGTCATCGCGGACATCGATCATTTCAAGGTGGTCAACGAGACGATCGGCCATGACGGGGGCGACGAGGTGTTGCGACGCGTCGCGCGGGCGTTGGTCAGGGTGGCACCGCCGGGCGCCCTGGTGGCGCGATTCGGCGGTGAGGAATTCGCGCTGCTCGTGCCCGCCGCGTCCGGCTTCGACGCCGACCGGGCGCTCGACGCGATGCGGGCGGAACGGATGCCTTTCGACCTCGCCGTCACCGCAAGCATCGGCACCTGCAACGGCCCCCTGGTGCGCGAAACGGACTGGAAAGCCCTTTACCGCTGTGCCGATCGCGCGCTCTTCGAAGCGAAGGCGGCAGGCCGCGACCGGGTTCGCGACGCCGCGCCCCTGTACTCCGTCGCCTAGTGTGCGATCCAGCAAAGCTGGATGGCGCGGTGAGGGCAGGTACCGCTTCCACGCACGTGGATCACACTCTAAACTACTGGCCTTCAGTTCGTGTCGATGCTAGGCTTCGCAGCCGGGAGACACGCGGATGAGCGACCGGCGGAAGATTGCAATTGGGATGGGCGTCGCCATCGCGATCCTCGCCGTGCGCCACCCGACCGCGGACATTCGCGTCATCACGCACGACATCGCCGATCCAACGCCCCACCGGATGCAGGCTGCCATCGACTTCGGCCTCGTCGGCGTTTCAATTCTCTACACCTGGACCCAGCGCCTGCGCTGACGAATCAGCCGAAGACCGTCTTCAGGTTCATGAACTCGTGCAGGCCGTAGGGCCCGAGTTCCCGACCGTGACCGGAGCGCTTGATCCCGCCGAAGGGCGCCTCGGGTGACGAGGCGAGCATGGCGTTGACCGCGGTCATGCCCGCCGCGATGTCGCGCTCGAACCGTTCCCGCTCTGCGGCGTCGTTCGTCCAGACCGAGGATCCGAGGCCAAAGGGCACGTCGTTGGCAAGGGCGATGGCGGCATCGATATCGTCCGCCCTGAACACCATGGCGACAGGGCCGAACAGCTCCTCCTGCGCGGCCGGATGATCGATCGGAACATCGACCAGCACGCCCGCCGACATATAGGCCCCCTTCCCCGGTAGCGCCTCTCCGCCGAACAGCAGCCGGCCGCCCGCCTGCTGGATGGCGGCGAGCTGGTCCAGCGTCGTCTGCCGCTGCTCCTCGCTGGACAAGGGGCCCATGTCCGTGTCGCTCGCCATCGGATCGCCCGCCTTCACCGCGCGCATCGCAGCGGAAAAGCGCTCGAGGAACGCGTCGTAGACATCGGCATGGACGATCATGCGCTTGGCGCAGATGCACGACTGGCCGGTGTTCTGCACGCGCGCCTTGACGGCCTGAGCGACAGCCTTGTCGAGATCGGCGGACGGCATGACGATGAAGGGGTCGGAGCCGCCGAGCTCGAGCACCACCTTCTTGAGGTTGCGTCCCGCGGCCTCCGCAACCTTCATGCCCGCGCCCTCGCTGCCGGTCAGCGTGACGGCGACGATCCGCGGGTCGTCAATCAGCGCCTGCACCTTGTCCGAACGGATCGCGAGATTCTGGAACAGTCCGGCGGGTGCGCCGGCCGCGATGATCGTTTCCTCGATGGCGGCGGCACACCCCTGCGTGATCGAGGCGTGTTTGAGCAGCCCGACATTCCCCGCCATGATCGTCGGCGCGACGAAGCGGATGACCTGCCAATAGGGGAAGTTCCACGGCATGACCGCCAGCACCGGCCCCATTGGCAGCCAGCGGGCCGCCGCCGGGCCGGATGCCGTCTCGAACGACCTGGGCGCGAGCATCGACGGCCCTTCCTGCGCATAATGGCGGAAGGCGGCGGCACATTTCTCGACTTCTGCGATCGCGGAGGAGAGGGTCTTGCCCATTTCGCGCGTCGCAATCTCCGCGAGTCGCCGCTTGTCCGCCTCGAACGCTTCCGCGATCCGTTCAAGCAGATCGGTACGCGCGTCATAGGAGGATACGCGCCACGTCGCGAACGTCGCCGCGGCGCGCGCGATCCGCGCCTCGACCGCGTCGGCGGTCATCTCGGGAATCGGAGTTCCGGCCTCGCCGGTCGCGGGATTGATGCTGGTGAACATGGGTCGGCGAACGCTTGGGATGCTTGCCCGATCCCGCGCCCTGCCGCATAGCGCGTCCCCATGGATACGCCGATCGAGAGCCTGTCGTTCGAGGAAGCCCTCAAGGAGCTGGAACGCATCGTTTCCAGACTTGAGAGCGGGGAAGCCAGCCTGGACGAATCGATCGCGCTGTATGAGCGCGGTGATCGCCTTCGCCAGCGCTGCGCGGAGCGGCTCGACGCCGCCCAGGCCCGGATCGAGGCGATACGCCTCGACGCGGAGGGCAAGGCCGCCGGTACGCGTCCCTTTGCCGCGGGCTGAGCCGATGGCCGCCGCCCCGCTCCACCCGACGCTCGCGACCGCCCTGGCCGAGGTGGCGACGGATATCGACGGGCGTTTCGACCGGCTGCTGGCGGTGCCCGACGACGCGCGCGCCGACCTGTACCGCGCGATGCGCCATGCCGCGATCGGCGGCGGCAAGCGGCTGCGCCCGTTGCTCGTCTGCGCCACGGCCGATCTGTTCGGCGTGTCGCGGGCATGTTCGGGAGAGGTCGCGGCAGCGATTGAGGCGATCCACGTCTATTCGCTGATCCATGACGATCTGCCCGCGATGGACGACGACGACTTGCGCCGTGGCAAGCCGACGGTGCACAAGGCGTTCGACGAGGCCACCGCCATCCTCGCCGGCGATTGCCTGCACGCGCTGGCGTTCGAGGTGCTGGCGGAGCCGGCGACGCATCCCGACCCCTTCGTCCGCGCGGAACTGGTGATGGCCGTGGCGCACGCCTCGGGCCCATCGGGCATGGCCGGCGGCCAGATGATGGACCTGGTCGCAGAACGCTCGCGCTTCGACCTGGCGACGGTCACCCGGCTGCAGCAGATGAAGACAGGTGCGCTGATCTCCGTCTCGGTCGAGGCGGGGATGATCCTGGGCCGCGTGCCCGTCGACGGTCGTCGCGCACTGCGCGGATATGCCCACGACCTCGGCCTCGCTTTCCAGATCGCCGACGACCTGCTCGACGCGGAAGGCGATGAGGAGGCGGCTGGCAAAAGGCTGCGCAAGGATGCGGACGCGGGCAAGGAAACCTTCCTGACGCTGCTCGGAATCGAGCGCGCGCGCGAGCAATGCGCGATGCTGGTCGACCAGGCGATCGCGCATCTCAAGGGCCATGGCGCCGAGGCCGACGTGCTGCGCGAATTGGCCCGCTACGTCGTCGCGCGCGATCGGTAAGGACAAGCCCCATGACCAGCCGCATCGGCGTCTATCCCGGAACCTTCGATCCCATCACGCTGGGCCATATGGACATCATCCGGCGCGGCGCGAAGCTGGTCGACAAGCTGGTGATCGGCGTGACCACCAACCCGTCCAAGTCACCGATGTTCACGCTGGACGAGCGGATGGCGATGGTGCGGCGCGAGGTCGAGGATATCGCGGGGGCGATCGAGGTCGTCGCATTCGATTCGCTGCTGATGGATTTCGCAGAGCGCGAAGGCGCCAAGGTGATCGTGCGCGGGCTCCGCGCGGTGGCCGATTTCGAATACGAATATCAGATGGCCGGCATGAACCAGCAGATCAATCCGCGGGTCGAGACAGTGTTCCTGATGGCGGATGTCGCGCTGCAGCCGATCGCGAGCCGCCTGGTCAAGGAGATCGCGCTGTTCGGGGGCCCGATCGCGCGCTTCGTCACACCGCAGGTCTGCGAGGAGGTCGTCGCGCGCGTCAAGACCATGGGTCAAAAGGGTAGCTGACCGCCCCTCGTCCAGCGAGAGCCTGCCGCCCCCCGCAACGTTCAGTTTGGTGCAACCCGCATTCTGGTCTAAGTCGCCGCCATCACCTGGATAGGATTTCCATGCGCGCGTTCGCCCGTTTCCTTGCGTTGACCACCCTGTGCCTCGCGACCACGCCGGTCGCGGCACAGGTCATCGAAGCCAATGTCGCCGGCCGGGCGACTCCGCCGCCGATCACCGACAAGCAGAACCTCTGGCTGCTCGACCTGTCCGACGGCGGTCGGGTCACGATCTGGCTGCGCCCCGACGTCGCGCCCAAGATGGTCGAGCGGATCAAGACGCTGACCCGGCAGCATTTCTATGACGGTCTCGTCTTTCACCGAGTGATCGACGGCTTCATGGCGCAGGGTGGCGACCCGAAGGGTGACGGCACCGGCGGCTCGACGCTGCCCAACGTCCCGTCCGAATTCAATTACCTGCCGCACGTCCGCGGCGCCGTGTCGGCGGCGCGGGCGGACGACCCGAACAGCGCCAACAGCCAGTTCTTCATCGTCTTCCAGCCCAAGCTGAACCTCGACAAGAAATATACGGTCTTCGGCCGCGTCATCGACGGCATGCAATATGTCGACGGGATCGAGCGCGGCGAGCCGCCCTCGGACCCGACCAAGATCGTCCATGCCTATATCGCCGCGGACGATCCCCCGCCCTACGTCAATGTACCCGCCCCCGCGCCGGTCAGCCTCGGGGCACCGGTGACGCTGCCCGGTTCGGGTACCCCCGCCGGGAAGGCGGCGCCCAAGAAGGTGGCACCGAAGGCGAAGTGAAGGTCGAACTCTTCGATTTCGCGCTGCCGCCGGAGAATATCGCGCTGCGCCCCGCCTCGCCGCGCGACGCGGCGCGGATGCTGGTTCTCGACGGCGACGCGACGCGCGATGCCCATGTCCGCGACCTGCCGGCGCAGCTGCGCGCGGGCGACTGCCTCGTGTTCAACGATACGCGGGTGATCCCGGCGCAGCTGGAGGGTCGGCGCGGTGACGCGAGCATCGGCGCGACGCTGCACAAGCGCGAGGGGCTGCGACGCTGGCGCGCGTTCATCCGCAACGCCAAGCGGCTACGCGAGGGCGACGCGATCGACTTTGGCGCCGGCGTCTCCGCCACCGCCAGCGACCGGGCGGAGGACGGCAGCTTCGCACTCGATTTCGCCGGCGACGAGCCGGTCGAACAGCTGCTGGAGCGTGCGGGGCGCATGCCATTGCCCCCCTATATCGCGGCCAAGCGGCCGACCGACGCGCGCGACGCGGACGACTATCAGACGATGTTCGCCGCCGAGCCGGGTGCGGTGGCGGCGCCTACGGCCGCGCTGCACTTCACGCCGGACCTGCTCGCGCGCCTCGACGCCGCGGGAATTGGGCACAAGACGCTGACGCTGCACGTCGGGGCGGGCACCTTCCTTCCGGTGAAGGCGGAGGATACGGACGCGCACCGGATGCATGCCGAATGGGGGCGCATCGATGCGGCGACCGCCGATCGGCTGAATGCAGTGCGCGCGCGCGGCGGCCGCGTGATTGCCGTCGGCACCACGTCGCTGCGCCTGCTCGAAAGCGCCGCCCGCGACGACGACACGATTGCACCGTTCGAGGGCGACACCGCGATCTTCATCACGCCGGGCTACCGGTTCCGCGCGATCGACGGGCTGATGACCAATTTCCATCTGCCGAAGAGCACGCTGTTCATGCTCGTGTCGGCGCTGATGGGACTGGAGCGGATGCAGGCGGCCTATGCGCATGCGATCGCAAGCGGCTACCGATTCTACAGCTACGGCGATTCGTCGCTCCTCCTGCCGCCACGGTGACACCCATGCTGCTCGCGCTGCTGCTCCAGGCCCAGGTTTCGGCCGCGCCCCTCCCGACGCAGCCGCCGACGCAGCCACAGCCGCCCGCGACCTTCGTCGTAGAGCCCGCGGCGATGGCGATCGTCGCCTGGGACGCGGACGGCGACGGACGCACGACACGCGCGGAAATGCAGGCGGGGGTCCGTCGCAGCTTCGCCGGCGTCGACGGCAGCGCGACCGGCTCCATCGGCTACATCGGCTTCGCCGACTGGGCGACGCGGTGGCTGGGCGATCCCAATGCTCTGCCGAGCCCTTTCGAGGTTGATGCGGACGGCAACAACCGGATCACGCTGCCGGAGCTGGAGGCGGCCTTCGCGCGCATCTTGGATCGGCTCGACAAGGATCGCGACGGCGCAGTGACGCGCAAGGAGGCGCTGACGATCCGCGCCAATGCCGGCATGGCCAACGGGCCGCCGGCGGGACGACGCAAGCGACCCTAGGGCACCGCGGATCGTCGTGCGTCCGCCGTCGCGATGCCGACGCGATCCGGCCTCCATGCCGCCACGCGCACGCCGCACCGCTTACCGCGCCGTCACGCCGCACGGGTCACGCCATGACGTCGAGAGCCTTGGCGGGCGCGGCATGTCCTCGACAGCCGGCGCCGCTTTCGCCAAGAGCCCTGCCCCATGACCGAGCGTTTCGCCTTCACCATCGCGGCCACCGACGGTCGCGCGCGTACCGGCACCATCCGGATGCAGCGCGGCACGATCCGCACCCCCGCCTTCATGCCCGTTGGCACCGCCGCCACCGTCAAGGCGATAAAGCCCGCCGATGTCGAGAAAGCGGGTGCGGACATCATCCTGGGCAACACCTACCACCTGATGCTGCGCCCCGGTGCGGAGCGGGTCGCGAAGCTCGGCGGGCTGCACGATTTCATGGGCTGGCAACGCCCTATCCTGACCGACTCGGGCGGGTACCAGGTGATGAGCCTGTCAGACCTGACCAAAAGGTCGGAGGAGGGCGTGGCGTTCAAGTCGCACCTCGACGGCACGCGCCATATGCTGAGCCCCGAACGATCGATCGAGATCCAGCGGCTGCTCGGCAGCAACATCGTCATGGCGTTCGACGAGCTCGTGCCGACCACCT
The DNA here is from genome assembly GCF_031082075.1 of Sphingomonas sp. GV3. NCBI lineage: Bacteria > Pseudomonadati > Pseudomonadota > Alphaproteobacteria > Sphingomonadales > Sphingomonadaceae > Sphingomonas > Sphingomonas sp. GV3. The sequence goes on along the minus strand of NZ_JARWLE010000001.1, from coordinate 2,853,266 downwards.
CGACGCGCGAGGTGCAGGCGGCGGCGATGGAGCGATCGATGCGCTGGGCGAAGCGCAGCCGCGATGCCTTCGACGGTGGCGGCGACCATGCCGCGAACAACGCCATCTTCGGCATCCAGCAGGGCGCGCTGGACGAGTCGCTGCGCAAGGCGAGCGCGGACGCGCTGATCGATATCGGGTTCGACGGCTATGCCGTCGGCGGGCTCGCCGTGGGGGAGGGACAGGAGGCGATGTTCGGCTGCCTCGACTTCGCGCCGCAACAGCTACCCGCCGATAAGCCGCGCTACCTGATGGGGGTCGGCAAACCCGATGACATCGTCGGGGCGGTCGAGCGCGGTATCGATATGTTCGATTGCGTCATGCCGACGCGATCGGGGCGCACCGGACAGGCGTTCACGCGCACCGGCCCGATCAACCTGCGCAACGCAAAATTCGCAGAGGATACGGGCCCGCTCGATCCCGCATGCGGCTGCCCCGTGTGCGCGACGTGGAGCCGGGCCTACATCCACCATCTGGTCCGCGCCGGCGAGATCTTGGGCGCGATGCTGATGACCGAGCATAACATCGCTTTTTATGAAGGGTTGATGGCGGACCTGCGAAGCGCCATTGCAGATGGCGCGTTGACCGCATTCGCCATGACGTTTCGCGCAACGTATCGGCGCGAAAAGGGAGAGTAAGATGGCCGACCAGCCGGACGAACAACCCAACGAGATCTTGGAAGCCGCCGCTGCCGCCAAGGCGCGCGGCGCCGCCGCGGAAACGCGCACCGCCGATCCTGCGAAGACCGGACACTGGCCGATGCGGATCATCGGCGTGGGTATCGGGTCGGCCGCGGTGGCCGCGGCGGTTCTGTTCGCCAATTCCGGGCGGAAGAAGGGCAAGACGCGGGGCTGACCGCCGCTCCCCTCCCGCTTGCGGGAGGGGCTGGGGGGGCGCCTGACCGGGAAGAAACCACCCCGGAGACATGCGCCGACGCAATACGGCGACCGGACGGCGCTGGGACACCGGCCGTCACGACGCGCCCACCCCCGCCCCCTCCCGCAAGCGGGAGGGGAGTGATCGGGTGTCCGATGCGCAGGCCGGGGACAGACCTGATCGGCATCGAAAGGGCGCGCACCCGATGCGGATGCCTTTCGCAGGCTCCGAACCCAAGACGAACACGGCGCAGCACCGGCATCCCGCTCCCCTCCCGCTTACGGGAGGGGCTGAGGGTGGGCCTGACCGGGAAGAAACCACCCTGGAGACGGGCGCCGACGCAATACGGCGACCGGACGGCGCTGGGACACCAGCCGTCACGACGCGCCCACCCCCGCCCCCTCCCGCAAGCGGGAGGGGAGTGATCGGGTGTCCGATGCGCAGGCCGGGGACAGACCTGATCGGCATCGAAAGGGCGCGCACGCGATGCAAATGCCTTCGCAGGCTCCGAACCCAAGACGAACACAGCGCCGCACCGACATCCCGCTCCCCTCCCGCTTGCGGGAGGGGCTGGGGGTGGGCCCGACCGGGGAAGAAACCACCCAGGAGACATGCGCCGACGCGATACGGCAACCGGGCGAGGATGGCGTTCCTTCCCCGCCGCCGGGAGATGCGAACCGCCGATTGACACCGCCCGGCCGGACGGGCCACCCTCCGGGGCTCTCGAACCGCCGCTTGCCGGAGCCTATACACATGCGTCTCGTCCGTGCCGCCCTTCTTCTGGGCGCTGCCCTGCTGCCGCTCGCCGCCACCGCCCAGACGGCGGCCCTGACCGACGAGGCGGCCGTCAAGCCGATCGCCTTCACTGAGCGGACTTTGGCCAATGGCCTGCGCGTCTACGCCATCCGCGACACGTCGACGCCGAACGTCGCAGTACAGGTCTGGTATGACGTCGGATCGAAGGACGATCCCAAGGGTCGCTCCGGCTTCGCGCACATGTTCGAGCACCTGATGTTCAAGGCGACGCGCAATCTCGTCTCCGAACAGATGGATCGGCTGACCGAGGACGTCGGCGGCTACAACAACGCTTCGACCAACGACGACTATACCAATTACTATGAGGTGGTGCCGGCCAACCACCTCCAGCGGCTGCTGTTCGCGGAAGCCGACCGGATGGCGAGCCTGGTCGTGGAGCCCAAGAGTTTCGCGTCCGAGCGCGACGTGGTGAAGGAGGAGCTGCGCCAGTCGACGCTCGCACGACCCTACGGCAAACTATTCTCCACCTATCTTTCCGCGGCCTCCTATACGCGCCATCCCTATGCCCGCTCGACGATCGGCAGCATCGAGAATCTCGATTCGGCCGGCATCGACGACGTGCGCGCCTTCCACGCGACCTACTACCGGCCCGACAATGCGATCCTGGTCGTCGCCGGCAACTTCGATCCCGCGACGCTGAACCGCTGGATCGACCAGTATTTCGCGGGCATCGCCAAACCCGCCGGCGCGATCCCGCGCGTGACGGCGACCGAACCCGACCGGACGAAGGCAGTCAGCTACACCGTCTACGAGCCCAATACGCCGCTGCCCGCGGTGCTGATGACGTGGCACGTCCCGGCCGACCGCAGCGCCGATGTCCCCGCGCTAACCGTGCTCAACACGATCCTGTCGACCGGCGAGAGCAGCCGGATGTACGAGAATCTGGTCTATCGCGACCAGCTCGCGCAGGATGCCGCGTCGTTCCTCGACACCAAGCAGGGGACGGGCAATCTCGTCGCTTATGCGATCCTGGCGGGCGGCAAGACGGCGGACCAGGGCGCCGCCGCGCTGAAGGCGGAGATCGCGCGCTTCCGTGACGCGCCGGTCAGCGCCGCCGAACTGGCGGAGGCGAAGAACGAGATCCTGACCGCCGCGATCAAGAGCCGCGAGACCGCGGAGGGCAAGGCGCGCATTCTCGCTTCCTCGGTGATCATCGATGGCGATCCGCGCGCCGCCGACCGCCAGCTGGCCGAGATCGCGCGGGTCACCGCCGCCGACGTGCAAAGGGTCGCGCGCAAATATCTGAACGACGACCAGTCGGCCACGATCCGCTACCTGCCGGACAGCGCAAAGCCGGCCACTGCCACCGGCGATACGATCCAGGTCGCCGCCACGGTGCAGACCGAGCCGCTGACGCCGCCCGCGAACATCGCCGTCGTGACGCCCGCACCCGAGGGGCAGCGCGTGATGCCGCCCGCGCCGGGTGCGCCGGTCAAGGCCAATCTGCCGCAGCCGGTCGAAACGCGCCTTTCCAACGGACTGCGCGTCATCACGGTGGAGAAGCACGACCTGCCGATCACCACCGCCTATCTGGTCGCGACCGGCGGCGAGGCGCTCGACCCCGCCAATCGCCCCGGCGTCAGCCAGCTTGCCGCGACGCTGATGACCAAGGGCACGGCGACGCGCTCCGCGACCGAGATCGCACGGCAGATGGAAAGCCTGGGCGGATCGATCGGCGCCGACGCGGCCGAAGAGGGCGGCTCCGTCGCAGTCACGGTCAAGTCCGACCAGCTCGCGCCGGCGATGACGATCCTGGCGGATGTGGCGCAGCATCCCGCCTTCGCGCCGCAGGAGCTGGAGCGCGCGCGGTCGCAGGCGGTCGATGGCGTCACCGTCGCGTTCAAGAATCCGGCCCAGCTCGCCGCGCTGGTCGCCGATCGCGCGACCTTCGGCGCGTCGCCCTATGGCGCGCCAGGCAACGGTACGCCCGCGTCGCTCAAGGCGATGACCCGCGCCGATGTAACCGCCGCCTATGCGCGTACCTGGCGGCCCGATCAGGCGGCGCTGATCCTGGTCGGCGACGTCACGCCGGCGCGGGCGAAGGCGCTGGCCGAGGCGCAACTGGGCAATTGGCGGGTCGCGGGTCGTGCGACGCCCCTGCCGGCCGCGCCGGCCCTGCCCGCGCCGCGCGTCGTCGCGGTCGACATGCCCGGCGCCGGCCAGGCTGGCGTCGTCGTCGAGCGTCCGGCGATCGCGCGCAACGATCCGCGCTTTTACCCGCTCGCCGTCGCCAACACCGTGCTCGGCGGCGGCTTCTCGTCGCGGATCAACCAGGAGGTGCGGATCAAGCGTGGCCTCGCCTACGGCGCGTCGAGCGGCGTCGACGCGGCGCGGGCGACGGGCAGCTTCGCGGCGCGGACGCAGACCAAGAACCCGACCGCGGCAGAAGTCGTGACGCTGATGACGGCGGAGATGGCCAAGATGGGCGCCGCGCCCGTACCGGACAGCGAACTCGCGTCGCGCAAGGCGGTGTTGGTCGGCAATTTCGGCCGCGGCATCGAGACCACCGAGGGCGTGGCGGGCATCCTCGGCACCTATGTGCTCGACGGCGTGCCGCTCGACGAGCTGCAGCGCTATACGACGAAGGTCGAGGCGGTGACGCCGACGGAGGTGCAGAGCGTGTCGGCGACGTTGCTCGATCCCAAGGCGGCGAGCATCGCCGTGGTCGGCGACGCCAAGCAGTTCATCGCGCCGCTCCGCCAGGCCTATCCGACGGTGGAGACGCTGAGCGAGGGACAGCTCAACCTGGACAGCGCGACCTTGAAATAAGCGTCCAGAGGGTGTCGGTGATGCGTATCGGCGGCAACGCCGTGCATCACCGGCGCGAAGGCTGCTGATCGGGAGCCGGGTGGCCAAGCCGCCCCTTGACCTGTGCCGCTTTGGGCATCGACGGGTCTCCGCAAAGGGGCGCTTTGCACAGCACGATCGGCTATGGGCGGGGCATGCGGGTGCGTGCAGAGACGATGCGGAGGGTGATGCGCGGCTGGCTGGTCGCGATCGGCCTTGCGCTTGCGGTGCTCGTCGCGCTGGCGATGCGGGCGGCGTGGCTCGCCATCGCAGCGCACCCGGCGGGTGGTGTGCCGCCGATGCCCGCAACCGTCGGTTATGAGGCGGAGGCGCATTTCCCCGGCGCGGCGCTGCTCTATGCCGCCGCGGAGGACATGCCCTCCGCCGCCGAACAGGCCGCGCCGGCAGCCGGCGTGACCGGTACGATCGCGCTGCCGCCGCCGCCCGCCGCCGCGGCCCAGCTCTCGGCGGGGCTCCAGGCGGCCGCTGGCGCCGCGCCTTTCTCGATGCGGCTGGCGAGCGCGACCGATCGCGGTCGCGCGGTCGAATGCCTGACCGCCGCGATCTATTACGAGGCGGCGTCTGAGCCGGACGCGGGTCAGGCGGCGGTGGCACAGGTCGTGCTCAACCGCGTCCGTCACCCCGCCTTCCCCGCCACCGTCTGCGGCGTCGTCTATCAGGGGTCGGAGCGATCGGGCTGCCAGTTCAGCTTCGCCTGCGACGGCGCGATGGCGCGCGTGCCGTCGCGCGGGGGCTGGGCGCGCGCGGCGCGGGCGGCGGCCCGGGCGCTCGGCGGCTATGTCTTCGCGCCGGTAGGGCTGGCGACGCATTACCATACCTATGCCGTGACGCCGGCGTGGAACCGGACGCTGGTGCTGACCGACGTGGTCGGCGCGCACCTGTTCCACCGCTGGAAGGGCTATTGGGGCACCGCCGGGGCCTTCACCCGTCCCTATCGCGGCGGCGAACCGCTGCCGGGGCCGCATGCGCCGCCGCTGGAGCCGCCACCACCGTCCACGTTGATCGCAACTACCGCCGCAGTGCCGGTCGCACCCGCCGTCGCCACAAACGCTCCGATGGCGGGAGCCGCGCAGGCGACCGCCCCGCCCGCCTCCGCGAGCGACGATCACCTGCCGCCCGCGTCCACCGTGCTCGACAAGTGGAAGGATTCCGGCAAGCCGCTCAAGTGACGCGTCCCGCCCTTGCCCCATGCCGGGGTGGACGGCATCCGTCCGCCGCGACCGGGGTCAGCGCGCTGCCTTCACATATTTGTCGTACCACGCGATCGCGCGCTGCGTCACGTCGCGCGACTGTTCCGGCGCGGGGACGCAATGGCCGGCGTCCGGATAGATCACCAGGCTGACGGGCACGTTCATGTCCTTCAGCGCGTGCCACCATTCGATCGACTGGGTCGGCGGGACCTCGATGTCACGCTCGCCGACGTAGATGAAGGTCGGCGTCTTCGCCTTCTTGGCGAAATAGACGGCCGAGACGTCCTGATACGCCTTCATGTCCTCGTACATCGTCTTGCCGAAAAAGGGCAGCATCCACTGGTCGATGCCGTTGGTGCCGTAATAGCTGACCCAGTCGGACAGGCCGGCGCCCGCGACGATCCCCTTGAACCGGTTGGTCTGCGTGTTCGCCCACATCGCCATGAAGCCGCCATAGCTACACCCGCCGAGACCGAGCCGGCCATCGTCGATCGGCGCGACCTTCTCCACCGCGTCGATGCCGGCCAGGATGTCGCGCAGGTCGCCGCCGCCGAAGTCGCGCTTGTTCGCGGCGGTGAACGCCTCGCCCTGGCCATAGCTGCCGCGCGGATTGGGCAGGAAGATGTAATAGCCCGCGTTCACCAGCTGCCCGACCATCGTCGTCGGCATCACAAAGCCCGGCGTCGACGCCGCCGACGGACCGCCATGCACCATGGTGATCATCGGCGCCTTGGCGCTGGGCGCGGTGCGCGGGCCGAGCAGCCAGCCCTGCACGTCGAAGCCCTCGTTCTTCCAGCTGACGCTGCGCGCGGCGACGGAGGGCTGGACCGAGTCGTTGTCGTGCGTGAGCTGGCGCAGCGCGGCGACGGGGCCGGCATAGATGGCGGGCGCATGCTCGTAATCCTGCATCACCGCCGCGGCGATGCGGCCATCGGCGGAAAAGACGGCGCGGCCGTCGCCCGCGCTCGCGCTCGCCGCCTGCGCGAAGCCGGGAGCGACCGCGCGGCCAGGCTCCAGCATGCCCAGCCGGACGCGGTCTCCGACGAGGCTGACGGTGCGCAGCCCGCCCCGCGTCCAGTCGATCGTCGTCACCGTCTCCTTCGCGCCCGCCGTGACGTTGCGCGGCGTGCCCCCGGCGAAGGGCACGGTGAAGACATCGCCGCCGATCGAGCCGAAGTCGCTCATCAACCCGCCGATATAGGCGATCGTGCGGCCGTCGGGCGAAACGCGTGGCTGGTTGAGCTGCGTCGCGGGCTTGGCGATCTGGCGCACGGCACCGCTCTGCGCGTCGATCGCGTCCAGCGTCGCGACCCACCAATTGTTGTCGCCGTTGCCGAGCGCGGTGGTCGCGACGAAGCCGCGGCCGTCGGGCGTCCAGTCATATTCATAGACGTAGCGGCCTTGCGGCGAGACCGGCTGCACGTCCGCGACGTTGCTGGCGGCGACGTCGAACACGGCGAGCCGCTGCTCGTCGTTATGCTCGCCGATCTCGCCGATCATGCGCACGCCGGCCTGCGTCGCGCCCGATTCCTTAGCCGCCCCGAGCGTGACGAGCAGCGCGACGCGCCTGCCATCGGGCGAGACGCGCGGCGTCTGCGCGATGCCGCGCACGGTCGCGAGCGTTCGCACCTTGCCCTTCGCATCGGCCCCCGCCTCCCCGACATAGTCGAGCGCGACCGTGCCGGCCTTGTAATCGCGCGCGAGGAAGACGAGGTCGCCGTTGGGGGCGAAGGTCAGGCCCGAATAGCCGCAGCTGGCGCAGGGATCGAGCGTGCCGATGACTTTGCCGTCAGCCGCGCTGCGCAACGTCACCACGCCACGCCCCGCCTGTGCCTCGATCGTCGCGATCCGGTCGCCGGCGGGACTGAGCGCGAGCGCCCCATATTGATGGATGACGGGCACGGTCTGCGACGCGGCGGGGATCGCGGAGACGAGGATGGCGGCAGAGGCAAAGGCGGCGGATTTCAAGCGCATGACGGCTCCGGACGGGCGGTGGATGCGCGCAGCTTAGCGTGCCTCGACGCGCCCGCAAGGGGAACGGGTCAGCGGCGCTGACCGTTGGCCGCGAATGAGCACAGGAGCCGGACGATGAAGGACGATCTCAAGCCGACGACCGAAACGCGCGACCCCAATCTGTCGACCGAACATCAGCGCCCGGGCGATGCGCGCCGCCCGAGCGAGACGCTCGACAAGGGGCAGCCCGAAGGGGAGACGATCCCGCGCAAGTCGTCGCTCACCAAGAACGCCTAGCGCCGTCGGGCCGGGACGACCCCGGTCGCGCACCTTACGCGGCGGCTATTCCCTGTCCGCGCCCCTGCCCCGGTGTCGCCGCCGCTGCCCCTCCGCGCCGGAACGGCGTATCGACAACCAGCGCACGGCAGCGCGATGCCGGGCGGCGATTACGCCGCTCGGCGAACCTCCGTGCGAGCAATAACGGGGACCATCGGCCGCATGCCCTCCCCACGGGCCGGCGGGGCCGCAGGTCAGGTGGTCGCGGGTTCGCGCAGCGGCAGCGCCCTGCCGGTCTGGCGATCGAGCCCGAGCGCGGTCACCACGTCGAGGGCGGTGACGGCCGCGACGAACGCGAGCGCCGCCTGGACGGCGCGGTTGCCGGGAGCGCGACGGGCGGCGGCGCCGAGCGCGGTCAGGTCCATGACGTCGCCGAGCACGCGGTTCCAGATCGTCGTCGAATGGCCCGGCGCCTGGAAGATCGCCGCGCCTGCCGCCACCTCCCGCGCGCCGAAGCCCCTTACGAGGCCCGGGTGATCCGGTGCCGAAAGCGCCTTGGCGATACGCCGGGGCGCGAGCAGCTCGGCTGCGCCAAGCGCGATGCTGAAGATGCCGAGACCGATGCTAAGTTTTTTATAATCCACGATATTGTCTCCGGAACGCGGAACGGGCCGGCCCAACGGATCGGACCGGCCCGCGTTCCTGCCGGATAAGGCGGATCAGTCCTTCAATCCGGCTGGTACCGCGCCGCCGTTCTGCGACAGTTCGCGCATCACCGCCTGGTGCAGCCAGATGTTCATCTCGGCCGATCCATCCTTGGCACCCGTATAGCCGAGCTCGGTCGCCAGCTGCTTGCGGTTGTCGAGGCTGGAATCGAGGTCGAGCAGCTTCATCAGGTCGACGATCGAATGGCGCCAGTCGAGGTTCGGGTTGCCCTTTTCCTGCGCGATGCGGGCGATGGCCGCCTCGGCGTCGACCGACTGCGCGGCGGGAGCCGCCGGTGCAGGCGCGGCTGGGGTCGGGGCCGGGGCGGGCGCGGCGGCGGGCCCCTGGGGTGCCGGCGCGGCGGGCCGCTCCGGTTCGGCGTCGGTCGTCTGCGGATGCCCGCTCTGCGTGTTGGCGGCATGGCCGGAGAATTGACCACCTAGCGGCCCCTTGTCGCCGAAGATCGCATGGCGGATCGCGCCGAAGATGCTCATCGATATACTCCTGCTACAGATAGACGAATGAGAGGCGTTCAGGCCGCGCCGGCGCCTTCGCTGAAGCCGCTGCCGCGATCGGCGACCAGCGTTGGCGCGGGGCCCGTCGCGGGGCGCAGCGCTTCCTTCTCGGCGTCGGTCGGCACGGCGGTGGGATCGGGGCGGAAGGCGTCCGGCGCGCGGCTGTCGGCGCCGGGATGCGCATCGCCCATCAGGTCGGTTGGCACATGCTCGGCGGCGGGATTGCCGGGTCGCTCCTCGAAATGCTTCTCTTCCTCGGCGCGGCCGACCGGCGCGGCGGCCATGGTCGCGGGTCGCGGATGGATCGGCGAGGTGGTGCTATCGCCAGGCACTGCGCCGACGCCTGCGTTCAGCGGATCGGACGCGCCGTCGTTGGCGGCGTCGTCGCGGCGGCCGGGCTTCCTGCCGGGCTGCGGACCGAAAGCGGCAGCGCCCGCGGTCCACGCCGCCGCACCGGCGGCGAACGCGCCGAGGCCGAAGGCGATCTTCTTGTAAACCATGGGGAATGTCCTTTCGCCGGTCGGGGATCGATGGCCCAACGGGTCAAGGTGCGGCGGCGTTCCGTGGGGATGGCGGTCGCCGACGTTGATAGTTTTCCCGAAGAGGGGGGACGCCGCGGGGTTGGAGATGGCGCGGCTGAGGACGAGGAATCAACAATCTCGGATGATCGCGCCCTGAGACAATCTGGCCTTGGGGTCAGGCGCTCCATCCCCCGTCGATGTTGTAAATCGACCCCGTGATGAAGCCGGCCTCTGGCGAGGCGAGATAGGCCACGAGCGCCGCGACTTCATCAGCAGTACCATGGCGACGAATGGCAAGCGGCGTCCTGTTTTCCGACGCCTGTGGACCATCTGCAGGGTTCCGCTCGGTATCGATCGGTCCCGGCTGGACAAGGTTTGCCGTGATGCCGCGGATACCGAGATCACGGGCGAGCCCTCTTGTGAGTCCCGCCAATGCAGCCTTGCTGGCGGCGTACAGTGTTACACCGGCGCCAGGCGCTCGGTCTGCGACGATGCTGCCGATCGTGATGATCCGGCCTCCCTCGGGCATGGAAGCTGCCACGCGCTGTGCGGCGAGGAACGGCGCACGCACGTTCACCGCGAATACGCGATCGAACGCGCCCTCAGCATACTCTGCGAGGTCCCCGGTCTCTGCGGTGCCGGCTACGTTCACAAGAATGTCGATGGCGCCGAAATGCGCGACCGCTTCATCTACCGCCGCTAGCAACGCATCCTCGTCGGCCACATCGGCCTGCAGGCGCAGGACAGGGGCGCCATCTTCCTCCAGTTTTTTCGCAAATGCCCGCGCCTCATCGGTCCGTGCCCGATGAATGATCGCCATCGCTATGCCTTCAGCATGCAAGCGACGGCTGATCGCAGCGCCTATGCCCCGCGTTCCACCGATGATGAGCGCAACTTTTCGTTCGAGCGAAGTCATCCTGCCCCCCTATGTCGGCCGGCGTGCCGGAGCATAGGCGGGGATAGCGATGACCGGAATGACAATCAGGCACCCAAGCAAGGTGCCGACATAGGCTCCTACTCCGCCGCCTCCGCCCGCATGCCTTTCAACAACGGCGCCAGATACTTCCCCGTATAACTCCGCTTCTCCTTCACCACCTCTTCCGGCGTGCCCGTCGCGACGATCTCGCCGCCTTTGACGCCGCCTTCCGGCCCCAGGTCGATGATCCAGTCGGCGGTCTTGATGACGTCGAGGTTGTGCTCGATCACCACCACGGTGTTGCCCTGCTCGACCAATTGGTGGAGCACCTCGAGCAACTTGCGCACGTCCTCGAAATGCAGGCCAGTGGTAGGTTCGTCGAGGATGTAGAGCGTGTTGCCGGTGGCGCGTCGCGACAGTTCCTTGGCGAGCTTGACGCGCTGCGCCTCGCCTCCGGAAAGAGTCGTCGCCTGCTGGCCGACCTTGACATAGCCCAGGCCGACCTCGACCAGCATCTCCATCTTGTCGCGGATCGGCGGCACCGCCTTGAAGAACTCCGCGGCATCCTCGACCGTCATGTCGAGCACGTCGGCGATGCTCTTGCCCTTGAACTTCACCTCCAGCGTCTCGCGGTTGTAGCGCGCGCCGTGGCAGACGTCGCAGGTGACGTAGACGTCGGGAAGGAAATGCATCTCGATCTTGAGCACGCCGTCGCCCTGGCACGCCTCGCAGCGGCCGCCCTTGACGTTGAAGCTGAAGCGGCCCGGCTTGTAGCCGCGCGCCTGCGCCTCCGGCAGGCCGGCGAACCAGTCGCGGATCTGCGTGAAGCTGCCGGTATAGGTCGCCGGGTTCGAACGCGGGGTCCGGCCGATCGGCGACTGGTCGATGTCGATCACCTTGTCGAGGTGCTGGAGCCCGGTGACCTTGTCGTGCTTGCCGGCGAGGATGCGCGCACCGTTGAGCTGGCGCGCGGCGGCGGCGAAGAGCGTGTCGATCGTGAAGCTCGACTTGCCCGAGCCGCTGACGCCGGTGATGCAGGTGAAGGTGCCGAGCGGGATGCTGGCGGTGACGCCGGTCAAATTGTTCGCGCGGGCATTGTGTACGGTCAGCTTCTTGCCGTTGCCCTTGCGGCGGGCTTCCGGCACTGGAACCTCGCGCACGCCGTTCAGGTAATCGGCGGTGACGGACCCGTCGCTGGCGAGCAGTTCGGGCAGCGTTCCCTTCGCGACGACCTGGCCGCCGTGGACGCCCGCGCCCGGCCCCATGTCGATCACGTAATCGGCGGTGCGGATCGCATCCTCGTCATGCTCGACGACGAGCACGGTGTTGCCGAGATCGCGCAGCCGCCGGAGCGTCGCGAGCAGCATGTCGTTGTCGCGCTGGTGCAGCCCGATCGACGGCTCGTCGAGCACGTAGAGCACGCCCGACAGGCCGCTGCCGATCTGGCTGGCGAGGCGGATGCGCTGGCTCTCGCCGCCCGACAGCGTGCCGCTGGTCCGGTCGAGGTTGAGATAGTCGAGCCCGACGTTGTTGAGGAAGCCGAGCCGCTCCACGATCTCCTTCAGGATACGCTCGGCGATCGCGCGCTGCTGGTCGGAGAGCGTCTGCGGCATGTCGGTGAAGAAGGCGAGCGCGTCGACCACCGACAAATGCGTCGCATGCGCGATGTCCTGGCCGGCGATCTTCACCGCCAGCGCCTCGGGCTTCAGCCGCGCGCCGTGGCACACCTCGCACGGCCGGCTCGACTGGTAGCGCGACAGCTCCTCGCGCATCCAGGCGCTCTCCGTCTGGAGCATGCGGCGGTTGAGGTTGCCGATGACCCCCTCGAACGGCTTCTTGACGTCGTAGCTCTTCTTGCCGTCGATGAAGGTCAGCGTCACCGCGGTCTTGCCGGTGCCGAACAGGATCTTGTCCTGGATTTCGGGGTGCAGGTCCTTCCACGGCGTGTCGAGGTCGAACTTGAGCTCGCGCGCGAGGCTGCCGAGCACCTGCATGTAATAGGGGCTGGGCGGATTGGACTTGGCCCAGGGGACGACGGCGCCCTTCTTGATGCTGAGGTCGTGGTTGGGGACGACGAGGTCCTCGTCGAACAGCAATTTCTCCCCCAGACCGTCGCACGCCGGGCAGGCGCCCTGCGGCGCGTTGAACGAGAACAGGCGCGGCTCGATCTCCGGGATGGTGAAACCGGAAATCGGGCAGGCGAACTTCTCGCTGAACACGATCCGTCCCGGCGGCGCGTGATCGCCGAGCACCGCGGACTTGGGTGTGTGCGGTTCGACTGGATCCGCCGGGTCGACATAGGCGAGCCCGTCGGCGAGGCCGAGCGCGGTCTCGAAGCTTTCGGCAAGCCGCGTGGCGATATCCTCGCGGATGACGAGGCGATCGACGACGACCTCGATGTCGTGCTTGAACTTCTTGTCGAGCGCGGGCGCCTCGTCGATCTCGTAAATCTCGCCGTCGATGCGGACGCGGGTGAAGCCCGCCTTCTGCCACTCGGCCAACTCCTTGCGATATTCGCCCTTGCGGCCGCGCACGACGGGGGCGAGCAGGTAAAGGCGAGTCCCCTCCGGCAGGGTCATCACGCGATCGACCATCTGGCTGACCGTCTGCGCGGCGATCGGCTCGCCCGTCGCGGGGCTATAGGGAATGCCGACGCGCGCCCAGAGCAGGCGCATGTAATCGTAGATCTCGGTGACCGTCGCCACCGTCGAGCGCGGATTGCGGCTGGTCGTCTTCTGCTCGATCGAGATCGCGGGACTCAGGCCCTCGATATGGTCGACGTCGGGCTTCTGCATCAGCTCGAGGAACTGGCGCGCATAGGCCGACAAAGATTCGACGTAGCGCCGCTGCCCCTCGGCATAGATGGTGTCGAACGCCAGGCTCGACTTGCCCGAGCCGGACAGGCCGGTGATCACCGTCAGCGTGTCGCGCGGGATGTCGACGTCGACGTCCTTGAGGTTGTGCTCGCGCGCGCCGCGGACGGAAATGGTGGTGAGGCTCATGCTCGCGGTTCTACTTCTGTTCCGGGAAATATGCTAGGTTTGCAGATAGGAACGCGCGAAAGCTGCTGCCAGCACCATTGATCCCTCCCGCATGTGTATTACCTTGGTCAGGCACAGCGACGAGGCGACGATGGCGAAGGACAAGAAGGCGAAGAAGGCCGAGAAGGCCGAGAAGGTCGGGAAAGCGAAGAAGACCAAGCTGCCCAAGGAGGTGATGGGCATCCGCCTGCCGAAGGAAGTGCGCGAGATCGGCGGCGCCGTGCTGGAAAAGGCCAACACGCCGCAGGGCCGGGAGATGCTGGCGGCGGGCCTGACGATGGCGGCCGCGGCGGCGAGCGCGGCGGTGGCGAAGGGCCGGGCGAAGCGCGACGCCGCGCCGACGCAGCCGGCCCCGCTCCAGCCGGCCCAGCCCCAACCCGTCCCACCGGAGCCGGCCGCGAAAGGCGCGGTGCCACCCTCCCCACCGCCGCCCCCCGCCCCGCCTCGGGGTACCGACCGCGACCCCGATCCCGCCGCGATGCTGGCGATGGTGGGCACGGTGGCCGAAACGGTGCTGGGCAAGCTGTTCGCGAAGAAGGCATGACCTTTCACTTTCCACGATTTCATGGATCCGAATTGGCCGTGACATCGCCGAGCACATCCGAAACGGGTCTACCCAATTCCTTATGAATCAGGCGCCTTCCTGACCGGCAGTGCATCGCGGCCCCGAATGCGCATCTGCATGACGCGATAAGATGCCATTACGGATACGTCTGGCCTACTCTCCGACTCCCCTGCGATTTACACGATCGCTTGCATTTCGCAGGGAGCAATGTCGTGGGAAAGACTGCAACAATCAAGGACAAGGAAAAACAAGACGCCGAATTTCGCAGCTTCATGGAAAAGCTCGGCACCGAGTCGAAGGCCGACGAAGACAAGCTTCTTGCCGAAATTCGCACATTGGTCGACGAACATTACAAAGCTAACGGATGGGATCACGCGCGACTGTTCGGCGAACGACGCAGCGACTATCAGAACTACGGCGACTGGGGACTGGATCGCGTCAATGCGATCATCAAGTCGATCGGCGACGCGCTGGCCGCCGGTGATTACCCGTCCTCCAAGGTGCCCGGGTCTGACGAAGCCAGCAAGAGCACGATCGAAGAAGCGAAGAAGTTCAAGGGCATTTTCGCCGGCGATTATTCGCTGATCGTCGCACGCGTGCAGGCCCTGATTTCCGGCGCGCTCAGCCAGTTTTCGATCAGGTCTGAGGTCACTCGCAAGTCGGAACTGCGCGACCTGCCGTTGTCGGGCGGCCTTCATCTATTCTTTGCGTCTTCCGGCAAGGTCTACAAGGAAAACCGCTTCTTCAGCAATCAGTTCATCGGTGCGTTCCAGATCGTGTTCGAGGCCTATGTGAGTGCCGACGAAGCGAAATACGTGGGAATCCAGCAGATCCTGGCGACGACCGAGCAGGAACTGGCCATCCTCAACGATCTTATCATCACGATTCGGCAGCAACAGGCCACCAGCCTGAAAGAAATCGTGAAGAACGATATCAAGGATTACCAGTCGACAAAGGCCGCCTACGACCTGGCGCTCGATGACACCAAGGCGGATCGCGACAAGGTGATCGAGCAATACAACAAGTACAAGACCGTCACGGATACGGTCGACCGGCTGTTCGACGAGCTGGATCTGACAGAGTTCGGCGTCGCCGCTGCCGCGAGCGAAGCACTCCAGATCGACCACCTCTTCAACCCCTGGGAAGCCGCGCTGGCGCGGCGCCACATCCGGGAAAGGCTTGCCGCCTAAACCGCACCCGGGCGCCCGCCCGGGCGCCGTCGGGTGAGACAGCGAACGAATCCTGCAAGGAGGATCAACCGTGCCTTTGACACCACAAGAAGCGCTCTTCATCTTCAACCACACGTTGGGCTGTCGCTACGGCACGACGATAGACGGCGCCGCATACGGATTCATGGACATCGTCGGCGCAGGGGCGGACGGCGGCGACAGGATCGTGCCGCTGCCGACGCTTCGCGCTTGGCTGACGGATCCGAGCCAGCCGCAGTTCGAACCGCGCTGGCACAATCGACTGTGGAACACCTGCGGCATGATCGTCGGGCTCAGCCCGGCGGGCAACGTGATGCTCGTCACCAAGGCGTCGCCCACAGCGGAGCGCTATCACTTCAACAGCCCCCTCGCCCGCGGTGACGGCTATTCGTTCCGGAAATGCAATCGACTGCCTCCGAATGCCGCCATCCTGGCGAATATCGCGTATGGCGTCGGAGCGAGCGTACCGGAGGCGGAGGACATCACCGCCATCGATAACTTCGACGGTGTCGATGCGCGAACCGTCAAATACCTTTACGACACGATACTGGCGACCATCAAGAAACTGACGGACAAGGCGTTCGCTTAAAGCCTTTCGCCATGCCGGTCGGAGGCGGCGGCCGGGCTGCCGCCTCCCGATTTCGCACGACGCGGTCTCGACGGTGAGATCGTGCGAAGAAACCGTGGGCGCGCCCGCCTCATGACGGCGCCCGATCGATCCGAAATACCGGCACCGGTTGCCGCGACCCGCCGGGGGGCGCCGGCCGTTTCTTTGATGGCAGGACATCGCCGCCGTGCGATCGCAAGCCCGCCGCCCGCATGCCGAGCCTCTCGTCACGCCCCAGGTCGGGCAGGCCATGGCGCGTCGCCTCACCCTTGTCCCGACGGAGGTTTCGCGAGCCGGAGGCTGCCGATCGCGCGGTGGCAACCTTGCCGGACGCGTGTGCCGTCCGGCCCGAGCACCGTCGACATGGTCGAAAACAAAAGAAGAATGATCGGTTTTGAACAGCAAATCGGAGCCATCTGTGCTGGAGCTTGGTCGTACCGCCGCGCCACCCTGCCGACAGGGGGAACGCCATGGCGGACGATGTGGAAACAATACGGATCGACCGGTTCATCGAGCGCTGGCGCCGCAACGAGGGCGGCGCCGAGCGCGCGAATTACGTGCTGTTCCTGACCGAGCTGTGCGATCTTCTCGGCCTCGATCGTCCCGACCCTGCCGAGGCGGACCATGCGCGCAACGATTACGTCTTCGAGCGCGCCGTGACCTTCCACGACGGTGGCGACCGAACCGGGCATGGACGCATCGACCTCTACAAGAAAGGCTGCTTCGTCCTCGAGGCCAAGCAGAGCCGCGAGCCCGGCGGGGCGAAGGAGGTGTCGCTCGGCGGCACGCAGGCGACGCTACCTGGCTTCGAGGCTGCGATGCGGGGACGACGCAGCGCGCATCGCGGCTGGGACGTGCTGATGCGCAACGCGCGCGAGCAGGCGGAGCAATATGCCCGCGCGCTGCCGGAAAGCCACGGCTGGCCGCCGTTCATCCTGGTCGCAGACGTCGGCCATGCGATCGAGGTGTTCGCGGACTTTTCCGGTCAGGGAAAGAATTACCGGCAGTTCCCGGATCGCGGCGGCTACCGCATCTACCTGGACGACCTGCGCCGTGCCGAGGTGCGCGCGCGGCTGGTCGCCATCTGGACCGATCCGCAGGCGCTCGATCCCGCGCGTCGTGCCGCGACCGTGACCCGCGACATCGCCGGGCGACTGGCGCGCGTCAGCAAGCGGCTGGAGGATCGCGGCCACGATGCCGAGGCCGTCGCCCATTTCCTGATGCGCTGCCTGTTCACGATGTTCGCGGAGGACACCGGCCTGTTGGAGAGGGGCTGTTTCACGCGGCTGCTGGCGGAAACGCGGACGGCGCCGGAGGCCTTCGCGCCCCTGCTGGAGGGCCTGTGGGCGGAGATGAACCGCGGCGGCTTCTCGCACGTGCTGCACCGGCCGATCCGCCGGTTCAACGGCGGCCTCTTCGCCGATGCGCGCGCGATCGCGCTGGAACCCGCGGAGATCGGCGAACTGCATGAGGCCGCGCGACACGTCTGGACGGAGGTTGAGCCGGCGATCTTCGGCACGCTGCTGGAACAGGCGCTCGACGCGCGCGAGCGTCGCCGACTGGGCGCGCATTACACGCCGCGTGCCTATGTCGAGCGGCTGGTGGTCGCCACCGTGATCGCGCCGCTCCAGCGCGAATGGGAGGAGATCGTGCTCGGCACCGTCGAGCACGAGCGCAGCGCCGATCCCGCCGCCGCGATCCGCGCGGTGCATGATTTTCACGAGAAGCTGGCGGGCATCGTCGTGCTCGACCCGGCATGCGGAACCGGCAACTTCCTCTATGTCGCGCTCGAACTGATGAAGCGCCTGGAGGGCGACGTGCTGGAGGTGCTCGCCGACCTCGGCGGCCAGGAGGCGCTGGCGCTCGAAACCGCGACCGTCCACCCGCGCCATTTCCTGGGGATCGAGGTCAATCCGCGCGCCGCGGCGATCGCCGAGCTGGTGCTGTGGCTGGGCTATCTGCAGTGGCAGATCCGCAATGGCGGCACGGTGTCGGACCCTGTCCTCGAGACGCTGCGCACGATCGAGGTCGGCGACGCAATCCTGCGCCACGAGGGCCCCGCCGCGGGCCGGCCGACGCGACCCGCCTGGCCGGAGGCGGATTATATCGTCGGCAACCCGCCCTTCATCGGTGGCAAGGACATCCGTGCGCGGCTGGGCGATGCCTATGCGACCGCACTGTGGAAGGCGCATCCCAAGGTCAACCGGTCGGCCGATTACGTCATGTACTGGTGGGATCGCGCGGCCGAGCGGCTGACGGAGCCGGGGACACGGCTGAAGCGGTTCGGCTTCGTCACGACCAACTCGATCACCCAGACCTTCAGCCGCCGCGTCATCGCCCGGCGGATGGCGGCCGCCCGGCCCGTCTCGCTGGTGATGGCGATCGCGGATCATCCGTGGACCAAGGCCACCCGCGACGCCGCCGCGGTGCGCATCGCGATGAGCGTGGCGGAGGCGGGCGTGCACGACGGCGTCGCGCTGACGGTGACGGAGGAGCGCGGGCTGGACAGCGACGCACCGGAGATCGGCTTTGCTGCGCGTGAGGGGCGCATCCATGCGGACTTCAGCATGGGTGTGGACCTGCAATCGGCGCAGGCGCTCGTCGCCAATCGATGGCTGTGTTCGCCGGGCGTCAAGCTCCACGGTGCCGGCTTCATCGTCACGCCGGCGCAGGCCGAGGCGATGGGCAGGTCCCGCCGCGATGGCCTGTCCGGCCACATCCGGCCCTATCTGAACGGTCGCGACCTCGTCGGACGCCCGCGCGGCGTACTCGTGATCGATCTGCTCGGTTTAAACGAATCAGAGGTGCGGCGACGGTATCCGGAGGTCTACCAGCATCTACTGACCACGGTGAAGGCGGATCGCCTTCGCAACAACAGGGCAAGCTACCGTGAGGAATGGTGGCTTTTCGGCGAACCCCGTCGCGAACTGCGCCCGGCTTTGGCGCACCTGAGCCGCTACATCGCGACCGTCGAGACAGCCAAGCATCGGATCTTCACCTTCGTCGACGCGAGCGTGCTGCCCGACAACAAGATAGTGTGCATCGCCGCAGACGACGCCGCCGTGATGGGCATCCTCCACTCAAGGGTTCATCGAAAATGGTACCTCGCGAATGCAGGTATGATCGGCATCTTCAATAAGCCCGCCGTTTACGCAAAGACTGCGAGCTTCGATCCTTTTCCCCTGCCCCCGCTCACGCCTCCGACCCAATCGCGCATCGCCGACCTTGCGGAGGAGCTTCAAGCCCTCCGTGATTCCGTCGCCGCTGATCACCCGGATATTACGCTGACCGTGATGTACAACATCCTCCAGAAGGTGAAGGACGGCGCCGCCTTGGCCAGGAGGGAACAGGACCAGCGTCGTCGCGGCCATGTCGACATCATCGCGGAACTGCACGACCGGATCGATGTCGCCGTGGCGGACGCCTATGGCTGGCCGGTCGACCTGCCGGCGGAGGAGATCGTCGCCCGCCTCGTCGCGCTCAACGCCGAGCGCCGGACGGAGGAGCGGCGGGGCAAGGTGCGCTGGCTGCGCCCATCGTATCAGATCGCGCGCGCCGGGCTCAGCGCGCTGCCCGGCATCGGCGCGCCGTCCGAGCAGTTCGAGGCGCGCTTCGACGCGCCCGACGCCAAGCCCCGGTTCCCGCGCGATGCGGTCGGCCAGACGGCGGCGGTGTTTGCCGCGCTGCGAGCGGGCGCGGTGCTGGATGCGGCGATGATCGCGCGGGGATTTGCGCAAGGCCGCAAGATCGAACGCCGTGTCGCGGCGACGCTGGAGGCGCTGGCGCGGCTCGGCCATGTCGCGCGCGACCGTGAAGGCTATCGCCTGCGCCGTGCCGCATAAGAAAAGGGGGCGGCCCTGCGGCCACCCCCAAAGGTTCGCTGACGAACTGGTCGATCAGAAGCCGATGCGCACGCCCGCGTAATAGCGGCGGCCGAGCGGGTCGTAGGTACCGGCATCGGTATCCTGACCCGCCGAGGCGCCGATGTCGGCGAGATACGGCGGCTTGTTGTTGAGCAGATTGTCGCCGCCGACGAAGAACTCGAAATTGTCCTTGGTGCGGAAGCGGATCTGCGAGTCGAGGTAGAACTGCGGACGGACGCGGACGAGCGGATCGGAGCCCGGACGCTCGCCGGTGATCTGATCGTCGACGCTTGCCTGACTGAGCCACGTGCCGGTCAGCGTCAGGCCGACGCCCTCGATATCCCACGACCCGTTGACGGTGAACTTGTCGCGCGAAGCGCCGATCTCGCCGGCGAAATAGTCGCGATCCGCACCCGGTAGCGGCACGGTATAGCCGGAGATCAGGTGCGTGTACGAACCGCGCAGGCCGAGCGTACCGTCCAGACCCCAGTCGGCGAGGTTCTGGCGCCAGGTCACCGTGGTGTCGATGCCCGACGTCTTGACGCCGCCGCTGTTGAGATAGGAGGTGGTCAGCTGCTGGATCGAACCGGCGCTGTTCGGGCCGCTCACTGCCGCACGGCGGGTGATGCGATTGCAATAATCGGTCGCGCCGCCCTGGTAGCATTGGTTGAGGATGTACTGCAGCGGCGTCTGCACGATCGCGTCACGGATGCGGACGTTGAAATAGTCCACCGTCAGGACGAAGTTACGCAGCGCGTTGACCGAACGCGGGTTGATCACGACGCCGGCGGTGAAGCTGTCGCCCTTTTCTTCCTGCAGGTTGGGGTTGCCGCCCTCGAAGCTGGTGATGCCCTGACGATCCGACTGGTTGAGCGTGAACACGCCGCCGTTCGCCGCGATATTGGCGAGTACGCCCGGCGCCGCACGGCAGTTGGTCGACACAATGCCGGTCGACGTCGCGGTGACGCCGGTGCACGGATCGACCAGACCCGACGGGAAGTTCTGCTGCGGGGCGGAGAACAGCTCGTTGATGTTCGGCGCACGCACCGAGCGCGCCTTGATCACGCGGAAGCGGATGTCCTCCACCGGCGCCCATTCGCCGCCGTAGTTGTAGCTGACCGTGGTGCCGACCGTCGAATAGTCCGACACGCGCACCGCGCCGCGCACCGACAGCGAATGGAAGAACGGCTTGTCCTGGATGATCGGGACAATCGCCTCGCCGAAGCCTTCCCAGACGTGGAAGCGGCCCGAGGTCGCCGGCAGCGCGTTGTTGCCGTTCAGCCCCTGCTGCGTCAGCAGGTCGAACGTGTTGCTGCTGGTCTCGCGGCGATATTCGGTGCCGATGTTGATGCCGATCGGGTCGGCGCCGAAGAGCGAGAACAGCTTGCCCGTGACGTTCCCGCCGAACACCGTCTGCGTCACCTTCGCGTCCAGCGTGGTCGGCACGGCGAGATAGCCGGCCGCCGGGGCGAGCAGGCCCGCGCCGCCATAGACGTTGGCCGGGACGCAGCCCGCCGCGCGCGCCGTCGGATCGGCGCAGACGATCTGGCCGGTCGCGGGGTCACGATAGGCGTTGAGCGCCTGGATGAAGTTCAGCGTGTTGAACTGGCCCGTGCCGTCCTGATGCTCCTTCGACTGGCCGTAGATGCCGTAGAGCTCGTACTGCCAGCGGCCGTCGGCGAAACTGCCGTCAAGGCCACCGGCGATGCGGAACAGATCTCGATCCGCGCTGCTGGTACGGGGGCCGAAGTCGTTCAGACGGCGGGTGAAGGATACGTCGCGCAGCCCGTCGCCATTGGTGTCGGTTGCCGCATTGAAGATCGCGTCCGGCACGAACGGGTTGCGATAGCGCACGCCGCCGACGATCGTCTCGATCGGGATCTGCGCGCTGCGGCGCGGGTCGCCGAAGGTCGAATCGAGCGGGAATGCCTCGATCACCGTCTGCACCTTGGTCTTGGCGTAATTGCCCTCGAGCCACAGGTTGGCAGCCGGCGAGACTTCGAAATTGGCGCGGCCCGCCGCGACGTAGCGCTCGACCGGCACCGCGAGGTAGCGATAGTCGGAGCGGTTGAAGCCGTCAGGCCCGGCGACCGTGCCGTTGGCGTTGACGCAGCCGCCCGTACCGTTTGCGCTGAAGCAGTTGCGCAGCGCGCCGTCCTGGCCGTAGGTGAAGCTCTGCCCGCCGGCGATGATGCGGCCCTGCGGCGCATAGCTCGACAGGAACGGACGCACGGGATCGTTCGGATAGATGTCGTTGCTGGTCGAATCGACCGCGCTCGAGCCGGCTTCGGTCGAGCGGTTGCGCTTCAGGACGGTACCCTGCTTCGAATAGCTGCCGAACAGCATGATGTTGCCGCGGCCGTCCGCGAAGTTCTTGCCGCCGAGCAGGCTGACCTGGCGGTCGGCGCCGTCGCCATGCTCGGAAATGCCCATCTGGCCGTCGAGCTGCAGGCCCTCGTAATTCTTCTTGTAGATGATGTTGACGACGCCGGCGACCGCGTCCGAGCCGTAGACGGCGGAGGCGCCGCCGGTCAGCACGTCGATCCGGTCGATGAACTGGGTGGGGATGACGTTGAGGTCGACCGCCTGGCTGCCCGGCTGGCCCGAGACGAAGCGGCGGCCGTTGACCAGCACGAGCGTGCGGTCCTCACCGAGGTTGCGCAGGTTGACGGTCGCGGCACCCGCGCCCTGGGTCGCGAAGGACGAGTTGGTGCGGCTGATGCCCGGCGAACCAAAGGCGGGGTTGAGCTGCAGCACTTCCTGGACGTTGATCGCGCCCTGCTGCTGGATCTGCTCGGCGCCGATCACCTGCAGCGGCGACGCGCTGGCGGCGGCGGGCGAGGCGATGCGCGAACCGGTCACGACGATGTCGCCGCCCGGCGTCGCGGCTTGCGTCGACGTCGCGTCGTCGCCAGCGGGGGTGACGCCGGTCGCGGCCGGGCTGGCGGCCTGATCGTTGGTCGTGTCGGCGGGCGTGCCGGTGTTCGGGACCGTCTGGTCCTGCGCCGCGGGTGCCGGGGTGCCGGCCTGTTGCGCGGCGGCGGGCGTCGCGAGCATGGCCGCGCCGACGAGAAGAGAGGTCGCGAG
Organism: Sphingomonas sp. GV3; assembly: GCF_031082075.1. NCBI lineage: Bacteria > Pseudomonadati > Pseudomonadota > Alphaproteobacteria > Sphingomonadales > Sphingomonadaceae > Sphingomonas > Sphingomonas sp. GV3. The sequence goes on along the minus strand of NZ_JARWLE010000001.1, from coordinate 2,830,280 downwards.
CAACTGGCGACGGTACGCGATGGTCATGGTCCCTGATCCTAAATGTCTTGTTATCGACCAATTCGGGCAGCATAGCTGACCGGATCGGCGCCCCTAGAGTGTTTCAAACAGATGGACCACTGACCTAGTGACGTGGACTTCATCATTTTTCCGATATGTTGCGCGGAAGACACAGTCGGCAACATGCTGAAACGTCCGTGTCACGGACCATTCGCATGCCGCGGTGGCAGTGATCTAGGCGCGACGCGCGACGTATGATTTCACGGCCTCCGGACATTGCGGCGGCTGCAACAAAAGCGCAGAGCCTGACCCCATGTCGTCACCGTCCGCCCCCCCTCGCCGCCTGCGCCGACGCGTCGTCGCGGTCGGCGGGATCGCGGCGACGATCGCGTGCGGCATGGCCGGACTGTGGACGGCGGCTGGCTTCTTCGCTGGCGAGGCGACGCGCCTCTACCCGGCGCACGCACCGGCGCTGCCGATCGCGGCGGTGGTATTCTCCGGCGATCTGGGCCTGCGCTTCGGCATGGCGGCAGAGACGACGGAAGGGCTCGCGGCGCAGGGTGTCACCGTCCTCGGCATCAATACGCCGACGCTGTTCGGCCGATGGCGCAGCGCCGCGACGGTCGACCGCATCGTCGCCGACGGCGTGCGCGCCGGCCTGGCGCGGACGGGCGCGGAGCGGCTGGTCCTGATCGGCCAGTCCTTTGGCGCGGACATCCTGCAGACCGGCCTGATCGCATTGCCCGCGGACCTGCGCGCGCGTGTGGCGGGCGTGGTCCTGGTCGTGCCGGGCGAAACGATATTCTTCCGCGCGGACCCGTCGGGCATCGCCTATCTGGGAAAGCCCGCATCGCGCGCCGCCGACACGGTGAACGAAAGCGACTGGGCGCCGCTGACCTGCATCTACGGCATTGAGGAAGGCGACAGCGCCTGTCCGCTGGTGCATAGACGCGAAGCGCGCGTCATTGCGATGCCGGGGGGGCATTTCCTGAAAAACGATCACAGCGCGCTCGTTGCGCACGAAATGGACGCGGTCCGCCGTGCGTTGCCCGCCCCGGCGGGGGCGGTCCGCTGACCATGCCGGCGTTCGTCGCCATGCTGTTCGCGCTTGCCGCGCAGACGCCGCCCGCGGCCCGCGACCCGGTGATGGGGCGCTGGAGTAATCCCAAGGGCACATTGGCCGTGGAGACCCATCCCTGCCCCGACGGCACGCTGTGCGGCACGATCGTCTGGGCGAGCGCCCATGCGCAGGCCGCGGCGCGGCAGGCGAAGCTGCCGCCGCTGGTCGGCACGCGCCTGCTCCATGATTACCGCCGGGTCGGCGCGGGTCATTGGGAGGGCCGCGTCTTCATACCCGACATGGGTCGCAGCTATGCCTCGCACATCCAGCAACACTCCCCGGCGCGGCTGACCATATCGCAATGCTTGCTCGGCCGTTTCCTGTGCAAATCGCAGGTCTGGCACCGGATCGGCTGATGGATGTGAACGCCCGGATCGATGCCGCGCTGGCGCTGGCCGCGCGCTACCGTCGCATCCTGACGGTGGCGGCGGTCGCGCTGATCGCGCTGATCGGGTTCGAGGCGCTGCACATCGTCCTGAAGCAGGTGCATCTGCGCGACGTGCGCGCCGCGCTCCATGCCATCCCGGACGGCAGGATCGCGGCGGCACTGGGGCTGACGGTCCTGAGCTATCTCGTGCTGACCGGGCTCGACTGGGTCGCGCTGCGCACGATCGGCCGGCCGCAACCGTGGCGGATCGCGGCGGCAGGCTCGTTCACCAGCTACACGCTCAGCCACAATTTCGGGATGGCCGTGCTGACCGGCGGATCGGCCCGACTGCGCATCTATGGCGCCGCGGGTCTGTCCCTGGGCGAGGTCGCGCAGGTCGCGGGGATCGCCGGCGTCTCCTTCTGGGGCGGCATCTTCGGTGCGGCCGGGATCGGACTGCTGCTGACGCCGGGTGCCGTCGCGCTCGGACCGGTGACGGTGCCCGCCCTCGCCGCGCGGCTGATCGGCGCCGGGCTGATCGCGATGCTCGCCATCCCGCCGATCGCGCGGGCACGCGGGCTGTCCAGTATCGGCGTCTCGCGCTGGCGGATGCCGGTGCCTGCGGTGCGCGACATGGCCACCCTGACCGGCCTGTCGTTGATCGACCTGGCGGGCGCATCCGCCGCGCTGTTCGTGCTGGTGCCCGGTACTGCGGTCGGCGCCTATCCCGATTTCCTCGTCGCCTATGCCGTTGCGGTCATCGTCGCTTTGGTCCTGCACGTCCCCGGCGGCCTGGGCGTGTTCGAGACCGTGGTGCTGGCGACGGTGCCCGGCGACCGGCCGACGATCTTCGCCGCCTTGCTCCTGTATCGGCTGATCTATTACCTTCTGCCGCTGCTGATCGCGGCGATCGGCATTGCGGCGACCGAAGGATGGCGGCTGCGGCATCCGCTGCGCCGGTCGCTGGGCATCGCCGACAGGGCGGCTCAGGCGCTTGGCCCGGGCGCGGTCACCGCCCTCGTCTTCGTCGCCGGCTTCGTACTGCTCGTGTCGGGCGCGCTACCGGGGGTGAAGGGGCGGCTCGCCGACCTCGACGATCTGGTGCCGCTGCCGTTCATCGAGGGGTCGCACATGGCGGGCAGCCTGATCGGCACCACACTGCTGCTCGTCGCCCCCGCGCTCAACGCGCGCCTCCGCTCCGGCTGGGCTGCGGCGCGCGCGCTGCTGGTCGGTGGCGCGATCTTCTCGCTCATGAAGGGCCTGGATTGGGAGGAGGCGCTGCTGCAGCTCGTCGTCGCGGGCGTGCTGCAATATTGCCGGCCCAGTTTCTATCGCTCTGGCGGCATCCTGACCGACCGGCCGCGCTGGCCGTGGCTGGCGGCGGCGGTCGCGGCGCTGGGCCTGAGCATCTGGGCCGGATTCTTCGCCTACAAGCGGACGCCCTATGCCGACGATCTGTGGTGGCGGTTCGCGCTCGACGGCAACGCGCCGCGCTTCCTGCGCGCGAGCTTCGCGGCGGGTGTGCTGCTCACCGCGGCGAGCGCGTGGCAGTTGCTGACCGGCAGCCGTACCACCCGGGTCACCGATGCGCCCCCACCGCCGGCAGTCCTGGACGCGCTGGCCCGCGCGCCGCGTGCCGACGCCAACCTCGCCTTCACGGGGGACAAGAGCTTCATCGTGTCGGCGGCGGGCGACGCGTTCCTGATGTATCGCGTGCAAGGCCGGACATGGACGGTGATGGGCGATCCGATCGGACCGACCGCCGCCTGGGGCGAACTGGCGTGGAGCATCCGCCGCGCATGCGACGCGGGGGCCGGGCGATTGTGCGTCTATCAGGCGAGCGAGCGGATGTTGCCCCTCTTCGTCGAGCTTGGCCTGCAACCGATCAAATATGGCGAGGAAGCGCTGCTCCCCCTCGACACCTTCGCGTTGGCGGGACCGCGCGCGAAGCCGCTGCGCCATGCGATCCGGCGCAGCGAGCAGGCCGGCGCGACCTTCTCGGTCGAGCCGGCGTCTGCGGTCCCCCTGCTGGTCGAGGAAATGCGCGCGGTGTCGGACGCTTGGCTGGCGCACAAGAAGGGCCGCGAAAAGCGCTTCAGCCTCGGCGCCTTCGATCCCGATTACCTCGCCCGGTTTCCCGTCGCGCTGGTGCGGTGCCAGGGGCGGATCGTCGCCTTCGCCAACATCTGGTCCTCCGGCGACGGCGCCGAGATATCCGTCGACCTGATGCGCCACTTGCCCGACGCGCCCTATGGCACGATGGAGGCGATGATGGTGCGGCTGATCGAATGGGGTCGGGCGCAGGGTTATGCACGGTTCAACCTCGGCATGGCACCGCTCGCCGGCCTGCCGACGGGGCGGCTCGCCCCGATATGGGCGCGGCTGGGCCATGCCCTGTTCGCCAATGGCGAGCGGCTTTACGGCTTTGCGGGGCTTCGCGCGTTCAAGGCGAAGTTCGGCCCCGTGTGGGAGGCGCGCTACATCGCGACGCCGCCCGGCGTGGCGATGCCGCGCGCGTTGCTCGATCTCGCGCGGCTGGTAAGCGGATAGGAGGAACGCGACGATGTCGACAAACCCGGGACGCTGGCGCAGCGTGCTGTTCCTGCCCGCGTCGAACCCGCGCGCGATCGCGAAACTGACGACGCTCGCCTGCGACGCGGCGATCCTCGACCTGGAGGACGCCGTCGCGCCGGACGCGAAGGCGGATGCGCGCGCCGCGGCCACGGCCGCGGTGCTGGCTGGAGCGCACGCCGCGATCCGGATCAATGCGCTCGACACCCCCTGGGGACTGGACGATGCCGCGGCGGCGGGCGGCGCGCTGGCTGTGGTACTGCCCAAGGTGGGGGGCGCCGCCGACCTCGCGGCGGCACGGGACGCCATCGGCGACGACGGCCCCCCGATCTGGGCGATGATCGAAACGTGCGACGCCATGCTGCGCCTCGCCGAGATCGTCGACGTGGCGGCGGCAGTGCGCTGCACGATGCTGATCGCCGGGACCAACGATCTGGCCAAGGAGATGCGGTGCCGGCCGGGCGCGGACCGGATGCCGCTGGTGCCCGCGCTGACGCAGATGGTGTTGGCGGCGCGCGCGGCGGGCCTCGTCGTGCTCGACGGCGTGTGCAACGCGATCGGCGACGAGGCGCGGCTGGCGGCGGAGTGCGCGCAGGGCGCGATGCTGGGGTTCGACGGCAAGACGCTGATCCACCCCAGCCAGATCGACGCGGCCAACACCGCCTTCGCGCCGGACGCGACGGCAATCGCCTGGGCGCGACGCGTGGTCGACGCATTCGCCGCCCCCGAGGCCGTGGGCAAGGGTGCGATCCGACTGGACGGCGCGATGGTCGAACGGCTGCATCTCGCCGAGGCGGAGCGGGTGCTGGCGACGCTATGATCCGTCCCCCTGGCGCGCATGCGGGACGGGAAGAAACGATTGCCTGATCGGCGGGCGCAGTCGGGCCGGCACCGCCGCCACGCACGTGGATCAGGCTCTATTTCTCCAGCAGGCCCGCAATTCGGTCCGCGATATGATCCATCGCGAACGGCTTGGTCACGAGCGCCATGTTCGGGGCGAGCGGACCGTTGCCGATCACGGCATTTTCCGCATAGCCGGTGATGAACAGCACCTTCATCCCCGGCCGCTCGAGACGGATCGCATCGGCGAGCTGGCGGCCGTTCATCTGGCCCGGCAGGCCGACGTCGGTAACGAGCAGGTCGACGTGCGCGCCGGTCGCGAACAGCCGCATCGCCGCCGCCGCGTCGCCCGCCTCCAGTACCGTATGGCCCATGTCGTCGAGCACCTCCGCGACGAGCATGCGGATCGTCGGTTCGTCGTCGACGACCATCACCGTCGCCTTGCCCTCGCCGGCGCGGGGCAGCGCCCGCCCGGTGCCGGGATCGGCGTCCCCGTCCGCGTCGCCATAGTGGCGCGGCAGGTAGATGCACATCGTCGTGCCCTGCCCCAGCTCCGAATAGATGCGCACCTGCCCGCCCGACTGGCGCGCGAAGCCGTAGATCATCGAAAGGCCCAGGCCCGTCCCCTCGCCCATCGGCTTGGTGGTGTAGAAGGGGTCGAAGGCGCGCGCCTGCACCTCCGGCGTCATGCCGGTGCCGGTGTCGGTGACGCACAGCGACAGATACTGCCCCGGCGCCAGGTCCCGTTCGCGGGCGGCGCGCTGGTCGAGCCAGCGGTTGGCGGTCTCGATCGTGATCCGCCCGCCGTCCGGCATCGCGTCGCGGGCATTGATGCACAGGTTGAGCAGCGCGTTCTCGAGCTGGTTGGGATCGACCATCGCGGGCCACAGGCCCGCCTGCCCGACCAGCTCCACCTCGATCGCCGGCCCGACCGTGCGCTGCACGAGGTCGTGCAGGTCGGCGACCAGGCGATTGACGTCGGTCGGCTTGGGGTCGAGCGTCTGGCGCCGCGAGAAGGCGAGCAGCCGGTGCGTCAGCGCGGCGGCGCGCTTCGAGGCGCCCTGCGCCGCGGTGACATAGCGGTCGAGCTCGCCGATCCGCCCCTGGCGGATGCGCACCTGCATCATCTCCAGCGCGCCCGAGATGCCGGTCAGCATATTGTTGAAATCGTGGGCGAGACCGCCGGTCAGCTGTCCCACCGCCTCCATCTTCTGCGCCTGGCGCAGATGCTCTTCGGCCGCCATCAGCTCGGCAGTGCGCGCCTCGACCTGTGCCTCCAGCGAGGCGGTCAGCGCGGCCAGCTCGCTCTCGGCGCGGCGCCGCTCCACCGCATCGCGCGTCCGTTCCGCGACGTCGCGAACGAAGATGACCTCCTCCGCCAGCCAGGCGCGCGGCACCGCGTTGTTGAGGTAGAGGAGCGCCACGAAGCCGCCCTGCTCGGTCACCGGCATGTTGATGAACGACAGCGCGGACAGCCCCTTTAGCCCCTCCGCGGTGTCGCGCGTGCGCGGGTCCTCATAGGCGTTGCCGATCGCGACCGTGTCGCCGCGCTTCAGATCCTCGATATACGAGCCATAGTCGCGGAAATGGAGGATCCCGGGCAGCGGACTGATGCCGGGCGCGCACCAGGCGCGCTCGGTCACGATCGTCTCCGCCGCGCGGTCGATCGTGCCATAGCCGGCGCGGCTGACCTCGAACAGGCGGCCGAGGATCTCCGCCGCCGCATAGGCGAGATCCGCGGCATCGCCCGGCTCGCGCAGACGGTCGTTGAGTTCGAGCAGCGCGGCGAGGCGCAGTTCCGACCGCTTGCGCGCATCGATGTCGAAGCTGATGCCCGGGAAGCGCAGCCCGTCGCCGCCCGCATCGGTCACGCAGCGGCCTTGCGCCATCACCCAGCGGCTGCGGCCGTCCGGCTGGACGAGACGATATTCGCTGACGAACTCGCCCCGTTCGACGAGGGTCCGCGCGACCTCGGCTTCGACCCGCGCGCGGTCGTCCGGATGGATGCCGGCGAAGAACCGCTCGATGGGTGCGCCCGCCTGCGCCACGTCGACCGGCACGCCGTAGAGCAGGGCGAACCCGGGATCCGCCGTGATCCGGTTGGCTCCGACGTCCCAGTCCCAGCTGCCGACGCTGGACGGTCCGTTGGCGACGGCGTCCTCCGCATGACGTGTGTCCTGTGTCATCGAGCGCGGCAACGACCGTGATGCAGGGACGATCCCTTAGGCCCGCAGCGGTTCATCGTCATGGCCGCCGCGTCGCCGCGACGTCGTCGGCGCTCCAGCCACCGCCCATCGCCTGGTACAGCGCGACATAGGCGCTGAGGCGATCGGCGCGCGCCTGCACCAGCGACAGCTGCGCCGCGAGCAGCCCGCGCTGCGCGTCGAGCTGGTCGATATAGCTGCTGTAGCCCGCGCGATAGCGGTTGCTGGCGTTGCGCAGCGCGGCCGCGAGCGCGTCGACCTGGCCGCCGAGCGCGGTCGCCTGTTCGCCCGACCGGCGCACGCCCGCCAGCGCATCGTCCACCTCGCGAAAGGCGGTGAGCGCGGTGCGGCGGTAGGTGAAGGCCGCCTGGTCGCGTCGCGCGGTCGCGACGTCCGCCTGCGCCCGCAGGCGCCCGCCGTCGAGGATCGGCGACAGGATGCTCGCGCCCAAAGTGAACACGCCGATCGGCTTTGCAAGCACGGTCGACAGCGTCACGCCCGCCGTGCCGGTGAGCGCGATATTGGGCAGCATCGCCGCGCGCGCGCTGTCGAGCGTGCGATCGGCGGCGACCAGCGTCTGTTCGGCCTGGAACAGGTCGGGCCGGCGGCGCAGCAGATCGGCCGGCAGCCCGTCGGGGATCGGCGGCGTCAGCAGCCGGTCGAGCGGCAGGCCGCGCGGAATGGCGGCCGGCGCCTCGCCGAGCAGCAGGCTCAGCGCATTCTCCTGGCGGCTGACGGCGAGTTCGGCGGCGGGCACGAGCTGCAGCGTCGCCTGATATTCCGCCTCCGCCTGATGCAGTTCCAGGTTGGAGGTATAGCCCGTCTCCGCGCGCCGCCGCGCGATGCGCAGACCCTCCGCACGGGCGGCGAGCGTCTCGCGCGCCACCGCCAGCCGCTGGTCGAGCGCGCGCAGCGTGACATAGCCGGTGGCGACGCCGCTCGCGACGGCAAGGCGCACCGTGTCGCGCGCGCCCTCGCTGGCGAGCGCCTGTGCCCGCGCCGCGCGGCTCGCCTGGCGCAGCCGGCCGAACAGGTCGAGGTCGTAGCTGGCGGTGATCGCGGGGGCGGCCCCGATCGCGTCGCTGGGCGTGCCGAACGGACTCACCGTCTGACCGCTGGTCGATGGCACCTGTCCTCCGATGAGCGGTGTCTGCTGCGCGCGGGCGAGGCGCAGCGACGCGCGTGCCTCCTCGACGCGCGCCGCGGCGGTGGCGATATCGACGTTGTTGGCCAGCGCCCGGGCGACGAGATCGGCGAGCACGGGGTCGCCGAAGGCGTTCCACCAGTCGGCGCGGATCGGCGCGCCGGGCCCGAGCGCGGTGCGCCATCCCGGCGGCGGCGCGACCGCGCTGGCGGCGGGCGGCGCGGGGCGCGGACCGATGCAGCCCGCCAGGATCGCGCTCGCCGCCAATGCGGCGAACGTGCGCGCGAAGACGCGGCGACGCGATCCGGTGTCCGCCTTGGCCGCGCCTCTTCCCGTTCCCCGGCCCCCACCGGAGAACAGGAGATCGCGTCGCGCCTCGCGTCCGTCCCCCATCATCGCACCGTCGGGCCGGAGGAGGTGTCGACGCGCGCCTGGACCGACATGCCCGGGCGCAGGCGCTGCATCAGCGGCTGGCCGGGATCGATGCGGATGCGCACCGCGATGCGTTGCGGCACCTTGGTGAAATTGCCCGTCGCATTGTCCGCCTTCAGCACCGCGAATTCCGAGCCCGCCGCGGGCGAGATACGCTCGACCCGGCCGGTCAGCCGCGCATTGGCGAGGCCGTCGACGGTGAAGCTGGCCGGCTGGCCGACGATCATCCGGGCGGTCTGCGCCTCCTTGAAATTGGCGATCACCCAGGTTTCCGGGGGCACGAGGAACATCAGCTGCGAGCCGGCGGTCACATATTGGCCGACGCGCACGCCCACCTCGGACAGGCGCCCGTTCTCCGGCGCGCGGATCACCGTATTGGCGAGATCGATCTGCGCCAGGCGCTGCGCCGCCTCCGCCCCCGACACGCCGGCGCGCTGGCCGCCGCGACCAACCTGGACGGTGCGGATATCCTGCCGGGCGATCTCGCGCGCGGCATTCGCCTGCTGCACGCCGGCTTGCGCCTGGCGCAACGCGGCGAGCGTCTGGTCGCGCTCGCGCAGGGAAACGGAGCCGTCCTTCACCAGGTCGTTGACGCGCGCCATGTCCGCCTGCGCGCGCATCAGCTGCGCCTCGGCGTTGGCGACGGCGGCATTCTGCGCGGCGAGGCTCGCCTCGCGGCTGCGCTCGGACTGCTGCGCGTTGGCGAGCGTCGCCGCCTGCGCCGACACCTGCGCCGCCGCCTGGTCGACCCGCTGGCGGTAGATGCGGTCGTCGATCCGGACCAGCGGCTGGCCGGCGGTGACCTGCTCGAAGTCGCGGACGAGGACCTGCGTGACATAGCCCGACACCTGCGGCGCGATCACCGTCGTGCGTCCGCGCACATAGGCATTGTCCGTGGACTGGTAGGCGGTGGCGAAGGGCGGCAGGCGCCAGGCGGCGAGCACCGCAAGAAGGCCCGCCACGGCGATGATCACGATGACGATCGTGGCCGTTCGGCTCGGGGGGGTCGGGCGCCAGCCGGAACTGGCCGGCGCCGCGGCGGCTGCCGCCGCTTCGGCGCGCGCTTCGTCGGTGGCGGGTGCCGAATCGACAGGGTTCTGGCTTGCGGAACTACGGGTGTCGGTCATGCTGAGGCCCCTGCCGGCGTTGCGCGTCTGGCACGGTAGGCGCGGCGGATCAGGAGGAAAAGAAGGTAGACGAACGTCGCGGCCGCCAGCACGGCGACGAGGCGGAACGTGTCGTCATAGGCGAGCACGTTCGCCTCGCGCGTCGCGGTCTGCGACAGCAGCGCGCCGCCCTCCGCGCTGCGCAGCGCGGGATCGCCGACGACACGCGCCACCGCCTGCCCGCCCGCGGCGAGCCGTTGCGTAACGATCGGGTCGGTCGGGTCGATCGCCTGGACGAGCCCGGCGCTGTTCGCCTTCTCGCGGACGATCTGGTACGTGCCGAGGAGCGCCGATCCGGCCAGGCCGCCGATGCCGTTGACGATACCGAACACTGCGATGAAGCTGATTACGTGGCCCGCGCCCTGCTGCAGCGCGCGCAGCATGCCGAAGAGCAAAGCCGGCCCCAGGAAATAGGTGCCGGCAAAGGCGATCAGCCCCTGCGTCCAGTACATCTGCGGCGCGCGCGTCAGGCTGGTCGAATAGCTGTCCGCCCAGGCGGCGATCGCGACCAGACCGACCGCGAGCATGATCGGATGCGCGGTGCGGTCCGTGTCCAGCGTGATCGCGCTGAGCGCGACGCCCGCCGCCGAGCAAAGGAAGATGACGGTGAAGAACGTGCCGAGCTGATCGTTGTTCTGGCCGAGCACGGTCAGCAGGCCGACTGCGGCATAGGTCTGTTCGGACAGGACGATGCGCGCCATGATCGTGACGATCGCGAAGCGCAGGATGTCGGCGCTGCCGAGCCAGCGCGTGTTGAGCAGCGGATTGGCGCGATTGTGTTCGATGACCAGCGCGGCGGCGAGCATCGGGATCGCGGCAAGCAATGCCCAGCCGATCCAGGCGGCATTCGTCCACCAGACGTAACGACCCAGGCCGAGCACCGCCGCGATCAGCGCCATCGCGACGGCGAACAGCGCAAAGGTGACGAAGTCGAGCCGCTCGAACGCCTTCGACCGCGTCGTCGGCGGCAGGCGCAGCAGCGCCACCGCGGCGAAGCTCATCAGGGAGAGGCCAAGTTCGAACAGGTAAAGCTCGCGCCATTGCGACATGGCGAGCAGTTCGGGCGAGAACAGGCGGGCGAGCGGCGTCGCGCATTGCGGCACGCCGATGCCGAGGACGATCGCCTTCAGCCGCCATTTCAGCGGCAGCGCCTGCATCATGTAATAAAGGCACAGGCTGGACAGCGGCGCACCCGCCATGCCGCTGATCGCGCGTACGAGGATCGCGGTCTGGAATTCGCGGACGAACAGGTGGCCCAGCGTCACCGCGACATAGAGGCCGAGGAAGATCAGGGCGAAGGGTCTCAGGCCGAATTGCGCGCGGAACTTGATCAGCAGCAGGTTGATGCTGACGTTGGTCATCACATAGACCGTCGGCAGCCAGGCGATCTCCGACGGATCGAGGCCGAGTGCACCCTGCAGCGTCGTCGTGTTGGCGCTGATCAGCGCGTTGCCGAACCCGCCGGTCAGGCCGACGAGGATGGCGATCACGCCATAGGCGACGCGGATGCGCGTCGCATGTTCGACCGAGCCGGGCGAACCAGGCAATGCCGGTCGCTCGTGCGGCAGGAACTCCCAATGTTCCTCGGTCAGGAAACGGCGCAACCTGGTCAGCATCGCGGCGTGCGGTTCCTCCCTTTGCGGGCCGGTGCCGTCACGCCGGTTCCGTTCCGGCATCCGCCGCGCGGCGGACGCGCCGACCTCGGGGGCTGCGGACTGACCGTTGCCGGCGCGCGTCCGGCAGGACGGATCGGGGCCATGGTATCAGGTAAATCCTCACGCCGATTTCATCAAAGATCAAGCGCCCAGGATGTCGCGGTAGAGCTGGATGTACCGGTCCGCCATCCGCTCGACGGTGAAGCGCGCCGCCACCGCCGCGCGGCAGGCGGCACGGTCGATCTCGCCCAGGCGGCCGACGGCGGCGATCGCCTCGTCGATGCTGTCGACCAGAAACCCGGTGACGCCATCCTCGATCAGTTCCGGCATCGAGCCGCGGTTGATCGCGATCACCGGCGTGCCGCAGGCCATCGCCTCGATCACCGACAGGCCGAAGGGTTCGTCGAAGTTGATCAGGTGCAGCAGCGCCGCCGCCTGGCCCAGCGCGCGCGTCCGCTCGGCACCGCCGACCGCGCCGGGGTGGCGGATGTGCGCGCCGTCCAGATGCGGCGCGACCGCGCGCTCGTAATAGCCCTGGTCCTGCACGATGCCATACATGGCGAGCGCGCGGCCGGTCGCCTGCGCCACCCGGATCGCTTCTCCCGCGCCCTTGTCGGGATGCATGCGGCCGAAAAAAAGCAGGTCTTCGCTGCCCTGCGCGTCGAAGGGGAAATCGTCCAACACGATGCCGTGGTGGATCGTCGCGGCATAGCGCAGGTGCGGCGATCGGTCCGCGTCGCTGATCGCGACGTAATGGACGCGATCCTCATACGGCTTGTACATCGGCAGGATACGGTCCGACGAGAAGCCGTGGATCGTCGTCACCATCGGCGTGTCGACCAGATTGGCGAAGGCATGGGCGGGAAAATCCGCCTGGTTGTGGATCAGGTCGAACGCGTCCGCCTGCTCGAAGACATGCGCCAGGTGGCGGTATTCCCACACCTTCGCATCGATCGACGGGTCTTCGGAATAAGGCGCGGGAACGACCCCGGCGAGACGGCCCGCGGTCTGGCTGTCCTGTGTCGCGAACAATGTGACATCGACGCCGCGCGCGACGAGCGCCTCGGTGAGAAGGCTGGTGACGAGCTCCCACGGCCCATAGTGCCGCGGCGGCGTGCGCCAGGAGATGGGGGCGAGCATTGCGATCTTCATGGGGCGATCTTCATGGGGCGGTCTTCATCGGGCGGGGGATGTCCTCGATCATGATCTTATGCCGTCATCCCCGCGCAGGCGGGGGTCCAGACGCGCAGGTCTGGCATGGAAGCGGGACGGCGGCGTCTCTGGATTCCCGCCTGCGCGGGGACGGCGAAAATGGGCGGTCATGCGGGCCGAGCGAGGAACACGACGCCCTCGTCGCCGCGCAGCACACCTGACTCGGGCGTCCCGCCAAGCGTGCTCGCCAGGACGTCCCCTTCCGGCAGCGCGAACGGTTGCGGCTCGGCGCCCAGATTGAGCGCGACGACGATCCGCTCGTCGCCATGCCGCCGTTCGAACGCGAGGACGTCGCCCTCCGCCTCGATCAGGCGGAAGTCGCCGACCGCGAGCGCGGCGTGCTTGCGCCGCAGGTGCAGCAGGCGCCCGTAGAGCGCGAGCATCGACGCCTCGTCGCCGCCCTGCGCGGCGACGTTGCGCGTCGGCCAGTCGGGGCCGAGCGGCAGCCAGGGCTCGCCGCTGGTGAAGCCGGCATGCTCGCTGTCGTTCCACGGCATCGGAGTGCGGACGGGGTCGCGACCGAGGCCGAGGCCGGGCTCGCGCAGTTCGCGCGGGTCCTGCACCCGGTCGCGCGGGATGGCGACGTCGGCGAGGCCGATCTCGTCGCCGTAATAGATCGTCGGCGTGCCGCGCAGCGTCAGCAGCAGCATGGCCGCGACGCGCGCCTGGCGTTCCCCGACGCGGCTTGCGATCCGCGGCCGGTCGTGATTGCCGAGCACCCAGTTGGGCCAGCCGCCGGGCGGCAGCGCGCGCTCATATTCGTCGATCAGGGCGGCGAGAGGCCGCGCGTCCCAGGTCGCCTCGATCAGCTGGAAGTTGAAGGGCAGGTGCACCTCCGGCGTCTCCTGCCCGTAATAGTGCATCAAGCGTTCGACCGGCAGGTAGATCTCGCCGATCAGCACGCGGTCGCCGTCATAGCCGTCGGCGATCCGCCGCATCTCGGCGGCGATGGCATGCACCTCCGGCTGGTCGGTGGAATGCAGCTGCAGCACCGCATGCATCCCGCCCATCTCCGGCCGGTATGCGGGGTTGCGCGGATTGTCCGGAAACTGCGCGTGCTTCACCATGTGCCACAGCACGTCGATGCGGAAGCCGTCGACGCCGCGGTCGAACCAGAAACGCAGCACGTCCATCATCGCCGCGCGCAACGCGGGGTTGCGCCAGTTGAGGTCGGGCTGTTCCTTGAGGAAGGCGTGGTAGTAATATTGGCCGGTATCCGCGTCCCATTCCCAGGCGGAGCCGCCGAAATCGCTGATCCAGTTGTTGGGCGGGCCGCCGTCCGGCGCGGGATCGCGCCAGATGTACCAGTCGCGCTTCGGATTGTCGCGCGACGCGCGGCTCTCGCGGAACCACGGATGCGCGCTCGACGAATGGTTGGGCACGAAGTCGAGCAGCACCTTCAGCCCGCGCGCATGCGCCGCCGCGAGCAGCTCGTCGAAATCCCCGAGCGTGCCGAAGCGCGGATCGACGTCGCAATAGTCGGCGACGTCATAGCCGAAGTCGGCCATCGGCGACGGGAAGATCGGCGAGATCCACAGCGCATCCACGCCCAGCGCGACGAGATGGTCGAGCCGAGCCTCGATCCCCTTGAGGTCGCCTATGCCGTCGCCGTCGCTGTCCTGGAACGAACGCGGATAGACCTGATAGATCGCGCCCGATTGCCACCACGTCGCCATTGGCCTTCGCACCCCCGTCCGCGCCCAAGCCTGCCGGAGCGGTGATCCTCGCTTCGAAGGGGAGGGACCGGCCGCTCCGACAGGCGCAGGCGGAACGGTGCGCGGGCGTAACGGTTCCGTTCAGGCGAAGCGCGTCTTGGCGATGCGCGTCATCCGGCAGGCAAGGTCCGCCTCCCCGCTCGCGACCAGATAGGCGTCGCCATCGTCGACCAGGCCCGTCGAAAAGACGACCGGCGTCGGCAGATACATCTGGTGCGCGATCGGCGCGGTCAGCGGCGGATCGGCCTCCAGCAGGGGGACGTCGTCCTCGATCCGCAGGATGCGCGACGGGTCGTCGCGATCGAGCAGCGCCCAGAAGCTGCGATAGATGCCCACCGTCTCGCGCGCCTCGACGCCGTGATAGATCATCATCCAGCCGTGGTCCGTCAGCACCGGCTGCGTGCCGCCACCGATCTTCATCGCGGAGGTCGAGCCCTTGCGCGCGCGCAGACCCGGCGCGTCGAGCGGCTTCCAGTGCAGCGCGTCGGGACTCTGCGCGAAGTTGATCGACGGCCCGCCGACCCATTCGCTGTCCGGCGGATAGGCGAAATAGACTTCGCCGAGTGGACGGGTCAGCGCCATGAACCGGTCGCGGACCAGCCCCTCGAACAGGATCATGTCCTTGTTCTGATGGTCGAGGACGATGCCGTCGAGCCGATAGGTCAGCCCGTCGCGCGACGTGTGCAGGCTCGTGCAATGCCGCTCCGCGCCGACCGAGCACGTCGTCATGTACCAGGTGTCGCCGATCCGCGTGATCCGCGCGTCCTCGACGCCATAACATTGGTAGGAGGCGGCGGGTTCGATCGCCGTGTCGTAATGGACGCGCACGATGCGTTCGCCGGCGGGATCGAGCTCCACCGGCAGCAGCCAGGACAGCGAAGTGAGGCCGAGCACGCGATGGCGGCGGCCCTTGATCTCGAACTGGCGCGGATCCGTCATGTCCACGTCGGCGAGCGGCCATGCGTCGAGCCGATAGCCTTCGGGCGTCCAGCGGATCGCCCGGACATGGCCGTCGCGCACCGGCTCCGACAGGGCCTCCGCAATGCGGACCATCAGCAGCAGGTTGCCGCTCGGCAGCCGCGTGAAGCCCGGGTTGAACGCTCCGAGCACATAGGTCGGCTCCGTGATGCCGCGGCGCAGCGGCGAGCGGGCGAGGTCGACGTCGTCGGGGGTGAAGATCAGCGTATCGGCGTGGATCATGCCGCGTGAAGCGCGGCGGCCGACGATGGGTTCCCGCGATGCTGCCCCTCCCCGCCCCACGGGGAGGGGCGATGGTTCAGAACGCGGCCGTCACCGAGAATACCACCTGCGGCCCCGCGATCGGTCCGCCGTCCTTGGTCGACGAGAAGTTGGGCAGCAGATAGGCCGACTCGCGCCTGCCGATATCGGTATCGACATAGGCGACGCCCAAAGTCAGCGGCGTGCCCTTCACCGCCAGGTCGGCGCCGAGCATCCAGTCCCAGTATTTGCCTGTCGGCGCCACCGACGTGCCGTTGGGGCCGAGGCCGGGATTGCCCTTCGAATAGCCGATATGCGCCTTGGCGGTCAGCGGCGTCGACGGAATGCCGGCGGCGGCGTCGCCCCACAGGTACAGATTGTCCTGCTTGTCGCCGGGCCGCGTGTAGACCCCGGATTGCGCCGCCGCGCCGGTCGCATACCAGTTGCCGAGCGCCTGCTGCTTCGGCGCATAGGCGACGCCGGCGAGCAGCGTCGCCGGGCCGAGCGTTCCCGACAGCTTCACATAGGGTTCGGCGAAATCGGTCTTCGATGCGCCGCCGGGATACATGTACCAGGTCAGGCCGATGTCGAGCGTTCCGCCGTTGCCGACCGGCGTCTTGAACCCCCCGATCAGGTCGAGCTCCATGTTTGCACCGCCGAACGTCCCCCAGCCCGCGAGGTTCGACGCCCAGGTGCCGACGTACAGACCGCTTTCATGCGCGATCGTGAGGCCGCCCTGGATCGCCATCTCCTCGTCGGACTGCGACACGCCGCGGAAGCGATAGTCGGAGACGAGCGCGACGCTGCCCGTGACGGTGACGGGCCTGGGAGGCGCGGTATCCTGCGCGGCGACGGGCGCGGCGGTCAGGAAGAGAGACAATGCGGCCGCCATGGCCGCGGCGAAGGTATAGGACTTCATGGGACCCCTTTCACATGCGTGAGGTCCCTCCTGCGCCCGGGCCCGCCAGCGCGCTCGTCTCGGAGGAGGATGAGACGGATCGCCGGTCGTTCCCGGGCACGGTCCTCGCTAGTGCAGCAAAGCTGCCCGCGGGTTGCTTGGACGTGACGAAATGTTGCCGCGCGTCACGTCACATGGTCGAATGCTTCGGCGCTCTCCGGGAAAAAATCCGTCCGTGCCGGCCTCTGGGGGATGGACCGGCACGGACGGCAGGGGAGCCCGTGCGAGGGGGGCTTGCGGCCTAGTCGCGTCAGTGCGCCAGCGCGGCGACCTTGCCGCTGGCGCCGAACACCTCCACCGCGTCGCCGGCGGCGCGGCGGCGCTGGAACCAGTCCTTGATGAACTCCGCGCACGTATGGTCGACGGTCTTCAGATCGCTGACGTCGAGCCGGACCGGGCCGGTCGGCGCCCGATCGAGCGTGTCGGACAGCTTCGGCAGCGAGACGAACGTCGCCGCGCCGGCGAGGCCGATGGCATGGCCGCCAGCGGTCTCGCCTTCCGACACCTTCAGCCTGAGCCGCGTCAGGTTTGGCACCAGTTCGAGCAGCGACAGGCCGATGCCGACCAGCACGCCGGTGAGCAGGTCCGCCGCGACCACGGTGACGAGCGTCGCCAGCCAGATGAAGGCGGGCAGCACACCATAATGCGTGAACAGATGCCTTGCATGGTGGAGGCTGACGAGCCGCCAGCCGGTGACGACAAGGATCGCGCCCAACGCCGCCATCGGGATCTCGCGCAATACCCAGGGCAGCAGCGCGACGAAGCCCAGGATCCACGTCCCGTGCAGCATCGTCGACGCGCGGCTCTTCGCCCCCGCCTGGACGTTGGCCGACGATCGCACGATGACGCCGGTCATCGGCAGGGCGCCGGCGATGCCGCACAGCAGGTTGCCGACGCCTTGCGCACGCAGTTCCTTGTTGTAGTTGGTGCGCGGCCCGTCATGCATCCGGTCCACCGCCGCCGCCGACAGCAACGTCTCCGCGCTGGCGATGAAGGCGATGGCGAGCGCTGCGGCGAGGATCGACGGATCCATGAACCGCGCGACGATGTCGTTGCCCGGCAGGCTGATCGCCGCGGTGATCGACTCCGGCACGCTGACGCGCGCGACCTCGATCCCGAAGGCCATGGCGGTGAAGGTACCCGCGAGCACGCCGACGAGCGCGCCGGGGACGAGCTTAAGCGACGCAGGCCGGATCTTTTCCCAGCCGATCATGCAGACGATCGTCAGCACGCCGATGCCGAAGGCGAGTTCGGCGGCCTGGATGTTGTCGGGGGACAGGCCCAGCAGGCGGCCGGGCATGGCGAACAGGTTCTGGGTGCCCGAGGGCAGCGGCTTGGCGTCGAACAGGACGTGGAACTGGCCGACCACGATCAACAGGCCGATGCCGGCGAGCATGCCATGGACGACCGCCGGGCTGATCGCGCGGAACCAGCCGCCCAGCCGCAGCACGCCGGCGACGAACTGGATCACGCCGGCAATGATCAGGATCGGACCCAGCGCGGACATGCCGTGGTCGCGCACCAGCTCGAACACGACCACCGCCAGGCCGGCGGCGGGACCGCTGACCTGCAGCGGCGAGCCCGCCAGCGCACCCACGACGATGCCGCCGATGATGCCGGTGATCAGCCCCTTTTCCGGCGGCACGCCGGACGCGACCGCAATGCCCATGCACAGCGGCATCGCGACGAGGAAGACGACGATGGACGCGGTGAAGTCCCGCGTCAGCATCGCCGTCGAGGGCAGTTTCAATCCGCGCATCACTCCGCGGCCTGGGCGAATTCGACGTCGCTCGCGCGCCGTTCGGCGGCGGGTAGCGCGACCGGGAAGGGCTCGCCCTCGCGGATCACCACGAACTTGCCCGTGTTCCCGTCCAGACCCAGGACGTTGCCCTCGTGGATGTCGACGAACCAGCCGTGCAGGGAGATGTCGCCGCGCGCGATGCCGGCCGCGACCGACGGATGGGTGCGCAGGTTGGCGATCTGTGCGACCACATTCTCGAGGCTCAGCGCGCGCACGCGCTCGCCGTCGGTCAGCTCCGGATAGCTGCGATCGACGACCTGGCGCGCCGCGGCACCGTGGCGCAGCCACTGCGCGACGTTGGGCACCGACGACAGCGCGGCGGGGTCGCCCGACAGGCCCTTCATCGCGCCGCAGTCGGAATGGCCGCAGACGATGATGTCGCGCACGCCGAGCACGGAGATCGCATATTCGACCGTCGCGGTGGTGCCGCCGCTGGGCTGCGCGAAGGGGGGGACGATATTGCCCGCGTTGCGGCAGACGAACAGGTCGCCCGGCTGCGCCTGCATGATATGCTCGGGCACGATGCGCGAATCGGAGCAGGAGATGATCAGCGCCTTCGGGCTCTGCCCATTGAGCGCGAGGTTGGAATAGAGCGCCTGCTGATCCTGGAACACCTTCTTTTCGAAGGCGAGGACGCGGCCGATCACTTCGTTGTTCATGGTTGATACTCCTCCTCGAAACCCGCCAGCGGGTATTGCAGAGAGTATGTACGTGGCCCGTTTTGCTGACACGCCGCGCCGATGTGAGAAAGTGTTGCCGGGAAGAAGCGGCGGACAAACCGTCCCGGCGTCCGGTCCTTGTGCGGGGGGGGGGGGCGGGGGCCGGCACCGGCCCGATCCAGCATCGCTGGATTGCGATCTAACGCGGCAGGAAGATCGTCGCGCGCAATCCGCCCTCGGCTCGGTTGGCGAGGCTGAGCGTCCCGCCCTCCCCCGCGACGATCTTGGCGACGATCGGCAGCCCCAGGCCGAACCCCACCGTGTCGCGCGGTCGCGCCGTGTCGAGGCGGACGAAGGGTTCGAGCACGCGCTTGAGCTGCTCCTCGGGAATGCCGGGGCCGTCGTCCTCGACCGCGATCGCCACGCCCTCGCTCTTGCTGTCGAGCCGGATGACGACGTTGCCGGCATAATGGACGGCGTTCTCGACGAGGTTGCCGAGCGCGCGCTTGAACGCGACCGGCCGCACCCGCACCTCGCAATGGTTCGGCCCTTCGTAGGATCCCGGCAGGTCGCGGTCCTCGACATCGTCGATCAACGTCGCGCAGACGACGGCGATGTCCGTCAGCACCGGTTTTTCCGGATCGCTGTCGCCGCCCAGGAAGGCGAGCAGCGAGGCGATCATCGCCTCCATCTCGCCGAGGTCCCGGCCGATCGCGGCGCGCACCGCGGGATCCTCCACGCCGTCCGCGCGAAGCCGCAGCCTGGCGAGCGGCGTGCGCAGGTCGTGGCCGACCGCGGCCAGCGCCTGCGTCCGGTCGGCGATCAGCCGCTGGATGCGCCCCGCCATGCGGTTGAAGGCCGCGACGACGCGACGCACCTCGCCCGGCCCGTCTTCCGGCACCGGCGCATGGACGCCGTCGCCGAACCGGTCCGCCGCGGCGGCAAGGTTGCGCATCGGCCGCAGCATCTGCTGGATCAGCAACCCGCCGAGCAGCATCAGCGCGAGCGCCGGGATCAGCGCGAGCAGGATGCGCTCCGCGGCGAGGTTGAGGTTCTGCAGCGGCTCCAGCGTGCGGAAGTAGAGCCAGCTGCCATCGGGCAGTTGCAGGCCGCCGGTCACCACCGAACTGCGTCCGGGCGAGCTCAGCCGCAGTCGGAGGTCGGACCGCGCGAGCGACGGCTCCCATTCGATGACCTGGTGCCGCATGCTGTCGAGCGCGGGCGCGATCGGCGGCGGCGCGGGCAGCGACTGCTGCCAATGCAGCGCATAGCGTTCGGTGGTCAGGTCCTCCGCCATCTCCGCGCGGCGCACCGCCGGCTGTTCGGCGACGAGGCGGCGGGCGATGACGAGATGCTCGGCGAGCCGCCGCGCCTCGTCGTCGCGGACGGAGAACTGGCTCGCGCGCTCGTAGAGCAGCGTCGACACGCCGAATTCGATCACCATCGTCAGCAGCAGGATCGCGACGATCTGCCCGATCAGGCCGATCGAGGGCCGCAGCAATCGCCTCAACGGCGCGTCACCTCGGTGTTGAACATATAGCCGACGCCGCGCACGGTGATGATCGGTGCGTCCTGTCCCGCATTCGACAGTTTGCGGCGCAGGCGGCTGATCAGCACGTCGATGCTGCGGTCGGAACTGTCGCCCAGCCGAGTGCGCGACAGTTCGATCAGCCGCTCGCGCGCAATGACGCGGCCGGCATGTTCGGCGAGCGCGACGAGCAGGTCGAACTCCGCGCCCGTCAGGTCGACGACCGCCCCGGTCGGCGACGTCAGCTCGCGGCGCGGCAGCGTCACCGTCCAGCCGTCGAAGCTCAGCACGCCATCCTCGCGCTCGCCGCTCCGCCGCTCCAGCTGGCCGCGACGCAGCACCGCGCGGACGCGGGCGATCAGCTCGCGCGTCCCGAACGGCTTGGGCAGATAGTCGTCCGCGCCGAGCTCCAGACCGACGACGCGGTCGGTCTCGCTGCCCTTGGCGCTGATGAAGATGATCGGCACCTCGCTCTTCTGGCGGAGCGCACGGCACAGGTCGATGCCGCTGGTGCCCGGCAGCATGATGTCGAGCAGCACGAGGTCGACGGGTCCGGCCTCCAGCGCCAGCCACATCTCCGGCGCGGCGGAGGCGGGGCGGACGAGATAGCCGTTCTCCTGCAACGCGCGGGTGGTCAGCGTGCGCAGCGCGGGATCGTCCTCGACCAGGAGGATGGTGGGGGCGGTCATGGCCGGAGAGGTAGGCCGCGCACCCGTTCGGGTCAACAGAGGCCGACTTGGACACAATATCTTACGCGCCGGCCGATCGCCGGCAACGGCGGACGCCTAGATCCTGCGCCACATGCACTTGGAGGAGGTTTCCGCATGATCCGTACGTTCGCCACGCTCGCCCTGATCGCACTCGCCACGCCCGCCGTCGCCGGCCAGCCGTCCGACCCGAAGGTCGCCGCCGGCTGCACCAAGCATCAGGTCCACGCCCCCGCCGGCAAGATCGTCAGCCACGCGCCCGTCTATTTCTGCAAGACCAAGGCGCAGACCGTGGCCGCCAACGACAAGCTGCGGCCCAGCCCGATCGCTCCCGTCGTCGCGCGCGACTGATCGCGTCCGCCGCCGTCCGCCCTCACCCTGCCGCTACGGCGCCGATCGGGGCGGGCGAACGGCGCGGCGTGATGCCCGGAAATCTCGTTCCGGCGAGGTTCATCGACACCCCGCTAGCCGGAACGCAGGCGGGCCCCCGCTCCCTTGACCCGTGCCGGGGTCCGCCGCCCGCGCCTCAGTCCGCCGCGATCGGGCCGCTCACCGCCGCCGGGCGCCGCGTGAACCACACCACCAACGTTCCCGCCAGGCACAGATAGGCGGACAGGCGGAACAGGTCGGTCGAGGCGAGCAGATAGGCCTGCCCCACCATCTGCCGCGTGATCGCCGCCGCCGCCTGCGTCGACGAGGCGCCGAGATGCTGCAGCGTGTCGCTCGCCATCCGATACGCCGTCCCCTGCCCCACCGCATCCGCCAGCCGCGTCTGGTGCAGCGTCTCGCGCCGATCCCAGGCGGTGGTGATGATCGAGGCGGAGAAGGATCCCGCCACGATGCGCGCGAAGTTGGAGATGCCGGTCGCCGACGGGATGCGGTGCGGCGGGATGCCGTCGAGCAGGATGGTGATCATCGACAGGAAGAAGATGCTCATGCCGACCCCCTGCACCAGCATCGGCAGCATGAAGTCCACCACCGACGCATCGGTCACGAAATGCGAGCGCATCCAGTAGGACAGGGCGAAGGCGAGGAAGGAGAAGGACCCCAGGATGCGCGCGTCGATCTTGCCCGACAGGCGCGCGGCGAGCGGCGACATCACCACCGCGACGAGTCCGCTCGGCGCGGCGGTCAACCCCGCCCAGGTCGCGGTATAGCCGATCTGCGTCTGCAGCCACAGCGGCAGGATCAGCGTGTTGGCGAAGAAGATCGCATAGCCCATGCAGAACACGGCGGTGCCGATCGCGAAGTTGCGGTTGGCGAACAGCGACAGGTCGACCGCCGGATTGGCGTCGGTCAGCTCCCAGATCAGCCAGGCGACGAAGCCGACCGCCGCGACGACCGTCATCACGCAGATCGTCGTGTCGTTGAACCAGTCCGCGTTCTTGCCCAGGTCGAGCACGACCTGCAGCGCCCCGACCCACACCACCAGCAGGCCCATGCCGATCGTGTCGATCGGCAGCTTGCGGGTCGGCGTCTCGCGCGTCTTGAGGCCGTTCCAGCAGGTCAGCGCGCAGAAGATGCCGACCGGCACGTTGATCAGGAAGATCCAGCTCCAGTGGTAATTGTCGCTGATCCAGCCGCCCAGGATCGGCCCCATCACGGGTCCGACCAGCGTCGTCATCGACCAGACGCCCAGCGCGGTCGATCGCCGTTCGGGCGGGAAGATCGCGATGAGCAGCGCCTGGCTGCCCGGCATCATCGGCCCGGAGCAGGCACCCTGCAGGATGCGGAAGACGATCAGCGACTGCAGGTTCCAGGCGATGCCGCACAGGAACGAGGCGAGCGTGAACGCCGCCACCGCGACGCAGAAGGTGCGCACCACGCCGAACCGGCCCATCAGCCAGCCGGTCAGCGGCACCGCGACGCCGTTCGCCACCGCGAAGGCGGTGATGATCCAGGTCGAATTGTCGCTCGACACGCCGAGGTTGCCCGCGATCGTCGGCAGCGACACGTTGGCGATCGTGCTGTCCAGCACCGTCATGAACGTGCCGAGCGCCAGCGCGAAGGCGAGCAGGGCGCGACCCCCGCCCTCCAGCGGCGGCAGGGTGGATTGAGGAGCGCTCATCGCGACGCGCCGCTTACCGGTTCGCCGCGATGATCTGGCGGATGCGCGCCTCCACCGCCGGATCGCGCGCGTCGGTCGGGGTGCCGCTATAGGCCGCGCTCGCCGCCTGGCCCAGCCGCGCACCGGTCAGGCTGGCGGTGTCCACCGTCGCATTCACCGACAGCCCGACGCGCAGCGGATTGCGTTGCAATTCCCGCGGGTCGAGCGCGATGCGCACGGGCACGCGCTGGACGATCTTGATCCAGTTGCCGCTGGCGTTCTGCGGCGGCAGCAGCGCGAAGGCATTGCCCGAACCGGCGCCCAGGCCGATCACCTTGCCGTGATAGACGATGCCATCGCCGTACATGTCGGCGGTCACCGTCGCCGGCTGGCCGATGCGCAGGTCCTTGAGCTGCGTCTCGCGGAAATTGGCGTCGATCCAGACGCGGCTGAGCGGCACCACCGCCATCAGCGGCGTACCTGCCGCCACCTGCTGGCCGATCTGCACCGTGCGCTGCGCGACGACGCCGTCGATCGGCGCGACGATGTGCATGTGGCTGCGCGTGATCGCGGCACGGCGATAGGCGGCGATCGCGGCGAGCACCGCCGGATTGGTGTCGACGTCGGTGCCCTGCACCGTTGAACGCGACTGCGCCTGCTGGCTGAGCGCGAGGTTGAGGTTGGCGCGGGCCACCTTCACCGCATCGGCCGCATGCGCCAGTTCCTCGCCCGATACCGCGCCCTGCGCCGCCGCGCCCTGGCGGCGCGCATAGTCGGATTGCGCGGCGGACAGTTGCGCGCGCGCCTGGACCACCGAGGCGCCGCTTTCCGAGACCTTCGAGAAATCGGCCCGCGTCGCGCGCACCGCGCGGGCGAGCTCGGCCGCCGCGCTGGCGAGGTTGACGTCCGCCGTCGCGGGATCGAGGTCGAGCAGCGGCTGGCCGGCCTTCACCGTCTGCGTATTGTCGGCATGGATGCCGATCACCTGCCCCGCGTCGCGCGCCGTCACCGCGACCACGTCACCCGCGACATAGGCGTCGTCGGTCTCCTCCTGCGGCTTGGCGAGCAGGAAATGCATCACCGCCCAGACGATGAGCGCAAGGACGACGACGATCGCCAGGATGGCGAAGCCCAGCCGCCGGGCGCGCGGACGGCCGGGTTCCTTGACGGCCATCATCTCGGGGGCCTGCACTTCCGCGCCCGGAGCGGCGGCGGAATCGTCATAGGAAGAGCGTGCGTCGGTCATCGGGCATTGTCCTGCGAAGGCGTGAAGCCGCCGCCGAGCGCCAGCACCAGCGCGACGCGCTGGCGGGCCGCATCCGCGGCGAGGTTGGTGGTGGCGAGCCGCGCGTCGAGCAGGCGGATGTCGTTGTCGACGAGGTCGAGCTTGCTATCGAGGCCGCTCGAGACGCGGACCGCGTTCAGGCGGTTGGTCTCGGACAGGCCGCGCACGACCTCCGCCGCGCGCGCGCGCTGCTGCGCGATATTGTCGACGAGCGCCAGCGCGTCCGCGGTGTCGCGCACCGCACCGACGACGCGCTCGTTGTAATCGGCGGTGGCGAGATCGAGCGCCGCGGTCGCGCCGGCCAGGTCCGCCTTCAGCCGGCCGTTGTCGAACAGCGGCAGGTGCACGGCAGGGCCAGCGCCGACCGCGGCCGCGTCCAGGTTGATCAGATTGCCGAGACCGATCGCCTGCAATCCCGCAAAGGCGGCGAGATTGATGTTGGGATAGAAGGCGCGCCGCGCCACCTGTCGTCCCGCCGCGGCCGCGGCGATGCGCGCCTGCGCGGCGGCGATGTCCGGCCGGCGGGCGAGCAGGTCGGCGGGCAGCGTCTTGGGCAACGGCAGCGCGCTGTCCAGGTTCAGCCGGGCGGGCTGGATGGCGAGCGCATAATCGTGCCCGCGCCCCGCCAGCGCGGCGAGCGCATTCGCCGCCACCGCGCGCGCACCGTCGGCCTGCACCGCCGCCTCGCGCGCCTGCGCCAGCAGCGTTCCCGCCGCTTCGGCCTGCAGGTTGCTGGCGAGCCGGTTGCGGATGCGGACCTGGACGAGCTGCACGGTGCGTTCGCGCGTCGCGACCGTGTCGCGGGCCAGCCGCGCCTGCGCTTCCGCGCGGGCAAGATCGACATAGGTCTGCACCACCGACCCGGCGATCGCGAGCCGGGCGGCGGCGACATCGAGCGCGGCGGCGCGGGCGGAGGCCCGGGCGCCTTCGATCGCGGCGCGCTGCCGGCCGAACAGGTCGAGGTTCCAGGACAAATTGCCCTGGACCTGGCCGATCGTCCGGACCGTGCCGCCATAGGGCGGCGGGATGATGTAGCGGCCCGACAGGCGCTGCGGCTGGATGGAGCCGTCGAGCGTCGCATTGGGACCATCGTCGGCGCGACGGCTGGCGAGCACCGCCTCCGCCTGGCGAACGCGGGCGAGCGCGGCATCCAGCGTCGGATTGCCGCCCGTCGCATCCGCGACGATGCGGTCGAGCTGCGGGTCGCCGAAGCTCTTCCACCAGTCGTCGGCGATGGCCGGCGCGGCGGCGGCGTCCAGCCCCAGCGATGCGGGTGCGACCGGCGCCACGGCGGGCGGGCTGTGCGGCACGGCGCAGCCGGCCAGCAGCGTGGCGACGAGGGTGGCGATCAGTGGGGCGGGGCGGGCGCGCGTCATGCCGAGGCGCTTTCGTCGGCGGCGCGCGCGAGCGTGTCGCGCACCCGTTGCAGAAGACGGATCAGGTCCATGATATCCTTGTCGTTCCAATCGCGAAGCCAGCCGTTCCACTTCTCCACCACGGCATCGCGCACCGCCATCGCCGCCGCCTCGCCCGCCGGCGTCAGCGCCAGATGGACCACACGACGATCGTCGCCCGCACGGTGACGGGTGATCCAGCCGCGTTCCTCCAGCGTGTCCACCAGCCGCGTCGTCGCGCCCTTGTCGTACGCCATGTCGCGCGCGATCGCGGCGCAGGTGTTGGCACGCTGCACATAGATGGAGGCGAGCGCCGACCATTGCGTCGCGGTCATCCCCGCCGCGGCGAAGATCGGCTCGAGCGCGAGCGTGCCGAGCTGGTGCACGCGCCGCGCCAGATAGCCGATCGACGAGTCGGGCGTGAAGGTCGAGTCGCTGTAGAAGGCCATATGGTTGCCATGGCAACCATTGCCGGAGCAGTCAAATGACATTCGTGTCATATGGGCTGCCCTTTCGGGCGTCAGGCCTTCATCACTCGCGAATCTGACGCTCGGCTCGGCCTCCGCCTGCGGCCCCCGTCAGACCGGCCCACGCGCCTCTCTGATAGCGCGCCGTGAAGTCGCGGGCGGGGTCGCGACGCAGGCGGAGACGCTGCATAACGTTCTGCGATCGCGTATTTTCGGCAGCCGTGTAGGTGTAGCTGCTCGCAACCAAAGCGGCGTGTGCTCGCCATCGGAGCAATGTCCTGCTCACGTTTTCTGGCACTGGCGGGCGGCATCGTGCTCGAATGTGCTGCCAGCGTACTCGCCATCATCCGGCGCCGCTCGCAATCGGAGATGCCTGCTCATATTATCTGTTACGAGCAGATGCCAAAGGCGAGTTCCTCGCACGAGCGGCATCGTCCCGTTTCTCCGTCTCCAACCGGCCATTTCGGGAATCAGCAATCGGGAACATATTCCGCGAAAACGACACCGTCTTTGCCATCCAGCGGGCCGCGCTGCCGTCAGCCGTCTCGCTGCCGTTCGTTTTCGGGAATGTCCGCTCTCGCCCAATTGCGGACATTCAGGCCCCACGTATAGTCCGCTCATGCGGTTCATTCGTCCACTGCAGGCCGTTTCCGCTCTCGCGGCGCTTGCTGCCTGCAGGTCGACTCCTACGACCTTGTCTCCGTGCTGGCGCGCGGCCGATCTTCAGCACGGCGAACGCTTCCGTGGGACGGTCCTGATCTTTGCTGGTTACCATCAACGGCCTATGATTTTTCCGGCCGCATGCGACGGTGGCGTCACGGCAGAGCTGCCGGAAGATGTGGTTCTACCCGGCTATAGAGGTGCAGACTTCAGCGTCCCTACCGAGCGCCTGTTCTATGAGGCTCACGTAGACGGAGAAGTGTCAGGAACCGCGTTCGGCAGGCCCAAGGTACGGCTAGAGCATGTGAGTGACCCACGACAGATGGTGCCGCAGTGGTTGCGAAGGTATGTCCGCTAACGCCCAAAGTCAATTATTCAGCGCAGCTGCTACTCTGGCTCAAATCGGACTTACACTCAGCTTGAGCGCGGATAGAAGGAAACGCGTGGAATTCGGGCATCGAAGCATTTATTTGCCGATTATGAAATTCGATTGGACAGCATTTGCTGAACGCTCCTGCTATCGACCCGCGTCGCTTGCGCTGATGCTCGCGTCCTGTCTCGCGCTTGCGAGCGTTCTCGTGGGCTTTCCCGGTTGGCTTTGCTTACTGGTTGCTGCGGCCTTGTCCATCGCCCTCACTGTCATCACCTACCACCGCCTCCGCAATGCCGAATGTTCAGGCGCGTGGGTCGTCTTGATGATCTTGCAATTCGACATCGGTCCGACATGGCACCCCTCAGAATCTCTGACGATTGCTTTCGGTGGATATATCATCGGCTGCGTACCGGTAATTTTAGGTTGGTTTGCCCCCGCTAATTCCGGAGCGAACCCCAAATCTTAAGCGGCATAGGGCCGACAGCCGAACCTCAGTTTCGGGGCGATGCGTGCCATTTGAGGAGATCGGCCCGCAACGGCAGCTACCCGGCGCTCGCCGCCCAAAAGCTGCCGGTCTGCAAACCCCCAAAAACGGACGAGCCGCTAACGCCCATTGCTAGCCTTTCAGAGCAGTCTCACGGCTCCCCATTGCGGACATTCGTTCACCTATGCACTCTGCTCCTATGGAGCATGCGACCCTCGTAGGATTTTTGACCGGAAAGCTTTCGCCGGAGGTGCTGGTTGACGAGATCACCACCGAAGTGAATGCCTGCGAAGCGTCCTTCCGAGCGGTTGAGACCGGCTACATTATCATCACTGATGGTCCGCCCGTCGAAGTGACAAGAGAAGGCGCACGGCGACTGCTCGCGGCTATTGCCGATGGGCGATTGCCGTTCCAACTGGCGAACTACGTCGCAGACTGCATCATCATGAGTGACGACTTTGACTTGGCAGACGAAGCCGTTCGCGAGGCGGTGAATTTTGTGGCAGATGACAGCAGACCGCCCATGCACGATGAAACGATCAAGGCCTTGGCGACGCTCGGGTAAAGGTCGGACTTCAAAGCTTTCTGTCTTAAGCGAACATTCCGCTATCTCCCAGTTGCGGACGTTCAACTACCCTTGGCAGCAATCGAAAAGGATGGGATTGCGCCGCTCAAAACATCCATGCAGGCCCAGCCTGTGACAAACCGATAATGGGTGGTTGACTGGCCCACAGGGGCACTGACTTCCCTCCATGTCTCGGATTGAGAGCAGGCAAAGCGCGCACCTTCTAGACGGTAGGCGAAGTTATTGGCGACCAGCCCTTTATCCGGTGTGTCGTCCTTCTCGGTAGATAGTGCCATTTCATCTAGCAGGCGCACGATGCACGGACCGTCGAGGGAGATACGAAGAACGTGCTCATCGTCATCCGGTAAGATGAAGTCCGCAGAGATCGCGTTTGTCTCCCAGCGAATTGAAAGGAGGTCGCTGGCAAGAGCGTTCAGGCGAACGCCTGTTTCGATCGGCTCGTATAGAGGCATGATGGGATGCTGGCATTTTGAGCCAATGTCCGCAATCTACCACTGGCGGGCATAAGGCCCCCGGCCCTGCCCGCTGAACCAGCGTCCGCTTCTTCGCTGCCCTCGCCCGAAAGCCGCCATTCCGCTCTCCTCCCAAAAGCGGACCTTCCGCTTTCGCTCAAAAGCGGACATTCCGCTCTCGCCCAATCGCGGACATTCGACGACCCGGGGGTGACCGCGTCCTAACGGCCGATTAGGTGAGAAGGCTAGTGGCGATCGGAAGTCGATCAGCCTCAAGGAGAGCCCGCATGCTTTTTCACACCATGGTCGGATCGAACGACATTGAACGGTCGAAGCGCTTCTACGACACGGTGCTCGCCGTTTTGGGGGCAGGCGAAGGGGCGCGGAACATTGCCGACAGCGGCCATACACGGCTGATCTATAATAATGGCAACGGAACCAACTTCATCGTCAGCCAGCCGATTAACGACGAACCGGCAAGCGTCGCCAACGGCAGCACCGTCGCCTTTTCGTGCAACTCGCCTGAACAAGTGAAGCAGCTTCATGATACCGCGGTCGCCAACGGTGGCACCTCGATCGAAGCCCCGCCCGGCCCGCGTAATACGGCATCGCTGGGGACAGTCGAACTAGCCTATTTTCGCGACCCAGACGGCAACAAACTATGTGGAATTCATTTTCCTGCCTGATCTGTCCGGCACGGGTCCGCTTTTGACCCTAGCGGACCTGGATTTTGCGATCGCGCGAATGTCCGCTTCCTCCCAAGATCGGACATTCCCGTTTCATCATCCCAATCAGGACGATTGCGGCCAGCGCGGTACGGCTGGTTCGGTCGTAAGCGTATGGTTGCGCCCGTTCCTTGCGCCGCCCGCTGTTCGCGAAAACCTTCCTTTCTGACGAGCTCGCGGCGGGCCATGACCGCAACGCATTTCTGGGGCCCGCCGCTTGTCAGAACTGTTCTGGAAAACCGCTTCGCAAAACCGTCTGCCGGCGACGGGTTTGGAGAACCCATGGGCAGGGAGCGCGAGCACGACGCCCCGTTTGCAAGCGGCGCCGAATGATGGCGAGCACACCGGCAGATACTTCGAGCACGATGCCGCCCGCCAGTGGCAGAAAAGCGTGAGCACGAAATCGGGCTGTTTGCGAGCACGCGCCGCTATGATTGCAAGCGCCGACAGGCAGGATCGGATCGCCTGCCGGGCGAGAGGCCGGCTTGGCGATTCCCCGGCTGGGCGATGCCCCGGCTGCCGATACCGGCGCCGCCGTAGGGGCCCGATGACCGCGAGCCGGTCCGGATCGGCACTGCTAACCGGTTTTTAGGGAGGGCGGCGATAAGCGCGGTACCGTGCCAAAGGATTCCCGCGCCATGGACTATCCGCTGATCGCCCCGCGCCCGCCGCGCCTGTCGGCCCTCGTCGACGATCTGCGCCGCATCGAGGCGTCCGGCGTGTTCAGCAACAACGGGCCGGAAGTGCGCGCCTTCGAAGCCGAGGTGGTCGACGCGCTGTTCGGCGGCACCGGCGCGGCGCTCGCGGTCGGCAACGCGACGCTCGGGCTGATGGTCGCGATCCGCCAGGCCGCGGGGCTGCATCCCGCGCCGGGCACGCTCGCGCTGATGCCCGCGATGACCTTCGCCGCCACGGCGCAGGCCGCCATCTGGGCGGGGCTCACGCCGCTCATCGTCGACATCGAACCGGACGGATGGAGCATCGATCCGGCGACGGAGGAGCGCGCGCTCGCCCGCTACGGCCGGCGGATCGGCGTCATCGTGCCCTATGCGACCTTCGGCAATGCGATCGATCTGGATCGCTATGCGTGGCTCGCCCGACGATATGAGGTCGGCGTGGTGATCGACGCGGCCGCGTCGCTCGGCACGCGTGACGCGGCGGGGCACGGGTTCGGCACGGGCGCGCCGTTCACGCTCGTCTATTCGATGCACGCGACCAAGACCTTCTCCGTCGGCGAAGGCGGCATGATCTACAGCGGCGATCCCGCGCTGATCGGGCAGCTGCGCAGCATGGTCAATTTCGGCTTCGAAACGGGCCGAAGCGCCACCCTGCCCGGCATCAACGCCAAAATGCCCGAGGTGCTGGCGCTGATGGCGCGCGCCAAGCTGGCCGAGATCGACGCGATCTGCGACGCGCGCGCCGCGATCGACGCCGCCTATCGCGCGGCCTTGCCCGATTTCGGATTCCAGCACGCCCTCGGATCGCGGCAGGCGACGCAGTTCATGCCGCTGCTGCTGCCGCCCGCGCTGGCGCCGCAACGCGACGCGATCGCCGCGGCGCTCGAGGCGCAGGGGGTCGGCGTCGGCCGGTATTTCAGCCCGCACCTCGGCGAGCAGCCGCTGTTCCGGGCGACCGCGATGGTCGAAGCGACGCCGATCGCCGACGATGTCGCGGCACGGATACTCAGCCTGCCGATCACCGATGCGATGACGCCGGCGGACGCCACAATCGTCGCGCATCGCCTGCGCGCCGCGGTCGACCGGATCGCGGCCACCGCGACGCTTTCGTCCGGGGGCGACATGGACAGGACGATCCGCGGCTGCGTCGTCATCGGCGGCGGCCCCGCCGGTACCGCGATGCTCACCGCCGCCAGCAAGCAGGGCAAGCTGGTTCCGCTCGCGGCGGAGGGCCTGACGCTCGTCGAACGCGGCGCGCGGATCGGCCCCGGCGCGCTCGGCGATTATGCGATCCGGTCCGACACGACCGCGGAGACCTTCCTGTCCGCGGTCAGGGACAATCCCCATCCCGAACTCGCCGCCCTCGCCGATCATCCCGCGGGCCAGCGCATGGCGAGCTATTGCGGGCAGCTCGGCGCCCCGCTGGTCGAGACGGCGCCGCTGCTCGGCGTCACCGCGGACCGGCTGCGCGACATCGTCGCCGGTCATGGCGGGACGGTGTTGACCGGCGCGGAGGCGCTGCACGCCCAGCAGACGCAGGATGGCTTGTGGTGCACGTCGCTGTCGACGGCGGCCGGGCCGCGTACCGTGACGTCGCGGCATATCGTCGTGGCGACCGGCGGCTACCAGACCGACGCGCATGTCGCGGAGAAGGTCGTGGCCGGCGTGCGGCTGGGCGACGTGGCGGATGAGCGGCTGATGCGATCGGATGCGTTGCTGCGCCTCGGCGGCGTCGAGCAGGCGGCGGCGCGCCTCGCGGGAATCCGGGCGCCCAGGGTGGCGATCGTCGGCGCCTCGACGAGCGCGCTCGCCGCCGCGGTCCTGCTGCTGAAGCGTCCCGACCTGCCGTTCGGCGCGGGCGGCATCACCCTGCTGGTGCGCGATCATCCCAAGCCCTTCTATCCCACCGTCGAGGCGGCGGCGGCGGACGGCTTCACGGATTTCGACGCGGACGACATCTGTCCGGTCAGCGGCTTCGTGCTCCGCCTCGCCGGCCTGCGGCTCGAATCGCGCGAGCTGGTGCTGCGCATGCTGGCGCTTGGCGGTCGTACGCCGGAGCCCCGCGTGGCGATCCACCGCATCGCCGGCGAGGGGGACAGCGCGGCGCGCGCGCTGCTCGCGGATGCGGATCTGGTCGTCGGCGCCCTCGGCTATCGTCCGCGCTCGCTGCCGCTGTTCGATGTTACGGGCGCGCCGATCGCGCTGGCGCATAGCGCCGGACGCCCGATGGTCGACCGCCATTGCCGCATCCTCGACGCCGCCGACCGGCCCGTGCCCGGCGCGTTCGGCATCGGCCTTTCGGCGGGCTTCGTGCCCTGGGGCAACCTGGGGGGCGAGAAGAGTTTCCGCGGCCAGGCGAACGGATTGTGGCTGTGGCAGAACGACGTCGGCCAGATGATCGTCGACCAGGTCCTCGGCCGCGATGCGGCAACGGTCCAGGCCGCGGCATGACCGCGCCCCTCGTTTCCTTCGTCATCCCCAGCTACAACGGCGAGCATTTCCTGGGGGAGACGTTGCGCTCGATCGAGGCGCAGACGCTGACCGACTGGGAAGCGATCGTCGTCGACGACGGGTCGTCCGACAATACGCGCGCGATGGTGCGCGGCTGGCCGGATCCGCGCGTCCGGCTGGTCGAACGCGCGCAGAACGGCGGTCCGGTGGTGGCGCGCAACGCCGGCGTCGCGGAGGCGCGCGGCCGGTATATCGCGGGGCTCGACCAGGACGATCTGTGCCGGCCGGAGCGGCTGATGCGCCAGGTCGCCTATCTCGAGCGCCATCGCGACGTCGTGCTGCTCGGTACCCAGGCCGAACAGCTGCGCGACGGCAAGGTGTCGCCGCTGTCCTATCCGGCGTACAGCACGCCCGACCTGATCGGCTGGCTTACCTGGATCGAGAATCCGCTGGTCTGGTCCTCGGTGATGATCCGCGCCGAAATCGCGCGCAAACTCGATCCTTTCACGCGTCCCGAGCTCGTCTACGCCGAGGATTTCGACCTATATCACCGCCTCTCCCCCCACGGCCGCCTCGCGCGACTCGACGAACCGCTGCTGCTGTACCGCCAGCATGCCGGAGGCGTTTCGAAGCGGTTCGTCGACACGATGCGGACGAGCGCGACGCGCGCGATGGCGGAGGCGCATGACGATATTCTGGGTGAGGATGCGCACATCCTTGCCGCATTGCTCGTGCTTCACAACATGGGCGGCGCACCCGTCGCCGACGTTGCGACGCTTCGGACGCTTGGCGAGGGCATTTCGCGACTGCAGGAGGCGTTTATCACGCGGCACCAGCCGGACCGCGAAAGTCGCAAGCTCATCCGCTGGGAAACGGCGCGGCGCTGGGCGCGGATCGGGCGCACCGCGCTGCGCTCGGGCGCGGTCGGTCTCGGAGACGTGATCGCCGCGAGGCCGCCGCACCTCGGCCTGGGCTATGCGGGGATCGAGAACCTGCTTGTTTCCGGCGCGATCGGCGCGGCGCGGCGCCTCCGTCGCGGCGAATGACCTATCGTCAGATCTTGTCCGAGTAGATCATCCGCCCCGGCCCGAGCGCTGCGAACACGCGCGACAGATCGTCCTCTCCGACCGCAAAGCAACCTTGGCTGCGCCCGAGCATGCCGTGGCTGCGGATCATGTCCGGGTTGGCATACCAGGCGGAGTGAACGACGATGGCGCGCGCCAGCGCATTGTTGTTCGTCGCATCGAGGCCGATCAGCCGCTGCGAACGCCCATGCTTGCCGACATAATAATCGGCGGTCAGGAAGGCACCCTCGCTGCTCGCATTGGAACCCGGATCGTTCGAGAAACGCTTGAGGAACCCAGTGTGCGAAGGGTCCGAACCGCTGCCATGCGCGACGAGGAACGACTGGCTGCGCCCACCGACGAGATCAACGATGTGGAAGCGCGGCTGCGACGAAGGCGCCGCCATGTCGGCAATCGCGATACGGTCGCGGTTGGCGAGCTGCCGGCCATGACGGTCGAGCGCGGCCATCGCCCGGCGCAATAGTTCGGGGCGAACCACGCGGGGTGACGTGATCGGCTGAGCCGCGACGCGAGGCGCGGCCGCCGGCAAAGGCGGTGTCGCTACGGCGCGAAGGTCCTGCTGCGTCAGGCGACGGGTCGCAGCGGAAACCGCACCCGGCACAGCGAGCGTAGCGCCCAGCACCAGTCCATTTTTCAGAAGGGCGCGCCGGCTGCGCAGCGCGTCGTCATGCTCATCAATCATCGAAAAAATAAGCCCCGGTCTCAATCCCCGCGTGGACCCCATATAGCGTTTTTGGACTTAATTTTCTGCTGCACATTGAGCGGCTTGGCGCTTCGGTTGCACGACTCGACGCGGTCGATAACCGGTTGATCGAAGACTTGACATGGCACGAAAGTGCAAAACGTGCGTTCAAAATACGGAGGGGGTGAGACGAAAGGGACCTGTTATGAGGAACATGCTTGCAGTTGCGGGCGCCGTTTTTCTTGCCATCGCTCCCGCTCAAGCCTTTGCCGCAAACGACGGCGGAGTCGCCGCCGAAGCCGCGTCCCTATCACCCAATCGCTATGTCTGGTCCGACTCGGCGTCGACCGAACCCCTGACCATCGTCGTGTCGATTCCCGACCAGAAGGCCTATGTCTATCGGGGCGATACCCTGATCGCAGCCTCGACCGTTTCGACCGGCAAGGACGGTAAGGAAACTCCGGTCGGAGAGTTCACGATCCTGCAGAAGTCGGAGAAGCACAAATCCAGTCTTTACGACGCTGCGCCGATGCCGTTCATGCAGCGGCTGACGTGGGATGGCGTAGCCATCCATGCCGGCAACAACCCCGGCTTCCCCGCATCGCATGGCTGCATCAGGGTGCCGATGGACTTCGCCAAGCGACTCTTTGCGGTGACAAGCGTCGGCACGCGCGTATCGGTGACCGATATGAGCCTAGACGACGGCCTGCTTCCGCCGCCATCGCATGACGCCGATGCGACGACGACCGAAACGGCCGATGCAAACACCAGTCAGATCGCGGACCTGGCGCGGCGTTAGAGTCCGATCCGCTTGCTTCAATGCGACGCGGGCCCTCACGCCCCGATTCAGGTCCGCCCTTACGGTCTGGGGCGCCTCAGCCGATCTGGTGGAGCTTCGCGGACGCGAGGTGCCAGCTGCGCTGTGACGCCGTCGCCCCCGGCACGTCGTTGACTCGGCGCAGCGTGTAGGTGCCGACGAAGCGCTGGTCCGCGCCGTTCTTCAGCGTGGCGTAAACCCGGACCGGGACGGTGATGTATGACGAACCCGCCGCGCCCTCAGGACCCTGCGGCATGCCGGCGACCACGCGGGTGCGGGCGGTGCGGGCGAACCCCCGGACAAAATCGGCGTAGCGCTGGCCGCTCGCCTGCCCGCCACGATCCCATAAAGCGTAAGCCGTGCGATAGGCGCCACGATCGAGCGCGGCATAATAACGCGCCACGACGTCGCGGGCCTGCGCCGGGGTGCGGTCGATTGCCGCGCCGGCAGCAAGCGAAAGTGCGAACAACAAGACCATAAGCTCACCTCTAGGCCGATCCAGCTGAACCCAACGTGTCAGGCGGCGACGAGGCTCCGCCGCCGCCCATAGGCGAGATACAGCACGAGCCCGATGACGTTCCAGACGACGAACCGCACGAGCGTCGCCGACGGCAGGCTGGTGAGCAGGTACAGGCAACCGAGGATCGCCAGCGTGCCGACGAGATAGGGCGCCGGACACCGGAACAGTCGCGGCTGGTCCGGCGCGGTCCGACGCAGCACCATCAGGCAGGCGCCGACCGCGATGAAGGCGAGGAGCGTCCCGGCATTGGCGAGCTCCGCGATCTCGTCGAGGCGGAACAGCCCCGCGACGATCGCGATCGACACCCCGGTCAGGATCGTGATTCGCGCCGGCGCGCCGGTGCGGGGCGATACGACAGCCAGCGTTCGCGGCAACAGGCCGTCTCGCGCCATGACGAAGAAGATCCGGCTCTGCCCGTACATCATCACGAGAATGACGGACGGCAACGCAACGATCGCGGCAAGGGCGATCAGATGTCCGGCAAGCGGCTGTCCGAGGCTGCGCAGCACCAGCGCGAGCGGCTCGGGCGAATTGGCCAGTTGCCGGAAGGGCAGCGCCCCGACAGCGGCGATCGCGACCGCCATGTAGATGATGGTGCACACCAGCATCGACCCGACGATGCCGATCGTCAGGTCGCGTCCCGGCCGCTTTGCCTCTTCCGCCGACGTGGCGACCGCGTCGAAGCCGTAGAAGGCGAAGAATACGATCGCGGCGGCGGCCATGACACCCCGCTTCTCGCCGCCGCTTTCGACCGATGCGAAACCATAGGGCATGAACGGATGGAGGTTGTCGCCGTTGAAGGCCGGCAGCGCGAAGACGATGAACACCCCCAGAGCCACCAGCTTGACGATGACCAGAACGATGTTGAGCGTTGCGCTTTCCCGCGTACCCCCGACCAACATGCCCATCACGGCGAGCGCGACGAGCACGGCCGGCAGGTTCAGGATGCCACCGCCGTGCGGGCCGTTCAGCAACGCGTGCGGCAGGTGGACACCCGCCGATTGAATCCAGCCGACGAGATAGCCTGACCAGCCGACCGCGACGGTCGAGCAGGCAAGCGAATATTCCAGAATGAGGCTCCACCCGACGATCCAGGCGATGCCTTCGCCGAGCGCGGCATAACTGAAGGTGTAGGCGCTGCCTGCCGCGGGGATCATCGTTGCGAGTTCGGCATAGGCGAGGGCGGCGCAGGCACAGACCGCGCCCGCGATGGCGAAGGCGAGGATCACCGCAGGACCCGCCCGCTCCGCCCCGACGCCGGTCAGCGTATAGATGCCGGTGCCGACGATCGCGCCGACGCCGAGCGCGATGAGGTGTGGCCAGGACAGCGTCTTGGCGAGCGCCCTGCCCGCTTCATGCTGCGTGACGGCGGATAGGCTCTTCTTCGGTCCGAACATGCGCGCTCCCCCCTCTTGTCATCAATCCTACCCGGCTTCGCAGGGGAGGGTGACCGTCGCCGGAGGCGATGGTGAAGGGGCAGCCCCGACCGCGCACGCTGCTTGGCTGCCCCTCCACCACCCGGCTGCGCCGGGCGGCCCCCCTCCCCGCAAAGCGGGGAGGAATTACGGGTCACTTCACCTGGAAGCCCTCCCAGAAGGGATCCGCGCGGTCGATCCAGATCGTATTGAACCCCGTCGCGATCGCCGATCCCTCGATCGAAGGCACGATGGCTGGCGTGCCGCCCAACGTCGTCGTCGCCTCGACCCGCCCGACGAACCGGCTGCCGATGTAGCTTTCATGGACGAAGCGGTCGCCGACCTTCAGCGCGCCGCGGTCGGCAAGATGCGCCAGACGCGCCGACGTGCCGGTGCCGCAGGGGCTGCGATCGATCGCCTTGTCGCCGTAGAAAACGGCGTTGCGGCCGTCCGCATCAGGCGATCCCGGCGTGTCCGCCCACAGGACATGGCTGACGCCACGGATCGTGGGATCGAGCGGATGCACCGGCTCGACCTTCGCGCGCACCGCCTCACGGATCCGCCCCGACACGTCGATCAGGCGCCCGGCGCCCATCGCGTCGAGGCCGGTATATCGACCCTGGGGCTCGACGATCGCATAATAATTGCCGCCATAGGCGACGTCGACGAGCAGCGGGCCGATGCCCTCGACGTCGACGGCAACGCCCTTCGCCGCGACATAGGCGGGGACGTTGGTGATGCGGACCGCGGTCACCTTGCCGGCCGACGCCTCATAGGCAATGTCGATAACGCCCGCCGGCACCTCTACCTTGAGCCGTCCCGGCGTCGCCGGCTGGATGAGGCCGTGCTCCAATCCGAAGGTCACCATGCCGATCGTGCCGTGCCCGCACATCGGGAGGCAGCCGCTGGTCTCGATGAACAGGATGCCGATATCGGCGTCCGCCGTGGTCGGCGGATAGAGGAAGCCGCCCGACATCATGTCATGGCCGCGCGGCTCGAAGCAAAGTCCCGTCCGGATCCAGTCGAAGCGGGACAGGAAATCCTGCCGCCGTTCCGACATCGATCCGCCCTTCAGCAGCGGGGCGCCGCCCGCGACAAGGCGGACAGGATTACCCGCGGTATGGCCGTCGATGCAGAAGAAGGTGTGGCGCATCAGGCCGCGATGCGCTCGGCCGCCGTGTCGAGCGTCGGCCGCGTCGCCGCCGCCTTCTCGACCATCGCGATCACCTCGGCCCGCCGCGCGCCTTCCAGCACGTAGCGCGGCGGCAGCACGCGTTCAGAACCGCGGCCCATCACCTGCTCGGCGAGCTTGATCGACTGGACGAGGTCGTGCTCCGCGTCGAGATGGAGCAGCGGCATGAACCAGCGATAGATTTCCATTGCCTTGCCATGATCGCCGCGTTCGAACGCACGGACGAGTTCGACCGATTCCTTCGGGAAGGCGTTGGTGAGGCCCGACACCCAACCCTGCGCCCCCAGGTACAGGCCCTCGAGCGCGACGTCGTCCAGCCCGGCGAACAGGACATAACGATCGCCGAAGTCATTGCGGAAGTCGGTGAAACGGCGCGTGTCCGGCGCGCTCTCCTTCACCGCGACGATATTCCGGACGTCGACCAGCGCCGCGAGGACCTCGCGATCGATCACGGTCCGATAGGCCGGCGGATTGTTGTAGAGCATGATCGGCAGGCCGGTTTGCTCGGCCACACCCTTGAAATGGTTCACCAGTTCATGGGGCTTCGGCACATAGACCATCGGCGGCAGCAGCATCAGGCCGTCGGCCCCGGCGTTTTCGGCCGCCTGCGCATAGCGGACGGCACGCCGGGTGTCATATTCGGACACGCCGGTGATGACCGGCACCCGGCCTGCGACCACCTCGACGATCGCGGACAGCACGGTGACCTTCTCGTCGTAATCGAGCGA
Organism: Sphingomonas sp. GV3; assembly: GCF_031082075.1. Classification (NCBI taxonomy): domain Bacteria; kingdom Pseudomonadati; phylum Pseudomonadota; class Alphaproteobacteria; order Sphingomonadales; family Sphingomonadaceae; genus Sphingomonas; species Sphingomonas sp. GV3. The sequence continues at coordinate 2,790,943 of NZ_JARWLE010000001.1, read as the reverse complement.
ATTGTTCTCACCCACCGTGCCGAGCGCGATAACACCGGTGACGCCGTCGCGGATCAGATCGTCGACGACGCGCTGCGTGTCGGCAAGATCGATGGTCATGTCCGCGCGAACCTGCGTCGTCACCGCGGGGAAAACCCCCTTCCAAGCCACTGTCATACCCAACCTTTCGGAAACATTTGATAATCGTATACCGTCTTCGATGATAGGGTTCAAGGGTCTCGACATGTGTTTAAACGTTTCGCCGACACTTGCCCGTATGCGGCCGGCGGCACCCGACACTTCAGCGCCGATCGGTGAAATGCCTATTTCTCTTCCTCCGGGTACGGCCCCCGGCCGCCGTCGCGGATAAGCCGATCGGTCCGCGCGTCGATCACGGACACGGGAACCGAACCGAGCGCCAGGATCGCATCGTGAAAGGCGCGCAGGTCGAACTTCGGCCCGAGCGCCGCCTGCGCCCGCGCGCGATCCCGCTGGATCGCGAGTTCTCCGGTGTAATAGCTCAACGCCTGGCCCGGCCACGCGATATATCGATCCACCTCGGTCTCGATCTCGTGGTCGGCAAGCGCCGTATTGTCGTGAAGGTATCGCTGCGCCTGCTCGCGCGTCCAGCCCTTCGCATGGATACCGGTGTCGACGACCAGCCGGGCCGCACGCCATGCCTGATAGCTCAGCATGCCGAACAGATCGTAGGGCGTGTCGTACATCCCCATCTCCTCGCCCAGCGCCTCGCAATAGAGCGCCCAGCCCTCGCCATAGACCGACAGATAGCCGTCGCGACGGAATGCCGGCAGGGCGGTGTTCTCCGCGGCGAGCGGCATCTGGAAGGCATGGCCCGGCGCGCTCTCGTGCAGCGTCAGCGCGGCCAGCGAATAGAGCGGGCGGGCCGGCAGATTGTAGGTATTGACGAGATAGACCCCCGGTCCGCCGCGGCCGCTGGTGTAGAAGGGCGCGAGATCCGCCGGCACCGGCCGGATCGCGAAGCGCGCGCGCGGCAGATGCCCGAAATACTGGCTCGCCTTGCCGTCGAACGTCTTGGCGATCCATGCCGCGCGGTCGAGCAGATCCTGCGGCGTCTTGGCATAGAAACGCGGATCGGTGCGGAGAAAGGCGAGGAACGCGGGAAGATCGCCCTTGAAGCCGACGCGGTTCATGACGTCCTGCATCCGTCCGCGCAGCTTGGCGACTTCGGCAAGGCCGATCCGGTGGATCGCCTCCGGTGTCTGCCCCTGCGTCGTGTATTCCGCGACCTTGGATTGATAATAGGCCTTGCCGTCCGGGAGATCGTAGGCGGCGATGGTGCGCCGCGCGCCCGGGATGTATTCCGCGCGCAGGAAGGCGAGCAGGCGCGCATGCGCCGGCACCACCGCCTCGCGGATCGCTGCCGCAGCTTGCGCGCGCAGCGCGCTTTGCGTGGCGGCCGGAATCGTCGCGGGCATCCTGACGAAAGGCGCATAGAACAGCGAGTCTTCGGGGGTGCGCGCCTCGGCCACCTGGGCGACGCCGATATCGCGCCCCTTCAGCGTCACCTGCGGCGCGGTGAACCTACGGGCGAGGCCCGCCCGCATGTTGACGATCTGCTGATCGAAATAGCGGGGTATCTCCCGCAGCATTGCGACGTAATCGCGATAGTCCTGCTCGCGCACGAAATCGCCGCGCGATGCGTCGGCAACGTCGCCCCAGAAGCTGGTGTCCGCATTGAGCGGCTTTTCATAGTCGCGGAAACGCTGCTCGGCGAGCAGGGCATCGATCTGCCCCTTGTAGACCAGGTAGTCGGCACGCCCCGCCTCGGACAGGGTCGCGGGCCTGATGGCGGCCAGCGCGGCGGCGGTGCGCGTCCAGCGCGCCAGCTTTTGCGCCTGCGCGGCCGGCCCGACATCGGGCAGGCGCCGCGCATTGCCGCCCGGATTGGCGTCGCCCGCCGCCAGCATATGCTTACGCCAGGCATATTCGTCGGTGTAGAGCGCCTTCAGCCGTGCGTCCGCGGCCGATGCCCCGGCGGGCGTCGCAAGCGTCAAAGCGGCAAGCAACAGGCTCATGCAGCGATCCTCAGGATATCGTCATAGAGCGCCCGCGATAGCGTCACGCCATGCGCCAGGCTGTGCCGGCGCGCGGCATGGCGACGGCTGCTGGGCAGGCGCGCGCCCTGCACCTCGATTGCCGCGAACATGGCCTCCGCCCGCGCGAGGTGCGTGGCGACCGCGTCGCCGAGGAAACCGGCCGGGTCGATCGCGACGATCAGTTCGCCGCCGATCGGCGACCCGCCGCGCGCCGCATCGGCGGCAAGCGATTCGGCGCTCGTCAGGTCGCCGATCAGCGGTCCGGCGATCAGTTCGACCATCGCCGCCAGCGCAGAGCCCTTGTGCCCGCCGAACGTCCGCATCGCGCCCGCCAGCACCTGTTCGGCGTCCGTCGTCGGACGCCCCTGCGCGTCATAGCCCCAGTCGTCGGGAACCGGGCGCCCCGCGCGCCGGTGCAACTCGATCTCGCCGCGCGCCACGACGCTCGTCGCGAAATCGAAGACGAAGGGCATGCCGCCGGGCCGCGGCCAGCCGAACGCCACGGGATTGGTGCCGAACACCGGCTTCGTACCACCCTCAGGCGCGACCCAGGCGTGACTTGGCGTGAAGGCGAGCGCAACCAGGCCCTGCTCCGCGAGCGCTTCGACCTCCGGCCACAGCGCGGCAAAGTGGACGACATTGTTGAGCGCCAGCGCTGCGATGCCGTTGGCGCGCGCCTTTTCGACCAGCAGGGGCAGCCCGCGCGCAAAGGCAAGCTGCGCGAATCCGCCACCGCCGTCGACCCGCGCTAGCGCGCGGGCGGGCTCGGTCACCACGGGCACCGCGTCGGGGACGACGACGCCCCGGGCGACGCTGTTCGCCGCGACGAGCAGGCGGTAGATGCCGTGGCTGGCGCAGCCGTCGCGCTCACCCGCCACCATCGTCTCCGCTACCGCCACCGCATGATCGGGCGCGAGCCCGACCGCGCGCAACCTGTCCTGCGCCAGGACCCGCAACGTATCGAGGTCGAGATGGACGTCGTCCTGTCCGGTCGCCTCGCTCATGCCGCCGTGCCGGACTTCGCGGTGTAGAGGCGCATGCCGAAGATCGGCCCTGCGCTGCTGCGGTCGTGCGGCACGATGCGGACGGCGATCTTTGCCTTGCCGCGCGTCAGCGCCTCGGGCAGCGGATAGTCGACGTCGAAGAACTTGCCGGGCGCGTCATTGTCGAGATGCTGCGTGGCGACCTTGACGTTGTCGACCAGGATGTCGAAGTCGCGCGCGCGCTCGCCGCCCCAATAGGTCGCCTGCAGGATCAGCGGCCCGGACCGCGTCGCCATTTCGAAGTCGATGAAGCCGCCGGACCGCGCGTCGCGTCCCTGCCGCCCGCGATAGGTGACGGGATAGGAGATTTCGCTGGTCAGCTTGTGGTCGCGCTCCGGCTGCATCTCGCCCAGATGCATCACGTCGACGGAGCGTGCGGCGATGTCCTTCAGTCGCGCCTGATCCGCGATGTACGCGGCTTCTTCCTTCGCCCAGGCACTGTCGGAGAACCGCTTGAAATAGACCGCGCTGCGACGGCGATACTGGCGGTAGAAGGGAACAAACGGCAGATCGCCCGGCCGCATGACGCCGTAGGTGGCATAGGATCCGGCCGCGGCATCCGTGGCGCTGAAGCCGCCGAGCAGGTCCGTCCCCACGAGCGCGGGATCCGGCTTGGTCCATTCGGACGTCACCGGCCCCAGATCGGCGGCAAGCACCATCGGGCCCCGGACCACCGCCACCATGCTGTCGTCGCCCGGCGTCGCTTCCAGCCTTAGGTCGAGCGGCAGCGTGATCGCGATCCGGTCGCCCGCCTGCCAGTTGCGCGTCACCACGGCATAGCCGCGCGCCATCACCGGCTTCGCCGCCGCCCCGTTGACGGTCACGACCGCCCTGCCCGCCGCCCAGCCGGGCACCCGCAGCGCGACCGGGAAGCGACCGCGACGAAGCTTCGCGAAGCTGAGCGTCGCCATCCCCTCGAAGGGATATCGCGTGGCCAGGCCGACCGTTGCCCCGCGCGCCGACCAGTGCGCGTCGGCCGGGATATAGAGATTGACGTAGAAGGTGCCGTCATCCCCTTCCGCGAAGATGCTGTCGCCGTGCTTGGCATGCGCCTCCATCCCCGTGCCGACGCAGCACCAGAACGCATCGTCCGCCGTCGTCGAATAGTCGCGCGGCGCCGCGCTCATCAGCGGGGTCATGTAGGTGAAGCCGCCCGTCGCCGGGTCCTGCGCGCTCATTACATGGTTGAGGTGCGCGCGCTCGTAATAGTCGAACAGCGCGCCGTCGGGTTGCCACGACCAGAGGTGGCGCGTCAGCTTGAGCATATTGTAGCTGTTGCAATGCTCGCACGTCTGCTCGGTGACGTGCTGCGCGATCGAATCCGGTTCGCTGAAATACTCGCGGTCGGCGTTGCCGCCGATCACGTAGCTGTGGTGCCGCGTCACGGCTTCCCAGAAGACGCGCGCGGCGCGCGCCTTGTCCGGCGCGCCGCCCGACACCTCGTGGATCCGCGCGAGGCCGATCAATTTGGGGACCTGCGTGTTGGCATGCAGATTCGCGAGCCTGTCCTCACCCTGTGCCAGCGGGTCGAGCACGCGCGTGTCGTACAGCGTGTTCGCCATCCGCAGCCAGCGGGGATCGCGCGTGCGGGCGTAGAGCTCCGCATAGCTTTCGTTGAGGCCGCCATATTCGCAGCCCAGCACCGTCTGCACCTGATCCGGCGACAGCACTTCGAAGACACGCGCGAAATACCCCGCCAGCCCCTCTGCGACGTGCAGCGCCTGGGCATTGCCCCAGCCGCCATGGACGTCGAGCAGACCGGCGAACAGCTTGTGCACCGTATAGAGCGGCGACCAGGAGCCGTTCAGGTCAAAGCCGCCCGAGCGGATGTCCCCCTTCATCAGTTCGGGGAAGATCTCCTCCCCGTCGACGATGGTGCCGTCCTTGCGCTTGCGGCCGAGGCCGCCGACGTAGCCAGTCCCCCGCTTCGCCTGACACAGCGCAAGCTCGCCGACGATGTAATCGGCGCGGCGCCGCATCTCCGCGTCGCCCGTTTGCTGCCACATCAGCACGAGCGCGGAGAGATAGTGGCCCAGCGTGTGGCCCGCGATCGTATCGCTCTCCCACCCGCCATAGATCGCGCCCTTCGGCGTCAGGCCGGCGTAGAGTCGGAAATTGTGCAACAGGCGATCGGGCTGCAGCCGGAGCAGATAGGCGCGGTTGACCGTTATCGCGGAGTCATAGTCGGAGGGACGCAGGCGAACCGCCGCGAGCGGCAGCGGCCGTGCCCCCCCGGACGCGGCGGACGAATGGCCGGCCGCTCCTGCCGCGTGGCCGGGCGTCACCGCGATCGATCCCGCGATCCCCCCCAGCACCGACCGACGTGTCGCCATCATCCTTCCCCCAGGAATTTTGTATACTGTGAAGGCTCTGGTCGCGCCGTCAACCACAAACCTATTGACCAGATACCGTATAATGTACTTGATATGCGCCAACGGGAGAAAAGCAACAAAATTTCTCGAAGGGGCATAAACGACATGACTTACGGCATTTATCTGCGGCGATCGGCGGCGTTGATTGCGCTGGCAACGGGGCTGATGACGACGCACGCGGCATCGGCACAGACCGCCGCTCCACCGCCCGACTCCGCCGATGCTGCCGACGCGCAGCAGGCGGAGAAGGCGCCCGACGAGATCATCGTCACCGGCACGCGCATCCGCCGTCCCGAACTGCTCAGCAACAGCCCCCTGACAACGGTGTCGTCTCAGGAACTGGCGCTCCAGGGCACGACGAACATCGAGACCGCGCTCAACCGGCTGCCGCAGTTCACCGCCGACGATAACGAGAATATCTCCAACGGCGCGAGCGGCACGGCGCAGATCAACCTGCGCAACCTCGGGTCGAACCGCGTGCTAACGCTGATCAACGGCCAGCGCATGCTGCCCACCCAGGCGACGGACATCAACTTCGTGCCGTCCGCGCTGATCGAGCGCGTCGACGTATCGACCGGCGGCGCCTCCGCCGTCTACGGGTCGGACGCCTTGTCCGGCGTCGTCAATTTCATCCTTCGCGACCGGATGAACGGCATCCGGCTCGACGCGCAGTCGAGCGTCGCGGATCACACCAACGACAACGACTTCGTCCGCTCTATCGTCTCGACCCGCGGCTACCAGACGCCGCCCCGCCACACGTTCGATGCGGCGAAGCAGGATATCAACGGCGCGTTCGGCAAGGATTTCTTCGATGGCCGGCTGAACATCACCGTCTACGGCGGCTATCGCCATACCGATCCCGTATTGCAGGCGACGCGGGATGTCTCCGCCTGCGCTCTCAACACGACGGGCGCGAGCTTCGCCTGCGGCGGATCGAGCAACACGCCCTATGGCACCTTCGTGCCGCTCGGCGGCCCCTATCAGGCGCAGCGACTGACCAACAACATCGACGGCACCAAGACATGGGTGCCCTATGTCGGGTCGGTCTATGCCTATAACTATGCGCCGCTGAACTACTTCCAGCGCATCGACGATCGCGTCACCGGCGGCGCGTTCCTGCACGCCAAGGTCGTGGATGCCGCCGAAGTGTATGGCAGCTTCATGTACATGCGGGACCGCACCTTCTCGCAGGTCGCGCCCTCGGCCCTGTTCCAGGGCAGCGTCTTCACCATCCCGTGCAACAACCCGCTGATGAGCGCGAGCCAGCAGCAGATGCTGTGCGGCACCGCGGCCGGCACCGGCGCGACGCAGAATGCGTTCATCGGCTACCGCCTCGGCGGCAACGGCACGCTGCCGCGCCGCGACAATCTGCAGCACGAATATTATCGCTATATGGTCGGCGTCCGCGGCGACCTGGGCAGCGGATTCAGCTACGACGTCAGCGTTCTGCGGACCAAGGCCGACCTCGACGAACAATATCTTAACGACGTTAACGTGGATAAGGCCAACAAGGCGCTTTACGCCGTCTCCGACGGCAAGGGCGGGGTCACCTGCCAGTCGGTGCTCAACGGTTCCGACCCGAACTGCATTCCGATCAATGTCTTCCAGGCTGGCGGCCTGACCGCGCAGCAAGCCTCCTATCTCTATGCGCCGACGCGCACCATGGCCCGCACCGCGCTGAACGTCATCAACGGATCGGTGACGGGCGACCTCGGCAAGCTCGGCATCATCAGCCCCTGGGCGCGCGACGGCGTGGGCATCGTCATCGGTGGCGAGCACCGCCGCGAGACCCTGCTCTTCCAGGGCGACGCCCAGGCGAAGGCGAACGGCACGCAGGATTCGGACGGCATCATCTCCGTCAACGAAGCCTTCGGCGAGATCGAGCTGCCGCTGATCCAGGACAAGCCGGCGTTCCGGGCACTGACCGTGAACGGCGGCTTCCGCTATTCGGCCTACAAGAACCATCAGGATTCGACGGGTCGCGGCTCTTCCTACAATGCGTTCACGTACAAGGGCGAGCTCAACTGGCAGCTTGTCGAACCGCTGCGCCTGCGCGCCAGCCTCAACCATGCCTTGCGCGCGCCCAACGTCACCGAGCTGTTCGCCCCGCTGAGCGTCGGCAACGTCAACGCCGCCGATCCCTGTGCAGGCACGGCGGACCCACGGGCATCACTCGCGGCATGCCAACTTTCCGGCGTCACTGCGGCACAATACAACAACAAGCTGATCATCGACTGTCCGGCTGGTCAGTGCAGCGGCCAGTTCGGTGGCAACGTCGCGGTCAAGCCGGAAACGGCCGATACGCTGACCGGCGGCATCGTCCTGGCGCCCAATGGCGGCCGAACGCTTTCGCTGTCGGTCGATTATTATCGCATCAAGGTGAAGGATTACATCGGCAGCATCGATACGAACACGATCATCAACCAGTGCATCAAGACCGGTAGCCCTTATTATTGCAGCCTGTTCCACCGCGACCCGATCACGGGCACGATCTTCGGCACGAACGGCTATGTCGTGTCGACGACGCTGAACACCGGCTATCTCCTCACATCGGGTCTCGATTTCGGCGCCAATCTCAACCTCGGGCTGGGACGCTTCGGCAAGCTCAATGCCGAACTGGTCGGAACCTGGCTGTTCCAGACGGTGCAGCAACCGCTGCCCGGGGGCGGTACGTTCGACTGCACGGGTCTGTACGGCTTCAGTTGCGGCCAGCCGCAGCCCGAATGGCGTCACAACGCGCGCCTGACCTGGAGCCCCGATCGCAACACCAGCTTGTCGCTGGCATGGCGCTATATCGGACCGACGGCGCTCTCGAGCACGTCGAGCAACGAATTCCTGAATGGCAGCCCCGATCCGATCGATGCGCGGATCAGGCCCTATCATTATTTCGATCTGACCGCGGCGTTCACCGTCAACGAGAACCTGTCGCTACGCATCGGCGCCACCAACCTGTTCGACAGGAACCCGCCCGCGATCGACACCAATCTGCTGACGGTGTTCGGCAACGGCAACACCTATCCCGGCGTCTACGACGTGATCGGCCGGCGCCTCTTCGCCGGGGCTACCGTGAAGTTCTGATCCGGATACACGTCGTCGCAAACCCAGGCCGGGGTTTCTTCCCGTCACGACAGGATCGTGGAGGGAACCCCGGCCTCTTCTGATCGAGAGGTCGCTTTCCGATGCACCCGACCCGCCTGTTCTCGCTGCTGCTGCTGATGCCGGGCACGATTGCGATCGGTGCGGGCGCGGAAGAGGCGAAACGCCCCCTCGCGCCGTCGCCCGTCGCGACACGCGAGTACAGGGTGGGGTCTTTCCGCGTCGCGTTGCGCCGCGACACGCAGACCCTCGCCCGCCTCTCCCCTGCCAACGAGCCCGCGTTCAGCTTCGTGCCGACCGGCCGCGAGGCGGAACGCGCGGGCGACGGCTATAATCACCTCGGCGACATCCACCTGCGCGTGCGCAATCCGGGCAGCGCGTGGCGCGACCTGGACTCCGCCGCGCACCGGCAACCGATCCGCATACTGCCGGCCAGCGGCCGGACGATCGCGGCGGCGGATATCAGCGCGAGCCTCGGCGACGATTCACCGGTGGCGGTCGAGCGGCGGTGGCGCGACGCGGGGGAACAGCTCGCATTGAGCTTCACGATCCGCAACACCAGCGCAGCGCCGCTGGACATCGGCGTGCTCGGCCTGCCGATGGTCTTCGACAACATCATCTCGGACCGCACGCTCGACCAGGCGCACGCACAGGCGAGCTTCGTCGACCCCTATATCGGCCGCGACGCCGGCTATCTGCAGGTCACCCGGCTCAACGGCAGGGGGCCTGCGCTGCTGGTCCTGCCCGAGCGCGGCACCCCGCTGGAAGCCTATGTCCCGCTGCGCACGCCCCATGACAAGGACGGCGCAACCTCGTTCACCGACAAGAGCGCGCGCGCGCAGACCGCCGAAGGCTTCTACGATTGGACCGTCCATTCCGCTGCCTATGCCGAGCGCGAGTGGAAGACCGCGGGCGAACAATGGAACACGCCCACCGCACGCACGCTTGCACCCGGCGAGGCGATGACCGTGGGGTTGCGCCTAATGCCCTCGCCTTCGATCCGGGGTATCGAGGCGACGCTGGCGACCGCGGGGCGGCCGGTCGCGATCGGTATTCCAGGCTATGTGGTGCCGATGGACAGCCCCGCGAGCCTGTTCGTCAAGGCGCCATCGCCGGTAGCGCGCATCGACAGCTGGCCGGCGGGTGCCCTCACCGTCGCGCGTGCCGGGGGCGTCAGGGGATGGACCCGCCTTGCCGTTCATGGCCGGCAATGGGGCCGGGCACGCCTGACGCTGACCTATGTCGACGGTCAGGCGCAGACGATCAGCTATTACGTCACCAAGCCTTTGGCCCAGACGATGGCGGACCTCGGTCGCTTCGCGACGACGCGGCAATGGTATGAGGGCAAGAATGATCCCTTTGGCCGCTCGCCCGCGATCCTGACGTGGGACGACGAAGCCAAGCGGATCGTCGACGTCGAGCCGCGCGTATGGATCGCGGGGATGAGCGACGAGGGTGGCGGCGGCAGCTGGGTCGCCGCGGCGATGAAGCAGCTCGACAACCCCGACGCGGCCGAGCTCGCGAAGCTGGAACGCCTGATCGACGGCACCGTCGTCGGCAACCTCCAGATCGCGGACGGTCCCCACGCCGGCGCCGTGAAGAAGAGCCTGTTCTATTACGATCCCTCCACGTTTCCCGCGCTGTATGCGGGCGATCCGAAGCTCTGGCAGAGCTGGACCTCGTGGAAGCCAAAGGATGCCGCGGATCTCGGCCGGGCCTATAATTACCCGCACGTCGCGATCGGCCATTGGGTCCTGTATCGCACGGCGCGCAACCATCCCGGGCTGGTGACGCGTCACGCCTGGCCATGGTATCTCGACCATGCGTACCAGACCGTCGTCGCCATGATGCGCGATGCGCCCTATTATACCGAGTTCGGCCTGATGGAGGGCGACGTCTTCGTCGACATCCTCAAGGACCTGCAGCGGGAGGGCTGGACCCGCCAGGCAGCGGACATGGAAGCGCTGATGCGCAAGCGCGCCGACCATTGGCACAGCCTGAAATATCCGTTCGGATCCGAGATGGCCTGGGATTCGACCGGCCAGCCCGAAGTCTATGCCTGGATGCGCTATTTCGGCTTCCAGCCGCAGGCGGACGCAACGCGTGAGGTGATCCTCGGCTACGACCCCACCGTCCCGCACTGGGGCTATAACGGCAATGCGCGCCGCTATTGGGACTTCCTGTACGGGGGCAAATATCCGCGGATCGAGCGCCAGATCCATCATTACGGATCGGCATTGAACGCAGTGCCGCTGTTCGACGCCTATCGGGCCGCGCCGGACGACCTCTACATGCTGCGGGTCGCCTATGGCGGCATGATGGGCGCGGTCACGAACATCGGCCGGGATGGCGCCTCGTCAGCCGGATTTCACAGCTGGCCGGACATGATGCGCTGGGACCCCTATAGCGGCGATTACGGCATGGGGTTCTTCGGCCACGCCTATGCGGCGGCGACCTATCTCGTCGACGACCCGACGTTCGGCTGGCTCGGCTTCGGCGGTGAGGTCCGTACGACGCGGGGGGTGATCTCCATCGCGCCCAGGGACGGCGCGCGATCCCGGCTGTTCGTGGCCCCCGCCGGCCAGTGGATCACGCTCGAGGCGGGCAAGATCGCCCGGGCGGAGTACATGCCCGCCACGCGAAGCATCGTGCTGACGCTCGACCGCGCGGACGCTGGAACGCCGAGCGCCCGCATGTTCGTCTCAGCGACCACCGCGGGTACGCGAAGCTTTGCGCCGGACAGGGGCGTCGTCGAGCGTGGCGGCTACACCATCCCGCTCGGACCGGAAGAAAGCCGCGTCGTCCTGACGGCGCGCTGACGCCGATATCCTGTCGCCATCGTGTCAAAAGCGTCATGTCGGCGGCGCGGACTTTCTCCCGAACCGGGCACGTTCTAGACGCGGGGCTGACGAAGCGACGGACCGATGCGATGGACCTCTTACTGGTCGAAGACGATGCCGCCTATGCCGATACGCTCGCGCAGGAATTGCGCGCGCTCGACCATCGCGTGACGATCGCCACGAACGGCGTCGCCGCCCTGGAAGCGGTGGCGCGCGAAAGCTTCGATGCGGTGATCCTGGACCGCATGCTGCCGCAGATGGAAGGCACCGCGGTGCTGCAGCGGCTGCGCGAAAGCGGTGCGACGCTGCCCGTCCTGATGCTGAGCGCATTGGGACGATCGGTGGAAAAGGTAGAGGGTCTCGAAGCGGGTGCGGACGATTATGTCGTCAAGCCGACTCCGGCCCCGGAGCTGGACGCCCGGCTCAAGGCGCTGGCGCGCGCGCGCGGATGGACGGAGAGGAACGGCGACACGCTCCGTGCGGGCGACATCACCGTCAGTCCGACGCAGTTGCGCGCGTGGCGGGCCGACGTTCCGCTCGACCTGACGAAGCTGGAACTCGGTCTGCTGACCGAACTTGCGCGTCAGCCCAACATGATCCTCACCCGGGCGATGCTGCTCGAACGCGTCTGGGGCTATGATTTCGAGCCGGCGACCAACATCGTCGATGCGCAGGTGCGCATGCTGCGCCGCAAGCTGACCGCGGACGGCGGCGACGACCCGATCGTGACGAAGCGCGGATTGGGCTATATGCTTCGCGGGTGATTGCGACGCGAAACAGGGCGGCCGGCGCATGCGGATAGTGGGCCGGGGATCGCTGCGGACGCTGACCGCGGCCTTTCTCGCCCTCTTCCTCGCGACGGTGCTGGCGACGGGCGTCGCGACCTATTCGGCGTCGCGCGCGGCGATCGTGCGGTTGATCGATCGGCGGATCGTCACCGTCAGCGACGAACTCGACGACGGTCTTCGCCCCGGCGACGCGCGCGAGCTGCTGGCGCGGATCGACCGGCTCAGCCGCACCCGCGACACCGGCGATATCGGCCTGGAGCTGAGGGATGCCACCGGTCGGCGGCTTGGCGGGAACGTGGCGCTCGGCCGGAACCTGCCGCCGGGGTTCTCGACCCTGCGCCATCGCGACGGGATCGCCGGCCTGTCCGAGGGACGGGCCCTGGTCCGCGACCTCGGCGGCGGCCTGGTGCTCACGGTCGTCGCGGAGACCGAACCCGTCGACGATTTTGCGCGCTTGCGCCTGCGCAACGCCATCGTCGGATTCGGCGCGATCGTGCTGGTCGTGCTGGGCGGCACCATCCTGTTCGCCTTCCTGATCGAACGGCGCATCGCGCGCGTCCGGGAAACGGCGGAGGCGATCATCGATGGCGATCTGCGCGCGCGCGTCCCCGTCGATCCTGCCGACGGCGCTTTCGCCGCGCAGGCGATGAGCTTCAACCGCATGCTCGATCGCATCGCGATGCTGATGGAAGGGATTGTGGGGGTCAGTCACGACATCGCCCATGATCTGCGCCTGCCACTGGCCCGCCTGCACTCGCGCCTGACGCTGATCGCCGCGCGTGCGCCGACCGAGGCGATGCGAGAGGACCTACATGGCGCGCTGGCGCAATGCGACGACCTGCTCGCCATGTTCGCGGCGACGTTGCGGATCACGGAGATCGAGGGCAGCGACCGGCGCGCCGGCTTCGCCCGCGTCGACCTGGCGCAGCTGGCCCACAAGGTCGGCGAGGGTATGGCGGCGGTCGCGGACGAAGGTGGCCATCCCCTGACGGTACGCGCCGACACCCCCCTGTTCGTCGAAGGCGACGGTCGACTGCTGACGCAGGCCCTGGTCAATCTCGTCGAGAATGCGCTCCGCCACACGCCGACCGGAACGCCCGTCTCGATCGTGGCGACGTGCCGCCACGGCGCGGCGATACTGGAAGTCGTCGATCGCGGACCGGGGATTGCCGCGACGGACGTGCCGCTGGCCCTGCGCCGGTTCGGCCGGCTCGAAGCCAGTCGCACCACCGAGGGCCATGGCCTCGGCCTGCCGCTGGTCGATGCGATCGCGCGCCTGCACCGGGGAACGCTGACGCTGGACGATGCGGGTCCCGGCCTGGCCGCGGCACTCGTCCTGCCCCTCCCCAAGGCCCGTTAGCTTCCGATCCGCGTACGTGGATGCGGTACCGGCCCTCACCCCCACCCGGCCGCCCATCCAGGATACGCTGAGTGGGCGGCCGGGTGGGGGTGAGGGCCGGTACCGCGCCTATCCAGCTTCGCTGGATCGCAAACTAGCGTCCGATCCAAACACGCGTGTCAGTCCCCAAGCGAAGCGCCCGGCCCTCCATGGCGGAGGACCGGGCGCGCGCAATCGGATCGGACGGAAGAAGATCAGAAGCGGACGGTCGCTTCCACGCCCCAGGTCCGCGGCGGGTTGAAGTTGGCGTAATCGCCCAGAATGCCGCCGTAGCTGGTCGAGATCAGCTGGCCGTTGGCGCCGTAATTGTACACCGGCGACGAATTAGCGGCCGAGCGACGGTAGATGTACGTCGTGTCGAGCAGGTTGCGCACCCAGAAGGCGAACGTCACCTTGTTGTGATCCGAAACCGCGATGTCGGCCAGCGCGACGCGGCCGTTCATGATGAAGCTGGCATCGGTCTTCGTCGGCTCGAGCTGGAAGCTGTACTGGCTGCTCGCGTAATTGCCGTCGAGGTGGAACCGCACGGTCGCGTCGCCATTGCCGATCGGCACGTTATAATCGATCGCCCCCGATGCGGCGTTGCGCGGCGTGTAGACGATGTACAGCTGCTGCGGCGGCGCGCCCGGGGTGAGCGGGTTCACGGCCGACGGAGCGCGCCAGTAGGTGTAGGCGTAGGAGCCGGTCAGCGTCAGCCCCTGCACCGGCGCGACGGTCAGGTCCGCCTCGACGCCACGGATCTTGCTGTTGCCGGCGTTGATCGTCTGTTCGATATGGCTGCCGTTGGTCGGGCTCGACCCGTTCGTGTCGAAATAGTCGAAGTCGAACTGCGTATTGGTCCGGTCCATGATGTAGCCGGCCAGGTTCAGACGCGCCTTGTGGTTCCAGAAATCCATCTTGGAGCCGATTTCATACGACTTCACCGCTTCGGGGCCGAAGGCGTTGAACTGGAGCGAGCGGTCGTTCGCGCCGCCGGCCCGGAAACCGGTCGCATATTTGGCGTACAGATGGATGTCGGGCGTCGCGTCGAACGCGACGTTGACCATCGGGTCAAAGCGGCTGATACTGTTCCGGAACGAGAAGGGCGACACCGTTCCCGCGGTGACCAGGTCGGCACGGTTGTTCACGACATAGAGCGTGCCGTGGCGCTTGTCCTTCGTCCAGCGGCCGCCGACCGTGATATGCACGACGTCATTGAGCGCGTCCGGCGTGAAGGTCAGGTTACCGAACAGCGAGTAGTTGTGGTCGGTCGCCTGGCTGGCCCGGGTGATGAACTGACAGCTGTTGGCGAACTGCGGCACCGTCGTCGCGAGCGTATTGTTGCACGACGGGTCGAACTGCTGATAGCCCGAATTGGCGCTGGTGATCGGGTTCGCATTGCCGGGAATCGGGCTGCGGATCGTGTAGGCAGTGCCGTCGGCGTTCCACAGGTTGCTGAGCGGCGTCGCGGCATATTCCGTCGCGTGCTCGGTGAAATAATAGGCGCCGACGACGTAATCCAGCTGTGACAGGCTGCCGACCGCCTGGAATTCCTGGCTGAACTGGTGCTGGCGGAGGAACGACAGGCTGTAGCGGCTGAAGTTCGAGCTGGGCGCGAAGCTGCTGCGCTCCGGGCCGCCCGAATTGTCCCACTGGTCGGTGCTGACGCCGCGCCACGCGGTGATCGAGCGCAGCTCGATTTCAGGCGCGAGCGTGTACTTCAGGTTCGAGGTGAAGCCGTGCGTGATGTCGACGCTGGGCTGCTGCGGCACGCCGACGTCGGCGACCTTCTGACGATCGGGGTGGATGCCGACCAGCGGCGCCTTTGGCGCGATACAGAGCGGCTTCGTGCTGCCGGCAGCGATGGTGCCGCCGCACGCGGTGGTCGTACCCGGCAGGACCAGCGTCGTGCCGTTGAACGCGCCCACGGTGTAGCCATTGGGGTTGTAATTGACCAGCTGGCTGAACTGCGGCGTATTGTCGTCCTTCGCATAGTCATAGGCGAAGTCCGCGGTCAGACCGTCGACGGGCTTCCAGCGCGCGGCGACACGGCCGCCCTTGCGATCGTAGTAGTTCCAGCCGGTCGATCCGGTGAGCGGATCCTTCACGGTCGGATCCTGATGCTGATACACGCCGTCCAGCTTGAGCGCGACGCCGTAGAAGGCGGGCAGGTCGACGTGCACGTCCGCGTTGCGGCTGCCGTAGTTGCCGACGCCCGCGGTCATGCGGCCACCGAATTCGCCGGACGGGGCGCGCGACACGAGCGACAGCGCGCCGCCTTCGGTGTTGCGACCGAACAGCGTGCCCTGCGGACCCTTGAGGACCTCGATCCGCTCGATGTCGAACAGCGCGGCGTTGAGGCCCTGGGTCTTACCCAGTGCGACGCCGTCGAGATACACGCCGACGCCGCCGTCGCGCGCGGTCTGGTTCTGGTCATAGGGAACGATGCCGCGGATGCCGATCGTCAGCGCCGACTGGCGCGCCTCGAACGTCGCGACGCGCAGCGAAGGGATCGTGCCGTCGGCAAGGTTGAACAGGCTGAGGACGTGACGATCCTGCAGACCCTGCGTGTTGAGCACGCTGATCGAGATCGGGGTCTTCTGCAGGTTGGTCTCGCGCCGGGTCGCGGTGACGACGATATCGCCCAGCTGCGATCCGCCGGTGTCCTGCGCGTCCGTCGCCGTGGCGGTCGATGCGGTCGTATCCTGGGCGACAGCGGCAGGCGCCGCCGCCGGCTTCGTCTCCGCCTGCGCCACGCCGGACATGGCGAGCAGCGCGGCACCCGCGAGCAGGCGCGATTGGATAGTGTTCACGTCAGAGTCCCCTTAGCAGGCCAATTCGGCTGTCCCGAGGCGCCTTATGACTGAGTCGGGTCGGTCCAATGACATATCGATGACGACGCTTTCTTGCGGATTTCACGTTCATTTCATGAAACATGCCGCTCCTACGGAAAGGCCGGCTTTCGGCGCGGGCGGGGTCGCGCTCGGTCCGCCCCGGAACGATTTAAAAGGCTGGTGGTGCACCCAGGTCACAGTGGTGGAGATATGCGCAGCCGCAGTTGCCCCCGGTCCCGACGCCGATAAGGTGGCCACGGTGTTTCCCGAAACCCCCGCCTCTCCCGGTTCCCGCCTCTCCCCCGAATTGCGCGCGCGCCGCATGTTCCGCCTGTCGCTGGGCAATTATTTCATGGGCGGCTTCATCATATCACTGATCAGCCTGCTGGTACCCCGGCTGAAGCTGCTGATGGGGCTCGACTATTTTCAGGCTTCGCTGGTCCAGCTGGCGTTCCATTCCAGCTACCTCCTGTTTGCGCTGCCGATCACAGCCTGGATCGTCGCGATCGGTTACATGCGCGGCCTGTCGCTGGGGCTCTCGGTCATGGCATGCGGCTGTGCGGGGCTGGCGGGCGCCGCGGCCGCGGGCAGCTATCCGCTCGTGCTCGTCGCGCTGCTGACGCTGTCCGCGGGCGTGACGTTCTTGCAACTGGCGGGGGGCATCGTCTTCGTCGTCGTCGAGGACGGGCCGCGCGCCATGTCGCGTCTGACCCTGGTGCAGGGATTCAACTCGCTCGGGACGGTATTGGCGCCCCTGCTCGGCGCGTCCTTCCTGCTCGGCGACGCAACGGCGGTGCCGTCGGGCTGGCTGGCCCTGGCACTGCCTTTTCTCGCATCCGCGGCCGGGCTGGCGATACTGGCGATCGCCTTCTTTCGCGCGCGGACGCTGCTCGACGGCGTCACGCCGCCCCGCCGCGTACCGGTGTCGCGGATGCTGTCGCTGTTGCGCGCACCACGCCTGCTCGCGGGCAGCCTGGCGATGTTCGCCTATGTCGGCGCGGAGGTGACGATCGGATCGCTGCTCGCCAATTATCTGGTCCGCAGCGACGTGCTGGGCGTGCCGCTGGTCACGGCCGGGCGACTGGTCAGCCTCTATTGGGCGGGGGCGATGATCGGCCGTTTCGTCGGCGCCGCCGCCTTCGCGCGGATCGCGCCGCCACGGGCGCTGGCCGGCACCGCGTGCGGCGCGGTGATACTGGTCGCGATCGCAATGGGCGCGCAAGGCGTGACCGGAGCCGCGGCCCTGCTGGCGGTCGGCCTGTGCAACGCGATCATGTACCCGACGATCTTCGCGCTCTCCCTGCCCGACGAGGCGACGGCGGCGCCCTACGCGTCGATGGCCCTATGCATGGCGGTGGTGGGCGGCGCAGTGGTGCCCGTGCTGACGGGCCGGATAGCGGATGCGATCGGCCTCCGCTTCGCCTTCTCGCTGTCGCTGTTCTGCTACGTGGTGATCGCCGCCTTCGCCGTGGGGTGCCTCCGCCTCTGGCCGCGTCGTGACTGAACAGCGCGTCGCAAGTGTGCGATCCAGCAAGACTGGATCGGCTCGGTAGCAGCCCTCACCCCCACCCGGCCGCCCACTCAGCGTATCCTGGATGGGCGGCCGGGTGGAGGTCGGGGCCGCTTCCACGCACGTGGATCGAAATCCAGACTCCGCGACGGCCTTGCCCCGCCGTCTGCGCACCCCTAGCTGCCTAGCACAGGCTAGGCAGGAACGATGAGCGACACCGCGGACCGATTGATCGAAAGCGCCGCCGGCCAGATCATGCGGGTCGGTTACAACGGCTTCAGCTATGCCGATCTTGCCGCGGAGATCGGGATCCGCAAGGCGAGCATTCATCATCACTTTCCCGCCAAGGCCGACCTGGTGGTCGCCGTGGTCGAGGCGGCCCGCGCGGCGATCCGTGCGCAGACCAATGCGCCGGACCAGGCCCCCGGAGACGCGGTCGACCGGCTGTCGGCGTATGTCGGCCGCTGGGCGACCTGCATCGCCGATCGGTCGGCGCCCTTCTGCCTCGCGGCGGTACTTGCCGCGGAACTGCCCAGCCTGCCCGACGCGGTCGCAGGCGCCGTGCGCGGACATTTCCACGATCTGACCGCGTGGCTGGCCGAGGTGCTCGCACAGGGTGAGCGGCAGGGGACGATGCGACTCGACGCGCCGCCGGAAGCGGAGGCGGAGGCGCTGCTGTCGACGATCTATGGCGCCATGCTGGTGGCGCGTGCCTTCGACGATCCCACGCGCTTCCCTGCGATCGCACGGTCGGCTGTCGAACGCCTGCTCGACTGACGAACACCTAAGGAGTGTCGGTTTCGGACAAAAGATCTTGACAAATAAGTTGTCTACCTACTAGTAGGTTTAGCGTCATTTTTCGGTGAAGGAGGTTTCGATGTCCAGTCTCGTCCTCGATCAGCAGTTGGTGGAAGCGCGCCCGCAATCGCCCTGGCTGATGCGCTATTACTTTGCCCGGTTCAGCTTCTCCGCTGCATGGGTCGGCGCCGCCTGCGCCGTCACCGCTGCCGGCGCGTCCGGCGCGGCCGCGGCGCTGCTGGTCGGCTATCAGCTATGGGATGCCGCAGCGAATGTCGTCGATGCGCGCCGCCACGGCGGGCTGGCGCAAAATCCGTCGCAGCGGTTCAACACCCTGGTCAGCGCCGCCGCGGCGGTCGGCCTCGCGATCGCCCTGCGTCGAGGGTTGAACCAGGCGCTGATCGTGTTCGGGGTCTGGGCCGCGCTTTCGGGCCTCTTCCAGTTGGTGGCGGCGCTCCGTCGCTGGTCGACGATCGGCGGTCAGTGGCCGATGATCCTCAGCGGCGCGCAATCGATGATCGCAGGGGTCATCTCGATCAAGGCGGCGGGCGGTCCCGATCCGGTGACGCTGCTGACCCTGGTGCCCTATGTCGGCTTCGGTGCCTTTTACTTCCTGCTGTCCGGCTTGTGGCTTGCCGTTCCAGCGCTGCGGCGGTCCCGGTCGGAGGCGGCGTGATCCCGCCTCCCGGCCCGGCGTTGGGATCATCCACCGTCAACGGGCGACGGGCAGGCGCACCTTGAAGACCGTCGCGTCGCCTTCGGCGAGGGCAATGGTCGCGCCATGCGCATCGAGCAGCGAGCGGGCGATGGTTAGGCCAAGGCCCGTCCCCCCGGCAGCGCGACGCGTCGTGAAAAACGGTTCGAACAAGCGGACGCGATCCGCCTGTGCGATGCCGGGCCCATCGTCTCCCACCAGCACCTGGACGTATCCGCCGTCGTCGCTCGCGATCATCGTGGCCCTTCGCGCCCCGGCAAGGCGACTGTTCTCCAGCAGCGTGGAGAATACGGTCTCCAGCGCCGCCGGCGGTACCGCGACGAGCGGCAGGCTGGCGGGCACGTGCACACGCGTCTCGAGCCTCGGTTGCGCGTCGGCGACCCGCGCGACAACCGGCTCCAGCGACGTACTGGCCGACGGGGCAGCCTGCGCCATGTCGGCGCGCGCGAGGTCGAGCAGCCGGGTGACGAGCTGTGCCAGCCGCCCCGCATCCGCGTCGATATTGCCGAGGAAGCGACCGCGGTCCGACTCGGTCATGGTCGCGCGATGGTCGTGCAGCAGTTCGATCGCGCCCCGGATGCCCGCCAGCGGCGTCTTGAATTCGTGGCTCATCGCATAGGCCATGTCGCGAAGGTAGCGCGATCGGCGGTCGATCGCCGCGGCCATCGTCGCAAAATCGGCATAGAGACCCTGGATCTCTATGGCGGCCGTGGGTGGCACGTCGGGTATCGCGCCCCTGCCGCTGGCGACCGCACGCGTCGCCGCGCCGAGCCGCTCGATCGGTCGCGTGATGCCGCGCGAGATGATGCCGCTGAGCACGACGAGCAGGCCCAGGATGACGAGGATGCCCAGAACGATCTTGCCGCGATCGTCGTAGATCCCCTTGAACAGCGCGCGTGCCGACCGCGACAGCAGCAGGACGCCGACCACGCGGCCGTTGACGATCACCGGCCGCGCATGATGCACGCGGATCGCGGCGGCCCGGGACAGCCACTCGAACCGATAGACGGCGCGATAGGCGCCATTACGGCGCAAGATGGTGCGCGGCGTTCCCGCGAGGGCGGCGGCGACCTCGGGCAGCGCCGCGTAGCTGCCGCCAGGCCCCCGCCCCGCGACGAGACGGCCATCTCGGTCGAGCAGGATGATATTGGCCATGGTCGTCGATCCGGTCTTGTCGATCATGGGCGCGATGCGCGCTGCCGCCGCGCGCGCATCGGCGGACGGTAGCGGCGCAACGGCGGGTGCCGGACGCTCCGGCAGGATCGCGGCGGTGCTCAGATCGACCTCCGCCGGTTCTGCCAGGCGAGGAGTCTGCGGGGTCGCGCGCGGAACGGCGGGCCGCGCCCCTCCCGCCCCGGCGCCACCGGCGGCGGCCCGCCAGTCGACCGCGGCGGCAGCCGCGAGCGCGGCGCCCTGCGCGACGAGCTCCGCCTCGGTCTGCCGCACCAGGCTGTTCTCGTAGACGCGCAGGAAGATGGCGCCGAACCCCGGCAGCGCGGCGACGAAGAACAGCGTCGCGAAAAGGATCGTGCGCAGGCGGAGCCGGGGCCAGCGCTGCTTCAGCCAGTCCTTCGCGGCCGCGATCATCCGCCGGCGCCACCCGAACAGGCGCCGAGGCGATAGCCGATCCCCGGTCGGGTCTCGATCACGTCCCCACCGCCAACCCGGGCGAACTTCGCGCGCAGATTGCGGATATGGCTGTCGATCGTGCGATCGGTGATCGCGAAGCCCGGGCCATGCAGCCGATCGATGATCGCATCGCGTCCGAACACTTTCGCCGGCGCCGCCGCGAGCGTGCGCAGGATCGAGTATTCACTGACGGTGAGCGGCACCTCGCGCCCCTCCCATTCCGCGCGCCAGCCCTCGAGGTCGAGCGAGAGGTGCCCCTGGCGGATCGCGCCGGCCGCAGCGCCGGCGCCCGACGCGCGTGACTCGGTACGGCGCAGGATCGCCATCACCCGTGCCACGACTTCGCGCGGGGAAAACGGCTTGACGACATAATCGTCCGCACCGAGCTCGATGCCAAGGATACGGTCGATCTCGTCGTCGCGGCTCGACAGGAACAGCACCGGCACCTCCCCTTGCGGTGGGGGTGCGGCGCGCAGCCGGCGACACACCTCGAGCCCGTCGAGGCGCGGCATGTTGATGTCGAGCACGATGAGGTCGGGCGCGCGGGCCATCACCGAAGCGAGCGCCGCCTCGCCATCCGCCGCCTCGACGGCGTCCAACCCCGCCTTGCCGAGGGCGAAGACGAGCAATTGGCGGATGTGCGGGTCGTCGTCGACGACCAGGATGGTGCGTGGCATGGCATTAGGGATCATCGCTGGCTCGCTCTGCGTCAACGCATCTCCGCATTCTTGGCCTGGCGGGCGTACCAGCGCCGGTCCGCAGCGGTTGCGGCACCGATGGCGGCCGATCGGTACGCGCCAAGTATCGTCCAGGATCGCCAGTCGCGCTGATCGCTCTCAAGCCGGATCTGCGCGGCGGTGCGCAGGGCGCGAGCGCGGCCGCGCAACACCGGTCCGCCGGCGCGACGTTCGAGCGCCGCCAGCGACAACAGGGCGGACGGGCCCAGCCGGCGCAGATAGGCAAGGTCGATCTGGTCGGCGGTCCGGGCGTGGCGCACATTCCAGGTCGCGGCGATCGCGCCCGAGTCGACAGTGCTGGCCAGCGCCAGCACCGCGAGCGCCGCCATCGCATTGGCGTTGACCAGCCAAAGCGCGGACCGGCCCGCGATCCAGCGCCAGGCGATCAGCACGATACCGACCGCAACCAGCACCATCCACGCAAAGGCCGCGATCCGCCAGCCGGTGAGCATATAGGCCGCGACGTAATCGGCGAGCCGCAAGAGGCTCGACGCGACGAGCAGCAGGGTCTGCGCGAGCCAGACGAGGACGAGCGGGCGCAGGATCGGCGCACCGCCGGGCCGCAGGAGGAGGAGCACGAAGGCAGCGGCGAGGAGCGCGACGACGATCAGCGTATAGGCGCCCTGATGCGCATAATCGGCCAGCGTGACGCCCGCAGGCAGCGGTGCCCCGCTCCAGAGGAAGGCGAGATCGAGGCCGTTCTGCAGCGCGAAGACGAGGTTGAACACGGCGAGCGACGACGCCAGAGTCGCCGACGACAGGGCGATGCGCGGCGCCCGCCATTGCGGAAACGGCGCCCGGCGCAGGCTGCGCGGTCGCAGCGACGCCCAGGCGACGATCAGCGCGACCGATATCATCACGCCATGGCCGACGAGGCGGTCGACGTCCGGCGGCTGTATCCGGTCGAGCATGGTGCCGATGACGGGGTTTGCGAGGCCGAACAGCAACAGGAAGAGCGTCCCGCCGACGATCGGCAGGATCATCACCGACCAGCTAAGCCGCCACCCGCCCCTGCCCATCGCCGACCGAAAGTCGCGAAGCGGGGCCGGCACGGCGGCCAGCGCCTGCACGACCAGGCGGCACCCCCAGCGCGCGGCGTCGTCGAACCGGTGGCGCGGCAGCAGCACCGCGCTGCCCAGGGCCGCCCAATAGAGACACCAGGCCAGGAAGCCCGGATCGATCGCCATGACCAGCGCAAAAAGCGCCGCTATGCCGATTAGCATTATTGATAAACCGCGCCGCGTCGGCGGCATCAGGATCGCGACGACCGCGCACCACAGGATCAGGAGCAGGCCGAACGCCGATCCCGGAGCCGTGTCGAACAGCAGCAGATCGGCGGCGAGCGCGACGACCAGCACGGCGAGCGCCTTCGCCCAAAGGGGTTTCGGCGGGGATGGATAGGGCATGCGCACTCCTGACGACGGAATGCCCATGTCATCGCAGCCGGCCGCGCAGAACGAGCGGCAGTCACCATGGGGATCGCGCGCGCGATGCGTGCAGATCCCGTGCAGGCTTCTACTGGCGCGCCGCCTCCACCCGCGTCATCGCCGCCGCCGCGAACAGCAGGGCGCCCGCGGCGAACACCAGGGTCCAGATCGGCTGCGTCGGGAAGAAATGCTTGGTGATCGAGCCCATCACCGTCGCCACCAGCAACTGCGGCACGACGACGAAGACGTTGAACAGGCCCATATAGATGCCGAGCTTGCGCTGCGGCAGGCTGGACGCGAGGATCGCATAGGGCATGGCGAGGATCGACGCCCAGGCGATGCCGACGCCGATCTCGCTCGCCAGCAGCCAGCGCGGGTCGCGGATGAAGAAGAAGCTCGCGAAGCCGGCCGCACCGCACAGCAGGCCGACGATATGCGTCCGCGCCTGGCCGATTCGCCGCGACAGCAGCGGCAACAGCGTCAGCGCCGCCACGGCGGCGATGCCGTTATAGGCGGCGAACAGCACGTCGACCCAGTTGGCGCCTTCCTGATACAGCGGGCTGGCAGCGTCGGGCGCGCCGTAGAAGCGACCCGCGACGATCGGCGTGGTGTTGATCCACATGATGAACAGCGCCGACCAGCTGAAGAATTGCGCCACCGCCAGCCGCTTCATCAGCACGGGCATGCCGGCGAAGTCGCCGACGATATGGCCGAGCAGCCCCGGCGTCTGTCCGCGCTTCGCGCGCGCGACCGCCGCGATGCTGGCGAGGCCATAGGCGGCGAGCAGGCCGCCGAGCAGATACATCTCCTTTTCGAGCCGCAACGCGGCGACAGCCGCGACGACGACCGCACCCGCGGCGATCCAGGCGACGCTGGCGCCATAGCTGCGCGCGGCGAGCGCACGCAACACGTGCGCGCCCTCCTCCGGATCGGCGCTGCCGTGAAAGCGCGCCATCTCGTCCGGCGAATATTCGCGCGTCGTCAGCACGGTCCACACGACCGCGAGCACCAGGGCCGCACCGCCGAACCAGAAGGCGAGCCGCACCGTATCGGGAATGCCACCCGCCGCTGCCTGGTTACTGATGCCGAGACGTTCGAGCAGCCAGGGGAAGATGGATCCGAACACCGCGCCCGCGCCGATGAAGGCGGTCTGCACCGCATAGCCGGCGGCATGCTGGTCCCTGTCGAGCATGTCGCCGACGAAGGCGCGAAACGGCTCCATCGAGATGTTGAGCGAGGCGTCGAGCAGCCACAGCATCATCGCCGCGACGAGCAGCGACGGGCTTTCCGGCATCACGAACAGCGCCAGCCCCGCGAGCAGCGCGCCGGCTAGGAAATACGGCCGCCGCCGCCCAAGCCGCCCCAGCCACGTGCGGTCGCTCAGATGGCCGATCACCGGCTGGACGAGCAGGCCGGTCAGCGGCGCGGCGATCCACAGTGCCGGCAGATCGTCGAGGCTGGTGCCGAGCGACTGGAAGATACGGCTCATGTTCGCGTTCTGGAGCGCGAAGCCGACCTGGATACCGAAGAAGCCGAAGGAGATGTTCCAAAGGCCCACCCAGCTCTGGCGCGGGCGGCGGGCGGGCATTTCGGTCATGCGAGGTCCTCAATCGCCGCGGCATGCGGCGGGAAATTGAGCAGGCAGCCGTCGAGCAGGCGGTCGATGCCGGCGAGGTCGACGACCGGCGGCACCGGGCGAAGCCGGTCGGGAAAGGTGCCGTAGCCGGCCAGCAGGACTTCCCACGACATCGGGGCGTAATAGCCACCCAGATCGCGCGCCTCGATCACCGCCGCGACGTCGCGGCCGGTGAACCAGGCGGTCATGATCGCCTTGAGATCGTCGGAAAGCTGCTCGATCGCCGCGGCGTCGCGCCAGTACGGCGTATCGACACGGCGGTTCAGGCGATAATGCGCGACGATATAGTCGCGGATGCCCTCGTATCGCCGTGCGATGCGCGCGTTGAACGCATCGCGATGACGCGGCGTGAAGCCGCCTTCGCCAAGCGCATGGACGAAGCCCTCGACCGTCGCCTGGACGATGTGGAGCGCGGTCGCCTCCAGCGGCTCGATGAACCCCTGCGCAAGGCCGATCGCCAGGCAGTTGGCGGCCCAGCTTTGGTCAACCCGACCGACCTTCATCGTCAGGTGGCGTGCAGGGACCGGGCTGTCCAGCAGGCCGAGGTGACGGCGCAGTTCCGTCTCGGCGTCGTCCGGCGAGACATAGGCCGAGGCATAGACATAGCCGTTGCCGGTACGCGCGGTCAGCGGGATCGACCAGGCCCAGCCCGCCGACAGCGCGGTGGCGGTGGTATGGGCGTCGAGCGCGGCGCCGCGCGGGGTGGGCATCACCACGGCACGGTCGTTGAACAGATTCTGCGCGAACGGTCGGAACGGCACGCCGAGCACCTGTTGCAGCAGCAGTCCGCGGAACCCGCTGGCATCGACGAAGATGTCGGCGGCGAGCGGTTCATGGTCGGCGATCGTCAGGCTGGCGATGTCGCCGTTTGCCGCGACGACGACGTCGGCGACATGCGCGCTGAGGTGGCGGACGCCGCGGCGCAGCGCCTCGGCGCGCAGCACTCCGCCCACCTTGTGCGCGTCGAAATGATAGCCGTAGCCGACCGGGAACGGAAAGTTCGACGACGCCACCGGCGCGCGGCGAGCGTTGGCAAGGCGGCTGTTGAGGAAGAACCGGTCTGGGTGCGCGGGGACGTCCGCGCCCGTGCGGCGGGCGAGCGCGCTCGCATGGAAGGCAGGCTGCGTATGCAGATCGACCGCGCCCGCGAAGGGGTGGAAATAGCGCGTCCCCAAACCGCCCCAGCCCTCGAACGCGATGCCGGTCTTGTAGGTGGCGTCGGCGGCCGGCATCCAGTCGGCCTCGGCGATGCCGAGCGTGTCGAACAGCGCTTTCAGCTGCGGCGTCGACCCCTCGCCGACGCCGACAATGCCGACGTCGGGGGATTCAACGAGCGTGATCGCCGCCTCGGGCCACGCCTTCGCCATCAGGCAGGCGGCCATCCAACCGGCGGTACCGCCACCGACGATCGCGATGCTCGGTCCGGTCATCGCCACACCTTCTCCCCTCCCGCTTGCGGGAGGGGCCGGGGGTGGGCCGGTGCTGGACATACGGTCACCCGCCGGGAAGGCGTCAGCCGTACGGCCCGGACGCGCCCACCCCTAACCCCTCCCGCAAGCGGGAGGGGAACGCGGTCGTGGCGGCTCGGCGCCGCTCTGCCGTCGACGCCGCCGCATCCGACGATCGCGACGCTCGGTCCCGTCATCGCCACATCCTCTCCCCTCCCGCTTGCGGGAGGGGCCGGGGGTGGGCGCGTCCTGGACATACGGTCACCCGCCGGGAAGGCGTCGGCCGTACGGCACGGACGCGCCCACCCCTAACCCCTCCCGCAAGCGGGAGGGGAACGCGGGCGTGGCGGCTCGGCGCCGCTTTGACGTCGACGCCGCCGCATCCGACGATCGCGACGCTCGGTCCCGTCATCGCCACACCCTCCCCCCTCCCGCTTGCGGGAGGGGCCGGGGGTGGGCGCGTCCTGGACATACGGTCACCTGCCGTGAAGGCGTCGGCCGTCCGCACCCTTCCCTGGATTCTCCCGCACGCGGGAGGGGCATGCGGTGATGGCGCCTCACCGCTTCCCCTTGCCCGCGGCGACGAAGCGGATCGCCTGACCGCCGCCGGGGGCGAGCGCGAGCGTCAGCGTGTCGCCCTTCTTGACGGGCCGTTTCTCGATCGCGATCGCATGACGCGCCTCGGTGCGATAATCCGCGCCGTCACCATCGCGATAGATTTCGGCGGTATAGCGCCGCCCGGCGTCGAGGAAATCGAGCGGCACCGTCAGCGACCGGCCTGCCTCGTTGGTGATCGACCCCAGATACCAGTCGTCGCTCGCCTTGTCCTTGCGCACGACGGTAACGTAATCGCCGACCTCGCCGTTCAGCACGCGCGTTTCCGACCAGTCGACCGGCACGTCGCGGATGAACTGGAACGCGTCCATGTGCTTCGCATAATTTTCCGGCGTGTCGGCCGCCATCTGCACCGGCGAATAGATGACGACGTAGAGCGCAAGCTGCTTCGCCTCGGTCGACATCAGCGCGCTGCCGCCCTGTCCGGTCAGGCTGAGCACGCCCGGCGTGAAGTCCATCGGTCCGCCCAGCCATTGGGTGAAGAACATGTTCGCTTCGTGGTTGGGCGGATTCTTGCCGGGCCAGCTGTTGTATTCCATGCCCCGTCCGCCCTCGCGGCTCATCCAGTTCGGATAGGTGCGGCGCAGGCCGGTGTCCTTGACCGGCTCGTGGCTGTCGATGCCGACCTTGTACTTGGCGGCCGTCTGCACGACGCGCAGATAGTGGTTCACCATCCACTGGCCCTCGTGCCACTCGCGCTTGCGGGTGCCGTCGGCGTCGACGCGCTCGATCTGGCCGGCATCGGTGACATAGCCGGTCTTGACCACCGGGATGCCGTGATCGCGCGCATAGGAGAAGGCGCGGTCGAGCTGCGCGTCATAATGGCTCGCGGAGCCGCCGGTCTCATTGTGCCCGACCAGATGCACGCCCTTCGCCTTGGCGTAGCGATAGAGTTCGGCGGCATCGAAGTCGGGCGTCGGCTTGTCGAACTGCATGTCGTTGCCGTTGCCGAACCAGTCGCCGTCCCAGCCGACGTTCCACCCCTCGACCAGCACGCCCGGAATCTTGTTCGCGGCGGCGAAGTCGATGTACGTCTTGACGTTGGCGGTGGTGGCGCCGTGCTGCGGGCCGGTCGCCCAGGTCCATTCGCCCTTGATCATTTTCCACCACACGCCGACGAACTTGGCGGGCTTGATCCAGCTGACGTCGCCGAGCGTGTTGGGCTCGTTTAGGTTCAGCTCAACGTGGCTCATGTACAGGCCCGGCGCGTCGTCCGCGAGTATGACGGTCCGCCACGGCGAGGCGAAGGGCGCCATCCGCGTCACCTTCGGCGCGCCGGCGCCGGGGGTCAGCGAGGCCTTGAACGTGTTGCCCTCCGACCGGGCGAGGTTCATGGCGGCATAGTCGACCAGCGCCGCCTCGTGCACGGCGGCATGCGTGCCGTCGGCAAGCTTGACCGTCATCACCGTCTGCGCGGTGCCGACCGCGTCGAGCGGGGTCTTGTTGTAGAGATATTCCTCGCGGTTCCACTGATAGGCGGGCTTCCACCATGCCGTGCCGCCTTCCGCGAAGGCGAATTCCGTCAGTTCGTCGGCGATGTTCGCCTGATGCAGGTTCGGCTGGTCGGGAAAGCTGTAGCGGAAGCCGATGCCGTCGTCGAAGATGCGGAAGGTGACATCCATCTCGCGCTTGAGGCCGGTCTTCTCGCGAAAGCGGAGCGCGAGTTCCTTGTGATTGTCGCGGATCGTCTTCCACTCGCCATAGGGCTGCGTCCAGCTGCTGTCGGACGCGCTGGTCGACTGGCCGATCAGCTCGACGTTGCGCTCGATCTTAGGCGCGTCGGTGAACATGATGCCGAGACGACCGGGGTTGAGCACCGGCTTGCCCTTGCGCGTCACGGCATAGGTCGGGCGACCGTCGTTGTCGAAGGCGATCGACACCATTAGCTGACCATTCGGCGACGTGGCGGTGGCGACCGGCTTGAACGCCACCGTAGGGATTTGCGCGACCGCATTGGGATCGGTCTGCGCGAACCCCGCGGTTGCCGTCAGCGCCAGCGCCACGGCGGTGCCGATCTTCCAAGGATTCATCATGCCTCTCCAGTACGTTGCGCGATCAAAGCGCCATATCCATCGAAATGCCAGCCCTGCGTCGCGGTCTCGGCGACGGTGTGCCAGCGATCCGGCTCCGCAGGCATCCAGTGCCGGGGTTCGGGCGACAGGTTGAAGACGCACAGCATCGTCTCGCCGCCCCCGCGCCGCTCGAGCGCCAGCATCGCCTCCCCCGCCTCCACGACACGGATGTCGCCGGTCAGCAGCGCAGGGTGACGCTTGCGCAGGGCAAGCACGTCGCGCGTCCATTGTAGCAGCGCATGCGGGTCCTCCGCCTGCCGGTCCACCGCGAGCGCCGCATGATCGGCGCCGACGGGCAGCCATGGCGTGGCGGACGAGAAGCCGAGATGGGGTGCGTCGGCGCACCACGGCATCGGGGTCCGCGCACCGTCGCGCGACAGCGTGCGCGGCCAGTTGGCGATCGCCTCGGGATCGCGGAGCTGGTCGAAGGGCACCTCGACCTGCGTCAGGCCGAGCTCCTCGCCGTAATAGAGGAAGATGTTGCCGCGCAGCGACGCCAGCAGCAGCATCTTCATCCGCGCGAAGGCGCGGGCGTGGGCCGGCTCTGTCCAACGGGAGATCGCGCGCGGCGCGTCGTGGTTCTCGAACGCCCAGCTCGGCCAGCCGACGCCCTCCGCCTCGGGCCATTTCGCGACCGCCTCCGCCACCGCCGCCGGCGTCAGCGCCGGCGCGTAGAGGAAGTCGAAGCCATAGGCGCTGTGCAGCCGCCGCCCCTCCGCAGTGAACAGCTTCATTTCGCGGTCGCTGTCCGCGCCACCGACTTCGGCGACGGTGAAGCGCGCGTCGTAGCTGTCGAACAGCGCCCGGATCCGTTCCAGGAACCCGGGGATCGCGTCGTGGCTCTGGTTGTAGCGGTGCAGCTGATAGTCGAACGGGCGGGTGCGCGGGATGCCGTCGTCATCGGGCGCGGGCGGATTGTCGCGGAAGGCGGGATCAAACATCATGAAGTTGATCGCGTCGATCCGGAAACCGTCGATGCCGCGCTCCAGCCAGAAGCGGGCGACATCGAGGAACGCCTGTTGCACCGCCGGGTGGTGCCCGTTGACCTGCGGCTGCTCCTTCAGGAAATTGTGCATGTAATATTGGCGCCGGCGCGCGTCCCAGGTCCATGCCGGGCCGCCGAACACCGACTGCCAGTTGTTGGGGGGCGAACCGTCCGGCTGGGGATCGTGCCAGACGTACCAGTCGGCATAGGGGTTGTCGCGGCTCTGGCGGCTTTGCTCGAACCAGGGATGCCGGTCGCTGGTATGCGCCCAGACCTGGTCGATGATCACCTTCAGGCCGAGCGCGTGCGCCCGCGCGACGAGCGCGTCGAAATCCGCGAGCGTGCCGAAGATCGGGTCGACGTCGCAATAGTCGGAAACGTCATAGCCGAAGTCGGCCATCGGCGACCGGAAGAAGGGCGACAGCCAGATCGCCTCGACGCCCAGGCCGGCGACATGATCGAGATGCGCCGTGATGCCCGCGAGATCCCCGATTCCATCGCCATTCGAGTCGGCGAAGCTGCGCGGATAGATCTGGTAAATGGTCGCACCGCGCCACCACGGCCGTTGCTGGCGAGGCTGCATACCGCTCATCGCGACGCCTTCATCGCGCAAACCGCATAGCCGAGCGGCGGCAACGTCACGGTAAGACTGCCGGGCGCCGCCACCCTGCCGCATCCGCCGCCGGCCAGCGTCTGCGCCGAGGTGGCGCTTGCTTCAACCTGGACCTGCCGGGTCAGCGGCGCGGTCGAGCTGTTGAAGGCGAGCAGCACCTCCGCCTTGGTCGCGGGATCGATGCGGGAGACGGCGATGAGACCCGGCGTATCCTGGCGTGCGCGCAGGACGGTTGAGCCCCGCATCAGCGCCGGCGTCGCCGTACGCAGCTTCGCGAGCGTAGCGATTTCGCGGAACAGCGGATTATCGCGGCCGAAATGTTCGGTCGCGGTCGTGGTGGTGGTGCCGAGAAGGCGATTGTCGTTGTAGGAGGCGACCTTGCTCGCGAACATGTCTTCGCGCGAATCCTGGTCGTTGCCATCGCCGACGAAGCCCTGCTCGTCGCCCGAATAGATCGTCGGCACGCCGCGCAGCGTCAGCAGCATGGCATGCGCCAGTTCGACGCGCTTCAAAACCTCGGCATCGTCCGCCTTGGGCAGGGCCTGGCGGACATAGGTCGCGAGACGGCCGGCATCGTGGTTGCTGACGAAGGTCGGCAGCGTCTGCGCGGTCGCATAGCCGCCCTCGTACAGAGCGTCGCCCAGCGTCAGCTTGTCCCAGGCACCGGTTTCCTGCTTGCCGGTGACGGTTTCGAGGATCGCCTGCCGGGTCGCGAAGTCGAGGATGCCAGGCAGCTTGTCGATGCGGTTATGTTCGGCGAGCAGTCCGACATCGAGCGTTTCGAACGCGACCTCGCCGAAGATGTGGAAATTGGGCATTCCCTTCGCCTTGGCGCGAGCCAGCATCGCGGGCACGAACTTCTGCCAGAATGCCGGCTCGACATGGCGCGCGGTGTCGATGCGGAAGCCGTCGATGCCGAACCGGTCGATCCAGCCGCCGTAGATGTCGATCATCCCGGCGACCACGCGCGGATTTTCTGTCATCACATCGTCAAGGCCGCCGAAATCGCCCATCGTCGCGCTTTCGTCGAGGAACGTCGTGTTGCCGCGATTGTGGTAATAAAGCGGGTCGTTGAGCCACGCGGGGACCTTCACCGCCTTCTCCGCATCGGGAACGAAGGGCGTGTAGGCATAATTGGGGTTGGTCAGCTTCGCGAAATTCGCCGCGCTGCCATCCTCGTCGCCGGTAAAGCCGGCGTTGATCGCAGCGCCGGTAACGCCGCCGCGCCGCTGATACGGATAGTCGGCGCGGCTGCGATACGGGCATTCGTTGTTACCAACGCATTCGCGATACTGGATCACGTCAGCGGTATGGTTGACGACTATGTCCATATAGACCTTCATGCCGCGCTTGTGGGCGGCGGCGACGAGGTCGGCGAAGTCCTGGTTGGTGCCCAGATGGGGGTCGACCTGGGTGAAGTCGGTGATCCAGTAGCCGTGGTAGCCCGCGGACTGCTGCCCCGGGGCGCCCTGAACCGCCTTGTTCTTGAATATCGGCCCGACCCAGATCGCGGTGGCGCCGAGCGCCTGGATATAGTCGAGCCGGCGGGTCAACCCCTTCAGATCGCCGCCGTGATACCATCCCTTCGCGGTCGGGTCGTAGCCGGTCACGCTGCGGTCGCCGGTCAGGCCGCCGCGGTCGTTGGACGGATCGGCGTTGTCGAACCGGTCGGGAAGCAGGAAGTAGATCACCTCGTCCTGGGGCGGCCGCGCGCGGAAGTCGGACGTGGCCTGTGCCCGCGCGACGCCAGGAGGCGCAACCAGGGCTACAAGGGCGCAAAGCGCGGCGGCGATGGTGAAATGTCGTGGCGCGTTTCGGCGCATGGCAGGCCCCTCCCGATCGTATCACAGGTTCGCGCGGAACGATGCCTGTGCCGCCCGCGTCGGGGCCGTTCTGGGTAAGCGGCACGCACAAGCCAAGCGCAAGGCATACGTATTCACGCGACCCTTTCGTCTTTTCTGCCGCTGGTCTATTGCGCAGCAATGACGGCGAAGACGCGCAGCAGGGGAACCAGCGACAAGCCGACGTCGTTCGACATCGCCGCCCGCGCCGGTGTCTCCCAGCCGACGGTCAGCCGGGCGTTGCGTGGCGATCCTACGGTCAGCGCGGCGACCCGGATGCGGATCGAGGCGATCGCGCACCAGTTGAATTACAAGGTCGACAAGAACGCGTCGTCGCTGCGGCGCGGCCAGACGATGACGCTGGCGCTGCTGTTCTTCGAGGACCCGCTGCCCGACGGTACGTACATCAATCCCTTCTTCCTTTCGATGTTGGGATCGATCCTGCGGACATGCGCGGCACGCGGCTACGACCTGCTGACGTCGTTCCAGCATCTCTCCGCCGATTGGCACATGGACTATGAGGACAGCCGCAAGGCGGACGGGATCATCTTGCTCGGCTACGGCGATTACGAGGTCTACAAGGCGCGCCTCGAGGCGCTGCGGGCGCAGGGGACGCATTTCGTGCGCTGGGGTGCGGTGGATCCGGACGGGCTGGCGACGACTATCGGAAGCGACAATATCGCCGGCGGACGCGCTGCCGGCGAGCACCTGATCGCCCGGGGTCGCCGCCGCGTCGCCTTCATCGGCCAAGCCGACGACCATTATCCCGAATTCCGCGATCGCTATCACGGCATGGCGCAAGCGCTCCGCGCGGCCGGATTGGCGGTCGACCCCGGACTGCATGCGGATTCGCTGTCGGTGGAACAGGGCGGCTATGATGCCATGCAGCGGTTGCTGGTACGCGGTATTCCGTTCGATGCCTTGTTCGCCGCGTCCGACCTCATCGCGCTCGGCGCGATGCGAGCGCTGGCGGAAGCCGGCCTGCGCGTGCCGGCCGACGTGTCGGTGGTCGGCTTCGACGACATACCGGCTGCCGCGACGACGCAGCCGTCGCTGACCACCGTGGCGCAGGACTATCGCCTCGCCGGCGAGGTCCTCGTCGATACGCTGCTGCGCCGTATCGCCGACCAGCCGACACAGGCGAGCCTGCTGCTGCCCCGGCTCGTCGTGCGGGGATCGAGCTGACGGCTCTGGCCGTAATTCGATCCACCACGTGGGAGCGGTGCCGGCCCTCCTCTCTTCCCACCAAGCGGCCCACACAGCCTATCCTGGATGGAT
The DNA here is from genome assembly GCF_031082075.1 of Sphingomonas sp. GV3. Taxonomy (NCBI): domain Bacteria; kingdom Pseudomonadati; phylum Pseudomonadota; class Alphaproteobacteria; order Sphingomonadales; family Sphingomonadaceae; genus Sphingomonas; species Sphingomonas sp. GV3. The sequence continues at coordinate 2,757,231 of NZ_JARWLE010000001.1, read as the reverse complement.
GGGTGGGCGGGTGGAGTGAGGCCCGGCACCGCCCCGATCCAGCCTCGCGGGATCGCAATCTAGCGCCGCATCGCGCAGTGGCGCGCGATGAAGGACTCGTGCGTCGCAAGGGCGCCGGCCTCGCGACGGTAGAGCAGCGGCAGCGTCTCCATATATTCCGCAAGATCGGCGTCGGGGATCGTATCGGCGAGAGGATGGTGCGACCGCGCCGTCACGCCCTGCCCTGCCAGCACCTGCAGCCAGCCGTCCTCGGTGAACAGTTCCTCGTGCTCGCGCGTGATGACGCCCGTCTCGCGCCACAGATCGATCTTCGCCTGCAGGCTGTCCGGCAGCGCCATCGTCCGGCAGGCCTGCCAGAAGGGTTCTTCGCGACCGTTCGCCCAGTAATGCAGAATCAGGAAATCGCGGATACGCTCCATCTCGAAATCAGTCTGTCGGTTGTATTCGGTGCGCAGCGCGGTAGCGACGGGCATGGCGGGCAACAGCTTTACGAGCCGCGCGATCGCCGCCTGGATGAGGTGGATGCTGGTCGACTCAAGCGGTTCGAGAAACCCGCTGGCAAGGCCGAGTGCAACGACATTGTGGCTCCACGCCTTGCGCCGACGTCCGGTAACGAAGCGCAGCGGCCGGGGGTCGCCGGTCGGCTCGCCGTCCAGGTTCCCGGCAAGCACCGCCATGGCCTCGTCGTCGCTGGTGAAGGCGCTGCAATAGACGTGTCCGTTACCGGTTCGATGCTGGAGGGGGATGCGCCACTGCCACCCCGCCGACCTTGCGATCGCCCGCGTATAGGGCAAGGGCGCGCCCGTTCCCGTGCTCGGCTGCGCAACCGCACGGTCGCAGGGCAGCCAGCGCGACCAGTCTTCATATCCCGCCTGCAAGGCACCTTCGATCAGCAGCGCGCGAAAGCCGGTGCAATCGAGGAACAGGTCCCCCGCCACGCGCTCGCCGCCGTCGAGCACCAGGGCGGTGACGTCGCCACTTTCTCCGTCGCGCTCGACCGCGGCGATCCGCCCCTCGGTCCGTGACACGCCGCGGTTCTGCGCGAACCGCCGGAGATAGGCAGCGTAGAGGTTCGCGTCGAAGTGGAAGGCATAGGGAATCGCCGGGATCGTCCTTGCGGTGAGGGGCGCGCCACGATGCATGCGGCCAGCCCGCGCCGCGACTTCGTTCATGCAATAGTCGCCGAGCGGGCCCGCGACTCCCTCGCCCTGCGCGCGCAACCAGTAATGTTGGAACGGCACGGGTCCGACGTCGCGGCCGACATCGCCAAAGGCGTGCATGTAACTGTGCCCCGGCGCCGTCCAGCCGTCGAAGGCGATCCCGAGCTTGAAGGTGCCGCCCGTCGCACGCAGGAACGCGTCCTCGTCCAGGCCCAGCGCCTGGTTGAAGAGGCGGATCTGCGGGATCGTCGCCTCGCCGACGCCGACGGTGCCGATTGCCTCCGACTCCACCAGGTGGATGCGGATATGCTCGCCCATCAGATGGCCGAGCGCCGCGGCCGCCATCCAGCCCGCGGTGCCGCCGCCTGCGATGACGATGGTCTTCAGGGTCATGAATGGCATCCTCTGCTGTGCCGATCGTCAGGCCGGACCGGTTCCGGCCTCCACCGTGCCATGCACGTACCGTCCGTACATCTTGCGGAACGGTGCCCCCGGAACAAGCCCGGGGCTGGCGGAAATTGGAAACAAAAAGGGCTGCCGCCGGATCGCGGCGACAGCCCTTGAGGCGGGGAGGAAGTTGATCAGAACTTGTAGCTGATGCCGATATAGTAATCGCGGCCGTAGCGCTGATAATCGATGACCTGCCGCGGATCGTTGTTCTGGTAGGTGACGAACGGACGGTCGGTCAGGTTCTTGCCCTGCGCGAGGATCGAGAAGCCCTTCAGGAAGCCGCTCTGGAACTCGTAGCCGATCTGGGCATCGAGGATCGCCTCGTCCTTCGCCGTCCGGTACGTCGGGCTCGCCGAGAGGCCGGCGACCTCTGCCAGGAACGACGACCGGTAGCGATAGTTCGCCCGCGCCTGGAAGCCCCACTTCTCGAAATAGAGCGTGCCGCTCGCCGTGACGTCCGACAGGCCCGGCAGGGTGATCGGGGTCGGGTTGTTGGCATATTTGATGGTGGAGTCGGTGTAGCCGCCGGTCACGAAGATGCCGAACCCGTCAAGCGCGCCGGTGATCGCCTTGAACGGCAGCGAGATCGTGCCCTCGACGCCCAGGATCTCGCCGCGGCCCGTGTTCGCGGGCGCCGAGACGGTGCCGATCGTCTGGTTCGCCGCAATGACCTGCGCCTGCTGGGCCGACGTCAGCGCCGGCAACAGGCCCGAGAAGTCGTAGGCGTAGCTGTTGTTCGGGTCGACGAAGTCGGTCAGGTGCTTGAAGTAGGTTGCGACCGCGACGTAGCCGCCGCCCGAAAAGTACTTTTCGAACGAAAGATCGATGTTGGTCGACTGGTAGGGCCGCAGCGCGACGTTGCCGCCGTTGGAAGAGAAGACCGGGAACAACAGGCCGGGCTGCGTGCGTCCGATGTTGGCGATGTTGATCGACACGTCCTGCGTCACGCGCTCCTGGTCGAGACGCGGCCGGATCATCGTCTGCGACGCACCCATCTTCACATAGCCGCTCGGGATCAGCTCGACCGAGAAGGTCGCGCTCGGCAGGAAGTTGGTGTAGGTTTCCTTCTGGTTCGCCGGCGCGATCGTCACGACGCCGTTGTTGACGCTGGCGATCTGTCCGGTGCCACGCTGCTGGCTGCGTACGACCTGTGCGCCCAGCGCACCCTTGACGGCCTTGCCGCCGACCTCGCCGTCGAGGTTGATCTGCGCATAGCCGGTCCACACGTCCTCGGTGACGACATTGTCGCGGACCAGCGAGGACGGACGACCGTCGAACGCCTTGTTGAGCGCGTTGTTATAAACGTAGAGCGGGTCCCACGTCAGCATCGCGGGGATGCCGAGATAGGCGAGCGGCACGTTGGTGCCGAGCAGCGCCGCGGTCGGCACCGGCGCACTGGTCGGCGTGCCGCTGGCCACGGTGCAGCCCGTGCCGCCGCCGGTCGGGCACAGGAAATAGGACGAATAGGCGCTGGTCTTCTCGCGACGGCTGTAGTTGCCGCCGACTTCCCAGCTCTTCACCACGCTGCCGTCGATCTCGCCGTTGAAGCTCGCACGCAGCGACTTCAGATCGTCCTTGAAGCTCGGCCGGTTGAGGAAGCCCGACTGAACCACGGGCTGCGTGCCGTTGTAGCCCCAACCCTGCGGGTCGGTGAGCTTGAAGATGTTGGTGTTGGTATAATCGAGCGTCGGCACGATGCGATACGTGCCGTTGGCATTCTGCGTCACGGTGACGCGATCGGGAACCCCGCTCTTCTGATAGCCGGTGCCGGCGTTGGTCTCGAGCAGGAAGTCCGTGCGGGTCGCGCGGCTCCAGCTCGCATCGACGTTGAAGTGGATCCGGTCGGTGACCTTCAGGTCGTTGTTCCAGCCGAGCGACAGGTTCTCCGCGTCGCGACGATTATAGTCGTTGCGCATGACGGCGAACACGTTGCTGAAGGTGGTCGCGGTCGCAAACCCGTTGGTAGTCTGGATGCCGCTCTTGACCGGATCGGAGAAGCCCAGCGGGAATTCGACGCCGCGCAGGTGCTGCTCTTCCTTGAACTTCGAGTAGAGCGCATCGAACGTCGAATGGAAATTCTCCGACGGCTGCCATTCGATCGTCGCGACGCCACCGTAGCGGCGCAGCTCGTTCGACTGGACATAGGGCTTGGCGCCGCCGAGCACATAAGGATCGGCCGCGGTGCCGCTGCCCGAATAGCCCCAGGCGTTGTAGCGCTCGTCCTGCGACGGCGTCTGGGTCGCCGAGACGCCGAGCGCGATGCCGAGCGTGTCGTTGGCGAACTTGTCGACATAGGTCGCCGACGCACGATAGCCGTAGCGCGACGAGTCGGGGTTGAGGTTGTCGATGCCGTTCATCTGGCCACGGGCATTGATCGCGAACACGCGGCCGGGCTGGTCCAGCGGACGCAGCATGCGCAGGTCGACGGTGCCCGAGATGCCCGCGGCGATCAGCGACGCATTGGCGGACTTGTAGACGTTGACGTTGCGGAAGAATTCCGACGGATACTGATCGTATTCGACGCCGCGGTTGTCACCGACGGTCACCTGCTCGCGGCCGTTCAGCAGCGTGGTCGAGAAGTCGGGGCCGAGGCCGCGGATCGACAGGCGCTGGTCGCGCCCTTCCAGGCGCTGCGCGGTGACGCCGGGAAGACGCGCGAGGCTGTCGGCAATCGACACGTCGGGCAGCTTGCCAACGTCCTCGGCCGAGACGCTGTCGACGATCAGCGCGGAGTCGCGCTTGATCTTGGCAGAGCTGGCGAGGCTGGCGCGGATGCCGGTGACGACGATGTCCTGGCCGCCTTCGTCCTGGACGGCGTTCGACTGGGTCTGCGCCTGCTCGGCATTCTGGTTCGGGGTCGGTTCCGCGGCCGGAGCCGGCGCCTGGACCGTCGCGGCCGCCGGCGGGTTGGCGTTGGGCGACTGCGGGTTCGGGGTTTCCTGCGCGAACGCCGCGCCGCCCGTTACCAGGAACAGGCTGCCGAGGCCGACGGTGGTGGAGCGGAGTGCGCAGCGGCTGCGCAGCGAAAACGACGAAACGGAACGGGCCACGAGAAGAATCCTCCCCCTTGAAGTGATACCGTGCCCTCGCCCCCTGGCATGGGAGGACGATCGGCCGGTCTAACCCGAGCGCTTGTGAACAAAGGGGGATTTCGTGCCAACATGGCCACATACGTATTCATGCGCCACGGGGGGCGCGTGATATTCCGGCAACATACCGTTACGAAATGGTTCGCCCGTCGAGGAAGGTATTCACCGTCAGCCGGCCGTCGAACGGGTCGTCGGACAGCACCATGTCGGGCGGGATGACCGCGCAATGCAGCGTGTTGGACCGATAGAGAATCGCACGATTAAACCGGCCTTCGTGGCACGCGACCTGCTCGAACAGCGGCGTGTCGCCCGCGATGTACGCCGGATCGGGCAGGCCATGCTGCGCCAGGTCGGCCTGCAGCGCGGCGCGATAGCCGGCGAGCCGCGCCGCATCGACAGACTCGAAGCCCGTGCTGCGCTGGCGGTAGAAGGCGGTACCGCTCCGTTGGTCCGGCGACAGATAGTGGAGCAGCGCCAGCCGTGTCGGCGACACCTCGTCGAAATGCGGCAAACGCTGGATCGGCGCGAGGCGTGCGGGCGGCGTGGTGACCAGCGAGTAGAAGGCGTCCACCACGTCCAGGTCGTGCAGCCCGAATACGTCCGCAGCGACGGGCGCGACGGTGGCCAGCATCGGGCGCAGCATCGCCGCGGCGACGTGCGCGCGGACGCCGGGATAATGTTCGCCGATCGACGCGAACGACAGGAAACCGGCGTCGTCGCGCAGCGCCTCCGCATCGGCGAAATCGTCGAACACGACGACCGGCTGGGCTTCCGCGCCGTGGCGGGTGACGGTGATCCTGGGCGTCATGGCGGCGGGTTAGCAGGGGTCGGTCGAGTCTTTAAGCCCCCCTTCTCCAGCGGCGTAACCGGCCGACGCATCACATCGCCTGAACCCTGCTCAAGCGCGACACGCCGTTCTCGTCGAACGCCTCGACCGCGACATAATAACGCTGCCCAACCGTGAGGGCCCGCAGCGGCAGCGTCGCGGCGTCGCCGGTCGCGACGCGGTCCGCGAAGACCTGGTACGTCAGAGCCAGCCGGTCCGGCCGGATGCCCCAGCGGACGTTGTAGCCGACCGCCCCGGGTACGCGCCGCCATCGGATCGTCGCGTCGCGCGTATCGGCGGCGCGCGTCGCGCCGACCAGCTCGGGCGCGGACGGTGCGCCGCCGCCCGCGGTGCCGAACACCCTGAGGTCGCTGATCGCGAGATTGGCGCCGCCGATATGGCCGTGGACGTAGCGCACATAGCGGGCCGTGACGGGTGCGGGCAGTTCGAAATAGGCGTTCGGCCGATCGCGACGCGGTCCCGTCGTGCGGGCGAGCGGCCGCCAAGCGCGTCCGTCGCGCGACGATTCGAGGCGGAATTCGGTATAGATGTCGGGCGCATCGCCGAAGCGGCCCGCCTTGTAATCGGCGAAGTTGACCTGCACCGCGCGCACGGTCTTCGCGGCGCCCAGGTCGATCGTCAGCGTCGTCCCGGCCGCCTTGGACGGCGACAGCCAGAAGCTCCGGGGGTTCTCGTCGGTCGCGTCTGCCGGCGCATGGCCGGCGACGCTTGCGCTGGCGGTCGCGGCCTTGCGGTAGGACAGCAGCATCCAGCCCGTGAACAGCGAGTCGGGATCGGCGAAGCGCGTCGTCGGCATGCGCTGCGGGAAATCACCGAAGCGGGTGGAGACCCGCATCTGCCCATCGGCATCGAACATGGTCGGCCACAGGCCGATCCGCCGCTCGAACGTCCAGTTGTGGCCGATCCATGGCGTTCCGGTGTTCCACCAGTTGCCGTGTAGATCCTGGAACGTGTTGCCATGGCCTGCCCCCTGGACGAAGCCGCCGGGCTTGTAGCCGACCGGATTGTACGCGGCGTAGGTGAAAGGCCCCATCGGCGACGTCCCGACATAGGTACCGGTCGCATAGGCGTTATATTCGGTGCCGGGCGCGCCATATTGCAGATAGTAGCGCCCGCCGACCTTCGTCATCCACGCGCCTTCCATGAACGGCGTGATCGGCGTGCCATCGGGCAGGGTGCCGCTATGGTCCTGGCCGAAGCGTTCCCAGCCGTGCCGCGTCGGGTCGAGCAGGATGAACGATTTGCGCGGACTGCCATAGGTCATCCGGCCATCGGCGAACGACACCGGCGCGCCGTAGATCGGAAAGACGTTCGAAGAATTCCAGTACAGGTACCAGCGCTTGTCGTCGTCCTGGAACAGGTCGGGGTCCCATGGACCAGGCGGAACCTGCCCCGGCTTGATCGTGTCCTCCAGACCCGACTTCACCGCGCCGGGCAGCGGCGGCATGCGGCGGACGACATAGTCGATCCGGCCACTCTCCGGATCCGACGTGCCGTATATCGTGCCCTGCGTCGTCATCGACGGCATGATGAGCAGCCGCGTTCCGTCGGAGGTGACGGCGGGGGCGACGATCCCTTCCGCCGGCCAGCGGCTGGGCGTGACGAAGCGCCAGGTCACGAGGTCGGTGGAGCGCCAATAACCGTCCGCCAGCGTCAGGAAGAGGTAATAGGCACCCTTGAACGGCACGATCACCGGATCGGCGCCCGTCCGGTAGGAAATGCCCTCGTTCACCTGCTCGAAATTGTAGCGGTAATCGATGTCGACGGGATTGGCGTAGGTGTGCTGCGCGGCCGGCGCGGCGGTGGCGAGAAGGAGGGCTGCGATCATCGATGCGCCTGAATGAAGAGGTTGGCGGTCAGCCGCCCGACGCGCGGATCGGCGCTCAGCGGCATGGCGGCGGGGATGATGCCCGAATGAAGCAGGCGCCCCTGGTAGAGAACGACGCGATTGCGCCGCCCCTCCACCGCCCCGATCCGTTCGAACGCGGCGTTGCTGGCGTTGGTGTAGCCGCTCAGGGCCGTGCTGTCGCGGCGCGCGGCGGCGACGAACGTCTCGCGATTGGCGGCGTCGACGCACTCGATGCCGGTCGATCGCTGGCGGTAGAAGGCGGTGCCGGTCCCGGGCGTGTCCGACAGATAGTGGAGCACCGCGAGATAGCCGGGATCGGCCGAGTCGAAGTGCGGCGCGCGCTGCGCGGGCGACAGCGTGGCCGGATCGGCGGTCACGATCGAGAAGCTGCCCTCGATCCAGTCGAAGCCATCGACGTCGAACGCGCCGCCGATGAACGGCGCGAGGGATCGCAACAGGGCGGTCGCATAGTCGTGCGCGGCGCCGTCGGCGGCGGTCAGGACGCGGCGGACGCCGGGATAATAGCTGCCCGCGACGCTGGGGAACGGCGCCAGCGCGGCGGCCAGATCGACGACGGCGTCCACGTCGGGAACGGCATCGTCGACGACGACCACCGGGCTCTCGCTTCGGCCGACACGGATGAGGCTGGGGGTCATGCTACCGCCCCTCCAATTCCAGTGTTCCCGCGAACGCGGGAACCCAGAGCCACACAGGACATCGCCTGCGGTCCTGGGCTCCTGCGTCCGCAGGAGCACGGAAAACGCATCAGAACTTGTAGCGCGCGCCGACCTGGAACGAGCGCGGCACGCCCTGCGTGTCGTTCTCGCGCTTGGTCGGGTTTACGCCCGATCCGGCACCCCAGGCCGAATAGGTGCGGTTGACCGAATCGAAGAGGTTGAACGCCGCGAAGTTGACTTCGAGGTCGTGGCCCCAAGGCATGGTGAACGTCTTCGAGATGCGCGCATCGACCGAGGCATAGCCGACGATCTGGTCGGGCCAGAACACGCCGCCGAAATTGCCGTAGGCACTGGCGTTCTCGGGCTTGACGGTCGGGAAGATGACCTGGCCGAACGACGGGCCCGAGCTGAACGTGCCGGTGACCGACAGCTTCGTGTCCCATGGGCCGCGGGCGATGCCGGTGCCGACGAAGCGCCACTTCTCGACGCCCGCGACATAGTTGATGCCATAGGCATCGACGCGCGGACCGTTGTAGAATTCGTCGCCCTGCAGTTCCTGCGCGACGTTCGACCGGGCACGCTGCAACGTCAGCGTCGAGGTGAAGCCCCAGGTCGAACCCGTGACGAACGGCTTTTCCGCGGTGAAGTAGATCGCGGTGTAATAGGCCTTGCCGTCATTCGACCCGATGTTCAGCTTGCCGCTATAGCCGGGCAGGATGCCCTGCGCGGGGAAGGTATCCTCGATCCACTGGTCGCCCTGGCTGGTGTACTGGCCGCTGGGCAGACGATTGCCGCGCACATATTTGAAGATGTTGTGGCTGCGGATGTGGCTGAAGGTGATCGAGGTCTGGACCGCGCCCAGGCGCTTGCGGACGCCGAAGTTGAACTGGTCCGAATAGGGCAGCTTGGTGTCGTTGTTGAGCAGCCATACCTCGCCGCCCACGCCGGTCGCGGTCGCCGCGGCGCGAAGGGCATCGACGTTCTTGTAATTGGCATTCCACGCCAGCGTCGTCGCCGGCAGGGCACCGTTGTTGCCGGCGCGCACCGAGGCGCAGCTCGGCTGGCCCGGGCCGTCGCAGAAGCTGAGCGTGATGGTCCGCTGGTAGAGCGCCTTGATCGTCTCGATGCCCGAGTCGATGAACAGCGGGCGGTCATAATAGCGACCGGCACCCGCGAAGAGCACGATGTCGCGATCGCCGTTGACGTCGTACGACAGGCCCAGACGCGGCTGGAACGCCTTCCAATACGGCTTACGATTGGTGCCGGTCGAGATATAGTCGTTCGGGTTGATCCCCGCCGCCTGCCACGGCTGGTAGTTGCGCAGCGCGGTGACGATGCCGGCGGGCGTGACGAACTTCTCGTTCTTCGCGTTGGTCTCGTAATCCCAGCGGATGCCGGCGTTGATCGTCAGGTGATCGTTGACGGTCCAGTCGTCCTGGATGAACAGGCCGATCTGCGTATCCTTGGCCATCGCCGGGCGCACGGGGACGACGGAAACCGCCGCCTGCTGCGGCGTCGAGGCGTCGAAGGTCGTGAACGTCGAAGGCTGGAAAAAATAGGACCCGTTGCCGAGATTGTCCTCGGCACGCGACAGATCGTTCAGCGTGACCTTGACGCCCGCCTTCACGACATGCGCCGCGCCGTAGAAGGTGACATTGTCCTTGAAGGTCCATGTCTTCTGATTGTCGGCCTGCTCGAAGCCGTTGGTTCCCAGCGACGCGACCACGGCGCCCGGCTTGCCCAGCACGATCTCCGGCCCGCTGCTGGTGCGCGGTGTGCCGTTGAAGACGGTGTTGTACGCGACCGTCGCCTCGTTCAGCCAATTATCGCCGCGGTGGTTCCATTCGAGCTGGTACAGGTCGATCTTCGACTGCAGCAGATGGCCGTGCGACGGAACCGACGTACCGCCGAAGTCGGCGAGATTGCTCTCGCGACGGAAGAAGCCGCTGAAGTTCACCGTATCAGCATTGCTGACGAAAGCGGTCAGCTTGCCGAAATACAGCTTCTGGTGGAAATCCTGCGGATAGCTGCCGTTATACTGCTGCACGATCGCCTGTGGCACGATCTGCGTCGGGTCGGCGGAGGTGCCGTTGCCGAGCAGGACCGCGGCCGAAGGCGCCTTCTGGTCGGTCGCCTCGAACGCGCCGTAGAAATGCAGCACGTTCTTGATGATCGGACCGCCCAGGTCGCCGCCATATTGCTTGCGGTCGTAATTGCCCTGCGCGCGCGAGCCATCAAGATTGTTGGCGTTGCCGGGACGATCGAAATATTTGGTGCCGTAGAACGAGCTGGGCTGCCATTCGCCGAACAGGTCGCCGTGGAAGGACGTGCCGCCCGACTTGGTCACCGCGGTGATGATCGCGGAGCCGGCCTGCTCGTATTCCGCCTTGTAGTTCTGCGTATCGACCTTGAATTCCTGCACCGCGAGCTGCGGGAAGGGATTGCCCTGGCTGAAGTTCTGCCCCGCGACGCCGCCGTGGTTGACCTGGTTCTTGAGGCTGAGGCCGTCGACGAAGACGTTGATGTTGTCGGCGCTGATGCCGCCCGCCTGCACCTGGCGGTTGCCGCGGCCCGGCGTCACCGCGACGCCTGGCGCGAGCGCGGCGAAGTTCAGGAAGTTGCGGTCGCTCTGCGGCAGGCTCTCGATCTGCTGCTGCGACACGTTGGTCGCGACTTCGGCGGTGCGCACCTCCTGCGTGCGGCGGCCGGTGACGATGATGTCGCTGCCCGATCCCGTGCCGGCATCGGCGGAGGTGGTCGTCTCTGTCGTCCCGGCTTCCGCGTTGGCGGCCGGCGTGCCGATGTCGAGCGTGATCGTCTGGCCGACGGGAACGACGACCTGCTCCGGCCGCTGGCCAGCCACGTCGACGCGATAGGTGCTCGGACGGATGCCGGGGATGGTATAGTCGCCCGTCGCATTGGTGCGACTGTTGATCACCTGACCCGTGGTCAGATCGGTGATGACGACGGCCGTCCCCGCGGCCGCGCCCTCGATATGGCCGCGCAGCGTCGAGGTCGCCTGGGCGAATGCCGGCGCGCCGATGACGAGTGCCGCGGCGAGCGCCGCCGCCGAAATGCCGCGACGGACGGACGCGCGCTGAATCTTGGAAGCCATTTTCATCCCCTCTCGGTCGACCAGCCCCTTTTTGCTCCCGGAAGACCGACGACAGGCATCGGCCGCGGATCGCGGAGGGCGTATGGAACCGGTTACTCCCCCGCGTAACCGGTTACAACAATCTAGCTATAGCCCCGCTCAATATCGTCCCGGCTGTTGCCGAACTGTCACAGTTTGTTGATGATTCCCGTCAGGCGGACGGCGACGGCGCGAGGCAGTGCCGGGCGATGAACGCCTCGTGCGTCGGCAGTCCCTGCGCGACGTCGGCGATCACCTCCTCGACATCCTGGAGGAACGCGCGCGCCTGCTCGTCGGGGATCATGTCCACCATCGGGTCGTAGGCGGCCTGCAGCCCCTGGCCCAGCAGCACCTGCACCCAGCTTTCCTCGCGGAACAGTTCCGCCTTGCCGTGCATGAAGAAGCGGGCAGAGGCGCGGAACAGGTCCAGCCGCTCCGCCAGGCTATCTGGCACATCCATATGCTTCAGATAGCGCCAGAATTCGGAATCCTCGCGATCGGTGACCTTGTAATGGGCGATGATGAAGTCGCGGACGTCCCGATATTCGAAGTCGGTCTGGCGATTGTATTCGGCGATATCGGCGGCATTGAAGCCTTGCCCCGGGAACAGCGCGACCAGGCGCAGAATACCCGTCTGGATCAGGTGGATGCTGGTCGATTCGAGCGGTTCGAGGAAGCCGCCGGCGAGGCCGAGCGCGACGACGTTCTTCTCCCAGGCGCGCAGGCGCTTGCCGGGACGGAAGCGGACCGGGCGCGGATCGGCCAGCGCGGGCGTATCCAGATGCGCGAGCAACGTCTGCGCCGCCGCTTCGTCCGACACGAACCGGCTGGCATAGACATGGCCATTGCCGGTACGATGCTGGAGCGGAATGCGCCACTGCCACCCGGCGTCGTGCGCGGTCGAGCGGGTATAGGGCGTCAGCGGCCCCGTTCCGCGCGCACTCGGCACGGCCAGCGCGCGGTCGCACAGCAGCCACCGGTCCCAATCCTCGTACCCGACGCCCATCGCGCCGCCAATCAACAGGCCGCGCATCCCCGAACAGTCGACGAACAAATCGCCGTCGACCGTGCGGCCGTCGGCGAGCACGACATGATCCAGGAAGCCGTCCTGCCCGCGCCGGTTGGCAGCGACGATCCGCCCCTCGATCCGTAAAACACCCGCCTGTTCCGCGCGGGCTCGCAGGAAGCGGGCGAACAGCGACGCATCGAAATGATAGGCATAGTCGAGGTCGGCCACCGGCGAATACGGATTCGACGGATCGGGCATGGCGAAGCGGTTCATGCGCGCCGCCAGCGTGTTGAGGGCATAATAGTCGAGGTGCTTGGCGCGTCCCGCCGCCTGTTCCTTGAGCCAGAACTGATGGCAGTGCAGCCAGTAGAGGTCCTGGCCGATCTTGCCGAAGCCGTGGATGTAGCTGTGACCGGGTGCGCGCCAGTTGCGGAATTCGATGCCGAGCTTGAACGTCGCCTGCGTCGCGCGGACCATCTCGAACTCGTCGATGCCCGCAAGGCCGTTGTAGGAGCGGATCGCGGGGATCGTCGCCTCGCCTACGCCGATCGTGCCGATCTCCTCCGACTCGATCAGCCGTATCTGATAGGCGCCGAGGAACAGGCGCGAGAGCAGCGCGGCCGTCATCCAGCCGGCCGTGCCACCGCCGACGATGGTGATGGTCTTGATCGGCGGATTCGGGTGGGAGGCGGTCATGCCGGGACGCTCCGATCGTCCACCACGTCGCGCCGGAAGGTCATCGTCATCCCAGCCACCCGCCGGCGAACCCCGCGCGCTGCAGCCCGCGCCGGATCGTCGGCGATCGACGCATGACCCGCCACACGCCCTCGTCGCGCGCATTGGCGATAGCGCCCGTGATCGCGCCCTGGTCGATGCCGAGGTAATCGCGCGCCACCCAGCCGGCGGCCGGGTCGACCGACCCCGTCTCCAGTTTGGCGGAAGCGTAGCGGAACGAAGGGTTGAAGCTGTCGAGGAATCCGTATTTGCCGTACAGCCCCGGCCAGCGACGCAGCGCATTGCCCGCCGGCACCGCGATCTCCGGCGCGAAGGCGAGGCTGCCGAGCGCGGCGGTCGGCGCCAGCGTGCCATCGTCGCGCCCGTCGGGCTGGCCGAGCGGCCCGCGCGCCGAATAGCCATAGAAGGTGGCGCTGCCGCCCCGGTACGGCAGCTCGAAATTGCCCGGTCCGTCGCAGGCGGTCAGGCCCCAGATATTGCCGGAATAGCCGCGCCAGCCCATCGGGTTGGCGATACAATAGGCGCGGTTGGCATAGGTCGCGCGGCGGCTGTTCTCGAAATAATCGAGGCCAGCCTGCCGCATAGTGGCATCGCGGATGCCGCGAAAGTCGATCCACATCTGGCTGTACTGGTGCCCGAACAGCGGCGCGAAGGCGAGGTGCCGCGTCGCGCCCTGCCCACGCCAGAATTCCGGATAGGTCTTCGCCCAGGCATTCCATGCCCCGTCATGGAGCGATCTGCCGCGACTCCCGAGGCCGACGATATAGACCATCATCCCCTCGTTATACCCTTCCCACGACCGCTCGATGAAGCCCTGGCCCGGATGCCAGCCCATCGACACGCTGCCACGCGCGTTGGTGAACCATGGCCAGTCGGCGCGATCGGTGATGCGCTGCGCGAGCGTGCGGATTTCCGTCTCCGCCGGATCGGCACGGTCGTACCAGGCCCCGGCGAACAGGATGCCCAGAAAGAGCAGGGTCGTGTCGATGCTGGAAAGCTCGGTATCGCGAAAGCGCTTGCCGGTTTCCATGTCGAGGAAATGGTAGAAGAACCCCTTGTGCCCGCTCATCCCGGCCGGCGCGTCGCCCTGCGGCGCGGTATCGAAGAAGCGCAGCGTCGTCAGCGTCAGATCGCGCGCTTCCTCGCGCCGTATCCAGCCGCGCGCGACGCCGATCGGATAGGCGGTCAGGGCGAAACCGACCGCGGCGATGCTGGCGAAGGACGGCGTCGGCCAGCGATCGGGGACCAGGCCGTTCTTGCGGTTGGCGAGATCCCAGAAATAGCGGAACGTGCGATGCTCCAGATCGTCGAACCATCCGGGTAGCGCGGGTCGGCCCGCCGCGAGCGTGGGCAGCGACTGGCTCGCCGCGACGGCGGCCAGGGGCGTCCGTGCCAACAGGGTCCGACGATCGAGCGGCTTCGAGATAAAGATCATGGAGTACCCGGGGAAAGAGCGGTGGTACCGCGCACGACGAGTTCCGTCGCCACGGTGAGCGTATCGGGAGACAGGTCGCCTCCGTCGAGGGCATCGACCAGTCGGCCGACGGCACGCGCGCCGATCTCCGCCAGTGGAACGCGGACGGTGGTGAGACCCAGGTAGCGGGCCAGCGGAATGTCGTCGAAACCGGTCACCGCGACCGTGCCCGGCACGTCCATGCCGGCTTCGCGAAGCCCCCGCAGGACGCCGAGCGCCATCATGTCGTTCGCCGCGACGATCGCATCATATGTTGCATCCATGCTGCGCAGCATCGCAACGGCGTCGGCACCCGACTGTTCATGAAAGTCGCCCTCGATGACGATCGGGGCGATACCGGGAGCATGCGCCGCCATGGCGGCATGATAGGCCTCGCTCCGTTCGCGCGCGTCGATGTTGCCGGCTGGTCCCGCGACATGCACGATCCGGCGGCGCCCCAGGGCGGCAAGGTGCGCGACACTGGCGATGATGCCCGCGCCATTGTCGATGCGGAACGAGGCGCGGCCGATCCCGTCATGCGAATTGACCAGCACCGCCGGCACGCCCTTCGGCAAGGCGGCATCGAGGCCGGCCGCATCCAGTTGCGGCGCCATGACGATCAACCCGTCTACCCGCCCGCGCATCGACCGCATCGCCTGCGCCGCCAGCGACGCGTCGGCATGCATGTTCGACAGCAGCAGATGATAGCCGCGCGCGTTCACCTCGCGGTCCATGCCGCGCACGATTTCGGAAAAGAACTCACCGTGAAGGTCGGGCAGGATCACCCCGATCGCATGGCTGCGCGCCAGGGACAGGCTGCGTGCGCCCGCGTGCGGCACGTACCCCAGCGCCTCCGCCGCGGCGACGACGCGCGCGCGGGTTTCCGGATGGACGCTGCTATGCCCGTTGAGCGCGCGCGATACCGACGCAACCGATACCGAAGCCTCGCGCGCCACGTCGCGTATCGTGGCGGATGCCTGACCCAAGACTCGCCCCCTCCTCAAATGTTCGCCCGGGCGCTATACCCGACCCATCGCATCTTGTGCGAGCCTCCCAGCCTGTGTAACCGGTTACAGGAAAGCGTCAACGCGAAAAGCTGAATGGCCGCCGCGGCGGGAAAGTTCGAGCGTTCGGCGCATGTGAGGGGAGTTTCGCAAGGCATGACCGACATCACCATCTCGCGGCGCGCGGCGCTGCTCGGCGCGGGCGCGGTGGTCGCCTGGGCGTCCAGCCCGGCGCGTGCGCTGCTGGCGCAGGCGGACGGCGCCGCGCTGTCCAAGCGGGTCGAGGCGATCCTGGCGACGATGACGCTGGAGGAGAAGGCCGGCCAGTTGCAACTCAATGCCGCGGCCTGGGGTGGCGGCATCGCCACCGCGCTCAACCCGCCGTCGACCGGTCCGAGCTTCGAGGGCCAGATCGCCGATGCGGTCGCGGGCAAATTGACCGGCGTTTTCAACGGCAACGGCGCGGAGATGGCGCGGCGGATGCAGGCCGCGGTGATGCGCGATTCGCGGCTCAAGATCCCGCTGATCTTCGCCGCAGACGTCATTCACGGCCACCGCACCATCTTCCCGGTCCCCGTCGCGGAAGCCGCCAGCTTCGAGCCCGATCTGGCGATGCGCACCGCGCGCATGGCCGCGTTCGAGGCGGCCGGCGCGGGTATCGACTGGACCTTCTTCCCGATGGTCGACATCGCGCGCGACCAGCGCTGGGGCCGCACGATGGAGGGCGCGGGCGAGGACGTGCTGCTCGGCAACATGTTCGCCGCCGCGCGGGTGAAGGGCTTCCAGGGCAATAGCCTGGCGGCAGACGATGCGGTGATGGCCTGCGTCAAGCATTTCGCCGCCTATGGCGCGGCGGAAAGCGGCCTCGACTATAACATCGTCGACCTGTCCGAGCGGACGCTGCGCGAGGTGTATCTGCCGCCCTATAAGGCCGGTTTCGATGCGGGCGCGATGAGCGGCATGGCCTCGTTCAACGAGATCGACGGCATCCCCTCCACGGGCAATCCGTGGCTGATGAAGCAGGTGCTGCGCGACGAGTGGAAGTTCCCCGGCATCATCGTCTCCGACTATACCGGCGACGAGGAGATGATCGCCGCGGGCTTCGCCAAGGACGGCAAGGACGCGGCACGCATCGCCTTCCTCGCCGGCGTCGACATGAGCATGCAGTCGAACCTTTACGCGCTCTACCTCCCCAGTCTGGTGCGTGAGGGTGCGGTACCGCAGGACGCGCTGGACCGGTCGGTGCGGCGCGTGCTCGCGGTCAAGCAGATGCTCGGCCTGTTCGACGATCCCTTCCGCCGCATCGACAAGAAGCGCGAGGCGACGCGCTCGCGGACCAAGGCGGCGATCGCCCTGTCGCGCGAGGCGGCGCAGAAGGCGATGGTGCTGCTGAAGAACGACGGCGACCTGCTGCCGCTCGACAAGGGCCGCAAGCTCGCGCTGATCGGCCCCTTCGCCAGCGGCCAGCACGATCTCAATGGCCCCTGGGTCGTCTATGGCGACAACAACCAGGCGATCGACCTCGCCACCGGTCTCCGCGCGGCGGGCGCCACCAGCATCACCGTCACGGCGGGGTCGGGCGTCGAGGCGCCGCTCGCCGGCGGGATCGAGGCGGCGGTCGCGGCGGCGCAGGCGGCGGACGTCGTCGTGCTGGCGATCGGCGAGAGCGAGACCATGTCGGGCGAGGCGCAGTCGCGCACCTCGATCACCGTGCCCGCGCCGCAGATGGCCCTGGCGGAGGCGGTGGCGAAGACCGGCAAGCCGATCGTCGTGCTGCTCAAGAACGGCCGTGGCCTGGCCCTGGAAGGGGCGGTGAAGGACGCGCCCGCGATCCTCGTCACTTGGTTCCTGGGATCGGAGACCGGCCATGCCATTGCCGACGTGCTGTTCGGCAAGGTCGGACCGTCCGGCCGCCTGCCTCTCAGCTTCCCGCATGAAAGCGGGCAGGAGCCCTATTATTACGCGCACAAGGCGACCGGCCGCCCCGCGCCCGACGGCCCGCGCGAGCCGTACAAGGCGCAGTGGCGCACCGCGCCCAACGCGGCCCTCTATCCGTTCGGCCATGGCCTGACCTATGGCAAGGTCAGCTACGACGCCGCCAGCGTGCCGGCCACCTTGCCGTGGGACGGACGCATCGAGGTGGCGGCGACGGTCACCAACACCGGCACGAGAGCGTGCGAGGAGCTGGTGCAGCTCTATATCCGCGACCGCGTCGCGAGCATCACGCGACCGGTCCGCGAGATGAAGGCGTTCCGCAAGGTGGCGCTTGCGCCGGGCAAGAGCGAGCGGGTGACCTTCACGCTGACGCGGCAGCAGCTGGAATTCCTGGGGAAGGACCTGCAACCGACGGTGGAGCCGGGAACGTTCGACGTATGGATCGCCCCATCCGCGCAGGCACCGGGCGCGCACGGCACGTTCGACCTGCTGCGGTAAACGCGTCGCCCCCCTCCCGCGACGTGGCGAGGGGGGGGCATCGCGCTGCCATCACGCCCGACCGCGCATCAATGCGCGGGGGCGTGGATCCCCTCCCCCGCTCCCGGCGGGATCGGGCTATGCGGCGCGCCGCCGCGATGCTGCGGGCGCGAGCGCCATCAGAAGCCCCGACACGACGAATCCCGCCAGCGGTACCAGGGCGATCGTCATCCGCATCGCGGCCAGGGTCGCCGGCGTCTGCACGACATTGGCGACATAGCCTGCCTCGCCGAACGAAACGCCGATCAGCAGCGTCGCCAGGCCGATCGCGATCCGCTGCAGCAGCGCGGCGAGACCGAACACGATGCCCTCGGTCCGCACGCCGCCGGTCCGCTCGCCGTGGTCGATCACCTCGGGCAGCAACGCCCAGAAGGCGAAGTGCAATCCGACGGTCGCCGCCTGCATACCGACCAGGAACAGCTGCATCGCGCCCGCGCGCGGCAGGTCACCGAGCGCGAACAGGGACAGCCCCAGGCTGCTTACCAGGATCGCCGCAAACCACACGCGCCGCACGCCGATGGCCCGCGCGATCGCCATCCATACCGGCACAGCCGCCGCGCTGACCGCCATCATCGCGCCAAGCGCGAGCTGTCCCGCGGCCTGATCGCCGAAGACATATTTGAAATAATAGAGCACCGACTTGTTGAGCACGCTGGTCGCGACGATCATCGCCATCATCGCCGCGACCAGGGTGGTGAAGGCCCGGTTGCGCACCACCGCACGAAGCGCGCGGCCGAGCGGCACTCTGGGCGGCGGCGGGGCATCATCGCGCGCCAGCGCATCGCGGAACGTTCGGCCGACCAGGATCAGGATCACGCTCGCTATGGCGGCGAAGAGCAGGGCCGCGCCCAGGAATGCCTTCGGACCGCCCTTCACGCCCATGATCATGCCGCCGAGCGGCACCGTGCCGAGCGCGACGACGACCGCCGCCGCCGTGCCGGCCAGCATGCGCAGCCCTGCCACGAAGGCGCGATCGCCGGCGTGGGGGCTGACGCGCGCGGACATGGCGAGATAGGGAATGTTCACCAGCGCATAGGCGGTGCGGAAGACGAGGTGTCCGAGCAAAATGCCGATCGCCGCCATGCCACCCGTGCCGTGCAGCGGCAGATAGGCGGCGCAGAACGCCAGGCCGAGCGGCACCGCTCCCCAGATCAGCACGCGCCGGTAATCCCCCGCCGCGCCGCGCCGGTCGACGAGCACGCCGACCGCGAAGCTGACCACGCCGTCCCAGATCGACGCGGCGAGATAGATCGCCGCCGCCGTCTCCACCTTCAGCCCCAGCGCATCGGTGTAATAGAACAGCAGGTAGAGCATCGCGCTCTGCCAGTAGAGGTTGAAGGCGAAGTCGCCGGCGGCGAACCCCGCCAGCCGCAGCCGCCCGACGCGCGCCGATCCCTCGTCATCCCGCTCCATGCCGCCGTCCTTCGACGGTCGCTCGCCGAAAGTCGAGGGAGAAGGCGGCATATGCCGGGCGATGGTTTGACAGCACGTGACGGCCGGCTACCGCATGCCGCGTTCGATCAAAGGAAAGCCCGTGCACGCAGACCGGCCCCGCCGCTTCGCCAGGAACGACCGATGAGGTGCGCAATCGGTGGGGTCGCGATGGCTCTGGCGCTCTCCGCCTGCGCCGGCGGCTACCGGCCGGTTAGCGACACGCCGGTCCGGATCGGCCGGCCCTATACGGTGCGCGGTCGCACCTACGTTCCGGCCGCCCGGCCAGCCTATGACATGCTCGGCTATGCCACGGTCTATGGTGGGGAATCGGGTAACCGCACCGCGCTGGGCGAGAAGTTCCGGCCGCGCTGGCCGACCGCGGCGCACCGCACGCTGCCGCTGCCCACCTATGTCGAGGTGACTGCGCTCGACAGCGGCGCGCGGATCGTCGTGCGCGTCAATGATCGCGGCCCCTTCGCGGGTGGCGATGCGCAGATCATTGACCTGTCTCGCGGCGCGGCAGCGCTGCTCGGGATCGGAAGCGGACATGCACCTGTCAGGGTGCGCATCGTCGACCCTGCCGAACGCGATCGGGAACGCCTTCGGCAGGGCAAGCCAGCCGCCCCGCTCCCGCCCCTGCCGCAATCCACGGTGCGCGCCCTTCGTGCGCGGCTGGCTGCCGGATAGCCCACGCCCCGTCTGCCGGCCCGACGGAAAACGGCAGCCGCACCACGCCGAGGCCCAAGCATTAAATTTATTTGTTATACGAACGTAACGTGATCGTCTCAATCCGGACCTAGCGGGCATCGCCAGCGGCAGAGACCGCATCGCTTGCTTCCTTGGGGGACATCATGAACTCGACGCTTCCGTCGCGGGCCTGCCTGCGGCGTTCCGGCCGCGCATCCGCGGCCCACCGCACCTGCGCCTCGCTTCTCGCGCTGACGCTGGCCGGATTGCCCGCCACCGCGCTGGCCCAGCAGGAAACCGTGCAATCGCCTGCCGAACGCGTCGAAGAGGCTCGGGAGAAAAGCGTCAGCGAGGCGATCACCGCCGACATCGTCGTCAACGGCCGGCGCGACCGCAGCGCCGTCGCAGAGGAAAAGGCCGCGACCGCCACGATCGACATCGTCACCACGGGCGACGTCGCGATCAATTCGCAGACCAACGTCACCGATCTCGCCCGCCGCCTGCCCGGCGTTTCCGTCTCCCGCGATCAGGGTCGCAACCAGAGCGCCACCGGCGAGACGCAATACGCCACGATCCGCGGGTTCGACGCCAGCTACAACAGCTATACGCTGGACGGCATCCGCCTGCCGCAGACGTCGGGCAGCAATCGCGCGATCTCGCTGAACCTCTTCTCCCCTTTTGCGATCGGTGCCATCGTCGCCGACAAGACGCCGGGTGCGGACAAGGATGCCGACTCGATCGCGGGCAACATCGACTTGCGCACGCCGACCGCCTTCGATTTCTCGACCGGCTTCGTACGCGCGCGCACCGTCGCGCAAGGGGCGCAGCTGGCGATCGATCGCAAGCAGGGCGGCTGGGGCGGCATGGTCGGTATCGACAGCGCGCAGCGTTTCGGATCATCGAACCAGTTCGGCGTCTATCTCGCCGGCTATTTCGAGGAGCGCAGCAACGCCGCCGAATCGACCGCGGTCCAGAACGACTACAAGACGACCGCTTTCAACGTCGGCACCGCGCGCGCCAACGGCAACGCCCTTTCTGCGGATGGCGTGCAGTGGAATTTCTACAACAACCGCATTCGCCGCTACGGAGCGAGCGGGTCGTTCGACATGCGGACGGAACCGGTCGACCTCTATGCGCGCGTCAACTACGCGACCTATCTCGACACCAATACGATGAACCAGACCGGCCTGCGCAACGAACTGACCGCGGGCCAAACCAACCCCAATCCGCGGCGGACGCTGAGCAACGGCAGCACCACCACCACGTATAATGCGGCGGGCGTATACACGCCGTACGGCATCAATCCGGCCAGCTATTTCCGCACCGAGGATGTCGATCAGGGCCTCTTCTCCGCGCAGGTGGGCGGCAAGGCGCGTTGGAACGGCTTCACCGCGGCGCTGGAGGGCGCCTATGCGGACGGTCACTTCAACCAGCCCAAACGCATCGAGGCGGCGTTCCGCGGCATCGCCTATAACGGCGCCACCGGCAACACCGGCGCCGCAACGGAAGGGCTGACCGTCGACCTGTCCGACCCCCGCTCGCCACGACCGGTTCTCTCGAGCGCCGCCGCGGCCTATGTCGGCTCGCTCGACCGGCCGACGCAACTCTACATCCAGCAGGGCTATGACTATCTCGCCGAGACGAAGAAGACACTGCGCGGAAGCATCGGCTGGAGCGGCGAGGGGCTGGTGCGCGGCATCGGTGTCGGCGGCCTGTACGAGGATTCGCATCGCACCGGCCGCAGCCTTGCCCCGGATTCGACCCGCTACCGGTTCCTGACGCCGCTGCAGGCGGGCACGGTCCAGGGGCCGACGATCAACCAGTATTTCGGCAAGGTGCTGACCGATTTCCTGGACTATTATCCGCAGCGCCCGATCAAGGTTCTGTCGAGGAGCCAGCTCGATGCGCAGGTCAGCCAGTATGTCGACCTGACCAAGGTCTCGCCGACGCTGATCAGCCAGGGCCTGCTCGACGGCACGGAGACGCGCAAGGCGCTCTACGCCACCGCGACGCTCGGCTATGGCACGTTCGAACTGGTGGCGGGCATCCGCTATGAGGACAACCGCTTCGCCGCGCGCTACTTCCTGTCCGACGCGGACGGGGCGCGGTTCGTCGACGCGGGCCGCGCCTATCACCACGTCGATCCCAGTCTGCTTGCGACATGGCGTCCGACCGACGCGCTCGTCGTGCGCGGCGCGATCCGATCCAGCTACGCCCGGCCCGCCTTTGACCAGCTTGCCGGCCCGACGCAGATTTCGCGCGACGCGGCGACCAACGCGATCCTGTCGATCACCCAGCCCAATCCGAATTTGAAACCCGTCGAGGCATGGAGCTACGACCTCGGCTTCGATTATTATGCGGGCGTCGGCCGCTACCTGCAGGTCGCGGCCTATCACAAGGATCTGCGCAACGTGCTGGTGCCGACCGGCACGCGATCGGTCGGCGAGACGTTGGACGGCATCGTCTACATCCGCCCCGCCAACGGTGGTCGTGGCAACGCCACGGGGATCGAGGTATCGGGCCGCTACACGATCGGCGATCTCGTCGCGTCGCGCATGCTCGGAGGATTCGGCGTCGGCGGCAATGTTACCTGGCAGCGGACCCGGGCGACCTATACGATCGCGGCGACCGACATACGTACCACACAGCTGCCCCAAGCGCCTGACCTCGTCTACAACGCCGAACTATTCTATGCGACCGGGCCAATGCGCGCCAACCTGTGGTACAATTGGACCAGCCGCATCCTGGCGACGGTGCAGGACAGCCAGCCCGACATCTACATCCAGCCGGTCGGCGAGCTGAATGCCGGCCTCGCCTTCGAGGCGACCGACACGCTGGAGATCGGCCTGTCCGCGCGTAACCTGCTCGACCAGCATGCGCTGTGGAGCACCGTCGGCCAATCGCAACGCTATATCGCCAACGACCGCAACGGAGGCTTCCTGAAGACCGGCAGCGTCTTCCAGTTCAGCCTGACCATGAAGATGTAACGCAGGCGTAATAAGGTATAGGGGCGGACGGGGTGCGCCAGCGCCCTGTCCGCCTTGCCGTTTTCCCTGCTTTCCGGAGCCCTGTCGACGATGTTCCTCCTGCTGCTCGCCGCGCTGACGCAAGCCGCCCCGTCCCGGCCCACGACGACGGTTCCAGCCGCTCCGCAGACGACGCCGCACCGGCTGCTGCTGGAGCGCGTCGTGATGGTGATGCGGCACGGCGTGCGCGCGCCGATCGATGGCGAGGTTCCGGCCGACACGCACACCGGCGCGCCCTGGCCACGCTGGCCGGTCGCGGCGGAGCAGATGACGCCGCACGGTCTCGCGGCGCTGGAGCTGCGCGGAGCGGACGACCGGGCCTGGCTGGACCGCAGCGGCCTGTTCACCCCGGGCCGGTGCCCGGCCCCGACGACCGTGCGCATCCACAGCAACGTCAGCCAGCGCACGATCGACAGCGCAAACGCCTTCGCGCGGGGCTTCGCCCCCGGCTGCGGCCTGACGGTGGATCACCAGGCGGCCGGTACCGTCGACCCGCTGTTCGAGCCTCTCCGCGATCGTAACGCCCGCTTCGACGCCGCGGCCGCCATGGCATCGATCGATCTCCACACTGGCGGCTTGGACGCGCTGACGCGGCGACACCGGGCGGAGCTCGACGCACTCGACCGCGTGCTCGACTGTCCGCAGCGCGTCGCCTGCACGCCCCGCGACGCGGCGTCGGTGCGTGCGAGCGCGGATGGCCGAAGCATCGTGCTGACCGGCCCCATCCGCCGCGCATCGGGCATCGCGCAGGTCCTGCTGCTGCAATATGTGCAGGGCATGCCCGCGGCGCAGGTAGGCTGGGGCCGCGTCGACGCGGCCGCACTCAAGCGGCTTGGCGCGTTGCATGCGGCGCTCTTCGATGTCTTCACGCGTGCGCCCTATATGGTCGCCAAACAGGCTGGCCCGCTGACCCGTGCGATGCTGGCGGCGCTGGAGGCGCATGGGGACCGGCGGCTCGACCTGTTCGTCGGCCACGACACCAACGTCACTGCCTTGGCCGCGGCGTTGCACGTCGACCTCTCGTCGCGCGATTACGCGACGGGCGACGTACCGCCGGACGGCGCCCTGGTGCTGACGCTGCTGCGCGATCCCGCCACCGGCGCGCGGTTCGTGCGCACCAGCTATCGCGTCCAGCCGATAATGGCACTGCGTTACCTCCAGTCCGGCATCGACGACGTCGTGCTGCGCGTACCTGGCTGCTCCGCGACCTGTCCGCTGGATCGGTTCGCGACCTTGCTGATGATGCGCACCGCCGCCGGCTGAGGCGTGCCAGTGGATTTTCATGACGGAGGCGTATACAATTATTTGATCCACATCGCTCCGGCGCGGACCCAATCGATCGTAACATAGTTTTGCTGCGGCCCCCTCCACACGAAGGTGACCGATGGCGACGACGCTTCCGATGGACCGGTCCGGCGCCGCGCCGGATCGCGATGAAACACGCCGTGCGCGCGGCTTCCTGCAGGCGCTCAACTTCTTCATGGCCGACATGCAGGCGGGTATCGGCCCGTTCCTGGGCGTCTTCCTCCAGCAGCGCGGCTGGCAGACCGGACCGATCGGCACGGTCATGACGGCAGGTGGCGTCGCCGGCATGATCATGACGGTCCCCGCCGGCGCGTTCATCGATCATACCGAGCGCAAACGCTGGGTGGTGGTGATCACCGGCATCTGCACCGTGCTCGCCTCATTCCTGATCCTGTGGTCGCAATCGGGAATCGTCGTCACCGTCAGCCAGGTCGCCACCGCGATCGCAGGCGCGGCGATCGGGCCGGCGGTGACGGGCATGACGCTGGGCATCGTGCGACAAAAGGGATTCAACGCGCAGAACGGCCGCAACCAGGCGTGGAACCACGCCGGCAACATGGTGGGCGCTGGCCTGTCGGGCTATCTCGGCTGGAAGTTCGGCATGCCGGCGATCTTCTACCTCGCCGCCGCCTTCGGCGTGCTCGCGATCACGTCGGTACTCCTGATTCCCGAACGCGCCATCGACCACAAGGCGGCGCGCGGGCTCGAGAAGGACGAGGACGGCGACGGCGACGGGGACGACGCCGCCGACGGCAAGGCGGAGGGGTTCAAGACCCTGCTCTCGAACAAGCCGATGCTGATCCTCGCCGCCGCTCTTGCCTGTTTCCACCTCGGCAACGGCGCGATGCTGCCGCTCTACGGCCTCGCCGTGGTGGGCGCGGGCAAGGGCAATGCCGCGACCTTCACCGCCACCACCGTCGTCGTCGCGCAAGCGGTGATGATCGTGACCAGCCTGATCGCCATGAAGATGGCGGCTGGTCGCGGCTATTGGCTGGTGATGCTGATCTCCTTTGCCGCCCTGCCCGTGCGCGGCCTGCTCGCGGGCAGCTTCATCGAACATTGGGGGGTCTGGCCGGTCCAGGCGCTCGACGGCATCGGTGCGGGGTTACAGAGCGTTGCGGTGCCGGGCCTCGTCGCCTGCCTGCTGAACGGCACGGGGCGCGTCAACGTCGGCCAGGGCGCCGTGATGACGATCCAAGGCGTCGGCGCCAGCCTGTCGCCCGCGATCGGCGGGTGGCTCGCGCAGTTGCTAGGCTACAAGGCGGCCTTCTTCATCCTCGGCAGCTTCGCACTGGTCAGCCTGGCGCTGTGGATCGGTTTTGCGGCGACGTTGCGTCCCGCCTGCGCCGGCACCCGCAAGGATGCCGCGCGATGAGCGGGTCGATCGCCTGGGTGCATATCGGCGACCTGCACCTGGAGTCCGCCGCGCCGGAGAACCTTGAGCGGCTTGCGGACATCGTCGCCGAAGTTGCGGACAATCTGGCGGGGGAGGTTGATCTCGTCTTCCTCCCCGGCGACAATGCCAATCACGGCGAGGCATCGGACTATGCCGCGATGTGCGAGACCCTGGGCGGACTACCCGCCGGTCTGCCGTGGCGCATCATCCCCGGCGACCATGACTATGAACCCGGCGACCTGCGCGCCTACGAAGCCGCCATCCCCGAAGAGAACCGACCCGAGGGCGAGACGATCGGCACGCACCGCTGCATCTATCTCGACATCGTGTCGGCGGGACATGGCGGCCCGGACTTCCGCCTGACCATGCATCATCGCAACCGGCTGCGCGAAGAACTGGCGACGGCAGCGGCGCTGGGACAGGTCCCGCTGGTCTTCATGCACGCCTTCCCCTGTGACCTCGCCGCGGACGGTGATGAAATCGCACGCACCTTCGCCGCGGCGGGGGTCGCCTTCGTCGATACCGGCCACACGCACTACAACGAACTGCTCAACGATGGTGCCGTGATCTATGGCGCGACGCGCTCGACGGGCCAGATCGAAGAGGACGGCGGGGCGCCCGGCTATACGATCGTCGCCGTCCACGATCGCGTGCCCAGCTGGCGCTTCCGCCGCCTGGGCGCGCCCTGGCCGCACGTGCAGATCGTGTCGCCCTGCGACCTGCGGTTGGTGACGCGACCGCACGATCCGGCCCAGGTCGCTCGCCCCGGCGCGGTCGAGATCGTGGCGCGCGTCTTCGGGGATGTCGCGACCCCGGCGCTGCTGACGGTCGACGACGGCGCATCCATGGTGATGGCGCGCGGTGACGACGGGTGCTGGCGCGCCCGCATCGTCCTTCCCGCGGGGCGCCACGCGATCTGCGTGCGGGCGGGCGGGGTCGAGGACAGGATCGACCTGCTCGTCCGCCCCGCCGACCAGACGCCGAAGCGCTATGGGCTGGTCTCCCCCGGCCATAGCTGCCACAGCATCGGCGCATGGCCGGTGGCGGGGATCGACGGGTTCCAGCTCGGCCCCAACCGGAACGGGGGAAAGCCGTGATCCTGGCCACGGGTGCGACCTGGGGGGTCGCGGGCCTTGCCACCGCCGGCGTGATCGTGCGGCCGATGCGCTGGCCGGAATGGATCTGGGCGGTCGGCGGCGCCGCGCTGCTCGTCGTCACCGGCCTCGTCCCCGTGGCGGCGGCGGGCGGCGCGGTCGCCAAGGGGCTCGACGTCTATCTCTTCCTGACCGGCATGATGCTGCTGAGCGAGGCCGCGCGCATGCATGGCGTCTTCGACTGGATCGCGGCGCTGGCCGTCAATCGGGCGGGCGGCTCGACGCCGCGGCTCTTCACGCTCGTCTATCTGACCGGTGTCGTCGTCACCACGTTCATGTCGAACGACGCGACCGCGGTCGTCCTGACGCCCGCGGTCTTCGCGGTGGCGCGCCGGGCGGAGGCCAATCCGTTGCCGCTGCTGCTCGCCTGCGCGCTGATCGCCAATGCGGCCAGCTTCGTCCTGCCGATCTCCAACCCCGCCAATCTCGTGCTGTACGGCGGGCAGATGCCACCGCTCGGCCAGTGGCTCGCCTCGTTCGCGCTGCCGTCGCTCGCGTCGATCGGCGTGACCTATCTGGTGCTGCGGCTCGTCGAGCGGTCGCGGCTGCAGGGCGCGTGTGCCTGCGACGTCGAATCGCCGACGCTGAGCCGCGAGGGCAAGGCCGCGCTGGCCGGAATCATCGCGACGGCGGTGCTGCTGCTGGCGGTTTCCGCTCTCGACATCGAACTCGGCCTGCCCACGGCGCTCGCGGGCATCGCCACCGCATTGTTCGTATCCGTCATCGCGCGACGGTCGCCGCTGGCGCTGGCTCGGGACGTGTCATGGGGCGTGCTGCCGCTCGTCGCAGGGTTGTTCGTGCTGGTCGAGGCGCTCGATCGTACCGGCGTCATCGGTCGCGTCGCGCAGATGCTGCGCGACGCCAGTGCGCATCCGGTCGAGGGGGCAGCCTGGGCGGGTGCGATCCTCGCCTTCGCGTCGAACCTGATGAACAACCTGCCGGCCGGCCTGATCGCAAGCACCGCGGTCGCGCAGGCGCACCCGCCGCGCCTGATCGTCGACGCGCTGCTGATCGGTGTCGACCTGGGGCCGAACCTGTCCGTGACGGGGTCGCTGGCGACGATCCTGTGGCTGCAGGCGATCCGGCGGGAGGGCGAGGACGTCGGGTTCTGGCGTTTCCTCCGCGTCGGCGCGGTCGCGATGCCGCTCGCGCTCGTCGCGGCGCTGGGGGTGCGACTGGCACTCGGCTGAGGCGGGCGGCCGTCCCGGTCGCTTCCAGCCCGACCGCAGGGTCAACCCAGCCGCGCCAGGACCTGCGCCTGCCCCGGTATGTCGACACGGAACGCAAAAACGTTGCCGGCCTCCGGCTGCGTTGCGCGCTCGGCCTCGCTCAGCCCCTTGCTCGCGCTGGTCGCATAGGCGGTCATCAGGTCGGGACCGCCGAGCGCGACCTTGGTGATGTTGGCCGCGGGCATGCGCACCTCGGTGCGCAGGCTGCCGTCGGGCGCATAGCAGCGTGCCGCCCAGCCACCCCAAAGCCCGAGCCAGACGTTGCCTGCCGAGTCGACCGACACGCCGTCGGGCCAGCCGTGCGCCGGATCGATGCGCGCGAATTCGCGGGGACTGCCGGTTGAGCCGTCCGGCTCGATCGGCACGGCATGGATGATCCCGCCGAGCGTATCGACGTGGTAGAGGGTACGGCCGTCCGGGCTCACGCCAGGACCATTGGTGATCGCTACCGCGGGAATGGCGGTGGTGGTGACGCGCGCGCCGTCGAACCGATGGACGCGGCCGGTCACCTGCGCCTCGCCGTCGTCCATCGTCCCGAACCAGACGATGCCGTCCGACGCGACGGTCGCATCGTTCAGGCGATTGCCGGGCAGATCGGGCTCGGGATCGTGAAGCGGCGAGAAGCTGCCGTCCGCAGGATCGAAGCACGCGATCCCGGTCTGCAGCCCGGCGAGCAGACGGCCGTCGGCCGCGGGAAGCACCCATCCAACCTGGGCGGGTGCGTCCCAATGGTCGGCGTCGCGCCCCTCGATGAGGCGGTAGACACGCTGCTGCTTGATATCGACGAACCACAGACAGCCGCGCCGCGCATCCCATACCGGGCCCTCGCCCAGCGTCGCATGTCCCCGCCACACGGTGCGCACTTCGCTCATCGAAACTTCCTCTCTCACCGACCCGACGTTGTTGTGGTTCGCCGGGTGCCTTCCTATAGACGCTCCTATAACATCAAATAAGTCAGACAGAAGTGGAGACCGTCGTGAGTGAAGCCGACCCCCAGCAGAGCTTCCGCGGTGTCGAGGCCGCAACCGGCCAGCCGCTCGAACCCGCCTATGCGGTGAGCACGCTCGCCGACGTCGATGCGGCCTGCGCCGCGGCGGACGCGGCCTTCGATGCCTATCGTGCCACCGATGCGGAGGCGCGCGCCGCGTTCCTGGAAGCGATCGCGGAGGAGATCATGGCGCTCGGCGACGCCTTGCTCGATCGCGCCGCAAAGGAAAGCGGCCTCCCGCTCGCACGCCTGACCGGCGAGCGTGGCCGTACCGTCGGCCAGCTCAAGCTGTTCGCGGAGGTGGTACGCGCGGGCCGCTGGCGCGGTGTGCGGGTCGATCCCGCGCAGCCCGATCGGCAGCCGTTGCCGCGCCCGGACCTTCGTCTCCGCATGATCCCCGTCGGCCCGGTGGCGGTGTTCGGCGCATCCAACTTCCCCCTCGCCTTCTCCACCGCCGGCGGCGACACCGCGAGCGCCCTGGCGGCAGGGTGCCCGGTCGTGGTGAAGGGTCATCCCGCTCACCCCGGCACCGACGCGATGGTCGCCGACGCCATCCGCGCGGCGGCCAAGCGCACCAGCATGCCCGACGGCGTGTTCGGCCACGTGCGCGGACCCGCCAACGATCTCGGCGCGGCGCTGGTGGCGGACCCGCGCATCGCGGCGGTCGGTTTCACCGGTTCGCGTGCCGGCGGCCTGGCGCTCGTCCGCATCGCGCAGAGCCGCGACGTGCCGATTCCCGTCTATGCGGAGATGTCGAGCATCAACCCGGTGTTGCTGATGCCGCATGCGCTCGCCGATCGCGGCGCCGCGCTCGGCACCGCTTTCGTCGGATCACTGACGATGGGCGCCGGGCAGTTCTGCACCAATCCGGGGCTGCTGCTCGCGGTGGAGGGGCCCGGTCTCGACGCCTTCGTCGCCGCGGCGCAGGAGGCGCTGGCCGCACACGACCCGCAGCCGATGCTGACCGGCGGCATCCGCCAGGCGTTCGCGCATGGCACCGCTGCGCTCGCCGCCAATCCGCAGGTCGACGAACTCGGTGCCGGCCGCACCGGCGACGGCGTCGCGCGCGAAACGGCGCGCTTCTTCTCGACCACGTCGGATGCGTTTCTCGCCGACGAGTCGATGGGGCACGAAGTGTTCGGTGCCTCATCGTTGCTCGTCCGTTGCGCGGACATGGCGGCGCTCGCCAAGGTGCTCGCGACGGTCGAGGGGCAGCTCACCGCGACCTTGCACATGGACGCTGAGGATCGCGCCGCCGCCGCGCCCTTGATCCCGATCCTGGAGCGAAAGGCCGGCCGCATCCTCGCCAACGGCTGGCCGACGGGTGTCGAAGTCGCGCATGCGATGGTGCATGGCGGCCCGTTCCCTGCAACGTCGGATGGCCGCACCACCTCGGTCGGAACGCTGGCGATCGACCGCTATCTCCGCCCCGTCTGCTACCAGGACCTGCCCGCAGACCTGCTGCCGCCCGAACTGCGCGACGGCGCCGGGGGGCCCAGGCTCGTCGACGGCAAGGCGGAATAAGCATTTGTCCCCCTCCCCACGCCGGAGGGGGACGCAACGGGTTGACCCGGCAGCCAAGCAGAAGATATTGTCTAACAAATAGAGAGAGGAGCAACTGCGCCGGTGAGCGACGCCTGTATCGCGATCGACTGGGGAACGACCAACCGCCGCGCCTATCTGCTGGGCGCGGACGGTGCGATCCGCGATTCGATCCGCGACGATCGCGGCGTGCTGGCGATGGCGCCCGACGGCTATCGGCGGGATATCGCCGCGTTCCGCAGCCGCTGGGGCGCCCTGCCGGTGATCGCGGTCGGAATGGTCGGCTCGACGCGCGGCTGGCACGATGTCCCCTATGTCCCCGCTCCGACGGACCTGGATGCGCTCGCCGCGGCATGCCTGCGGCTCGACGGCGAGGTGGCGATCGTCCCGGGTGTCGCGCTGATTGGACCGCGCAGCGATGTCATGCGCGGAGAAGAGATCCAGGCGCTCGGTGCGGTCGCTGCCCGCCTCGTTCCCGCCGACGCCCTGCTCGCGCAGCCCGGCACGCACAACAAGTGGATCAGCATGCGGGGCGGCCAGATCGCCGATTTCGCGACCGCGATGACGGGCGAACTCTTCGCGCTGCTGAAGGGACACGGTGTCCTCGCAGGCATGCTCGACGGTGCGGTTGCCGATGGCGAAGCCTTTCGCGCCGGTATCGCCCGGGGCGCAGAGGCGTGCGATCTCGCGACCGCCCTGTTCGAGGTCCGCGCCAGCGTTTTGCTGGGAACGCTCGCGGGGGAGGACGCCGCCGCCTTCGCCAGCGGCGTGCTGATCGGCGCGGATGTCGGCGCGCGCGGCGATGTGTCCGGCGCTACCGTGCAACTGCTGGCGACCGGCGCGCTCGCCGATCTCTATGCCGCCGCGATCCGCCTCTGCGGCGGCACGACGGTAACGATCGACAGCCACGCTGCCTTCGCCGCCGGTGCCCATGCTCTTTGGAAGCGGATATGATGACCGACCTCGCCGATCGTTACCGGGCAGCCTTCGCCGCCTGCCCCCTCGTCGCGATCCTGCGCGGCCTGACTCCCGAGGAAGCGCCCGCGATCGGCGATGCGCTGGTGGAGGCGGGCATCACGCTGATCGAGGTGCCGCTCAACTCGCCGCGCCCCCTCGACAGCATCCGGCTGCTCGCCGACCGGCTGTCCGGGCGCGCGCTGGTCGGCGCGGGGACGGTACTGACCGAAGGCGCGGTCGCCGATGTCGCGGCCGCCGGTGGGGCGTTGATCGTCTCTCCCAATACCGATCCGATCGTGATCCGTGCCAGCGCCGCGCGCGGGCTGATCTCGCTGCCCGGCTACTTCACGCCGAGCGAGGCCTTCGCGGCGCTGGCGGCGGGCGCAACCGCGCTGAAACTCTTCCCCGCAGAGGGCGCGAGCCCCGCAATGCTCAAGGCGCAGCGCGCGGTGCTGCCCCGCGACATCGCCGTTCTCGCCGTCGGCGGCGTCTCACCAGAGACGATCCCGGCCTGGCGCGCCGCCGGCGCCGACGGATTCGGGCTCGGCTCCAACCTCTACCGCAGCGGCAAGGCCGCCGCCGATGTCGCGGCGGATGCCGCGCGTTTCGTTTCCGCCATCAAGGATCCGGCATGACCTCTACCCGCCTCCTCCAGCATCGCGGCGCCGACGGCCGTCGTCGGGTCATCCTGTCGGACGCCGACGGCAGCCGCTTCCTCGACGGTGTCGACAGCACGCGGGCCCTCGCCCGCGCCGCGATCGCGGACGGCGTTACGCTTCTCGAGGCCGCGCGTGCGAGGGCGACCGGTGATCGCATCGACCTCGATGCGGCGCTTGCCGACGGCCGCCTGCTTCCCGCGATCGACCATGACGACACGGCGCGGCTGACGCTCGCCGGGACCGGGCTCACCCACCTCGGTTCCGCCGAGGGGCGCGACGCGATGCACAAGGCGGCGGCGTCCAGCGACACGCCGACCGATTCGATGCGCATGTTCCTCGAGGGCGTCGAGGGCGGCAAGCCCGCCGCCGGCACGGTCGGCCAGCAGCCGGAATGGTTCTACAAGGGCGATGGTCTGGCGCTGGTCGGCCCCGGCCAGCCGCTGACGTCGCCTTCCTTCGCACAGGACGGCGGCGAGGAACCGGAACTCGCAGGCATATACCTGATCGGGGATGACGGCACGCCATTCCGTCTCGGCGTCGCGCTCGCCAACGAATTCAGCGACCATGTTACCGAGCGGCACAATTATCTGTGGCTCGCGCATTCGAAGCTGCGCCAGGCGGCGCTGGGCGCCGAGTTGCTGATCGGCGACGTGCCCCGCGACATCCGCGGCACCAGCCGAATCCTCCGCGACGGCCAGACAGTGTGGGAGAAGCCGTTCCTGACGGGCGAGGACAACATGTCCCATACGCTCGCCAATCTGGAGCATCACCACTTCAAATATGCCGGCTTCCGCCGCCCGGGGGATGTCCACGTGCACTTCTTCGGCACCGCCACCCTGTCCTTTTCCGATCAGGTCCGGACGCAGCCGGGTGACGTCTTCGAAATCGAGGCCGCGCCATTCACGCTGCCGCTGCGCAATCCGCTGGCGGTCGCCGGGGACGCGCCGGTCGCGGTGCGCGCGCTGTGAGCGGGCCGATCCGCCTCGCACTCGTCGGCATGGGCAAGATCGCGCGCGACCAGCATCTGCCCGCGATCGCCGCCGATCCGCACTTCGAACTCGTCGCGACGGTCAGCCGCCATGGCGGCCCCGAAGGCGACCTGCCCTTCTTTCCCGACATCCACGCGCTCGCCGCCAGCGACGTTTCGGTCGATGCGGTCGCGCTGTGCACGCCGCCGCAGGTCCGCCGCGCCATTGCCGAGACGGCGATCGCGCAGGGCTGGCACGTCTTCCTGGAAAAGCCGCCCGGCGCGACGCTGGCGGAGGTGGAGTCGCTGCGCCTTGCTGCGGAGGCCAGGGGCATCAGCCTCTTCGCCAGTTGGCATTCACGCTATGCGCCCGGCGTCGAACCTGCGCGGGCATGGCTCGCCGGCAAGACGCTGCGCGGGGTGACGATCACCTGGCGCGAGGACGTGCGCGTCTGGCATCCCGGACAGGCATGGATATGGCAGCCGGGCGGCTTCGGCGTCTTCGACCCCGGCATCAACGCGCTGTCGATCGCGACGCATATCCTGCCGCGGCCGTTCTTCGTCGAGGAGGCGGAACTCGACGTACCGTCGAATTGCGCGGCACCGATCGCGGCAAGGATCGCCTTTCGCGACACCGCCGATGTGCCGATCGCGATGGATCTCGATTTCCGCCAGGAAGGACCGCAGAGCTGGGACATCGTCGTCGAGACCGAGTCCGGCACGCTGACGCTCGCCAAGGGCGGATCGGAACTGTCGATTGGGGGCGGCGAGATCCCGGTAGCGGAAGACGCGCTGCATGGCGAATATCCCGGCCTCTATGCGCGCTTCGCGGAGATCGTCGCGGCGGGCGTTTCCGACGTCGATGTCGCGCCCCTGCGCCATGTCGCCGATGCGTTCCTGCGCGGGCGCCACGTCAGCGTCGACCCCTTCTTCGAATGATCCCGCGAGGGAACGGCGCGACGACGCGCCCTTCCCTCCTGGCACGGATCGCCCGATCGAGCGAACGCGCGGCGCTACGCCGTCCGTACCAGGAAGAGACGCATCACTCCTCGCCCGTCGCGCTGGCAGCGCGCGCCTTGTCGGGCGTCGTGCCCATTCCCGCGAACGGCGTCAGCCGAAAGACAATGCGGGTGGGCTCGGCGCTGGTGCGATAGCGGGGCAGCGGCTCGCCGACCGCGCTCCACTGCGTGTCGCCGCCGACGCCCCATTGCGTCGCGTCGACGAGCAACGTGACCTGACCGTGCGGCACGATATCGGTCGACTTCCAGCTACCCGGCGCGTGACGGTCGAGATCGGCATAGGGGAAGGCGAGCGCGTTCATCATCAGGGGCGCATCGCCCTCGACGCGCAGCCCCATGGCGCCGGCGCCCGCAGCACGCGACACTTCCATCCAGCGGACGTCGACCTTGTTGCCGGTCTCCTGCGGCCGGATGAAGTCGTGGTTCTGATCGGCGATCCGGCCGCGCCATAACCCGATTGGTGCGCTGGCCTTGCGGTCGACATAGCTTTCGTGCGGTCCGCGCCCGTACCATTCCACCGTCTCGAAGTCGGTCGGCATGGCGAAGGCGAGACCGACGCGGAACGGGGGCGGCAGATCCGACCTGCCCGGGAGCAATTGCCCGCTGACGGCCACGCTGCCGTCGACGGCCATGCGGTAGCTGGTGGTAAAGGTCGCCGCTCCGTCGCCCAATGCGTAGGTGACGGTCACCGTATCGCCCGCCGCGCGGATCGCGCGCACGGTGCGCGTCTCGCTCATCGCCTTCCATACGGCCAGCTTCCGGTCGACGCCGATGCCGATGTCGTTGTCGGTCACCGCACGCCAGAAATGCGGTTGTCCTCCGGTCACCAGCGGACGTCCGTCGAGCGCGTAGCGGCGGATCAGGCCGGTCGTACGATCGATCTGCAGTTCGGCACCCCGGCTGGCCATCACGAAGGCACCGTCCCGCTCCGTGACGGCAACCATGCCGCTCGGCATGACGAGCCGCTCGCTGGCCATGCCGGGTATGGCGAACT
Organism: Sphingomonas sp. GV3; assembly: GCF_031082075.1. NCBI lineage: Bacteria > Pseudomonadati > Pseudomonadota > Alphaproteobacteria > Sphingomonadales > Sphingomonadaceae > Sphingomonas > Sphingomonas sp. GV3. The sequence goes on along the minus strand of NZ_JARWLE010000001.1, from coordinate 2,721,996 downwards.
GCTCGAACCCGACCAGCGTCCCCCCGGCGACCCCCGGCACCGCGCCCTCCCTGGCGCGTACGTTGACCGTCACGAAATATTCCGCGCCCGGGGCCAACGCATGGCCCGCGAGTGGCAGCGCGATCGACTCGGCGGCGCGTGCCGGCGTGGTGAGCGGCGGCAGCTCGCCCTTGGCGACCGGCACGCCATTCTCTTCCAATGCCCAGTCGAAGGTGAAGCCCGACAGGTCGCGGAAATCATGGCGGTTGCGCACGGTGACGCGGCCGTGCACCGGGTCGAAGCCGTCGAACTGCACGGGTGCGTAGACCTTGCGCAATTCGTACAGTTGCGGGTTGGGCGTGCGATCCGACTGCAACAGGCCATCGCCGAATTCTATGTCCCCGCCCGGGTTCGGCCCATATTCGCCCCCGTCGCCCCAATAGCGCCGTCCATCCTTGGTGTAGCGGTACATGGACTGATCGACCCAGTCCCAGACGAAGCCGCCCTGCAGCTTGTCCGGATGGGCATAGATCGTATCCCAATATTCCTTCAGGTCGCCACCGGACTGGCCCATCATGTGCGCATATTCGCACTGGATCATCGGCTGCTTGAACGTCCAGTTCGTTGCATAATCCGCCATCTTGACCGCAGGATCGTACATCGGCGCGTAGATGTCGGCGAACCAGTTGGGCCGGTGGTCGTGCACCCCGTCCCAGGTCCCCCAGCCGAGATAGCTGATCAGCCGCGACGGATCGCGTACCCTGGCCGCCGCCGCCGCCGCTTCGAAATTGGGGCCGATGCCGGCTTCGTTGCCCAGCGACCAGAAGATGATCGACGGGTGATTCTTGTCGCGTTCCACCATGTTGACGACGCGGCTGACGTGCGCATCCTTCCACGCGGGGTCGAAGCCGATCTGATAGCGCGCGCGATCGTCGGGATGCCTGTTCGCATAGTCCATGTAGGCGTGACTCTCGACGTTCGCCTCGTCCATCACATAGAGGCCGTAACGATCGGCGAGTTCGTAGAGATACGGGTCGTTCGGATAGTGCGACGTTCGGATCGCATTGACGTTGTTCCGCTTCATCAGCCGGACGTCGCGCTCCATCAGTTCGCGGCTGACCACATGGAACGTCTGCGGATCATGCTCGTGGCGATTGGCGCCTCGGATCGTGATCGGCTTGCCGTTGACGGTGACGCGCCCGTCGATGATCGCGACGGTGCGAAATCCGATCCGCAGCGGCGTCGACTGCACCAGCGCGCCCTTGCTGTCGTATAGTTCGACCAGCAGCGTGTAGAGGTCGGGTGTCTCGGCGGTCCAGGGCTTCACGTTCGCAACCAGCCCGGTCAGCGTCAGCGTCCGTTCGGCCGCGCCCGCAGCGACCGGTTGCCGCCCCTGCGCGACCACGCGCGCGCCATCCGTCAGCACGTAGCGCGCCGACGTCGCCGCGCCCGGCGTCACCGCCAGGTCGAGCGCGAGCGACCCGTCGCGATATCCATTGACGAGGCCCGCATGCACGAAGACGTCGCGGATCCGCGTCCGGGGCGCGGCGATCAGATAGACGTCGCGCTCGATACCCGACACCCGCCAGAAATCCTGATCCTCCAGATAGCTTCCGTCCGACCAGCGGTGGATCTGGATGGCGATGACGTTGCGGCCCGGATGGACGAAGCGCGTGACGTCGAACTCACTCGGCAGCTTCGAGTCCTCCGAATAGCCGACCTTCCGGCCGTTTACCCATATGTCATAGGCCGATCCGGCAGCGCCGATATGCAGCAGGACGTCACTGCCCGACCAGCTGGCCGGCAGGTCGATGTCGCGTCGGTACGATCCGACCGGATTGGCCGCGTGCGGAATGAGCGGCCGGTTCGCAGGAAACGGATAGGTGATATTGTTGTAGCGCGGCTGGTCGAACCCTTCGGCCTGCCAGTCGGCCGGGACCTTGATCGTCTTCCAGCCCGTGACGTCATAGGCTGGCTGTTCGAACCCGGTCGGAGTCCGGTCCGCATCGGGCGACAGCGCGAATTTCCATGTGCCGTTCAAGGATATGAAGCGGTCGGATCGCGCCATGTCGGCCGCGATCGCCCTTTCGCGGCTCTCGAAGGGGAAGCCGGTGGCCCGGGCGGGCAGCTTCCCGACATAATTGATCGCCGGGTTTTCCCAAGCAGGTCGGCTCGGGTCGATCTGCACCGGCTGTACCCGCGGTACGTCGTCCTGCGCCTGCGCGATGCCCGTGGCCAGGCCGATCATCCCTGCCCCCGCCAGGATCAGTGCCCGCATAGCCGCCCTCCCCGATTGCCAGGCCTGGAGCAGGCCCTATGTCTGACAATAGACGATCTCGGGGCCCGATCAACCCGCCGACGGCCCGGAGAGGAAAGGGGCGCCCCGCCAGATTGGCGGAACGCCCCCTTTTGCCTCGCCGTCGGGAGCGGCGGTCAATGATTGTCGCGCGGTAGCCCCATGGTCTGCGCGATGCGCTGATACTTCTCCGCGCCTTCCAGGATCGCGCCCGTGTTCATCTGACCGACGACGGACCGCTGGATTTCCTGCCAAGGCGTTTGCGACGCCGGATAGGGATAGCCGCCCGCCGCCTCGAGCGCCGCACGGCGTTCGGCGAGTTCCTCGTCCGGGATCAGCACGTCGACCGAGCCCTTGTTGAGGTCGATCCTGACGCGGTCGCCTGTACGAAGCAGCGCGAGGCCGCCCATCGCCGCCGCCTCGGGCGAGGCATTGAGGATCGACGGGCTGCCGCTGGTGCCGGACTGGCGGCCATCGCCGACACACGGCAGCGCATGAACGCCTTCGGTGATCAGATAGGCGGGCGGACGCATGTTGACGACCTCCGCCGCACCCGGATAGCCGACGGGGCCGGCGCCGCGCATGAACATCAGCGTCTGCGGCGTGATGCCGAGCGCGGGATCGTCGATGCGGTGATGGTAATCCTCCGGGCCGTCGAACACCACCGCCGGGCCCTCGAACGCACCCGGATCATCCGGGTTGGACAGGTAGCGCGTCCGGAATTCCTCGGAGATCACGCTGGTCTTCATGATCGCGGCGTCGAACAGATTGCCCGACAGGACGATGAAGCCCGCCCGCTCCTTCAACGGCCGGTCGAACGGGCGGATCACCGCTTCGTCCTCGATCCGCGCGTCGCGGCAATTGTCGCCCATCGTGCGTCCGTTGGCCGTGATCGCGTCCTCGTGGATCAGCCCCTGCGCCATCAACTGGCTGACCACCGCGGGCACCCCGCCGGCCCGATAGTAATCCTCGCCCAGATATTCGCCCGCCGGCTGCAGGTTGACGAGCAGCGGCACGTCGTGTCCCTGCTCCTGCCAGTCGGTCAGCGGCAGGTCGACGCCGACGTGGCGCGCCAGCGCGGCCAGATGGATCGGCGCGTTGGTCGACCCGCCGATCGCCGAGTTGACCCGGATCGCGTTGTGGAAGGCCTGCTTCGTCAGGATGTCGGACGGCTTCAGGTCCTCGTGCACCATGTCGACGATGCGCTTGCCCGTGCGCCACGCCACTTCCTGGCGGTCGCGATAGGGGGCCGGGATCGCAGCCGACCCCGGCAACGACATGCCCAGCGCCTCCGCGAGGCTGTTCATCGTCGTCGCCGTACCCATGGTGTTGCAATAGCCGGTCGACGGCGCCGAGGAGGCGACGAGGCGGATGAATTCCGCGTCGTCGATCTCGCCGGCGGCGAGCATCTGACGCGCCTTCCAGACGATCGTGCCGGAGCCCGTCCGCTCGCCCTTGTGCCAGCCGTTCAGCATCGGCCCGACCGACAGCGCGATCGCCGGGATGTTCACCGTCGCCGCCGCCATCAGACAGGCCGGCGTGGTCTTGTCGCAACCGATCGTCAGCACGACGCCGTCGAGCGGATAGCCGTACAGCACCTCGACGATGCCCAGATAGGCGAGGTTGCGATCGAGGCCCGCGGTCGGGCGCTTGCCGGTCTCCTGGATCGGGTGGACCGGAAATTCGATCGCGATGCCGCCGGCCTCGCGGATACCCTCCCGCACCCGCTCCGCCAGCACCAGATGGTGCCGGTTGCATGGCGACAGGTCGCTGCCCGTCTGCGCGATGCCGATGATCGGCTTGCCGGAGCGCAGTTCCTCCAGGCTGAGGCCGAAATTGAGATACCGCTCCAGATAGAGCGCCGTCATGTCGATGTTCGCCGGATTGTCGAACCAGGCGCGACTGCGCAGTTGCTTCGGGGCGTCGCCCATCTGGGCATCGGTGGTCATGGATAGGCTCCGGTCAGCGCGCCACGGAGACGCGATAGATCATGCGGTGGTGATAGGGCTTGCCCGGGTCGACGCGGGCCGATCCGAACGCGGGGTGATTGGGGGTGTCCGGAAACTTCTGCGGCTCCAGCGCGAAGCCGTCGCCCATCCGATAGACGTGGCCCTGCTTGCCGACGATCGTCCCGTCGAGGAAATTGCCCGAGTAGAATTGCACGCCCGGCTCCGTCGTCAGCACCTCGAGCACGCGGCCAGACGCGGGGTCCTCGACGCGGGCCGCCAGCTTCGGCTGCGCGGTAGAGCCACTGTCCAACACGAAATTATGATCGTAGCCGCGGCCGATCACGATCTGCGGATCGCGTCCGTCGCGTACGTCCTGACCGATGACGCGTCCGCGCGTGAAGTCGAACACCGTCCCCGCCACGGCCTTCATCTCGCCCGTGGGGATCAGTTTGTCGTCCACCGGGGTGTAGCGCGCGGCGGGCACCGTCATCCGCTGCGCATAGATTCCCCCTGCCGATCCCTCACCGGCCAGGTTGAATAGGGCGTGGTTGGTCAGGTTGACGATCGTCGGCGCGTCGGTTTTCGCCTCATAGTCGATCGTCAGCGCCCCCGTATCGTCCAGCGTGTAGGTGGTCGTCACCTCCAGCTTGCCGGGATAGCCCTGATCGCCCGCAGGGCTGGTCATCGCCAGCGTCACGCTCGCCTGCGGCCCCTGACGGACCGAGACGATCCGCCACACCGCCTTGTCAAAGCCGGTCGTGCCGCCGTGCAGCGAATTGGTCTTGTCGTTGAGCGGCAGCTGATAGGTCTTGCCGTCGAGCACGAACCGACCGCCCGCGATGCGGTTGGCGTAGCGGCCGACCGTCTGCCCCCAGAAATTCGGCTGGGTGACATATTCCGACGCCGTATCGTGGCCGAGCGTGATGTCGGCCACCTTGCCGTTGCGATCGGGCGCCTCGAACGCCTGCAGCGTCGCGCCGAGCGTCATGATGCGCGCCTTGACCCCATTGGCGCCGGCCAGCGTCACGGCCTCGATCTTCGTTCCGTCCGGCAATTGACCGAAGGCGCCGCGCGTCGCGGTGGCGGCGGAGGCCGCTCCGGGGATCGACAGACTCGCTAGCACGGCGGACGACAACAGCGTGGCAACCTTTCGCATCGTTCTCCTCCCGACCGGCCGTTTCCTGATTGACCGTGTCCAGGACGGCTTATAGTCAGACATATAAGAGCGCAAGCGATTGTGCCGGGGGATACCAGACTTGATGTCCGCCCGGCCGCAACAGCGCCGCGTTGCCAAGGAGAGGATCATGCCCGGACCGATGGTTGCCAACACCGCAGCGAGAGGGGGGACGGGCTCTTCGGCGTCCTATGGCCCCGCGCTCGCGCTGCTCGCCTCCCTGTTCTTCATGTGGGGCTTCATCACCGTCATCAACAACACGCTGCTGCCGCACCTGCGCAGCGTGTTCGAGCTGAACTATTTCCAGACGGGCCTGATCGAGTCGGTATGGTTCATCGGCTATCTGCTGGCCTCGATCCCGGCCGCGAAACTGATCGAGCGGATCGGCTATCAGCGCGCGCTGACGGCGGGCCTGGGCGTGATGACGATGGGCTCGCTCGGCATGATCCTGGCGGCGTCGCTGGTGTCTTATGGCATCACCGTCGCATCGCTGTTCGTCGTTTCATGCGGCATCGCGTTGCTGCAGGTGGCAGCGAATCCGTATGTCGCAGTGATCGGCCCGCCGGAAAGTGCCGAGGGGCGACTGACGCTCGTCCAGGCCTTCAACACGACGGGTGACGTGCTCGCGATCATCTTCGGCAAATATCTGATCCTCGCGCGCACCACGGCGGGCACGGCCGCTCACGGCACGCAGCTCACCGCCGCGCAGCGTATGGCCGACGCGCAGGCGACCGAATTGCCCTATCTGATCGTCGCCATCGTGCTTGCGTTGCTGGCGGCCCTGATCGCCCGCGCGAAGCTGCCGGCGCTTGGCGCTGCGACGCAGCGGGTCAATGCGGAGGATCGCAAGGGGCTGTCGCTATGGAACCATCGCAACCTGATCCTCGGCTGCGTCGGGATCGCACTGTGCGTGCTCGGCGAGATCGGCGTCAGCAGCTATTTCATCAACTTCGTGTCGCAACCCGACGTCGCCAATCTGACCCAGGAACATGCGGCGTCGTACCTGCTGTTCTTCTGGGCGGGGATGATGGTCGGACGCTTCGCCGGCGCCGCGCTGATGCGCAAGATCGCGCCGCAGCATGTACTCGCGCTATTCTCCCTGATCGCGCTGGCCGGCACGTTGACCGCGGCCTTCGTGACGGGTCCGGCGGCAATGTATGGCCTTATCGTGTCGGGCCTCGGCATCTCGATCATGTTCCCGGCGATCTTCGCACTGGCGATCCGCGGTCTGGGACCCCTCACCGAGGAGGGATCGGGGCTATTGATCATGTCGATCGCGGGCGGTGCGCTCGCGTCGATCCAGGGCAAGATCGGCGACACCTACGGCCTGCACTGGGGCTTTCTGATCCCGGCGGCGTGCGCGCTCTACGTCTTGTCCTATGCGCTCTGGGGCTCGAGACCGACGAACGCGCTGCCCGACCAGCAGCTGTAAGTATCCCCGGACCGACGACTGCGCCGAGGCCGCACTCCCCGTCATCCCGGTCGACCCCGGGGTGGCGCGGAAGCAGGGCGGAAGGCGTTTGCAATGTGTCCGATCCTTCTGAGGACGCAAATTCTGCATAAAGATATAAAGATATCTTTATATCTCTCTTGACGCGACTGCCGGCATCACCGATGCTTGGGCGGTCGAAGGTTCTTCGGTCGGGTCCGCTCGCGCCGGAGCTAAGACGGGAAGCCGGTGCGCCTTCGGGTAAGGCCGGCGCTGCCCCCGCAACTGTAAGCGGCGAGCGGCTGGTCGATCATGGGTCACTGGGCGCTCGCGCCCGGGAAGGCCGGACCAGTCGCGAGGACCCGCGAGCCAGGAGACCTGCCTTCCGACGCGATAACGTCCACCGGCGGGGTGCCCGGTCTGGCCGCCTGTCCGCATGCGGTCGCCGATCGGCGCCCGCCTGCGGCCGCCTGCCGGCATCCGTCGACGGGAGCGCGCGTCCGATTCCATCCCCGCCCTTCTTCGGGGTATAGGAAGATGACCGTCACCATTGCCACTCTCGGCTTTCCGCGTATCGGCCCGCGGCGCGAATTGAAGACCGCGCTCGAATCCTTCTGGTCGGGCGAAACAGGGGCGATACAGCTGCAGGAGTCGACGGCGGCGTTGCGCGCCGCCAATTGGGCACGCCAGCACGCGCTCGGCACCGACTGGCTGCCCTCGGGCGACTTCTCGCTCTACGATCACGTGCTGGACACCAGCCTGATGCTCGGCGCGGTGCCGGCACGGTACGGCGCGGCCGACGGCACGGCGGATCTCGCGACCTATTTCGCAATGGCGCGCGGCGCGGCGGGCGGCTGCGGCCACGCCAGCGTCACCGCGGGCGAGATGACCAAATGGTTCGACACCAATTATCACTATATCGTCCCGGAGATCGAACCAGGCTGCAAGCTCAGCCTCGGCCGGCTGAAGGTCCTCGACGATTACCGCGAGGCGAAGGCGCTGGGCTATCAGACGCGGCCCGTGCTGCTCGGCCCGGTCACTTGGCTCAGCCTCGCCAAGGGGCATGACGATTCCTTCGCGCTGCTCGACGAGGTGCTCGGCCTCTACGGCGTCATCCTGGGCCATCTCGCGCGGGCCGGCGCGGAATGGGTGCAGATCGACGAACCCATCCTCGTCACGGACCTGAGCGACGTACAGCGGCGCGCGCTGGTGCGTGCCTATGCGAGGCTCGGCCGCGTGGGGCCGAAGCTGATGCTGACCACCTATTTCGGCGGCCTGGGTGACAATCTGTCCTTCGCGGCCGCGCTTCCTGTCGCGGGCCTGCACGTCGACCTCGTCCGCGCGCCGGATCAGATCGATGCCCTGGTGAAGGTCGCGCCCGCAGACCTGCTGCTGTCGCTCGGCGTCGTCGACGGCCGTAACGTCTGGCGGACCGACCTCGACGCTCTGCTTTCCCGGCTGGAGCCGGTCGCCGCGACGCGCGACCTGATCCTCGCGCCCTCCTGCTCGCTGTTGCACGTACCCGTCGATCTGGCGCTCGAGACCCGGCTCGACGACGAGGTCCGCCAATGGCTCGCCTTCGCGGTCCAGAAGGTCGAGGAACTTGCGCTGCTCAAGCTCGCCCTGAACGAGGGGCGCGCCAGCGTTTCGGGCCCGCTCGCCGCCGCCACCCGCGCCGTCATCGCGCGCGGGACCAGCGCGCGCATCCACGACCAGGCGGTACAGGCGCGGCTCGCCGCAGTGTCCCCCGCGATGCGCGAGCGCGGCGCCAGTCATGCCGAACGCGAGGCGGCGCAGGCTGCCGTCCTCGGGCTGCCGCGCTACCCGACGACGACGATCGGCTCTTTCCCGCAAACGGCGGACGTCCGGCACGCGCGGGCCGAGCACAATCGCGCGCGATTGGACGATGCGACCTATGCGGCGTTCCTGCGGGACGAGACAGCCCGCGCGATCCGTTGGCAGGAGGAGGTCGGCCTCGACATGCTCGTCCACGGTGAGTTCGAGCGCAACGACATGGTGCAGTATTTCGGCGAGCGATTGTCGGGCTTTGCCTTCACGACCAATGGCTGGGTCCAAAGCTATGGCTCGCGCTGCGTGCGGCCCCCGATCCTGTACGGCGATGTCGCGCGCCCGGAACCGATGACGGTCGCGTGGTGGCGCTATGCCCAGGGGCTGACCGACAGACCGGTCAAGGGCATGCTGACCGGGCCGGTCACCATCCTCAACTGGAGTTTCGTGCGCGACGATCAGCCGCGTGCGGTGTCATGCCGCCAGATCGCGCTGGCGATCCGCGACGAGGTCCGTGATCTAGAGGCGGCGGGTTGCAAGGCGATCCAGATCGACGAGGCGGCATTGCGCGAAGGGCTGCCGCTGCGCAGGTCCGACTGGCAGACCTATCTCGACTGGGCCGTAGACTGTTTCCGCCTGACCGCTGCGGGCGTCGGCCCCGCGACGCAGATCCACACGCACATGTGCTATTCGGAGTTCAACGAGATCCTGCCCGCTATCGGCGCGATGGACACGGACGTCATCTCGATCGAGACGGCGCGTTCGCAGATGGAGCTGCTCGAAGGTTTCGCGCGCTACCGCTACCCCAGCATGATCGGGCCCGGCGTCTACGACATCCATTCCGCCCGCGTCCCCGACGAGGCGGAGATGGTCCGGCTGATCCGCCTGGCAGAGACGCATCTGCGGCCCGAGCAATTGTGGATCAACCCGGATTGCGGACTGAAGACGCGCCGCTGGGACGAGGTTCGGCCAGCGATCGAGGCAATGGTCGCCGCGGCGCGAACGCTGCGGGCAGAAGCGAGGGCGACGCCGCCGGCGTAATCGATAGCTTGCGCGGAAGCGGTGCCCGCCCTCACGCCCCACATAGCGTATCCTGGATAGGCGGCCGGGTGGCGGTGAGGGCCGGTACCGCGCCGATCCAGCCTTGCCGGATCGCACACCGGGCCTACCGGGCCCGTTCCCGGGTCCACCGTCGCAGGAGCGCCGCCGTCGGCGCGCCTGTCGAACGGTGGATGCCGGACCGGACCCGTCCGACGGAGGCGACTAACCCTTCGCGGCCTTCCGCAAGGCCAGTCGCACCAGCGCGTCGAGCGTCGCTCCCGTCCCCAATTCCTCTTCCGCCGCGCCGACCGCGCTCGCCGCCTCGGCGGGGCGGAACCCCAGGTTGAGCAGCGCCGACACCGCATCCGCCCCCGCCCCGACCGGCGCGACCTGCGACACCGCCGCCGGCCCAAGCGTCGCGACCGCGCCGACCTTGTCCTTCAATTCGCGCACGATCCGCTCGGCGAGCTTCGGGCCGACGCCGTTCGCGCGGGCGACCATCGCCTTGTCCTGCACCGCCACCGCCCGCGACAGTTCCGATGGCTCCAGCGCCGACAGGATCGCCAGCGCGACCCGCGCGCCCACGCCCTGCACCCCGGTCAGCAGGCGAAACCAGTCACGCTCCCCCGCCGTCGCGAACCCGACCAGGCGCAGGAAATCCTCGCCGACCAGCATCTCGGTGAACAGCGTCGCCGCCTCCCCGACAGGGCCGATCGCGGCGAGCGTGCGCGACGACGCACCGACCAGATAGCCGACGCCGCCGACATCGATCACGGCATGGTCGATGCCCGTCGAGTCGAGACGGCCCTTCAGATGTGCGATCATGCCATGATCCTTGCCCGGCGCGCCATGCCGGCCGCGCTCGCCAGATGATGCGCGTGCGTGATCGCCACCGCCAGCGCATCCGCCGCGTCAGGCCCCGCCAGCTTGACACCGGGCAGCAGCACCGCCATCATCGCCTGGATCTGCCGCTTCTCGGCGCCGCCCGTACCGACCACCGCCTTCTTGACGGTCGACGGATGATATTCCCCGACGATCAGCCCCGCCGTGGCGGCCGTCAGCAGCACGACGCCACGCGCCTGCCCCAGCTTCAGCGTCGATTGCGCGTTGGTGTTGCCCAGCACTTCCTCCACCGCCGCGCTGTCGGGTCGCTCGGCGAGAATGACGTCGGTCAGCGCCGCGTTGAGATTGGCGAGCCGCCGCGGCAGCGCCATCGACGGATCGGTCTTGATCTGGCCGTTCGCGATATGGCGCAGGCGGTCGCCGTCGGCGTGGATGACGCCCCAACCGGTCGTCCCCAGCCCTGGGTCGAGGCCCAGGATGATCACGGCCATGCCTTCCCGCCGACCGGACCCGACCGGAGGCAGCCGGTCAGGCAGGCGGCGTGTCCGCGGCGCTGCCCCCCCCTGACCGACCCGGCAAGCGGGGGGGCCATGATCAACCCAGCTTCTCCATCACCTCGTCGGAGACTTCGTAATTGCCCCAGACGGTCTGCACGTCGTCGTCGTCGTCCAGCGCGTCGATCAGCTTGAACAGCGTCGCCGCATCGGCCTCCGTCACCGCGACCATCGTCTGCGGACGCCAGGCGAGCTTCGCGCCTTCCGCCTCGCCGAGCACCGGCTCCAGCGCCTTGGCGACCTCGTGCAGATCGGCCTGCGCGGTCCAGATCTCGTGGCCGTCCTCGTTCGACGTCACATCCTCCGCACCCGCCTCCAGCGCCGCCTCGAACACCGTCTCGGCGTCCCCCGCGCTCGCGGGATAGGTGATGAGGCCCATGCGGTCGAAGCCGTGGCTGACCGATCCGCTCGCGCCCAGATTGCCGCCGTTCTTCGACACCGCGGTGCGGACGTTGGTCGCGGTGCGGTTGCGGTTGTCGGTCAACGCCTCGATGATGAGCGACACGCCGCCGGGGCCGAACCCCTCGTAGCGGATTTCCTCGTAATTCTCCGCGTCACCCTTCGACGCCTTGTCGATCGAGCGCTGGATATTGTCCTTGGGCATCGACTGCGCCTTCGCCGCGGCGATCGCGGCGCGCAGGCGCGGGTTCATGTCGGGGTCGGGCAGCCCCATCTTCGCCGCGACGGTGATTTCGCGGCTGAGCTTGGAAAACATGCTCGAGCGCTTCTTATCCTGCGCGCCCTTGCGGTGCATGATGTTCTTGAACTTGGAATGGCCTGCCATGATCGCCTCTGACGGATAATCGTGTGCCTTTAGGACGCGGACCCCGTCTTCGCCAAGCGGTCGATTTTCTCCTCCAGCCCCGCCAGCCGATCGGCGACCAGCAGGTCGAGCTTCTCATGGAGGCGCAAGATCTCCAGCTCGGCGCGCAGGTTCGTCTCATAGTCCAGGCTGGCCGCCAGCCGGTCCTTCGCCGCCTGCCGGTTCTGGCTCATCATGATCACCGGCGCCTGGATCGCCGCCAGCGTCGACAGCATCAGGTTGAGAAAGATGTAGGGATAGGGATCGAAGACCAGCCCGAAATGCCCGAGCACGTCGGAATTGAGGACCATCCAGGCAAGCAGCACGAGCGTGAAGGCGATGATGAAGCCCCACGACCCGCCGACCGCGGCGACCTTGTCCGCCAGACGATCGCCGACGCTGGCGCGCGCGTCCGCCTCGTCCGCCGCGTCGCGGCTGACCAGCGTCCCCGCATCGATGCTGGCGAGCACGCGCCGTTCCTCGGGATCGAGCGCATGGCTTGGCTTGCGCAGCAGGCGCAGGGCGAGATCGGCGATCGGCGGACGCTGCGACATGACGTTTTCCGGCTGATGGATCCGTCTTTGCCCTAGCCGTCTGCGTCGCGCCGGCCAACCCGCCGCAAAGCGCTTGCCCCTCCCCCACGCATCGGCCAAACGATCCGCGATCATGACCGTCAGCGTAGACATGGGCAGCGACGAACGCGGCGCGCCCGTGACCATGGACCTCGAAGAACTGCTCGCCACCCGGTTGCTCGTCCAGGGCAATTCGGGGTCGGGCAAGTCGCACCTGCTGCGCAGGATGCTCGAGCGATCGGCCGGGCAGGTGCAGCAGGTGGTGATCGACCCGGAGGGCGACTTCGTGACCCTGTCCGACGCCTATGGCCATGTCGTGGTCGAGGCGGCGGATTATTCGGAGCGCGAGATCGCGCGCATCGCCGGCAGGCTCCGCGAACATCGTGCCAGTGTTGTGCTCAGCCTGGAGGGACTGGAAGCGGAAGGGCAGATGCGCTGCGCCGCCGCCTTCCTCTCCGCCCTGTTCGACGCCCCGCGCGAACATTGGTATCCCGCGCTCGTCGTCGTCGACGAGGCACAGTTGTTCGCGCCGACGACGGGCGGCGAGGTCGCGGAAGAGGTGCGCCGCGCGTCGCTGTCGGCGATGACCAACCTGATGTGCCGCGGCCGCAAGCGCGGCCTCGCTGGCGTGATCGCGACGCAGCGGCTTGCGAAGCTCGCGAAGAACGTCGCCGCTGAGGCGTCGAACTTCCTGATGGGCCGTACCTTTCTGGACATCGACATGGCGCGGGCCGCCGACCTGCTCGGCATGGAGCGGCGTCAGGCCGAATCGATCCGCGATCTCGCGCGCGGCACCTTCCTCGCGCTCGGCCCTGCCGTCTCCCGCCGGCCGATCACCGTGAAGATCGGCGCCGTCGAAACCTCGGCGCGGTCGGGTAGCCCGAAGCTCACCCCGCTGCCGAGCGCGCCCGTCGAGAATCTGCAGGAACTGATCTTCGCTCCCCCGCCGGAGGCCGCGCCGCAGCTGCCGATGACGTTCGACCCGCGCCCGCGCCGCGTGCCCGCGGACGAGTTGCTCGACACGATCGAGCGGCCCGCGCCGGCGCAGCCCAGCCTGGCCCCCGTTCCCGACAAATCGGACGAAGAGGTCGACGCCATCTACGCCGACGTCCTGCGCGCGATCGTCGCGGACGGCGACGCGGCGATGCGGCCGCCGTCGGTCCTGTTCCAGGATTTCCAGGTCCGCTGTCGCATGGCAGGGCTTGCCCGGCCCGCGCTCGACCTCGCCGGCTTCACCCGGCGGCTGTCGGCGGCGCGCGCCGGCATCTTCGACATCGGCGATCCCGAATGGGCGGAGGCGATGACGCTGGCCGATACGCTGCCCGAAGACATGATCGGCCCCTTCCTGCTCGTCGCGCGCGCCGCGCGCGAGGGCGCACCCTGTCCGTCCGATACGGCGTTGGCGGAAACGTACGGCACCAGTTCGCTCGGCCGCGTCCGCCGCCTCGTCGGCTATATCGAGAGCCGCGAGCTCTTCGTGCTGCGCACCGACCTGGCGGGCAAGCGCTCGATCACGATCCCGCGGCTCGGCTGGACCACCGCGGCGAGCGAGGCGGCCTGAACCGCCGGCGGCTTTATCTGGCGGCGGGCATGCCGGTATATTGCGCCGATACCAGCTGCCAGCCGCTCCGGCCCCTTGCCGCGACATAGCGGACGCGGATCGATCGCGTGATCGTGGTGCCGTCGGGCTTCGGCACGGCGAACGACAAACGCTCCGTGACGATGCCCCATGTGCCGTGCAGCGCGACATTGCGGTCGCTGCCGGTCATCGCCGGCACGGGGGTGCGCTTGTCGGGGCGATAGAAGCTCAGGACTTCGGCCCGGCTGTCGACATCCCCGACCGGGGAAATCTCCTGATAGTCCGGGGCCAGCGTCGCTGCCAGATCCGTGTCGGCGAAGGCGGCGCGGGCGGCGTTGAACCGGTCGACCAGCTGCGCGACGGTCACACCGTCGGTCGTAGCGCCAGCGGTCGCGAGCAGGGTGAACGCGAGCAAGGTAGGCATGAAGACGACGTCCTCCACAGGGTGTACGGCACGCCTAACACACCGATGGCAATCGTCAAACGGTTCGATCGTCCACCGAGGCCGCGGACCGTGGCCGCGACCCTCGCACGATCCGCGGGCGACGACCGGAACGGCCGCCGCCCATGCCGTCAGATCATGCCGAGCGCCTGCATGTAGACCTCGAGGATCGCTTCCTCCTCTTGATACTCTTCCTTCTTTTTCTTGCGGATCGACAGGATCTTGCGAATGGCCTTGGGGTCGTAGCCGCGGCCCTTGGCCTCTGCCATTACGTCCTTGATGTCGTCGGCGATACCCTTTTTCTCTTCCTCGAGCCGCTCCGCACGTTCGATCAGCAGGCGCAGCTCGTCCGCCGCGACGTGCCCGCCACCCATGCCTTCGCCACGATCTTCCGCCATATGTCCCACCCGCCGCGCACGCCGCGCGGCCCTTTCCTTGTCCGATTCGATGATGTCGCCGGTTCGCCGGCAGGCGTGCGCGTCTAGGCGTTTACCAAGAGGGGCTCAAGCCTTGTCGGCGCACGACCCCGATCAGGCTGACGGGTTCCTGGCGACGCTGTTCTTCATGCGTTCGAGTTGCTCGGGCGTCGCCTCCGTCTGGTAGCGCGCCTTCCATTCGGCCTGCGGCATGCCGTAGATCGTCTCCCGCGCCACGTCCTTCGGCAGGCCGCCCGCTTCCTCGATCCAGTCGGACAGGCAGTTGCGGCAGAAGCCGGCGAGGCCCATCAGGTCGATATTCTGTGCGTCGGTCCGGTGCCGGAGATGACGGACGAGGCGGCGGAATGCGGCCGCCGCGACGGTATCGTCCAGCAAATCGATAGGATCGTTCATGCGCGAGCCAGGCCTTCCAATGGTTGATCCCGACCAGATAGGGACTAGAGGGGACGGCGGCCAATCCCCAGGAGCCCATTCATGACCACTGCCATCGCGCCCCGATCCCGGAAAGTGCGCGTGCTCGCGACCCTCGGGCCAGCAAGCAACAGCCCCGAGATGATCGCCAACCTGTTCCAGGCGGGCGCCGACGCCTTCCGCATCAACATGAGCCATGGCGACCAGGCATCGAAGGTGCCCGTGATCCAGGCGATCCGCGACCTGGAACGCGAGTTCCGTCGCCCCACCACCATCCTGGCCGATCTTCAGGGCCCCAAGCTGCGTGTCGGCAAGTTCGATGGCGGCAAGGTCGTGCTGGAACACGGCAGCACGTTCGTGCTCGATCGCGATCCGACGCCCGGAGACGCGACGCGCGTCGAGCTGCCGCATCGCGAGATCTTCGAGGCGATCGAGCCGGGCGCGCGGCTGTTGCTCGACGACGGCAAGCTCGTGCTGCGCGTCAGCGAGCATGACGCCGATCGCATCGTCACCACCGTCGAGGTCGGCGGCCCGCTGTCGAACAACAAGGGGCTGAACGTCCCGGACGTGGTGCTGCCGATGGCGGCCCTGACCGAGAAGGATCGCAGCGATCTGGCCTTTGCGGTCGAGCAGGGCGTCGACTGGATCGCCCTCTCCTTCGTGCAGCGGCCGGAGGACCTCGCCGAGGCGCGCAAGCTGATCGGGGGCAAGGCCGCCCTCCTTGCCAAAATCGAGAAGCCGGCGGCGATCGACCGGCTCGAAGAGATCGTCGAGATGTGCGACGGCGTCATGGTCGCGCGCGGCGACCTGGGCGTGGAACTGCCGCCGCAGACGGTGCCACCGCTGCAGAAGCGGATCGTCGAAACCGCGCGCCGCCTTGGCCGCCCCGTCGTCGTCGCGACGCAGATGCTCGAATCGATGATCACCAGCCCCTCGCCGACGCGCGCCGAAGTGTCCGACGTCGCCACCGCGATCTACGACGGCGCCGACGCGATCATGCTGTCGGCGGAGAGCGCGGCCGGTGCGTGGCCGGTCGAATCGGTCGCGATGATGAACGCGATCGGCATCTCGGTGGAAAGCGATCCCGGCCATGGCGACCGCATCCACTTCACCGTGACGCGGCCCGACCCGACGACCGCCGACGCCCTGGCGGAAGCCGCCAAGTCGATCGCGCGCACCACGTCTGCGACCGCGATCATCTGCTTCACCACGTCGGGCTCGACCGCGCGCCGCATCGCGCGCGAACGGCCGCCGGTGCCGATCCTGACGCTCACGCCGAACAAGGATACGGCGCGTCGCCTCGGCCTGCTGTGGGGCACGCACGCGGTCCATACCCGCGACGTCGAATCTTTCGAGGACATGGTCGGCAAGTCGAAGCGCATGGCGCTGCGCACGGGCATCGCCAAGGCGGGCGATCGGGTCATCGTGATGGCCGGCGTCCCCTTCCGCACACCGGGGTCGACCAACGTCATCCACGTCGTGCGCATCATCGGCGACGAGCTGAAGGACTATAGCTGACCGACGGCCCCCTCCCGCTTGCCACGGGAGGGGCCGTTCATGACGGCGATTTCACTGGCCCCGCCGCGCCCGCCGGCGCATCGGGCCGCGCCATGGAATTCGAAGTCAGTGCCGAGGCGAAGGACAAGCGCCTCAACCGCCGGGTCGCGATCACCGTTCTTGCCCTCTCGGTCGTCATGGGCCTTGGCACCATCAAGGACGGGAACATCGTCCAGGCGATGGAGCGCACGGAATCGCGCTCGGTCGATCTGTGGAACGAATATCAGGCGACGCGCACGAAGCTGCGCATGACGGAGATCGCGCAGATTCAACTGACCGCGGTGCATGCGGCGCCGTCGGCGAAGCTCGCCGCGGATGCGGCTCGCTATCGTGCCGAGGCGCCCGCTCTTGCCCGAGACGCCCGGACCGCCGGCGCGCTCTACGACGCGCTGAACATCCATGACGACCAGTTCGACGCGAGCGAGGCGCTGATCGCCACCGCCATCTCGACCGCCGCGGTCGCCGCCCTGGTCGAAAGCTCATGGTTGCTCGCCGTCGCCTGGGTGTTCGGCGGCTTCGGCCTGTTCCTGTCGCTGTGCGGCTTCCTGGGCTGGAGCTTCCACCCCGATGTGCTCAGCACGGTCCTGGGCTGATGCCCTGGATCTTCAGAGCAACCCCAGCCGGGTGAGCTCCTGCCGCAGCTTCGGCTCGCCGGTGAAGTGCAGGCCGATCAGCCCGACGCCGTTCGCACCCGCAATATTGGCGACATTGTCGTCGATGAACACCGTGTCCTCCGCCGCCAACCCGAACCGGTCGAGGGCAAGGCGGTAGATGGCGGGATCGGGCTTCACCATCTTCTCGTCGCCCGACACGACGACGTCGCGGAACCGGTCGAACATCGCCGCCTCACGCGCCCGGAACGGCGGCCAGAATTCGTGGCTGAAATTGGTGATCGCGAACAGCGGTACGCCGCGGTCATGCAGCTCGTCGATCAGCGCGTGCATGCCCGGCATCGGATCGCCGATGCTTTCCAGGAAACGCGGTCCCCAGGCATGGATCAGGTCGGCATGGTCCGGATACAGTGCCACGAGCTCCGCCGACGTATCGGCGAAGTCACGTCCGGCGTCATGCTGGAAGTGCCAGTCGTGCGTGACGACGTCACGCAGAAACGCATCGAGCGCCCGATCGTCGTCGATCAGGCGCCGATACAGGAACCGGGGGTCCCAGTCGTACAAGACCCGGCCGACGTCGAAGATGACGGCGGTCGGCAGGCCCATGGCTGCTTAGCCCTGGCGCGCCTTGAACCGGCGGTTGGTCTTGTTGATGACGTAGGTGCGGCCGCGGCGGCGGATCACGCGGTTGTCCCGGTGGCGGTCCTTGAGCGACTTCAGGCTGTTGCGGATCTTCATGATCGATTCGCTTCTTTTCGAACTAAGAGGTGTCTGAGAAAGCGCGAGCGCCTAGGCAGAAGCGCTGCAATAGTCAAGCAACGCGGGGATGGTTAGAGCGTTTCCGATGCGTAACTTTACCGGGATTCGCCGCATGACCCTTCGCCCTTTCCTCGCCCTCGGCCTCGCGGGTGTCACGCTTGCCGGTTGCGCGACAGGCCCGTCGCTCCCGCCGACGCAGGTCATCCGCTACCACCTCGACCAGCCGATTGCGCGCGGCACGATCTCCGTCCAGCCGCTCGACGCGGGCACGCCGAGCATAGAATTCAAGACCTACGCCGCCGCCGTCGAAGGCGAGTTGCTCAAGCTAGGCTATACGCTTCCCGCCGCCGGCGCGCGCCCGGATTATGTCGCCACCGTCAACTTCACGCGAACCACGCGCGAAGGGCCGCCCCGCCAGCCGCCGGTCAGCGTCGGCCTGGGCGGCGGCGGCTTCAGCGGCGGTGGCTGGCATGGCGGCGGTGTCGGGCTTGGCGGCGGCATCAGCTTCCCGATCGGCAAGCGACGCCCGATTGAGCTGCTCGCGGCGCAATTGTCCGTCACGATCAAGAACGGCCGCGACCAGTCGCCCGTCTGGGAAGGGCAGGCACAGGGGATCAGCGACCTCAGAAGCGCCGACGAGCAGGCCCCGCGCCTCGCCCGTGCGCTGTTCACGGGGTTCCCCGGTCAGTCCGGTCGCACTATCGAGGTGAAATGACTATCGCGATCAACGCTGCCTTCGACGGTGGCAACATCAAGCTCGTCGCCATCGAAGGCGACCGTGTGGATCTGGAAATTCTGAAGGATCACCAGTCGGATTTCTTCCAGTGGTTCTCCTTCCGCATCGCCGGGGCGCGGGGCCGGCGGTTGACCTTTCGCATCCTCAACGCGGGCCAGTCGGCCTATCCGTTCGGCTGGCCGGGCTACAAGGCCCGCGCCAGCGCGGATCGCGGCTCCTGGCGCATGATCGACACACGGTACGAGGGCGGCGTCCTGTCGTTCGACTATGACGTCGCGACGGAACTCGCCTGGTTCGCCTATTTTGCGCCCTATACGATGGAGATGCACGTGGCGTTGGTCGCGCGCATCGCGGGCAGGCCTGGCGTTACCCATCGCGAGCTCGGCACCTCGCTCGACGGTCAGGCCATCGATTATTTCCGCATCGGCTCGGGGTCGAAGCCCGTGTGGCTCTACGCCCGCCAGCATCCCGGCGAATCGATGGCGGAATGGTGGATGGAGGGCGCGCTCGAATGGTTGACCAGCGCGGCCGCCGCGCCGCTGCTGGCGAAGGCGACCGTCCATGTCGTGCCGAACATGAATCCGGACGGCACGCGCCGCGGCCACCTGCGCACCAATGCCGCAGGCGTGAACCTCAATCGCGAATGGCACGCGCCCAGCGCGGAGCGTAGCCCGGAAGTGCTGTGCGTGCGCGATGCGATGGACGAGACCGGCGTCGTCTTCGCCATCGACGTGCATGGCGACGAGGCGATCCCGGCGAACTTCATCGCGGGCTATGAAGGCATTCCGAACTGGACCGAGGATCACGGCGCCAAATTCTACGAATTCGGCCGCCGCCTCGCCGCACACACGCCCGATTTCCAGGTCGAAAAAGGCTATGAGAAAGCGAGCGCGGGGAATGCCAACCTCTCCATGTCGACCAATCAGCTCGCCCAGCGCTTCGGCGCGGTCTCGGTGACGCTGGAGATGCCGTTCAAGGACCATGACCCCAATCCGGATCCCGAATTCGGCTGGTCGCCCGAACGGTCGAAAGCGCTTGGAGTCTCCTGCCTGGAGGTGCTGGCCGGGATGATCGACGACCTGTGATGCAGGTCCGGGCGGGCGACTTCGGCGATCCGCAGCTCCTGGCGCTGCTCCGCCTCCATGCGGCGGGCATGGAGGCCCATTCGCCGCCCGGCCATTGCCATTACCTCGACCTGTCGGGGTTGCAGCGACCCGACGTGCGTCTCTGGACGATCTGGGAGCACGACATGCTGCTCGGCTGCGGCGCGATCAGAACACTGGCGCCCAGCCATGGCGAGATCAAATCGATGCGCACCGCCCCGACCGCGCTACGTCGCGGCGTGGCGCGCGCGCTGCTCCGCCATCTCGTCGCGGTGGCGCGCGCCGATGGCATGACGCGGCTCAGCCTGGAAACGGGAACCGGCGCCGCCTTCGCGCCGGCGATCGCGCTGTACGCGGCGCACGGCTTTGTTGGCGCCGGCCCGTTCGCCGACTATGAGGCGACCCCGTTCAACCAGTTCATGACCCTCGACCTGTCGGAGCCCGTATGCCCACCCTCGTCCTGATCCGCCACGGCCAGTCCGCCTGGAACCTCGAGAACCGTTTCACCGGCTGGTGGGACGTCGACGTGACCGAAAAGGGCGCCGCGGAGGCGCGCGCGGCTGGCGAACTGATGGCGGCGAAGGGCCTCGACTTCGACATGACCTTCACCTCGCTGCAGACGCGCGCGATCAAGACGCTGAACCTCGCGCTGGAGGCGATGGGCCGACTGTGGCTGCCGACGGAGAAGGACTGGCGCCTGAATGAGCGGCATTACGGCGGCCTGACCGGGCTCGACAAGGCGGAGACCGCCGCCAGGCACGGCGACGAGCAGGTGCACATCTGGCGCCGCAGCTTCGACGTGCCCCCCCCGCCGATGGAGCCGGGCAGCGCCTACGATCTGTCGCAGGATCGCCGTTATGCCGGCATCGCCGTTCCGCAGACGGAGAGCCTGAAGGACACGATCGCCCGCGTCCTGCCCTATTGGGAGGAGCGGATCGCCCCCGCGCTGAAGGACGGCCAGCGCGTCCTGATCTCCGCACACGGCAATTCGCTGCGGGCGCTGGTCAAGCATCTGTCGGGCATCTCGGACGAAGAGATCACCGGTCTGGAGATCCCGACCGGCCAGCCGATCGTCTACGAACTGGACGCGACGCTCAACGCGACCGACCGCTACTATCTCAGCGAGCGCTGAGTGGCCCGATCGAGCGCGCGGCCATAGCCATGGCTGCGCGCTGATCCTCGCCCAACTGGTCATCCCCCCGAAAGTCGAAGTCCACGGGGGCGATCGGCCTCGATTGCGCGACGTCGATGACGCGCGTCCCTAGCGCTCGGCTTCCATCGGGACGACGCATGACGCAGCTGCGCGCCCGTTACCGTCGGCATCACGTGAGACGGCCCCCTCGCCTGCTCGCCCCTGACCGTTGCCCTGCCCCGCACCTTTGGCTAGGCAGCGTCTCCCTCGCGAGGAGCAACGCGTGACAGAGCCTCTGGTCGGCATCATCATGGGATCAACGTCCGACTGGGAGACGATGCGTCATGCCGCCGCCGTGCTCGCCGAGCTCGAAGTCGCGCACGAGACCAAGGTCGTTTCCGCGCATCGTACTCCGGACCGGCTCTATGATTATGCCAAGGGCGCCGCGGATCGCGGGCTGAAGGTGGTGATCGCGGGTGCCGGCGGCGCGGCGCACCTGCCTGGCATGGCCGCCGCGATGACCCACCTGCCGGTGCTCGGTGTTCCGGTCGAAAGCAAGGCGCTGAAGGGACAGGACAGCCTTTTGTCGATCGTCCAGATGCCGGGCGGCATTCCGGTGGGGACGCTGGCGATCGGCAAGGCCGGCGCGATCAACGCCGGCCTGCTCGCCGCCGCGATCCTCGCCACAGGCGACGATTCGCTCTCGCAGCGGCTGCAGGACTGGCGCCGCCGCCAGACCGAAAGCGTGGCGGTCGACCCCGCATGAGGCTCGATCCCGGCGCGACGATCGGTATCCTGGGCGGCGGCCAGCTCGGCCGCATGCTCGCCGTGGCCGCGGCCCAGCTCGGCTATCGCACGCATGTTCTCGCGCCCGATCGCGAAAGCGTCGCGGCGCAGACGGCGTCCAGCCTGACCCGCGCCGATTACCACAATCGCATCGTCCTGGCCGATTTCGCTGCGGCCTGCGATGTCGTGACCTACGAGTTCGAGAACATCGACGTCGCGCCCGTCGAGTGGCTGGCGCAGCGCGTGCCTGTCCATCCCTCCCCCGCCGCGCTGCGCGTCGCGCAGGACCGGATCGCGGAAAAGAAGTTCGTCGAAACGGTCGGAGGTCGCCCGGCGCCCTGGGCAGCGGTGGACAGCGCCGCGGACCTGGACGCGGCGATCGCGCGGATCGGCTGCCCCGCGATCCTGAAGACCACGCGGTTCGGCTATGACGGCAAGGGGCAGGCGGTGATCGCCACGCCCGGGGAGGCAGCCCAGGCGTGGGAGACGATCGGCGGCCCGGCGGTGCTCGAAGGTTTCATCCGCTTCGACCATGAGTTCTCAATCCTGATCGCGCGCGGGCACGACGGTGCAAGCGTGCGGTACGACCCGCCGCACAACGTCCATCGCGACGCGATCCTACGCACCTCCACCGTCCCAGCGCCCGCGGAAATCGTAGAACAGGCCGAGGAAGCGACGGCGCTCGCCTGCCGGATCGCCGATGCGCTCGGTTATGTCGGCGTGCTCGCCTGCGAGTTCTTCGCCACCGCGAACGGCCCGGTATTCAACGAGATGGCGCCGCGGGTCCACAATTCGGGCCATTGGACGATCGAGGGGGCCGAAACCTCTCAGTTCGAGAACCATATCCGCGCGATCTGCGGCCTGCCTCTGGGGGCGACGACACCAACGGGTCGGGTCGAGATGCGCAACCTGATCGGCGACGATCCCTGGGCGGATGCACTGACCGAGCCCGGCGCGCACCTGCATCTCTACGGCAAGGGAGAGGCACGGCCGGGGCGCAAGATGGGGCACGTGACCCGCGTCACACGGTGATCGCCTCGGCCAAGACCTGCCTGGTCCATCGCTCTATCGCGGCGACGACAGGCCGAGCCGACGCCGTCGTGCCATCTGGCCGCATCGCCTTATCGATCGGACGGCAATGGGCCTTGCTCAATGCCGCAGCGGTGGCGTGACAGGCACGGTAAATTCGACGGGGACTATCACCGGCATGTCCAACGGCGCGTCGTTCCGTCGCACCGGTCGAATACGAAACAACCTCCAAAGCGTCAGCGCTGATGTCCCGAAGCCCATCCCCTTCGGCGTCTCGCTCAGCAGCCAGCAACGCCTCGGCGTCCCAGGCCGGGGGACGTAACACCCCAGTTCGACGTGTCCGCCCACCCGGTTTTTTATGGCCGCGCGCGGCCAGGCGGCCGCCATCGCATCAGCGGGCGGTATGCGGATCCATTCCGCCCTGGCATAGCGCACGCCGCCCTCGCCGGCGCCAACCCCGTCACCTTTTCCGGTGCCGGATCCCCGGCCGGTACCGCCGGTCCCCGTCACTGTCCCGGAAAGCTGCGTTCCCGTGCCATCCGTGGCGAATGGCGAGGTATCGGACATCAGGGACGGCGGTGGCGGCGCCTCGGGTCGGGGCGTCGCTTCGACGCGCTCGGGCGGCGGCGCGGGCGATGGCGGGGGCGATCCGCCCGCAGGCGTCTTCATCGGCGGCCGTGGCGGCGGTGGCTTGCGCACCACCCTGGGGGTCGGAGGTGGCGGCGGCGGCGGCGGCGGCACATCGAACACCGCCAGTGCCGCGACGTCGGGATGGACCGGCGCCGTCTCACGCGTGGCGAGCAGCATGGCGAACAACGCGGCATGCACCCCGATCGTCAGCACCAGCGCGCGTCGATCGGGGGCATGCCGTGGCCTCATCCGCGCCGGCTCCTCGATGGCAACTGCCGGATCACTTCGCCACCGGCAATGCGATGTAGCTCGCATCCGGCCCCGCCACGGTGATCCTCTGCGTCGCCTTGATGAAGTCCGAGGGCTTGGCGTTGAAGATGTTGGGCACGAACGTCTGCGGGTTGCGATCATAGAGCGGGAACCAGCTCGACTGGACCTGCACCATGATGCGGTGGCCGGGCTGGAACACATGATTCACCATTGGCAGCGCGAAGCGATAGGGCAGCGGCGTGTTGGCCGCGATCGGCTTCGCCTGCGACAGGCCTTCACGGTACCGACCGCGGAAGATGTCCATCGACACCGCCAGCTGATAGCCGCCCATCGTCTGGTCGGCCTTTAGCCCCTCGGGGTAGACGTCGATCAGCTTCACCACCCAGTCGCTGTCCGTTCCGCTCGTGGAGGCGGTCAGATGCACCTCGGGAACGCCCGCGACGGTCACTGCCTGGGTCAGCGGTTCGGTCTCGAAGGTGACGACGTCCGGCCGGCCGGACACGGCGCGCTGGTCGTCGACCAGCCATTGGCGCCAGGTCGAGCCGGGGGCGTAGGTCGGCTTGAGCGGACGGACGCGGAAGCTGACCGGCGCGGAAGGGTCGGACACATAGTCGACGGTCTGTGGGCCGGCTCCATCGGCCGGCGTGAAGTCGAGCGCACCGCCCGGCTTCAGGTAGAGCGGCCTGGCCTTGGCGTCCGCCACGGTCGGCCAGGACTGCAAACGCTGCCATTCGTTGACGCCGGTCTGGAAGATGGTGACCGGGGCCACGTCCATCGCCGGCTGGTCGCTCTTCAGGTAATGCGCCAGGAACGGCGCCAGCACGTGGCGACGCCACCATTTGGCGGTGTCGCTGTCCCACTTGATCGCGCCCAGCGCATTGCCGTCGCCCGCCTCTTGGCCATGATACCATGGGCCTGCCGACAGGAAGACCATGTCGTTGTTCGTGTCCTTCGGCTTCAGCGCGCGATAGACGGCCGGGGCGCCGTAGATATCCTCCTGGTCCCACAATCCGTCGACCAGCATCACGGGCACCTTGAGCGGCTGTTTCGCCAGCACCTGGTCCATCGCCTGGCTCTGCCAATAGCTGTCGTAAGAGGGATGCTCGACCAGCTTCTGGTAGAAGCCCATCCGGTCGACGCCCTTCGCCTTCGCCACGGCGCCCGCGGAGCCCATCTTCAGGTAATATTCGTAGTCGTCGGCATAGCCGGTGCGGAACGGCGTGTCCGCCGCGGCGGTCGCCTCCTGCCCCAGGATATAGGGCAGCATCGTCTCTCGGAACGCGCCATTGTGGAACCAGTCGTCGCCGCGCCAACCGTCGACCATCGGGTTCATCGGCACCGCGACCTTGAGCGCGGGATGCGGGTTGATCAGCGGCATCAGCGACAGGAAGCCGTCGTAGCTGATGCCGGTGATGCCGACGCGTCCGTTCGACTCCTTCACGTTCTTCACCAGCCAGTCGATCGTGTCGTACGTATCGGTGGAGTCGTCGACCTTGCTCGGGTTGAAGGGCGTGCCGACGGGGGCCGGGTTCATGACATAGCCGCCCTGCGATCCGTGCATGCCGCGTACGTCCTGGAAGACGCGGATATAGCCGCCCTCGGTGATCGGATCGTCGCCGGTCGTACCGTCAGCCGTCGGCGCGGCATAGCCGCTGGGGTTGGTGCCCAGAGCAGCCTCGGCGTCATAGGGCGTGCGCGTCATCAGGATGCCGAGGTCGTGGCCGCCCTTCGGGATCGCGATGACCGTATGCAGCTTGATGCCGTCGCGCATCGGTATGTCCACAACGCGGCGGTTATAGCCATAGGCGTCTTCCTTCGACGGCGGCGTGGCGGGCCGTTCGGTCCACGTCGTCGGCTTGATCCGCTGCTGCGCCGCGACGGTGGCAGGTATCGTGCCGGCAGACAGTATCAGGGCAGTGGCGCTGGCGAGCAGCAGCTGGCGGGTCATCGGCATCCTCCTCAAGACGACGGGTAGAACGAAAAAAAGGCCCGCCCCCCGGCCATCTGAGTGATGGCGAGGGGCGGGCCGGAAGGTCATCGGAACGATGCGATCACGCGGTGCGCGTCCCCGACAGCGGGAAGCTGCCGAACGCGCCTGCGCCGACCGAACCAGTCAGCGTGTCGCCATCGGCGGTCGCTTCGATGTCGAGCGTCATCGGCATCGGCGACGTCATCTGCTGCTTCCACGTAATCGTGTTGCCCGCCGCGTCACCGGAAATGTCGCTCGATCCCATCGCGCCCGAGGCGGAGCCGCTGAAGCTGCCGCCGTCGGTGGTGATGGTCAGCGTCATGTTCTGGTCGCCCAGCGGCGACTTGACGGTGCAATCCCAGGTGCCGTCGATGTCGGCCATCGTCACTCTCCTCAATGCGCCGCGGAGATGGCACCGGCGGACGCGCCGGCCACCGCGCTTGCCGGGACGACCTCGACCGGCAGGCCCAGGCTGTCAAGCTGTGGCTTCACCTTCGTGGCATCGCCCACCACGATCCATGTGATCTTCGCGGGATCGATCGTGCGCTGCGCCGCCGTACGCAGCTCGGGAAGCGTCATGGCGCGATAGCGCGTGGCGAGCGTCGCGTAATAATCGTCGGGACGCTTGAACAGGTCGTTGGCCTGCATCGCGCCCAACACCGCTGGCGAGGTTTCGAACTGGCCGGGCAATTGCAGGATCGCACCGGTGATCGCCAGACGGAATTCGTCATCCGTCATCGGCTTGGTCGTCACGAATTGCTTGATGTCGTCCGCCGCAGAGGCGATCGACGGACCGGTCTTGTCCGCCTGGACGCCGGCGGAAACGACATAGGGCGCCGCATATTCGACGGTCTGGAACCGGCCGCTTGCGCCATAGGACCAATGCTTGCTTTCGCGCAGGTCCATGTTGATGCGGCTCAGGAAGCTGCCGCCGAGCGCGTCGTTTACGGTGTTGAGGACGAGCATGTCGTCCGTGCCCTTCAGTCCGGTGCGCTGCCCGCCGACGATCACCGACTGCGGGCTGTCGGGCCGGTCGATCAGGACGATCTTGGGCGTGACCGGTGGCTGCGCTCCGCCGAAGGTCTTGGTGCCCGGGGTGCCCGTCGCCTTCCAGTCGCCGAAGCGCGCATCCAATGCCGCCTTCACCTCGGCCAGCGGCCGGTCGGACACGACGAACAATTTGGCCTTGTCGGGCCGCAGCCATGCCTGCTGGAAGGCGCGCAGGTCGGCCGGGGTCAGCGTGGCGACTGCGGCCGGATCGCCGCTGCCCTGCGCCTTGGCATAGGGCGTGCCCGCCGCGAGGATGCGCGTCGTCATCCGCTGCGCCAGCGCGCCGGGGTTGGTCAGCTCCTGCTGGATCCCCGCGATCTGCTGCGCCTTGACGCGCGCCACCTCGGCCGGGGCATAAGCCGGTCGCCGCGCGACCTCCGCGAACAGGTCGAGCGCCGGCGCAAGGTTCACGCTCGGCACGCTCATCACCACCGTGCTGCGATCGTTGCTGCTGCCGGTGCCCAGACCCATGCCGAGCCGTTCGCGCAACTCGGCAAGAGTGTTGACGTCGTAATGCTCGGTACCTTCGTCGAGCATCCCCACCGCGAGCTGCTGCGTGCCGAGCTTCTCCGGCACGTCGGCGGCAAAGCCCGCATCGAAGCTGAGCACCGCCTGCGTCACCGGCACGGCGGTGCGCTGGGCGTAGACGACCTCGATGCCATTCGCGAGCCGCGTGCGCTCGACCTTCGGGAAGGTCAGCGCCGTCAGCTGGCCGACGGCCGGCATCGCCCCCCGGCTGCCCTTGGCCGGCTGGTCCGGC
The DNA here is from genome assembly GCF_031082075.1 of Sphingomonas sp. GV3. NCBI lineage: Bacteria > Pseudomonadati > Pseudomonadota > Alphaproteobacteria > Sphingomonadales > Sphingomonadaceae > Sphingomonas > Sphingomonas sp. GV3. The sequence goes on along the minus strand of NZ_JARWLE010000001.1, from coordinate 2,694,308 downwards.
GCGGCGATCACGTCCTTCTTGGGGGGCACCTGCGCCTCCGCATAGGCGTCCCGCGCGCCGGGGACGACGTTCACCGTCAGCGCCGGACGCGACAGCCACGTGTTCGCCGCCGCCTTGACGCTCGCGGGCGTCGCCGCCGCGAGCGCGGCCAGCCGTTTCTTGTAGAAGCCCGGGTCGTTCGAATAAAGCGCACCTTCCGCGAGCGCCACAGCCTTGCCGCCGAAGCCGCCGACCGCCTCGAGGCCACGCACGGTGCGCGCAACAGTGCTCGTCACGAAGCGCGAGACCTCATCCTGCGTCGGGCCGGTGCGCAGGAAGTCGGCCAGCACTTCGTCCAGCCGCTTCGAGGCAAGGGCCGGGTCGACGCCGGGGCGCACGAGGCCCTGGATGGTGAACGTACCGACCTGCGCGAACGCATTGTCCTCTGCGGCCAGCGACGTGAACAGCTTCTCCTGTCGCACCAGCTGGTTCGTGAAGCGCGACGAGGCCATGCCACCCAACACGCCGGCGGCGACCTCCAGGCCGGGCGTGGCCCTGTCGTTCAGGCCCGGCACCGACCAGTTGCGGGTGATCATCGTCGCCGCCACGCGGTCCTTCAGCGTCACGGTCCTCGCCGCGGGCAGCGTGACGACGGGAGCGACGGGAAGCTCGCTCTTCGGTCCCGCCGGAATGTCGCCGAAGTACTTTTCGGCCAAGGTCCGCGCCGTCGCGACGTCGACGTCGCCCGCCAGCACCAGCACCGCGTTGTTGGGGCCATAGTGGCTGCGGAACCAGTTCTTGACGGTATCGAGTGACGCCGCGTCGAGATCGGCCATGGATCCGATCGTGTCGTGGCCATAGGGGTGCGTCGCCGGGTACAGCCCCTCGGTCACCGCATAGTCGAGCAGGCCGTAGGGGCGGTTGTCGCCCTGCCGCTTCTCGTTCTGGACAACGCCGCGCTGTTCGTCGAGCACGCCTTGCGTGATCGCGCCGAGCAGGTGGCCCATCCGGTCCGACTCGAGGAACAGTGCGCGCGGCAACGCCGCGGTCGGCACCGTCTCGAAATAATTGGTACGATCGTAATAGGTCGTTCCATTATAATCCGTCGCCCCGACTTCCTTCAGCGGCGTGAAGAAGTCGCCCGGTGCATTCTCCGATCCGTTGAACATCAGATGTTCGAACAGATGCGCGAAACCGGTCGAACCCTTTGGCTCCTGCTTGGAACCCACGTCATACCACACGCTGACGGCGACGACCGGCGCCTTGCGGTCGGTATGGACAATGACGCGAAGGCCGTTCGCCAGCCTGAACTCCTGATAGGGGATGCTGACATCCTTCACGAGCGCCGAGACGGGCGCTGCCTTGATCGATGCCGTGGTCTCCGCCCGGGCGAGAACAGGCGAGGCGAGCGCCATCGTGGCGACGCCGGTCAGCGCGATACATTTGTTCATGAAGCGAACCTTCCCCCGAAGACTTGGAACGACTGTGTCGCTCAAGCATAACGGTCGCCGGAGGACTGACAAGCGGCGTCGGCGATAAAGTCGACAACGGTCCGATGTCACACTTGTGTTGCACATCGGCAACACCATATCGTTGCTCAACAGGATAGGATCCCGATGAACCTCGAGAAATTTACCGACCGCGCGAAGGGTTTTCTGCAAGCCGCGCAGACCGTCGCCATCCGCATGAGCCACCAGCAGATCGCTCCCGAGCATCTGCTGAAGGCATTGCTGGAAGACGAGCAGGGCATGGCCGCGGGGCTGATCCGCGCTGCGGGCGGCGATCCGCGTCGCGCGACCAACGACATAGACGCCGCGCTGGCGAAGATCCCCGCCGTGTCCGGATCGGGCGCGCAGACCGCGCCGGGTCTGTCGAACGACGCCGTGCGCGTCCTCGACCAGGCCGAACAGATCGCCCAGCGGGCCGGCGACAGCTTCGTCACGGTCGAGCGGCTGCTCGTTGCGATCGCACTGTCGCTCAACACCGCGGCGGGCAAGGCGCTGCAGGCGTCCGGCGCGACGCCGGAGGGCCTCAACGCCGCGATCAACCAGCTGCGTCAGGGCCGCACCGCCGATACCGCGGGTGCGGAGGACCGCTACGACGCGCTCAAGAAGTTCGCACGCGACCTGACCGAGGCGGCGCGGGACGGCAAGCTCGACCCCGTGATCGGACGCGACGAGGAAATCCGCCGCACGATCCAGGTGCTCGCGCGCCGCACCAAGAACAATCCCGTGCTGATCGGCGAACCCGGAGTCGGCAAGACCGCGATCGTCGAGGGGCTGGCGCTGCGCATCGCCAACGGCGACGTGCCCGACGGGCTGAAGGACAAGACGCTGATGGCGCTCGACATGGGCGCGCTGATCGCCGGCGCGAAATATCGCGGCGAGTTCGAGGAGCGGCTGAAGGGCGTCATCGACGAGGTGAAGGCCGCCGAGGGCGAGATCGTGCTGTTCATCGACGAGATGCACACGCTCATCGGCGCGGGGAAATCCGAAGGCGCGATGGATGCGGGCAATCTGCTGAAGCCGGCGCTGGCGCGCGGCGAGCTGCATTGCGTCGGCGCGACCACGCTCGACGAATATCGCAAGCATGTCGAGAAGGATCCGGCGCTTCAGCGGCGATTCCAGCCCGTGTTCGTCGGCGAGCCGACCGTCGAGGATACGATCAGCATCCTGCGCGGGCTCAAGGACAAGTACGAGATGCACCATGGCGTGCGGATCACCGACGGCGCGCTGGTCTCCGCCGCGACGCTGTCGAACCGGTACATCACCGACCGCTTCCTGCCCGACAAGGCGATAGACCTGATGGATGAGGCCGCCAGCCGCATTCGCATGGAGGTCGAATCGAAGCCCGAGGAGATCGAGAGCCTCGACCGTCGCATCCTGCGCCTTAAGATCGAGCGCGAGGGGCTGCGCCGCGAGACCGACGAGGCGTCGCAGGATCGGCTGGAGAAGATCGAGGGCGAACTCGCCAACCTGGAGCAGCAGTCGGCGGAATTGACGACGCGCTGGCAGGCGGAAAAGGACAAGATCGCCGGCGAGGCCAAGCTCAAGGAACAGCTCGACGCCGCGCGGCTCGAGCTGGAGCAGGCGCAGCGGTCCGGCGACCTCGCCAAGGCGGGCGAGCTTTCCTACGGCCGGATTCCCGCGCTGGAGAAGCTGCTGGCGGAGGCGCAGGGCGCCACCCAGGGTGCCATGCTGCGCGAGGAGGTGACCGCCGACGACATCGCGGGCGTGGTCAGCCGCTGGACCGGGGTGCCCGTCGACCGGATGCTGGAGGGCGAGCGCGAGAAGCTGCTCCGGATGGAGGAGGTGCTCGGCGCGCGCGTCATCGGACAGAGCGAAGCCGTCCGCGCCGTTTCCACCGCGGTACGGCGCGCGCGCGCGGGGCTGCAGGATCCGAACCGGCCGCTCGGCAGCTTCCTGTTCCTCGGGCCGACCGGCGTCGGCAAGACGGAGCTGACCAAGGCGCTCGCCGAATTCCTGTTCGACGATGCGAGCGCGATGGTGCGCATCGACATGAGCGAGTTCATGGAGAAGCATGCCGTTGCCAGGCTGATCGGCGCCCCTCCCGGCTATGTCGGCTATGAGGAAGGCGGCGTGCTGACCGAGGCGGTGCGGCGCCGGCCCTATCAGGTCGTGCTGTTCGACGAAGTGGAGAAGGCCCATGGCGACGTGTTCAACGTGCTGCTCCAGGTGCTCGACGACGGCCGCCTGACTGACGGCCAGGGGCGTACGGTCGACTTCTCGAACACGCTGATCATCCTGACCAGCAATCTCGGCAGCCAGTATCTGGCGAACCTCGAGGAGGGGCAGGCGGTCGAGACGGTCGAACCGCAGGTCATGGAGATCGTCCGCGCGCATTTCCGGCCGGAATTCCTCAACCGGCTGGATGAGGTGATCCTGTTCCATCGACTGGGCCAGGCGCACATGGGGCCGATCGTCGACATCCAGGTCGCGCGCGTCGGCAAGCTGCTGGCGGACCGGAAGGTGACGCTGGACCTGACCGACGCGGCGCGGGCGTGGCTGGGCCGGGTCGGCTACGATCCCGTCTATGGCGCACGGCCGCTCAAGCGGGCGGTGCAGCGCTACCTCCAGGACCCGCTGGCGGAGGCGATCCTGCGCGGCGAGGTGAAGGACGGCTCGACGGTGCACGTCGACGAAGGCGACGGGCGGTTGGTACTCAGCGTCGGGTGAGCGACTACACTTTTGCGCACGAAAAAGGAGGCGGACTGATCGGTCCGCCTCCCATGTTCACCCAATATTTGGCGTAATTCAGAAAGCGATATCCACCCCAAGACGCACAAAACGCGGAGCCTGGTAGCTGGTGACCAAGCCATAATTTGGGTTACGGTCAACCGAGATCGGCAGACCGGCTGCATTATTGACGTTGCTGCCAGTCAGATCGCCAATTTCGTTCCGCTTCAGAACCGCCTGCGAGTTGAGCAGATTAAATACATCAGCCCGCAAGGTGACTACCCGGTCGGCGAAGTGAACGTTGTACCGGAACGACGTATTAATCGTCTCGTACCAATCACTCTTTTGCGCTGTTCCACGCGGGCTGAGCACCAGGTTGCAGTAATGCGATGCGGCGTCGTAGCCATTGGCGAACGCGTCGGTGGGATTGTAACCGAAGCAGCTCAGCGGGCGCTGCGAGAACACCTGCGTGTTCATACCGATGGTGAAGTCGTCATTCAGATTGACGCTTCCATACAGTTTGAACTCGTGACGGCGATCGTTCGGCAGGTAGCCGTACGCTCCTGTCACGAAGCCCGGCTGGTCGAAGTCCTGCGTGATGCCCGTGTCGCTCTGACCGAAGTCGGACTGCACGCCGCCTTCGATATTACCCTTGCTCTTCGACCACGTGTAGCTGCCGCCCAGCGAATAACGACCGTTCGACGCACGGTCGAAGCTGAAGGTCACTGCGTCATAGGTACGCTTCGCCTTGCCGTAGCCCAGCTGGGCCGCCGTGAAGCTGACCGTCCGGTTGTTGATGTCGTAACCGTTCGCCAGAAGGTTGACCGTGATCGGGCTGCCCGGATTGTTGATGACATACTGGTGGAAGCCATCCCAGATCGCCGAGCACGGTACCGAGGCCCCGCCGCCCACCGGCGTCGCACGGATGTTGTTCGCCGCGCAATAGGCGTTGACGGCCGCGTCGATCGCCGAATCTTCTGACGTGCGGTTCAGCTTACGATTGGTGTAGCTCAGACCAAACGTCCACAGCCCGACCTTCTGCTGGTAACCGACGATGATCTCGGTTTCCTTTGTAGCCTTCAGGTTGGACGAGATCGCCTGCGTCGTGTTGATGTCCGATCCATCACCGGTCACGTTACAGTTGGTTGTCGGCTTACCCGGAACCAGCTGAATCGGACAGGTGCCCGAAGCGTAGGCCGTATTGATGTTCCCCAGAATGGGGATACCCGATGAATCCAGCCCAAGATACTGGTAGCGCTGGCGCAGATAGTACGAAGGTGCGCCTTGACGGAAGCCGGTGTTGCTAGCGATCGGCAGGAAATACCACCCGTAAGAGCCGTAGATCTTGCCAGACTTGTCACCGAACAGTTGATATTCGGCGCTGAGACGGGGCGCGTAGTTCTTGTTCAGGATTGCGATCGGCGCACCACTCGGCTTGTCGACGCGGAAATCGTCCCGACGCGCACCTAGGGTCAAGGTCAGCCGGTCGAAGGGTTTCCACTCATCCTGAATGTAATACGCTTTGTTCTTCGCGCCAAAGGTACCACCGGTATTGAAGTAGTTGACTTCAACCTGACCGTTCGGACGAAGAATGTAGGCTAGGCCCCCGTTGCCCAGCACTGCATTGTAGGCCGCCTGAGTGATTGCACCCTTGCTAAGCTCGTAAGCGCCGCCGTTACGGACGTTCACGTGGTTCAGCGTGTTCGTTTCCTGGTCGTAGCCACCGCGGAAGTGGTGCGTGCCGAGGAAGGTTACCAGGATGTCGGCGTCCGCACGGAAGAACTTGCGCTCCGTGTTATACGGCGCGTCGGTACCCAGATTCTGCTGCGCGTTCAGCAAACCGCCATTGGCGATGCCGTTCACGACGCCGCCGGAACTGTTCAGGATGTACGGCAGGTTGCCCGCACCGGCGAGGCTGACCTGATCGAACCGATCGCGCACGCGGCCGTAAGCCGCCGACACCGTCAGGAAGTCGGTCATGCGGCCGGTGTACTTGCCGACGAAGTTCAGGCCACCGCTCTTGAAGCCGGTGACGGCCGTCGCGGTGTTGTAGATGTTCGCACCATTGCCGTAGCTGTACGGCTGATCCGACCGTTCCTGGGTAGCGCGCGTGTCGTACATCGTGAATTCGAGGTGCTGGCTCGAAATCGGGAAGGCGTCGACCTTGATTCCCCAGAAGGGGTCGGTGTCGCGATAGTTGAACGACGTGCCCTGGCCGGTGATGCCGGTCGCCAGCGGGCTGTTCGAACGGCTGGTCACCTTGCGCATCTGGGCAAGGCCATAGAAGAACAGGCGGTCCTTGATGATCGGGCCGCCCGCTTCGATGTTCACCAGCAGCGAATCGGAACGCCGGTTCGCCTCGTCGGTGTTGTTCTGGAACAGACTGCCATTGACGTTGACGCCGGTGTAGCTCTGGCGATCCTTGCCGCGCGACACCAGGAAGTTCGGCGCCCAATCGACGTGTATGGCCGCCATGAAGTCGTTGGTGCCCGACTTGGTCGTGGCATTGATGATGCCGCCGGTTGCGCGACCATATTCGGCCGGATAGCCGCCGGTCTTGGTTTCGACGCTCTGGTAGAAGTAGAACGGTACGGCCGTGCTGCCGAGGCCGGTGTCGAAATTGGTGGTGTTCAGGCCGTTCACGAAATAGGCGTTTTCGGCGACCGACGAACCGCCGATCGAAGGCAGGTTACCGAACGCCGCATCGCCCGCCGCCGTGCCGGGTGCGAGGAGGATGACCGAAGTAAGGTCGCGCCCGAGCGGCTTGTCCTTGATGAAGTCGGCGACGTTGACGTTCAAACCGGTGGTGGCACCGCTGAACGACGCGACCGCGCGCGTGCCGGTCACGACGATGTCGTCGCCACCCGCCGCCGCCAGCTGCACGTTGAGCTGCGCCGTCTGCGACGAGGACAGGGGCACGTTGTCGGCCTTGTAGCCCGCGCCCGCCGACGATTGCACCGAGACGTCGTAGCCGCCCGGTGCAAGGCCGTTGACCAGGAAGACGCCGCCCGAGTTGGTCGTGACTGTCCGCGTGAAGCCCTGCGACCGCGACGTGATGGTCACGGTCGCGCCATCCACGGGGTTGCCGGCTTCATCGCGAACCGTACCGCCGATCGCGCCCGACGTGTAATCCTGCGCCGCCGCCGGCGCGGTGAGGCCAGCCATGCCGACGCCCGCGCCGACGAGCGCAAGCGCTTGCAACGCAGTACCGCCGCGCAACGCGCGGCGCGCGAAGTTCAAAGTGTTGATCATGTGTTTCCCTCGCTTGGCCCCACCGTTCGACCCGCTTTCTGCGGTGCCGATAATGGGGCTGAACCAAGCCCCCAAAAGCCGCCTGAACGACCTCCACGAGACGTGCTCGGATCAAAGCAATGGAGGGTACGACTGTAAAGGTGTCACATCTGTTATCATGAAGCTTTGATGAATGTTGTGCCACAAAAGCCACACATCATGCGCGACAACCCTCAATCGTAATGCAAAATGTGCCTATTGCCCGAGCACGCGCAGCAAAGATGCTGCAAATGCGAACAGCGTCACCGCAGCGGCATCGGGCCCGCGATCAGCAGGGGGTCGAGGCGCGCGTCACCCCAGCGCAGCCCCCAGTGGAGGTGCGGGCCAGTCGCGCGGCCGGTCATGCCGACGGCGCCGATCACCTGCCCCTGGCGAACATGGTCGCCCGGCCGGACGTCGATGCGGGAAAGGTGCAGGAACGCGCTGTTGAGACCGAGGCCGTGGTCGATCATCAGCAGATTGCCCTCCAGCGTGAAGGGGTGATCGGCGGCGAGAATGACGACACCGTCGGCCGGCGCGCGCACGGGGGTGCCGGCGGGCAGCGCGACGTCGACGCCGCCGTGATAGGCGCCGGGCTCGCCCCGGTAGATGCGCTGCGCGCCGAAGAGACCCGAGATACGTCCTTCCGCCGGCCAGGCGAACGTCTGGCGCCAGCCTTGCGCGTCGGTGACCATCGCACGCGCCGCGGCGATCTGTGCCAGCTCGGGCGGCCGCAGCTTCGCGAACACGGGGTCCGGCGCGGGGAAGCGCGGCAACGTATCAAGCCGCTCGATCCGCCACGCACGCGGCGCGACGTCCAGCCGCTGCATCCCGACGCTGCCGTCCGCGCGCGTCGCCACCAGGGTGGCGACCGGCCCGGCATCGCGATCGAATCCGATGACGAAGGCATCGCCGGCAAGCGAAACCGGATGGCCGTCCAGCGTCAGCGACACCGTGCCGGCGGGCGCGGTACCGCGGATCAGTCCGCCCTGGCTGAGGCTGCCCGTCCAGCCGAAGGAGCTGGGCTCACGCGCGTTGCTGCCTCCGTTGCGCGGCGGCGCGGCGATGGAGATGGCGGCCCCCGCCACCGCGAGGAGTGTCGCCATTCCGATCGCCGCCGCCCGTTTCATTGCGGGCGCAGCGCCTCGGCGGCCTGCTCCGCATTGGCATAGGCCTCCTGACGGGAGACGCTCCAATAGCGCAGCATGTCGAGCGGGATGCGCGCGCCCGTCACTGCGCAGGTGACATGGTCGCCGGGACTGAGCACGCGGAAACCGTTGGCCATATAGTGCAATCGGGCCGGGCGATCGGAATTGGATACGAGCATCGCGGATATCCTGTCAGAGTAAGGTCGGCTGGTCGCCCCTGGAAGGGGCCATGGATCTGGAGCGGGCGCGTTCGGCCTTGGGCCGATCGACGGGCGACTCGTCCGGCGCGACGACCGTGTCCACGGTTCCATCGCGGAAGCGCACGGTCAACGCGCCTGCGGCACGCGCCGCGTCGGCGCTCACCAGCGTCGCGCCCTCCCGCGTGGTGACGCGCGCATAGCCCCGATCGAGCACGGCGTCCGGATTGAGCGACTGTGCGAGCCGCCACGTCGCCTCCAGCCGGTGGCGCGCGCCCTCCCACTGCCGCTGCAGGACCGCGGGACGCAGCGCCCCACCGTTACGGTCGAGCTGGCCGCGCGCCGCCGCGATCCGCCGCTCCAGCGCGCGATCGAGCCGCTGCCCGGCGTCGTCGGCGCGCTGCCGCTGCGGACCGAGCAGGGCATCGCGCTTCGGCAGCAGCCGCGCCGTCGCGCCGAGCCGCTCGCGCCCGCGCTCCACGTAGCGGCTTGCGCAACGCAAGGTGCGCGCGGCGTGGCTCTGCACCGTGAGACGCAGGTCGGCGAGCACCGGCACGGCGAGTTCGGCCGCCGCGGTCGGGGTCGGGGCGCGCAGATCGGCGGCATAGTCGCACAGCGTCGTATCCGTCTCGTGCCCGACGGCGGAGATGATCGGGATCGAGCAGGCGGCAACGGCGCGGACGACGACTTCTTCGTTGAAGGCCCACAAATCCTCGATCGAGCCGCCGCCGCGCGCGACGATGACGAGGTCGGGGCGGGGCGGCAGCCCGGAGCCCGCCGGCGACGCCGGCAGCGCGTCGAAGCCGCGGATCGCCGCCGCGACCTCCTCCGCCGCCCCCTGCCCCTGCACCTTCACCGGCCAGACGACGACATGGCTGGGGCAGCGGTCCTCGAGCCGATGCAGGATGTCGCGGATGACCGCGCCGGTCGGCGAGGTGACGACGCCGATCGTGCGGGGCAGATAGGGCAGCCGCTGCTTGCGTGCCGGGTCGAACAGCCCGTCCGCCGCGAGCTGCGCCTTCAGCTTTTCGAACAGCGCCATCAGCGCGCCGGCGCCGGCAAGCTCCATTCGCTCGATGACGATCTGATATTTGGATCGGCCGGGATAGGTGGTGAGCTTCCCCGTCGCGATGACCTCGACGCCGTCCTGCGGCGCGAAGGCGAGGCCGGCCATCTGCCCTTTCCACATCACGCCGTCGATCACGGCGGATTCGTCCTTCAGGCACAGATAGGCGTGGCCGGAAGCGGCGCGCTTGTAACCGGAAATCTCGCCGCGGAGGCGGACATGGCCGAACTCGCCCTCCACCATGCGCTTGAGCTTGAAGCTCAGCTCTCCGACGGACAAAGCCAGCGCGTTGTCGCCGGGGCGCTGCTCGGCTAGCAGCCGCGGATCATCATCGAGAAAGGGATCGGGCATGAACGTCCTGTTGGTCGGCTCCGGCGGACGCGAACACGCATTGGCGTGGAGGCTGGCGCAGTCGCCGACCCTCGATACGCTCTATGCGACGCCTGGCAACCCCGGCATCGCCGAGCATGCGACCTGCGTCGCGCTCGATACGACGGATCACGCGGCCGTGATCGCCTTTGCCCGCGACCATGCCGTCGACCTAGTCGTGATCGGGCCCGAGGCGCCTTTGGTCGACGGCCTGGGCGATTCCCTGCGCGGCGCGGGCGTCGCGGTGTTCGGGCCGGACAAGGCCGCCGCCCAGCTGGAAGGATCGAAGGGCTTCACCAAGGACCTGTGCCGCCGCGCGAACATCCCAACCGCCGGCTATGTCCGCGTCAACAGCCGCGCCGAGGCGGAGGCCGCGCTGGCGACGACTTTCGGCTATCCCGTGGTCATCAAGGCGGACGGCCTTGCGGCGGGCAAGGGCGTGGTGATCGCCCTCAGCGAGGCGGACGCGACGGAGGCGTTCGACGCGATGTTCGCGCACGGCGACGCACCCGTGGTGCTGGAGGAGTTCCTCGACGGCGAGGAAGCGAGCCTGTTCGTTCTGACCGACGGCACGACGCTGATGCCGTTCGGCAGCGCGCAGGACCACAAGCGCGTCGGCGAGGGCGATACCGGCCCCAACACCGGCGGCATGGGGGCCTATAGTCCCGCCCCCGTCTTGACCCCCGAACTCGAACGGCGAGCGATCGACGAGATCGTCGCGCCGACGGTCAAGGCGATGGCGGCGGACGGCACGCCGTTCAGCGGCGTTCTCTACGCCGGGCTGATGCTGACGCCGACCGGGCCGAAGCTCATCGAGTATAACGCGCGGTTCGGCGACCCCGAATGCCAGGTGCTGATGCTGCGCTTTCGCGGCGACCTGGCGCAGTTGTTGCTCGCGGTCGCAGAGCGGCGCCTCGACCAGGCACCGCCGCCGGCTTTCGTCGAGCACAGCGCGATGACGGTGGTGCTGGCTGCCAGGGGCTATCCCGGCACGCCGGCAACGGGCGGAGCGATAGCCGGGATCGATTCCGCGGAAGCGACCGGCGCGGTCGTCTTCCAGGCGGGCACGCGCCTCGCTGACGGGCAGTTGGTCGCCGCCGGCGGCCGCGTGCTCGCGGTGACCGCGGCCGGCAGGGACATACGCGCGGCGCGCGATGCCGCCTATCGCGGCGTCGACGCCATCCGTTTCCCCGACGGCTTCTGCCGCCGCGACATCGGCTGGCGGGAACTGGCGCGCTGACGGCACGTCTTGCTCGCGAGCCCATAGGCAGGCGGCGCGACCGCGACTAGGATGACAGGATGAACGACAGCGCCTCCTCGGCCCCGGGCGAAAGCCTGTTGCCCGACACGACCACGCTCTTCACCACCGCGCACCTGGCGGTGATCGCGATCTTCGCGATCCTCGTCATTCTCGGCCTGATCTGGGGCGCGCGGCTGAAGCACCGCCGCAAGCAAGCCGAGAGGACGATCGAAGCCAGCAACGCGGAATCGGCGCAGATGCCCCAGTCCCCGCCGGCGTCAGTGCCGGGGGAGGGCCGGGAGAGGCGCGCCGCCCCCAGGGCGAGCGCCGAGCCTGCGCCATCCCCAGCGCCGGTCCCCACCGCGCCCGTCCCCACCGCGCCTCCCCCGCCGCCGCTCGACCAGCCTGCCACCGACGCTGCGCCAGTTGCCGTGGCCCCGATCGCGGACGAACCGATCGCGGCCGCCGCGCCGCTCGACGCCGCGCCTCAGGCCGAGGCCGCCTCGGCGCCCGACGCCGGCCCCGCGTCCGACGATCCGGCGGACCGGCCGGTTACGCTGCTGAAAGGGCTGGGACCTAAGGTCGCCGCGCGGCTGAGCGAACTCGGCATCACCCGCGTCGGCCAGCTTGCCGTCCTCGACGATGCGGCAGCGGCGCGGCTCGACGCCGATCTGGGCGCGTTCAGCGGCCGGATGGCGCGTGATCGCTGGGTCGAGCAGGCCCGCTTCCTGGCGGCGGGCGACGTCAAGGGGTTCGAGGCGATGTTTGGCCGCCTGTGAGCGGCCGAACGGACACGCCGATGATCAAGACCGCCGACGAACTGGCGCTGATGCGCATCTCCGGCCGCCTGCTGGCGTCGGTGTTCGAGATGCTCGACGCACAGCCGCTCGCCGGCCTTTCGACGCTGGCGATCAACGACATGGTCGAACGGTTCATCACCGTCGACCTCGCCGCTCGGCCGGCGAGCAAGGGGCAATATGGCTTCGCCTATGTGCTCAACAGCTCGATCAACAACGTAGTCTGCCACGGCGTGCCTGCGGCCACCGACGTGCTGCGCGACGGCGATATCATCAATCTGGACATTACGCTCGAGAAGAACGGCTATATCGCCGATTCGAGCAAGACCTATGCGATCGGCACGGTCCCGCCGGCGGCGCGTCGGCTGTTGAGCGTGACGCAGGCGGCGATGTGGAAAGGCATCCGCGCGGTACGTCCCGGCGCCCGGCTGGGTGACATCGGCTTTGCGATCGAGAAGCATGCCAAGGCCAACGGCTATTCGGTCGTGCGCGACTATTGCGGCCACGGGATCGGCCGCGAGATGCACGAGGAACCGACGGTATTGCACTTTGGGCGTGCGGGGTCCGGCGCGACGCTGCGCGAGGGCATGACCTTCACGATCGAGCCGATGCTCAACCAGGGCACGCGCCGCGTATCCACCGAGGACGACGGATGGACCGTGGTGACGGGCGACGGCAAGCTCTCCGCGCAGTTCGAGCATACCGTGGCGGTGACCGCGACGGGGGTCGAGGTGCTCACCCTGAGGCGCGACGAGGTGCTGGCGCCGCGCTGACGACGCGTGGCAAGCGCGCCCGCGCTACGCCTCGCTGACCAGCAGCTTGTCGATACGGCGGCCGTCGAGGTCGACCACCTCGAACCGCCAGCCCTGCTCCTCGAAGCTCTCGCCCTCGCCCGGCAGGTGACGGAAGGCGGCGAGCGCGAGGCCCGCGACGGTGGCATAATCGCGATCCTCTGGCAGATCGATACCGAGCCGCTCTGCCAATGCATCCGCCGCCATCGTGCCCGCGACCAGCAGCGAACCGTCGTCGCGGACGACGACGGACGGCGCCTCGTCCGGATCGGCATCCGACGCGAACTCGCCCGCAATCGCGGCTAGCAGATCGGACGGCGTGACGATCCCTTCGAAATGGCCATATTCGTCGTGGATCAGCGCCATCGGCACCTCCGCGCGGCGCAGCTCGATCAGCGCGTCCATCGCGTCGATACGGTCGATGACCACCGGCGCCTTGCGCATCAGCTGCGTCAGGTCGAGCGGCGCGCCGCGGAGCAGCGCGCCGGCGATGTCGCGCGCCTGGACCACGCCGACGACCGCGTCGATCGATCCTTCTGCGACGGGAATGCGGCTGTGCGGCGAGACGAGCAGCGCGTCGCGAACCTCGTCCGCGCTGGCGCGGACATCGAGCCAGTCGACTTCGGTGCGGGGCGTCATCACCTCGCGCACTGGCCGGTCGGCGAGGCGGACGACGCCGGAGATGATGGTCCGCTCATGCTCCTCGATGACACCCGACTTCGACGCCTCCGCGACGATCAGGTGCAGCTCCTCCGCCGTCACCTGGTCTTCCGATTCGCGATTGAGCCCGATCACGCGGAAGACGAGCGCGCTCGACGAATCGAGCAGCCAGACGAGCGGCGCGCAGATTACCGCGATCCAGCGCATCGGCACCGCGACCAGCGCCGCGACGACTTCCGGCTTGCGCAGCGCGAATTGCTTGGGGACCAGTTCGCCGATGATCAGCGAGGCATAGGTGGTCAGGCCGATGACGAGCGCGAAGCCCAGCGTCTCCGCGCTGTGCTGCGACAGGCCCATCGCCTGCAGCCGCGCCGCGGTGGGGCCGCCCAGGCTGGACCCGGAATAGGCGCCTGCGAGGATGCCGATCAGCGTGATGCCGATCTGCACGGTCGAGAGGAACTTGCCGGGATCGGCGGCCAGCGCCATCGCGGTGCCTGCCCCCTTGCGGCCCGTGCGGGCCATCGCCTCCAGCCGCGCGCGGCGCGACGAGACGATCGCGAGTTCGCTCATCGCGAACACCCCGTTCAACGCGACAAGCGCGAGGATGATGAGGACGTCGATCCAGGGAAAGGGCGGGAGAGGAGCCATCGGCGTTGTGCCTCTTTGCCCGACAATCGCGGGCGCGACAACCGGTTCGATGAACACGACATAGGTGGGTCGTCGATCAGCACCTGTTCAGATCGCCTGCGGAACAAGCCGCTTCGGACCTTGGTTTCCACCCCATCGCATTCGGAAAGGGAAACGATGAAGAACAAGTTTTTTGCCGCCGCCGCGCTGAGCGCAATGGTCGCCACCACGGCCTGCACCACCGATCCGGAAACGGGCCAGCGACGCCTGTCGCCGACCGCGATCGGCGGCATCGGCGGCGCGCTGGGCGGCTATGTACTCGGTGACCTTGTCGGCGGGCGCAACGATCGCACCGCCAAGATCCTCGGCGCGGGCATCGGTGGTCTCGCCGGCGCGGGCATCGGCGCGTACATGGATCGGCAGGAGCGCGAGCTGCGCGCCCGCACGCAAGGCACCGACGTACAGGTGGTGCGCGAGGGCGACAACCTGCTGCTCAACATCCCGTCGGGAATCACCTTCGCCTATAACAGCGCGACGGTACAGCCGCAGTTCCAGCGCACGCTCGACCAGGTCGCGCAGACGCTGGCGCAATACAATCAGACCTATATCGACGTGTACGGCTTCACCGATTCGACCGGCTCCGACGCCTACAACCAGCAGCTGTCCGAGCGGCGCGCGACCGCCGTCGCCGACTATCTCGCCAGCCGCGGCGTCCAGCCGGCGCGCATCGGTACGCGCGGGTTCGGCGAGAGCAACCCGGTCGCGTCGAACGAGACCGAAGCCGGCCGTGCGGCCAACCGTCGCGTCGAAATCAAGATCGTGCCGATCAACGAGAACGACCTGCGTCGCTGACGCGGGCGTCGCCCCCCTCCCCGCGGGGAGGGGGATCAGCGCCGTGCCGCGAAGAAATCCCGCAGCATCGCCGCGGCCTCACCCTCGCCGATGCCCGCATAGATGTCGGGCCGATGGTGGCAGGTCGACTGCGTGAACAGGCGGGGGCCATGTTCCACGGCGCCGCCCTTGGGGTCCGCGGCCGCATAATAGACGCGTCCGATCCGCGCATGCGCGATCGCGCCGGCACACATCGCGCAAGGCTCCAGCGTCACCCAGAGCTCGGCATCCTCCAGCCGCTCCCGCTCGAGCAACGCGGCGGCCGCCCGGATCACCCGTATCTCCGCATGCGCCGTGGGGTCGTGCAGCGCGCGCGGCGCATTGGCAGCGACAGCGATGATCTCGCCGCGCCACACGAGCGTCGCGCCGACCGGCACCTCATCCGCCAGGGCGGCCTCCCGCGCGACATCGAGCGCGCGACGCATCGGGGGCGGCAGCGGGAACATTGCCATTGTCTGCCGCCCCGCGCGGCCGGGGTAAAGCCCCGGCCTGCGCGTGCCCTCACTGGGTGTTGGCGGGCTTTTCCACGTTGACCGTCGGGACGGCGACCGTCTTGTTCTCGGTACCGACGCTGACCCGCGCGACGTCCGCCTTGAAGGCGGGCGCCTGCACGACGCCGGGGCGCGTCTGGTCGATGTTGATGAAGCCGAAATACATCAGCGCGATCGCAATCAGCGCGACGATTCCGATGAGGACGAGCAACGTTCGCATGATGGCACCCCTTCCCTGAAATGATTCACCGGCGTAACAACGAGTCCGTCGGGACGCGGTTGCATCGCGCTCCAAGTTGCCGGTCCGAGGTTGACGGATCGTCCGTCACCGGTTACCAGCGCCGACTTTCCGGGCAACCGGAACCCAAGGCGAAATTCAGGATCAAAGCGATGTCGCGCATTTGCGAGCTGACCGGCAAGGGCCGGCAGGTGGGTCACAACGTTTCCCACGCCAACAACAAGACCAAGCGGACTTTCCTGCCCAACCTGCAGAACGTCACGCTGATCTCGGACGCGCTCGAGAAGAGCGTGCGCCTGCGCGTGTCGACGCACGGCCTGCGCTCGGTCGAGCACAACGGCGGTCTGGACAACTGGCTGGTGAAGACCAGCGACGACAAGCTGTCGCTGCGTTGCCGCCGCCTGAAGCGCGACATCGTCAAGAAGCTGTCGACCGCCGCGCAGGCGGCCTAAGCCGGTCCATCGATGATGGGATCTCCGGCCCGCCGCCCTATCCACGGGCGGCGGGCCGTTGGCGTGTGCGTCCACCACAGCCATGCCGGCCCATTCCGAAGCACCGGCAGCCGCATGAGCGATATGCTTAGCCGTGCGGGGGCGAATCGAGCCGGAACTTGAGCAGCAACGTTCGCTGCAGCACGGACTGATTGTCGTCCGACACGAGCCACAGGATCGTCGCGTCGCCTTCCCGCGTCGCCGCCACGCCTTCGAAATTGTCATGGATCAACGGCGCGTCGAGATGGGCGAGCGTCCGCCCCCGCGCGACCGCGCGCTTGCGGATGTCCGCCGCCGGGACCCGTGCGATCCGGTTGTAGAAATGATAGGGCAGGCGGAAATCCCGCTCCAGCACGATCAGATCGCCATTGGGCAGCGCCGTCGCATCCGATGGGTCGAACCGTCCTTCCGGCACATAGGCGAGCGTCGAAGCCGGCGCGTGCGCCGTCGGATCACCGGCGAACAGCTGCGTATCGCGCGTCGCCAGCCGCTCCCTGGGCGTGCCCCACCAACGCCGGAAGGGCACGTGCCCGGTCTCGCTGATCGTCAGGAAACGCCCGTCGGGCAGGCGGACGAGTGATTCGGGCCCGCCGTTGACCGGCCAATTGGCCATGCGCAGAGGTTCGACATGCGCCTCAGCGCGAGAGAATCCGGGGGCGTAGCGCCAGATCGCATTGTAATTCTCATACCCGACCCAGCTGCGCCCCGTTGCGGGATCGAGCACCATCGATTCGGTATCGCGATCCCGCTTGTCCCAGCCGGTCCCCGGCCCCGCCGGTAGATTGCGAAACGCGATGGCGTGCGGGCGCCAGTCCGCGCCCATGCGGAACGTGACGACGTTGCCGCCGTCACTGAGCAAGGTGAACCGATCACCGACGACGGCAAGTGAGGAATAGCCGCCGAACGCCGGATCGAGGCTGCGCAATTCCACGCCACCCAAATAGGTCAGGCTGCCCAGGCGGACCCGGTTCGGATCGCGCGGATCGAGTGCGACGCGCGTCGCCACGAGCTGGGGATGATCGCCAAGGAGCGCCAGCCGCGCCTCGCCAGTCCATCCGGGAACCACCGCCAGCACCGCGACGACGACGAACACAACACGCAGAACCAGCCTCATGACCTGTCCTCATAGGGGCCGGGCGGCGAGGCGGAAGCCTGAACGCGCAATAACAGCCGCATTCAGGCTCGGCTCAATGCGACTCGGGCAAAAGCGCACCATCGACGACGGATCGTGGCTGCCGAACCGGCTTCCCACCGTCGCCACGGAACAACGGGAGAAGACCCATGCTGAAGACCCTGAGCCTCGCCGCCGCCGCGCTGACCATGACCGCTGGTGCCGTAGTCCCCACCGCGCCTGCCGCCGCGCAGCGCTATTATGGCAACGGTTATTACGATCGCGGCGGCTACGACTATGGCCGCGGCGACCGCGTCTATCGCGGCGACCGCGGCTATTATCGCGACCGCGCCTATCGCCGCTGCAACAGCGGCACGACGGGCACGATCGTCGGCGCGATCGCGGGTGGCCTGCTCGGCCGCACGATCGACACGCGCGGCGACCGCACGCTCGGCACGGTGCTCGGTGCCGGTGCGGGCGCCCTCGCCGGTCGCGCGGTCGAGCGTTCGGACCGGCCCGGCTACTGCCGCTGAGGCGCCGTCAAAAGGTCCCGCGTAGCGTATCGGGATGGGCCGGCTTCCGACGGGAAGCCGGCCCTTTCGCGTTCCGGCTTACGGCAATCCGCAGGGCGGTCGTGAGACGCACTCCCGGCACGAAGCCGGCAAGGGCGGCCCCGCCGATCGTCAGTACATGTGTTGTCCGCCGTTGATGCTGAGCGTCGATCCGGTCACGAACCCCGCCTCGTCGGAGCACAGGAAGGAGACGCCGCGCGCGATCTCGCTGGCCTGGCCCAAGCGACCGACGGGAATGCGCGCGACGATCTTTTCCAGCACGTCGCCCGGCACCGCCGCGACCATGTCCGTATCGATATAGCCCGGCGCGATCGCGTTGACCGTGACGCCGAAGCGCGCGCCCTCCTGTGCCAGCGCCTTGGTGAAACCGTGGATGCCGGACTTGGCGGCGGCGTAATTGACCTGGCCATATTGGCCGGCCTGGCCGTTGATCGAACCGATATTGACGATCCGGCCCCATTTACGGTCGCGCATGCCGGGGAACACCGCCTTGGCCATGTTGAAGCAACCGCCCAAATTGGTGTCGATCACCGCTTTCCACGCCTGATGGTCCATCTTCAGGATCGTGCCGTCGCGGGTGATGCCGGCATTGTTGACCACGATGTCGACCGGCCCGACCTCGACCGCCACGCGGGCACAGCCGTCCTGGCAGGCATCGTAATCGGCGACATCCCACTTGTACGCCCTGATTCCGGTGCGTTCGCTGAACGCGTTCGCCCGTTCGTCGTTGCCGGCATAATTGGCGATGACCGTGACGCCGGCCTCCTTCAGGGCAAGGCTGATCGCCTCGCCGATCCCGCGCGTTCCGCCCGTGACGATCGCCACCCGTGCCATATGCATGCCTCTCCTGATGGAAATTCCGGATCGGACGCTACGGCTCCCGCGGAAAACTGGCAATGGCGCACGCACCACTTTGCGCGCGCGAGAAGATACTTGACGTCCTGCCTCAGGCCCAACCCAGCAACTCGCGCGCGATCAGCGCCTGCAGCATCGCGAGCCCGACCGCACTGTCGTTGAGACAGGACAGATAGGCGAAATGCGTGCCGCCGCCGCCCTCGAAGCTTTCGCGGCCGCGGATCGCCAGCTCCTCCAGCGTTTCGATGCAATCCGCGGAAAAGCCCGGCGCGACGATCGCGACCTTGCGGACCCCCTTGGCCGGCAGCCCTTCGAGCACCGTGTCGGTCGCGGGCCCCAGCCACTTGGCACGCCCGAACCGCGACTGGAAGGCGACGATCACCTCGCGCCCCAAAGCCTCGCCGAGTAACCGCGCGGTCTTCTGGCAGTGACAGTGATAGGGGTCGCCCAGCTCCAGCGTCCGCTGCGGCATGCCGTGGAAACTGACGAGCAGGGCGTCGGGCGCGAAGTCGAGACCCTCCAGCTGCGTTTCCACCGACGCCTTGAGCGCGTCGATATAGGCGGGATCGTCGAAATAGGGCGGCAGGGTCCGTATCGCGGGTTGCCACCGCATGGCGGCGAGCGCGGCGAACGCCTTGTCGTTCGCGGTCGCGGTCGTCGCGGCACAATATTGGGGATAGAGCGGCGCGATCAGGATACGCTCGCAGCCCTGGGCCTTCAGCGCGGCGAGACGGTCCGCGATTGCGGGATTGCCATAGCGCATGGCCCAATCGACGATCACGTTCGGCCCGAACGCGTCGGCGAGCCTCGCCGCCTGTGCGCGCGTGATCGCGGCGAGCGGCGAGCCGTCCTCGCGCCAGACGAGGCCATAGGCATGCGCGCTCTTCTTCGGCCGCGTCGTCAGCACCGCGCCGCGCAGGATCGGCTGCCAGACGAGTTGCGGGATCTCGACGACGCGCCGGTCCGACAGGAACTCCGCCAGATACCGTCTTACCGACGCGGGATCCGGCGCATCCGGCGTACCGAGATTGACGAGCAATACGCCGACCTTGCGCGGCGGAATGGCGGGATGGTCGACGGGCGGAGTCATGATGCGCCGGTTATACGCACCGCGCGCGGCGTTGATCCAGCGTCATGGCCGCAGCGGCAGGCGGCGCCAACGCCTGCCGGTCGCGGAGAAGAGCGCATTGGCGACCGCGGGCGCGACGGGCGGCACCGCAAGTTCCGCGACGCCGCCGGGATCCTCGTCGGAACGGATCAGCTCGACGTTGATGTCGGGCGCGTCCGCGAGGCGGGGCAGCGACAGGTCAGCGATCCGCCGCGCGGTCGCGCGCCCCGCGACGATTCCCGTCGATGCGCCGAGTGCCTGCGCCAGGCCATAGATCAGGCCGCCTTCGATCGCCTGCAGCACCAGATCGGGGTTGACCATCCGCCCGCAATCGACCGCCGCGACCAGCCGGCCGACCCTGACGCTCCCGTTCTCCAGCTCGGCCTCGGCCAGGACCGCGACGAAGCTGCCGCGAAAGGCGTGGGCGGCGATGCCCTGCCCGCTGCCTGGCCCGCCGCCGTCCCAGCCGCCCAGCGAGGCGACGGTCGAAAGGCAGCGCGCGAGGCGGGCATCACCGCCCAGCATGCCGATCCGGTAGGACAGCGGTTCACTGTTGGCCGCGCGCGCGAGTTCGTCGACGAAGCTTTCGGTGAAGAAGCAGTTCGCGCCATGCGCGCCGCCGCGGACATGGCCGGTCGGCACGGCGACATCCGCCGGATGATGGTCGATCGCCACGGCGGCGATGCGATACGGCGGCAGCGCCCCCGCCACCGCATAGCGGTCCGCCGTGCCGAGGCCGCCGGCGGTCGCGACGAACCCCGCGGGCAGCAGGCGCGCGGCAAGCGCGCGGCCGGTGGCGGGCGCAGCGACCTTCGCCTGCCAAGCCGCGATGCCACCGTTGCCGGCGAGCCGCGCCCGCATATGTCCCCGGGCCGGCGGGCGATAGCGATCGTGCGCGATGTCTTCGCCCCGCGACCAGGCGAGGCATACGGGGCGCTTCAGCCGCACGGCGAGAATGGCCGCCTGCTCCGCCACGAGCGCCCCCAGCGTCATGGCCGACGGGCCACCGCCCAAAACCGGATGGACGACGACCTCCCCCTCCGCGAGGCCAGCCGCCTTCGCCGCGGCGGCGCGCGTCACCGCGGGCGCGCCCGTCGGCATCCATATCTCGAGCCGACCGTCACGATAGGCGGCGGTGGCGCTCGGCGTCTCGAGCGCGGCGTGAAGCCCCAGATCGACCGCATAGTCGGCCTCGATGACACCGCCGCCGTCGAGCAGCTGCCCGATGGTGCCGATCGCACCCAACCGGTGTCCCCTGTCGGCAAGCGCGCCGTCGAGCGCTGCGGCGATGGCGGCATCGTCGACGACCGGCTCCTGGGTCGCGAAACGCGGTCGCATCGCATCGAGCGCGCGTTCCGCGGCCCACCAGGTCGTCGCGACCGCCGCGACCCAGCGCGGGGTCTCGACGATCGACAGCACCCCGCGGATTCGGTCCGCCGCGGCGCGATCGACCGTCGTCAGGCGGCTGTCGCCGATCGGCCCCTGGCGGATCGCGGCATGCACCATGTCCGGGAGGCGGATATCGCCTGCGAAGGTCGCGGAGCCGTCGACCTTCGCCGGAGCATCGAGCCGCGGCACCGCCCGTCCGGTGAGTTTGCCGGCACCCTGCATGCCGAGCGGCAGCGGATCGGGTGGGGTGAACCCAGCCGCCGTCGCCGCCAGTTCCGCGAACCGCAGCCTCTTGTCGCCATGGACGACGAAGCCGCCGGCGACGGTGCAGGCGCTCCACGGCACGTCCCACTTCCTTGCCGCCGCCATGCAGAGAAGCGCGCGGGCTGCCGCCCCGGCCTGGCGGCATCCGTCCTCGAACATCCGGACCGAGGAAGACGCCGCGGTCAGCATCAGCGTCGCCCGCGCGGCGAGTGCCCGGCGCATGACCTCGGGCACGCGATCGAACTGGCCCTCGAAGAGCGAATCGAGCGCGACCGGATTGGCATAGAGAGGATTGAGCGGGGCCGGCTCGATGCCGACCGTGCGCCAATCCGCCCCTAATTCGTCGGCGACCACCTGCGCCAGGGCGGTCCAGCTGCCCTGGCCGTGCTCCAGCTGCGGCACCGCGACGGTAACGTGGCCGTCCTCGCCGATCTTCAGCCACGCGCCGAACCCGGTCTCGCCCGGCGCGGCGGCGAGGTTCGGCCGATAGCGGCGCGGCCACAGGGCCCAGGCGACGACGAGGCCGACCCCGGCCCCGCCCCCGACGATCACCCCGCGCCTGCTGATCCGTGCCATGACGGCGGCTTTATCGGCACGATCGGGGCAGGGGAAGGCGCCCTGCCGCACGTCTTTCAGTTGCGTCTCCGCACAATGGCAAACCGCTGTCTCCGGCAACACCCAGACGTAGCACGATGCTTCCATTGCACCGGACGAAGGGCGCCGACATTTCCGGAATGTTTTATCCCAGCCTCAGCCTGCCAGGATCACATCTCCTCGGGCTCCAGAGGGTCGCAGAGCTCGATTGCTCAATAAACACCGGAAGATATTATTATGGCATGCCGACATACGCCCTGTGGAGCATCGCCGCGCTGATCGCTGGCGTCTATTGTATCGTCAAAGCGATCGCGGACCTGCGCGCGCAACGATACGGCTGGGGCATCGTCGGCCTGCTCAGCGCAATCGTCTTCCTTACCACGCCAGTCCAGACTCACGCGGTGAAGATCGACCTGCCTGCCGCGAGATCCTGAAGCCCAAGCGCCCTTGCTCACCCCGCCGCCGCAAGCGCGCGATATGTGTTGCGCAGGCTGACCTTGTCGATCTTTTCCGTCCCCAGCCGCGGCAGGGCGACGGCGCTGAACCAGAGCCGCGCGGGGATCTTGAATGCGGCGATATGCTCCGCGAGGAAGGCCTTCAGCACCGCTTCGTCCACCCCTTCGCCGTCACGCAGATGAACGACCGCGCCGGGCACTTCGCCATAGCGTTCGTCCGCGAGGCCGAAGACCGCGGCCTCCGCGACCGCCGGATGTGCGTAGAGCGCGGCCTCCACCTCCTGGCACGATATGTTCTCGCCACCGCGGATGACGATGTCCTTGGCGCGGTCGACGATGAACAGATAGCCGTCGGCGTCGAGGTAGCCGATGTCTCCGGTGCGGAAGAAACCGTCGGCGGTGATGCAGGCGGCGGTCGCCTCCGCATTGTTCCAATAGCCGCGGAAGTTGCAGATCGAGCGGATCGCGATCTCGCCGCGCGCGCCCTGCTCCATCGGCGCGCCGGCCTCGTCGAGGATCGCGATCTCGACCAGCGGCGCCGACGCGCGACCGGTGCTCGCGGGCTTCGCGAGATAGTTACTGCGCCAATTGCCCGCGCCGACCGCGTTCGTCTCCGTCAGGCCATAGCCGATCAGTGGCGCGCCGCCGCCCATTTCCGCCTGGATCCGCCGGACATGCTCTTCGGGACGCGGTGCGCCGCCGGCGGCGAAATCGGTGACGCTGCTGAGGTCGAACTGCGCGCGATCGGGATGCGTCAGCATCTCGAAGCTCATCAACGGCACGCCGACGAAATAGGTCACCCGTTCCGCCTCGATCAGCCGCATCGCCTCGCGTGCGTCCCATTTGGGCATCAGCACCAGCTTGCGCCCGATCGCGAAGCTCTGCAGCAGCACCGCGACCTGCGCGGTGACGTGGAACAGCGGCAACGTCAGCAGCGTCGCGTGCGGCAGCGTGGGCGGATTGCCGTCGGCCGTGGCGAGGCTCAGCATCATCAGCGCCTGTGCGAGGAAACTGAAGGTGCCCTGTACCACCGCGCGGTGATCCGACACCGCGCCCTTCGACTTGCCGGTCGACCCGGACGTGAACAGGATCGTCGCATCGTCCTCCGCGCCGATCGCGGGAAGCGTCGCCTCGGCCGCGTCGCGCGCGATCACCGGGGCGAGCGCGTCGGCAAGCGGCAGCGTGTCCTCGATCGTCACGACGGGCGGCCTGACGCCCCTGGCGGCGAGCAGTCGCTGCGCGCGCGGCCCGTCGGCAAAGACGAGGGCGCAATCGACGTCGGCGATCGCCGCCGCGAGCTCCTCCGTCTGCCACCAGCCGTTGAGCAGCGTCGCCACGCCGCCCGCCATGAGGATGCCCATGTAGAGCACGATCCACGACGGCGAGTTGCGCATCGCGATTCCGACCCGGTCGCCCTTGGCGATGCCATAGCCGGCGACGAGCGCACGGGCGACGCGGGTCGCGGCGGCATGGGTCTCGGCGAAGCTCAGCCGCTCCGTGCCCGCGACGATCAGGGGCTTGTCGGCGTGCTCGGCGCAATAATGCGCGAAATAGAGCGGCAGCGTCGGCGGGGCGGCGGCGATGACGGGTAGCTCGCGCCCGAATTTGCGGACATGGTCGAGGGCGAGCATCCCGCCCGGTGCCGTCAACGCCGCCATCGTCGCGTCCATGCGCTGGTCGAGTTCGGTACGCATACACCTCTCCGCTTGGTCTTGTGCCTTTGCCCCACTATGCAGGCGGCTCATCCCTGGGGGAAGCCCGTGATCCTGCCTATCCTCGCCGCCGTCGCACCCGCGACCGGTCATATCCGCTTCGACGACCTGGGGTTGCACCCCGACATCTTCTCGATCGGCTTCTTCACGCTGCGCTGGTACAGCCTGGCCTATATCACCGGCATCCTCGTCGGCTGGTGGTATCTGCTGCGACTGATCGCCGCGCCGGGCGCGCCGATGGCGCGGCGCCACGCCGACGATCTGGTCTTCTACGCGACGCTGGGCATCATCCTGGGCGGACGTATCGGCTATGTGCTGTTCTACGCGCCGGAGATGATCCTGCACCCGATCCGCATCCTCAGGCTGTGGGACGGCGGCATGAGCTTCCACGGCGGGGTGATCGGCACGTCGATCGGGCTGATCCTGTTCGCCCGCAAGCACGGGCTGAACTGGCTGCGCGTCCACGACTATATCGCCTGCTGCGTGCCCTTCGGCCTCTTCTTCGGCCGGCTCGCCAATTTCGTGAACGGGGAATTGTGGGGCAAGCCCGCCAACGTGCCCTGGGCGATCGTCTTCGACCGCACCGTTCCCTATGGCGTACCCGAGCCGGCGCGCCACCCCAGCCAGCTCTACGAGGCGGGGCTGGAGGGCATATTGCTCTTCGCCATCCTCTGGTTCGCCTTCTGGAAGACGAAGGCGCGCTACCAGCCGGGCCGGCTCGTCGGCCTGTTCGTGCTGGGCTACGGCATCGCGCGATTCATCGTCGAATTCTTCCGCGAACCCGATGCGCAATTCCGCGGCACGTTCATCGAGGCGACGGGCATCCACATGGGCCAATGGCTGTGCGTGCCGATGATCGCGGGCGGCCTTTACCTCATCCTCACCGCGCCCAAGCGCCGCGTGCGCGTGGAGCCGACCTGGGGCACGGAGAGCGTGGCGTAACGGCGCGCCCCCGCACCTGACGCCCGTCTTCCCCGCCTTGCGGGGAGGACGGCAATCGAATGGACGGCATCCGCAATGCCACATCGGGCTTGCACACGCCTGCCCGCGCCTGCATCTCCGCCGTCGTGACGCAATCCCCCGACCCTGCCCCCGGCGACGGGCCCCTGCCCGACCGACTCGCCCGTGCGATCACCCTTGCCGGCCCGATGCCGGTGTCGCAGTTCATGGCCGCCGCCAATGCGCATTATTATGCGACGCGCGATCCGCTCGGCGCGGGCGGCGATTTCGTCACCGCACCCGAGATCAGCCAGATGTTCGGCGAGCTGATCGGCCTGTGGTGCGCCGACCTGTGGGACCGCGCGGGACGCCCCGACGTCGCCTGGGTCGAGCTCGGGCCCGGGCGCGGTACGCTGGCTGCCGATGCGCGCCGGGCGATGGCGAAGGCGGGCCTTTCCCTGCCCGTGCATTTCATCGAGACCAGCCCGACACTGCGCGCCGCCCAGGCGGAGCGGGTGCCCGATGCGACATGGCACGACGGCGTCGACACGCTGCCGGCGGACGTCGCGCTGATCATGGTCGCCAACGAATTCTTCGACGCGCTGCCGATCCGCCAGCTGATCCGCCGGTCCGACGGCTGGCACGAGCGGCTGGTCGCATGCCAGGACACATTGTTCCTGCCCATCGCAGGCAAGCCGGTGCCCGCAGACGTCCTGCCGGACCCGCTGCGCGACGCGCCGGCGGGATCGATCCTGGAAACGTCGCCGGCCGGCGTCGCGGTGATGCGCGCGCTCGCGTCGCGGATCGCGAGCCAGGGCGGAGGGCTGCTCGCGGTCGACTATGGCTATGAGGGCCCCGCGCTCGGCAACACGCTGCAGGCGGTGCGCGGCCATGGCTTCGCCAACCCGTTCGAGACGCCTGGCGAGGTGGACCTGTCCGCACATGTCGACTTCGCCACGCTCGCCGCGGCGGCGCAGGGCGCGGGTGCGGTCGCCTGGGGACCGATCAGCCAGCGCGACCTGCTCGGCCAGCTCGGGATCGACGCGCGGACCACGGCGCTGATCCGCGCCGCGCCGGATCGCGAGACGCAGCTGCTGGCCGATCGCAACCGATTGATGGCGGATATGGGCGAACTGTTCCGCGCGCTGGCGCTGACGCATCGCGACTGGCCGGCCCCCGCGGGGTTCGGCGCATGACCGCGACGCTGCGCCCCGCGACCGAGCGCGACGCGCCGGCGATCGCGACGCTGATGCGCGAGAGCTTCACGGCGACGTTCGGTCATCTCTATGCG
The DNA here is from genome assembly GCF_031082075.1 of Sphingomonas sp. GV3. Classification (NCBI taxonomy): domain Bacteria; kingdom Pseudomonadati; phylum Pseudomonadota; class Alphaproteobacteria; order Sphingomonadales; family Sphingomonadaceae; genus Sphingomonas; species Sphingomonas sp. GV3. Next base: position 2,667,567 of record NZ_JARWLE010000001.1, on the reverse strand, counting down.
CCGGAGGATCTGGCGACCTTCCTCGACGGGCTGACGCTGGATCGCTGGCGCGCCGAGATCGCCGACCCCGATTTCGCGTTCCTGCTCGCCCGCGAAGGCGACAGGCTGGTCGGCTTCGCCAAGCTCGGTCCCCGATCGCTGCCGGTCGAGCCGGCCGGGCCGATGATCGAGCTGCGGCAGCTGTATCTCGCCGCCGACCAGCATGGCAGCGGTTTGGCGCAGGCGATGATGGACTGGGTGATCGCCACCGCGCGGCAGCGGGGCGCGGGCGAACTGTTCCTGTCCGTCTATGTCGACAACCATCGCGCGCGTCGCTTCTATGAACGCTACGGCTTCGAGCGGATCGGGCGCTACGACTTCATGGTCGGCAATCACCGCGACGAGGACGATCTGATGCGACTTGCCCTATGACCCTCGACGCACGTCCGGAGGTAATCCGCGCGGGCGCGTTCGGCAGTCTGCCACACGGCTTCCTCGGCCGGCGCGGTGGCGTGTCGCACGGGCTCGTGGCGGGGCTGAACGTCGGCCTCGGTTCGGCGGACGATCCCGCGGCGGTCGCGGAGAACCGGCGGCGCGCGGCCACGGCTATTCTGCCCGATGCCGCGCTCGTCACCCCGTATCAGATCCACTCGGCCGATGTCGTGACGGTCGCGACGCCCTGGACCGATGACGCGCGGCCGCACGCCGACGCGCTCGTCACCGACCGGCCCGGCCTGCTGCTCGGCATCCTTACCGCCGATTGCGCGCCCGTGCTGTTCGCGGATGCAGAGGCCGGCGTCGTCGGCGCGGCGCATGCCGGATGGAAGGGCGCGCTGGCGGGGGTCACCGACGCGACGCTGGCGGCGATGGAGGCGCTGGGCGCGGCCCGGTCGCGCATCGTCGCGGCGATCGGACCGTGCATTGCGCGTGCGAGCTACGAGGTCGACGGCGGCTTCGTGGGACGGTTCGCGGCCGCCGATCCCGCGAACGAGCGCTTCTTCGCCGACGGCCGCGCGGGCCATTTCCAGTTTGATCTCGAAGCCTATGTCGCGCATCGGCTCGCTGCCGCGGGCATCGCGCGGGTCACGGCGCTGGGACTCGACACCTATGCCGACGCGGACCGATTCTTCAGCTATCGCCGGGCGACCCATCGGCGCGAGGCGGATTACGGGCGGCAGATCAGCCTGATAGGCTTGGCGCACTGAGACGCCGCAGGATGCCGGCCGTCGTGCCCATCTGCGCGTCAGCCGCAAACTGGTATCCCCGGTTACGATCCGGCGCTATGCCCAGCGCATAACCAGGAGACCACGATGCCCGACCGCGAGACCGAAGCCGAACTGACCGGCGTTCCCGCACCCGACACCGGCACGAGCACGCCCAAGACGATCGCCGGCCGCAAGCTGAAGCCGTCGACGCTGATGATGGGTCATGGCTTCGACCCGGCCCTGTCGGAGGGATCGCTGAAGCCGCCGATCTTCCTCACCTCGACCTTCGTCTTCCCCAACGCCGCCGCGGGCAAGCGCCATTTCGAGGGCGTGACGGGCAAGCGGCCGGGCGGCGCTGAGGGCCTCGTCTATTCGCGCTTCAACGGCCCCAACCAGGAAATCCTCGAGGATCGCCTGTCGGTGTGGGAGGAGGCGGAGGACGCGCTCGCCTTTTCCAGCGGCATGTCGGCGATCGCGACGCTGTTCCTGTCGATGGTCAAGCCCGGCGATACGATCGTCCATTCGGGTCCGCTCTACGCGGCGACCGAGACGCTGATCGCGCGCATCCTCGGCCGCTTCGGCGTCCACTGGCTCGATTTCCCCGCCGGTGCGACCCGCGCGGAGATCGACGCGGTGCTGTCCAAGGCGGCGAGCGGCAACGTCGCGCTCATCTATCTGGAAAGCCCGGCCAACCCGACGAACGCCCTGGTCGACGTCGAGGCGGTGCGCGCGAGCCGCGACGCTATCTTCGCGAACAGCCCGTCCAAGCCGCCGATCGCGATCGACAACACCTTCCTCGGCCCGCTCTGGTCGAAGCCGCTGCAGCATGGCGCGGACATCGTCGTCTACAGCCTGACCAAATATGCCGGCGGCCATTCCGACCTCGTCGCCGGCGGGGTGCTGGGCACGAAGGAGCACATCAACACGATCCGCGCGATGCGCAACACGATCGGCACGATCTGCGACCCCAACACCGCCTGGATGCTGCTGCGCAGCCTCGAGACGCTGGAACTGCGGATGAGCCGGGCGGGCGAGAATGCCGCCAAGGTCTGCGCCTTCCTGCGCGAGCATCCCAAGGTGGAGAGCATGGGCTATCTGGGCTTCATCGACGATGCGCGGCAGAAGGACATCTATGATCGCCATTGCACGGGCGCGGGGTCGACCTTCTCGCTGCTGGTCAAGGGCGGCGAGGCGGAAGCGTTCCGCTTCCTCGACGCGCTGAAGATCGCCAAGCTGGCGGTCAGCCTGGGCGGTACGGAGACGCTGGCGAGCCATCCGGCGGCGATGACGCACCTGTCGGTGCCCGAGGCACGCAAGAAGGCGCTCGGCATCACCGACAATCTGGTGCGCATCTCGATCGGCGTCGAGGACGCGGACGATCTGATCGCCGATTTCGACCAGGCGCTCGCGGCGATCTGATCCGCCGATGCCGATCTTCACCGCCATCCCGCACGACGCCTTCGTTGCCGATGTCCACGCGCTGGCCGGCGCGATCGCGGCGGATGCGGGGTGGCGGCCCGACTATCTGGTCGGCATCGGCCGCGGCGGCCTGGTGCCGGCAGTCTATCTGAGCCACGCCACCGGCGTCCCGATGGTATCGTGCGACCAGTCGAGCGGCGCGATCGATCTGGTCGACGCGACGCTCGGCCGGCTCGCGCAATGGGCGGCGGCAGGCAGGCGCCTGCTGTTCGTCGACGACATCAACGATTCCGGACGGACGATCGCACAGCTGCGCGGCGCGCTGTCGGGCGCGGGCGCGCCGGACGACCGGTGCCGCTTCGCCACGCTGATCGACAATGAGAGATCGGCGGAGCGCGTCGACTATCGCGCGCGGACGATCGACCGGCGGGTGACGAAGGACTGGTTCGTCTTCCCGTGGGAAGCCGTCGCACCGCAGGCCGCGATCGAGGAGGATGCCGCCGAGGTGCCCGACCGGATCGCCTGATCGGGGTCGCCGCGGCAGGCGGCAGTCGCTCCCTCAGCCGTCGCTGACGCGCTCGATGTCGGCACCCACCGCCGACAATTTCTCTTCCAGCCGCTCGTATCCGCGATCGAGGTGATAGACGCGGGCGACGGCCGTCTCCCCTTCCGCGACGAGGCCGGCCAGGATCAGGCTCATCGACGCGCGCAGGTCGGTCGCCATCACCGGCGCGCCGGCCAGGCGCGTCTTGCCCTTCACCACCGCGGTACGGCCATGGACCTGGATGTCGGCCCCCATCCGCGCGAGCTCGGGCACGTGCATGTAGCGATTCTCGAAGATCGTCTCGGTCAGCACGCTGGCGCCCTCCGCCTGCGTCAGCATCGCCATGAACTGCGCCTGCATGTCCGTCGCGAAGCCCGGGAAGGGCGCGGTGGACAGCGTCACGGGGCCAAGCGGCGCGTCGGCGGCGACCTTGAGCCCGTCGCGGGTCTCCGTCACCGTCACGCCCGCCTCGCGCAGCGCGTCGATCGTCGCCTGCATGTCCGCCGCGCGCGCGCCGACCAGCTCCAGTTCGCCGCCGGTGATCGCCGCTGCGCAGGCGTAGCTGCCCGCCTCGATCCGGTCGGGCATGACCGCGTAGGTGGCGCCGTGCAGGCGATCGACGCCCTCGATCTCCAGCGTCTCCGTCCCGATACCGTCGATCCGCGCCCCCATGGCAACGAGCAGGTTGCACAGGTCGACGATCTCGGGCTCGCGCGCCGCATTCTCGATCACGCTGGTGCCGCGCGCCGTGGCCGCCGCCATCAGCACGTTCTCGGTCGCGCCGACCGAGACGACGGGGAATCGATAACGGCCACCCGACAGCCGGCCGCCGGGAGCGGTCGCGGTGACATAGCCCGCCGCCATCTCCAGCTCTGCGCCGATCGCTTCCAGCGCCTTCAGGTGCAGATCGATCGGACGGTTGCCGATCGCACAGCCGCCGGGCAGCGACACGCGCGCCTGGCCCGCCCGCGCCAGCACCGGTCCGAGCACGAGGATCGACGCGCGCATCTTGCGCACGATGTCGTAGGGCGCCTCCGTGCTGGTCAGCATGCCGGCACGAATCGTCATGACGCGGCCGAAATCCTCGGGCCGCGTCCCCTGGATCGCGGTGGACGCGCCGAGCTGGTTGAGCAGATGGCCGAAGCCGTCGACGTCCGCCAATCGCGGCAGGTTGCGCAACGTCACCGGCTCGTCGGTCAGCAACGCGCAGGGCATGAGGGTCAGCGCGGCGTTCTTGGCGCCGGAAATGGGCAGGCGGCCGGACAGGCGGTGGCCGCCGCGGATCAGGATACGGTCCATGACGCGAGCGTCTAGGATCATATCCGGTGATCGGCAATGGCTGCATCCGTAACGACCCTTGATCGATTTTAATGCAGCAATCCTGATGCTTTGCTTTGTGCCCGCTTCAAGCTTTCCGGGGGTCTTTACAGGGTGGCCAGCTGTCTCGCCGCGCGCGTCGGCGAACTCATCGACTTGTCGCAAAGCGAGACGGCGGCGCTGGACGCGCTGGAGCAGCGCGAGCGGCAGCTGCGGCGGGGCGCGGTGCTGCTGCGCGAGAACGACCGGCTGGGCGAGCTGTTCGTGATCAAACGCGGGACGATGATGAGCTACGTCATCCTGCCCGACGGCAGCCGCCAGATCCTTCGATTTCTCTTTCCCGGCGACATGGCCGCGATGTCCGGGTTGATCTATCGGGGGGCCACCGAAACGGTGATGGCGCTGACCGAATGCGCGGTCGCGCCCGTCGAGCGCAGCCTGTTCGCCGCGACGATCGTCGCTCATCCCCGGCTGGCCGCGATGCTGCTCGCGCTCGATCAGATGGAGCGCGTCGCGCTGACCGACCGCCTGGCGGGGCTGGGCCGCACGTCGGCGAAGGCGCGCGTCGCGGCGCTGCTGATCGAGATCCGGGACCGGCTGCGCGAGCGGCGCGCACCCACCGAACGCTCCTTCGTGCTCGGCCTGACCCAGGAAGAGATTGGCGACGCGACCGGGCTGACCGCCGTGCACGTCAACCGCATGCTGCGCCAGCTCGAGGACGAGGGGCTGATCGCGCGCGAAGGCGGGCGCTTTACCTTCCTGGACGAGCAGGGGCTGATGCGCGCCGCCAACCATGTCGAGCGCGGCGGCGGCATCGACCTCGCCTGGCTGCCGCAAGGGCGCTAGTTCGCGGTTCAGCGAGGCTCGATCGTGGCGGCGCCGGGAAGCGCTCACCGCTCCGATCTCGGCAAGTACGCCTAGGGGGCAGCGACGAGGGTGGCGATCGCCCCCGTCAGGCCGGGCCGCTTACGCCTTTTCCAGCGTACACTGCAGCGGATGCTGGTTCTGGCGGGCGAAGTCGATGACCTGCCCGACCTTCGTTTCCGCCACCTCGTAGGAGAAGACGCCGCAGACGCCGACCCCCTTTTGATGGACGTGCAGCATGACCCGCGTCGCCTCCTCCATGTTCATCCGGAAGAAGCGCTGCAGGCACAGGACGACGAACTCCATCGGCGTATAGTCGTCGTTGAGCATCAATACGCGATAGGGCGTCGGCTGCTTCGTGCGCGCGCGGGTCTTGGTGGCGAGGCCGGTTCCGGTCCCGTCATCCTGCCCATCGTCGCGGCGCTCGGCCATGTGGATCGGTGCGATTGTCATGGTGAAGCGCCGAAATATGGCATCGGAGGGCGTGGGGGCAAGGGCTTGCGGCAGCAAAAAGGGCGGCCGCATCGCTGCGCCCGCCCCGTTCGTCCCGTTCCCGGGCATGTCTGTTGGCAAAACACGCGGGAAGCGTGCTTTCACCGGGATGCTTACGCGCTGACCTTCATCTTTTCGGCGGCAAGCGCGACGCGGTTCGAGATCGGCTGGGCGACCTCGCCGGCGAGCTTCAGCATCGTCTCGGCACGCGCCGAGCTCTCCGCGACCAGCGCGTCGAACGCGTTGCGGGCGTAATCGGCCTGCAGCTTCATCAGCTCGGTCGGCGACTTGACGCCGGCCATCTGCTTGGCGGCGGCGGTCGCTTCCTCGAACGCCTTCTTGGCATAAGCGAGGCCGTCATGGCTGAGCGACTCGAAGCCGCGCGCCGCGATGCGCGACGATTCGACCAGCGCCTCGACGTTGCCGCGACCGAAGTCCGCGGCCTCTTCCATGATCTTCTGTCCCTTTTCCATCGCGCCCTTGGCGCGGTCGCCCGCCTCGTTCATGAAACCCTGCGCCTTGGCGGTGGCGGTCTCTGCGGCGGTCTTCGCGGTATCGATCGTGTCCATGGTCACTTCCTTCACTGCGGGAGCCGGAGTCGCGACGGGCGCTGCGGCATCGGGTTGCGGGAGCGCGGGCGCTTCCGGCACGCGCGGAGCCGGCTTCACGCCGGTCGGTTTGGCTGACGCAGACACGGGTACGGCGTCGGCGAACGGAACGGCGGTCGTCGCGACCGACGGTTTCGCGGCCTTGCGGACGGGCTTGGAGGTCTTGTCCACCATCATCCTGCTCCAGTGTTTTGCTGCAGCGCACAATAATGGATGATCCGGGTATTATCAAGAGGTTTTGTGCACTGCACCAACGCTCAAGGCACCTTTTCCGTAGCGTCACCGCGCCCGGACATAGTTTCCTGGCGCGTCGCACAGCGCGGGCAGCGGTCCCTCGCCCGGGACGCGCGCGCCAATCGCGGCCACCATGTCGCCGCCCCGGTCGCGCAGCCATGTTTCCCAATCGGGCCACCAGCTGCCCCGCGTTTCGGTCGCGCCGGCGAGGAAGTCGGCGAGCGATTCGGGTGACGAACCGGGCGGGGCGTCGTTGGTCCAATATTGATACTTGCCCGCCGCCGGCGGATTGACGACGCCGGCGATATGGCCCGAACCGGCAAGCACGAAGCGTAGGGGCCCGGTGAACACACGCGTGATCTTCCACACGCTTTCGGGCGGGGCGATATGATCCTCCCGCCCCGCCTGGACATAGGCCGGCGTCGCGACCCGGGTCAGGTCGAGCGGCACGCCCGCGACGGACAGGGCGCCCGGCCGTACCAGCAGATTGTCGCGATACAGGTCCGTCAGGTACGAAAGATGCCATTTGGCTGGCAGGTTGGTGACGTCGCCGTTCCAGTGGAGCAGGTCGAACGGCATGTGATCCCTGCCCAGCAGATAGTTGCTGGTGACGTAATTCCAGATCAGGTCGCGCCCGCGCAGCAGATTGAAGGTCGCCGCCAGGTAGCGCCCGTCCAGGAACCCCTGCGGCGACAGGGCGCCGATCAGCGCCAGTTGCTCGTCGTCGACGAAATGGGTCAGGTCGCCCGCCGCGGCAAAATCGACCTGCGCGGTCAGGAAGGTGGCGGACGCGACCTTGTCCGCCGCGCCGCACGCCGCGAGCAACGCCAGCGTCGCCGCCAGCGTCGTCCCCGCGACGCAATAGCCGATCGTGTGGACCGACGGCACGTCGAGCAGGTCGCGCACTGTGTCGATCGCATCGATCTGCGCGCCGACGTAATCGTCCCAGATCACGTCCTTCATCGACGCGTCCGCCGACTTCCACGACACCATGAACACCGTGATGCCGCGCTCCACCGCCCAGCGGATGAAGCTCTTTTCCGGCGTCAGGTCGAGGATGTAAAAGCGGTTGATCCAGGGCGGAAAAATCACCAGCGGCGTCGCCAGCACCGACTCCGTCGTCGGCGCGTACTGGATCAGCTCGTAGAGCGGCGTGCGCTTCACCACTTTGCCCGGCGTCGTCGCCAGATCGCGCCCGATCTCGAAGGCGTCGGCCGGGCTGTGCGTCATCTGCCCCTTGCCGATGTCGGCGAGCATGTGCTGCAGCCCGTCGAGCAGGTTCTGCCCCTTGGTCTCGATCGTTCGCTGCACCACCTCGGGATTGGTGGCCGGAAAGTTCGACGGGCTCATCGCATCGACGAAGCCCTTGGCGGCAAAGCGCATCTGCTGCTTCTGCTTCTCGTCCAGTCCGTCCAGCTGGTCGACGCCGCGCAACATATGGTCGGCGATCAGATTGTAGCTGCGCCGGACCCAGTCGAAATAGGGATCGTCGCGCCAGGCCGGATCCTTGAACCGCTTGTCGCGCGCATCGCCCTCCGACGCGGGCGGCGGCGGCGGCGCGGCGGCGGGATCGAGGAACCGCTGCCACAGGCTGAGGCTGTCCGCCCAGAAATCGCGGGCCTGCGCGGCCGCCGGCGTGTCGGTGATGCCCGGAAGCCGAGCGGCGTCGAACCAGTCGAGCCCCTGCTCCATCATCATCTGCTGGGCACGTCCCATCACCCAGGTCCAGTGCTGGAGTTCGCTGAGATCGGGCGTCTTGGGGGATGTCGGGTTCGGGTCGGCCATGGCTTCCTCTCCGCGAACCGGCATAGCGGGTAAGCACAGACGGGGGAACCGCTTAACGCCCCCAACGCGGGATCGGAAATGGCTTTGCCCGCGCGCCGCGAACCGTCATAGCTCACGCGAAATCTCGGGGAGAGCAGGAATGATGCGGATCGACAGGCGCACGTACGTGGCGATGATGGCGGGCGCCGCCGCGTCGGCGATGATGCCGGCCGCGCTGCACGCGCAGGCCGGACGCGACGATGCCGCGCTGCTTGCATTCCTCGACGCGGCGTTCGATGCGCAGGTGGCGCTGAGCCCGGAGACGCAGACCGGGCTTGGCCTCAAGACGAACTACGACCGGCTCGACGATTATACGGACGCCGCCACGCGCCGCAGCCTCGCGCTGTCCCAAAGCCAGCTTGCCGAGATGAAGCGCCGGTTCAGCCCCGACCGGCTGGGGCCGCAGGCACGGCTGAGCTATCGTCTGTTCGAGGAACAGGTGGCGACCGACGCGCGCCAGGCGCAATATCGCGACTATGCCTTCCCGGTGTCGACCAACGGCAGCCCCGCGGGCGACATTCCCGTCTTCCTGATCAACCAGCACCGCGTCGACACCGTCGCCGACGCACGCGCCTATATCGCCCGGATCGTCGACAGCCGCCGCGTGATGCAGGAGGTCGCCGACCGCATGCGCGCCGCCGCGGCCAAGGGCATCGTCCCGCCCAAGATGGTCTTCGCCCCCGCGCGCGGCGATGCGAAGCAGGTGATCACGGGTGCGCCGTTCGACACCGGCGCGGACAGCACCCTGCTCGCCGACTTCAAGACGAAGGTCGGCAAGCTTTCTGCCCCAGCCGCGACCAAGGCGCAGCTGATCGCCGACGCGACCGCGGCGCTGAAAGGTCCGTTCCGCCAAGGGTTCGACATCCTGTTCGCCGCGCTCGACACGATCGAGCCCCTGTCGAAGGGCAATGACGGCGCGTGGAGCCTGCCGGCCGGCGACGCCTATTACCAGGCGCGCCTGGCCTATTACACGACGACCGACCTGACCGCGGACCAGATCCACCAGCTCGGGCTCGACCAGGTCGCCGCGATCCATGCGGAGATGCAGGGGGTGATGACGCGGATCGGCTATGCCGGCACGCTGCAGCAGCTGTTCGCCGCGCTGCGCACCGATCCGAAGTTCAAATATCCCAACACGCAGGCCGGCCGGCAGCAGTATCTGGCGGATGCCCGCGCCGCGATCGCCCAGACGATGGCGGCCGCGCCACGCTTCTTCCGCCGCCTGCCCAAGGCGGCGCTCGAAGTGCGGGCGGTCGAACCGTGGCGGCAGGAAACCGCATCGGTGGCCTTCTACAACCCGCCCGCGCCGGACGGATCGCGGCCGGGCATCTTCTACGTCAATCTCGCGGATATGAACCAGGTCCAGAAGCCGCAGGTGGAGGGCATTGCCCATCACGAGGGCGCACCGGGCCATCATTTCCAGATTGCGCGCGCGCAGGAACTCGGGACGCTGCCCAAGTTCCGCCGCTTCGGCTATTACGGCGCCTATACGGAGGGCTGGGGCCTCTATTCCGAACGGCTCGCCAAGGAGATGGGGGCCTATACCGACCCCTATGCCGAACTCGGCATGCTGTCGCTGCAGGTGTGGCGTGCCTGCCGCCTGGTCCTCGATACCGGCATGCATGCCAAGCGTTGGAGCCGCGACAAGGCCATCGCCTATTTCACCGACAACGCGCCGCTGTCGCAACGCGACGTGGTCAAGGAAGTCGACCGCTACATCAACAATCCGGGCCAGGCGACGAGCTACATGGTCGGCCAGCTCCGCATCGCGGGCCTGCGCCGGAAGGCGGAAGGCGCGCTCGGCGCAAAATTCCAGCTACCCGACTTCCACGAGGTGGTGCTCGCCAACGGCGCCTTGCCGCTGGGCGTGCTGGAGGAGCAGGTCGACGCCTGGGTGGCGGGAGTGCGGTAGGAGCCGACGCGCTCTCCTCTCACCCGGCCGGCGCTGTCGCACGCGGTTGGACGGGTGAGGGCGACATGCGCCGCAACATCTTTGCGTCCCTGCACCTCCGCACGAACACATTCCATCGCCGCGGGGTGGCCACTCCCCCTCGCGCGGCGTAGGTAGACGGCACCTGCAACCATATGGTGCCCCATGTCCGACGACTTCTACCGCATCAAACGCCTGCCGCCCTATATCATCGCCGAAGTCAACGCGATGCGGGCGGCGGCGCGCAGCGGAGGCGAGGACATCATCGATCTGGGCATGGGCAACCCCGATCTGCCGCCGCCACCGCACGTCATCGAAAAGCTGGTCGAGGTCGCGCAGAAGCCGTCGGCACACGGCTATTCGCAGTCGAAGGGGATCCCCGGCCTGCGCCGCGCCCAGGCCAATTATTACGGCCGCCGCTTCGGCGTCGATGTCGATCCCGAGACGGAGGTCGTCGTGACCATGGGGTCGAAGGAGGGGCTGGCCAGTCTCGCCACCGCGATCACCGCACCGGGCGACGTCATCCTCGCGCCCAACCCGTCCTATCCGATCCACACCTTTGGCTTCATCATCGCCGGCGCGACGATCCGCGCCGTGCCGACAACGCCCGACGAAGCCTATTTCGCCAGCCTGCAGCGCGCGATGGAATTCACCATCCCGCGCCCCAGCGTGCTCGTCGTCAACTATCCGTCCAATCCCACGGCGGAGACGGTCGACCTCGCCTTCTACGAGCGGCTGGTCGCCTGGGCGAAGGAGAACCAGGTCTGGATCATTTCCGACCTCGCCTATTCGGAACTCTATTACGACGGCAAGCCGACCGTCTCGATCCTGCAGGTGCCGGGCGCCAAGGACATCGCGATCGAGTTCACCAGCCTGTCGAAAACCTATTCGATGGCGGGGTGGCGGATCGGCTTCGCGGTCGGCAATCGCAAGCTGGTCGCGGCGATGACGCGGGTGAAGAGCTATCTCGACTATGGCGCCTTCACGCCGATCCAGGCGGCGGCCTGCGCCGCGCTCAACGGCCCGCAGGACATCGTCGAGGCGAACCGCCAACTCTATCACAAGCGCCGCGACGTGCTGGTCGAAAGCTTCGGCCGCGCCGGCTGGGACATCCCCGCGCCGCCTGCCTCGATGTTCGCCTGGGCACCGCTGCCGCCGGCCTTGCGCCACCTAGGCAGCCTTGAGTTCAGCAAACAATTGCTGACTCACGCCCATGTCGCGGTTGCGCCAGGAGTCGGCTACGGCGAGAACGGGGAAGGCTACGTGCGCATCGCGATGGTGGAAAACGAACAACGGCTGCGTCAGGCCGCGCGCAACGTGAAGCGCTACCTTTCCAGCATGGGCGTCAACACGCCGAGCCGGAACGCGGGTTGAGCGATCGTATCAGCGTGACGGGGGGGTTCGGCGAGGCCGGAGCCTTGAGTCGTGTTCCCGCTCACGCGCCAGCACCGTTGCGCGATCGCGGAGCGCGGCCGCGATGACGATCGAGCCGCTCTATTCGCTCGCCGGCGTGCTGGTCGGTCTGCTCGTCGGCCTGACCGGCGTCGGCGGAGGATCGCTGATGACGCCGATCCTGGTCCTCGCCTTCGGCTTCCACCCGGCGACGGCGGTCGGCACCGACCTGCTCTACGCCGCCGCGACCAAGACCGTCGGCACCACCGTCCACGGCTGGCGCGGTACGCTCGACTGGGGGATCGTGGGGCGCCTCGCGACGGGCAGCGTTCCCGCGACCATCGTCACGTTGCTGCTGCTCGGCCAGGCGAGCGAGCATTCGCCGGCGACGGAGCATCTGCTCGCCAGCCTGCTCGGCGTCGTGCTCGTCGCGTCCGCGGTGGCGACCCTGCTGCGGCACCGCATCGTCGCGGCGCTGACGCCGCGGCTGGGCGAAGCCCCTGGGCGCGAGCCGGTGTTCCTGACCGTCGGGCTGGGCGCCATCCTTGGCACGCTCGTCTCGCTGACCTCCGTGGGCGCAGGTGCGCTCGGCATGACGGCATTGCTCGTCCTCTACCCCCGGCGGCCGCTGAAGAGCCTCGTGGGCGCCGACATCGCGCATGCGGTGCCGCTGACCCTGCTCGCCGGCGCCGGCCACTGGCTGCTCGGCTCGGTCGACCTCGCGCTGCTCGGCTCGTTGCTGGTCGGCTCCGTTCCCGGGATCGTCGTCGGCAGCCTGCTCGCCGGCATGATGCGCGAGGGCGCGCTGCGGCCGATCCTCGCCGCAGTGCTGGCGATCGTCGGCGTCAAGCTCTTGATGTAGCGGCTTACTTGCCCAGTTCCTCGGGTCGGGCCCAGATCATCTCGCCCTTCCCCAACACGCGCCCGTCATGCGCCCGCACCGCCATGGGCGCGATCGGCCGTCGATCGCGCGCGTCGACCAGCACGGGAAAGGCGGGCTGGCAGGTTTCCCACCGCTCGCCCCACTGCCGCAGCGCGACCATGGTCGGCATCAACGCGAAGCCCTTTTCGGTCAGCGAATAGCGCACCTTGCGCCGGTCATCGGCCATCGCCTCGCGCTTCAGGATGCCGTGCTCGACCAGTCGCCCCAGGCGGTTCGCGAGGATGTTGCGCGCGATCCCCAGCTCGGACTGGAACTCCTCGAAATGATGGAGGCCGTTGAATGCCGCGCGCAGGATGAGGAACGCCCATCGCTCCCCCATCGCCTCCAAGGCAGCGGGCAGGCTGCATTCCTTCAGGGTCTCGCGCAGTTGTTCCATCGTCACCTCGTGGCCGCGGCTAGCCGGCCAAGCTAGCGCAAATACGCCGAAGCGGCAAAAACGATCACGCTCATCGGCAACAAGCCATTGCCAAAGCGTGGCGCCCCGCCCCATGTTGATGCTGTGCTGCGGCAATATGAACTGGTCGACCGGGTGCTCGAATATGACCCCGATGCGGATGAGGCGCTGCTCAACCGCGCCTACGTCTTCTCGATGCATGCCCATGGCAGCCAGAAGCGGGCGAGCGGCGACCCGTATTTCAGCCATCCGATCGAGGTGGCGGGCATCCTCACCGACCTGAGACTCGACGACGAGACGATCGCGACCGCCATCCTGCACGACACCGTCGAGGATACGGTAGCGACGTCGGAGGAGATCGAGCGCGTCTTCGGCACCAACGTCGCGCGTCTGGTGGACGGCGTCACCAAGCTGTCGAAGATCGAGGCGCAGACCGAGAACGAGCGGGCGGCGGAGAATCTGCGCAAGTTCCTGCTCGCCATGTCCGACGACATCCGCGTGCTGCTGGTCAAGCTTGCCGACCGCCTCCACAACATGCGCACGCTCCATCACATTCCGAAGCCCGAGAAGCGGCGGCGGATCGCGAAGGAGACGATGGACATCTATGCCCCCCTCGCCGAGCGGGTGGGCATGTACGAGTTCATGAAGGAGATGCAGACGCTCGCCTTCGAACAGCTCGAGCCGGAGGCCTATCAGTCGATCAGCAAGCGGCTGGACCAGCTCAAGGCCGGCGGCGGCGACCGGATCGCGAAGATCGGTTCGGGCCTCAAGCTGCTGCTTGCCCGCGCCGGCGTCGAGGCGGAGGTGACGGGCCGGGAAAAGCACCCCTATTCGATCTGGCGCAAGATGAGCGAGCGCCACATCAGCTTCGAGCAGCTTTCCGACATCATGGCGTTCCGCGCGATCGTCCCGACGGTCGAGGATTGCTACCGCGCATTGGGCATCATCCACCGGCGCTGGCCGATGGTGCCGGGGCGGTTCAAGGATTATATCTCGACGCCCAAGCGCAACGGGTACCGTTCGCTCCATACCAGCGTCATCCATGCCGACAATGCGCGCATCGAGATCCAGATCCGCACGCCCGAGATGCACGCCGAGGCCGAGTTCGGCCTGGCGGCGCACTGGGCCTATAAGGAAAAGCAGGTCCGCGCCGATAGCCAGCACAGCTGGATCGCGGATCTGGTCGAGATCCTCGATACCGCGGGCAGTCCCGAGGAGCTGCTCGAACATACCCGCATGGCGATGTACCAGGATCGCATCTTCGCCTTCACGCCCAAAGGCGAGCTGATCCAGCTGCCGAAGGGCGCGACGCCGATCGACTTCGCCTATGCCGTCCACACCGACCTGGGCGACCAGGCGGTCGGCGCGAAGATCAACGGCCGCGTCGTGCCACTGTCGACCGTCATCGAGAACGGCGACCAGGTGCAGGTGCTCCGGTCCAAGGGACAGGTGCCGCAGCCCGGCTGGCTCAATTTCGCCATCACCGGCAAGGCCTCCGCCGCGATCCGCCGCCACCTGCGCCATACCGAACGGGCCGAGCAGATCGCGCTGGGACGCACGCTCTACGACGACATCGTCCGCCGCCTGCCCGCGACACTCGCTCCTGGTGCGCTCGACCATGCGGTGCAGCGGCTGAAACTGCAGGACGAGCCAGCGCTGATGATGGCGATCGCGCGCCGCCACGTCTCCGACGTGCAGGTGATGGAGGCGCTGATGCCAGGTTCCGCGGGCACCGACGCCGCGCGGCTGGCGCCGCAGTCCACCGCCATCTCCATCAAGGGACTGACGCCGGGCGTCGCCTTCGACCTGGCCGAATGCTGCCACCCTGTGCCCGGCGACCGGATCGTCGGCTTGCGCCGGCCGGACGCGGGGATCGAGGTGCATGCGATCGACTGCCCGGTGCTCGCCGAGCTCGCCGAACGCGGCGCGGACGAGACGGACTGGGTCGACGTCGACTGGGGCGACAAGTCCGACGGCGCGGTCGCGCGGATCAGCGTGCAGGTGAAGAACGAGCCGGGCGCGCTCGGCATCGTCTCGACGATCATCGGGGCGCACAAGGCGAACATCATCGCGCTGCGCCTCGATACGCGCGATACCGTGTTCCACACCAACGTCATCGACGTCGAGGTGCACGACCTCCACCAGTTGATGCGCGTGATCGCCGCGCTGCGCGCGGCGGAGGCGGTGAACGCGGTCGAGCGGGTCTAGCGGGCGATCCGGGGCCGCCGGCTCAGGTGCGCCGCCGGCCCATGATCCCGACGACGATACCCGTCACCGCCGCGCCGATCAGCATGTCGGCAAGATAGTGCGTGCCCTCGACGGGCGTCGACAGCAGCATGGCGACATTGAGCGCGAGCAGCGGCCAGCGCAGGCGCGGGATCGGCCAGGCGGCACGGATGTAGAGCAGCGCGGCCGCGGTATGGAAGCTGGGAGCGGACACCAGGCCGCGCAGGTGCGCGAGGTCGATCACCCGCACCTCGTGGTCGCGCAGCGCGGGGATCAGGCCCTGCTGCCATTGCTCGCTTTCGGGCATATAGGGGATCGGCCCGTGCCACAGATAGGAAAACGGCCCCACCGCGGGCATGAAGGCATAGAGCGCGAGCGTCGCGGCCGCGGTCATGCCGAAGACGGCGAGAAAGCGCCGCGCGGCCGTTCGGTCCCCCGTCCAGGCGGCATGACCGAGCAGGATCGCCGGCGACAGATAGATGCTCCGATAGGCCGCCAGTCCCCATGTCTGTAGCCAGGGATGCGCCGCGACGGTCCGGTACCAGGCGAGCCAGTCGAACCCGAGCGCATGATCGATCCGCTGCAGGCCCGAATCGTGGAAACCGCGGGTCAATCCGGCGATCGGGTAGCTCGTCACCGCGCCGGCGAGCGCGATCAGCGTGAACAACGCATAATATTCCGCGCCGTCGGCGAGGGCTCGTCCCAGCCGACCGGGCATGCGGCCGGCGTAGACCCTCGTGAGCAAGGCCGCCGCGCCGCAGACCAGATACGGCAGGTTGCCGCCACTCGCGGGTTCGATCGCCAATCCCGCCATCCGCATGAGCAGGCCGGTCGCGAACAGCCCCAGCGCGACCCCCAGCCAGAGCGGTCGGGTCGAGCCATCGGCCGCGTGCGCCCGCGCGCGCGCATCGCCGTGCGCGCTGGCATCCGGGGTGATCAGTCCGGGGTCGGCGGCGAGAAAGGAGGAATGGGACGGGAGCATGGTCACGGGAATGTCACAAAACGCCTGACTTCGCGATGGGACCTTGCGGCGGGATGAACGAACCTGCCGGGCGGTGGACGGATGCGGTGGACGGCCTCGCCGGCGACGGAGCGCGATGGCGCGAGCATGACGCGTCGCTGGCGGAGGGCCGGTGGGGACGCGCAAGCCTCCCCGGGACCATACCGGTCGAACCGGGGCATGACGCCGACGTTTCGACCCGCTACAAGGCGCGGCATCATGCACCGCCCCGCCCTTTCCGTCGTCATCCCCTGCTTCAACGAAGCGGCATGCCTGGAGCTGCTGCACGCGCGCGTCTCGGCCGCGGCGCGCACGGCAGTGGGCGACAATTACGAGATCGTCCTGATCAACGACGGGTCCCGCGACGATAGCTGGCCCGTCATGCAGCGCCTGTCCGCGGCCGATCCGCGGCTGGTGGCGATCAATCTGTCGCGCAACCACGGGCACCAGCTGGCGCTGACCGCCGGGCTCGACCTGTGCAGCGGCGCGCAGATCCTGATCATCGACGCCGATCTGCAGGACCCGCCGGAACTGCTCGCCGACATGCGCCGGACGATGGCCGAGGAGCAGGCCGACGTCGTCTATGCCGTGCGCCGCAAGCGCGAAGGCGAGACGATCTTCAAGAAGGCCACCGCCGCCGCCTTCTATCGCGTTCTCGACCGCGTCACCGATACGCCCATCCCGCTGGACACCGGCGATTTCCGCCTGATGAGCCGGCGTGCCCTCGACGCCCTGCTGTCGCTGCCCGAACAGGCGCGCTTCATCCGCGGCATGGTGGCGTGGGTCGGTTTCCGCCAAGTGCCCTTTCCCTATGATCGGGCGGAGCGGCATGCCGGCGAGACCAACTATCCCCTCGGCAAGATGGTGCGGCTCGCGTTCGACGCGGTCACCGGCTTCTCGACCGCGCCGCTGCGCTTCGCCAGCCATGCGTCGGTGATCCTGGCGGGCGCGTCGCTGCTGCTGCTCTTCTACATCCTGTGGGGCTTCTTCGAAGGCTCGCCGGTACAGGGCTGGACCTCGACCATGCTCGTCGTCACCGTCCTCTCCGCGGTGCAGATGTTCGTGCTCGGCATGATCGGCGAATATCTCGGCCGGCTCTACATCGAGTCCAAGCGGCGGCCGCTCTACCTCGTCGCCGACATCGCCGGGCCGGTGAAGGGCCATTCGAGCCTCGGCTTCAACGCTGCCGAACCCTCCCCGGAATTCGATATGCCGGAGACGCAGCGCGCGGCGGAATAGCCGCCGCGCGCGCAAGAGATCAGCGGGGCTCCGCCAGCGTCACGATCGACACGCCCGGGGTCAGCGGCACACGGCCGACCGCATGGCGCTCCAGGCGGAAGATCGCCTCGAACACGGTGTTGAGCGGCTTGGCGGGCGGTGAATCGTCGCTGTCGTCGCGCCCCGTCAGCCGGCCTGCGATGCGTGCCGCCGCGGCGAGCGGGAAGAGCAGCGAATTGAAATAGGTGAGCTTGCGCGGCGCAAGGCCGGCCGCATCGATCGCCCTGACCAGGGTTGCCTTGGAATAGCGGCGATGGTGATGGTTCACCACGTCGTGCGCGCTCCACATCCACTGGTGCGCAGGCACGGCGACGAGGATCTTGCCGCCCGGCCTGAGGAGCGACTTCATCGCGGCGAGCGCGGCGACATCGTCCTCGATATGCTCGACGACGTCGAGCACCGCGACCAGGTCGTAGGCGCCGCGGTCCACGCCGGGCAGCGCGGGCAACGGCGCGTCGCCGACTGGCTTGCCGAGCCGCTCGCTGGCGATCGCGCGCGCGGCGGGGTCGATCTCGATCGCGTCGACCGCGCCGAAGCGCGCGAGCATCGGCAGATTGTGCCCGGTGCCGCAGCCAATCTCCAGGATGCGGGCATCCTTAGGCAGACCGCCATAGCGCGACAGATAATCGCTGAGGATGTCGCGGCGGGCGCGATACCACCAATGGGTGGAATCATGCGCGGCCATGCGGTCGTAGACGATGCGATCCATTATGCGAAAACCAGATATCGGTTGAGGACGAAGGTGACCATCGTCGCGAGGAGAATGGCGGGGACCAGCGGCACCCAGGGCGCGAGGCCGAAGCCGGCGGTGCCGATCCAGGTGACGGCCGCGTTAAGCGCCATGCCGCTTGCCTGCACGCCGACGAACTTGAGCTGCTGCGTCATGCCCGGCGAGCGCGTGCCGTGGCCCTTGAAGCTCCAGCGGCTGTGCAGGAAGAAGCCGCAGGTCACCGCGACGAGGAAACTGGGCGGGACCGCGTAGACCGCATGCTCGCGCGGCAGCACCCATGCGGTCAGCGGCAGGTAGACCGCCGAATAGATGATCGTCGAGATGCCGCCCGCGATGCCGAAGCGCACGATCTGCGCCAGCAGCCCGCTGCGCCGCATCTCTTCCAGTCTCGCGAACGCTTCCCTCGCCATGGGACGCGCCCTAAAGGACATGGACCGGGAACGGAACGGCAATTCGAAGGGCCTCATCGCTTGAACACTCCCCCGCGCGGCCGGCTGGACGCCGAGCTGGACCGCAACTGGATCGCGTTGACGCTGGTCGCGTGGCTCGCCGTGACCGCCTGGTACGTCTGGCACGACTGGAACATGGTGCGCTGGCTGTCGCTGGGCGACACCGACGACAACATGCGCCTGATGCAGGTCCGCGCCTGGCTGAACGGCCAGGGCTGGTACGACCTGCGCCAGTATCGGCTGAACCCGCCGCAGGGCTTCGACATCCACTGGAGCCGCATCGTCGACCTGCCGATCGCGGGGCTGATCCTTTTCTTCCGCCTGTTCACCAGCAACGCCTGGGCGGAACGGCTGGCGTGCGGGATCGCGCCGCTGATCCCGCTGTCGATCACTATGCTGGGCCTGGGCGCGACGGTACGCCGCCTGGTCCATCCGCTCAGCTGGCCGCTCGCCATCGTCTTCCTGCTGATGACATCGGCGACGATGCTGATGTTCCTGCCGGAACGCATCGACCATCATGGCTGGCAGCTGGCGATGCTGAGCCTGACGGTCGCGGGGCTCTGCGACCGGCGGCCCGCGCGCGGCGGCATCATGGTCGGGCTCGCCAGCGCGGTCAGCCTGTCGATCGGTCTGGAGATGCTGCCCTATTGCGCGATGGCGGGCGCGATCCTGGCGCTCGCCTGGGTATGGGACCGGCGCGAGGCGGCGCGGCTGATACCTTATGCGCTCAGCCTCGGCGGCGGCAGCGCGATCGGCTATGCGGCCTTCGCCTCCTACGCCAATGCCGCGATGCGCTGCGACGCGCTGACCCCGGTATGGCTGTCGGTGATGGTCGTCGCGGGCGCGCTGCTGTTCGCGATGGCCCGCCTGAACCCGGAAAGCCGCAACATCCGCCTCGGCCTGGCGATACTGGCCGGCGGGGTGATCGCCGCGGGCTTCGTCCATTTCTTCCCGCAATGCCTCGGCCGGCCCGAGGGCGTATCACCAGAACTGCAGAAGAACTGGCTCGACAACGTCCGCGAGGCCAAGCCGATCTACAAGCATCCGCTGCGGCTGGGCGTGCCGATCGCCGCGCTGCCGGTGATCGGCGTCATCGGCGTGATCGTCGGCGCGTGGCGCGCGCGGCGCAGCCCGATGCTGGTCGGCTGGGTCGCGGTCGCGCTGTTCGTCACCTTCGCGGGGCTGATGCTGCTCTGGCAGGTCCGCGCGGGCCCGGCGGCGCAGCTGATGGCGGTACCGGGGGCGACGCTGCTCGGCTGGATCGTGCTGCCGCGGCTGCTCAACCACCGCAGCATGGCGGTGCGCGTCGCCGGCAGCGCGCTCGCCTTCCTCGTCATCTCCGGCGTCGCGGCGCCGCTGATCTTCAAGCCGTTCGACATGAAGCTGTTCGGCAAGAAGGTCGCCTATACGCCACCCGACCGGCCGAACGCCTATCAGCGGCGGGTCAACGGCGCGACGGGCAATTGCATCCGCTATACCGTACTCAGGCCGCTCGACCATTATCCCGCGCAGACGATCTTCACCTTCGTCGACCTCGGGCCGCGACTGATCACGCTGACGCACCATAGCGCCATCGCAGGCCCCTATCATCGCAACGGCGATGCGATCCTCGACGTGCAGCATGCGTTCGGCGGCACCGAGGCCCAGGCGCATGCGATCATGCGGCGGCACGGCGCGACGCTGCTGCTGCTCTGCCCGAACATGGCGGAATCGACCAATTACCGCGTTCGCAACCCGGGCGGCTTCTACGACCATATGGCGCAAGGATGGGTGCCGGACTGGCTGACGCCGCTGCCGCTGCCCAAGGGTTCGCCACTGCGCCTGTTCGCGATCGATGCGCCCAGGCAGGCGGTGCCGGCGCGCGGGGCCTGACGGCGGCGTCCCGACGCGGCATGATGGCGCACGTGCGGATGCCGCCCCGCGGGCGAGGCCTTCGTGGCGACGCCCCTCCCCTGGCCCCACGGCCGAGGGGAGCGGCTTGACGGGGCTGGCTTATCCCAGGCTCTTCGACGCCTGTTCGAACAGGTCCTTCGACAGGCCCGGCGTCGCGACGATACGCTCCAGCTCCGCACGCATCCGGCCCGCGCGCTCGGCGTCGAAGCGCCGCCAGCGGCCGAGCGGTGGCAGCAGCTTCGCCGCGGTCTGCGGATTGAGCTTGTCGAGCGCGATCAGCTGGTCGGCGAGGAAGCGATAGCCCGCACCGTCGGGCGTGTTGAATGCCCGCTGGTTGACGCCGAAAGCCCCGAGCAGCGCACGCGCGCGATTGGGGTTTGCGAGCGTGAAATCAGGATGGCGCGCCAGTGCCGCGACCTGTTCGCCCGTATCGTCGCGTGGCGACAGCGCCTGCGTCTGGAACCACTTGTCGATGACCAGCGGGTTGTCGGCATAACGGTTGTAGAAGATGTCGAGCGCCGCCTCGCGCGCATCGGAGCGGCTGGCGGCGAGCACGGTCAGCGCGCCCTGCCGGTCGGTCATGTTGTCGGCCGATTCGAACTGGCGGAAGGCGAGCGTGTCCGCGTCCGCGGCGCCGCCCGCCGCGATATAGCCGAGCGCGACGTTGGCGAGGCGGCGGCGCCCCTTCGCGTCGGGCGTATAGACATAGGGCCCGTCCGGCGCCTGCGCATAGGCGAGGCGCCACCGCTCGGCGAGGCGTCGGCCGAGGTCGCGGCGCAGCGCCTCGCGGGCGCGGAAGACCGCCTCCGGGTCGACGATGGCCAGCTGGTCGCCGATGAAGCTTTCCGACGGAAGCAGTACAGCCTCGGCGACGAAGGCGGGATCGAGGTCGGGATTGTCGAGCGTGTTCGCCACCGCCCGCACCACCGCCTCGTGATCCGCGCGCGCACCTTCGACCGCGCCCGCGACCAGCGTGTCGAGCATCAGCTGCTGCATCGCCTCGTAGCGGGCGAAGGGGTCGTCGTCGTGCGCGGAAAGGAAGGCGAGCTCGGCCGGGCTGCGGTCGCTCTCGATCACGACGGGGGCGGAGAAGCCGCGGTTGATCGACAGCACGGGCCGCTCGCCGATTCCCTCGAACACGATCGTCTCCGCCGGATCCCTGAGGAGCACGAGCTGCTCGTCGCCGAGCGGGCGGCCGGTCTCGCCGCCGAACAGGCGCAGGCGGAGCGGCAGCAGCATCGGCGCCTTGTCGGGCTGGCCGGGCGTCGCGGGAACCTGTTGCGCGAGGCGCAGCGTGGCGCGGCCGCTGCCGGGCGCATGCGACAGGCTGGCGGACACGCGCGGCGTACCGGCCTGGCTGTACCAGAGGCGGAATTGCGACAGGTCGATGTCCCCCGCCTCCTCCATGCACAGGACGAAATCCTCGCACGTCGCGGCGGTGCCGTCGAAGCGCTGGAAATAGAGGTCGGTCGCGGCGCGGAACTTCACCGGGCCGAGGATGGTCGCCATCATCCGGATCAGCTCGGCGCCCTTGTTGTAGATGGTGGCCGTGTAGAAGTTGCTGATTTCCAGATAGCTTTCGGGCCGTACCGGATGCGCGAGTGGCCCCGAATCTTCCGGAAATTGCGCCGCGCGCAGGCCGCGCACGTCCTCGATACGCTTGACCGCCGCCGATCCTTGGTCCGCCGAGAACCCCTGGTCGCGATAGACGGTGAAGCCTTCCTTCAGGCTGAGCTGGAACCAGTCGCGGCAGGTGATCCGGTTGCCCGACCAGTTGTGGAAATATTCGTGCGCGACCACTGCCGCGATCGCGTCGTAATCATAGTCGGTCGCGGTGTCGGGATCGGCGAGGATATAGCGGCTGTTGAAGATGTTCAGCCCCTTGTTCTCCATCGCGCCGAAGTTGAAGTCGTCGACCGCGACGATGTTGAACACGTCGAGATCGTATTCGCGGCCATAGACGCGCTCGTCCCACGCCATCGACGTCTTGAGCGCGTGGAGCGCATGCTCCGTCTTCGCGATATCGGCGGCGCGAACCCAGATGCCCAGCCGCACCTCCCGCCCCGATCGCGTGGTGAAGGTGCCGGCGTTCACGGCCAGGTCGCCCGCCACCAGGGCGAACAGATAGGACGGCTTGGGGAAGGGGTCGTTCCATTCCGCCCAGTGCCGGCCGTCGCCGCAATCCCCTTCCGCGACGGGATCGCCGTTGGCGAGCAGCACGGGATAGCGCGCCTTGTCGGCGGTCATGCGCACGCTGTAGCGGCTGAGCACGTCGGGGCGATCGGGGAAATAGGTGATGCGGCGAAAGCCCTCCGCCTCGCATTGCGTGCACAAAATGCCGCCGGAGGCATATAGCCCCATCAGCTGCGTGTTGCTTTCGGGGGCGATCTCCACCTCCGTCTCGACGACATGCGCATCGCCGGCGAGCGGGACGACGAGCTCCTCGCCCTCGATCCGCCAGTCGTTGACCGCGCGGCCGTCGACGGCGACGGAGACGAGGCTCTGGCCCGCCCCGTCGAGCCGCAGCGGCCGGTCGTGCGCGCCGTTGCGCGTCACCGACAGTCGCGCCCGCACGCGGGTCGCGGCGGGATCGAGCGCGAAATCCAGGTGCGTCTCCGGCACCAGCCAGTCGGGACGACGATAGTCGCCGCGGCGGATCACGGCGGGCTGGGCGGGCGCGGTCTGGACGTCGAGCATGCGGTACGTATACGCGGCGGGCGCGGGAGTTCCATCATGTTCCCCGTCGCTTCGCACCGACGCGGCAATCGGCCGGGCTTGCGCGCCCGCCATGCTGTGCTACCCGAACGGCACACTTAAGGCCCGTGATAGGGCTTCCGGGGAGACTCTGCCGATGGTCCGTACCTTGAGCGCGCTCGCGCTGCTCGCGCTTTCCACGTCCGCATTGGCCCAGACCAATGCGCCGCCGGCCGCCGCCGCCCCGTCCGCACCGACCCCGATGCTCGACACGGCGGCGATCAACGCGCCCCTGCCCGCGGACCAGGCCGCAATGAAGGCGCATGTGCTGTTCCTCGCTTCAGACGCGATGAAGGGACGCGAGGCGGGCAGCCCCGAATTCGACATCGCCGCCCAATATGTCGCCGCGCAATTCTACGCCGCGGGCCTGCGCCCCGCGGGGGACAAGGGCGGCTATCTCCAGACCGTGCCGCTCGTCACCTACAAGGCCGCCGCCAAGGGCGACATGGTGTGGACCGCCCGGCGCGGCAGCCCGCAGCCGCTCGTCTTCGGCGAGGATTTCGTGCCGAGCGCCAATCCGGCGGCGGCAACGACCAACGTCTCCGCGCCCGTCGTCTTCGTCGGCCGCGGTATCGTCGCGCCGCAATATGCGATCGACGATTACAAGGGCGTGGACGTACGCGGCAAGATCGTCGCGATCTTCGCCGGCGCGCCCGAAACGTTCGGCGGAGAGGAGCGCGCCTATTTCGGCAGCCCCGCGACCAAGGCCTGGATCGCGGCGCAGCATGGGGCGATCGGCATCGTCACGCTCGACGCGCCGCGTGCCGGCCCACGGGCGCGGCCCTTCTCCGCGCTGGCGCAATATTATGATTCGCCCCGTATGACCTGGGCCAACCCGGACGGCACCGGCACCAGCCCCGCGCCGACCGCGCCGTATCTCGGCACGATCAGCCAGGCGGGGGCGGAAAAGCTGTTCGCCGGCGCGAAAACGCCCTGGGCGACGATCGCGGCGCAGGCCGCCGGCGACAATCCGACCTACCGCCCGGTCGCGCTCGACGGCACGCTGACGGCGAGCACGCGCACCGCCTTCACCCCCGGCGCGAGCAGCAACGTCATCGGCGTGATCCCCGGCGCCGATCCGGTTCTGGGCAAGGAGGTGGTGATCCTGTCCGCGCACCTCGACCATATCGGCGTCAGTCCGGAGCGGCCCGGACAGCCGGCGGGGGCGGACCGGATCAACAACGGCGCCCTCGACAATGCGATCGGCATCGCCAGCCTGATCGAGGAAGCGAAAAAATTCACCGCAAGCGGCACGCCGCCGAAGCGCACCGTGATGTTCCTCGCGGTGACCGGCGAGGAGAAGGGCCTGGTCGGCTCCGACTTCTTCGCCAACCATCCGACCGTGCCGCTGAAGGACATCGTCGCGGACGTGAACCTCGACATGCCGGTCCTGCTCTACAAGTTCGAGGACATGATCGTGTTCGGTGCCGACCGCTCGACGCTTGGGCCGATCGTGAAGGCGGCGGTCAACGCGCAGGGGGTCGACCTGTCGCCCGACCCAATGCCCGAACAGGGATTCTTCGTCCGCTCCGACCACTTCAACTTCGTCAAGAAGGGCATCCCGAGCGTCTTCCTGTGGCCCGGCATGAAGGGCGAGGGACGCGCGAAGTTCGAGGATTTCCTGTCGCACCGCTATCACCGGCCGGGCGACGACCTGACGCAGCCGATCCTGTGGGACCAGGGCGTGCGCTTCGTCGCGACCAATTACGCGATCGCGCGCCAGATCACGGACGCGCCGGCGCGGCCGATGTGGAACAAGGGCGACTATTTCGGCACCACCTACAAGGGCGTGATGGTCAAGTGACGTGCTGCTGATCTTCGGCTTCGGCTATACCGCCGCGCGCCTCGCGGCGGCGTGGCAGGCGGAGCGGGGGCCGGGGTCCGTCGTCGGTACGACGCGGGACGGGCGCGAGGGCAGCCTGCGCTTCGACGACGAGGCGGCCGTGCGGGCGGCGCTCGCGCGGGCAAGCCACGTCCTTTCCTCCGTCCCGCCGGACGGCGGGGTCGATCCGGTGCTGGCGCGCTACGGCGATGCGCTGGGCGCGCGATGGCTCGGCTATCTTTCTTCGACCGGCGTCTATGGCGATGCGCGCGGCGCCTGGGTGGACGAGGGCGCGCCGACCGGCGGCGGTCGCCGCGGCGCCCGTGCGGTGGCCGACGCGGCATGGCTGGCGCTGGGCGCGCGCGTCTTCCGGCTGCCCGGCATCTACGGCCCGGGTCGCTCGCCGCTCGACCGAGTGCGTGACGGCCGCGCGCACCGCGTCGGTTTGCCCGATCAGGTGTTCAGCCGGGTGCATGTCGACGACATCGTCGCCGGCGTTCTCGCGGCGCGAAGCGCGCCGGCAGGGGCGTACAACCTCGCCGACGACCTGCCCTGCGCGCAGGACGATGTCGTCGGCTACGCCGCCGCGCTGCTCGGCCTGCCGCCGCCGCCACTGGTGTCGCTGGACAGCCTCTCGCCGATGGCGCGGGGCTTCTACGCCGAGAATCGGCGCGTCGCGAACGGCAAGGCCCGGCGCGTGCTCGGCTGGGCGCCGGCCTATCCCGACTACCGGTTCGGCCTGCGCGCCCTCAAGGCGATGACCAGTCCCGCCGCGGTCAGCGCGGCGCCACCCGCCGCGAGCGCGGACCATCGATAACCCTCGAAGACTGTCGACAGCAGCATCGCGATGACGGGCACGATGACGCTGGAATAGGCGGCCTTCGCCGGGCCGATGACGCGCAGCACGGTGTAATAGAGCGGGAAGGACAGCGTCGAGCCAAATAGGCCAAGGTAGAGGATACCCGCCCAATAGGTCGGCCGCATCTCCACCACCGGCGGCCCCGTCAGCCACCAGGCGAGCAGGCCGTCGATGGCGGCGCCGATCAGCATCGCATAGGCGAGCGCGACGAGCATCGGGTAGCGGCGCGCGGTCGGCGTCGCCTGCAGCACGTTGGCGCTCGACGCGGCCAGGATCGCGCAGGCGGTGAGTGCGAGGCCGATCAGCGTATCCGCGCGCCCCGCCGCCCCCGCCCGCGCCTCGTGCACGAAGAGCAGGGCGATGCCGGCGACCGCCACCGCCGATCCCGCGATCAGCTGCCGCCCCATTCGCTGCCCCAGCACGAGGCGCGCGAGCAGGGCGTTGGGCACCAGCAGCAGTGCGAAGGCGACTGCGACGAGGCCGGACGTGATGTGGTGCTCCGCCCGGTAGACGAAGTTGAAGTTGAGGCAGAACTGGCACAGGCCGATCGCCGCCGCGAACAGCCAGCCGCGCGCGTCGAGCGCGAAACGCTCGCCCCGGACCATGGCATAGAGCGTCATTGCCGTACCCGCGACGAGGAAGCGGTAGGTGACCGACCAGCTCGGCGGCACGACCGCAAGCTGGTCGCGGATCACCAGCCAGGTCGATCCCCAGATCAGCGTGACGATCGCGAACGGGATCAGGATCGCGGCGCGCGTCGACTGCGGGGGCGGTCCCGCCGTCATAGCGCGGCGATCGCCTCGGCGAGTTGCGCCACCTGGCCGGCATCGCTGTCCCAGGCGGTGACCAGGCGGATTTCGCCCGGCGCCCAGTCGTAGAAGTCGAAACCCCGCGCGCGCAGCGCCGCCGCCTCGGTTGGCGTGACGCGCAGGAACACCTCGTTGGCCTCGACCGGATACACCAGCCGGTCGCCCGCCGCCGCGGCGAGGGCGGAGGCATGGCCGTTGGCGGCGCGGCCGTTGGCGGTCCACAGATCGTCCTCGAGCATCGCCAGCACCTGCGCGGCGAGGTAGCGCCCCTTCGAGAACAGGAGGCCGGCGCGCTTGCGGCGATAGCGGGTCACCGTGGCGAGATCCGGGCGGAAGAAAACGAGCACTTCCGCGCTCATCGCGCCGTTCTTGACGAAGCCGAACGACAGCGCATCGACGCCTGCGCGCCACGTCACGTCCGCGGGCGCGCATCCGAGCGTCGCCATCGCATTGGCGAAGCGCGCGCCGTCCATGTGCAGGCCGAGGCCGCGCGCCCGGGCCAGATCGCCGATCGCCGCCACATCGTCCGGCGTGTAGACGCGGCCATATTCGGTCGCGTTGGTGATCGAGATCGCATGCGGCTGGACGCGATGGACGTCGTTCGGGATGGCGTCGATCACCGACAGGATCGCGTCCGGCGTCAGTTTCGCGCCCGGCCCGTCCGCCAGGAACAGCTTGGCGCCGTGCGTATAGAATTCGGGCGCGCCACCCTCGTCGTTCTGGATGTGCGCATCGCGGTGGCAGACGATGCCACCGTGCGGCGGACACAGCGCCGCGAGCGCGAGGCAGTTCGCGGCGGTGCCGGTCGGCACCCAGAGTGCGGCCACCTCCGTTTCGAAGAGGGCAGAGAAGCGGGCATCCAGCGCGTGCGACCGCGCGTCGCCGTCATAGGCGGTGTCGAGCGTATCGGCGGCGGCGAGCGCGGCCATCACCTTTGGATGGACGGGCGCGGCATTGTCGGAAAAGAAGCGCATGGCCAGCGCCTTGCGACCCGCCGAGGCCCCGGTCAACGACGGAAACGCACACGGCGGCGACCGTCCGCCCGCTTTGCCTCGCGGAGAGGCGTGCGCCGGCGCGGCACCGCGTCCGAGGACGTGGATCGGCCCCTAGAAGCGCAGCCCGACACGCCCGACCAGCGCGTCGCCGGCATGGCCACCGGACACGCGCGCGGCGTCGCGCGACACGTCGGTGCCGACGTAGTCGAGGCCGATCGACAGGCGTCCGCGCACGTAGCTGCCGCCGACCGACCAGTCGGTATAGCCGCCGCCGGGCCGCAGCCGCGCCGCGGCGAAGGGGTCGTCGGTCGATCCGCTGGTCCGCCCGAGCTGGGCGTGGACGGTGACGGGCGTGGTCGGCACGCCGCCCTCCGCGCGGGCGAAGAGATAGAGATTGTCGCCGCCGATCGCCGACTGGCTGGGCGCATAACGGCCGC
This sequence comes from Sphingomonas sp. GV3, assembly GCF_031082075.1. NCBI lineage: Bacteria > Pseudomonadati > Pseudomonadota > Alphaproteobacteria > Sphingomonadales > Sphingomonadaceae > Sphingomonas > Sphingomonas sp. GV3. The sequence continues at coordinate 2,639,170 of NZ_JARWLE010000001.1, read as the reverse complement.
CGCCAGTCAGCGTCAGCGGGCCGATCAGATAGGTCAGGTCGGCCCCGCCCTCGACGAAATCCTGCCGCCCGCGCGCGCCCGCGAACAGATGCGCGGCGCCGACGCCGATGAGATCGAAGCCGCCGCCCAGCGACAGGGTATAACCGAGATCGAGGTCGGCGACCGCATCCGCGCCGCCGAAGCGCGCGCTGTTTCGCGCCGCGGTGATGCGCGCCCCGGCGTCGAGGCTACCAACGGCGCCGCGCACCGCGACGGACGGCGCCACCGCGCCGTCGCTCCAGCTGAGCCCGCGGCGGCGATCGTCGCTGGCGATGCCGAGGTCGATGCCGACGCTGCTGGTGCTCGTCTGCGCGACGGCGGGCGCTGCGGCAGGAAGGGCGGCGAGCAGCGAAAGCAGCGCGATGGCAAGGGGATGACGCATGGGCCCGCCGCCCTGTCGCACCGCAGCCTGAGGGTCAAGCATGGACGAGGGCACGATTTTTCCGCGCAACACCCGTGGCAATCCATTTGCCGTGTTCCAGCGCACGCAGGAACCCAGAGCTACGAAGGACGGCGCGCGCGGCTCTGGGCTCCTGCGTGCGCAGGATGCAGCCGTCGCGGCGAATCCTCGCCAGCATCCCGGCCTGGTCGCGCCCCGTCAATCAACGATCACGTGCGGTACGAAGCGCGCGGTGTTGCCGGTGATCAGCCCGTCCTCGCGGATGCCCATGCCCGCCGGAGCGCCATCGACGATCCAGCTGCCGATCACGGGAAAACATCCCGGCGCGGCTTCGGGCAACTGGTAGAAGGCCTGATAGACATAGCCCGCATCGCCATAGGCGCCCTCCGCCTCGGCGACGACGCGGCCGCCGCGCCGGATCGAGACGTTGGCGCCTTCGCGCGCGAGCAGCGGCTTGGCGACCGCATCGCCCTGCGGGATGTCGAAGCTGGCGGGCAGCAGATTGGGATGGCCGGGATTGAGCTGCCACAGGATCGGCAGGATCGCCTTGTTCGACCAGATCATCTTCCACACCGGCTCGATCCACAGCGTGGTACCCGAGGAGAGGCTTTCGGCGAGCTGCGGCGCGAACGCCTCGCGGGTCAGCCATTCCCAGGGATAAAGCTTGTACAGCGCCGCGATCGCCGCGTCGTCGCCGTCGACGAAGCGCTGCGCCTCCTCGTCCCAGCCGATATCGTCCATCAGCAGCGCCGCCGTGTCGATCCCCGCCGCCTCCGCCGTGTCGCGCAGATAGGCGACCGTCACCGCGTCCTCGCCGCTGTCCTCGTCAGCATGGGCGAAATGGACGCGCGGCGGCAGATAGGGCGCGATATCGCGCCACTTGGCGACCAGCGCCTCGTGCAGTCCGTTGAACTGGCCGGCGCGCGGCATCACCGCCTCCTTCCAGTCCCATTGCACCACGGCCGCTTCCAGCAGCGAAGTCGGCGTGTCGCAATTGAACTCGAACAATTTGGGCGGCCCCGCGCCGTCATAGCCGAGGTCGAAACGGCCGATGTTGAGCGCGGGCGGCTCGGCGGCCCAGGCGTCGCGGATTGGCTGGTGGAAGGCGGGCGGTATGTCGAACCGGGCGAGCAGGGCGGGATCGGCAAGGATCGCGTCGCCCGCGGCGAGGAAGAGCCGATAGAGTTCCGCGGTCGCCGCCTCGATCTCCGCGATCTGCGCGGCGGTGAAACGGTAGCAGGCGCCCTCGTGCCAATAGGGGCGGCCGTCGGCGGTGTGCCAGACCAGGCCCTGCGCCTCGACCGCCGCCTGCCAGTCGGGGCGCGGCGTCGTCTCGACGCGGATCACGACCGGCCACCACCGAAGAAGCGTGCGGCGCTGCCGAAGCCGCCGCGGCTGATCGCGCCGCTGCGCGTCACGGCGGTGGCGGCCGGGGCAAAGGCATAACGCGCGGCCGGGTTGCGCGCATAGGAGCCGCCGCCGACCCGCTCGCCCAGGAAGGGCAGATGCGCGTTGCGGGCCAGGAAATACCAGGCGAAGGCGCTGCCGCCGCCATGCGCATAGCGGGTTTGGCGGCAATTGGCGTCGGGGACGCGATTGCCCTGTCGGTCGGTGCAGACGGCGGTGTCCTGCGCCGTCGTCCAGCCATTGTCGCGCGGCTGGCGGTCGCAGCCACCCGCGAGCAGCGCGGCGGCGACGGCGGTGGTGATCCTGAGTTCGATCTTCATGTGCTTCCCCCCCCTCTTCCACCCTGCGGGTGGCCCTCCCCGCATCGGGGAGGATGTGCCTATTCCCCCTCGCCCTGCGGCGGCCCGTCCTCGCCGCGGCGCGCGTCGCGGGGCGGCGGTGGCGGACCGTCCGGCCCGCGACGCGGCGTGATCGAGATGCTCCCGTCGCGATTGGTGTTGAGGTCGATGCCGGCACCGCGCAGCGCGCCCTGCACCTCCGGCAGCGTCCGATCGATCGTATCACCGATCAAATCGCCGACCGGATCCTCGCCATTGTCGAGCACCGCCGGGTCCATCGCATTCTCCTCGACGATCACGGGCTTTTCGACGGGCGCGATATTGAGCGCTGACACCATGAAATTGCGCCAGATCTGTGCCGGTATGCCACCGCCGTGGAGGCCTGGATTGGGCGAACTGTCGTCGTTGCCGACCCAGACGCCGACCACGAGATCGCCCGCGAAGCCGATGAACCAGGCGTCGCGGCTGTTCTGGCTGGTCCCCGTCTTGCCGTAAGCGGGCACGGTCAGCGCCGCCTCGCGGCCCGTCCCGCGCAGCGACGAGCCGAGCAGTTCGAGCATCTTGGCGCGCGTCTCGTCGTCCAGCGCCTTCTGCCCGCCGGTCAGCGACTGGTACCAGCCCTTGTTGGCGACCTCCTGCAGCCCGCGCGGCTGGACGGGATAATGACCGTTGGCGATCCCCGCATAGGCGGCGGTGAGTTCGAGCAAGGTCACCTCCGACGTGCCGAGGCCGATCGTCGCCTCGTTGGCGATCGGCGTCGAGATGCCGAAATCGCGCGCCGCCTTGATGACGTTACGCACGCCGACCTGTTGCGTCAGCCGCGCCGCGACGACGTTGGAGGAGCGCGCGAAGGCACGGCGCAGCGTGATCGGCCCGAGATAGCGGTTGTCGTCGTTCTTCGGCTTCCAACCGGCGATCTCGACGCGGCTGTCGTCCATCGTCGAATCCGGCGTCATGCCCGCGCGCATCGCGGCGAGATAGACGAACAGCTTGAAGGTCGATCCCGGCTGGCGCATCGCCTGCGTCGCGCGGTTGAACGGGCTTTTCGTATAGTCCTTGCCGCCGACCATCGCGACGACGCGGCCGTCGGTGCGCATCGCGACGATCGCCGCCTGCGCCTGGCGCAGGCCCGCCTGGCGGATCACCCGCTCCGCCGTCGCCTGCAGCCGACGGTCGAGCGTCGTCTTGACCGTCGCCTCGCTCTTCACCTCGCCCGCCTGGTCGCGCGCCTCGGGCAGCACCCAGTCGGCGAAATAGGTGCCGCTGGGCAATTGCGTCGGCCGGCTGGCGAGCACGCGCTGCGGCTGGACGTCGGCAGCCTCCGCCTTGGTCAGAAAGCCGGCATCGGCCATCGCCGCGACGACGACCATCTCGCGCTTGCGCGCGCCGGCGAGGTTGCTGGTCGGCGCAAGCCGCGAGGGCGCCTTGACCAGACCCGCCAGCATCGCCGCCTGACCGACGTTGAGAGTGTCCGGCGTCCGCCCGAAATAGTGTTTCGCGGCCGCGGTCAAGCCATAGACGTTGTCGCCGAAATAGACGTTCGACAGATAGCGCGACAGGATCTGGTCCTTCGACAGCCAAGCCTCGAGCCAGAAGGCGATCATCACCTCGCGGATCTTGCGCGCCGCGGTGCGATCCGAATCGAGAAAGGCGTTCTTCGCCAACTGCTGCGTGATCGTGCTGCCGCCCTCGCGCACCCCGCCCGACCCGACATTGTGGACGAAGGCGCGCAGGATACCGCGCGGGTCGATGCCCCAGTGGCTGTAGAAGCGCCGGTCCTCGATCGCGAGGAAGGCCTGCGTGACGTGCTTGGGCAGCTTGGCGGCGTCGACCGGTGCGCCGATGATCGCGCCGCGCCGCGCGATCGGCGTACCGTCGTCGGCGGTCAGCGTGATCGACGGGGGCGTCGGCGGCTGCAGCGACTTGGACAAAGGCGCGGTGAAGGCAAGCCATCCCACCGCGATGACGAACAGCACGATGAGTGCGCCGAGCCCGCGTACGATCCAGCGGCCGAGCGGGAAGCGGCGCCGCTCCGGCGCGTCGTCGGCAGGCGAATCATGGAAATCGGCGAACCGGTTAGCATAAGGATCCGTCGCGGGCGGCGGCGTCGTATCGTCGTCCAGCGCGTAGCGGCGCCCGATCGGGCTCAGTCGGTGAGTGTCGATGGACTCGTGACGCATCGGCTCGTCCCAGCGGTCAGCCATGAGGTGTATTACTATCCTAAAGCGGCTGGAGGCAAGTCTTTCACGCCGGTCAGGGCCATTTACCAACTCGCATGGCCGATTGCCAGTATCGGGGCGGCGCTGGCGCGGCGGCGCGGCGCGCGCTATCGCTCGCGCCATGACCCCGGCCCCCTCTCCCCCGCTCGTCGTCGGCATCGGCGGTACCATCGGCGGCGTCTCGTCGACCGAGCGCGCGCTGCGCATCGCGCTCGACGCGGCAGCCGAGCAGGGGTTCGCGACGCAGATGTTCGGCGGCGCCGACATGGCGCGGCTGCCGCTGTACGATCCGCGCGCGCATACGCGGACCGAGGACGAACAGGCGTTCGTCGCGGCGGTGCGGCGCGCGTCGGCGGTGATCATCGCCAGTCCCGGCTATCACGGCTCGATCAGCGGCGTCGTCAAGAACGCGCTCGATCTGCTCGAGGAGACGGCGAAGGACGCGCGGCCCTATCTGGCGGACATGCCCGTCGGGCTGATCGCGACCGCTTATGGCTGGCAGGCGACGGGCTCGACGATCGCCGCGCTGCGGTCGATCGTCCATGCGCTGCGCGGCTGGCCGACGCCGTTCGCCGCGGCGATCAACACGCAGGTGACGAAGTTCGACGACCAGGGCGGCGCGAGCGACCCGGCGGTGCTGGAGCAATTGCGGCTGATCGGGCGGCAGGTCGCGCGGTTCGCGCCGCTCGCCACGGCCTGACCAGGCCGCCGCCGGCCCACGGCCTGATCAGGCCGCCACCGCCACGTCCTCGCGCAGTTCGCCCAGCAACCCCTGCCGCTTGGCGACGATCGTCGGCATCAGCGCCTGGCCCGCGACATTGATTGCGGTGCGCCCCATGTCGAGGATGGGATCGATCGCCAGCAGGAGCCCCGCGCCCTCCAGCGGCAGGCCGAGCGTCGACAGCGTCAGCGTCAGCATGACGAGCGCGCCCGTCAGCCCGGCGGTCGCCGCCGAACCGAGTACCGACACCATCACGATCAGCAGATAGTCCGTCGCGTGCAGCGGTATGCCGTAATATTGCGCGACGAACAGCGCGGCGATGGCGGGATAGATGGCGGCGCAGCCGTCCATCTTCGTCGTCGCGGCGAACGGCACGGCGAAGGCGGCATAGCTGCGCGGCACGCCCAGCCGCTGCTCGACCACCTCCTCCGTCACCGGCAGCGTCGCGATCGATGAGCGGGAGACGAAGCCGAGCTGGATCGCGGGCCAGGCGGCGGCGAAGAAACGGCGCGGACTGATCCCGTTCGCCACCAGCAGCAGCGGATAGACGACGAACAGGACGAGCGCGAGGCCGATATAGACCGCGATCGCGAACGTGCCGAGCGCCGACAGCGACTGCCAGCCGTAGCGCACCACCGCGCTGCCCAGCAGCGCGCCGGTGCCGATCGGCGTCAGCCGCACGACCCAGCGCAGGATGCGGCGGAAGATCGCGAGTGCGGACGCGTTGAAGGCGAGGAAGGGCTCCCCCGCCGCGCCGACCCGCACCGCCGCCACGCCGATGGCAACCGCGGCGACGATCAGCTGCAGCACGTTGAACGACAATTTGGTGGTCGCCGCGCCGTCCTTCAGGCTGGTCGATGCCTCCAACCCCAGGATGTTGACGGGCACCAGCCCGCGCAGGAAATCGAGCCACGACCCGGCGGTGTCGGGCCGTGCCGCCGCCGCCGCGCTGACCCCCGCATGGACGCCGGGTTGCAGGACCGTGCCGAGCACCAGGCCGATGCTGACCGCGATCAACGCGCTGATCGCGAACCACACGAACGTCCCTGCGACCAGCCGCGCGGCATTGTTGAGATCACGCAGCGCCGCGATCGAGGCGACAATGGCCGTGAAGACCAGGGGAATCACGAGCGCCTTGAGCAATTGCACGAACAGGTCGCCGACGATGCGGAGCGCCTCGGCAAGCGCGGGCGATCCGCTGCTTCGCGCGACGAAGCCGAGCACGAGGCCGACGCCCATGCCGACGAAGACCTGGACCCCGAACGGGGGCATGCGGAAGCGAGCCGATTGTGTCATCGCGGCGATGTAGGTGCCGCACTTCGCGCCTGCGCACAAGAATTGCTCGGGGCGTCTAAAGCGGCGTTCCGGCCCTGTCGACCGGCCTGACGATCCGCCCTCAACGGCCGGGCCCGGTCGCAGGTCGGACCATTACCGCCCAATCCCCTGTGAAGAAAATGTCCCGATACAACGGTTTGACTTGACCGATCGTCGCCATTCGCTGTTCGGGCATGACCAAGCGAAACCTAGTGGCGGGGCCGCCCCATGGTTCCAGAAAAATTCTTCGAGTGGGGATTTCGTGACATGACGGTTTCCGCGCGCCGGACAATCCGGCGCAATGCGTTTCTGGCGCTGATCCTCGCGGGCCTGTGCTGGGGCATCGGCTTTCCGCTCGGCAAGCTCGCGCTGCGCGCGACCGACCCTGCGCATATGGTGCTGCTGCGCTTCGCGGTGGCCGCCATCGCCGCCCTCCCCTTCGTGCTCGGGCGCGCGGCGCGCGCGCTGTTCCGGTCGCCCGCGGTGCTGCTGGCCGGGCTACTCTATGCGCTCGGCTTCCTCGTGCAGTTCGAAGGGCTGGCGCGCGTCAGCGTGACCCTCGCGGCGCTGCTCGTCGGCGCGATGCCGGCGCTGATCGCCGTGTCGGCGCGCCTGCTCGGCGAGCGTACGACCGCCGCAAGCTGGGCCGGCGTCGCGGCCGCGACCGCCGGCGCGGCGCTGATCGCAGGCGATCCGGGCGGCGCTGGCACGCTCGCCGGCGTGCTGCTCTCGCTCGCGTCGCTGCTGCTCTTTCTCGGCTGGTTCTACGCGTTGAAACGGGCGCCGACCATCGCGGCGCCGATGGCGATGCCGTCCGCCACGATCGTCGTGGCCGCCATCACGATCCTGCCGATTGCCGTGGCGATGCACGGCATGCCGCGCCTCGACATCGGCGCCGTCGCCTGGGCGGGGATCATCGGCCAAGGCCTGCTGTCGACGACGCTCGCCACCGCTGCGTGGCAATATGGCGCGTCCCGCGTCGGCAGCGCGAGCGCGGGCGTGTTCATCAACATCGAACCGCTGATAGGCGCGTTGCTCGGCGTGGCGGTGTTCGGCGACCGGTTGACCTGGGCATTGGCGACGGGTGGCCTGCTGATCGTCGCGGGGAGCCTTGCCGTCGTCCTAGGCGAAGACCATCATCACGACGCGCCGCCGACGGTGGCGTGACCGCGCTGCATCGAGCCCCGGACGGCGCGGACCGACCGTCGCACCCGCACATCGCGATGCGAGCCTGCGGACCGCGGGTTCGATCAGGTCGCCGCGTCGATCGCCATCAGCTGCGAGGGATAGGACGTCGCGAGCGTCAGCGCCACCTCGACCGGCGCGTGGAGCCATTGGTCATGATCCTCGTCGTGCAGGATCACCGGCATCGCCTTGGGATGCACCGCCCCGACAAGGTGCCCGGCCGGATCGCCGTCATAGCCGGTGGTGAGGAAGGCATAGGCCGGCCCGGTCGCGGTGGGTCGCCACACGCCCGCGAACGCAAAGATCGGCCGCGACGGCAGCGAGAACCAGTGCGGCGTCTTCCTGCCCGTCGCAGGATCGGCCTCCACGCTCCATTCCTGGAAACGGGTGACCGGCACGAGGCACCGGCGCTCCGGATTGTTCAGCGCCGACCGCCAGAAGGGGCTCGCGTAATTGCGTACGTTGACCACCGCGCTGCGCACATTGGGTGGCGGCGGGAACCCCCAGCGCATCGACTGTAGCCGGCGTCCCCCATCGGCGGCGGTGATGGTGAGGCCGGTACGTCCGGGCGACACGTAATCCTTTTCCAAGTCCGCACCGACGGTGTCGACCGCGCCATAGAGCGCGGCCAGTTCCCAGCGGTCGGTCGGCAGGCGGTAGAGGTTGCACATGCCCGCAAGGCTGTCATGGCCGCGTCGTGGCGGCAATGTAAAACCATGTAAATCATGGCGATGCGCAGGGCATGTGCTGTGGAAGGCGAGCCGGGTGAAGGGCGGCAGCCGCCTTTTCAGCGTATGTCCTTCGCCCAACCGTGCATCTGCAGCCAGCGCGCGAACGCCTCGAACCAGCCGGTGCTGGTGGTCGGTTTGGGATACATGCCGAAGCCGTGGCCGCCCTGCTCGAACAGGTGGAACTCGACCGGCCGCTTCGCCGCGCGCCACGATTCGATCAGGCCGAAGCCGCCGTTGCCGAAGAATGGATCGTCCGCCGCCAGCGCGACGAACAGCGGCGGCGCATCGGCGGGCACGCTGACCGGGGCCAGCGGGCCATAGATGGCAGCGATGAAGGCCGGTCGGGCATCCTCGCCGGCGAGTTCTGTCGCCAGGGTCAACATCGCCCCCGCCGAAAAGCCGATCATGCCCACCCGCGCCGGATCGACCCGCCACGACGTCGCCCGCGCCCGCACCAGCGCGAACGCTGCGCGGGCGTCGGCGATCTGCGGACGCAAGCCGGCGAGCTGCTCCTGCGGCGTCTGCCGCGGCGGCCGCGCCGTGCCGGAGAACATCGCCGCCATCGAGGCCGCGAATGCCGGCATGTCCGCCGGCGTCTGGTTCAACCGGTATTTCAGCACGAAGGCCGCGACGCCGCGCGCTGCCAGCGCGCGAGCGACATCATAGCCCTCGTTGTCCATCGACAGCGTGCGGAAGCCGCCGCCGGGTGCGACGATCACCGCCGCCCCGGTCGCCCGCGCGGGGTCGGGCAGGAAGGGCGTCAGCGTCGCCTGCGTCACGTTGCGCGCGAAGCGGCTGCCATATTGCCTGTGCCAGCTTTCCCCGACCGGCGCATTCGGCAGCGCACCCGTGCCGAGCGCGATCGCATCCTGTTGCGACGGCGTGGCGATCGGCGTCATGCGATCGTTCTGCGCCAAAGCGGGCGCCGCCAGCGTCGCCAGGATCGGTAAAAGCGCGCCCGCGCGCCATCCGCCCGTCTTCATCCTCATCCTCCCTGCGTGGTGCGTACGCGGCCGTCGTCCTGCACCACGGGGCGCATCGTGCCGTCTGCGTTGTAATGGAGCGGGTAGACCGTGACCGCGCGCCGCCCGATCGCGCCGGCCTGATCACCGATCGTCAGCGCGGCATTGTGCGCGAACAGATACCAGCGGCCGTGGAAATGCGCGATGCCCGGATGGATGGTGAAACTGTACCGGCCCGGTCCGGTCAGCAAGCCGCGCGGCGTCCAGGGCCCCGTGATCGCCGGTGCCGTGGCATAGGAGATGTGCTCGTCGCGCTGCGTGCGCCGATCGAGCGAAGCGTAGGTGAGATAATAGAGCCTGCCCCGCTTGTGCAGCCAGGGTCCTTCCTCGAAAAAGGGCGGCGTGATCTCCGTGATCGGCCCGTCGAGCTCGATCATGTTCGGTTTAAGACGCGCGATGTAGCATTCGCGGTTGCCCCAGGCGATCCAGCTGGTGCCGTCGTCGTCGGTGAACACCGTCGGGTCGATGTCTTCCCAACTATGGGTGCCCTTGGGCGTCATCTCGTTGGTGATCAGCGCGGCTCCCTTCGCATCCCGGAAGGGTCCCGTCGGCGTGTCCGCGACGGCGACGCCGATCGCCTTGCCGGGATGCGTCGCGTCGTGCTCGACCGCCGCGTAGAAATAGTAACGGCCGTTCGCGCGGATCGCCTGCGACGCCCAGGCGTCCTGCTTGGCCCATTTGAAGTCGGTGACGCGAATGATCGGGCCGTGGTCGACCCAGTGCTTCATGTCCTTCGTCGAATAGACCAGCCATTCGCGCATCGTGAACATCTCGTCGCGCTGCGCTTCGTCGTGGCCGGTGTAGAGGTACAGGGTGTCGCCGACGACCAGCGGCGCCGGATCGGCGGTGAACTTGTCGCGCACGATCGGGTTGGGACCAGGTCGACCGTCCTCGGCCGGTACCGCGCCCACTGCGGCGGAGGCGAGCAGCAACACGGTCGCGATCGTCGCGCAGCCCTTCATCCCCATCCCTTCCGGCCGTTGATTTGCTCAATCGGAAGCTGGACGCTAGCGCGCGATGCTAGCGCTAACAAGGGCAAACTGAAGCGACCTGCCGCTGCGCCCGCAGCGTTGTGGCATAGGCTATCCCTTTGATAAGGTCCGCGTCTGATGACGAGGCGCAGTCGCTTGTCGCGGCGCGGAAAATGGGCTTGGCGCGTGGGCGTGGGCGTGGACATTATTTCGGTCGTCATATGCGCACCGGCGGGGTGCGTGCCGGGGAGACGGAGCGCTGGCGCCGGCCGCGACAATCCGGGCCGGGGCGCGCGATGAGCGTGCATCGTGGACGCTGCCATTGCGGTCGCATCCGCCTGGTGCTGCGCGCTTCGATCGCCGAAGCCAGCGAATGCAATTGCTCGATCTGCCGGCGCACGGCCGGGCTCTGGCATTATTGCCCACCCGGCGACGTCGTGGTCGACGGTGTCGGCGTGGCCTATCGGCAGGGGGACCGCACGCTGGACCTGTGGCATTGCGGGACCTGCGGCTGCACGACCCATTGGACGCCGGTGGACCCTGCCTATCCCACGATGGGCATCAACCTGCGGATGTTCGATCCCGCGATCTGGTGCGATCTTCCGCGGCGGATGATCGACGGCGCGCGATATTGACGGGCGATCCGGCGAGTTCTGATCGGGGCGGTGCCCGCAAAGCCTCACCGGAACGGAACACCCTGCTACCCCTGGGGTTGGGTCCTGTCGGAAGGATCACGCATGTCTTACATCCCAAGTTCCGCCATGAAGCACGCCGGCCCGACCCATCATGCCGATGCGGGTCCGTCGCAGCCGGCGAAGCGGACCAGGCCGCATGCCGCGGGTCTGGGCACCGGCACCTGGATCGCGATCGGCGGTACGGTGCTGGCCTCCGCCGCCGCGATCGCCGTCCCCTTGCTGCGCCGGGGCAGGGCCAAGGCAGCCGCCCGCCATGGCAAGAAGACCTCGCACACGCGTCGCAAGACCGGCGAACGCAAGAAGGGATGACGCTTCAGGATCGGTAGCGCGAGACCAGCCGGCGCCAGGTCGGCCGATCCGGATAGGGCGGCTGGTCGTCGTCGGGCGGATCGCGGGTGATTGCGCCACGGGGACGCACGATCCGGCCCGTGCCGGCGCAGGCGGCACAACGGAACCGCCGATAGGCCGCCGGCAGGCGGTCGTCCCAGCGCTTGCGGCGAAACAGCCACCACAAGGCCACCGCGTCGAGACGGCGCGCCCTTCCGCACGCCGGGCAGGTCAGCGTGATGGTACGACGGTGCAGCGCGCAATGTTCGAGGCACCGCAGACGCTGACCGACATGCGTGCGGTCGTCGCCGGACACGTCACGCCAAGGCCGGCAGCGTGAGCTGGTCGTGCATCGGCGAGGCCAGCGCCCGCCGCGCCTCCTGCGCGGCGCCGACGGCCTGCCGGTAATGGACGGTGCCATAGCGCTCCGCCTCGTCGAAACCGCAGGGCGCCCATTCCTCCGATGGATAGCAGGCGTCGTAGATCGCGCGCGCTGCCGCACGCAGTTGCAGATCGTGCTGCATGCCAAAGGCTCCTTCCCGTCGGCTCGTCTCGCTGGCTGCAGGCACGGTACGTCGATCCGGCGATGATTCGCAAGAACATATGAAGAACAAATGCTTGGCCGGTGGTTCGACCCCGCGACGGCCCGGCCGCCGATGTCAGTCAGAATCCTTGCGCCACATCGCCATGGCGCGTCGATATCGCGCCTCCTCGTCATCCCGACTCGCCTCCAGCTCGCGGCGCGCGTCGTCGTGTTCGGCCTCCAGCGCCCTGCGCCTGTTCGCCAGCGCGACCTCCTGCTCGGCAATCGCGCGGCGCGCGTCCTGGTAACGCCGATCCGCGTCGTCGATCGCCTGCTGCGCGGCGTCGAGCGCGTCACGGTCCGGCCGCGGCCGCGGCGGCGGGGACGGCGTTCCGCCGCTGTTGCGCGCCCTGGTGTCGGACCGCCCGCCCGCGTGGGCCGACGATCGCCGCGCGCGCGGCGGCGCCTCGGGCAGCGCCGCGAGATTTTCGTCCTTGGTCCCGCGCAGCTTGCGGATGATCGCGCCGGGATGCGCGAGCGGTTCCGCGATCAATGCCGGATCGGTGACCTGTTCCGCGACGCCGCGCGCGAACAGGTCCACGTCGGCGCCCCACGCCTGCAATGCCGCCTTGCGGCTCGGCGCGGCGACATAGGCATCATGGAAGCCGATGGCCGTACGGAACACCTTCAGTGAACGTGCCATCCGCCTCCAACGCACGGAACGTCGATTGGTCGACCCCCGCCGGATGCACCCGGCAAAATCGCTTCGCCGCACCTTGCTTTACGAGATGCCCGCACGTCCAATCCTGTCAGCCGCGAGGGCGGGGACGGCCGGATCTGGGGCGCCATCCCGGGCGTCAGCGGCCCGGCACCCCTACGGTCGCCTCCCGCGTGTCGATCTCGTCTATGGCGTAGCCGAGCACCGGCGCGACGCGGCGGATCATCGGCCGCCATTCCTGGCGGGCGGCACCATAGCCATTTGCGCCGTCGCGTGCCGTCGCGATGCCGTGCGCCGCCAGGACTTCGACCGCCGCCGCGTAGCTTTGGCGATCCCGCCACATCTCCGCGTCATCTGGCTGGGGGCTGGACACCGTCGGAAACCGGCTGTGGAGGGTGTCGAGCAGGAGCCGTGCGCCCCGGTGCAGCGCCGCGACCGCGGCGGACTGGACGACAGGTTCATATCGACGGGGATCGAGCGCATGTTCGATCAGCGCCGCAAGATCGAGCAGGACGAAACTGGTGCGGGACACCGCATACAAAGGCTCGTGGAAGCGAAAATAATAGAGCAGCGGGTAGAAGTGATGGGCTTCCTTCACCTGGGCGAGCGTGCGGGCCAGGTTGCCGAGCTCGCCGACCACATTGCCCGTGTCGCCGCCGGGCATCAGCCGCGCGAGCATCCAGCTGGCATCGCCCGTGCCACCGGTCATGAGGTCGACCGTCAGCGCGAGCGCGTTGCGCTCCCGAAGCGCCGAATAGACCTGGACGAGATAGCTCAGCACCAGCGACAATACCGACGCGCCGACCAAGGAGTCGAAGAGGAAGAGGAGCCGCGCGCCGGCACCATGCGGTACGTAATCGCCCCCGCCGACGATCGACAGGCTGTTGCCCGCAACCAGCAATGCGGTGACGAAATCGGTGGACGCGCCTCCGCTCGAGGGCCGGATGGCGCGCCCCAGTTCGGGCTGGATGATCAGCGCGGCGCCGAGCGTCAGCCCCAAGGCCCAGAAACCGATCAGCGTGACGACGATCAACGGCCCCGCGAGCGACAGGATCGCGCCGCGGCGCCCGACGGCCCGATCCGCCACGGCCTTGACCAAGGCCCAGACGCACCGGTTCCAGCGTGGCGCCAACACCCCCGTGCCGGCGCGCGCGTAGAGGATGGTCAGAAAGATGTCGGCGAGGAAAAGAAGCATCAGGGCCGCCCCGCTCAGTTGTTCGACGATGGTCCAGCGCATGGTTCGGCACCCTCAGGATAGGAAGATTGCGCGCGCCGCCGCCGTCCTCGCGCCGGCGCGTCGAATGGACGGTCGCGCCCTCGTACCGCGACGCGCGGCGCGCCGCCGGTGCGGCAGCCATCGGTTCGTCGCCCCCTTCCGGCCAGCGCGGGCGGGGCACATGGACCGCGGTTTCGTCGGGGGCATGACCGTCCCTTCTGCTGCGCGCGCGAAAACGATGTCGGTGGTCCCACCGTCACGGCCGCCGCGCAGGGGAAACGACAGCCGATCGGGCGAGACGCTGCGCCATGCGCTGGTGGGCGATTGAGTGAGAGTGGATGGGGGCGGTGCCGGCCCTCACCCCCACCCGACCGCGCACAGGGCGTATCCCGGATGGGATGAGGGCCGGCACCACTCCCACGCGCGTGGATCAGACCTTAGGACGGCAGCGCGGGTATCGCGTCCGCGACGGTGCCCTCCGCGCGATAGTCGGGCGGTATGTCGAAATCCTTGCGCGCAAGCCCGCGCGAGGCCGCCGCACCGCGCGGCAGGCCCGAGCGATCCGAATAATCCCGGGCTGCCCCGCCGTCGCGCCGGTGCGCCGCCTTCACCCCCTTGAACGCCGCGATGTCGAGCAGGGTGATGCCGGCGACCAGCGCCGCCGCGATGGCGGCATTGTGCCGTTTCGGATTGTCGCGATGGAGGGCCGGCGCCAGCGTGGCGAGATCGAGCGCATCGCCGCCGATGCGGGCGGCGAGGCCGATCGGCTTGTCGATCGACAGCGTCGGTACCGCGCTCGCCAGTTCGCGCGCGCCATAGGCGCGGATCAGCCCTTCCTTGTCGTCGAGCCCCAGGGCGCGCGCGAGACGTCCGGGCGCCGCCAGTTCGGCAAGGCCCAGGCCGACCGAGAACCAGCCGAGCGCGCGTGCTAATCGGTCGGGGCCGGTCAACGAGCTTGGTCCCTTGCGCTGGACGCGCGGGTCGCCTTCAGATCGAGCGACCCCGGTAACGTTGGTGAGTGGCATCATCGCCTCCTTGTCACGGTTGCAGCATGACCTTGACGCACCCGTCCGCCTTGTCGCGGAAGGTGGCGTACATCTCGGGCCCCTTGGAAAGATCGACCTTGTGCGTGATCACGAACGAAGGGTCGATCTGGCCGTCCTCGATCCTGCGCAGCAGGTCGCCGGTCCACCGGGGCACATGCGCCTGCGCCATGCGGAAGGTCAGCCCCTTGTTCATCGCCTGTCCCATCGGGATCTTGTCGACGAGGCCCAGATAGACGCCGATGATCGAGATCACGCCCCCCGGCCGGCAGACGTAGATCATCTCGCGCAGCACATGCGGACGGTCGTTCTCCGCCATCAGCATCTGCTTGGCGCGGTCGAGCACGGTGTCGGGCTGGCCGAAATCGACGTGGCTCTCGGTGCCGACGGCGTCGATGCACTTGTGCGGCCCCTTGCCGTCCGTGAGCGCGTTGAGGCGATCGACGACACTCTCCTGCATGAAGTCGATCGTGATCGCGCCCGCGGCGGCGGCCATCGACAGCCGCTCGGGCAGATGATCGATCGCGATCACCTGTTCGGCGCCGAGCAGGATCGCCGAGCGAATAGTCATTTGCCCGACCGGTCCGCAGCCCCAGACCGCGACCGTGTCGCTGGGCTGGATGTCCGCCTGTACGGCGGCCTGCCACCCCGTGGGCAGGATGTCGGATAGGAAGAGCAACTTCTCGTCGTCGATCCCGCCGGGCACCTTGATGTGCGTGGTGTCGGCGAAGGGCACCCGCAGATATTCCGCCTGGCCGCCGGGATAGCCACCGGTCAGGTGGGTATAGCCGAACAGGCCGGCGGTGGCATGGCCGAACGCCTTGTCGCCCAGCGCCTTCTTGCGGTTTGTCCGCTCGCAGACGGAAAAGTTGCCGCGGCGGCACTGGTCGCATTCGCCGCACTGGATGGTGAAGGGAATGACGACGCGATCGCCTTTCTTCAGGCTGCCCTTGGCGTCGCTGCCGACCTCGACGACCTCTCCCATGGTCTCGTGACCCATGATGTCGCCGGGCAGCATCGCGGGTACAAGATTATGAAAAAGATGGAGATCCGAGCCACATATCGCGCAACTGGTAACCTTTATTATGGCGTCGCGGGGGTGCTCGATCGCAGGGTCGGACACCGTGTCGTATCGGATGTCCTCCTTGCCGTGCCAGACTAGGGCCTTCATACCGGTCTCCTCGGTTGGGTGGCGCCGTGCTATGCGCTTCCCCCGTCCGTCCGACATGCGGGCGATACCTAGGGAACTTCCCGAACCCGCAAGGCTTTGCCGTCGTGGCGGCAAACCGACCGCGTCCCGTCAGCCGTGAAGCAGGACGATCGTCGCACCGCCGGCGCCGCAGCGTCTCCTCCCGGTCCTGAGGCCGAAGCCGGGTCTGGCGGTGAGCGGATGCTCCTCGCATCGGTGCTGGAGAACCTGCCCCTCGGCGTCGGCGTCTATGACCCCGCGGGAAATCTCGTCCAGTCGAACCAGTGCCTGCGCGACTATATGGGGGTCGCTCACCTGCCCTCTGGGGATCCCCAAAGCGCGAGACGCTGGCGCGCCTATGCCGCCGATGGCAGCCCGATCGCGCCGGAGGATTATCCCGGGGCGAAGGCGCTGCGTGGCGAGCAGGCGATGCCGGGCACGGACTTCCTGTACACCGCCGAGGATGCGCACGCGCGTTGGATGCGGGTGAGCGCCGTCCCGCTAAGGCGAGAGGAATCGCAGACGCGCGGAGCGATCGTCGTGATGCAGGAGGTCGACGACCTGAAGCGCGCCACCGAGCGGATCGCGGCGGCCGGCGCCGAGCTCGCCAGCCAGACACGGTTCCTCGAGGCGACGCTGTCGTCGATTCCCGATTACGTCTATGCGTTCGATCGGCAGCGGCGCTTCGTCTACGCCAATCCCGCCATGCTGGCCCTGTTCGGCCTGTCTGCAGGCGAGATGCGCGGCAAGACCTTCGCCGCATTGGATTATCCGGCGGCGCTTGCCCGGCACCTGAACGATCACATCGATCGCATCTTCGCCAAAGGGGCGACGATCGAGGACGAGGTTTTCTACGAAAGTCCGACGGGGCACGCTGCCTATTTCGCATATCTCTGGGGCCCGGTGCTCGCTGGCGACGGGACCGTCGAACTGGTGGTCGGCGTATCGCGAGACACCAGCGAGCGCCGCGCGATCGAGGAGGAGATCCGGCGTACGGCCGCAAGGCTGCGCGCCGCAACCGACCTGGTCGGCCTGGGCATCTATGCCTGGGATCCGGCTGCGAACACCCTGGACTGGGACGAGCGGGTGCGGGCGATGTGGGGACTGCCGCCGGACGCGCCGGTCGACCAGACCGTCTTCGAAGCGGGTATCCATCCCGACGACCGCGCGCGCGTCCGCGAGGCGATCGCCGCCTGCGCCGATCCGGCCGGCGACGGTCGCTATGCCATCGAATACAGGGTGATCGGACGTGAGAGGACCGCATCGTCCGGCATATCGCCACATCCGGCCGGACGTCGTTCGAAAACGGGCGGGCAGTGGCCTTCATCGGTGCCGCGATCGACGTGTCCGAACAGCGCCGCAACGAGGCCGCCGTCCGCGCCAGCGAGGCGCAGTTCCGCAGTTTCGCGGAGCATAGCAGCAATCTGCTCTGGATCGCCGATCCAGAGAAGGACACGATCATCTATCGCAGTGCCGCTTTCGAGCGCATCTGGGGCGAGCCATGTGAAGCCGCGCCCGTCGCGATCGACCGCTGGATGGAGGACGTCCATCCCGAGGATCGCGCGAGCGTCGCGCGGGCGCTTGCTACCGTCAAGGCGGGCGAGGTGGCGCAATATGAGTATCGCGTCGTCCGCCCGAAGGATGGCGGCATCCGCTGGTTGCGGGATATCAGCTTTCCGATCCGCGACGACCACGGATCCATCACGCGGATCGGCGGCATCGCCGAAGATCTGACCCAGGACGATGGCCGGCACGTCTATGTCGTCAGCAGCACCGCGACGACCGCGCGGCGGCTCGCCGAACTGGTCCGGGGCATGGACTATCACGTCCGCATCTTCGACAGCGCGCTGGCGTTCCTCGACATCGCACCGGTCCTGGCATCGGGTTGCGTGCTGGTCGACCTGCGCAAGCGGCGCGATGACGGCCTGTCGGTGTTGCGCGAGCTCAAGGCGCGATCGATCGCGCTTCCCGCCATCGCGCTCGATCGCGGCGATGCCGCGGTGACCCATGTCGTCGGCGCGATGAAGGCCGGAGCGATCGACTATCTCGCGGTCGGCAACGAGCGCGAGCTCATCGAGCGGCTTGCCGCCGCCCTGCCCGACTGCCGCGCGACCCTGCGGCCCACCGCGCGCGAAGACAGCGCCGGCGCGCAGGTGGCGCGACTGACGCCGCGCGAGCGCGAGGTGCTCGTCGGACTGGTGGAAGGTGGTACCAACAAGACCATCGCGCAGGTGCTCGGCATCAGTCCGCGAACGGTCGAACTGCATCGTGCGCAGGTGATGGCCAAATTGGGGTCCGGCACCCTGACCGAACTCGTGCAGGTCGCCCTCGCGGCCGGAATTGCGCCAGCCGGCCATAGTCCCAGATTGCGTAGGACTACCTAGGACACCACCGGGTGACGGACCGGCCGGCCGGCGACCATAGATGCCGCACACAGCATGGCAGAGCCTTATGTTCGACGCTCAGACGAGGGAAGCTGGCGATTGCGTGCGGGACATGCGTCGGCCATATCGCCGCTATGGCGCGGCGTCCTATCCCGACGCGGGCGCCGCGCGCGATCTCCTGCTGCGACGGCTTGGCGCCCTCGTCCCCGCCGACGAATCGCTGGCGGATGAGCTTCCGCACGCCATAACCGACGTCCATTCGACGCCACATCGCCAGGCCGTCATCGAGCCCGCGGGGCGCTCGCACCTGCGGGTCCTCGTCGACGGCTGGCTCTTGCGGGCAGCCTATCTACACGACGGCGCCTGCCAGATCACCGAAATCCTCGTCCCCGGCGATCTCTCGACCCGCTTCACGTCTGGTGGCGATCCCGCCTCGGTTCTCGTCGCGTGCGGCGCCGCCAGGATCGCGATGCTGGATCTCGACGCGCTGTCGCCACCGGCGCGGACCGTGATGGAACAGGGCCTTCATATGGCGCGGCGCGAAGAGGTTCGCCGTCTGCACACGCGGCTCGTGACCATCGGCCGCCGCGACGCCCGCGCGCGCCTCGCGCAATTCATGGCGGAGACCTACGCCCGACTGGCCGCCGTCGGCCTTGCCGAGGATGGATGTTTCGAATGCCCGTTGACCCAGGAACAGCTGGGGGATTCCCTCGGCCTCACGCCCGTTCACGTCAATCGCACCCTGCGGCGATTGTACGAAGAGGGTGTGATGGCGATGAGCAGGCGGCGCATCGAGATCTTCGATCTGGCGCAACTGGAATACGCCTGAAGACGCCAGCCGGTTCGGGACCGCCAGGACGCGCGTCCGATGGCGCAGCGACGCGCCCCGGCGGCGTTCAGCGAACGCGCGACGCCGGCACACGATGTCGAGTCTTAGCCGTTCCGACCGCGGATAGCGGACAGCGGGTTGCCACGATCAAGACAGCCGGTTTTCAGCGCGACCGCCATCTGCAGATCTCCAGCGAATCTATCAGCGTCCACCGCCACGGCGTGACGGATTTAGGCTCGGCGATCGAGTGCCGTACCATAACCGGAGGTGGCCGACCCACCAGCCCGTGGCGGTGCCCTCGCTTGATCGGGAGTGGTGCCGCTTACAGGACTCGAACCTGTGACCCCCGCATTACGAATGCGATGCTCTACCAACTGAGCTAAAGCGGCACGGGCGGCGCGTGGGCCGCTCGGGTGAGGCGGGCGATTAGCAGGGTCGTGGCGGCCTGACAAGCGGCCGCTCGCATCGGCCGACGCGGAAGGACGAGCGCGCATTACGCCCGCGCCTTTACGCCCCGTTTACCAAACGGGGTGCACAAGCCTGTGTCACGAGGGGTTTTTTATTGCCCCGGCGTCAAGAGGGTCTTGGGGAATGGATACGGGCGGATTCGACCAGCAGCGTACCGATGGCGAGGAAGAAGGCGCGCGTTTCGCCGCGTCTTTGCCGTCGGCGGCGGGAGCCACCGGTACCGATCCGGGTGAGGACACCGACCCGGACGGTATCGACGACGGCCTCGACGACGGCGGCACGGATGTCGACGAAGGCGGCGTGACCGATTCCGGCTTCGACATCGGCGGCGACGAACGGCGTATGCATGTACGCGCCTACAATCACTGGGTGTCCCTGCTGAAAGGGCGCCCCTATCCGCCGATCGACGAACTCGATCCGGCGAATATCGTCGACTTTGGCCCGCACAGCGTGCTGCTCGACTTCACGGCCGGGCTCGAGGATCCGTCGATCGCCTATCTCGGCCGCACGCTGCGCGAGGAATGCGGGCTGGAAAGCAGCATCACGCGGATCGCCGACGTGCCCGGCCGCTCGCTGCTGTCGCGGCTGACCGACCATTATCTGCAGATCATCGCGAACCGCGCGCCGATCGGGTTCGAGGCGGAGTTCGTCGGCACGCGCGGCCGCACGACCCTCTACCGCGGCATCCTGATGCCCTTCTCGTCCGACGGCGAGGCGATCGACTTCATCTATGGCGTGATCAACTGGAAGGAGATGGTCGACGACGCGACCCAGGCGACGCTCGACGCGGAGCTGGTCGCCGCGATCCGCGCCGCGCCCAAGCCTGCCGCCGATGCCGCGATCTGGGCGGACGGACCGAGCCACGCCGCCGAGCTCGAGGTCGGCGCGCTTCCGGCCTTCCCCATCGAGGAGCCGCCGCTCACCGGCACGCTCGGCGACCGCCTGATGATGGCACGCGAAAGCGCCGCAGCGGTACGCGCCGCCGACACGCGCGGCCGCGCCGCGCTGTATCGCGCGCTCGGCCGTGCCCATGACTTCGCGCTCGCCGCCGATTCGGACGCCGAGGGCCTGGCCGCGCTGCTCGCCGCCGCCGGGCTGAAGGCGCAGCCGCGCGCACCGATGACGCCGATCGTCAAGCTCGTCTTCGGCACCGATTACGACAAGACGCGCATCGCCGAATATGCCGCCGTGCTCGGCCATGCCCGCCGCCTTGCCGTGCCGGCCGGGGGCCTCTCCGCCATGCTCGACGCGACAGAGGGCGGCATCAAGGCCATCGTCGCCGCCGAGCGGGCGGCACGCCGCCCCGCCAAGTCGCCCGATGTGTTCGATCGGGCTGCCGCGGAACTGCGCGCGCTGCCGGTGCTGGGCAAGCTCGCGATCGGCGCGGGTACCGAGGAGTTCGTGCTGCTGCTCGCCCGGGCGGCCGGCGGCGATTCGGTCGAGGTGATCAAGCGGGTCGACAACAAGGCGCTCGTCGCGTCCGCACTCAAGAAGGCGGCCGCGTGATGCGAGCCAACAAGCAATAAAGCCACATCCCGCGGATAGTTCCTTTCCGATCCGCGAAATTATTGCACTGCGGCAAGTCTTGAGGTTGACCGCCGACGGGCGCATAGGCGCGCCCATGGCCGACCAAGACAAGAGCATGGCCGCGGCGCTTGCCGCCAGGCTGACCAAGGGCGCGCTGCCGGGAGAGTTGAAGGGCTTCGGAGACGCCGAGCGCGCCGCCGCGGCCACCTTCGTCGCGCAGACCGCCGCCACCCGCCCCGCGGGCACCGCCGCCATCGCGCTGGAGCCGATCGCGTCCGACGACACGCGCCGCCGGATGCGGCTGGCGATCGTCAACGACGACATGCCGTTCCTGGTCGATTCGATCGCGGCGGCGATTGGCGCGCAGGATCTCGACATCGACCGCGTCATCCATCCGGTCGTCCGCGTCAGCCGCGACACCGACGGATCGCTGATCGACATCGGCGGCGCCGGCATTCCCGAATCGATGATCTACATCGAGATGGAACGGGCCGACGCGCGCGACCGGCGCGGGCTGGTCGACGATCTGACCGCGGTCCTGGCCGACGTCCGCGCCGCGGTGGCGGACTGGCCCGCGCTGCAGCGCGCGATGGCACGCGACGAGGCCGCTTTGCCGCAGGGCGAGGGCGCGCAGCTGCTGCAATGGTTCCTCGACGGGCATTTCACGCTGCTTGGCCACCAGAACTGGAATCGGGACGGCAGCGCGGGCGAAGCGCTGGGCATCGCCCGCCATCCGCACGACGTGCCCGTCCTTGCCGAGGCGAGCCGCGCGCTCGCCTTCGACTGGTTCGAACAGGGCAACGATGCGCCGCTGCTCCTCAAGTCCAGCCTGATCAGCACGGTGCATCGCGCCGTACCGCTCGACCTGGTCGTGGTGCCGATCGTCGAGAATGGCGCGATCACCGGCCTGTCGATCCACGCCGGTCTGTGGACCAGCGCCGCGCTGCAGGCGGCGCCGCGCGACGTACCGATGCTGCGCGCGCGCCTGTCCGCGCTCAAGGCCAAGTTCGGCTTCGATCCGAAGGGGCATGCGGGCAAGGCGCTGACGCACGCGCTCACCGCGCTGCCGCACGATCTGGTCATCGCCTTCGACGCCGCCGCGCTGGAGGACGTGGTGTTGACCGCGATGAGCCTGGCGGATCGGCCGCGGCCGGCGCTGGTGCTGGTCCGCTCCGCGCTCGGCCGGCATCTGTTCGCCTTCGCCTGGCTGCCGCGCGACGACCTCACCACGGCGCGCCGCGTCGCGATCGGCCAGATGCTGGCGGAGGCGGCGAACGGTTCGATCCTCAACTGGTCGATCAGCCTGGACGATGGCGTCGTCGCGCTGCTGCGCTACACGATCGACCTGCGCGGCGCCGGCCGCATGCCCGACACCGCGCCGCTCGCCGACCGGCTGGAGCGGATGGTGCGCGGCTGGGTACCCGCGGTCGAGGCCGCGCTGGTCGCCGACGTCGGACCGGCGCGCGCCGCACGCCTCGCGCTGCGTCATGCCAACGCCTTTCCCCAGGGCTATCGCAACAGCCATTCCGCCGAGGAGGCTGCCGCCGATATCGAGCGGCTTGCCGGGCTGGAGGCGGCGGGCAGCCGCGCGGTGCGCCTCGCCACCCGCGATAGCGCGACGAGGCTCAACATCTATCGCCAGGGCGGCGCTCTCGCGCTGTCGGACGCGGTGCCGGTGCTGGAGAATTTCGGCTTCCGCGTGATCGAGGAGGTGCCGACCGCGCTCGGTGACGATGCGCATTCGTCGATCCACGAATTCCTTGTCGAGGCGAGCGGTCCGCTGTCGTGCGACGCCACGATGCTGGAGGGCGCGATCGCCGCGGTGCTGGAGGGGCGCGCGGAAAATGACGCGTTCAACCGCCTGATCGTCGACGTCGGCCTCAGCCCGCAGGCGGTCGTGCTGCTGCGCGCCTGGTTTCGCTACCTGCGCCAGGCGGGCCTGACCTACGGCCTCACCACGGTAGTCGACGCCCTGCGCCGCGCGCCGAAGGTCGCCAATGCGCTGATCGCGCGCTTCGCCGCCACCCATGATCCCGCGGGTACGGGCGATCCGCATGCCGCCGATGAGGCGATCGAGCGCGGGCTGGATGCCGTCTCCGCGATCGACGACGACCGCATCCTGCGCGCCTATCGGCATCTGATCGCCGCGACGCTGCGCACCAACGCCTTTGCCCCGGCGGCGGCCGAGGCGCTGGCGTTCAAGCTGGACAGCCACCTGATCCCCGGCCTGCCCGCGCCCGTGCCGTGGCGCGAGATCTGGGTATACAGCCCCCGCGTAGAGGGCATCCACTTGCGCGCCGGACCGGTCGCGCGCGGCGGCCTGCGCTGGTCGGACCGGCGCGACGACTTCCGCACCGAGATCCTCGGCCTGATGAAGGCGCAGAGGGTCAAGAACGCGGTGATCGTGCCGACCGGCGCGAAGGGCGGCTTCTATCCCAAGCAGCTCCCCTCCCCCGCCGTCGACCGCGATGCCTGGCTGGCGGAAGGGACCGAAAGCTACCGCATCTTCATCCGCTCGCTGCTGTCGATCACCGACAACATCGTCGAGGGCAAGGTCGTGCATCCCGAGGACGTGCGCATCCTCGACGGCGAGGATCCCTATTTCGTCGTCGCGGCGGACAAGGGCACCGCGACGTTCAGCGACGTCGCCAACGCACTGGCGCTGGAGCGCGACTTCTGGCTGGGCGACGCCTTCGCCAGCGGCGGCAGCGTCGGCTACGACCACAAGGCGATGGGCATCACCGCGAAGGGCGCCTGGGTTTCCGTCCAGCGCCATTTCACGGAACGCGGGCTGGATGTGCAGTCGGAGAGCATCCGCGTCGTCGGCTGCGGCGACATGTCGGGCGACGTGTTCGGCAACGGCATGCTGCTGTCGAAAGCGATCAAGCTGGTCGCCGCCTTCGACCACCGTCACATCTTCATCGATCCCGATCCCGATCCGGCGACGAGCTGGAACGAGCGGGCACGCATGTTCGCGCTGCCGCGGTCGAGCTGGGCGGACTATGACGCCACGCTGATCAGCAAGGGCGGCGGCGTCTGGGCGCGCAGCGAGAAGAGCATCAAGCTGTCCGACGAGGCGCGCGCCGCGCTCGGCCTGACGCAAAGCGAGATGGACCCGGCCAGCCTGATCTCCGCGATCCTGAAGGCGCCCGCCGACCTGCTCTGGTTCGGCGGCATCGGCACCTATGTGAAGGCGGCGGCGGAGAACAACGCCGCGGTCGGCGATCCCGCCAACGATCGATTGCGCGTCAATGCCGAGGACCTGCGCGTCATCGCCGTCGGCGAGGGTGCGAACCTGGGCGTGACGCAGGCGGCGCGGATCGCGTTCAGCCAGCGTGGCGGCCGGATCAACACCGACTTCATCGACAATTCGGCAGGCGTCGACTGCTCAGACAACGAGGTCAACATCAAGATCGCGTTGAACCGCGAGATGATCGAGGGCCGGCTGGGCTTCGAGGATCGCAACGCGCTGCTCGCGAGCATGACCGACGACGTCGCGCATATCGTGCTGGAGGACAATCGCCTGCAGACGCTGGCGCTGTCGATCGCGGAGGCGGACGGCGCCGCGGCGATCCCCAGCTATGTCAGGCTCATCGAGATCTTCGAGGGTGCGGGCCGTCTCGACCGCGCCGTCGAGGGGCTGGCCGGAAACGACGATCTGCTGCGCCGCGGCCTCGAAGGCCATGGCCTGACCCGGCCCGAACTCGCCGTGCTGCTCGCCACGGCCAAGCTCGCGCTGCAGGACGGGATCGAGCATGCGCCGCTGGCGATGGCGCCCGAGCTTGCGCCTGATCTGCACGCCGCTTTCCCGCCCGCGATGCGCACCCGCTTCGCCAAGGCGATCGACGAGCATCGCCTGCGCGGCCAGATCGTCGCGACCAAGCTCGCCAACCGCATCGTCAACCGGCTGGGCGTGCTCTATCCGTTCGAGCTGGCCGAGGAGGAAGGCGCCAGCATCGCCGATATCGCGGCGATGTTCGTCGTCGCGGAGCGGCTGTTCGGGCTCGATGCGCTCTGGGCGGAGATCGAGGCCGCCCCGGTCGCCGAGGGCGCCCGCATCGCGCTGTTCAACGAGGTCGCGGTGGCGACGCGATCGCACATCGCCGACCTGCTGCGCGCGGTCGCACCGGGCACGCCGCCGCAGGCGGTGCTCGACCGGGTCGGCAAGCGCGTCGCGCAGCTTGAGGCGCAGACCGCCTCGCTGCTGCTCGAGGAGGCGAGCGCGCAGAGCGCGCGCATCGCGGCGGAGCTGGAAGCGGCGGGCGCGCCGGCCGATCTGGCGCGGCGCGTCGTGCGACTGTTCGAGATGGACGGCGTCATCGGCCTCGCCTCGCTGGGCGAACGGCAGGGGATCGACGAGGTCGAGCTGACCCGCGCCTTCACGCATCTGGGTCAGGCGCTCGGCCTCGACTGGGCGCAGGGCGTGGCCGCGCGAATCGTGTCGAGCGATCCGTGGGAGCGGCTGCTGCTCGCCGGTCTTGCGCGGGATTTCCAGCAGTTGCGGCTGGAGTTCCTCGCGCGGGGCGGCAAGGCGCCGCGGCAGGCCGCCGACGACTGGCTTGCCGCCAATGCGGCGCGCGTCGGCCAGTTCAAGGCGGTGATCGATCGCGCCCGCCATGCCGCGCAACCCAGCGCGGCCATGCTGGCGCAGATCGCGGGCCAGGCGCGGGTGCTGCTGGGGCGGTAGAAGCGCGTAGCACCGGGCCCACCGCGGGCCGTCGCCACCGCTGCTCCCCTCCCCCTCAGGGGAGGGGCCGGGGGTGGGGCATTTCCGCTAGCAGCGCGCTTCCCACGACGCGACGACCCACCCTCTGAAGAACGGGAAGGGAGATGCCGCTCAGCCGCGCGCCACGCGCGTGCCCCGCTGTTTCGCCGCGAGCTCGGCCTTCCAGCCCCGCGCGCGCCACCACATGATGACGCCGGTCACCGCCAGCGCCGCCGGCAGCAGGCCGCCAAGGAAAATGATCGTCTGCCACACCGGCCCCATGCCGGTACCGTCGTGGATGCGGCGCATCGTCCGCGCGAGGCCGGCCTGTGCCCGCGCCGGCGTGGCGACGGCGACGCCGCTGTCGTCCGCCACCTTGACGCTGACGCCGCCGGCATAGCCGAGCGTCCAGTCGGCGCTCTTCTCCGTGGGCCAGGTGATCGACGCCAGGTCGCCGCGCGCCGCCCCCGCCGCATCGGCGACCGCCGCCTCCGGCGTCAGCGCGGCGCGCGCGACGGGTGGCGCCCGCATCGCGGCGCGCGGATCGGGGCCGCGCGGCCGGGCTTCGCCGCTCAGCGCGCCGAAAAAGGCGGGAAAGCTGATCCACGCGCCGGTCAGCGACAGCACGAACAGCGGCAGCGCCACCCAGAACCCGAACAGATAGTGCAGGTTGGTGTCGGTGTTGCGATGCCGGCGCCAGCGCAGCCCCCGCACCCACTTGCCCACCGTCGGCCACCACAGCCACAGGCCGGTGAAGCTCGACACCATCATGGCGACGCCGATCCAGCCGACCACCTGGCGCCCGACCCCGGGCAATTGCAGGCTGCCGTGCAGCACGTGCAGGAAGCGGACGAGTCCCGCGTTGCGCGGCAACACCTCCAGCACGCGCGCCGTCGGGGGATCGAGATAGACCATGGTCCGGGCCGGCGGTCCCCCACGCGACGCCCCCGCCGCGGCAGGCGCCGCCGCGACGACCACGGGGCCTCGGCCGTCGGGCAGACTCAGCTGCGCGATGCGGTCGCCCGCCTTGAGCACGCGCGCCGCCGCCGTGACATAGGCCGATGGGGTCAGCAACGTGTCGCCGGTCACCGCATAGCGCGCCGGATTGGCGATCCGGTCGAGCGGCTCGTCCCACACCAGCGCGGCGCCGGACAGGGACAAAGGCACGATCAGGATCGCCAGGACGAGGCCGATCCATTTGTGGACCTGGAACCAGGTACGGCGCCACGCCAGTCTGTTCATCATCGTCTCCGCCCGGACACCTTCCGGGTCGCATGGGCGGTATTGCCCGTCAATCGCATCAGCTGTCCGCCCAGCGGCGGAGCAGATTGTGGTAGACACCGGTTAGTCGCAGCACCGCCGGCGCGTCCTGCCCCATGGTCGTCGCAGCGGCCTGCACGCCCTGGTCCAGCTCGAACAGCAATCGCCGTGCGCCATCGTCGCGGACCATGGATTCGATCCAGAAGAAGGAGGCAACGCGTGCGCCCCGCGTCACCGGCGTGACGCGGTGCAGGCTCGACGCAGGATAAAGCACCATATGGCCAGAGGGCAGCTTGACCGACTGTGGCCCGAACTGGTCCTCGATCACCAGTTCGCCGCCGTCATAGGCGTCCGGATCCTCAAGGAAGAGCGTCGCCGAGAGATCGGATCGGATGCGGAAATCGGTGCCGCGCTTCATCCGGATCGCATTGTCGACGTGGAGGCCGAAGTCCTGACCGCCCGCATAGCGGTTGAACAGCGGCGGAAAGACCTTGCGCGGCAGCGCCGCGGCGACGAACAGCGGCGACCGGCCGAGCGCGTCGAGGACCATGGCACCGGCCTGGCGCGCGGCGGCACCGTCTTCCGGCAATTGCGCGTTGCGCTTGGCGAGCGCCGCCTGCGGGCCCGAGGTCGCGTTGCCGTCAATCCAGTCGGCGGCGTCGATCACGGCGCGCAGGGCAACGATCTCGTCACGGGTCAGCACGTCGGGGATGGCGATCAGCATGGGTCCCTCGGTCTCCTGCCCGCGCCCTTCCGAGAAATCGAAGGCGCGGGCAAGAGTTCGCTTGAGATCAGAAACTGTAGAACAGGCTGAGCACCGCCTGCCGCCGGTCGCCCGGCATCGCCCAGCCGCCCGTTACCACACCATTTGCGTTCAAATTGTTGCGCACATTGGTTAAATACTTTTCGTCGGTGAGATTCTGGATGTTAAGCTGCGCGGTGAGGCCGCCACCGAACGTATAGGCCAGATAGGCGCGGTGGATCAGATAGTCGGGCGCGCGCAGCACGCTGCCGTTTGCCAGGACCGGCGCATAGGTGGTGAAAGAGCCCTGATAGGTCAGCCCATAACCGACCTCGAGCCCGAACGGCAGTTTGTAGGTGGTGAACAGGCTGCCCGCATGTTTCGGTGTCTGGATCAGCGGCGCGCCCGCCTGCGGATCGGGCACCGCCGCGCTGTTGCCGCACCCCGCCGTGCCGGGCCGTGCCAGGCACAGGTCGGACACCGACTGCAGCACCTTGCCGTCGAGATAGGTGTAATTAGCGAAGATCGTCCAGTCCCGCGTGACGTTGCCCGACACGCCGAGCGCTACGCCGTCGACGCGGCTGCGTCCGTCGAGCACCTGCAACGTGGGCAGGGCCGGGTCATTGGACGGCACGCGATAATTGGTCCGCTCGTTGCGGAACAGCGCCGCGGTCAGCTCCAGCCGACGGTGCAACAGGCCCGCCTTCACGCCGACCTCGTAATTGCGCGCCGTCTCCGGGGCGACGGCACAGCTGTCGGTGACGATGGCGTTCGACACGCTGACGCAGCCCAGCCGCACCGTCGCCGAGGACGGCGTCTTCGCGATCCCATAGCCCGCATACAGGCTGACGTCCTTCACCGGGTGGAACACCGCGCCCGCACGCCACGAGAACAGCCGTTCGCGATTGACCTGCGGCGCCAGCTGCGCGGGCAGCGGCTGCGTCACGCCGGGGGCGGCATTGGGGATCGGCAGGCTGCGGAATTCCGCCTTCTGATATTCCCAGCGCACGCCGCCGTTGATCTCGAAATAGCGGCCGAGCTCCAGCGTGTCGAAGGCGTAGACGGCGACATTCTGCATAGTCGATCGCGACTGCGCCGTGGTGACGTAGTTGGTGCCGCCACGCCACATGCTGTCGGGGGCCGCGATCGACAGCAATGGCAGCGACGCGAGCGCCGACCCGTCTGGGTTGCGCAGCAGCGACCCAGTGGTGATGCGATAATCTTCGACCATCGCGATCGCGCCGATGTCGGCGACGTTGCGGATGCCGCCGCGCATGCCATGGTCCAGCCGGATGTCGACCTGGTCGGCGAACAGCTGGTTCTCCTGGTCGCGGACCAGACCGCGCGGGCCGGAGGGCAGCCACTGGCCGGCGGGGATGGTCAGCGGCCTTCCG
This sequence comes from Sphingomonas sp. GV3, assembly GCF_031082075.1. Taxonomy (NCBI): domain Bacteria; kingdom Pseudomonadati; phylum Pseudomonadota; class Alphaproteobacteria; order Sphingomonadales; family Sphingomonadaceae; genus Sphingomonas; species Sphingomonas sp. GV3. The sequence goes on along the minus strand of NZ_JARWLE010000001.1, from coordinate 2,609,803 downwards.
GCCACGGTCGTCGTGCAGGCGAGGCCGGTCGTGCTCGTCGGGCTGGTCGTGATCGGCTGCAACCCGGTGCCCGCGAGGCAGAATGTGCCCTGCGGCGCGCTGGTAACGCTATACTGGCCGACGCGCTGCCACCGCGTCAGGTTGCGCACCGACACATGGTCGTCGACCTGGTGGCGCAGCGTCGCGGTGAACCGGTCGACGGTGATCCGCTGCGTGTCGAGGTTGCTGTAGCCGTAATAGCCACTGCGGGTCGTCCCCGGCACGAGGCCGTCGACGATCGCATTGTGGACATAGGGCACGCCATACAGGGGCGTGTTGCGGTCCTCCTGGTGGACATAGGCCAACGTCAGGCTGGTCGGGCCGCCGATGCCGATCGTAACCGCGGGCGCGACGCCCCAGCGCTCGTACTTCTCGACATCGCGGCCGGGCACGTCGTTGTGGTGGTAGACCGCGTCGAGTCGCGCCGCGATCCCGTCGCGGATGCGCAGGTTCGAATCGAGCGCGGCGCGATAGTAATTGTCGGTGCCGACCGCGGCCTGTGCGATCGTCAGATCCTCCGGACGCGGCTCCTTGCTGACCAGGTTGATCGTGCCGCCGACGCTGCCCGACCCGTTGAACACGGAATTGGCGCCATTGTAGACTTCGATCTGCTGCAGGTTGAACGGATCGGTACGGCTGTATTGCGCGCTGTCGCGGATGCCGTCGACCGTGATGTCGGTGTTGGCCGAATAGCCGCGCAGATTGATGCTGTCGCCATAGCCGCCGCCGCCCTCGCCCGCGCCGAAGGTGATGCCGGGGATCGTCTGCAGCGCGTCGCGAAGTGTCTGCAGGTTCTGCTTGCGCAGCACCTGGTCCGAGATGACGGTGATCGTCTGCGGCGTATCCAGGATCGACGCCGTCGCCTTCGGACTTTCGACGCTGTTGGGTGCCTTTTCCGCCGTGCCGGTGACCACGATGTCGTCGCGGTCGATGCGGCGTCGCCCGTCCTGATCCTTGTCCGCCGCGCTGGCCGGCGCCGAGGCGATGAAGCCGACGCAGGACAGGGCAAGGAACGAAGCAGTGAAGCGCGACATGAAATCCCCCAATCGCAGTGATCGAGCGCGCTGCTATTGCGACGAATTCGCAGAGTCAATGCTATTGCGATTTATTCTCACATTTTCGGGTTGCTTTCGTTCGCGAACAGCCAGCTGCGCAGCGCGCTCGCCAGGTTCGCGGGCGCGCGATCGGCGATGCGCAGGACGTCGATCTCCGCGACGAGCGCGCTCAGTGGCAGCGTGCGGCTGGCCGCCGCCCGCTCGAGCGCGCGCCAGAAGATGGGCTCCAGGCTGATCGAGGTCTGGTGGCCTGCGATCGTGATCGACCGTTTGACCGGGCCCTGGAAGCCGCCGGGCGGGGGGGAAAGAGACATGGGCACCGTGTAGCGACTATGGCCGGCATCGCCCATGCCCCGGCGAACGAACCGTCCGCGACGGCCCTCGACGGGAGCGATCACCGCAGCCATGCGTTACACTGCCGCAACGAATACGGGCGCGGTCGACGCGCGAAAGGGACCCCAAGTGACGATCGAACGCCGGCACGTCGAAAACGGCGGCCTCATCCTGTTCCTGATGCTGATCACCGCCGGCCTGATCCTGATCGTGTCGGGATTTGCGGGCGCATTGCTATGGGCGGCGCTCGCGGCCCTGCTGTTCCAGCCCTTGTTCCAGCGGCTGCTGCGGCGCTGGCCGACACGCCGCAACATCGCCGCGACGGTAACGCTGCTGATCATCACCGTCGCGGTCGTCATCCCCGCACTGGTTCTCGCCAGCCTCGTCGTCGAACAGGCGGCGGGGGTCTATACGCAGATGCGCAGCGGCCAGATCAATTTCGCCGCCTATTTCCAGCAGGTCCACGACGCCTTGCCGATACGGCTGCGTGATGCCCTCGATCACGCGGGTTATGGCAGCCTCGAACGCGCGCAGGCTCGCCTGTCGCAGGCGATCGGCAGCAGCGCGAGCCAGCTCGCGCGTCGCGCCTTCTCGCTCGGCGCCAATGCGGCGGCGTTCCTTCTCGCCTTCGGCGTCGGCCTCTACGTCACCTTCTTCCTGCTCCGCGACGGCGAGCATATCGGCCCCGCGGTGGTGCGCGCGCTGCCGCTGGAGCCATCCGTCGCCCGGCGCGTCGCCGACAAGTTCGTCGCGGTGACCCGCGCCACGATCAAGGGGTCGGGCGTCGTCGCGCTGGTGCAGGGCGCGCTGGGCGCGATCACCTTCTGGATCGTCGGCCTGCCCGCAGCATTGCTCTGGGGCGTGCTGATGGCGATCGCAGCGCTGCTGCCCGCCGTCGGGCCGGCGATCATCTGGGGACCCGTGGCGATCTACCTGCTCGCCACCGGCGCGATCTGGCAGGCGGTGGTCGTGGTGCTGTCGGGCGTGCTGGTCATCGGACTCGCCGACAATATCCTCAGGCCGATCCTGGTCGGGCGCGATACCGGGCTGCCGGACTGGCTGGTGCTCGTGACGACGCTGGGCGGGATCGACGCGCTGGGGCTGAGCGGCATCGTCATCGGCCCGCTGGTCGGCGCGTTGTTCCTTACCGGCTGGGCGGTGCTCACCGAACAGCGGCTCGGCGAACCCGCGGGCGCGGCGGAGGCGCAATAGCATGGCACGATCCCGCCAAGGCGTTCTGATCAAAGCATTTGCCAAGCCGCACGCTGTCGGCGCAAGCATGGCCGCTCAGGGCTGGCGGAACGGGGGTAGCAGATGACGAAGGCGTTCGGTCTGACCTTGGCGGCGGCAATGCTGGCGGCCGCGACGCCCGCCTTCGCGCAGGACGATCCGCGTTTCTGCCCGACGCGGCCGAGCCTCGGCGGTTCGAGCTGCACCACCGAGCCGGGCCGCCTCCATATCGAGGTCTCGACGCTGGACTGGCAGCGCGACGACCAGCCCGACCAGCGCGAGGACCGTATCGTGACGGCCGACCTGCTGGCGCGGCTCGGCGTCGGCAAGGATACCGAGCTTCAGCTCGAATGGGTCGGCTATGGCCGCGACCGGACGCGCGACAAGGCCGCGGGGACGGTCGACACCGTCACCGGCACGGGCGACCTGACCTTCGCGGTCCGCGAGCATCTGGCGGGGGAGAAGGGAAAGCCCTTTTCCGCCGGCGTCCAGCTGTACGTCACCGCGCCCACCGGCCGTTATCCGATCGGCGCGGGGACCTGGTCGACGGGCGTGATCATCCCGCTCCAGTACGACCTGACGGAAAAGGTCGCGGTTGCGGTGACCGGCGAGGCGGACGCCGCCGCCAACCAGTCGGGCGACGGCCGCCACCTCGCGTACAGCGAGATCACCGGCCTGCGCTACAAGTTCACGGAAAGCGTCACCGCCACGGCGGAACTCGCCCTCGAACGCGACGACGACCCCGCAGGGCACGAAACGATGGCCTCGGCCGCGCTATCGGCGGCGTGGCGCCCGACGAAGGTGCTGCAGCTCGACATCCTCGCCGTCGCCGGCCTCAACCGCGCCGCGCCGGACGTGCGCCTCGTCACCGGCGGCGCGATCCTGTTCTAGAGTTTTGGGCCCGCGTGCGTGGAAGCGGAGCCCGCCCTCCCCCTCAATCCGTATCGAACAGCGCGGCAAGCTGTTCGATGATCGTGCCGCCCAGCTGCTCCGCGTCCATGATCGTCACCGCGCGCGCATAATAGCGCGTCACGTCGTGGCCGATGCCGATCGCGATCAGTTCGACCGGGCTCTTCGTCTCGATCCAGCCGATGACCTGGCGCAGGTGGCGTTCCAGATAGCTGCCCGAATTGACCGACAGCGTCGAATCGTCGACCGGCGCGCCGTCGCTGATCACCATCAGGATGCGGCGTTCCTCCGGCCGTGCGATCAGCCGCGCATGCGCCCAGAGCAGCGCCTCGCCGTCGATATTCTCCTTGAGCAGCCCCTCGCGCATCATCAGGCCGAGGTTGGCGCGCGCCCGGCGCCACGGCTCGTCCGCCTGCTTGTAGACGATGTGCCGCAGGTCGTTGAGCCGCCCCGGCTGCGGCGGCCGCCCCGCGGCGAGCCACGTCTCACGTGCCTGGCCGCCCTTCCATGCGCGCGTCGTGAAGCCAAGGATCTCGGTCTTCACGCCGCACCGCTCCAGCGTGCGCGCGAAGATGTCGGCGCTGATCGCCGCGATGCCGATCGGCCGGCCGCGCATCGACCCCGAATTGTCGATCAGCAGCGTCACCACCGTGTCGCGGAAATCGGTGTCGCGCTCGATCTTGTAGCTCAACGACTGCATGGGATTGACGACGACGCGCGCCAGCCGCGCCGCGTCGAGCAACCCTTCCTCCTGGTCGAAATCCCAGGAGCGCGACTGCTGCGCCATCAGCCGACGCTGCAGACGGTTGGCGAGCTTCGACACCGCCGACTGCAGATGCGCCAGCTGTTGGTCGAGATAGCCGCGTAAACGAGCCAGCTCCTCCGCGTCGCACAGGTCGCCGGCAGCGATCACCTCGTCGAACTGCGTCGTCCAGGCCTTGTAGTCGAATTGCGGCGCGAAGTCGTTGGACGGACGATTGGGCCGCGACGGCTGCGCACCGTCGTCGCCCTCGTCGCCGGGTTCGCCGTCGAGGTCGGCGGGGCTGTCCTCGCCAAACTCCTCGCCGTCGCCCTCGTCGCTGTCCGCCTCGCGCTGTTCGCCCCGCGCCTCGACCTCGCCCTCGCCCTGGCCGGACTGTTCGTCCTCGCCCTCGTCCCCCTGCTCGTCTTGGTCGTTCTCGGTCCCTTCGTCCTCGTTGCCGCCCTCGTCGGCCTCGTCGGGCGTCACCTCGCCCTCGACCAGCTCGAGATCCTCGAGCATCTTCATCGCCAGGCCCTGAAAGGCGCGCTGGTCGTCGAGCGCGAGCGCCATCGCGCTGAGATCGGTGCGCTCGGCGATCCAGTCACGGACCAGAGCGAGCCCAGGCTCCGCGGCATCGGGCGCCGCCCGCCCGGTCAGCGCCTCGCGCACCAGCAGCCCGAGCGCGGTCGACAGCGGAACCTCGTCGCGATTCCGTGCGCGCGCGATCGGATCGCTGCGCAAGCGCACGTCGAGTGCGTGGCCCAGATTGTCGGCGATGCCGGCATAGCCGCGGCTGCCCAGCGCCTCGATCCGCGCGGTCTCGACCGCGTCGAACACCGCGCGCGCGACCGCCTCGCTCGGCGCGCCGCGCTGATGAAGGGCCAGGTCATGATGCCTGAGGCGCAGCGCGAAGCCGTCGGCGAAGCCGCGCGCCTCCGCCACCTGCTCGGGCGGCAGCGCGCGCGCCGGCATCGGCACCTTGATATGCTTGCCCGACTGCGCCGGCGCGTCGGCGGTGAAGGCGAGGTCGACCTCCGGCTCCTCCGCGATCGCGCGCGCCGTGCCGGTGAGCACCGCCTTGAACCGGTCGAGGGGGGTTTCGTTAGCCATTACCAGAGCGTCTCGCAACCAAAGGCGCCGATTTCAGGATCGCGCGTCACGACAATCAAGTCTTCGATCATGGCCTGCGCGGCGATCAGACGATCGAACGGATCGCGATGGCTTCCGTCCAGCGAACCGGCACGAAGCGCATGGTGCGGCGTGATCGGCAGCGGCTCGAAACCATCGCGCATCATCAGCGACGGCATCCGCAGTTCGGCATTGCCGGTAAATGCCAGCTTGCCGATTCTGACCTTGGTGGCGATCTCCCAAGCCGTTGCGGCGCTCAGAAAGATGGTGCTTGCGTCGTCAGCGATCGCGTCCCGCGCCGCCAAGCCAAGTTCGGAGGAGTTGGCCCACCAGAATAACGCCGCATGGGTGTCGAGCAATAGCCGGGTCACAATCCGTATTTCTCGAGTCGCTTGCCTTCCCACAGCGCCAACTCGTCATCCGGCAGCGGATCGAACCACACGGACGAGGAAATCGACGCCAGTTCCGGCCATCCCCCCGGCACGCGCTTGCGCTTAGCCACCGGCTCAATCGGGACCAGCTTGGCATAGGGCACGCCGGCCTTGGCAACGATGATCTCCTCGCCCGCATGCGCGCGATCGACCAGCTTGGAAAACTGCGTCTTCGCCTCGTGGACGTTGAAGGTCTTCTGCGGATCGGCCTCGGCCATCATCATCTCCGAACGAATGGACTAACTACCTTAGTCCACTCCCGCCTTCAAGCCCGCCCCACCACGCTTTCGGGCAGGTCCTTGCCGAACACGCGCTGGTAATATTCCGCCACGAGCGGCCGCTCGTTCTCGTCGCACTTGTTGAGGAACGATAGGCGGAAGGCGAAGCCGACGTCGCCGAAGATCAGCGTGTTCTGCGCCCAGGTGATAACGGTGCGCGGGCTCATCACGGTCGAAATGTCGCCGTTGACGAAGCCCTTGCGCGTCAGGTCGGCGACGCGGACCATCGCCTCCACCTGCTTCTTGCCCTCCGGCTTGTCATATTCGCCCGACTTGGCGAGCACGATCTGCGCCTCGGTCGCCGCCGGCAGGTAGTTGAGCGTGACGACGATGTTCCACCGGTCCATCTGGCCCTGGTTGATCTGCTGCGTGCCGTGGTACAGCCCGCTCGTATCACCCAGGCCCACCGTGTTGGCGGTCGCGAACAGGCGGAACCAGGGGTTCGGCCGGATCACGCGGTTCTGGTCGAGCAGCGTCAGCTTGCCCTCCGTCTCCAGCACGCGCTGGATCACGAACATCACGTCGGGGCGACCGGCGTCATATTCGTCGAAGACGAGCGCGGTCGGCGTCTGCAGCGCCCAGGGCAGCAGGCCCTCGCGGAACTCCGTCACCTGCTGGCCGTCCTTCAGCACGATCGCGTCGCGGCCGATCAGGTCGATGCGGCTGATGTGCGCGTCGAGGTTGATGCGGATGCACGGCCAGTTGAGCCGCGCCGCGACCTGCTCGATATGGCTGGACTTGCCGGTGCCGTGATAGCCCTGCACCATCACGCGCCGGTTATGCGCGAAGCCCGCCAGCACCGCCATCGTCGTATCGGGGTCGAAGACATAGGCCGGATCGAGGTCCGGGACGCGCTCGTCCGCCTCGGAAAAGGCGGGGACCTGCATGTCGCTGTCGATGCCGAACACGTCGCGCACCGACGCCATCTTGTCGGGGGCGTCGAGGATCGTCGTCTCTCGGCTGTCTGGCTGGGTATTAGGTATGTCGGTCATGATCCTGGGCGCATCGTCTCGGGCAAGGCCCTTCCCAACGCACGATACGGGGGAAAGGCACATCGCCTTGCAGTGGGAAGCTATCGTCGTCCCGTCAACACGAGGCGTCAACCCGAGGCATCAATCCGCGGCTTGGACGGGGACGACCTTCGGCGGCAGCGCGAACAGGTCGGCGAACCGTTCCGCCAGGGCGCGGTCGCCGGACAGGCGCATCGTCCCTTCCGCCTCCGCCACGGCGATCGGCCGCTTGACGTAGATCCATAGGGCGAGCGTGGTCGGATCGGTCTCGACCAGCACGTCGACCTCGCCCGGTTCCGCCCGCACGATATCCAGCCGGCCCTGCGCCAGCGTCGCGCGGAAGGCGTCGTCGCCCAGGCGAAAGCCCAGCGTCATCGCGAGGTCCCCCGCCTTGTCCGCGTCGAGCATCGTGCGCAGCGACAGCATCGCGGAGGCTGGCGAAAAGGGCAGGGTCGGATCATGATCCGGCGACCGCGTCGCCCAGCGGCCCATCGCCTGCATGACCGGCTCGACCTCCCTGCCCCAGGGTGTCAGGTCGTAGACCTGCACCGAGGCGGGCGGCGGCAGCTTGCGGCGCACCACCAGGCCCGCCGCCTCGAGCCCGCCGAGCCGCTGCGTCAGCACGTTGGCGCTCAGTCCGGCCAGATGCGCGCGGAGCTCGCCGAACCGCCGCGGGCCGAACATCAGTTCGCGCAGGATCAGCAGCGACCAGCGCTCGCCCAGGAATTCCAGCGCCAGCGCGGTACCGCAGGCATCCTCGTACCAGCGCGGCCGCGTGCCAGTTACTTTTTCTGACTTCATCGTTGCTTTATATAACTATCTGCGGCATCCATGGCCAGTCCCGAGTCGGGAGAGGAGAAAGAGCCATGGCCAAGATGATCTTCGTCAACCTGCCCGTCGCGGACGTCGCGCGCGCCACCGCTTTCTATCAGGCGCTGGGTTTCGAGAAGAACGAGCAATTCTCCAATTCGCAGGGCTCGGCGATGCAATGGACCGACACGATCAACGTCATGCTGCTCGCCCGGCCGCTGTTCTCCAGCTTCACGCAGAAGGCGATCGCCGATCCCTTCACGCAGACCACGTCGCTGCTCGCACTCGGGCTCGACGACCGCGCGGCGGTGGACGCGATCACCCAGGCGGCGGTGGCGGCCGGTGGACGCGAGCTGCACGAGCCAGAGGATCACGGCTTCATGTACAGCCGCGCCTTCGAGGACCTCGACGGCCATGGCTGGGGCCCCTTCTCGATGGACGTCGCCGCGCATGCCGAGGCGATGGCGCAGGGGGACGCCCAGCACGCAGAAGGCTGAGCGGACGATCGGCAGCGCGCCCGCCGCGGCGCGAAAGGGAGGACAGAATATGACCCAGGTCGAAGGAACACCCGTCTGGTTCGAACTGACGACGCCCGATCCGCAGGGGGCGGCCAATTTCCTTGCCGCCGTGGCGGGCTGGCAGGTCGCGCCCTCGCCGGTCACGGAACATGGCGGCTATCTGCTCGCCGGCCCCGATCTCGCGAACGGTGTCGCGGGACTCATGGCACCGCCGCCGGGGGCGCCGCCGGCCCATCGCTGGATGCTGAACCTCGCCACCGCCGATGTCGATCACGCGGTGGACCGCGTGGTATCGCTCGGCGGCAGCTGCCGGTTCGGCCCGATGGATATCCCGCATGTCGGTCGCTTTGCCCTCGTCGCCGATCCGCAGGGCATCGCCTTCAATCTGCTGTCCGGGCCAGGCGCCGCCAATTCGCGCGCCTTCGCGCAGGCGCGCGGCGACACGATCGGGCGCGGCGTGTGGATCGAGCTGGCGACGCCCGATCCCGACGGCGCCTTCGCCTTTTACGGCGCGCTGTTCGGCTGGGAGAAAGCGGGCGCGATGCCGATGGGCGAGATGGGCGATTACGCCTTCATCGGCGGTGCCGGCGATTTCCGGCCGGGCGCGGTGATGTCGAGCACGGCAACCGGCGCGCCGCCACGATGGAACTGGTATGTGCATGTCGCGGACATCGATGCGGCGGTCGCGACCGCCACGGCCAGGGGCGGCACCCTGATCCAGGGTCCCGATCCGATCCCGGGCGGCGACTATTCCGCCAATATCCTCGATCCGCATGGCATCCAGCTGGGACTGGTCGGCGCGCGCCGGAGCGGGGTGGCGGCATGACCGGCGTGCGGATGCGAACCTGCCTGTGGTTCGACCATGGCGAGGCGCGCAAGGCGGCGGACTTCTACGCCGGCGTCTTTCCCGACACGTTCGTCGAGGATGTGACGGGCGCCCCGATCGACCTGCCCGGCACGGCGGCTGGTGCGGAGCTGACGGTCACCTTCACCCTGCTCGGCCAGCCGTTCTTCGGGCTGAACGGCGGCCCGGACGTGACGCCCAGCCAGGCGGTCAGCTTCCAGGTCTATACCGACGACCAAGCGACGACGGACCGTTATTGGGACGCCATCGTCGGCAATGGCGGCAGCGAGAAGGCATGCGGCTGGTGCACCGACCGCTGGGGCTATGCGTGGCAGATCACGCCGCGCGTGCTGATGGCCGCGCTGTCCGCGGGCGGCGCGGCGGGCCAGCGCGCGTTCGCCGCGATGATGACGATGCGCAAAATCGACATCGCGCGGATCGAGGCGGCGATGAAGGGAGAGACGGCATGAGCGCACCCTACGACCTGTCGATCACGCGGCTGATCGACGCGCCGCCAGCGGCGGTGTGGCGGGCGTGGACCGAGGATACCGGCGCCTGGTTCTGTCCCGCGCCCTGGAAGGCGGAGTTCCTGGACCAGGACCTCGTCGCCGGCGGCCGGTCGACCATCGTCATGCGGGGGCCGAACGGCGAGGAGAACCGGCTGGAGGGCGTCTACCTCGAGGTGGTGCCCGAACGCCGTATCGTATCCACCGACGCCTTCACCGCCGGATGGATGCCCGCCGGCCCCTTCATGGTCCGCATCGACGACTTCGTGCCGGAGGGCGACGGCACCCGCTATACCGCGACCGCGCGCCACTGGACGCAGGAGGCGCGCGTCAGCCACGCGGCGATGGGCTTCGAGGCGGGCTGGAACGCCGCGACCGACCAGTTGGAGGCGATCGCGAAGCGGCTGGCCTGACGCCCCGCTCGCGCGGGGCGGGCGGGCAGGATCACGCGAACGCCGGTGCCTGACGCAATTGCTGATAGGCCGCGATCACCTTTTGCAGCATCACCTCCTGACTGCGGTCGCCGCCGTTGCGATCGGGGTGATAGCGCCGCACGAGCTCCGAATAGCGCCTGCGCAGCGCCATGCGGTCCGCGTCGGCCGCGAGGCCCAGCACCTTCAGGCTGGCGCGATCCTGGCCGCTCAGCGGCTTGCCGTCGCTGCGCTCGGGCGCGACCTCGCGTCGGAAGCGCGCGGCGATCGCGTCGAGCGGGTCGCTGAAATCCGCCCAGCGCGGACCCTGGTCGCCGCTGCCCGCGCGCGCAAAGGCGCGGGTCTCGCGCTCCCATCCCGCCAGCGGGCGCTGCGCATGATGGATCTCGTCGGCGGTCATCCCGTCGAAGTAATTGTAGCGGCTGTTGAACGCGCGCACATGCTCCAGGCACAGCCAGCGGAACGGGCCCGGCCCGTCGCCGTCGCGTGCGCCCTCCAGCGGCGGCGCGCGGAACTCGCCCGGCTCATCGCAGCCGAGTTCCGCGCACATCCTGCCATTGGCTTCCATCCGGCCGTGGAAACGCGTGTTCGGCCGGTCCTTCCTGTCCTTCGTCTGCGCCACGAATGCTCCCTTAGTCAGCGCAATACCGCTATATAGGCGCGATGACCGACCTCGCCACCGCTCCGCTCGCCGACATCATCGCCGCCCGCCTTCGCGACGCGCTCGCCCCTACCCGGCTGGAAGTGACCAACGACAGCCATCTTCACGCCGGCCACATGGGCGACGACGGCACAGGCGAGACGCATTTTACGGTGGTCGTGGAGAGCGCACGCTTCGTCGGCCTCAACCGCGTCCAGCAGCAGCGGCTGGTGAACCAGGCGCTCGCCGATCTGTTGAGCAGCCGCATTCATGCGCTCGCCATCCGGGCGAGCGCGCCGGGGAACGCCTGACGCATGACCTACCATCTCTGGTACTGGCCCTCGATCCAGGGGCGCGGCGAGTTCGTCCGCCTCGCGCTGGAAGGCGCCGGCCTCGACTATCGCGACTGCGCGCGGCTGCGGGGGGCAGAGGCGCTGCTCGACGATCTCGACCGGCGCAGCGAAAGCGGACGCGGCCCGTTCGCCCCGCCCTATCTCGACACGCCGGACGGAACGATCGCACAGGTCGCCAACATCCTGCTCTACCTCGGCGAGCGCCACGACCTCGCCCCCGCCGCCGACCGCCTGTGGCTGCATCAGCTCCAACTCACGATTGCCGATTGCGTCGCCGAGGTGCACGACGTCCATCATCCGGTCGGCACCGGCGACTATTACGAGGATCAGAAGCCGGAGGCCGCGCGCGCCGCACGCCAGTTCCGCGACGAGCGCATGCCCAAGTTCCTCGACCATTTCGAGGATGCGGCGACCAGCGCGGGCGGGCCGTTCGTGGCCGGCGCCGACTGGACCTATGCAGATACGTCGCTGTTCCAGGTCGTCGCCGGCCTGCGCTACATGTTCCCCCGACGGATGGCGACGCTGGAAGGCGAATATCCCGGCCTCGTCCGGCTGCACGACGCCGTCGCCGCGCTGCCGGGGATCGCCGCCTATCTCGCCAGCGACCGCCGCATCGCGTTCAACACCGACGGCATCTTCCGCCATTATCCCGAACTCGATGCCGAATAAGGCGCCGCGCGTGCCGCGCCCGGCGGCGCGCATCCTGCTCGTCGACGCGCAGGACCGGGTGCTGCTGATGCGGTTCACGCCGGGCGATCGCCCGCCGCTGTGGTGCACGCCGGGGGGCGCGGTCGATCCGGGCGAAAGCTATGCCGCCGCCGCACGGCGCGAATTGTGGGAAGAGGTGGGGCTCGATCGCGATTGCGGGCCGGAGGTCGCGCGCCGCGTCGTCGACTTCGTCACGTTCGAAGGCGTCGCCGTCGATGCCGACGAGCGCTATTTCCGCGTCGAGGTCGACACCTGCGAGGTGAACGCCGGCGCGCTCACGCCGCTCGAACAGCGCGTGCTCGCCGGTTGGCGCTGGTTCGAGCCGCACGAACTGGCCGACTGGCCGGAAACCATCTACCCGGAGGATCTGGCCGATCTGCTCCGCCAGACGAAAGGCGCCTCATGCTCGATGACTTCGTCGAACGCACGCTGACCCCGGTCACGCACGACCTGGGCGGGTTCAAGGTTCATCGCACCCTGCCGGCGAAGGAGCGGACGATGGTCGGCCCCTTCCTGTTCTTTGACCAGATGGGGCCGGCGCACCTGCCGACGGGCGGCGGCATCGACGTGCGCCCGCATCCGCACATCAACCTCGCCACCGTCACCTATCTGTTCGAAGGCGCGATCGACCATCGCGATTCGCTCGGCACCTGCGCCCGGATCGAGCCCGGCGCGGTCAATCTGATGACCGCCGGCCACGGGATCGTCCATTCGGAACGGTCGCCGGGCGACGAGCGCGCGCACGGCCCCGCCCTGTCGGGCATCCAGACCTGGCTCGCCTTGCCCGAGGCGGACGAGGAGATGGACCCGGCGTTCGAACATGTCGCCCGCGCGCAATTGCCGACGCTCGACGCACACGGCGCCCGCGCGCGGATCATCATGGGCGAACTGTGGGGGCAGCGCGCGCCGACGACGACCTATGCCGGCACGATCTACGCCGATATCGCGCTCGATCCCGGCGCCAGCGTGCCGATCGACGCCGCGGCGGAGGAGCGCGCCCTGTACCTCGCCTTCGGCGAAGCGAGCCTTGAGGGCGTGCCGCTCGAACCGATGCAGCTGTACATCCTGAAGCCGGGCATGCCCGCGACGCTGCGTTCCGACGGCGGCGGCCGTGCGATGCTGTGCGGCGGCGACGCCTTCGCGACGCCCCGCCACGTCTGGTGGAATTTCGTCTCTTCCCGCCGCGACCGGATAAACGAGGCGAAACGCGCGTGGAAGGCGGGCGACTTCCCCAAGGTGCCAGGCGATGACAAGGAATGGATCCCGATCCCGGAAGTGCCGAAGACGGTGAGCTATCCATGATCGAGACATTCGGACGAGAGAGGATGGAGCCATGACCGACACCCGCCGCCTGTCGCTGTCCACCGGCGTCGAGCTCGACGTCCAGATCGCGGGCGATCCGGCCGCGCCGCCGGTGATCCTCCTCCACGGCTTTCCCGAATCGCACCGCACCTGGCGCGGCATCGTCCCCGACCTCGCCCGCGACCATTATGTGATCGCCCCCGACCAGCGCGGCTATGCCCGATCGTCCAAGCCGGAGGGCGTCGACAGCTACAGCGCGGACAAGATCGTCGCCGACCTCGTCGCGCTCGCCGACGCGCTGGACATCGACCGTTTCACGCTCGTCGGCCACGACTGGGGCGGCGCGGTCGCGTGGATGGCGGCGCTGACCCGGACCGATCGCGTCGCGAGGCTCGTCATCGTCAACGCGCCGCACCCCTATCTCTTCCAGCGCGCGCTGTTCGACGATCCGGCACAGCGCCGCGCCAGCCAGTATATCACCCGCTTCCGCGACACCAGCATCGATCGCGGCCTGGTCGGGGAAGGGCTGGAGCGCTTCTTCGGCTCCACCTTCGTCCAGCATGCCGCCAGCGCGATCGCGGGCGCGGACAAGGCGGCCTATCTCGACGAATGGGCGCAGCCCGGCGCGATGACCGCGATGCTCAACTGGTATCGCGCATCCACCGTCGTCGTGCCCGCGCCGGACGAGGACGCGCCCCGCCCCGCCTTCCTCGACCGGCCCTTCCCGCCGGTGACGCAGGATACGCTGGTGATCTGGGGCACGCGCGACACCGCGCTGCTGCCGGTATTGGTCGACGACCTAGGCCCCTATGTCCCGAAGCTCTCCGTCGAGAAGATCGACGCGGGCCACTTCGTGACGTGGGAAAAGCCCGACGCCGTCGTCGCGGCGATGCGTCGCTGGGGAATCTAAGGCATTCGGCTAGTGGGCGGGCCCAGCACCCCCGTTGCTCCGCCCCGCGCGCCGCCGTAAAGCGCAGCCCGTGACAAACCCGATCATCATCGCCGTTCCCAAGGGGCGCATTCTCACCGAAGCGGTGCCGCTCCTCGCCGCCGCCGGGATCGTGCCCGAAGCCGCCTTTTCCGACGAGGACAGCCGCGCGCTCCGCTTCGCGACCGACACGCCGGGCATCGAGCTGATCCGCGTCCGTGCCTTCGACGTCGCCACCTTCGTCGCGCATGGCGCCGCGCAGCTTGGCATCGTCGGGTCCGACGTCATCGCCGAATTCGGCTATTCGGAATTGTATGCGCCCGTCGACCTCGGCATTGGCCATTGCCGCATCTCGGTCGCCGAACCCGCCGACATGGCGGCCGGCGACGATCCGCGCGGCTGGAGCCATGTCCGCGTCGCGACCAAATATCCGCACATCACCGCCGCGCATTTCGCCCGCCGCGGCGTACAGGCGGAATGCGTCAAGCTGAATGGCGCGATGGAGCTCGCGCCGATGCTCGGCCTTGCGCCGCGTATCGTCGACCTCGTCAGCTCGGGGCGCACGCTCAAGGAGAACGGCCTGGTCGAGGTGGAGGTGATCGCACAGGTGACCAGCCGGCTCGTCGTCAACCGCGCCGCGATGAAGACCCGCGCGGAAGTCGTGCCGCTGGTCGAGGCGTTCCGCCGTGCCGTGGCCGCCAAGGCGAGGATCGCCGCATGATCCGACTCGACACACGCGACGCCGGCTTCGCCGCATCCTTCGCCGAGCTGGTCGACGCGCGTCGCGAGACGGCGACCGATGTTGCCCGCGACGTCGCGACGATCATCCGCGCCGTCCGCGACGAGGGCGAGGCCGCCGTCGCCGCCTTCACGCGCAAACTGGACCGCCACGATCTTGCGGAAACCGGCTGGCGGATCGAACCCGCCGCCTGCGCCGCTGCCTATGAGGCGCTCGAGCCGGAGCTGCGCGCCGCGCTCGATCTCGCGGCGCACCGTATCCGCACCTATCACGAGAAGCAGCGGCCGGCGGACAGCGACTGGCGCGACGACGCCGGCGTGCGGCTTGGCGCGCGCTGGCGCCCGGTCGATGCCGCCGGCCTCTACGTCCCCGGCGGCCGTGCGGCCTATCCGTCGTCGCTGCTGATGAACGCGATCCCCGCCAAGGTCGCGGGCGTCGGGCGCATCGTGATGGTGACGCCGACGCCCGACGGGCAGGTCAATCCGCTCGTCCTCGCCGCCGCGCACCTTTCCGGGGTCGACGAAGTGTGGCGTGTCGGCGGCGCGCAGGCGATCGCCGCGCTCGCCTATGGCGCGGGCCGGATCGCGCCCGTCGATGTCGTCACCGGCCCCGGCAACGCCTGGGTCGCGGAAGCGAAGCGGCAGGTCTATGGCGTCGTCGGCATCGACATGGTCGCCGGCCCCAGCGAGATCGTCGTCGTCGCCGACAGCCGCAACGATCCCCGCGTCACCGCCGCCGACCTGCTCAGCCAGGCCGAGCACGACACGGTGACGCAGTCGATCCTGTTCACCGACGATGCCGGCTTCGCCGACGCGGTGGCGGCGATGGTGGACGACGAACTGGGCCAGCTCGCGACCCGCGCCGTCGCCCGCGCCGCCTGGGACGCCAATGGCGCGATCGTCGTCGTCGACACGCTGGAGGCCGCCTGCCCGCTGGTCGATCGCCTCGCCCCCGAGCATCTCCAGCTTTCCGTCGACGATCCGCAGAGCCTGTTCGATCGCATCCGTCACGCGGGCAGCGTGTTCCTGGGACGCCACACGCCCGAAGCGATCGGCGACTATGTCGCCGGGCCGAACCATGTGCTGCCGACCGGTCGCCGCGCGCGCTTCTCCTCGGGCCTGTCGGTGCTCGATTTCATGAAGCGCACCAGTTTCCTCGGCCTCGACGAGACCGCGCTGGCGGAACTGGGTCCGGCGACGATCGCGCTGGCGGAAGCGGAGGGGCTGCCAGCGCATGCGCGATCGGTGGCACTGCGGCTGCGGACGAACCGGGGCTGACAGCGGAGATCGGCGCGCCTACATGCCCCAACCTATGTCCCGTACCACCGATCGTTCCCGCGCGCGCGCCGCCGCGCGTCTCGCCGCCGTCCAGGCGCTGTACCAGCATGAGATGGAGGGCACGCCGATCCCCGCGCTGCTCCACGAATTTCATCAGCATCGCATCGGCGCGACGATCGAGGACGTCGAATATGCCGATGCCGACGTCGATTTCTTCGACGATATTGTCACCGGCGCGCACGCCCGCGCGGGCGAGATCGACCTGGCGATCGAGAGGAAGCTGGCCTCTGGATGGTCGCTGGCGCGGCTCGACAAGCCGATGAAGGCGCTGCTGCGCGCCGGCACCTATGAGCTGATGGCGCGCAAGGACGTGCCCGTCGGCGCGACGATCAGCGAATATATCGATGTCGCGCACGCCTTTTACGAGCGGCGCGAGACCGGCTTCGTCAACGGCCTGCTCGACGGCATCGCCAAGGACGTCCGCGGGGAGGCGCGCGGCTGACCGAGGCCGAATTCCTCGAAGCGCTGCGCATGCTGCCGATCCACCCGTCGGCACGCGACCTGCGCGACGATGCGGCGCGGCTGACCCAGGCACCGCTCGTCGTGACGACCGACACGTTGGTCGAGGGCGTGCATTTCCTACCCGGCGACACGCCGGCGGACGTGGCGTGGAAGCTGGTCGCGACCAACCTGTCCGACATCGCCGGCAAGGGCGCGCGGCCAGAAGGCATATTGCTCAACTATCCGCTGTCCGACGACGCCTGGGACCGCGCATTCCTCGCCGGCCTGGCGGAGGTGCTGGCGGCCTGCGGCACCGGCCTGCTTGGCGGCGACACGGTGACCCTGCCGCGCGGCGCACCCCGCATCCTCACCGCCACCGCCTTTGGCGGGGACACGCCCGCGCCGCCGCGCGGGGGTGCGGGAGAGAACGATGCCCTTTGGGTAACGGGTACGATCGGCGACGCTGGCGCGGGCCTCGCCATCGCGCGCGGCGAGCCCGGCCCCGCCGCGCTCGCGACACGCTATCGCCGTCCGCAGCCGCGCCTTGGCGAGGGGCGCGTGCTGTCGCGCGTCGCGCATGCGATGATGGACGTGTCGGACGGACTGCTGATCGATGCCGCGCGCATGGGCGCCGCCAGCCGCCTGGGGGTCGAGATCGACCTCGCCGCGGTGCCGCTGTCCGCCGACTATCGCGCCTGTCGCGGCGCGGACCGGTCCGCCCGCCTCGCCGCCGCCACGGCGGGGGACGATTACGAACTGCTGTTCGCGATGCCCGCCAACACTGTGCCCGCCGTCGCCGCGACGCTGCTTGGCCGGTTTCGCCGCGCGCCGGGCCTGTACCTGCACGAGGCGGGCGTCCCGGTCCCCCTGCCGTCGTCGCTCGGCTTCGAGCACGGCTTTGCCTGAGGTGCTTGCGCTCCGCGCCACCGCGCCATAGCCTCCCCGTTCCGCGCGAGACCGGGATCACATCGGCCGCGCGCCAACAGGAGAAGGATCGCTGCGAATGACCACGGTCACCCTCGCCATCCTCTGCGGCCTCGTCGCCGTGGTCTATGGCTTCGTCACCAGCCAACAGGTGCTGCGCGCCTCGCCGGGCGACGCCCGAATGCAGGACATCGCCGCCGCCATTCAGGAAGGCGCCAAGGCCTATCTCGGCCGCCAGTACACCACCATCGCCATCGTGGGCGTCGTCGTCGCCGTGATCCTGTTCGCGACGCTGGGAGCGCTGTCGACCGTCGGTTTCGTCGTCGGCGCTGTGCTGTCCGGCGTGGCCGGCTTCGTCGGCATGACCATCTCCGTCCGGGCCAACGTGCGGACCGCGGAGGCGGCGCGGGGCAGCCTGCAGGGCGGCCTGACGATGGCGTTCCGCTCGGGCGCGGTGACGGGCATGCTCGTCGCGGGACTGGGGCTGCTCGCGATCGCGACCTTTTTCTGGTATCTCACCGGCCCGGGAGGCCATGCGCCGGGTGACCGCGTCATCGTCGAGGCACTGACCGCGCTCGCCTTCGGCGCCTCGCTCATCTCCATCTTCGCGCGACTGGGCGGCGGCATCTTCACCAAGGCCGCCGACGTCGGCGCCGACCTGGTCGGCAAGGTCGAGGCGGGCATTCCAGAGGACGATCCCCGCAATCCGGCCGTCATCGCCGACAATGTCGGCGACAATGTGGGCGACTGCGCCGGCATGGCCGCCGACCTGTTCGAAACCTATGTCGTGACGCTGGGCGTGACGATGGTGTCGATCGCCCTGCTCGTCAAAGCCGATACGGTGGAGCTGATGCGATTGATGAGCCTGCCGCTGCTCGTCGGCGGCGTATGCATCATCACCTCGATCATCGGCACCTACATGGTCCGGCTCGGCAAGGGCGGATCGATCATGGGTGCGCTCTACAAGGGGTTCTGGACCAGCGCATTGCTGTCGATCCCGGCGATCTATCTCGCCTGCCGCTACGTGCTCAGCGATCTCAACCGCACGCTCGGCGGCGCGGGCTTCCTCGACGCGGTGACCGACGATCTGAGCAACGGCGCCGACGGCCCCGCGGCGGCGACGGCAACCCAGGTCGGCGCCAGCTTCACGGGCATGGACCTGTTCTGGTGCATGGTGATCGGCCTGGCGGTGACCGGACTGATCGTCTGGATCACCGAATATTACACCGGCACCGCGTATCGGCCCGTCAAGTCGATCGCCAAGGCAAGCCAGACCGGCCACGGCACCAACGTGATCCAGGGCCTGGCGATCAGCCTGGAAGCGACGGCGCTGCCGACGCTGGTCATCGTCGTTGCCGTGGTCGCCACCTACCAGCTCGCCGGCATCATCGGCATCGCCTTCGCCGCGACCAGCATGCTCGCGCTCGCCGGCATGGTGGTGGCGCTCGATGCCTATGGCCCGGTCACCGACAATGCCGGCGGCATCGCCGAAATGGCGGGCCTGCCCGATGAAGTACGGCACAAGACCGACGCGCTGGACGCGGTCGGCAACACGACCAAGGCGGTGACCAAGGGCTATGCGATCGGTTCCGCCGGCCTCGCCGCGCTGGTGCTGTTCGGTGCCTATACCACCGATCTCGACACCTACTTTCCCGACATCACCGTCGATTTCAGCCTGTCGAACCCCTATGTCATCGTCGGCTTGCTGCTCGGCGCATTGCTGCCCTATCTCTTCGCCGCGTTCGGCATGACCGCGGTCGGCCGGGCGGCCGGCGCCGTGGTCGATGAAGTGCGCGGCCAGTTCCGCGACAATCCCGGGATCATGGAAGGAACCAGCCGTCCCAATTACGGCCGGACCGTCGACCTCGTCACCCGGGCCGCGATCCGCGAGATGATCGTGCCCAGCCTGCTTCCGGTGCTGTCGCCGATCGCGGTCTACTTCATCGTCCGCGCGGTCGCGGGCCAGGCGAACGGCTTCGCCGCGCTCGGCGCGATGCTGCTTGGCGTCATCGTCTCCGGCCTCTTCGTCGCGCTGTCGATGACCTCGGGCGGCGGCGCCTGGGACAATGCCAAGAAGTACATCGAGGACGGCAATTACGGTGGCAAGGGATCGGAGGCCCACAAGGCCGCGGTCACCGGCGACACGGTCGGCGATCCGTACAAGGATACCGCCGGCCCGGCGATCAATCCGATGATCAAGATCACCAATATCGTCGCCCTGTTGCTGCTCGCGGCACTGGCCGCTGGCGGTGGCTGACAGCCGCGGCTTTTCCGCACTTTGCGGATGACGTGATGGATTGACCGAGCCACCCGACCCTTCCTAGTCTGGCAATCGTCAGACAAGAGGAGAGGGTCGGGTGATCGCACGTTGGCTGGTGGCCGTCGCCACGGTGAGCTTGCCGGCCGCCGCCGCGGCGCAGGACTCGCCGCTGCTCGCGCGTCTGTTCAATGACCACGCGGTCCTGCAGCGCGACCGCCCGATCACCGTCTGGGGCCATGCAAATCCCGGGGAAACCGTCTCGGTCGCGTTGAACGGCGCACGGGTCAGCGCCCGCGCCGACACGCGCGGCGCATGGCAGGCGCAGCTTCCGCCGCTCCCCGCCGGTGGCCCCTATGTCCTGTCCGCACAGGCCGGCGCCGTGACGCAGCAGGTGTCGGACGTGCTGGTCGGCGACGTCTATCTGTGCGGCGGCCAGTCCAACATGGAGTTTCCGGCCCGTCAGTCGACCGGCGCCTGGGGCGGTCTTGCCCCCAAGCCCGAGCCGATGCTGCGCTTCGCCCATGTCGAACATGACAGCGCCGCCGCTCCCCGCGACGATCTCTCCAAGCCGGCGCCCTGGCGTATCGTCGATTCGTCGAGCGTCGGGGATGCCTCGGCCGTCTGCTTCTACATGGCGCGCTCGCTCCAGCACGATCTGAAGATACCCGTCGGCTTCGTCGATTCCGACTGGGGCGGTACGACGATCCAGAGCTGGATCACCGCGCCGTCGCTGGCGACCCTGCCGGACTATGCCGATGGCGCGGCCAGTCTCGCCTTGCTCGCAAAGGATCCCGCCGCGGCCCGCGCGGCCGAAGCGCGGCGTGGCGAAGCCTGGTGGCGACGCAACGACCCGCGCTGGGCAGCGACGCGGCGCTGGTCGGACCCGGCGTTCGACGATGCCGCCTGGCCGACCCTGGCCCTCGCCGGCTCGTGGCGCGATGCCGGCATTCCGGCGCTGGCGGCGTTCGACGGCGTCGTCTGGCTGCGCAAGACGGTGGACCTCAGCGCGGAGCAGGCTGCGGCGGCGGACCGGCTGCTGCTCGGCCCGATCGATGCGCACGACACCGTTTGGATCAACGGCCGCTGGACAGGGAGTAACGGCGTCAACTGGTTCTGGCGCGACTATGCGGTACCGCAGGGCGCCTTCCACGCGGGACGCAACGTCATCGCCATCCGCGTGCTCGGCGGCGGCGGACCGACGGGCCAGCCCGACAACCGCCAGATCAAGCTGAACGACGGCACCGCCATATCGCTCGCCGGACCCTGGTCGTACCAGCTCGGCGCCGCGCTGAAAGGCAAGCCGCCCAGCGCCCCCTGGGAAGTTCCCGCCAGCCTTGCGACGCTGAACAACGGGATGATCGCCCCGATCGCGCGCTACGGCTTCCGCCTTGCCGCCTGGTACCAGGGCGAATCGAACGTCGGCGACGCGAAGGGCTATGCGGCGCTCCTGCCGCTGCTGATGCACGACTGGCGCCGGCAGACGAACGATCCGGCACTGCCGTTCCTCGTCGCCCAGCTCGCGACGCTCGGCACGCCAGCGACGGCGCCGGGTGAATCCGGCTGGGCGGACATGCGGGACGTACAGGCGAAGGCCGTACGCGCCGATCCGCATGCGGGCCTGGCGGTGACGTTCGACCTCGGCGATCGCTACGACATCCATCCGACGCAGAAGATGATCGTCGGTGAACGGCTCGCCCGCGCCGCGCGCGCGGTGGCGTACGGGCGATCGGCTATCCCCGGCGGGCCGGAGGTTACGTCGGTGGCGCGCAATGGGGCGGACCTCGCCGTGACGTTCCGCAACGTCTCGGCCGGGCTGCGAACCTACGGCGCCGCTCAGGCGATCGGCTTCGAGACCTGCACCGCCACGGCCTGCCGATATGTGCTCGGCACGGTTGCGGGCGACCGGATCGTGCTGGCGGGTGCCAACGGGCCGGACGTGACGCGCGTCCGCTATGCCTGGGCGGACGCACCCTATGTCAATCTGTACAATACCGACGATCTGCCTGCGGTGCCGTTCGAATGGCCCGTGACCCCGTGATCCGACGCTGACGGCGCGTGCGAGCGTGGCAGCAGCGGAAATAGGCCCCGGCCGCGCGACCGCTTTGCCCCTTCCGTATTGTCAGGCTACAGGATACGGTAGCGGTCACATGCCAGAAGGCAAGGAGGGGGAGGCGATGATGCCGGGGCACTTGTGGCGGGCCGCGCATGCCGTGGTGCGAGCGGTGGTGGCGCTAACGACCGCAATCGCGATGCCCGCGCTGGCGCAGATACCCGCGGCCACGCCCGCAGCGCCTCCGCCGCCATCATCGGCGACGTCACCGGTCCTCGCCGCGACGCCGCCGATGGGGTGGAACAGCTGGAACAAGTTCGCCTGCACCGTCGATGCCGCCAAGGTCCGCCGCGTCGCCGATGCGATGGTCGCATCCGGCATGCGCGACGCAGGCTATGTGTATGTCGTCATCGACGATTGCTGGCACGGACCGCGCGACCCCAACGGCTTCATCACCGCGGACACCGCACGCTTCCCGGACGGGATCAAGGCACTCGCCGACTACGTCCATGCGCGCGGGCTCAAGTTCGGCATCTATTCCGACGCGGGCGCGAAGACCTGCGGCGGTCGCCCGGGCAGCCAGGGCCATGAATATCAGGATGCGCTGACCTATGCGCGCTGGGGCGTCGACTATCTCAAGTACGACTGGTGCGAGACGGGCACGCGCAACGCGGAGGAAGCCTATCGCACCATGGCGGCGGCGCTCGCGGCGAGCGGCCGCACCATCCTGTTTTCCCTGTGCGAATGGGGCACGGCCAAGCCATGGCTCTGGTCGCCCCAGGTCGGTCAGATGTGGCGCACGACCGGTGACATCACCGACAAATGGGACGGCAAGCACGGCTATTCGCTCGGCGTCGTCGCCATCGCTGATCTGAACGAGCCCCTCTGGCCATTCGCCGGCCCGGGCCATTGGAACGACCCCGACATGCTCGAGGTCGGCAACGGCGGGATGAGCGACACCGAATATCGCAGCCACTTCTCGCTTTGGGCGATGATGGCCGCGCCGCTGATCGCGGGCAACGACATCGCGGCGATGGACGCGCCGACCCGCGCGATCCTCACCAACCGCGAGGTGATCGCGATCGACCAGGATCCGCTCGGCCAGCCGGGCCGCCGCGTCGCACGCGACGGGACGCGCGAGACATGGGTACGTCCTCTGTCCGGCGGCCGACGCGCGGTGCTGCTGTTCAACCGTGGCGAGGCGCCGGCGCGCGTCTCGGCGACCTGGGATCAGCTCGGCTATCCCCCGTCGCTGCGGGCCCGGGTCCGCGACCTGTGGGCGCATCGCGACCTGCCCACCGCCGCCGGCACGATCGCGGCCGACGTGCCCGCGCACGGCGTCGTCATGCTTACCGTCTCTCCGTGAAGGACATCCATTGACCCGGTTCCTGCCCGCGCTTGCGCTCTTCTCTGCCGCGCTGTGCGCCGTGCCAGCCGCGGCGCAGGTCGCGGCCCCGGCGGATCCCTTTGCCGGTGATCCGACCGGCATCGTCGCCGATCCCTGTCCTTCGCATGGCAAGGTCGATTGGGCGGTGCAGCACGCCCATGATCAGGCACGCGATTTCGGCCAGCTGTGCCGGTACCGCGCCGCCAATGCCGCGCTGACCGAGCGGCCGCGCGTCGTCTTCGCGGGCGATTCGATCACCGACAACTGGATCAACCTCGACCCTTCGTTCTTCACCCATGGACTCGTCGATCGCGGCATCAGCGGACAGACGACACCGCAGCTGCTCGTCCGCTTCCGTCAGGACGTGATCGACCTGCACCCGCGCGCGGTCCACATCATGATCGGCACCAACGACGTCGCCGGGAACACCGGTGCCGCGGCGATGGAGACGGTGGAAGGCAATATCGCGAGCATGGCGGACCTCGCCCGTGCGCATGGCATCCGGGTGATCCTGGCCTCCGTTCCGCCCGCCGGAGCCTTTCCCTGGGCCAAGGAGAAGCAGCCCGTACCGCAGATCGCCGCGCTCAACCGCTGGATCGCCGCCTATGCGAAAAGCAACGGCTTCACCTATGTCGACTATCATCCCGTGCTCGCTACACCGGACGGCGCGATGAAACCCGGGCTGGCCAGCGATGGCGTCCATCCGACCGCGGCAGGCTATGCGGCGATGCGCCCCCTAGCCGAGGCGGCAATCGAAAAGGCGCTCGGTCGATGAACCGCTTCGTCATGATGCTCGCCCTGCTGCTCGCCGGCACCGCGCCGGCCGCGGCGCAGCGGATGGCGACGCTCGATCGCAACGGCGCGCGGGTGTCGATCGAACCCTATGCGCACGGCATCGTGCGCGTGACGATCGCGACCAGCCGGGACGAGGCGGAGGGTGCGCCGGGCTACGGCATCACCGGCAAGAGCGACGCGGCGGGCTGGCGCCACAGCAGCGACGCGAGCGGCGACACCTTCGCCTCCGCGGACCTGCGCGTCACCGTCGCCTCGCAACCCTGGCCCAAGCCGCCCAGCCAGATGGAGCGCTATTTCGCGCCCTCGCTGCCCGCCGTGTCGATCAGCTTCGCGCGCGCCGACGGCAGCGCGCTGACCGCCATGAATGGCTGGGAAAAGGCGCCGCATGACGTCGCGGGCGAGCATACGTTCCGGGTCGGTGCGACCTTCGCCGATACGCCGGCGACGCATTATTACGGCCTCGGCCAGTATCAGGATGGCGTCCTCGACCTGCGCGGCCGCACGATCGACTGCCGCCACGACTATGACCGTCCCTCCGGCGAGGCGGTGTGCGTGCCCTTCATGGTTACCGACCAGGGCTATGGCATCCTGTGGGACAATCCCTCTGCGACCACGGTCTCGCCCGGATTGCTCAACGCGACGCATTTCCAGTCGAACGTCGGCGAACGCGTGTCCTTCTTCGTCATCGCCGGGAAGACGACGGATGATCTCTATGCCGGCTATGCCCGCCTGACCGGCGCGACGCCGCTGCCGCCCAAGGCCGCCTTCGGCCTCATCCAGAGCAAGGCGCGCTACGAGACGCAGGCGGAACTGACCGAGATCGCCGACGGCTATCGCCGGCGCGGCCTGCCGCTCGACATCATGGTGCTCGACTGGTTCTACTGGACGCGGATGGGGCAGCTCGAGATCGACCGCTACGCCTTCCCCGATCCAGCCGCCATGAACGCGCACCTCAAGTCGATGGGCATGCGCAGCATCGTCAGCATCTGGCCGCGGTTCGAACGCGAGAGCCGCTGGTTCGACACGCTCGCCGCGAAGGGCTGGCTGCTGCACGACAAGGAGGGCAAGCCGGTCGACGGCCTGCCCATCCGGTCCGATCGCGCCGGCGCGCTGATCGACTCGACCAATCCGGATGCGCGCGCCTGGTATTGGGACAAGATCCGCGACGACATCTTCAGCCAGGGTTTCGATTTCGCCTGGCTCGACGAGACGGAGCCGGACCTGGTGCCCGACGGCTATTTCTACAGCATCGGGTCGGGCGACCGCTATCACAACGTCTTCCCGCTGCTGCACACGGGCGCGGTCGCGGAAGGATCGGCGAGAGACCGCCCCGAGCTGCGCAACCTGATCCTGTGCCGTGCCGCCTATCTCGGCGCGCAGGCGAACGGATGTCTGTTCTGGTCGTCCGACGTCCAGTCGACCTGGGAGGCGCTGCGCCGCCAGGTGCCCGCCGGCCTCGGCATGACGGCGAGCGGCATCGCCTATTGGTCCAGCGACACGGGCGGCTGGCAATGGCCGAACGGCCCGTCCGCGCAGCATCCGGTGCTCGTCGATCCCGCCGGCGCGACCGCCATGGCGCCGTCGTACCGCGATTATCCCGAGCTCTTCGTCCGCTGGTTCCAGTATAACGCCTTCACGCCGACCCTGCGTATCCATGGCCAGCGGCCTGGCACCGCGCTCTGGCAATATGGCACGGCGGCCGAGCCGCTGCTCGCCGCCAGCCTGCGGCTGCGTTACGCCCTCATGCCCTATGTCTATGCGCTTGGACGACGGACGAGCCAGACCGGCGCGCCCTTCATGCGGGCGCTGTTCATGGACTTTCCGGACGATGCCACCGCGAAGTCGCTGGGCGACGAATATATGTTCGGCCCGGCGTTCCTCGTCGCGCCGGTGACGGAGCAGGGCGCGACATCGCGGCGCGTCTGGCTGCCCGCCGGGACCGAATGGTACGATTGGTGGACCGACAAGCGGCTTGCGGGGGGCCAGTGGATCGACGCGGCCGCGCCGATCGACCGCATTCCCCTGTTCGTCCGCGCCGGGTCGATCGTGCCCATGGGCGTGCAGGTGCCGAGTACCGCGGCCGCACAGGCCTTGGAGCGCATCCGCGTCTATCCCGGTCACGACGCCAGCTTCACGCTCTACGACGACGACGGCACGACCAACGCCTGGCGCAAGGGTGGTGGCCGCAGCGCGATATTGCGCTGGGACGACGCCGCCGGTCGCCTGACCGCAAGCGGCGCGCTGCCCACGGGTCAGGCGCTTGCGCCCCTGGTCAGCGTCGTGGCGCGATGACCGTGCGCCGCCCCGTCGCCGCGCTGCTTGCCCCCCTTCTCGCGTTCGCCTCGATCGTCCCCGCCGGCGCCCAGACCCCGCTCCCCCGGATCGAGACGCATGACGGGCGGCACACGCTCTTCGTCGACGGTGCTCCGTTCCTGATACTCGGCGCGCAAGCCAACAATTCCAGCAACTATCCGGCCGTATTGCCGCAGGTGTGGCCGACGCTCGACCGGCTTCACGCGAATACGCTGGAAATGCCCGTGGCGTGGGAGCAGATCGAACCCGAGGAAGGCCGGTTCGACTTCGGCTGGGTCGATACGTTGCTGGACGGTGCGCGCACGCACGGCAAACGGCTGGTCCTGCTCTGGTTCGGGACCTGGAAGAACACGGGCGCCAGCTATGCGCCCGCTTGGGTGCGCACCGATCACGCCCGCTTTCCGCGCATGGCACGGCCCGATGGCAAGACCAGCGTCACGCTGTCGCCGCACGCCGAAACGACACTGGCGGCCGACTCGCGCGCCTTCGCCGCGCTGATGCGCCACCTCAAGACCGCCGATCCCGACCATCGCGTCATCATGGTGCAGGTCGAGAACGAAACCGGCGTCTACAACCAGAAGCGCGACCTTTCGGCTGCCGCCGACAAGGCGTTCCAGGGCGCGGTGCCGGCGCCGCTCGCCCGGCGCGTCGGCAGGAGCGGAAGCTGGGCGCAGGTCTTCGGCCCGCTCGCCGACACGGCCTTCAACGCCTGGGCGACGGCGTGCTACGTCGATCGCGTCGCGGCGGCCGGCCAGGCGGAGCTCGCGCTGCCGATGTATGTCAACGCCGCGATCGGCGATCCCTTCGCCGCGCCCGGTACCGGCGGCGGCGCGAGCGGCGGTCCCGACATGCAGGTGATCGACATATGGAAGACGGCGGCCCCGCACATCGCGCTGCTCGCACCCGACATCTACAATCGCAACGGCACCACCGTGCTCGCGGTACTCGATCGCTACGCCCGGCCCGACAATGCCTTGCTCGTGCCGGAGATCGGCAATGCCGCCGACTATGCGCGCTTCCTGTGGGCGGCGCTTGGCAAGGGGGCGATCGGCTTCGCGCCGTTCGGCATGGATGAGACGGGCTATGTCAATTATCCGCTCGGCGCCAAGGTGCTGGACGAGGCGACGCTCGCCGCCTTCGCCGAGCCCTATAGGCTGATGGCGCCGATCGCGGGCGCCTGGGCGCGTCTCGCCGGCATGCATCCCACCTGGGGCACGGCGAAGGGGCATGACGATACGGCGCAGAGCGGCACGCTGGGTGCCTGGAAGATCACCGCGCATTATGGGTTGTGGTCGTTCGGCGAACCCGAATGGACGCACCTTTCCGCCGATCCCGCCCCCGGCGTCGGCCGCCCGGTCGGCGGCGTGGCCGCGATCCAGCTGGACCCGAACCGCTTCATGATCGCGGGATCCGACGTCCGCGTTCGTTTCGGCCGCGTGGACGGTCGGGAAAGCGAGCTGCTGCGCGTCGAGGAGGGCACGTTGGCGCCGGACGGAACCTGGCGCACGAGCCGCATCTGGAACGGCGATCAGATCGATTACGGCCTCAATCTCACCCATCCTACACTGCTGCGCGTCACGCTCTGGACCGGAAAGAACTAGTCATGCCTACAGTGCTCGATCGCCGCGACCTGATCGTTGGCGCCGCCGGTCTGATCGCCAGCGCACCGCTCGCACCGGCCCTTGCCGCCGTGATGCCCGATGCGGCGGGATCCAAAGCTGCCGCGCTCAAGGACGTTGCAGCGCGCAGACGGTTCCGTTTCGGTACCGCGCTCAGCTATGGCGCGCTGACCCGCGATCCTGCCTATGCCGCGCTGGTCGCCCGGCAATGCGACCTGCTCGTCGCCGAAAACGAGATGAAGTGGCAATGGCTGCGTCCGACACCGACCGCGTTCGCGTTCGATCGGTTCGATGCCATCCTCGGCTGGGGCGAGGCGCACGGCATGGCGGTGCGCGGCCACAATCTGCTGTGGCATCAGCCGAAGTGGCTTCCCGCCTGGCTCAACGCGTATGATTTCGGCAGCGCGCCGCATCGCGAGGCGGAGCGCCTGCTGACGACGCATATCGATACGGTGACGCGCCGCTACGGTACGCGCATCAAGAGCTACGACGTCGTCAACGAGGCGGTGAATCCCAAGGACGGCACGCTGTACGAGACGAGCCTGTCCAAGGCGTTCGGCGGCGCCGAGCCGACGCTGGACCTCGCCTTCCACACCGCCCGTGCCGCGGCGCCGCATGCGCAATTGGTCTACAACGACTATATGAGCTGGGAGCCCGGCAACGACGCGCATCGCGCGGGCGTGCTGCGACTGCTGGAGGGGTTCCGTCGCCGAAACACGCCCGTCGACGCGCTGGGCGTGCAGTCCCATCTGATCACGCAGGGGCTGCCGACCGCCAGCCATGTCGCGGCCCTCGAGGGGCCGTGGCGCGCATTCCTCGATGCGGTGACGGGCATGGGCTATCGGCTCGTCGTCACCGAGCTCGACGTGCGCGACAACATGCTGCCCGCCGACATCGCGGTTCGCGACCGAGGCGTCGCGGATTTCACGCAGGCCTATCTCGACGTGACGCTCGCCTATCCGCAGCTGACCGACGTGCTGTGCTGGGGACTTGCGGATCGCCATAGCTGGATCGAGGGCTTCGAACCTCGGCGCGATCGCGCGCCGCGGCGCCCGGCCCTCTACGACACCGCGCTTCAGCCCAAGCCGATGCGCGCCGCCGTCGCCGCCGCGCTTGCCACGGCGCCGATCCGGACCGGCTGACCCGCCGGCCGCATAACAGGGAGAAGGATGATGAAGACATTTGTTGCCCTATCGCTGGCGACACTAACTGCGACCGTCGCGATCGCGCAGACGGCCCCCGCGCCGTCCGCGCAGCCAAGCATCTTCGACAAGGCGGTCAACCAGCCGGGGATCGGCTGGGCGCTCTACGGTCCGAACCAAAGCGCCAAACAGGTACCGGCCACCGACGTGCCGGGTGGCGCCGCGGTGCGCGTACAGGTCACGCGCGCCGGCGCGCATCCATGGGATACGGGCGCGTCCTATCCCACGGTGAAGCCGATCGCGGCGGGCGATACGGTGCTGGTCATGGTCTATCTGCGCGCGCCGGATGCGAAGGAGGACGCGCCGCTGACCATTCCGCTGGGTGCCACCGGTTCGGAGGCCCCCTATCCGCAGATCGCGACGGCGACCGCATCGGTCGGCCCAGGCTGGAAGCGATATTTCGCCAGTGGCGTCGCGTCACAGGCCTTTGCCGCGGGCAAGGCCAACATCTCGCTGCAACTGGCCGGCGCCAAGCAGGTCGTCGAGGTCGGTCCGGCCTTCCTGCTCGATCTCGGGCCGGGCGTCGATCCGGCCAAACTACCCCACAACTGAGCCGTCGTCGCCGAAGCCGGCAAAAAAGAAGGGCGCGTTCCGATCGGAGCGCGCCCTTTCCAGTTGGGGAAAACCGGGCGGCCGGCCGAGGCCGACCGCCCGCAAGGTCAGAAATTGCCGCGCAGGATGAACGAATAGCGGCGATCGTTGACGAAATAGGATCGCGGCGCCGTCGCGTTCGAGCCGCTGATATATGCCTGCTCCGTCTTCACGACCTGATTGGCGAGGTTCACGCCCTGGACGCCGATCTTGATGTACTTGTTGATGTTGATGAAGGCCGACGCATCGAGCTGGCCGCCCGCCGACTGATAGATCGACGTGTACGGGAAGATGACGTCCGCCGCGGTGAGCAGATATTTGGAACGCCAGTTGTACGCCGCGCGCAGCGAGATCGGCCCCTTCTCGTAGAAGACGGTCGCATTGGCATTGTGCTTCGACAGACCTTCCAGCGGCAAATTGCCGGGCGTGATGTTCGACGCACCGGAAGGCGAGCCACCATTCAGGAAGGAATTGGGCAGACCCGAGCTCTCAATATAGGAATAGTTCAGGCTTGTCCCTAGACCGCTCAGGAAAGAGGGCAGAAAATCGAACGTCTGCTGGTAGGAAACCTCGACGCCCTTGATCTTGCCATAGCCGTCGAAGTTCGCCGGCCCGCGAACGAGCACATTCTGCGAGATACCCGCACTTTGAATCGTACGGTTCGTGACCGCCTGATAGAAGAAGTTGTGCACCGACTTGTAGAAGGCATCGACCGACAACTGCCCGACACGGCCGAAATACCATTCGAGCGTCGCGTCGAACTGCCAGGCGGTGGCCGGCTTCAGATAGGGATTGCCTGCGGTCGCGGTCAGTGTCCCGCTGCCGGTGTCGAATCCGACGGTCAGGAAGTTGCGGATGTTGGCGAGATCGGGGCGCGTCAGCACCTTCGATGCCGCCAGACGCAGGATCAGGTCCCGGCTCAGCCCGAACTTGAGGTTCGCGCTGGGCAGCCAATAGGCATAGTTGTTCCGCGCGACTTCCGCCGTTGTGATACCGGTGGAGAACTGCTGGAGAGCGGCATAACCCTGCGCCCCGAGCTGGCAGACACCGCCGGGCGTAACCTGCACCCCGTTCTGTACGGTTGGCTGGCACCGCGTCAGATACGGGTCGACGGTACCGGTTTGCGTGCGCGTCGGTGCACCGATCGAGCCTGCCGAGGTCACGTCGGTAACGACGTAGCGCACGCCGACGTTGCCGCTGAGCCGCACGTCGCCGAACACCGGCCCCGGCGATGCGAAGTTCAGCTGCGCATAGACGTTCTTGTCCTGCTGCGTCACCTTCTGGATTTCGGACGGCAGGAACGGCGTGCCGGCAACGACGCCGGCGCGCTGGGCCAGCGGTGACCAGCCGGTCGCGGTCGCACCGTTCGCTGCCCAAGCCGCCTCGACCTGCTGCAGGCGTGTCGCCGAGCCGTTATAGTTGTTGATCAGATCGCCGGTGTAATAGAACCCGCCGACCGGCCCCGGCGTCGCGCCACGAAAGAAATCGGGGAAGCTGTAGAACGCCGTGTTGGCCGGGGACTGCGCGATAGACACAGGCGAATTGCCCGACCACGTCTCGCTCAGCACGCCCCAATTGTACGTGCTGTATCGCACGTCCATCGAGCGGTCGGCGTAACGGGCACCGAATTTGATGTCCTTGACGAATCCGCCCTCGCCGAACTTATAGTCGAAGTCACCCTTGAACGCATATTCGCGGCCTTCGGACTGTTCGATATGGTCCATGGCCGCGCGCCAGAACTGTACGCGCGGGTCGGAGAAATACTGCTTGTCGGTCTCGCCAACGACCACCGGATTGGGGGCCGCGCCCGACCAGGTATAGTTCAGCTGGTTGGGCTTGTGCGGCACGACCACGGGCAGATTGCCGGTGATGTTAAGTTCGGAATCGGCGAACGTCGAACCGAAAGTGCTGAAGTCGAGATTGTAGTGCTCGGCCTTGGTATAGTCGCCGTCCAGATTGACCGACAGGCGGTCGCTGAGCTGCGTCTTCAGGTTGAGGCCGAAGTCCTTGACCGTATTTTCATCGAAAACCTGTCGACGTGACAGCGATTGTTGCGTGCCGCCGGCCGGTACGAAGCTGGTGGAGGTGTTGGGGCCATTGCCGCGATAGGCGACGTTGCCCGGGTAGGTGATATAGCCGCTCTGGAACAAGCCGTTCGCGTCGTAGACGTAGTTCTTGGTCGAGCCGACCGGGCATTCGGCGCGGGTCGTGTTGTTGCCGTTCGACGGCGCACCGTCGGTATTGCCGAGACACCCGAACGGATAGGTGCTGTATTCCGACAGATCCGGCGCCGTTTCGAACGTATGCTCACCCCATTCGTTGGTCGTGTGCGTACGCAGGAACTGCGCGGTCAGTACCGTCTTCTCGTCGTTGCTCTGCCACTGCGCCGCTAGCGCGACGCCATCGCGCTTGCGGTCATAGTCCTGACTGCGGAATTGGCCGCCGATCGGGGCATAGCGCACACCCGCCGGGTCGAGGAAGCCATCCGCCCCGGGCGTGTTCGCCGCGCCGCAGGCCGAACCCGCGGCGGGCAGCGTCGTGGTGTCGGTGGTGCCAGGCAGCGCGTTGCGGCAGACGAGCGTCGTGGTGGAGTTCGCCGCGATCGCGTTCTGGTTGTCACGGGTCTGGAAATTGGTGACCTGGATGCCGTCCGCGCGGCTGCGGATACGCGAATAGGATACGTCGCCGAGCAGGCCGAAGGTACCAATGTTGGTCTGCCAGGTATCGCTCACCAGGATCGAGCCGGTCGGCGACCACTTCTTCTCGAAATCGCCGTAATTCGCCTCGGCGTCGACGCCGATGTGCAGCCCCTTGTTGTCGAACGGCTTGCGCGTGTTGAGGTTGACGGTACCGGCCAGACCGCCCTCGATCGTCTCGGCAGTCGCGTTCTTGTAGACCTCTACCGAGCCGAGCAACTCGGCGGGCACGTCGGAAAAGTTGATCGCCTGACCGCCGATACCGGCCGAGAAGGTGTCGCGGCCGTTGAATTCGGAGCGGACGAAATTCAGGCCGCGCACGTTAACGCCCGAACCCTCGACCGAGAAGTGGTCGGGGTCGTTCGACCCGGCGAAGCGGCTGATCGCGACACCCGGCACACGCTGCAGCGCCTCGGTGACGGAGCGGTCGGGCAGCGCGCCGATATCGGACGCGGTGATCGCGTCGACGATGGTGTCCGCGTTACGCTTGATGTTCTGCGCGTTGGCCAGGCTCTGACGGATGCCGGTAACGACGATATCGTCGGGACTCGCGCCGCCGGTCGATTGCGTTTCAGCCTGGACGTCGGCGGGGCTGGTTGCCGCGCCGGTGGCGGTGGCGACACCGACGGTGCCCTCGCCCGCTTTCGCGCCGGTCGGCGACTGGCTGGTGTCCTGGCCCGACAGCGGGCGCGCCTGCGCGACGCCAAATGGGGTGGCGATGCACAGCGCCGTGACGGAAGCACCGCGCAACAGGCGGACGATGGAACGTGCAGTGACAGTGGACGGCGCGACAGGGCGCATCTTTGGTCCTCCCCTAAATACGATCGCGGCACTGCTCGCGGCGCCCGTCCGATACGGCCTCTTTGTAGGCAGACCATTCACAATCGAGCAATGGTCGCGGTAACATTTTTCTGTTGGGGGCCGTTTTTTGACGCCGGGGTGTGACGTTCCTGCAACGTACGGCGCCAGTTGTGGAAGCGGTGTTGACGAACGCGCGACGATGAACGACCCAGAAGGAGATGGGAGCGCGAACAAAGGCGCCTTAACTGGGGAGCGGACTCTTGACCACGCCGGGCAAGGCAGTGCGGGTGGTGATCGTCGGCGGGGGCACCGCCGGCTGGATGACGGCGGCGGCGATCGCACGGCTGTTGCCGCATCGTGCGAGCGTGCATCTCGTCGAATCGGAAGCGATCGGCATCGTCGGCGTCGGCGAGGCGACGCTGCCCCACATCCGCTTCTTCAACGAGCGGCTCGGCATCCCGGAGGCGGAGTTCATGGCGCTCACCCGCGCCACCTTCAAGCTGGGGATCGAATTTCGCGACTGGGGTCGGATCGGCGACAGCTATATCCATCCCTTCGGCACCTTCGGTAGCGGCAAGGGTGCGATCGACTTCCATCATTATTGGAGCCGGCTGTCCCGCGCCGGCGCGCCGCTGCCGCCGCTCGACGACCTGTCCTATGCCTGCACGCTCGCGCGGCAGGGCCGCTTCGCGCATCCGCAGGCCGACCCGGGTCAGCTGGCGGGGACGTTCGGCTATGCCTATCAATTCGACGCGCAGCTGTTCGCGCCATATCTGCGCGGCCTGGCCGAGCGGGCGGGCGTGGTGCGGACGGACGGGATCGTGACTGCGGTCGAGCGCAACGGCGACACCGGCGACATCCGCGCGATCACGCTCGCCGATGGGACCCGGATCGAGGGCGATCTGTTCGTCGACTGTTCAGGCTTCCGTTCCCTGCTCGTCGGCGGCGCGATGGAGGAGCCGTTTGAGGATTGGGCGCATTGGCTGCCCGCCGACCGCGCCGTCGCCATGCCGTGCAGGACGGAGACGGCGGTGACGCCCTATACCAGCGCGATCGCCATGCCCGCCGGCTGGCGCTGGCGCATCCCGCTGCAGCACCGCACCGGCAATGGCTATGTCTACGCGAGCGCCTTCGTCGGCGATGCCGAGGCACGTGACGCACTGGTCGCGGCGGTGGAGGGGAAACCCCTCGCCGAACCGCGCCTGCTGCGCTTCCGCGCCGGGCGTCGGCGGCGCAGCTGGGTGGGCAATTGCGTCGCGATCGGCCTCGCGAGCGGTTTTCTCGAACCGCTTGAGTCGACCAGCATCTATCTCGTGCAGCAGGCGATCACCGCATTGGTCGAGCTCTTCCCCGACGGCGCGCCGAGCCCGCCGGACCGGGACGAGTTCAATCGCGTCATCGACCTGGAATATGACCGCATCCGCGATTTCCTTATCCTGCACTATCACGCGACGACGCGGTCCGACTCGCCGTTCTGGGATTATGTGCGCACGATGACGATCCCGGACAGCCTGGCGGAGAAACTGGACCTGTGGCGCCGCCGCGGTCGCGTCGTCAAATATCGCGAGGGGGTCTTCCTCGATGCGAGCTGGGTGGCGGTCTATCTGGGTCAGGGCATCGTGCCGGAGGGCTGGGATCCGCGCGCGGACGCATCCGATCCCGTCGCCGTGCATCGCGGCATCGCCGCGTTGCGGCAGGAGATCGCCGCCGACGTCGCAGCCCGACCCGATCATCGCGGCTTCCTGGATCGCTATTGCCCGATGACGGACGCGGCATGACCGAACCGCTGCGCACCGTCCTCGTCGCTGGGGGCGGGATAACCGGATGGTATGCCGCCGCGGCGATCAAGCGGCGCGCGCCCTTCCTCGACGTGACGATGCTGGCGACCCGGGCGGCACCGGACGCGCTGGCCGACCGCATCGCCTGTACGCTGCCCTCGATCCGCGGCTTCCATGCCGATCTGGGCATCGGCGAGGAGGACGCCGTGCTGCGAACCGGTGCAGCCTGCCGCCTCGGCACGCTGTTCAGCGGCTGGGCCGACGACCTTCCCGATTATGCGCACGTCTACGATCGCTATGGTCAGCGCTTCGGACCGACGAGCTTTCACCTGCACTGGCTGCGTGCGCGTCGCGCAGGCAGGGCCGACGCATTCGACGCCTACGCGCCAGCCGCCGTGTTGGCACGCGCCGGGCGGTTCGTACCGCCGACGCCAGGCACGCCCTTCGCGGACCATGATTACGGCCTGATGCTCGACCTGCCGCGCCAGGAACGCATGGTGCGCGCCTTTGCCGATCACGTCGGGGTTCGCATCCTCGCGGGCGAGATCGCCGACGTGGCGATCGACGACCGCGGCTTTGTCGCACGACTGACGCTGGTCGGCGGTGGATCGCTGGCCGCCGATCTCGTCGTCGACGCGACAGGGCCTGCGGCACGCTTGCGCGGCGCGATCGACCAGGCGGTCGACGACTGGTCCGACTGGCTGCCCTGCGACCGCCTGCTGATCCACGTCGGCGCGCCGATCGAGCCGCCAGTACTTACGCCGGTCATCGCGCATGCCGCCGGCTGGCGCTGGACCAGCGGCGCACAGACCGGCATCGCCTATGCCACGGCGCATGCCGACGAGGCGGCACTGGCGGCACTGATGCCCGACGGCGATCGCATTGCGATCCGGCCCGGCATGCGCCGCGCGCCGTGGCGGGGCAATTGCGTCGCGATCGGCGACTCGGCGACTCAGGTCGAGCCACTCGAATGGTGCAACCTGCACCTCGCCCTCAGCGCGATCGACCGGCTGGTGACTATGCTGCCCGATGCGGCCATGGCACCGGTGGAAGCGGCGGACTTCAACCGTCAGTGCGTCGCGGAAGCCGAGCGCGTCCGCGATTTCGTGGCGCTCCACTACGTCGCCGCGCGCCGGCCGGAGCCGATGTGGCGCGCCTGCGCCGCGACGCCGCCGCCGGACAGCCTCGCCCATACGCTCACCCAGTTCGCCGAGCGAGGCCGCCTGCCCTTTTACGAGGAAGAAACCTTCAGCCGGGACGAATGGGCGGCGGTGCTGATCGGCCAGGGCGTCCTGCCGCGCCGTGTCGACCCGCTGGTCGAGGCCGTTCCCGCCGACGCCGCCGCCGCGGCGATGGCCCGCCACAAAGCCGATATCGCCGCCGCCGTGCCGCGCACCCCAACCCATGCCGCCTGGCTGGCGGCGCAAGCGAGCCGCCTGTCCCGATGATCGATTCCGCAAATCCCCCGGCTAACCCCCATGCGATCCGCCGCGTCGTCATCGTCGGCGGGGGTACCGCCGGCTGGATGGCCGCCGCCGCCTTCGCGCGCCTGCTCAACAACGGCTATACGCAGATCACGTTGGTCGAGTCGGAGGAGATCGGCACCGTCGGCGTCGGCGAGGCGACGATCCCGCCGCTGCTCAACTTCAACCGCATGCTCGGTCTGGACGAGAACGGCTTCGTCGCCGCGACGTCGGGCACGTTCAAGCTCGGTATCGAGTTCCGCGACTGGGGCGCGCTGGGCGAGACCTATTTCCATCCGTTCGGCAATCATGGCCACGACCTGCAGGGCGTGCATTTCCACCAATTGTGGCTGCGCGAACGCAGTCGGCGGCCGATCCCGTCGGTCGAGGCCTGGTCGATGAGCGCGGTCGCCGCGGCCAACGGCAAGTTCGGGCGCGCGCGCGACGACGCCCAGTCGCCGGTGCGGGAGTTGTTCTACGCCTTCCACTTCGACGCGTCGCTCTACGCCCGCTATCTGCGCGACTATGCCGAACCGCGCGGCGTGACCCGCATCGAGGGGCGGATCGCCACTGTCGACCTGCGGAGCGGGGACGGTTTCGTCGAGTCCGTCACGATGGCCGACGGCCGACGGATCGAGGGCGATTTGTTCATCGACTGCTCCGGCTTTCGCGGCCTGCTGATCGAGGACGCGCTGGAAACCGGCTATGACAGCTATGCCCAGTGGCTGCCGTGCGATCGCGCCGTCGCGGTGCCCTGCGCGTTGCCCGACGCGCGCGAGCCGTCGCCCTTCACCCGCGCCACCGCGCGTGACGCGGGCTGGCAATGGCGCATCCCGCTCCAGCACCGGATGGGCAACGGCCTCGTCTATTGCAGCGACTATCTGTCCGACGAGGATGCGGAGGCGCAGTTGCTCGCCAGCCTCGAGGGTGAAGCGCTCGCCGCACCGCGGCGCATCCGCTTCGAGGCGGGACGCCGCCGGCAGTGCTGGAACCGCAACGTCGTCGCTTTGGGCCTCGCGAGCGGTTTCATCGAGCCGCTGGAATCAACCAGCATCCACCTCGTCCAGTCTGCGATCCAGCGCCTCGTCGCCCTGTTTCCCGACCGTCGCTTCGACCCCGCCGAACGCACCGAGTTCAACCGCCAGATGCGGGATCTCTACGAGGACATCCGCGATTTCATCATCCTCCATTACAAGGTGACCCGCCGCGACGACACGCCTTTCTGGGATCGTGTGCGCGAGATGAGCGTGCCCGACAGTCTCGCGCGCAAGCTCGACCTGTGGCGCGGCAAGGGGCGCTTGTTCCGGGAAGGCTATGAGCTTTTCACCAATCCCAGCTGGGTCGCGGTGTGCCTGGGACAGGGACTGGCGCCGGAGGGGTGGGAACCCGCCGTCGACGCGCTGGACGAAGACAAGGTCGCAGGCGCGCTGGAGCAGATCCGGCGCGGCTATCTCGATACCGCGATGCGGCTGCCGACCCATGGCGACTTCCTTCGCGCCGCGGCACCGTCGCCGCTCGCCCCGACGGCGGTGCCGACGCCGTCGCGACCAAGCGACGACTGGAGCGGCGTGGCATGAGGCGGCACCTTCGCGTCCTGCTGGCGCTGACCGCGCTCGGCAACGCGCCGGACACGGTGCATCTCAATCAGCTTGGCTTCCGCCCGGACACCGCGAAGCGCGCGATCGTGGCGGATGCCACAACGGCTCCGCTCGCATGGCGCGTCGTCGATGCGCAGGGCAGGCCGGTCGCCAACGGGATGACGCAGCCGTTCGGCGAGGATCCAGCGTCGGGCGATCGGGTGCATCAGCTCGACCTGGGTGCCGTGCGCACGCCGGGCACCTATCGGCTCGAGGTCGCCAATACCTCGTCGCATCCCTTCGTCATCGCGACGGACCTCTACCGGCCGCTCGCCCGCGCCGCGTTGAACTATTTCTATCAGACACGCGCGGGCGTGCCGATCGACGCGGCTTTTGCCGGCAAGGCATGGGCACGTCCGGCCGGCCATGCGCATGAGGTCGCGGCCTGTTTCAAGGGTCCAGACCTCGGCGGCACGGTCTGGCCCGGCTGTCCCTATACCCTCGACGTGACCGGCGGCTGGTACGATGCGGGCGACCAGGGCAAATATGTCGTCAACGGCGGCATCGCGCTTTGGACGCTCCAGAACCTCTACGAGGTAAATGCCGGATCCCCACCCTTTCCGGACGGCAGCGCCGCCCTGCCGGAGGCCGGCAACGGCACCGACGACCTCCTCGACGAAGCGCGGGTGGAAATGCGCTTCCTGCTCGCGATGCAGGTGCCGGACGGCACGCACCTCGCCCTTCCCGTCGGGCGACAGGGACGCGGACCGCTGCGCCTGACGGACGTGGATGCGGGTGGCATGGCACATCACAAGGTCGCGGACCGCAACTGGACGCCCCTGCCCACCGCGCCGGCGAACGACCGCGAGGATCGGCTACTCTACCCGCCCAGTACCGCGGCGACGCTCAACCTCGCGGCGACCGCTGCGCAATGCGCGCGCGTGTGGAAGACGGCGGATCCA
Organism: Sphingomonas sp. GV3; assembly: GCF_031082075.1. NCBI lineage: Bacteria > Pseudomonadati > Pseudomonadota > Alphaproteobacteria > Sphingomonadales > Sphingomonadaceae > Sphingomonas > Sphingomonas sp. GV3. The sequence continues at coordinate 2,570,673 of NZ_JARWLE010000001.1, read as the reverse complement.
GCCTTCGCGCACCGCTGCCTCACCGCCGCCGCCAGCGCCTATCGGGCGGCGTTGCGCAATCCCGACATCTACGCCGCCCAGGCCTTTACCGGCAGCGGCGGCTATGGCGACGGCGACCTCGCCGACGAATTCTACTGGGCGACGGCCGAACTCTACGCCGCAACGCGGATGCCGGAGCTGGCAGACGCCTTGCACCGCAATCCGCTCCATGCCGCACCGCTCGGCAACGAGGCGAGCTGGGGCGCTACCGCAGCGCTGGGCACGATCACGCTCGCCACCGCAGCGGGGCTGCCTGATGCGGAACGGGACGCAGCCCGTGCCAAGATCGTCGCGCTTGCCGACCGCTTCCTGGGGGAAGATGCGCGTACCGGCTATCACATCCCCTTCGACACACTGCGGTATCCCTGGGGATCGAACGGCACGATCCTCAATCGCGGGATCGTGCTCGGCCTGGCCGCGCGCTTCACCGGCAAGGCGGCTTATCGGGATGCGGAGGTCGACACCGCGGATTACGTGCTGGGGCGCAATCCTCTCGATCGCAGCTACGTGTCGGGCTTCGGATGGAATCCGATGCAGAACCCGCACCACCGGTTCTGGACGCACCAGCTGGACAAGCGACAGCCGGGTCCGCCGCCGGGCGTTCTGGGCGGCGGCGCCAACAACACAGCCCTCGCGGACCCGGTCGCCGCGACGCTGAAGGGCTGCGCGCCGCAGCGATGCTGGCGGGACGATGCGCGGGCTTTCGCGCTGAACGAAGTCGCGATCAACTGGAACGCGCCGCTGGTCTGGGTGGCGAGCGACCTGGCGGCACGCTGATTCAGCGCCGCAGCTCGATACGCTCGACCACGACTTCGGGATCGACCAGCCACAGGTGCAATGTGTGGCGGCCGGCGCGGGTGACCGATAGCGAAGCGCCAACGACACGCGCATTGTCCGCGACCGCCCGACGCCAGCGCGCCTCGTCCTCGTGCGCGAGCAGGTCGACGATCATCGGCGCGCCGCCGTCGATCGACAGCGCCACGCGATGGTGGCCGCTGCCGCGGACGTCCAGCCCCGGCGCCGCGACCACGTCGAAGCGGAAAGCGCCCGCCGCCGGAAGGTTGACGCGATAGGCGATCTGCGGCCCTGCCCCCCCGGGCTTCTCGATAGGGGACACAGTCGCCGGAGTCGCGACCATTGCCGCGCCGTCCGCGGTAAAGCCGGCGATCCGTTGCCAACGGATGGTCCCGCCGTCGATCGGGCGTCCCGCATCGGCGGCGATGATCGCGATCGGCGGTGCCGGTACGGGCGCGGGCCTTGGCCCGGCCGATGCGACGGTCCAGAGCGGCGGTATCCTGTCCACCTCCGGCTGCTGCCAGCCGGTATAGCCGATATGCGTCTGTGCCATCATTACGGGCCATTTGCCGCCCGCGAGCGCCTCATAGCGTCGACGCAACGCGGCATCCTGTGCAAAGAAACCGCGAGCGGCCGCGGCCTGCCGTTCCGCTTCCCCGCCAACGCCCGCCGACGCCGCCCGATGATTGGACGCCACGGCGGCATAAAGGCGGTGGAGGTTGGTCATCGCGTCGATCCGGTGCAGCACCAGCTCGTCATAGGCGTCGCGCCGGTCCATCGGCACGGAAGCGCCGACACGATGCGCAACCCTTGCAAGCGCCTCCCATTCGGCGAGCACCCGTGCCCAGCCACCCGGCGTGGACGTATAGGTATCGGCGTCGATAAGTTCGGGCTTACGCCGGCTGGCGAGCTGGCCGTAGCGGCCGAGCAGCGCGCCGATCGCCCGCCCCTGCGCATCGCCGAACTGGTGCGTCGCCCATCGTGCGGGAAAGGCCTGCATCGCCGCCAACGTCATCGCATCGGGGTTCCACGCCATCGCGAGGAAGAAACTCGTCGCATATTCCATCGGCTTCAGGTCGCCGACGTTGACGATCCATAACCGATCCGCGCCGAACTGGCGTGCCATCCGCATCTGCTGCCAGACACGCGGGATCGCGTTGGTGTCGAGCCATTTGTAGTTGCGCGGATCGCCCACATAATCGAAATGATAATAGACGCCCGCGCCCCCCCGCCGCGCCATGCCGGGCGGCGGCAGGCGGCGGATGTTGCCCCAATTGTCGTCCGAGAACAGCAACGTCACGTCATCGGGAACGCGCATCCCCCGGTCGTAATAATCCTGGACCTCCTTGTAGAGCGCCCAGACCTGCGGCGTCCGGTCGGCGGGCTTGCCCGTCACGTCGGCGATGATCCCGCGCTGGTCCGCGACGATGCGCTGGAGCAGGTCGATCGCGGTCCCCTGCGTCATCGGTTCGTCGCCATCGCCCCGCATGCCGATCGTGACGAGGTCTTCCGCATGGCCACGTCGTTCGATTCCGGCCCGCCAGAACGCGCGCAGCGCGGCCGCGTTACGCGTATAATCCCAGGGCCCGCCGCCCTGCCGCTGCCATTCGACCTGCGACCGTCCCATCGGCTCGTGATGCGAGGTTCCGAGGATGATGCCCATCCGGTCGGCCAGCGGCGCGGTGGCGGGATCGTCCTGCCACAGCGACTTGCCCCACATCGCCGGCCACAGGAAATTCGCCTTGGACCGGAGCAGCAGCGCGAAGACGCGTTCATAGGCGAGGTGATTGACCCCGCCGAAGCGGGCGCGTGCCCAGCCGCCGAACGCGGGCTCCTCGTCGTTGATGAATATGCCGCGATATTTGACGACCGGATGGTCGGCGACGCGTCCGGCGGTCAGAAAGAGGGTCGGATGGCGCAGGGGCGGCACGTCGGCCCACCAGGACCACGGACTCACGCCCGCCTTGGCGCTGAGGTCGTACAGGCCAAAGATCGTACCGCGCCGGTCCGCGCCGACGATGACGAGCGCGCGTGCGACACCTGGTGCCGGTCGATCGACCACCTGCGCGACATAGCCCTCCCATCGTCCCGCCAGCCCCCCGACATCGACCTTTCCAGTGCGCACCAGGGCATCGACGATCGGACTTCGCCCCAGGGTGCCCGCGATCACCGTGGCGCCGTCCACCCGGTCGGCGCCGCGCACCGTGCCGCCGCCGACGGCTCGAAGATCCGCGACGACATCCGAGGCTGCGCGTCTGACGCCGGGATCGTCCGCCGCGTCGACCACGACCACCGTCGCACGCCCCGGCAGGATCAGAGCCAGGCCGCCCCGCGTCGGATGCGTGCAGGCAGCGACCGGGCCGTCGCACGCTTGCGCCCGTGCCCCGGCCGGCGCGACGAACACCGACAGCATCAGCAACAGCGTCAAAAGCAGGCGATTCACGCGCATCCCTCTCTCCCTGACACGGCTGGCGGCGCGTCCTCCCCGATGATATCGCTATCACGCGCACGGACAAGCCGTGGCGGCAGGTGAGGATACAGGGCATGGCGGCGGTCGCGCGATACGGGATGGTGGCGATGCTGCTCGGCACGGTTGCGGGCGGGGTTTCGGCGCGCCAATGGGTGCCGGTCTGGGCGTCGGCGCAGATGCGGATGACGGGGGCCGATGCCGATCGCGTCGCCGCGGCAGGCCCCGCGACGATCCGCCAGATCGTGCATCTTTCCGCCGGCGGTACGCGCGTGCGCGTCCGGCTGTCGAACGTCGCAGGCGACCGACCGCTCGTCGTCGGTGCGGCGCGGATCGCAGCCGAGGCGAAGCCCGGGCAGCCGACCGTCGGCGGCATCGTCCCGCTGACGTTCGGGGGCAGGATGGGCGTCACCATTCCCGCGGGAGGGCAGGCCTACACCGATCCGCTGCCGCTCGCGACGCATCCCGGCCAGGACCTGGCGATCAGCCTGTTCCTTCCCGATACGATCGCTTCGCGCACCGGCCATCCGGGCGCGCGCGCCACGACGTTCCTCGCGCCTGGCGACCAGAGTGCGGCCGCGTCGCTGAAGGATGCCGCGAGGATCGGGGGCTGGTGGTCCCTGTCTGACGTCGAAGTGACGAACGGCCCCACGTCGGCGATCCTCGCAATCGGCGATTCGATCACCGACGGCAAAGGTATCGTCGACGACAGCAACCAGCGCTGGCCGGACCTGCTCGCCGCGCGCCTGGCCGTCGGACGCACGACGCCCCCCCATGCCGTGGTCAACATGGGCATCGGCGGCAACCGCGTGCTGCTCGACGGCATCGGGCCAAGTCTGGTCGCTCGCTTCGACCGCGACGTTCTCGGAAACCCCGGCGTTGCCGACGTGATCCTGCTGGAAGGGGTCAATGACCTCGGCACCGCGACCCGCGATCATCGGATCGGTGATGCGGAACATGCGGCGCTCGTCCGGGCGATCACCGGCGCCTACGGTCAGCTTGCCGGGCGCGCACATGCGCATGGCATCCGCCTGATCGGCGGGACGATCACGCCCTTCGCCGGCAACGACTATTACCACCCCGATGCCGCGACGGAGGCGGATCGGCAGGCGATCAACGCTTTCATCCGCACATCCGGCGCGTTCGACGGGGTCATCGATTTCGATGCCGCATTGCGTGACCCGGCGCACCCGGACCGCCTGCTGCCGGCCTATGATTCGGGCGACCATCTGCATCCGGGGCCCGGCGGCTATCGCGCGATGGCGGATGCCGTACCGCTGGCGCTGTTCGATACGGCGACGGCGGCTGCGCCCCCCGCGCAGCCGCCGCAGATCGCGCTGACCTTCGATGACATGCCCGCGCACGGGCCCCTGCCGGTGGGCGACGATCGTCTGGCGATCGCCCGACGGATCATCGCCGCGCTCAAGGCGGCGCACGCGCCCGCCTTCGGCTTCTACAATGGGGGCTTCGCAACCGACGCCACCGCGCCGCAGGTCGTCGGCGCCTGGCGAGCGGCCGGTTTCCCGATCGGCAATCACAGTTGGACGCATGGCGATCTTGCCACGATGGGTCCCGACGCCTTCCTTGCCGACGTCTCGCGCGACGAGCCACCCCTCGTCGCCGCGTCGCGCGGCAGCGACTGGCACTGGTTCCGCTATCCGTTCCTCAGCGAGGGAAGGAATGCGGCGGATCGCGATGCGGTCCGTGCCGGCCTTCGCGCACGCGGCTACCGCATCGCCGCCGTGACGATGAGCTTTGGCGACTATGGCTGGAACGACGCCTATGCCCGTTGCGTCGCGAAGCGGGATCAGGGCGCGATCGCCGGGCTCGAAAGCAGCTTTCTCGCGGCCGCGCGCGTCCAGGCGCTGCGGTCGCGCATGCTGTCGCAGGCCGCTCTGGGCCGCGACATCCCCTATGTCCTGCTGATGCATCTGGGCGCGTTCGATGCGCATATGCTGCCGCGCCTGCTCGATCTCTACCGCAGCCTTGGCTTCACCTTCACGACGCTGGCGCGGGCGGAGGCGGATCCCTTCTACGCCGCCGCGACCGACCTTTCGCGTCCGGGTCCCAGCCCGACACTGGAAGCGGCCGCCGCGGCAAAGGGCGTCGCCGTGCCGGCGAACGCGCCGCTGCCCGATGCCCACATCTGTGCGTGACGCGGCGCGATCCACCTCCTGACGAGAGGTGGATCGTCGCTGCGGCGGCCCTCAGACCAGGGCGTTTCGGCGGATCAGTTCCTTATACCATTGGGCGCTCAGCTTCGGCGTTCGCTTCTGCGTCGCGAAGTCGACGTAGTGAATGCCGAACCGCTTGGTATAGCCGTCCGCCCATTCGAAATTGTCCATCAGGCTCCACAGGAAATAGCCGTGCAGCGGGAAGCCTTCCGCGGTCGCCCGCCGGAACTGGCCCAGATAGTTGCGCAGGTACATGATGCGATCCGCGTCGTCGTCCAGGCCGGCCGCGTTGAGCACGTCGTCCGCCGACGTGCCGTTCTCCGAAATGAACAGCGACTTGGGCTTCCACAATTCGCTGACCGCGCGCACGCCCCAATAGGCAGCCTCCGGCCCGACATAGAGCCATGGCGAGGCCATGCGTGGCGATTGCGGCAGATGCGGCAGCGGCGTGTAGCCGCGGGGCGCCGACGGGTCGGCCTTGACGAAGGTCGGGGTATAGATGTTGAGCGCGACGAAATCGAGCGGGCTTCCGATCGCCGCCATGTCGCCCGCCTGCACCTTGGGCGCGGCCGCGCCGGCGGCGGCGAGATATTCCGGCGGATAGGCGCCTTCCATGATCGCGGTCAGGAACATGGCGTTCTCATCGCGCATCGCCTTCTTGGCGGCGGCGATATGCCCCGGCGTCTCGATCGCGGGGACGAAGATCGACGTATTGTCCGCGATGCCCACCTCGGTCCCGGCCCTGGCATGCGCGCGGATCGCCTGCACGCCCAGCCCGTGCGCCAGCACGCCATGGTGGCGAACCTGGTTCACCTCCGCCGCGGGGAGTTGCAAGCCCGGTGCGTGGATGCCCTGCATATGCCCAAGGTCGGTGAAGCAGCGCAGTTCGTTCACCGTCATGAAGCGATGGACACGATCGGACAATTTTCCCGCCATGAAGCCGGCATAGTCGGCGAACGCCTTGGCCGTGTCGCGATTGCGCCACTCGCCCGGCAGCGCCTGCGGCAGGTCCCAGTGGAACATCGTGACATAGGGCGCGATGCCCGCCGCGAGCAGGCCGTCGATCACGCGATTATAGTAATCGATGCCCTTCTGATTCGGCTGGCCGCGGCCTTCCGGGAAGATGCGCGACCATGCGATCGACATGCGATACGCCTTGACGCCGAGGTTCTTGAGCAGCCCGATGTCCTCGGCGTAGCGATGGTAGCTGTCGCAGGCGACGTCGCCGGTGTCGCCGTTCGCGGTCTTGCCGGGCGTGTGCGAGAACGTATCCCATATCGTCGGTCCCCGCCCGTCCGCCTTGACCGCGCCCTCGATCTGGTAGGAGGCGGTCGCGCAGCCCCAGACGAAATCCTTCGGGAAGCCCAGATCCGGGGCGGCCGCCGCTCCCGCGACGCGCGGCATACCTCCTGCCGCCATGCCGCCGGCGACGATGCCCGCCCCAATGAAGCTGCGCCGATCCATTGCCATCCCCTCGTTCCGTTATCGCTATCAGCGTGCCAGAAGTTGCGAGGCAAGGGAAGCGCTTAGCTGGGCGATCCACGTGCGGGGGAGCGGTCCCGGCCCTCACCCCCACCCGGCCGCCCACGGAGCATATTCTGGATAGGCGGTGAGGGCCGCTGCCGCGCTGATCCAGCCTCACTGGATCGCCTACCGAAGGCCAGATCGCATCGCTCGGTCAGCCGGACGGCATGGGCGCGTGCGACGTGGGTGCTTTCGACGGTGGATAGACTTTGGGCATGGACAGCGCCCGTTGCAGGTCCGCCTGGCGGAACGGCTTGGACAGATGGGCAAGCTCGGGCGACAGCGTCTCGACATCCGCATAGCCCGACACGATCAGCACGCCGAGATCCGGACGCCGCGCGCGCAGGTGCCGCGCCAGCTCGGTCCCCGTCATCCCCGGCATCAGGTGATCGGAAACGAGCAGGTCCGGCCGCAGCCCCTCGGCTACCAGCCGCAGGGCGGCGTCGGCGCCATCCGCCTCGACGACCGCATAGCCCAGATCGCCCAGCATCTGCGCGGCCGCCGCGCGCACCGCATCCTCGTCGTCGACCAGAAGGATGAGTCCGACGCTGCAGGCTGGCGCCGGGTCGAGCGATGCGGTGACGGTCGGAACGATCTCCACCGTGCTGACCGGTAGCCACAGCTCCGCGACGGTGCCGGCCCCCGGGCTGCTCGTCAGCTGGAACGCGCCGCCCAGCTGGCTTGCAAGGCCATGTACCATCGACAGGCCGAGCCCGCTTCCCCGCCCTAGTCCCTTGGTCGAGAAGAAGGGTTCGATCGCACGGTCCAGCGTTTCCGCGTCCATGCCCAAACCCGAATCGATCACGCTGAGGTGGATATAGGCGCCGGGCGGCAGACGTGGATCGCCGTCCTCGATCTGCCGGTCGCCGACGTCGATGCGCAGCGTCCCCCCGCCGGGCATCGCATCGCGCGCGTTCACCGCGAGGTTCAGCAATGCCATTTCCAGCTGATTGCGGTCCGCGAGTGCGGGGGGAAGACATTCCTTAGTCTCGATGATCAGCTGGACCTGCGGACCCACCGTCGTCGACAGCAGGGCGGCAATGTCGCGCACCATCGTGGCCACGTCGATGGCATCCGCCTGCAACGGCTGGCGCCGGGCGAAGGCGAGCAGTCGCTGGACCAGCGTCCGGGCACGCTCCGCGGATTGGATGGCGCCATCGAGCAGGCGCATGCTGCGCGCGTCGTCGGGCACCTTGCGGCGGATGAGATCGAGGCTGCCGAGGATCGGCGTCAGCAGATTGTTGAAGTCGTGCGCGACGCCGCCGGTCAGCTGGCCCATCGCCTCCATCTTCTGACTTTGCCGCAGGGCCGCCTCGGTCGCGCGCAGCGCCTCGTCCTTCGCACGCGCGTCCGTCACGTCGCGCCCCGATCCATAGATCCGGCCGCCCGCGACCGAAGTCAGCCACGAGATGTGCCGGATCGCACCGTCACGCGTACGATAGCGGTTTTCGAACACCGGCACGTCCTCGCCGGCGGATGCCGCGCTCAGCGCTGCCTCGGTCCGCGGGATATCGTCCGGATGGATGAAATCGCGATAGCTGCGGCCGACCACTTCCGAGGGATGGTGGCCGAGGATTGTCGTCCATGCGGGGCTGACCGAGCGGAAGATACCGGCCGGGTCCACCGTGATCAGTAGGTCGCGCGACAGGCGCCACGCGCGGTCGCGTTCCGCGGTCCGCTCCGCGACCCTCTGCTCGAGAGCCTCGTTGGTCGCCTGTACCGCAGACAGCAGGCGGGCGTTCTCGATGGCGACCGCCGCCTGCGCGGCCAGGCCGGCGATCAGTTCCTCGTGCCGCTGCGAGAAGCATCCCGGCTCCGGATGACCGAACAGCAGCCCGCCCAGCACCTTGCCTCCGCCCGACACGACCGGCACGGCAAGATAGCTGGTGACCACGGGATGCCCGGGCGGCATGCCCTCATAGGGCGCGTTCGCGCCATAGCGGGGATCGCGCGTGATGTCGTCGGCGCGGATCAGCTCGTTGCGGAACAGGGGCTCCAGCACCTTGGTCCCGCGCGGCCGTCCAAGCTTGGTGAATTGCTCGCGATCGGCGCCGGTCAGGGTGAACAGGTGTAGCCGCTCGCCACTTTCGTCGAGCACGTTGTGGAAGAAGGCGCCTACCGTCGCGCCAGTCAGCTCGACGCCGGCATCGGTGACCATCTGCACGAGACGCTCGAGATCATGCTCGGCGGCAAGCGCGGTGTTGATCGCGTTCAGCGCCTTGACCGCCTTGCGCGCGCGGCTTTCCTCGCTGATGTCCTCGCAGGAGACGGCGACACCGATCACCGCGCCGGTCTCATCGCGCATCGGGACCCAATTCTGCCGCCATACACTGGTCCGGTCCGGCCGCGCCGGCGTGGGGCCGACGATTTCGACCCCCTTGATTTCCTCGCCCGCGAGAACGCGATCGAACGCCGCGCGCGCCTGAGCGGAAAGGTCGGGTATGATCTCCATCACCGTACGGCCGATATGGTCGGCCACCGGAATGCCGTTCAGGCGTGCGAGATGCTCGTTGATGCGGACGTAGCGCAGCTCCGTATCGATCACCGCCAGACCGATCGGCGATGCGTCGTACATTGCCGCAAGCTGCCTTGCCTGTTCCTCGGCCCCTGTCACAACCCTTCCCTCATCCTCCCGCACCATGTCCTCCCGCACAGGGAAAACGTGATTTTATCAGCCCCTGCCGCCATCGCACCGCGCGACGGTTCGGTAAAATGCCTTCAGTTCGAATGCGTTGCAGGTTTTTTCGTTGAATGGAAGGCATCCCCCGCGGCGCGGGAGGCGAGCCGTTGCGGTGCCGGTCCCGCGGGCCCACGCCGCGGCCGTGCCTTGCCGGCCCGTCGCGCCCGACCTGCCCGAGACTATCCGGCATTTACCCCGCGCAGCGGCTATTTGCGATGCCCGACACGGATTGGGAGGTGTCGCAATCCACTCCAGGCTTCACCCTCTCGCGTGGCGGACGATGGCTTCGCAGAGTTCGTGCGTCGCCAGGATTGCAGCCTCGTCCACGGGCCGCCGCTCGCGGGCGGCGCGGAGGAAGTCGTCGCACATCGCCTCGAAACCGCGCTGGCGTCCGACCGGGACCCAATCCGGCCGCCTGTGCAGGCTCTGCGTCCCGCTCGCGTCGAGGCGATCCGCAAGGTTCAGCACGGATCGGCGTACATTACCGCCGATGACATCCAGTCGTTCCTCATCGATCCCGCTAGCCCGATGCATAGATCCGACGGCCGTGAACCCGTCGCCCGCCAACGTCAGAACGACCGCATGCAGCATGCCGTCGATCACCTGGGTTTCGATAGTGCGGCGGCGGACCAGTGACGGCGCGAGGAACAGCAGCGTATCGACGACATGGATGAAGTCGTCGAACACGACGCGACGCGGCAGGTCGGGTTGCCCGTGACGATGCTTCTCCATCATCAGGAGGTTCGCCCCGGTACCGCGGAGGGCGACATAATCCGGAGCGAACCGCCGGTTGAAGCCGATCACGAGCGGCGTGGCGCGCCGCCGGGCGAGGGCGACGAGCGCCTCGACTTCCCCGAGATTGTCCGCCAGCGGCTTGTCGACGAAGGTGGGTATGCCATGCTCGACCAGGAGCCTGACGATCTCCGCATGCGCGTCGGTGGCGGCATGGACGAACGCAGCGTCGAACGTCGCGCGGCGAAGCGCCTCGCCAGCGCTGGCGTAGCGGTGCGGGAGGCGGAAGGACCCGCCGACGTCGTCGAGCGCGACCGGATCGCGCGTGGCCAGGTGGATTTCGAGGTCGGCTCGCCTGAACAGCAGGGGAAGATACGCCTTGCGGGCGATGTCACCCAATCCGATCAGGAGCACGCGCATGGTCTGGAAATCCCGTGCGGCACGCTTGCCGTGCCCGCCAGGGGCGATACGTCGGCGAGCGTTCTTCCCGCAACAGAATGTAGCGCGTGGCCGGTCTCCGACTGCCCGCGCGGATCGCGCGATGCGGCCGGAGACCGGGCCATCCGCCGTCGGGTCGGCTCAGTCGTAGCACGGCGTTTGCGCCGGGACAGCGGATCGACGTCCGGCCAGCACAAGCGCCGCCAGCCCGATCGACGAGGTCGCCGCCCCGGCGAGCGCGACCGCGGGAAAGCCGAGCCCGGCGGCGATCACGCCGCCACCCAGGGCCGCGCCAGCGGCGTTGCCGAGGTTGAATGCCCCGATGTTGACCGCAGCGGCGAGGTTCGGCGCGTCGGCGGCCGCAGTCATCACGCGCACCTGTAGCGGCGGCACCAGCGCGAAGCTCGCCACGCCCCACAGGAAGATGAGTATGGCGCTCGGGCCGGCATGCGTCATCAGCGCGGCGAACGCGACGAGGATGGCCGACAGCGCGGCCAGCGTGACGATCAGCGTGCGGTCGACCGACCGATCGGCGAAGCGGCCGCCCAGCCAGTTGCCGACCGTCAGCCCCAGGCCATAGACGACCAGCATCGCGGTGACGAAGCCGAGCGAGGCGTGTGTCGCCTCGCGCAGGATCGGTGCGATGTAGGTGAAGACGGTAAACATCGCGCTCGAGCCCACCACGGTCAACGCGAGCGCGGCCAGCACCACCGGGCGCTTCAGCACGCGCAGTTCGGCGATCGCGTCACCACCATCGGGCGCGGGGAGCGGCGGCAGCGTCAGCCGCAATGCCGCCATGGTCGCGACACCCAGTCCGGCAATGCCCCAGAACGAGGCGCGCCAACCGAGATGCTCGCCCGCCCAGGTCGCCAGCGGAACGCCGACGACATTGGCGATCGTTAACCCCATGAACATCGCCGCCACCGCGCTCGCGCGCCGCTCCGGCGCGACCAGACCGGCAGCGACGACGGAGCCCACGCCGAAGAAGGCACCATGATTGAAGGCGGTGAGGATGCGTGCGGCAAGCAGCATGGCATAGCTATCCGACACCGCCGCCAGCAGATTGCCGGCCGTGAAGATACCGGCGAGTCCGATCAGCAGCGTCCTGCGCGGCACGCGCCCCGTCGACAGCGTCATAAGGGGGGCCCCGATCACGACGCCCAGCGCATAAGCGCTGATCAGCAGCCCGGCGGCGGCGATCGAGACGTGAAGGTCGCCCGCGATCACGGGCAGCAGTCCCATGGGCGCGAACTCGGTAACGCCGATGCCGAATGCGCCGACCGATAGGGCCAGCAGGCCGGGGTTGAGCTTCATCGTCCGTCCCCTGTGCTGCCCGCGCCCGAGCGGCGCGCCGGTTCGCCCAAGGCGGACCGTTCAAGATGCCGAAAGTCCATAACACTCCTCATTCATCACTTGATGCACAGATGGACCCCCGCCGCATCGGCTGGTAGACGCCGTGAACGCGGAGGATCTTTGCAATGGATGCAAAGCTGGAGCAGGGACTTGACCGGGGGCTGGATCGCGCTCGCGCTCTGGCGCTGTTCGCGGCCGTCGTAGAGCAAGGCAGTTTCTCGGCCGCCGGCCGCATGCTCGACATGAGCCCGTCAGCGGTGGCGCGATCGATCGACCGGATCGAGGCACGTCTCGGCGTCCGGCTGCTGCTGCGCTCCACCCGCGCGCTGTCGCTGACCGCGGAGGGCCGGAGCTACCTCCAGGCCGCGCGCCGCATCCTTGCCGATCTGAACGACGCCGAACAGCAGATCGCCGATCAGGGCAACCCGCGCGGAAGGCTGCGCGTGAGCGCCGCGCTATCCCATGGGCGGCTGTGCGTGGTGCCGCTGCTAGGCAGGTTCGTCGCGCTCTACCCGGATATCCTCGTCGATATCGCGCTGACCGACACGCTGGTCGACGTCGCCGCGGGTCAGGCGGACGTAGCGGTGCGCTTCGGCCCCCTGCCGGACAGCACGCTGACCGCACGTAAGCTGGGCGAGACGCGGCGCGTGATCGTCGCCTCTCCCGCTTATCTGCAGCGAAACGGCACGCCGCAGGTGCCCGACGACCTTCATCGCCACACCTGCCTGAACTTCAACTTCCGCCGGGCGGAACCCGTCTGGCCGTTTCGCGCGCACGGCCGGGATTTCACCTTGTCGGTACGCGGCAGCATCGAGGCCAATAACGGGGAGACGCTGGGCCAGCTCGCCGAGGAAGGCATCGGCATCGCCCGGGTGGGGGCCTTCAGCGTCGCGCAGGCGATCGCCGCCGGCCGGTTGATCCCCATCCTCGAGGCATTCAATCCCGGCGACGTCGAGCAGATTCACGCCGTCTTCGTCGGCGGCATGAACACGCCGGCGCGCGTGCGGGTGTTCGTCGACTTCCTCGCCTCGAACCTGCAGTGACCCGGCAGGCGGACGGTACGCGCCTCCCGGTCCGCCTCGAAGCGTGCTTCCTCTTCGGCCGGATCGCGGCCGTCAGCGCTGCTTCTTGGTGATTGTGGCCGTGAAGTCTGGATCCTTCTTGGCGACCCAATCCACGAACTTGCGCACATTGGGGTGATCCAGCAGGCCCGAGACGTTCATGCCGTGCCGCTGCAGCTCCGAATTGGTGAAATTCGCAGTCAGGGTCTGCTGGCAGATCGGATGCATCGGGACGACGTCGCGACCGCCGCGGCTCTTGGGCACGGGATGGTGCCAGACGATGGTCTTGCCCGTCGGCCTGCCGCAGAGCCAGCAGGCGACCGGCGCCGCGGGTGAATCGTCTTCCTGCGGAAGATGATCATAGGGATCCTGTTTTGAACGTCTTGCCATTGTCCGATCCGGCCGCCTTGGTGGTCCTGTCCTGTAGCCGAGCGATCCCTCGCATCCTATAGCGGGCCGCAACAGGGCTCCGTCGCAGCGGACCGAAGGGGATCAGCGATGACGGATGGGTCGAAGCCCTGGGACGCGGCCTTGGTCCGCAGGTGGCTGGAACGCCGCCACGCGGCATCACGGCTGGATCAAGCGGCCGCAGACAGACGCGGCTACGAGGCGCGCGACGACTTCGACAAGGCTGCCGCCGAGGAATGGGTCTGCCGCGCGCTCGCGACGGCCGACTGCGTGAACGACCAGGCCGCGTTCGCCGCTTGGCTGAAGCAACTGGTCGCGCAGGAGGAATATCCCGCGACCGGGCTCCATGACGATATCCGCTTCGAGCGGCACGTCCGCACCTATCTGCGCGGGCTCGTCAAGATGACGAAGGCCAACGAAGGGTTCGAGAAGACGCTGCGTCATCAGTGAAGTCGGCGGCCTCGCCCCCGCGGTAACCGGCACGAGCGGCCGAGGTGGCGAAGGCGACCGATGATGCGAGCCAGGCGCCGCTGTCGGGCCATGAGGCCGCAAGGGCGGATCGGTGCCTCGACCGCGGCCGCTTCGCCGCCCCGTCGCGGATGCGGACCGCATCGAGCAGGTTGAAGCCTGACCGCACGCCCTCGACCGTGACCTCGCGGCCGAGCAGGCGGCGCGATCGCCAGGGCATATCGACGAACCAACAGCCGCCGTCCTTCGCGTGCAGGACGTAGCTGCGGTTGCTCTCGTCCCAGTGGAGCGTGCCGGTCAGCATGTGGCGGGTGCCGCGTGGCATTCCGCTTCTCCCAACAAAGTCGATGGCGGTACGCCCCCGCGCTCGACTTCACCCAAGAGCCTTGGTGATCGGGGAGTTAGTAAACCGAGCAAGCCGGTCCCTACGACCTTTAGGCTGGGAAGCCCTGGACATACGTCGCAGGCTCCCCGACCATAAGGGTCAAGGATGTTTGGGCCACGTCGGGCAGCCCAACCGCTTGCTCAGGGTTACTACGCCCCGGAGGCCGTGCGTGGTGGCCTCGCCGGGGACTATCGGCCAGCGACGATGGCGAGGCAACAAAATTGCTCGATTCGCGCAGCGTCGTTCGCGCAACTGCGATCAGTCTCAGATCATGCGGAAGGGCCGCACAGCCATGCGAAAAAGACCCCTTTTTTGGGCTTCGGGCCAATCGCGATCCCCGGAGGGGCGGTTAAGTCAATGAGAAAATGGTGCTGCCGGTGAGGATTGAACTCACGACCTCAGCCTTACCAAGGATGCGCTCTACCACTGAGCTACGGCAGCACTCGTCCGTCGGACGGAAGCGCGCCTAGAGCGGAGGGCGGGCGGCTTGTCAAGCGATTGGTTGCGAGGCCGCCGCGTTTTCGGGATAAGGCGGTGGATGAGCGAAGCCGATACCCGTGCTGCCCGTCTGGCGGCGAACCTGCGCGCCAACCTGCATCGGCGCAAGGCGCAGGCGCGCGACCTGCGCGGATCCGCGTCAGCGGTGCGTGACGAGCGACCCGACGGAAACGAGCCCGCTCGCCGCGACATAGGCGACGCCGGACCCGGCGGTGAATAGGCCGATCATCGTCCCGGCGACGATCAGGTGACCGGTGAGCATTTTGACGCGAGCCATGCCCTGTCCTCTCCATCGAGCACCGGACCGATCCTTGCGACGACCTCGGCGTGATAGGCATTGAGCCACGAAAGCTCGGGCGCCGTCAATAGGGCCGGGTCGATCAGGTCGCGTTCGATGGGGGCGAAGGTCAGCGTCTCGAACGCCAGCATCCGCCGGTCGGGATCGCCCCCCTCGATCGCGCGCGGCACGACGAGCAGCAGATTCTCGATGCGGATGCCGTATTCGCCCGCCTTGTAATAGCCCGGCTCGTTCGACAGCATCATGCCCGCCCGCAACGGCTCCAGCGTTCCGCCACCGGCATAGGTCGGCATCGCGATCCGCTGCGGTCCCTCGTGAACCGACAGGTAGCTGCCGATGCCGTGACCGGTGCCATGGGCGAAATCCAGCCCCGCCTCCCACAGCGGCCGCCGTGCGAAGGCGTCGATCTGCGCGCCGGTCGTGCCGTCCGGGAAGATCGCGGTGGCGACCGCGATATGCGCCTTGAGCACACGGGTGAACCGGTCGCGCATCTCCGCGCTGGGCGCACCGATCGGCACGACCCGCGTCACGTCAGTCGTGCCATCCGCATATTGCCCGCCCGAATCGACGAGGTACAGCTGACCCGGCACGATGCGCGCGTTCGATTCGTCGTCGACGCGATAGTGCGGGCTCGCACCATGGGCCCCCGTGGCGGAGATCGTGTCGAAGCTGGTGTCGCGCAGCAGTCCCGTCTCTTCGCGAAAGGCGAGCAGCCGGGCGGCGGCGGACAATTCGGTTTCGCCGCCTTTGGGGCATTCGGTCTCGACCCAGCGCAGGAAGCGCGTCAGCGCCGCGCCGTCGCGGACGGACGCGGCGCGATGCCCCGCCACCTCCACCGGGTTCTTCAGCGCCTTGGCCAGCACGACCGGATCGCGCAGCGCCAGCACGGTCGCGCCGCCCGCCTCGAGCGCGTCGAAGATCGCCGCGACCGCGCGTTCGGGATCGGCGGCGATGCGGCGCCCGGCATAGCCGCCGAGCGCGGCGGCGAACGCGGTACGATCGTGGATGCGCACCGCATTGCCCAGATGCTGGCGCAACGCGTCGTCGACCTTCTCGGGCGCGACGAACAGGTCGGTCGTGCCGTCCGCGTCGACGATGGCATAGGAGAGCGCAACCGGCGTATGCGCGACGTCCGCGCCGCGCACGTTGAGCGCCCAGGCGATCGAATCGAGCGCGGTCAGCACCACCGCATCCGCGCGACGTTCGCCGAGCCAGTCCGCGATGTCGGCCCGCTTGGCGGCGGACGACCGGCCGGCCAGGTCCTCGTCATAGCGGACCATCTTCGCGGGCGAAGGCGCGGGCCGATCGGTCCAGATCGCGTCGATCGGATTGTCCGCAACGGCAACCAGCGCCGCGCCGCGTTCGGCGAGCGCGGCGCGCATTGCCTCGACCTGATCGCGCGTGTGCAGCCAGGGATCATAGCCGATCCGCTGCCCCGCCTCCGCCGCGCGCCCCAGCCAGGCGGCCAGGCTGTCCTGCGGCACGTCGACATAGTCCCAGTCCGACGGCGAAACCTGCTCGCGGACCTGCAGCGTATAGCGTCCATCGGTGAAGATCGCCGCGCGGTCGGCCAGGACCGCGGCGCTGCCGGCCGACCCCTCGAAGCCGGTCAGCCACGCCAGCCGCTGCGCATAGTCACCGACATATTCGCTCATATGCTCGTCAGTCAGCGGCAGGACGAAGCCGTCGAGCGCGGCGGCGGACAGGCGGCCGCGCAGCGCGGCAAGGCGGGCGGCATGAAGCGCGGCGCGCGAATTAGGCTGGGTCATCACGGCTGCGTCTATCGACCGGCCACCCGGCAATGGCAACAGCGCGTAGGGGGCGCTGTAGACGCGGCTAAAGGACAGTCTTCATGTCCGATAGCATCATGAATTTACCCCTTTGCGCGCCTTTTTCTGGAATATCGGAGCGATCGACATGGAGATGTCGCCATTTTGAGCAATGAAAAGGCTAGGTCACCTGATGTGTGGCGCAGCTCTTTTCCCAGGGTTAACCGGCTTTTAGAAGAAATTGATTATGACTTGCCGGATGAAGGGGGCGGCACGTCAGCATCGGTTGTTCCGCAGCCGGCTGCGCAAGAAACACGATGAAGAAAGCAGCGCGATAACGCGCCTGCTGCTGAGCCTCGTGGCGCTCGCGCTGCTTGCCTCTGCGGTCATCATCGCCGTGCTCGTCTTCTGCGCCGATCGCGAGGCCAATCAGACGGCGGCCGGGACGATCGCCGGTGCGCTCGATCGCGAGCGGTCGCGGATCAGTAACGAGACGTATATCAACGCCGCCTGGGACGATGCGGTCGCCCATGCCTATGGCACCATGGATATGCGCTGGGTGCGCTCGCAATGGGGAACGCCGATCGGGCGGAGCTATGTGATCGACGCCGCGGGGCGCACGCTATACGGGCATATCCCCGACCGCGCCGCGCCGCCGCTCGACCGGATGATCGCGCCCTCGCTGCTCCGTGCGCTGCTCGACCGCCTGCCGTCGGACGATGCCGCGGTCCGATCGCGCCACGACGCGACGGTGCTCATCGGACGTTTCGGCGGCAAGCCGGCGCTGATCGCCTTCTCGCCGATCGTGGCGGAAAAGGGACCCGTCCGGTGGCGCCGGGACACGTACCGCATCTTCGTCGACATTCGCGTGATCGACGCGTCGATACTCGCGGAATGGGAACGCGGCTTCGGCTTCGCGAACCTGCGCTGGATGCCCGCGAACGCCGGCCCGGGCGGGGATGCCGCAACGATGATCCGCGACTGGCGCGGTCGCCCGCTCGGCAGGATCGCGTGGCGACGGCTGACGCCCGCGTGGCAGACGCTGCTGGAAATCGCGCCGCTGACGCTGGCGTTCCTGACCGCGTTCCTGTTCGTCGCCGGCGCGCTCATCCAGCGCGTGCGCCGACTGAGCAGAAATCTGGCGACCAAATCGCGCCTCGCCGCCGCCGCCGCCGCGCAGGAGCAACTGGTCCGCGTCGCGGCGGAGGAGGCCCGCGTCGCCGCGGACGAGGCGCGTCGCGCGGCGGAGGCCGCGTTGCGCGAGGCGGAACAAGCCCGTCGCGACGGCGAGGATCAGGCGCAACGCCGGATTGCCGATGCCGCGCGCCATCGCAGGGAGATGACCGCCGCAGCGGCAGGGATCGCCGATCGGCTGCAGCAGACAGTCGGCGCGCTGATCGCCAATTTGCGCAGCGCCGCCAACGACCTCGATGCCAGTGCGGACTCGACGCTCGCGACCATCGTCGACCAGCAGGGTCAGGCGGAAGTCGCGCATAGCCTTTCGTCCCAGGCGAGCGAGACGACATCGACATTGCTCGAAAACCTGCGCGCCTTGGCGGGGAACCTCGATGTGATCGCCGGCGAGGCGCGCCGGTCCGCGGAGACGACGATCGAGGCGGCGAGCCATTCGGAAACCGCGCAGGCCGCGAACGCGACGCTGATCCGATCGGTGGCGTCGATCGAACGCTCGTCCCAGCGCATCGCCGCGCTGAGCCAGGCGACGAACCTGCTCGCGCTCAACGCCGCGATGGAGGCGGCACGCGCGGGAGACATGGGCCGCGGCTTCGCGGTGGTCGCGCAGGAGGTGCGAAACTTCTCCCAGGCGACCGCCGGCACGACGCAGGAGATCGCCACGCGCATCGAGGAGATCAGCCAGGCGACCACGTCCGCCGTCGGCGTCAGCGACGCGTTGCGTGTCGCGCTCGATCGACTGGCGGCGTCCGCGGTGCAGACGGTGGAGACGACATCGACGCAAAACCGGATGAATGCGGAGATCCGGGGCATGATCGCGGCGATCGAACGGAGTACCGTAACGGCGCGGGACACGTTTCAATCGCTTCGCGAGACGTTCGTGCAGACATCCTCGGTCGCGCTGCGCACCCGCACCATCAGCAGCACCATGCGCGAGCGGACGGAGGCATTGCAGCTGGAATGCGACCGCATCGTCGCGATGCTGCGAAGCAACGCAGCCTGACGACGCGGACGCGCGGCAAGGCCGGGTGCCGAAGGTACATGGCCGGCGCAGACGTTTCCGGCGCTCTTTTTCGATTCTGCAAGGCTTGATCGGGGCGGGGGTGAGGGCAGGCACCGCTTCCCCGCACGTGGATCAGGCCCTAGCCGGCCGGATGGCCCTCGGACGGGCGGGGCAGCAGATGCAGCAGGCCCGCGATCACGCCGCCGACCACGATCCCCATCAACGCGGAGCCGATCGCGCCGATCAGCCACCGCGCGACACCCGCCATCGCGCCGAGCGGCGCCGCCGCGCCTTCCGCCACGGCATGGATGGCGTGCGGGATCGCCGCGACCCCGAAACTTTCCAGGCCGTGCACGATGATGCCGCCGCCCACCCAAAGCATCGCCGCGGTGCCGATCACGGACAGCGCCGACAGGACCCGCGGCATCGCCGCCACCAGACCGCGCCCGATCGTCCGCGTCGCGGGCTTACGCGCAAGGTGCAGGCCGATGTCGTCCATCTTCACGATCAACGCGACCAGGCCATAAACGCCCGCCGTGATCGCCACCGCGACCAGCGCGAGGGCGATCGCCTGGTTGAGCAGCGTCTCCCCCGTCAATTCGCCGAGCGCGATCGCCATGATCTCTCCCGACAGGATCAGGTCGGTGCGGACCGCGCCGGCGACTTGCCGGTCCTCGAGCGCCTTGGCATCGGTGATCGCCGCGCTCTCCTCGCCATGGTGGCCGCCGGTCAGCGCGGCCAGGATCTTCTCCGCCCCCTCGAAGCACAGGAAGGCGCCGCCGCACATCAGGATCGGCGTGATCGCCCAGGGCGCGAGCGCGCTGAGCACCAGCGCGGCGGGCAACAGGAACAGCAATTTGTTGCGCAGCGAGCCCTTGGCGATCTTCCAGATGATCGGCAATTCCCGGGCAGGCGACAGGCCGGTGACATAGGTCGGGGTGACCGCGGTATCGTCGATCACCACGCCCGCCGCCTTTGCACCCGCGCGACCGGCCGCACCCGCGACATCGTCCAGGCTCGCCGCCGACAGCTTCGCCATCGCCGCGATATCGTCTAGCAGCGCCACCAATCCGCCCGGCATGTGCTTGGCCTTCCCTTTGTCTTTGGCTCGCTCATGCCCGCCGGCGGCGTGGAGGACAACTGCGGTGCGATCCGGCAAGGCTGGATCGGCGCGGTACCGCTTCCACGCACGTGGATCAAAGTTTATCCATCGCGGTCCTGAGCGATCAGCCGGTCGTCGATCCGCGACAGCGTGGCCAGCGCGATCGCCGCACCGACGAGGCAGGTCAGCATGTCCCACTGCGTGTCCCAGGGATCGCCCTGGGCACCTAGGAACGCATCGGCCCCCTGCCCCAGCGCCTGGGCGGCCGCGAACTCGATCAGTTCATAGGCGGCGCTGATCGCCAGGCAGAATGCGAGGACGGCAAGGGCGAGAAACGTGCCGCGACGGATCAGGCCAAGGCCGATCACCAGTTCGCGCAGCACGATCGCCGGGACGAAGCCCTGGCAGAAATGCCCGATCCGATCGAACGGATTGCGAGCCAGATGCCAGCCAGTCGCACAGGACGACGCCGATCGGCACCTTCGCATAGGTATAGGCGCCGCCCGTCATCAGAACGAGGCCGTGTACGCCGATCAGGGCCAGCGCGAGGTCGCTTGCCTGCCAGCGATGTCGCATCGCGACGAGGGCGGCGAAGACGATCGGCGCCGGCATGACCTCCAGCGCCCAGGTCGCGCGGTCAGCCGCGATGGCGAAGGACACGCCGAGGCCGACCAGCCAAACGAGGCCGAGCCAGACGAGGCGGCGGGTGTAAGCGGAGACATCCATCACGGATGATCTTGCCGTCGGCATGCGGAATGTCGATTCCCGGCGTGCGTCGACTTGGCGGGACACCGCGTTATGAAGGCCGCATGACCGATCCGACCCTGCCCAAGCCCCCCGTCGCCGACCGTCGTCCGCACAGCTTCACCGCGCATGGCGTGACGATCGAGGATCCCTATGCATGGCTGAAGGATCCCGACTATCCGGATGTCGGCGACCCCGACGTGCTCGCCTATCTCGCCGCGGAGAACGCTTATTTCGAGGCGGCGATGGCGCCGCACCAGTTGCTGGTCGACCGCCTGTACGAGGAGATGAAGGGGCGGATGAAGGAGGATGAATCCTCCGTGCCGCAGAAGGACGGCGACTGGCTGTACTGGACCGCGTTCGAGACGGGCGGCCAGTATCGCAAATGGTGGCGGCGGCCCGTCGCGGGCGGCGACGACGAGCTGCTGCTCGACGAACCCGCCCTGGCGGAGGGCAAGGGCTATTTCCGGCTCGGCGCCTTCGCTGTGTCGAACGACGGCGGCAAGCTCGCCTATGCGATCGACGACAACGGATCGGAGCGGTTCACCGTCCGGATCAAGGACCTGGCGACGGGCGAGCACCTTCCCGAGGTGATCGAGGGCATGCTGTCCGACATCGTCTGGACCGCGGACGATTCCGGATTCCTGTACGGCCTCGCCAATGCCCAATGGCGCACCGACAATGCGCGCTTCCACCGGCTCGGCACGCCGGTCGAGGACGACGTCGAACTGTTCCACGAGGCGGACGAGGGTTATCGCGTCGCGGTCGCGGAGACGAGCGACCGCAAGTGGATCATCATCGGCACCGGCGATCATGTCACCAGCGAGGTGCGGCTGCTCCCCGCGCACGACCCGTTCGCGCCGCCGATCCTGGTCGCTCCCCGGCAGGAGGGGCGCGAATATGACGTGGATACGCACGGCGACACGCTGTTCATCCATACCAACGACATCGATCCGATGTGGCGCCTGGTCACCGCACCGATCGTGAGCCCCGGCGACTGGACCGAGCTGATCGCCCCCGACCCGCATTTCTACATGACCGGCGTCGAATGCTTCCGCGACTTCTTCGTGGTCGAGGGGCGCGAGGACGGCCTCGATCGGATCGCCATACACCGCTATGACGCGCCGACCGTCGCGGAGCGGATCGCCTTTCCGGAGGCGAGCTATACCGCGGGGCTCGGCGACAATCCCGAATATGACATGACGGTGATCCGGCTGGGCTATGAGTCCATGGTCACGCCGGGCACCGTCTACGACTATGACACAGCGGCCGGTAGGCTGACGACGTTGAAGGTGCAGGAGATCCCTTCCGGCTATGACGGCGAGGGATATCGCACCGAGCGGCTCAAGATCACCGTCCGCGACGGCACCGAGGTGCCCGTGTCGATCGTCTATCCGAAGGACTTCGCCCGCGACGGGTCGCGGCCGCTCTTCCTCTACGCCTATGGCGCCTACGGCTATGCCATCCCGCCGGGCTTCTCGACCGGGCGCCTGAGCCTGCTCGACCGCGGCTTTGCCTATGCCATCGCGCATATCCGCGGCGGCGACGACCTGGGCCAGCAATGGTATCACGACGGCAAGCTGGACAAGCGGACCAACACGTTCAACGACTTCGTCGACGTGGCGAAGGGATTGATCGAACGGGGCTGGACCAGCGCCGGTCGCATCGCCACCGCCGGTCGCTCCGCCGGCGGCGAACTGATGGGCGCGATCGTCAATTCCGACCCGGGCTTGTGGGGCGCGGTGATCGCCGACGTGCCCTTCGTCGACGTGCTCAACACGATGATGGATGCCGACCTGCCGCTGACCCCCGGCGAGTGGCCGGAATGGGGCAATCCGATCGAGGACAAGGCGGCATTCGACCTGATCCGCAGCTACAGTCCGTATGACAATGTGGTCGCGCAGGATTACCCGCCGCTGTTCATCTCCGGCGGACTCAACGACCCGCGCGTCACTTATTGGGAACCGGCGAAATGGGCGGCGAAGCTGCGCGCCACCAAGACCGACGACAACATCCTGCTGCTCAAGACCAACATGGGCGCGGGCCATGGCGGCAAGTCCGGTCGGTTCGAATCGCTGCGCGAGGCGGCGGAGGAACATGCCTTCGTCCTTTGGCAGCTGGGCATAGAGGAATGACCGCAGCGTGACGCTCGCCCAGCTTATCGCGCATTACGGCCTGCCGGCGCTGTTCGTCGGCGCGGCGGTGGAGGGCGAGACGGTGGTCGTCGCCGGCGGTGTCGCCGCGCACCAGGGGCTGCTGCCGCTGGTCGGCGCGATGATCGCCACCGCGACCGGCTCGTTCGCCGCCGATCAGGCCTGGTTTGCGCTCGGGCGCCGCTTCCGCGACCATCGGCTCGTCAAGCGTGCGAGGGAGAAGCCCGCCTTCGCCAAGGCGACCGAGTGGCTGGAGCGCTGGCCGATCGGCTTCATCTTCGCCTTCCGCTTCATCTACGGTTTCCGCACCGTCAGCCCGATCGCCATCGGCACGACCAAGGTGCCGGCAAAGACCTTCGTCCTGGTCAATGGCCTGTCGGCAATCGTCTGGGGCATCCTGTTCACCGGCATCGGCTATCTGTTCGGCAAGGCGTTCGAACGGATGATCGGCAAGGTGTCGGCCCATCTCCCCTGGCTGATCGGCGGGCTGGTGCTGATCGCCGTCGTCGGTGCCGCCATCCATTGGTGGCGCAATCGCGCGCAGCCGGCATGAGCCGCTTCACGCTCACCATCACCGCACGGCCCGAGGACATCGACGAACTCGGCCATGTCAACAATGCCGTCTGGGTGCGCTGGATACAGGATATCGCCGTCGCGCATTGGGCCGCGGTGGCCCCGCCGGACCAGCAGGACGCCTATGTCTGGGTCGTGACGCGGCACGAGATCGACTATCGCGGCAATGTCGCGGCCGGCGAGACGGTGCGCGGGGAAACCTGGGTACCCGAACCGCCCAAGGGCGCGCGCTTCGATCGACACGTCCGCTTCACTGGCGCCGACGGCCGCGTGAAGGTGGAGGCGGTGACGACCTGGGCGCTCATCGACCGCGCGACGGGGCGGCTGCTGCGCGTACGACCGGAGATGGCCGCACCCTTTTTGGAGGATGCGCCGCGATGAACCGGGCATGGCGACTTTGCACCCTCGTCGTCCTGGCGCTGACGCCGTGCGCGATCGTGGCGCGGCATATCGACTCGCGGGCCAGGACCGAGTTTCGCGAGGCGGTCGACCGCTATCAGGTCTTCGTCGTACCGCATTGCGATCCCGGCACGGTCGAGGCCTATGTCACCGCGCGTCGGGTGCGCGACGACGCGTTCGTCCGCTCGCTTCTCCACACGCCGCTTGCCGCCGACTACAGGCATGCGATCGCGGACAATGCGCGGCGCGACCAGCATATGCGCTACGAATGCATGCGCCCGCCCCCGCCGCCACCCCCGCCCGGGCAGGTCCGGACGCAATCCGATGCCGCGATCGAGGCGGAGGAACGCCGTCGCGAACAGGCCGAACATTTTGCAGGCGGCGACCGTCAGTTCGCGCATATGGTCGCGCTTCGCGATCGGATGCTGAAAGGCCGAAGCAGCGCAACCGCGCATTGACTACAACTGTAAACGATCTACACCTGGTGGCGGGAGGATATCCGCCGCATGACCATCGCTCGCCTGATTTCGTCGCTATTCGCCATGGCGTCCGCACCCGCGATGCTCGCTGCCGATGCGCCGGCCGCACGATCGGTGATCCCGATGGCGCTGCTCGGCGGCAAGCAGTTCACCGTGGAGGCGGAGGTCGGCGGGAAACGCCGGACCTTCCTGTTCGACACGGGCGAGGGCACGACGATGATCGGTCCCGACGTCGCCCGCGACATCGGCTGTCGTCCCTGGGGCAATGTGGTCGCGTTTCGCATGCTCGGCGAGCGGCTGGACACGCCGCGCTGCGACGATGTCGCCTTCTCCATGGCAGGCCGGGCGTACCGCGCCTCCTCGACCATCGTCTACGACCTCGAAGAGATCGCGCAGGACGGAGGGCATCTGGCGGGCGCGGTCGGTCTCGACCTGTTCGACGGGAAAACGGTCACCTTGCACTTCGCCAGCCGCCGCATCGTCGTGGAGGATGCCGCCGGCCGCGCCGCGCGGATCCGGGACGGCCGCGAGGTGCCGATCCGGCTCGCGCGCTTCAACGAGGGCGGCATCGACGTCAACATCGGGGTAAGGACGGCGCGAGGCATGGCCTGGATGGAGCTCGATTCCGCCAACGCCGGCCCGACCATCTTCGTCGCGCCCGCTTATGCCGCCGACTTCGGACTCCGGGCGGATACCAAGGACGCGCAGCCGACCCGCGCCGAGATCGCACCCGGAGTCGTCCATGCCGGCAAGGCGCGGGTCTTTCCGGGCATGATCATCGATGGCAACATCGGCATGCAGTTCCTGGGCGAATGGGACCTGACCCTTGACCTGAAGAGCGGGCGCGGCTGGGTTCAGCCGGCCGTCCGGTCCTAGCTGCGAGGCTGGATCGAGGCGGCGCCGGCCCTCACCCGCTGTTGCGCAGCGCGGTCGCCACCGCGTTGATCGATAGCAGGATACCCTCGCCGATCCGCGGATCGTCTTCCCCTGCGCGATGCCGCTTCATCAGCTCGATCTGCAACAGGTTGAGCGGTTCGATATAGGGCAGGCGCAGGCGGATCGACGCGTCGAGCGCCGGATGCTTCTCCAGCAGGCGGGTCTGTCCGGTCGCGTCCAGCAGGCCGTCGACCGTGCGATGCCAGCCGTCGCGGATGCGGCCGAAGACATGATTGCGCAGGTCCGCATCCTCGACCAGGTCCGCATAATGCGCGGCGATGTCGATGTCCGACTTCGCCAGGACCATCTCCATGTTGGCGAGGGTGGAGGCGAATAGCGGCCAGCCCTGCGCCATTTCACGCAAGAGGCCCTTGTCGGCGAACGCATCCAGCGCCTGGCCGACGCCGTACCAGCCCGGCAGCATGACCCGCGCCTGGGCCCAGCTGAATACCCAGGGAATGGCGCGCAGATCCTCGATCGCGTCGGATTTCTTGCGGCTTGCCGGACGGCTGCCGATCTTCAGGCCCGCGATCTCGCCGATCGGCGTCATCTGGCGGAAGAAGGTGCGGAATCCTTCGGTACCGTAGACGAGGTCGCGATAGGCGTGGAACGCTTTGTCGGACAGGCGATCCATCGCCGCGCCGAACTCCGCATTCTCCGCGTTGGACAGGCGCGCCGGCTCCAGGCTGGCGAGCAGCGTCGCGGAAGCCATCGCCTCCAGATTGGTCATCGCGCTTTCGCGCGTGCCGTACTTGGCCGCGATCACTTCGCCCTGTTCGGTGATGCGGATGCGTCCCTGTACCGTCCCGGGCGGCTGCGCCCGGATCGCCGCGAAGGACGAGCCGCCGCCCCGCCCGACCGCGCCGCCGCGGCCGTGGAACAATTGCATGCCGACTCCCGCCGCCTCGAAGACCGGCCGCAACGCCGTCGACGCCTTCGACAATTGCCAGGTCGAGGTCAGATAGCCGCCGTCCTTGTTCGAATCCGAATAGCCGATCATCACCTCCTGATGACCCCTGGCCCCGGCGATCGCCGCGACCTCGGGCAGCGCGAACCAGTCCGTCATGATGCCGGGTGCGGCTTCGAGATCGCCGACCGTCTCGAACAGCGGCACCGCCATGATCGCGGCCGTCGGCGCGGCGCCGTCCGCGGCCGGGCGATAGAGCCCGACCTCCTTCAGCAGCAGGTTGATCTCGAGCAGGTCGGACACCGACTGTGCCATCGAGACGATGTAATTGGTGATGCACGCCGCGCCGTAGCGATCGTGCGCCTCCGCCGCCGCCGCGACGATGGCGAGCTCGGACCGCGTCTCCTCCGAATAATCGGCATAGCGGCTCGACAGCGGTCTCGCGTTCGCCAGCTCGCGACGCAGCAGCGCCACGCGCGCCGCCTCATCGAGCGCGCCGTAATCCTCCTCGACGCCGGCGACCTTGAGCAGCTCTGCGACGACGCGTTCGTGCACCGCGGAATTCTGGCGCAGGTCGAGCGTCGCCAGGTGGAATCCGAAGGTCTCGACCGCGCGGATCAGCCGGCCGAGCGCGCCGCTCGACTTGAGCGTGCTGCCCTGCGACAGGCCGTGCGCGAGCGCAGCAAGATCGGCACGGAACGCCTGCGGATCGGCATAGGCCTCTCCGGTCAGGCGCCCTGGCCGCGGCGCCGGCTTGCCGACCAGCGCCTGATGCGTTGCCGCCAGGCGCGCGTAGATGCCCGACAACGCCCGCCGATAGGGCTCGTCGCTGCGGCTGGCCGCCGCGTCGCCGCTCGCGTCGGCCAGTGCGGCGACCGCAGGCTCGACCTCGGCATGTTCGGTCGAGATCGACAGTTCCGCCCCCAAAGCGTGGACGGCATCCATGTAAAAGACGAGCACGGTCTCGCACGCACGACGCAGCGCCGTGCGCAGGCTGTCGGCGGTGACGAAGGGATTGCCGTCGCGGTCGCCGCCGATCCAGCTGCCGGGGCGCAGGAAACTCGGCACGCGCTCGCCGAACGCACGGTCCCAGCGTTGGTAGAGGGCGGGAATCGCGGGGAGGAACACGTCGCGCAGATAGCTGAGCGCGGTCTCTACCTCGTCGGTGACGTACAATCGCTCGCGCCGCAGCACGCGTGTCTGCCACAGCAGGGCGATCTGCCGTGCGATCGCGTCGTCGACGCGGTCGCCGTCGGGCGTTTCCTTCGCGCCGCCGTCCTTCAGCCGCATCAGCTCGGCTATGCGGTTGCGATGGTCGATCATGCTCTTGCGGCGCACCTCGGTCGGGTGCGCGGTGAGCACGGGGGCGACGAGCGCATGGCCGAGCAGGCGCAGCACCGCCGCGCGGTCGATCCCCTCCCCGTCCAGCCGCGCGAGCGCGGCGGCGACGTCGGCGTCCTTGTCCGCGGCGATCCCCTGCCGATCCTCGGCGAGGTTGGCGAGCATCGAGAAGAGCATGAACCCGCGGACGAAATCGAGCGTCTCGTCGAGCGACAGGCCGGTCAGCAGCGCCTGGATCGCATCGCCGTCGCCGCCGTCGCGATGCCGTTCCACCGAGGCGCGGCGTATCGCCTCCGTCGCCTGGAACAGCGCCTCGCCTCCGTACCCGCGGATCACCTCACCCAGCTTGGCGCCCAGAAACCGGACGTCGGGGTTGTTGGCGATGGGCGGCAGGTTTGGGGAGGAACTGGCCATGCCGAAGATGCTGCGCTGCGGCGGAAGCGAGGTCAACCGTCGAGACGATGGGGCGGGGGCAAGCGCAGCTTGTCCACCGCGGCAGGTTCGCGTGTCCGTCCTAGCGCCCGGGCGCGGCGGCGTTGCCCGACACGTTCGCCACGGTATCGCCGATCACGGAGTCCGCTGGCGTGGTTCTCGCGCCGCGTTCCTTGTCCCGTGCGGCGCGCCATTCGGCCTCCTCCTCCGACGTCACCGTCCCGTCGTGGTTGAGATCCATCTGGTCGAACCGCTTGAGCGTCCCCTCGCTCCATTCGATCTGGCTGACCGCGCCATCCTTGTTGCGGTCGAGATCCATGATCCGGCTTCCCTTGCGCGGCAGCTCGTCGGGCGTCACCCGGTCGTCCGCGTTGCGGTCGAGCGTGCGGAAGCGGCGCTCCATCGCGCTGGCGAAATCGATGCGGCTGGTCACCGCGGGCGGCACGAACCCCGCCGCGCTGGCATTGGCGTCCGCCTCCGCGAGCCGCTCCTCACGCTTGCCGCAGCCGGCCAGCAGCGCGGCCACTGCCGCCATCGTCACCAAAGCCGCGCGCATCGTTCCTCCCGTCAGGCTTCCAGCTCAACGTCCCAATAGAGCCAGTCGTGCCACGTGTCGTGGAGATAGTTGGGCGGAAATGCGCGGCCATGTTCCTGTAGCTGCCAATTGGTCGGGCGGATCGGCTCGACATACAACGGCATGGCCGCCTGCTTGGGTGTGCGCCCTCCTTTCTTGAGGTTGCACGGCGCACAGGCGGTGACGACATTCTCCCATGTCGTCCGACCGCCCTGCGCGCGCGGCACGACATGGTCGAACGTCAGGTCCCGACCAATGCCGCAATATTGGCAGGCAAAGCGGTCGCGCAGGAACAGGTTGAACCTTGTAAAGGCAGGAAATTGCGACGGACGGACATATTGTTTGAGCGCGATGACCGATGGCAGCTTGATCGCCGCGTTCGGGGAACGCACCTCTCGCTCGTAATGCGCGACGATATCCACCCGATCGAGGAACACGGCCTTGATCGCCGTCTGCCACGGCCAGACGCTCAACGGATAATAGGACAGCGGCGTATAATCCGCATTCAGCACCAGCGCCGGGCAACTGTCCGGGTGGCGGATAAGATCGGGATGAAACACGGCTCCTCCCTCGGGGTCTTGCCCGCGGACCGTGTCGTCCACGAGGATGACGCCGGTATGACAGCACGACGGGCGATTCGTGGTCAAGCGTTTCGCTTCGCCCCGTATGGTGCCACGCCATGACCCTCGTCACGCGCTTCGCACCGTCGCCGACGGGTGTGCTCCATCTCGGCCATGCGTTTTCCGCGATCCAGGCGCACGATCGCGCACGCGACGCGGGTGGACGCTTCCTGCTGCGGATCGAGGATATCGATGGCACGCGCAGCCGCGAGGAGCATGTCCAAGGCATCATCGACGACCTTGGCTGGCTCGGGCTGAGCTGGGACGGCGCGGTGGTGCGCCAGTCCGACCGGCTCGCGCTCTATGAAGACGCGCTTGCGCGGCTGCGTGCGCGAAACCTTCTCTATCCGTGCTTCTGCACGCGCGCCGACATCGCGCGCGAGATCGCCCAGAGCGTCAGCGCACCGCATCACGGACCCGACGGCACCTGCTACCCCGGCACCTGCCGGCGCCTCTCGGTCGCGGAAGGCGCCGCGCGGATCGCGGCCGGCATGCCGCATGCCTGGCGCCTGACGATGGACGCGGCGGTGGCCGTGGCCGGCCCGTTGCGCTGGACGGACGCCTTTGCGGGTCCGCAGGAGGCGGATCCCGCGGCGTTCGGCGATATCGTTCTCGCGCGCAAGGACGCCCCGGCGAGCTACCATCTCGCGGTGACGATCGACGATGCCGCGCAGGGCGTGACGGAGGTCGTGCGGGGAGCAGACCTGCTGCGCGCTACCGACATCCACCGCCTGCTGCAGGCATTGCTCGCGCTTTCCACCCCCGACTACCGCCACCATCGGCTGCTGACGGGTCCGGACGGCAAACGCCTCGCCAAGCGCGATCGCGCGCCGACGCTGGCGGCCCTGCGCGACGCGGGCGAGGACGGACGCGCGCTCGCGAACCTGCTGCGCCGGGGTGCGCTTCCTACTGGATTTGCCGCCGCAAAGGCGTAGATTGGCAGGCATGAACACCTTTCTCGCCATCCTGCTGGTTGCGGCGATGATCGCCACCGTCGTCGCGCTGGTGCGGGGGATCATCGCGTTCCTGCAGGAATCGACCGATCAGGTGAAGAACGGCGAAGGGCCGAGCGCCGCGTCGCTGAAGTCGAACAAGATGATGCAGATGCGTATCTTCTTCCAGGCGCTGGCGATCACCATCGTCGTGCTGATCCTGTTCCTCGCCGGCCGCACCTGATCGGTCCTGCCGCCTTCGTGGTCCGCCTGAACCGCATCTACACGCGCACCGGGGACGCCGGCACGACCGGGCTGGTCGACGGATCGCGCGTGTCGAAAGCCGACCCGCGGATGGCCGCGATCGGCGACGTCGACGAGGCGAACAGCGCGATCGGCATCGCCGTCGCGGCCCTGGCCGGCGTAAGTCCGGCCGATACGCTGCTGGCGATCCAGAACGACCTGTTCGATCTCGGCGCCGACCTCGCGACGCCGGAGGGCATCGACGGCGCGCTGCGTGTCATACCCGGGCAGGTCGCGCGGCTGGAAGCGGCGATCGATGCGCTCAACGCGGACCTGGCGCCGCTGACCAGCTTCGTCCTGCCCGGCGGCCATCCGGCGGCAGCCGCGCTGCATCTGGCGCGTGCGGTGACGCGCCGTGCCGAACGCAGCGCCGTCGCCGCTGAGGCCGGCAGCCAGGTGCTCGCCTATCTGAACCGGCTGTCGGATTTCCTCTTCGTCGCCGCCCGCTGGGTGAACGGCCGTGGCGCGGACGACATATTGTGGCGTCCCGGCGCGAGCCGCTGATCGCGCCCTGCCGATAGGACAAGGTGGCGAACGGTACGATACCGGCCCGCCGCCGATCACATTGCAACCAACCTGTGGTTCGGGCGGTTTATGATATGGATCGATCCGCCGGCCGGTTGAGGAGGGGCACCGCCATGTTGAACGCCGCCCGTTCGCCGAGCCCGCTGGCACGGCGTTACGCGTCCGTCCGTGCGCTCAGCCTCGCGCTCGCGGCGCCGCTGTCCGATGCGGATGCGACGGTTCAGTCGATGCCCGACGCCTCGCCGACGAAGTGGCATCTGGCGCACACCACCTGGTTCTTCGAAACCTTCGTGCTGCGCGATCACGTCCCCGGCTATCGGCTGCACGACGAACGCTGGCCGTTCCTGTTCAACAGTTACTACGAGGCGGAGGGCCGCCGTCACGCCCGCCACCGCCGCGGCATGGTCACGCGCCCGACGCTGGACGACGTTCGCGCCTATCGCGCGCATGTCGACGACGCGCTGCTCGCGGCGCTGCCCATGCTTGCATCCGATGTGCTGGACCTCGTCGCGCTCGGCTGCCACCACGAAGAGCAGCACCAGGAGTTGCTCGTTACCGACATTCTCCATCTCTTCGGCGAGAATCCGCTCGAACCGGCGCTATGGCCGGCGGCAGCGAAGGTACCGGTGGGAATGCCCGGTGCGATCGAATGGATCGCGCATG
The DNA here is from genome assembly GCF_031082075.1 of Sphingomonas sp. GV3. Classification (NCBI taxonomy): domain Bacteria; kingdom Pseudomonadati; phylum Pseudomonadota; class Alphaproteobacteria; order Sphingomonadales; family Sphingomonadaceae; genus Sphingomonas; species Sphingomonas sp. GV3. Next base: position 2,538,707 of record NZ_JARWLE010000001.1, on the reverse strand, counting down.
ACGGTGGCATCGTCGAGGTGGGTCACGCCGGCGCCGGCTTCGCGTTCGACTGCGAAGGGCCGCGCCACCGCGCGCTGCTGCAACCGCATGCGATCGCCGACCGCACCGTGACCAACGGCGAATGGGCCGCATTCATCGCGGACGGCGGCTATCGCGATGCGCGCCACTGGTTGTCGGACGGTTGGGCCTGGGTGAAGGCGGAGGGTGTGACCGCGCCGCTCTACTGGGAGGAGCGCGACGGCACCTGGACGCGCTTCGGGCTGGATGGTCGCCGCGCCATCGATCCCGCCGCCCCCGTAACGCATGTCAGCTTCTATGAAGCGGATGCCTATGCGAGTTGGGCCGGCGCACGGCTGCCGACAGAATTCGAATGGGAAGCCGCCGCCGCGTCGCACGATCCGACGGGCGGCAACCAGATGGACGAGGCCGGCCCCGTCGAGCCACGCCCCGCCGCAAAGGGCCCCGCGTTCTTCGGCGACGTCTGGGAATGGACGGGAAGCGCATACCGCCCCTACCCGGGATTCGCCGCCTGCGAAGGGGCGGTCGGCGAATACAACGGCAAGTTCATGAGCGGCCAGTTCGTGCTGCGGGGCGGCAGCTGCGCCACCCCGCGCGGCCATGCGCGCGCCAGCTACCGCAACTTCTTCTATCCCCATCAGCGCTGGCAGTTCACCGGCGTCCGTCTCGCAAAGGACATGTGATGCTGAAGCCAGAGATCGAGGACGGTCAGGCAAGTCTCGCCGATCCGCAATTCCGTGCCGATGTCCTCGCCGGGCTGGAGCGGCGGCCGCGCGCGATCCCGGCGCGCTGGTTCTACGACCGCCGCGGTTCGGAGCTGTTCGAGGCGATCACCGACCTTCCCGAATATTACCCGACCCGCACGGAAACGCAGATCCTGCGCAACCATTGTCCGGACGTCGCGAGGATCGTCGGCGCGGGACGCGCGGTCGTCGAGTTCGGATCGGGATCGTCGACCAAGACGCCGTTGCTGCTGCGCTGCGTGGAGCCGGCCGCCTATGTGCCGATCGACATCTCCGGCGACTTCCTGCGCGACTCGGCGCGCGCGCTGTCGCAGGGCTTTCCCGACCTGACCGTCCTGCCGTTCGAGGCGGATTTCATGCGCCCGCTGACCTTGCCCGCCGCGGTCGCGGACATGCCGAAGCTGGGCTTTTTTCCGGGTTCGACGATCGGCAACATGATCCCGTTGATGGCGGTCGACCTGTTGCGCGCGATGCGCATGTCGCTGGGCCTGGGCGCGATGCTGCTGATCGGCATGGACCGGATCAAGGACGAGGCGACGCTGGTCAGCGCCTATGACGATGCCGCCGGCGTCACGGCGGCCTTCAACATGAACCTGCTCGACCGGATCAACCGCGAGCTTGCCGGGACGATCCCTCTCGGCGCGTTCCGCCACGTCGCGCGGTGGAACGACGATCGCGCCCGGATCGAGATGCATCTGGAGGCGACCCGCGACACGGCCTTCACCGTCGACGGTCGCGCCTTCGCGATCCAGGCGGGGGAGACGATCCACACCGAGAACAGTCACAAATACGGGCCGCGCGATGCCCGCATCCTGCTGCGGAGCGGTGGCTGGACGCCGATCGGCGAATGGACCGATCCGGAGGGCAAGTTCGGCCTGTACCTGGCCGAAGCGCAGGCTGAACGGCCGGCTCCGTGAACGGGTGTGCGTGACCGCCGAAAGGGCCGGTCACCGCCGCACGGACGCGCGCCAAGTCGTGATGAAATTGGGATTGCTGCGGCATTCGCCCATGTCGCTCTGTTCGATCAGGCGATACCGCCGGCCGTCCCAGGCGAAGCGCTGCGAGGATCCGCAATCGCCTATCCCGCGTCCCTTGGCGTAGCTGGTCAGCGCGTCGCCGTCGAAATCGCCGTTGACGACGCTGTGCACCGGCGTCTGCGGATCGGCGCCCGTTTCCTCGAAGCCGGACGGTGCGTCGACATCCGCGGGGGTGACCTTGCTGCCGTCGACGACGAACAGCGCCCCGATGACGTTGTAGGCGCCGGCGGAGCAGGGCAGCACGGCGAGCAGCCGCTTGTCGGGCAGTTCCGCGACGGCAGGCGTACCGTCCATCCCCTCCATCAGATCGCATCGGGCGATCCTGTTCATCGCCGCGACGACCGTCGCGGGCAATGCCGCACCGTGGGGCGACAGGCGTTGCGCGCCGACCGCCGGCAGCGCGGGGGGCGGCGGCACGCTGGTCGCCGGGGCGGTGCCGCGCACCACCGTCGCGGTTGCGGTGCCCACACGGTGCTGCATCGCATCGATATAGCGCAATGCGGCGGACGCGCCCTTCAGCGACACGGTGCCGCCCGGGACCTGCAGGACCTGTCCGTTCGCCATGGCGCTCGCGAGCCTGTCCGCATCGCTTCCCACGCCCAGGCCGTCCACCGTGAATCGCGTCGGGAGGGTGCGCCCCTTCGCATCGGTCGCCCCCTCGCCGAGATCGGCGTGGAAGCGACCCGCCGGCCCCGGATCGCGCGTCAGGTTGAGCGTGACGCCCTCACCCACGCCATCCGCGGGGAGCAGTGACGCCATGGTGCAGGACAGTCCGTTGTCGCACCCGACGCTCCAGTCGCCGAACGTCTTCAGCGTGCCCGGCCTGGGTGCGGCGGTGCGGTCGACCGGCACCGGCGCAGCCGCCGCCGCGACACCGCCGGGCGTCGCGACCGACGTTGGCATCGGCGCGGGTGCCGAGTTACGGTCGCCAGGTCGCTGGCCCGAGCAGGCGACGAGCAGCAGCGCAGGCGCGGCGAGCAATGCGGCACGGGTCATGATCGATGGCCTCCAGTCCCTCGGGCATGCGCGCCCCGCGCTCGTCGCAACGCGACTGCCATGACCAGCAGGAAGACGCAAAAGCCGACGATCATCGCCGGCAGCGACGCCTCCGGTCCGAAGGCGCCGCCGCTCAGCCAGTCCGGACTGCCCGCGACGGGGGCACTGACGAAGAGGCTGCCCGTGTCCGCGACCCCTGATACGCGCGCGCCGAAGATCGACCCCTGCGCGATATTCCATGCGGCATGGACGCCGACCGCCATCCAGATCCGGCCGGTGAGCAGATAAAAAGCGGCGAGCATCAGCCCCGCCTCCACCGCGATGGCGATGGCGGCGACGAGGCTGGCATTGGGATTGCCGAGATGCATGAGGCCGAAGAGCAATGCCGAAGCCGCGAGCGCGGCCCAAAGGCCGACCGCGCGCATCAGCAACCGGAAGACGATCAGCCGCAGCAGCAATTCCTCGGCAAAGCCGACGCGCAGCATGGATGCAAGGTCGTTCGCCCAATCGCTCCACTGGCCGGAGGCGAGCGTATAGACGCCCGCTACCCGCAGGATCGTGAAGACGAGTGCGAACATGCCGGTGCCGACGGCAAGGCCGATCGCCAGTTCGGGCAGCGCGGCGCGGGGCGCGAGCTCGTCGGGGTCGCGCCGTTCGCCCCAGCGGACCGCGGCGGCATAGGCCAGATAGGCGACGAGTGTCATCACCGGCCGGATCACGTCCCGGCCGAGGCCGGACAGCCGCAGCCAGTTGGGATAGAGAAGGAACGATGCGGCGACGAACAGCAGCACCATCCATCCCAGCGCCATCGTCCGGGCGCCAGCACCCCCGCGTCGCCCAGCGAGATCATCGTCGCCCTCATGCCGCTCCCCCTTGCGGGACGGAGCCTAACCGGGTGGCGGCAAACGCGAAAGCCGCTAGAGGAACGCGAAAGGAGAGCAGGCATGCAGGCAGTGGGTGTGATCGGTGCGGGCCAGATGGGCGCGGGCATCGCGCAGGTGAGCGCGACGGCGGGCTATGACGTGCTCCTGACCGACGTGACCAAGGACCGCGCCGAGGCTGGCAAGGCGGGGATCGCCAAGCAGCTGCAGCGCCAGGTCGACAAGGAAAAGATCGACGCCGCGGCGCGCGACGCGATCCTGGCGCGCATCGAAGCGGTCGAGGGCACCGGCGGCATGGGTCACTGCGACCTGATCGTCGAGGCGGCGACGGAGCGCGAGGAGATCAAGCGCGCGATCTTCGCCGACGTGGGCAAGGTGTTGAAGGACGGCGCGATCCTCGCCTCGAACACCTCCTCGATCCCCATCACGCGACTCGCGCAGGCGACGCCCGACCCCGCACGGTTCATCGGCGTGCACTTCTTCAATCCCGTGCCCGTCATGGGGTTGATCGAGATTATCCGCGGCCTTGCCACCTCCGACGTCACCGTCGCGGCGATCGAGGCCTATGCCCAGAGGCTGGGCAAGCAGGTGGTGCGCGCGAACGACGCACCTGGTTTCATCGTCAATCGCGTCCTCATGCCCTTCATCAACGAGGCGGTGTTCGCGCTGGGAGAGGGCGTCGCGACGATCCGTGACATCGATCTCGGCTGCCAATTGGGTCTGAATCACCCGATGGGGCCGCTGACGCTGGCCGACTTCATCGGCCTCGACACCTGCCTCGAGATCACGCGCGTGTTGTTCGAGGGCACGGGCGACCCCAAATTCCGGCCGGCACCCTTGCTCGTGAAATATGTCGAGGCAGGCTGGTACGGCCGGAAGACCGGCCGCGGCTTTTACGATTACACGGGCGCGGAGCCGGTGCCGACGCGCTGAGGAGACGGGACATGAGCCTCGACGACACGATCGTCGACACGCCGGAAGGGCCGATGACCTTCCGCGAATGGAAAAAGAAGAACCCGGTCCAGCTGCCGTCCCGGCGGACCAAGGGCAAGGACCTGCCCAACAAGGTCAAGACGCGGACGGGGGAGTGAGGGGCGAAAGCCCCCCTCCCTTCGGCCCGTTCAGCCGCGCCCGCGCAGCCAGAGCGCGTAGATGCCCGACAGCAGGGCCACGAAGGGCAGACCGTAGAGCAGCGTCGCGCCGAACGCTGCCGTGAACGGCGTGATCGCCAGCACCCCGACAATTCCCGCCAGGCCGGCGAGGCTCGTCCAGGGGTAGCCCCACATGCGGAACGCCGCCGGCGCCCCGACGCGCGCGCGGAAGGCGAGATGCGTCGCGAAGATCATGCCCCAGGTGAACAGCGCGCCGAACACCGACACCGCGATCATCACGCTGAGCGCCGCCCCCGGCATCGCCGCATAGACGACGGCCGCGACGGCGATGCCGCTGCCCGAGGCGAGCAGCGCGCGCGCCGGCACGCCCCGCGTGTCGACCGCTGCGAACCCGCGCGGTGCGAGGCCGCTTTCGGCCAGGCTGAACAGCATCCGGCTGGCGGTATAGATCTGGCTGTTCATCGCCGACAGCGCGGCGATCAGCACCACCGCATTGATCGCCCCCGCGGCATAGGGCACGCCCGTCGCCGCCATCACCGTGACGAAGGGGCTCGTCGCGGTGCCGGCTTCGGTCCACGGCACGATCGCGAGCATCACCGCAAGGCTGCCGAGATAGAAGAGCGCGAGTCGCAGCATCGTCGCCCGGAAGGCGCGGACGATCGCGCGCTCGGGCTCGGCCGCCTCGCCGGCGGCGACCGCGATCATCTCGATGCTGATGTAACTGAACAGCGCGACGATCACCGCCTGCGCCATCCCCCACCAGCCGTTGGGCAGGAGTCCGCCGCGCGCGGTATAATGGGCGACCGCGGCGCCGCTGCCCGCGCGCGCGATCACCAGCAGGCCGCCCGCGACGAAGCCGAGGATCGCAACGACCTTGATCGCGGAGAAGACGTATTCGACCGCGCCGAACGCGCGCACGCTGGCGAAGTTGACGGCGAGCAGGGCGGCGGAAAAGCCGAGGATCCAGACCAGCCCCGGCACGTCCGGCGCCCAGTAGCGCATGTAGATGGCGACGGCGGTCACCTCCGTGCCCACCGCGAGCACATTGGCGGCGAGATAAGCATAGCGGACGAGGAAGCCGGCGTAGGCGCCGAGATGGCGTTCCGCGAACAAGCCGAAGGCGCCGGTGGCCGGATCGGCCACCGTCATTTCGGCAAGGCACCCCATCAGCGCGAGCGTGATCGCGCCGCCAATCGCATAGCTCAACAGGACCGCCGGTCCCGCGAGCTGGATGGCAAACCCGCTGCCCAGGAACAAGCCGGTGCCGACCGCGCCGCCGATCGCGATCATCGCGAGCTGTCCCGCGCCAAGGGCACGGCGCAGCCCCGCCTCCGTCCGTCCCGCAGACATCGGCCCAGTCAGCGGATCAGCCGATCAGCAGGCCGGCGAGCGCCGCCGACATCAGATTGGCGAGACTGCCGGCGAGCAGGGCGCGAATGCCCAGCCGCGCGATCGTCGGCCGCTGGTTCGGCGCGAGGCTGCCCGTCACCGCCATCTGGATCGCGATCGACGAGAAATTCGCGAAACCGCACAATGCGAAGGTCACCACCGCGATCGTATGCGGGCTAAGCTGCGCAGCCTGCTTGCCGAGGTCGATATAGGCGACGAACTCGTTGAGCACGATCTTCTCGCCGAACAGGCCGCCGGCGATCCCCGCCTCGTTCCACGGCACGTTGAGCAGGAACATCACCGGCTGGAAGACATAGCCGAGCAACCCCTGGAAGCTCAGCTCGGGATGGCCGAACAGGCTGCCGATGCCCCCGAGCAGGCCGTTGGCCAGCGCGACCAGCGCGACGAACGCCAGCACCATCGCGCCGACCGCGACGGCGAGCCGCACGCCCGTCTGCGCGCCCTGCGCGGCCGCCATGATCAGGTTCGCCGGCTTCTCTTCGTCGTGGGTGGCCTCGGGCAAGGGCTCGCCGGGCGTTCCCTCCGGCAGCAGGGCGGCGGGGCCCTTGCCGCTCACCCGGCTTTCCGCGAGCGCGATCTGGCGGTCCTCGTCGGGCAGGTCGCCCAGCGGCAGCTCGCCCTCGGGGGGAACGCTGCGGTCGGGCATGATGATCTTCGCCATCAGGATGCCGCCCGGCGCCGCCATGAAGCTCGCCGCGAGCAGATAGTCGATGCTGATCCCCATCGACGCATAGGCCGCCAGGATCGTGCCGGCGACACCGGCCATGCCGCTGGTCATCACCGTGAACACCTGCGGCGGGGTCAGCCCGGCGAGATAGGGGCGGATGACGAGCGGGCTCTCGCTCTGCCCGACGAAGATATTGGCCGCGGCGCACAGGCTCTCGACCTTGCTGGTGCCGACCACCTTCTCGATCGCGCCGCCGATCCAGCGCACGATCAGCTGCATGATGCCCAGATAATAGAGGATCGAGACCAGGCTGGCGAAGAAGATGATCACCGGCAGCGCGGCGATGGCGAAGGAATGACCGCCGACGGTCGGGCTGGCGAGATTGCCGAACAGGAATTCGGTGCCCTTCTGCGAATAGCCGAGCAACGCGGCGACGCCCGCCGATGCGCCCGCCAGTGCGGCGCGGCCGGGAGTCCAGTACAGCACCATCACCGCGATCAGCGCCTGCAACGCAAAGGCCGCGCCGACGACGCGCAGCCGGATCGCGCGGCGATCGGTCGACAGCGCGAAGGCGATGCCGAGGATGACGAGGATGCCGGCAACGCCGATCAGGATACGATTCATGGATGCGTCCGGGTGTGGAAAAGGGGGACGCGGCCCCCCGGCAGCGTCGATCCACCATACACGCGCTTTTTCCGGGGGCTAGGGGGAAGTGCATATGCCGATCCCCGATGCGGGGGCGGGGGCGGGGACGTCGCCCGGATCGGGACGGGGCCGCCCGGACACCCTCTCTGCACCGGCGCGGGCGCGCCCCTCTCCCGGCGGGTCGATGACAGCGGAAGTCTTTGCCCGTCCCGCGAAACCGGCTAGCGTCGAGCCGATGGACACCCCCACGCGCGGCATTGCCCCCTCGCTTTTCGCCTATTCGATCTTCTACGGGGGGATGGTGTGCATCGCCGGCGTGCTCGGCAACAAACAGGTGGCGCCCTGGCCGATCTCGGAGATCGGCCGCCTGTTCCTGGGGGGGCCGCTCGCGGTCGAGGCCGGCATCTTTGCCTTCCTGCTACTCGTCGTCACGTCGAGTGCCGTCGCCGAGCTGCACGGCAGCCATGTCGCCAACCGCCTGGTCCGCGTCGGCTTCGTGCCGTTGCTCGTCTCGCTGCTGCTGTCGTGGATCGTGTGGATGCTGCCGCCGTCGCCGGCGATGCTGCCCGCCAACCGCGACGCGATCCAGCTGATCCTGGGATCCACCTGGCGCATCTGGCTCGGCGGCATCGTCGCTTATGGCGTGTCGCAGACTCTCAACGTCACGATCTTCGCCGCGCTGAAGGGGTCGGAAGGCAGTCGGCTGCTCTGGCTGCGTGCCGCGATCGCCAGCATGCTCAGCCAGGTCGTCGACACGTTGCTGTTCGTGACGATCGCCTTCTACGGCGAATTCCCGATCGGGCCGCTGATCATCGGCCAGATGATCGCCAAGGTGACGCTGTCGGCGATCCTGGTGCCGCCGCTGATCTATCTGTTCGTCGGGATTGGCAAGCGCCTCGACGCACGCGCATGACCCTCGCGGGGTCGCCGGAGCGAGGAGGACAAGCCTCTGTTCCCGCCCCCCGTGGCCCGCTAAAGCGCCGGATATGACCGACTCCCCCTCCCGCGCGGCGCTGCTCGCCAAGGCCGAGACGCTGACCGAGGCCTTGCCCTATCTGCAGCGCTACGCCGGCAAGACGTTCGTCGTGAAATACGGCGGCCATGCGATGGGCGACCCCGAACTCGCGCGCGATTTCGCGGAGGACGTCGTGCTGCTCAAGGCGGTGGGCATCAATCCGGTCGTCGTCCACGGCGGCGGTCCCCAGATCGGCGCGATGCTGAAGCGGCTGGGCGTCGAATCCCGCTTCGTCGACGGCCTGCGCGTCACCGATCGCGAGACCGCGGACATCGCCGAGATGGTGCTCGCCGGATCGATCAACAAGGAAATCGTCGCCTGGATCGGCAAGGCCGGTGGCCGGGCGGTCGGCATCTCCGGCAAGGATGCCGGCTTCGTCACCGCCGCCAAGGTCGGCCGCGATGCGCCCGATCCGCTGCAGGGGATCGAGCGGCACGTCGATCTCGGCTTCGTCGGAGAGCCGGTGGCGGTCGACCGCACCATCATCGATCAATTGTCGGCGAGCGGGATCATCCCCGTCGTCGCGCCGATCGCGATGGGCGCGGACGGCGAAACCTACAACATCAACGCCGACACGATGGCCGGCGCCATCGCCGGTGCGCTCGGCGCGGCGCGCTTCTTCCTGCTCACCGACGTCGCCGGCGTGCTCGACAAGGCCGGCACGCTGCTGACCGACCTCGACGCCGACCGGATCGCCGGGCTGAAGGCCGACGGCACGATCTCCGGCGGCATGATCCCCAAGGTCGAAACCTGCGTCGCGGCGGTCGAGGCGGGCGTCGATGCCGCCGTGATCCTCGATGGCCGCGTGCCGCATGCGATGCTGCTCGAGATCTTCACGAGCGCGGGCGCGGGGACCTTGGTCCACGCCTGAACGCGCCGGCGGCTCCGTCCGCCCGTCGCGGGATCGACTTGATCCCGGATTGGCCCCACCTATGTTGCAGTGCAGCAACAGCAAGGTGGCAAACGATGCCCTTCCTGGCCAGTCCGGGCCGCTTCCTGAGGCATTATGTCGCGGCGCGCCCGTGGATGTTCCTCGGCCTCGCCGTCCTCGTGGCGGCGGCGTCGACCGGATCGGTCGGCGTGCAATATGCGATGAAGCTGCTCGTCGACGCGATGACGACGGGCGGCGAGGCGCGTACCCATGTCTATCAGGCGCTCGCCGCCTTCGTCGGGCTGGTCGTGCTGGAAAGCGCGTTGCAGCGCGCGGCCGCGCTAACTCTGGGCCATGCGACGGTCGTGTCGGGCGTCGGGATCCGGCTCGACATGGTCGATTACCTGACGGGCCATCAGCTGCAATTTTTCCAGAGCCAGCGCGCGGGATCGCTCGGGCACCGCATTTCCGGCCTCGCCGGCATCTTCGGCGCGCTCATCCACCGCCTGCTGCAAGAGGTGACGCCGCCGTTGATCGCCTTCGCGGGCGCGATCCTGATCTTCGTGTCGATCGATCCGCGCATGGCGGCGGTGCTGGGCGCGATCTTCCTGATCGTCACCGGCGTGCTCGTGCTGCTCGGGCTCAAGGGCCATATCCATCATCGCGAGTTCGCGGAGCGGGCGGGCGTGGTCGGCGGCGAGCTGGTCGACCTGATCGGCAACATCTGGGTGGTGAAGGCCTTCGCGGCGCGCGACCGCGAGCTCGACCGGCTGCGCGACTTCCTGCACGAGGAAGCGGCGGCGCAGCGACGTGGCTGGTTCTTCATCGAGCAGATGCGCGGCCTGCACGATGCCGCGCTGGCGATCCTGGTCGGCGGCACCTTGATCTGGGCGATAGGCCGCTGGTCGGCGGGGGCCATTTCCACCGGTGACGTCGTCGTGATCAGCACGATGACCTTTCGCATCCTGCACGGGTCGCGCGATCTCGCCATGGCGCTGATCGATACCAGCCAGCAGTTCAGCTACCTGCGCGAGACGCTCGACATCATCGGCGTGCCACAGGCACTGGCCGACGCGCCCGACGCGGTCCGACTGCGCGCCGGCGAGGGCAGCGTCCGGCTCGACCACGTCACGTTCGGCTACGATCCCCGCCGCCCCGTGGTGCACGATCTGTCGCTGGAGGTACCCGCCGGGCAGACGGTCGGCATCGTCGGCCCGTCGGGCGCCGGCAAGTCGTCGATCCTTCAGCTCGTCCAGCGATTCTACGATCCGCAGGCGGGCGCGGTGTCGGTCGACGGCCAGCGGATCGACCGGGTCACGCTGGACAGTCTCAGCGACGCACTCGCGGTGGTGCCGCAGGAGGTGCTGCTTTTCCACCGTACCGTCATGGAGAATATCCGCTTCGCGCGGCCGGACGCCAGCGACGAAGAGGTGTACCGCGCCGCCGAGGCCGCGGGGTGCGACGATTTCATCCGCCACCTCCCGCACGGCTACGACAGCATCGTCGGCGAGCGCGGAACCAGCCTGTCGGGCGGGCAGCGCCAGCGGATCGGCATCGCGCGCGCCTTCCTGAAGGACGCGCGGATCGTGCTCCTCGACGAAGCGACGAGCGCACTCGACACCGAATCGGAACTGGAGGTGCAACGCGGGCTTGACGCGCTAATGGCCGGGAGGACCGTGCTCGCGGTCGCGCACCGGCTATCGACGATCGCCGGCTTCGACCGTGTCATCGTCGTCGAGGCAGGCCGGATCGTCGAGGACGGGCCGCCGCAGGCGCTGCTCGCGCGGCCCGACGGCGCGTTCCGCGCCCTCTGGGCGAGACAGGCGGAGGGGCTGGAGCAATCCGCGGCCCGGGGCCGGCTGCGCCTCGTCTCCGATACGGGCACGTTGATCGGCGACCGCCTCCAGGCGGCGTGGCGGCGGGCACGCGCGCGATGACCGCCCTTCGCGGAACCGCCCCTGTTCCCCGTGCGTCCGGCACGCTACATCGTAACGCTACCGTTTCCACGAAAGGCCCCGCGTGTTCGCGCTGACCCTCATCCAGATCCTCCAGGTGCTGCTCGACGTCGTCTGGTGGATCATCTTCGTGCAGTTCATCCTGTCGCTGCTGATCGCGTTCAACGTCATCAACACGTCGAACAACTTCATCCGCTCGCTCTACCAAGGGCTCGATCGGCTGACGGAGCCGATGTACCGGCCGATCCGGCGCTTGCTGCCGAACACGGGCGGGATCGATTTCTCGCCGATGGTGGTGCTGATCCTGATCGCGATCGGCGACATAATCCTGCGCAACCTGGCGATCGGCGTCGTCTCTTCCGCCACCGTGTAAGCCCGCCATGCCCGCGTGGCGGCGCGTCGGCAACGAACTGGAGATCGCGGTACGCGTCACGCCGCGCGGGGGCCGCGACAGCCTGGCTGCCGGGACCGAGGCGCATCTTGCCGCCAGGCTCGCGGCCGCACCGGTGGACGGCAAGGCGAATGCGGCGCTGATCGCCCTCGTCGCCGAGACGTTCGGCGTGCCGCGCCGGTCGGTGACGCTGGTCGCGGGCGACACGTCGCGGTTGAAGCGGCTGCGGATCGCCGGCGACGCCGCGGTGCTGGCGGAAACCGCCGCCCGGCTCTATGAGGCCGGGCCATGACCGACACCGCCCCCGCGACCCTTATCGACGGCAAGGCGCGCGCCGCCGCCCTGCGTGCCGACATCGCCACCCGTGTCGCGCCCTTCCGCGCCGCGACCGGCCGCGCGCCCGGCCTGGCGGTCGTGCTTGTCGGCGAGGATGCCGCCAGTGCGGTCTATGTCCGGTCGAAGGGCAAGGCGACCCGCGAGGCAGGCATGGAGAGCTTCGAGTATCGCCTGCCGGCCGACACGACATCGGACGCGCTGCTAGACCTCGTGGTGCGGCTGAACGCCGATCCCGCCGTCGACGGCATCCTGGTCCAGCTACCGCTGCCCGGGCATATCGACACCCAGGCGGTATTGCTCGCGATCGACCCGGACAAGGACGTCGACGGCTTCCATCCCGTCAATGCCGGCAGGCTCGCGATCGGGGCCGAGGGATTCGTGCCCTGCACGCCGCTCGGCTGCCTGTTGCTGCTCCGCGACATCCACACCAGCCTCGCCGGGATGGAGGCGGTGGTCATCGGCCGGTCGAACATCGTCGGCAAGCCGATGGCGCAACTGCTGCTCCAGCAGAGCTGCACCGTCACCGTCACGCACAGCCGGACGCGCGACATCGCCGATCACGTCCGCCGCGCGGACATCGTGGTCGCCGCGGTGGGCATCCCCGGCTTCGTCCAGGGCGACTGGATCAAGCCCGGCGCGAGCGTAATCGACGTCGGCATCAACCGCACCGATACCGGCCTGGTCGGCGACGTGGACTTCGCGGCCGCCCGTCAGGTCGCGGGCGCGATCACGCCCGTGCCCGGCGGTGTCGGGCCGATGACGATCGCCTGCCTCATCCGCAACACCTACGTTTCCGCCTGCCGCCGCGAAGGGATCGCGGACGAGGGGCTGGGCCTGTGATCGAGCTCTTCGTCTCGTCGGTCATCACCTTCTTCGTCGTCATCGACCCACTCGGCTGCGCGCCCATCTATGCCGGCCTGTCCGCCGGCGCATCGCCGGTGCACCGCCGCGCGATGGCGGTGCGCGCCGTCACCGTCTCGTCGATCATCCTGCTCGTCTTCGCGCTCGTCGGAGAGAAACTGCTGCATGGCCTTGGCATCAGCCTGGCAAGCTTCCGGATCGCCGGCGGCATCATGCTGTTCCTGATCGCACTCGAGATGGTCTTCGAAAAGCGCACGCAGCGGCGAGAGGATCGCGCGGCAAAGGTGGCGCACGACCCCGAGGCGGACGACGTGTCGATCTTCCCGATGGCGATGCCGATGATCGCCGGGCCGGGATCGATCGCCACCGTGATGCTGCTGATGGCGCGCAGCGACGGGCTGGAGGCCTCGCTCGTCGTGCTCGCCGCGATGGCGACCATGCTGCTGCTGACGCTACTTGCGCTCCTTGCCGCCGGCCCGCTGATGCGGCTGCTCGGCACGCGCATCGAGGCGGTGATCACGCGTCTGCTGGGTGTCTTGCTCGCCGCGCTCGCGGTGCAGTTCGTGATGGACGGCCTTCAGGTCAGCCTACGCTGAACGTCGCGCGCGACGCTCCGCCCGGAAAGGCCGGAGGCGTCGCGGCTGGCGGTTCTCCCCATGCGATCCAGCGAGGCAGGATCGGGGGCGGTGCCGGCCCCCACCCCACTGGCCGCCCACACAGCGAATCGTGGATGGGCGGCCGGGTGGGGCTGAGGGCAGGCGCCGTTTCCATGCACGTGGATCAGACTTCAGGCCTCTACCAGCCCCGCGCGTGCGTTGAGCTTGGCGGTGGCGAGTTCGGTCAGCTTGGCGTCGGTCGCCTTTTCTTCCTCGAGCGTCTCGCGCAGGATCGCGGCGCATTCGCTACGGCCCAGTTGTTCGGCCCAGGTGACGAGCGTGCCGTACCGGCTGATCTCATAATGTTCGACCGCCTGCGCTGCCGCGGTGAGCGCCGCATCCAGCACCGCCTTGTCCGACACCTCGCCCGCGACCTCGTCTGCCTCCTTGATGATGCCGTCGATCGCCGGACACGTGACGCCCTTGGGCTGCAGACCCTCGATCTCGAACACGCGACGCAGCCGCTCGATCTGCCCCTCCGTCTCACGCAGATGCTGTTCGAACCCCTGCCGCAGCTGCGTGTCGGTCGCCTTCTCAATCATCTTGGGCAGCGCCTTGGTGATCTGCTGCTCTGCGTAATAAACGTCCTGCAGCTGATGGACGTACAGATCCTGCATCGAAGCGATGTCTTTGCTGAATAGGCCCATGATCTTTACTCCAGGATGAAATCTTCATGACGGAGCTGAAACGATTGCAGCGTCATTGCGACAACTTGATGGTTTCAACGAACTTTGGCGCTTGGCGGTTGCGGGGAAATCTGCCTAACCTTGGTCAGGGCCGGGCGTGCGCGCCGGCCGGAGGGGACGGACATGGTATCGCGTTGGGCAGGATCGATCGCGTTGGTGGCCTTGCTGTCGGGCTGTGGTGGCGGAGGCGGTGGCGATACGTCTGGCGGAACGACCGCCAGCACGTCCTCCGCGAGCGTCGCGGGATGCTCGCTGCGCGATCGGCAGAACTGGGTCGCCTCGCAGGTACGCGAATGGTATCTGTTCCCCGACACCCTGCCCGCCAGTCTCGATCCCTCGCCCTACTCTACCGTCAGCGCCTATCTCGACGCGCTGACCGCGACCGCGCGCGCGCAGGGCAAGGACCGCTATTTCACCTACCTGACCTCGATCGCGCAGGAGAACGCCTATAACGCATCGGGCGCGACCGCCGGTTTCGGTCTGCGCTTCAGCCTGGACACCAGCCAAGGCGCGCGGCTCTACGTCACCGAGGCGTTCGAGGGCGCGCCTGGCCTCGCCGCCGGCATCGATCGCGGCGCGGAGATTCTCGCGATCGGCGCGTCGAGCGGCAACCTCACCTCGGTCACCAACCTGTATGCGCAGGGCGGCACCGCGCTCAACGACGCGCTGGGGCCGTCGACCGCGGGCACGGTGCGCTATCTGCAGGTTCGCGACGCCAGCGGCACCCGCACCGTGGCGGTGACCAAGGCGGACTTCAACCTGCCGGCGATTTCCCCACGCTATGGGGCGCAGGTGATCACGGACGGCGGCCAGCAATATGGCTATCTCAACCTGCGCACCTTCATCCCGGCGGCCGACCAGTCGCTGCGCGACGCCTTCGCGCAATTCCGTGCGGCGGGGATCACCAATGTGGTGATCGACTTCCGCTACAACGGCGGTGGCGCACTGGCGACGGCGGAACTGATAGGCGATCTGCTCGGCGCCAATCGCCAAACGTCCGAAGTCTTCGACTATGTAAGCTTCCGGCCGGAGAAGGCGAGCAACAACACGACGCGCTATTTCAATCCGCAGCCCCAGTCGATCGCGCCGACCCGCCTCGCCTTTATCGGCACGAGCGGCACGGCGTCCGCCAGCGAGCTCGTGATCAACGCAATGATCCCCTATCTGCACGCCAATGTCGGGCTGATCGGCGGCAACACCTATGGCAAGCCCGTCGGCCAGATCGGCCTCGACCTGACGCAATGCGACGATCGGCTGCGCGTGATCGCGCTCGCCATCCAGAACGCCAACCGTCAGGGTGGCTACTACACCGGCCTGGTCGGCACGGTAGAGGCGAGCTGCCGGGCCGGCGACGACATCCGCTATCCGATGGGCGATCCGCGCGAGGCCTCGACGCGCGCCGCGCTCGACTTCCTGCAGGGCAAGAGCTGCACGCCGATCACGGCGAGCGCGAGTACCGGCGTCACCCCGCAGGCGGCAGGCGGTCGTGAGCCGATCGTCCAGGATCTGCAGACGCTCTCGCCCGCGCAACGCGACGTCCCGGGACTTTACTAATGTATGATCCAGCAAGGCTGGATCGGGCGAGGGACGAATTCGGGCGCCGCTTCCGCGCATGTGGATAAAGGTCTGGCGCATGGCGCGTCGGGAGGCGCGCCACCCGGTTGATCACGGCGCTGGGCCAACGGTAAGGCCGCGCGCATGACCGATCCCCGCATGGACGCAAGCTGGCTCGAGCCCCTCCGGACCGCCTTGGACACGCCCGAGATGACGGCGTTGCGCGACTATCTGCGGGCAGAGGAAGCGGCGGGCAAGCATGTCTTCCCGCCCCGCGAGGACCGGTTTCGGGCGTTGGAGCTGACGCCGCTATCCGACGTCCGCGCCGTCATCCTGGGGCAGGACCCGTATCACGGGCCGGGCCAGGCGCACGGCCTGTGCTTCTCCGTGCGCCCCGGCGTCAAGACGCCGCCCAGCCTCGTCAACATCTACAAGGAACTGCAGGCCGATTGCGGCATCGCGCCGGCACCGCACGGCTTCCTCGAACATTGGGCCCGGCAGGGCGTGTTGCTGCTCAACAGCGTTCTGACGGTCGAGCAGGCGCGCGCCGCGTCCCACCGCGGGCGCGGCTGGGAGACGTTCACTGATGCGATCGTCCGGCTCGTCGCGGCAAAGGACGAGCCCGTCGTCTTCATGCTCTGGGGCAGCTACGCGCAGAAAAAGGCGGCGTTCGTGGCGGATGTGTCGCGCGGCGGCCGGCATCTCGTGCTGAAGGCACCCCATCCCTCGCCCCTCTCCGCGTATACGGGGTGGTTCGGTACCGGTCACTTCAGCAAGGCCAACGCCTTCCTCGAAGCCCATGGCCGCGGGCGCATCGACTGGGCGCTGCCGCCGGTCTGAGCGCCGCCGGACCCGCGTCCCGGCCGAGGACGCGACACGCCGCCGCTACGCATGCGGCGGCCGCGTGCCCGTCCCGATGCCGCCCGCGGCCGGCGCGCTTCCAATGGCCGGACCGCCTTATTCGGCGGCCGGCAGGTAGACCTCCCCGCCCTTTTCCCGGAACGTCTCGCTCATCTTCGCCATGCCGGCTTCGGCGTCTTCGGCGGCGACGAACGTCTCGACCGGCGCATTCTGCTTCGCGGCAAAGTCCCGCACCTCCTGCGTGATCTTCATCGAGCAGAACTTGGGGCCGCACATCGAGCAGAAGTGCGCCGTCTTGGCACCCTCCGCGGGCAGCGTCTGGTCGTGGTACTGCTCCGCCGTCTCCGGATCGAGGCTCAGATTGAACTGGTCGCGCCAGCGGAATTCGAAGCGGGCGCGGCTCAACGCGTCGTCGCGCATCTTGGCGGCCGGATGGCCCTTGGCGAGATCGGCGGCATGGGCGGCGAGCTTGTAGGTCACCACGCCGACCTTCACGTCGTCGCGGTCGGGCAGACCGAGATGCTCCTTGGGCGTGACGTAGCAGAGCATCGCCGTGCCGTACCAGCCGATCATCGCCGCGCCGATGCCGCTGGTGATATGGTCATAGCCGGGCGCGATGTCGGTGGTGAGCGGCCCCAATGTATAGAAGGGCGCCTCGCCGCACGCCTCCAGCTGCTTGTCCATATTCTCCTTGATCTTGTGCATCGGCACGTGGCCGGGGCCCTCGATCATCACCTGCACGTCCTGCTGCCACGCGCGCTTGGTCAGTTCGCCCAGCGTGTAGAGTTCGGCGAACTGTGCCTCGTCGTTCGCATCGGCGATGCTGCCCGGGCGCAGGCCGTCGCCGAGCGAATAGGCGATGTCATACGCCTTCATGATCTCGGTGATCTCGTCGAAACGCTCGTAGAGGAAGCTTTCCTTGTGATGCGCGAGGCACCATTTCGCCATGATGCTGCCGCCGCGGCTGACGATGCCGGTGACGCGCTTCGCGGTGAGCGGGACGTAGGGCAGGCGGACGCCGGCGTGGATGGTGAAATAGTCGACGCCCTGCTCCGCCTGCTCGATCAGCGTGTCGCGGAAGATCTCCCAGGTCAGGTCCTCGGCGATGCCGCCGACCTTTTCCAGCGCCTGATAGATGGGGACCGTGCCGATCGGCACCGGGCTGTTGCGGATGATCCATTCGCGCGTGTCGTGGATGTTGCGGCCGGTCGACAGGTCCATCACCGTGTCCGCGCCCCAGCGGATCGCCCAGACGAGCTTGTCCACCTCGGTCGCGACGTTGCTGGCGACCGCGCTGTTGCCGATGTTGGCGTTGATCTTGACGAGGAAGTTGCGACCGATCGCCATCGGCTCGGTTTCGGGATGGTTGATGTTGTTGGGGATGATGGCGCGGCCTCGGGCGACCTCGTCGCGAACGAATTCCGGCGTCACGTAATCGGGGATCGCGGCGCCGAAGCTGTTGCCGTCGCGCGCATAGTCGCGAAGCATCTCGCGACCGAGATTCTCGCGCGTCGCCACATATTCCATCTCGGGCGTCACGATGCCGCGGCGCGCATAATGCATCTGGCTGACGTTGGCGCCCGCCTTGGCACGCAGGGGGCGGCGGACGGTATTGGGGAATTGCGGCACGCCGCCGGAGCGGTCGGGGCCGAGCTGGCCATTGTCCTCGGGCCGGACCTCGCGCGCGTCATAGGACTCGACATCGCCTCGCGCCTCGATCCACTGCCGGCGCAGCTGCGGCAGGCCGGCCATGATGTCGATGCGCGCCGCCGGATCGCTGTACGGCCCCGACGTGTCATAGACGTTGAGGGGCGGCTCCCCCGACGAAGGATCAAGGTCGATCGCGCGCATCGCGACGCCCAGCGGACCCACGTGGATCTTGCGGCTGCCGCGGATCGGGCCGGTGGTGACCTTGAGTTCGGTGCGGGCGGGAATATCGGCCATGTCGCGCATCTCCTTGCTATCGCAAGGAGCGGCTCGCATGCACGCCGACCGATGGGACCGGCACTTCTGGCAGCGACGCCCTCCCTACGCCGGTGTCAGCCGGATCAGGTTCGGCGGGTCGGAGGCTCCGGCCTCCCTCTCAAGCGCAGGATCAGCGCTCCCCCGGGGTTGCGCCTGTCTACGCGCCTTATCCTCGGACGCCAAATGAAAAGGGCCGCTCCCGCAAGGGGAACGGCCCGTGACAATGCCAAGGGGTCGCGCGTCAGCCGTTGCTGGCCGAGTTGAAGATCGTGCCGTTCACCCCGCTCGGGAAGAAACCGCCCGACTTGACCTGCGACTTGTTGAGATAGGCGATGTTGAGCACCTGCCCCGTCGAGCGGCTGAACACGATGCCGTTGCTGTCGGTCGGCACGATGTTCGACGTCGTCGCATTGCCGATGCCCTGGTCGATGTCGGGCAACCCGTCGAGGCTGTCGCGCGCGTCGCTGAGCTGCTGGACCTGCGCGAAGATCGTGTTGGTCGACACCCCCTGGCGATAGAGCAACGTGCGGATCAGGCCGGCATGATAGGCCTCCGTCGCCAGGATGCCTGCCGCCGCCTCGATATAGACCTTGGTCTGCAGCAGCGGCGCCGCGCCCTTGTAGGCGCTGACCCCGACGTCCTCGAGCAGGAAGGCGGCGAGCAGGAAATTGACGTCGCTGGCATAGGGATTGAACGTCTGACCCTGCTGGATCAGGCCGGCCGCGAGCGCCGCCGCGGTGAACGCGCCGTTCGCATCGCCGCCGATGTTGATCGCGGGCATCGCGATCGCCGACGAGCCGATCGTCGCGCGCAGGAAGCC
Organism: Sphingomonas sp. GV3; assembly: GCF_031082075.1. NCBI lineage: Bacteria > Pseudomonadati > Pseudomonadota > Alphaproteobacteria > Sphingomonadales > Sphingomonadaceae > Sphingomonas > Sphingomonas sp. GV3. The sequence continues at coordinate 2,519,227 of NZ_JARWLE010000001.1, read as the reverse complement.
GACGTGCGCCGCCTCGTCGGCCGCGATCTCACGCGCATATTTGGTGACCGTGTCGCTCAGCGTCGCCTTCTGACCGCCAGTGACGGTGCCGAGCGTGCCGACGCCGCCGGTCAGCCCCGCCGACAGGCCGGTGCCGTAAGCGGCATAGCTGTAGAACTGCGCCTCGAGATATTCGAGGTTGAGCGCGAAGTTGAGGACGTTAAAATCCGCGGTCAGGTCGGTCGCAGAGGCGCTCGGCGACGGCGCGGGTGTGTTGCCGGTGTTGCTGCCGCCGCACGCGGACAGCAGCGCCAGGCCGCCGCTCGCGGCCGCGGCGCCGCCGGCATAACGCAGGAAGGTCCGGCGTTCGGCGCGACGCGCGGCGATCGCATCGACGACCTGATGGCTCGAAAAATCGGTCATGGGACGATACTCCGCTGGATCAGGCCGAAGCCGCGCTGGCCGCGCTTTGCTTGACGTTGCCGTTGACGCCGTTCGGGAAGAAGCCGCCCGATGTAGCCTGCGCGCTGGTCAGATAGGCGATGTTGAGCACCTGCCCCGGCGTGCGGCTGTAGGCGATCGCATTGGCGTCGGCTGGCACGATGTGAGCGACCTGAACCGACGTGGTCGACGCATCGGCGTTGGTGATCGTGGTTGAGGTCTCGGCGATGCCCTGGTCGATGTCGGTCTGGCCGTCGAGCGCGTCGCGCGCATCGCTGAGCTGGCCGACCTGGGTGATGATCGCCGCATTGCCGAGGCCGAGGCGATACAGTTCCTCGCGCACGATCGCCGCGTGATAGGCCTCTGTCGCCAGGATGCCGGCCGCCGCCTCGAGATAGGTCTTGCTGGTCAGCAGCGTCGAGGCGCCCTTGTAGGCGGTGACGCCGACATCCTCGAACAGGAAGGCCGCGTAGAGGAAATTCTGCACGCTGGCGAAGGGATCGAAGACCGCGCCGGTCGCGATGAGACCGGCGGCCGCGGCCGCCTTCGAAAAGGCACTGGTCGGCGAGGCCGACAGGTCGATGGTCGGCTGCGCGATCGCCGAACTGCCGAGCGCCGAGCGCAGGAAGGCGACGTGCGCCGCCTCGTCGGCCGCGATTTCGCGCGCGAAGTTACCGATGATCGCCGCGTCGCTGGCGCTGACGGTGGCGTCGCCGCCGAAGTTAACCGCGCTACCGCCCAATACCGCGCCCTGCGTGCCGGTGCCGGTCAGCAAGCTGTTGGACAGGCCGACGCCGTTCGCCGCGAAGCTGTAGAATTGCGCCTCGAGATATTCGAGGTTGAGCGCGAAGTTAAGCACGTCGGCGTCGGTGACCGTCGCGGTTTGCGCTGCGGCCTCGCCGGCCAGCCCCAGCGTCGCGGCACCCGCGGCGCCCACCGCGACCGCGCCCAGCGCCGATTTGAAGAAAGCGCGGCGATCGTTGCGCCGCAGCGCGCGCGCGTCCAGCGCCGCGGTCACATCCAGGCTGTCGGTCATACTCGGGATCTCCCCTTCACGCGCGAGGCCGGGCCCCGCATGGGCCGTCAGCCGTTCCGCATCACAGGCCGCGCGTCAAGCGAAAGCACGGCAAATCCGCGTTTTGGCGCGGCACCTTGAGACCCGTCCGGGCAGGCCATCCGGCCGGCACGGGGGAGAGCGCCGCACCGCCGTCAGAAGGTATAGGCGACGCCCAGGGCGCCCAGCCACTGCGTCTTCGATCCCGCGACGCTCACCAGCGGGCTGTCGGCGAAGTCGCCCAGCATCCGGCCATAGGTGACCCCGCCGACCAGCTTGAAGCCGTGCAGCAGGTTGCCGGTCAGCGCATAGGTGCCGAGCCCGCCGATCGACCAGTCCTTCCACCCGCCGCGCGGGCGATACGCGACGAAGCCGCTGCGCACGCTCTGCGCCGGGGTGACGCCGAAATAGCTGCGCGCATAGCCGCTGTCGGCATGTTCCGCCGTCGCGAACAGACCGACGGCGGCCTTGAGGCTGAGCGGCGTGAAATAATTGACCGACGGCTGCCAGATGCCGCTGTCGTGCACGCCCGCGACGTCGTGGCGATAGCTGACGGACACGGACAAGCGGTCGTAGGGGCTGGTGACGATGCCCGTCTTGCCGACGCCGACGTAGCCGCCGAGCTCGACCGCGGTGCCGACCTTGCCCAGCGCGCGCACGCGTGGATCGTCGATACCGCGCAGGCTGGCACGATTGAGGTTGAGCACCGCGATCGGCCCCGCCTGCAGTTCGATGCCATTGTCGTTGCGATTGGGGACCAGGTCGAAGCTGACGCGATTGCCTGCCAGTACGAAATCGTGCCCCTTCACCGTGCCGATCGCGCCGGGCGCGGGGGTGAAGCTATAGTGTTCCGACCCTTCATAGTCGGGCAGGTAGGCGGCGCCCAAGCCGACGGTGATGCTGTCGCCACCGGTGTTCATATCGGCAGCCGGCTTCTGCGTGCCGCCGGCGTCGGGAGTGGCGACCTGCGCCGCCGCGGGCGCGGCGATCAGGGCGAGCGAAAACGCCAGCGGCGCGGAAAGCTTACGGGACACGAACCTGGCTCCAACCTGTTACGGTCCCGCAACGCCCCGTTTACGCGAAACGATCCGGCCCTTGCGGTCAGAGGATGTAGCGCATGCGAATCTGTTGCCGATCTGCATCACCCTGAAGCGCGAAGCGCGCCGCCGTGAAGCGCGGCGCGCCGAAGCGGATCGGCGGATTGCGCGAAAAGCCGAAGCCCTCGCGCGGGATGCCGGCGAAGGTATCGAGCTTCGCGTTGTTGTTCTCGTCGTGGATCACCGCGATGGCATAGGTACCGTGCGGCAGTCCCGCGAACGACAGCGCATGCGTCCCGGCCGGGATCGAGCGCGTCACCGCGTCGGCATCGTCGACGCAGGCGGGGAAATTGTCCGGATCGGCGGTCAGGCAGACGCGCAGCATGCCCTTCGCAGACCGTACCTGGTCGACCGCGACGTCAAGCCGCGCGACCGGTGTCGCGCCGAGCAGCAGCACCGACGCCGCCGACAGTCCCAGCGCCGCCGCGCCGCGCTGCCTTCGCATGCGCCCGCGCGAAATCGCCGATGCCGCGGTCCGTGCCGCACAGACGATCCCAGAAGCGGAAATAGAGACCATAATTGCACCCATATTGCTCATGGTGGCGCTGATGATGACTTGCGGTGATGAGCCAGCCCCCCAGCCGCCCATGCCACATGAACTTGGGAAAGATTTCCCAACCCATGTGATTGGTTACCCCCATTACCGTCATCACCGTGAGCACGAAACCCAAAGCACTGACATGGATCGGAATTGCGAGGACCAGTAGCGGAATGGCCACAGCACCCGTCACCGCCTCGATCGGGTGGAAGGCCATGGCTGCCCAGGCGGTCGGCGGGCGGCTGTCGTGATGGACCGCATGGGCGACGCGGAACACCGCCGGCCGGTGCATCCAGCGGTGCGTCCAGTAGAACCAGCTGTCGTGCAGGAACAGGTAGAGCAGCACCGACACCGGCAGGTACCAGATCGGATAGGCATGCACGTCCGCGTAGACGCGCGTCCAGCCATGATGCTGCCATCCCCAGGCCAGCACGCCGGCGGGAATGCCATAGATGGCGGCGGAGGCGAGGCTCCAGCCGATCTCGCGCCGCATCTGCGCGTCCAGCCCGCGATAGAGGCCGGGATGCCGTACCCGCGTCGCCGCCGCGAAGGCGCCCGAGACGATGAGGTAGCGGACGCCGACGATCGCCGTCATCGCCAGCGCGGAGAGGAGAAGCAGCACCATTGCGTCGCGCCGTCTAGCCGATCGGGGCGTAAAAGTCGCCTCCGTCCGTCGCATGGGTCGGCAAGATCGCGCCCCGCCGCGCCCAGCGTCAGATCGCGCCGCGGCGAGGTGGGCGCCGCGTCATCGTTCGAGCACGGCCACCGTCTTGCCGTGATAGGGCGACTCGCGCAGCGGCCGATAGCCGAGCCGCGCCGCGAGTCGCAGCGACGGCGCGTTGTCGGTGCCGATGATGCAGGTCGTGCGCGCGATGCCGTTCGCGTCGCTCCAGGCGAGCGCCGCGCCCATCGCCTCGCCCGCGAACCCGCGTCCGTGCAGGTCGGGTGCGATCATCCAGCCCATCTCCGGCAGGGTCAGTGGCGGATCGAGCGCGCGTCGCGCCTCGATCAGGCCCAGTTCGCCGACCGCCGGCCCGTCGCGGCTCGCGCGCACTACCCACGATCCATAGCCGAACGTCGCCCACATGCCGACATGCCGCAGCAGGCGTATCCATACCTCCTCCCGCGATCGCGCGGCGACCCCGATCGGGCCGTAGACCGCCGGATCGGCCCATAGGGCGGCAAGCGCGTCGAGATCGTCGGGGCGGTGGCGATCGAGCACCAGACGGTCGGTCGACAGCATGGGGGCATGGAGCATGACAGGGAGCACGGCGGGAAGCATGTCACCGAAGATGCGTCGGCATTGCCGCCCTGTCGAGCGCCTGCGGAACCCTGGCCCACAGCGGACAGGCGCCGTCACCCGCTCGGCGGCCAGAGCCGCCTGTCATACCCAACCATTTCGGCATGACGGGGACACCTGCGGCCTGGGCCCGGCCTGGCTTGCCGTCCATGCCGATGGCCGCGACGATGACGCGCGATAAGACGGTTCTCGGCCAGCGCATCTTGCGTTAGGCGGATCGGCGATGGGTAGGACGATCCCTTGCGACGTGGCGGTCGTCGGCGGCGGGCTGGCGGGGTCGCTGGTCGCGCTCGCGCTGGCGGCCAGGCATCCGACGCTCGACGTGCGAATCGTCGAGGAAGCGGACACGCTGGGCGGCAACCACGTCTGGTCCTTCTTCGGCAGCGATGTCGCGGCCGAGGATCGCTGGCTGCTCGCGCCGCTCGTCGTCCACGCCTGGCGCGGCTATGACATCGCTTTCCCCGCGCATGCTCGCACGCTCGACGAGACCTATTACTCGCTCACCAGCGCCCGGCTCGACGCGGTCGTGCGCGAACGGCTCCCCGCGCATGCGCTGATGACCGGGCGGCGCGTGCTCGCCTGTTCCGCGACTGCGGTCGTGCTCGGCGATGGCGACCGGGTGGAGGCGCGCGGCGTCATCGACGCGCGCGGCCCCGGCGACCTGTCACGCCTCGATCTCGGCTGGCAGAAGTTCGTGGGACGCACGCTGTCCCTCGCCGAACCGCACGATGTGGAACGTCCCGTGGTGATGGACGCCACCGTGCCCCAGATCGATGGCTACCGCTTCGTCTATTGCCTGCCCTTCTCGCCGACGCGGATGTTCGTCGAGGATACCTATTACAGCGATACGCCCGACCTCGACGTGCCGTCGATCCGCGACCGGATCAGCGCCTATGCCACCGCGCACGGCTGGCACGGCGACACCGACGACGGCCATGAGGAAACGGGCGTGCTGCCCGTCGCGATCGGCGGCGATTTCGACGCTTATTGGCGGTCCAGCGGCACGGGCGTGGCGAAGGTCGGCATGCGTGCCGGCCTGTTCCATCCGACCACCGGCTATTCGCTGCCCGATGCGGTGCGGACCGCGGCGATGATCGCGACGCGCCGCGATCTGTCTGGCCCCGCGCTGCACGCGACGACGCACGATCATGCCAAGGCCCTCTGGCGCGGGCGCGGCTTCTACCGCATGCTCGACGCCATGCTGTTCAAGGCTGCCGAACCCCAGGAACGCTACCGTGTGCTGGAGCGCTTCTACCGCCTCGATGCGGGACTTATAGGCCGATTCTATGCGGGACGATCGACGATGACGGACAAGGCCAGGGTACTTATCGGGAAGCCGCCGGTGCCGATCGCGCGGGCGGTGCGCGCGCTGGCGGGAGGCCGCTGATGGCCAAGCCGCGCCGCGCCATCGTCGTCGGAGCAGGCTTCGGCGGCCTCGCGCTTGCCATCCGCCTGCAATCCGCCGGGGTCGAGACCACGATCGTCGAGGCACGCGACAAGCCCGGCGGCCGTGCCTATTATTGGGAGAAGGACGGCTTCACCTTTGACGCCGGCCCGACGGTGATCACCGATCCCGCCTGCCTCGCGGAACTCTGGGCGCTAACCGGCCGCGACATCGCCGACGACGTGACGCTGGAGCCCGTGACCCCCTTCTACCGGCTCAACTGGCCTGACGGCACCAACTTCGACTATTCGAACGACGACGTCGCGTTGCGGCAGGAGATCGCGCGCCTCAACCCCGCCGACGTGTCGGGCTATGCGCATTTCCTCGACTATGCGGCGGGCGTCTACCACGAAGGCTATGAGAAGCTCGGCCATGTCGCCTTCCTCGACTTCGCCTCGATGGTGAAGGCGGCGCCGGCGCTGGCGAAATACCAGGCGTGGCGCTCAGTCTATTCCATCGTGTCGAAGTTCGTCGCGGACGAACGACTGCGCCAGGCGCTCAGCTTCCATACGCTGCTCGTCGGCGGCAATCCGATGACGACCAGCGCGATCTACGCGCTCATCCACAAGCTCGAGCGCGACGGCGGCGTCTGGTTCGCGCGCGGAGGCACCAACCGGCTGGTCGCCGGCATGGTCGCGCATTTCGAGCGGATCGGCGGCACGCTCCGCCTGGGCGATCCGGTCGTACAGATCGAGACTTTGGGCGACCGCGCGACCGGCGTCGCCTGCGCCAGCGGCTGGCGCAGCGACGCCGATGCGGTGGCATGCAACGGCGACATCATGCATGCCTATCGCGATCTCCTGTCCGGCTCGCGCAGCGCCCAGCGCACGCGCGGACGGCTGGAGCGCAAGCGCTATTCGCCGTCGCTGTTCGTCGTCCATTTCGGCATCAAGGGCACCTGGCCGGGCATCCCGCACCACATGATCCTGTTCGGGCCGCGCTATAAGGGGCTGCTCGAGGACATATACGACCACGGCGTGCTGGCGGAGGATTTCTCGCTTTACCTCCACCACCCGACCGTCACCGACCCCGCGCTCGCGCCGGAGGGGCATTCGACCTTCTACGCACTCGCACCCGTGCCGCACATGGGCAAGTTCCCGGTCGACTGGGACGAGATCGGGCCGATCCTGGAAAAGCGCATCTTGGACGAGGTCGGCCGGCGCCTGATCCCCGACATCCACGAGCGGATCGTCACCAAGTTCAGCTACGCGCCCAAGGATTTCGCGCAGGATCTCAACGCGCATATGGGATCCGCCTTCAGCCTCGAGCCGATCCTGACCCAGAGCGCCTATTTCCGCGTCCACAATCGCGACGATGCCATTCCGAACCTCTATTTCGTCGGCGCGGGCACGCATCCGGGTGCGGGCATCCCGGGTGTCGTCGGCAGTGCCAAGGCGACCGCCGCCCTGATGCTGGAGGGGTGACCGGCTAGCGCCGCCCCGCTATAGGGCCGCCGCGGTTCTGCCGGGGCGGCCCAGATGCATTTCACCCAGACGTTCGACCTCCACGCCTATCTCGACACGCTGGTCAGCTATGCCGCGGCGTTGATTCTCGGCGCGCTGATCGGGGCGGAACGGCAATATCGCCAGCGCAATGCGGGGCTGCGCACCAACGCGCTCGTCGCGCTCGGCGCCGCCGCCTTCGTCGATCTCGCCCAGCGGCTCGCCGGCAATGCGGAGGCGATCCGCGTCATCGCCTATGTCGTCTCCGGCATCGGCTTCCTGGGCGCGGGCGTGATCATGAAGGAGGGAATGAACGTGCGCGGCCTCAACACCGCCGCCACGCTCTGGTGCTCCGCCGCGGTCGGCGCGGCGGCGGGGACCGACATGCTCGCGGAGGCGGCGACGCTGACCGTCTTCGTGGTCGCGGGCAACACGCTGCTGCGTCCCGTCGTCAACGCGATCAACCGCATCCCGCTGGTCGGCGGCGTCCTCGAGGCGACCTATTCGGTAACGGTCAGCACCGATCCGGACCGCGCGCCCGCCGTGCGCGACCTGCTGGTCGATCATCTGGAATTGATGCGCTACCCCGTCGCGGACACCGACCTCGTCGAGCGGACGGCGGAGCATGTTGACATCGTCGCCACGCTCGTCAGCACCGCCGCGATCGACGCCGATCTCGACGCGATCGTCGCGCATCTCGCCGCGCACCACGGCATCGACCACGCGACCTGGGACGTGCAGACCCACGATTGAATGCGGGAGGGGGCAGCGGCCGGCTTGCCAGCTTCTCGGCCCCGCCATAGCATCCAGCCACCAATGCGGGGGAGCCGATGCCGTGCCCATTCGTCCCGAGCTATCGCTTGCTCTCTTCCTCGTCGCCGCTCTGGCGCCCGTGACCGCCTCTGCGGAACCGCAGGGCAGGATCACTGGCGTCGGCGGGATCTTCATCCGAAGCAAGGACCCCAAGGCATTGATGGCCTGGTACCGCGACGTCCTGGGCATCAGGGTCGAGGCCTGGGGCGGCGCGATGTTGCGCTATGACGCACCCGGTCATCCCCCGGTGCTGACGTTCAACGTCCTCAAGCACGGATCCGCCTATATGGAGCCGTCGAAGCGGGAGTTCATGCTGAATTTCGCCGTCGACGATCTTGCCGCCTTCCTCGACCGGCTGAAGGCGAAGAATGTTCCCATCCTGAAGCGCGACGACGACGATCCCAGCGGCAAGTTCGCGTGGATCGTCGATCCGGACGGGACGAAGATCGAATTGTGGCAACCCAAGCCCTAGCCGGAGCCCGTGACGCTTCTGTTCCGCGAGGCGTGCCCTGGCGATACGGGCAGTCGGGCAATCCTAGGCACGCGGCCTGTGACGGGAGCCAGATATCCGTGCCAGCGATCGGGCCACCGGCCGCTTGCCCCCTGCCGTCCCATGGCCTAGCGCCGCAGCCATGAAGCGCCTCGCCATCTACTGCGGCTCCGCCACCCCCGCCGACCCGCTCTACATCGACACCGCACGCGCCGTCGGCGCGACCCTGGCCGACCGCGGCATCGGCGTCGTCTATGGCGGTGGAAGGCTCGGTCTGATGGGCGCGGTCGCCGACGGCGCACTGGCCGCGGGCGGCGAGGTGATCGGCATCATCCCCCAGGCGCTGGTCGACGCCGAGGTCGCGCATCGCGGCCTGACCGAACTGCATGTCGTCACCGGCATGCACCAGCGCAAGCAGGCGTTCACCGACCTGTCCGACGGCTTCGTCACCATCCCCGGCGGCACCGGGACGATGGACGAACTGTGGGAGGCGCTGAGCTGGGCGCAACTCGGCTACCATGCCAAGCCCGTCGGGCTGCTCAACACCACGGGCTATTACGATCACCTCATTGCCTTCTGGGAAAAGATGGCGGAGGTCGGCTTCCTGCGCCCGCAGCACCGCGACCTGCTGATCGTCGGCGACACGCTCGAAGCCCTGCTCGACGGCATGGCCGCGCACGTCCCGACCCAGCCGATCGTGCGCATGAGCCACAGCGACCTTTGAGCTCCGCCGGCGGCCCCAGCCGCGACGCCATCGTCGCGACGGCGCGTGAGTCGATCGCACGCGGGTCGAAGAGTTTCGCCGCCGCCAGCCTGTTGTTCGATCGTCCGACACGCGAGCGGGCCTGGCTGCTCTACGCCTGGTGCCGCGCCTGCGACGACATCGCCGACGGTCAGGACCACGGCCATGGCATGACCGCGATCGACGACGCACCGCGCCGGATCGCCGCGATGGCGACGCTGACGGACGCGGCACTGGCGGGCGAAACGATCGGCATTCCCGCCTTCGACGCGCTTCGCATCGTGGCGGCGGAGACGCGGCTGCCGCCAGGCTTCGCGCACGACCTGATCGCGGGCTTCCGCCTCGACGGGGACGGCTGGCGACCCCGTTCCGAGGACGACCTGTACCGCTATTGTTATCACGTCGCCGGCGTCGTCGGCTGCATGATGGCGGTGATCATGGGCGTGTCGCCGGATGACGACGCGGTGCTCGACCGCGCCTGCGATCTCGGCCTTGCCTTCCAGCTCGCCAATATCGCGCGCGACCTCGCCGAGGACGCCGAGGCAGGGCGATGCTACCTGCCGCAGGATTGGCTGGACGAATTGCGCGTGCCGGCGGATCGCTACATGGCGCCCGAGCATCGCCCCGCGCTGGTAGCGATGGCGCGGCGGATGACCGACGCGGCCGCCGCCTTCGAGGCGAGCGCGCGCGTCGGCACCCGCGCGCTGTCGCGCCGGTCGGCATGGGCTGTCCTCGCGGCGGCACACATCTATGGCGCGATCGGCCGAACGGTCGCGTCACGCGGCGCGGCCGCGTGGGATGCGCGGGTCACGACCTCGACGGCGGACAAGCTCGCGTTCATGGTGCGGGCCAAGGGCGAGGCAGCACGACGCAAGGACATCCCGGACACCCCGCGGCCGCCGGGATTGTGGCTGCGGCCCCGCTGACGTCGCGCTTTTGCTTCGGCGGCAGATCGCGAGGAGGGTTGGTCAGGAGCGCGCCGGCCTGGTGTCGGCCTTGGCCATCTGTGCGCTGGCCGAGCGGCAGAGCGCGCTGATCTCCGGAAAATCGATGTCCGTGTTGCGGGACAGCTGGACCGGCAATGCGGCGCGGCATTCCGCCATGGAATGATATTGCACCGGGACGACCCGTGCCTCGCTGCACTGGACGTTGCCGTCGCCGCAGCCCATGATTGCCATGACGTAGAATACAGCCTGCATAACCGCCTCCACTCGTTGGGAAAAACCAGCGAGAGGCTTGTTATGTTCCCGGTGCGCTTCCGTGGGCGGGCTCGGGCCCCTACATGTCGTGGCGATGCCGCCCGATCCCACCGTCCAGACGCGCGCCGACCAGCCGCTGCTCCCCACGCTCCGCCGCTTCCTCCCCTACCTCTGGCCCGTCGGCCAGCCGGGGCTGAGGGCGCGCATCGTCGGGGCGATGATGCTCGTCGTGGTCAGCAAGTTCGTCCAGGTCTTCGGCGTCTCCTATTCGTTGAAATATGCGGTCGATCGCCTGTCGGCGGGCGATCGCGGCGCGATCACGCTGATCGTGCTTCTCGTCTGCGGCTATGCCGCGGCGCGGTTCGGCACGACGCTGTTCGACAATCTGCGCAACGCGGTGTTCGAGCGCGTCGGCCAGGACGCGACGCGCCGGCTGGCGGCCGCCGTCTTCCGCCATCTGCACGGCCTGTCGCTGCGCTTCCATCTGGAGCGGCGCACCGGCGCGGTCACCAAGGTCGTCGAGCGCGGCACCAAGAGCATCGATACGATGCTCTATTTCATCCTGTTCAACATCGCGCCGACGATCCTCGAGCTTGCCCTCGTCCTGGGCATCTTCGGCAAGAGCTTCGGCTGGCAGCTCGTCGTCGCGACGGTGGTGATGGTCGCGGGCTACATCGTCTTCACGCGGCTGGTCACCGACTGGCGCAACGCCCTGCGCGCGCGGATGAACGATCTCGACACCGGCGCGGTCGCGCATGCGGTCGATTCGCTGCTCAATTTCGAAACGGTGAAATATTTCGGCGCGGAGGAGCGCGAGGCGCGCCGCTACGACGCCGCGATCAGTGCCTATGCGCAGGCCGCCACCAAGTCGGAGAACAGCCTCGCCTGGCTCAACATCGGCCAGGCCTTGATCACCAACCTGATGATGGGCGCCGGCATGGCGTTCGTCGCATGGCGCTGGTGGCAGGGTCAGGCATCGTCGGGCGACGTCGTGCTCGTCTCCACCCTGCTCAGCCAGCTGTTCCGGCCGCTCGACCTGCTCGGCATGGTCTACCGCACGATCCGCCAGGGCGTGATCGACATGGCGGCGATGTTCGAGCTGATCGACACCCCCGCCGACGTCGTAGACGCACCGGATGCCGCACCCCTGGTGGTGACCAAGGGACATGTGCGGTTCGCAGGCGTGCGCTTCGGCTATGATCCCGACCGGACCATCCTGAACGGCCTCGACCTCGACGTGCCCGCGGGGGCGACCGTCGCGGTGGTGGGACCGTCCGGCGCGGGCAAGTCGACGCTCGCGCGGCTGCTCTACCGCTTCTACGACGTCGGCGAGGGCAGCATCACGATCGACGGCCAGGATATCCGCGGCGTGACCCAGGCCTCCTTACGCGCGGCGATCGGCATCGTGCCGCAGGACACGGTGCTGTTCAACGAGACGATCGGCTACAACATCGCCTACGGCCGCGAGGGCGCCAGCGAGACCGACGTCGCCGCCGCCGCGCGCGGCGCCGCCATCGCCGGCTTCATCGACCGCCAGCCCGACGGCTATGCCACCCGCGTCGGGGAGCGCGGCCTCAAGCTGTCCGGCGGCGAGAAGCAGCGCGTCGCGATCGCCCGGACCCTGCTCAAGAACCCGCCGATCCTGATCCTCGACGAAGCGACGAGCGCGCTCGACAGCCGCACGGAGGACGAGATTCTCGGAACGCTGGAGGCGATCGAGCAGGGGCGTACGACGATCGTGATCGCGCATCGCCTGTCGACGATCGTCCATGCGGATCGCATCGTCGTGCTCGATGGCGGCCGCGTCGCGGAAATGGGCACGCACGCCGAACTGCTACGCCGGAACGGGCTCTATGCGGAGATGTGGGCACGGCAGGCGCAGGAACGCCGGGCGCAGGACATGGCGGCGGAATAGGCCCTAGTGCGCCGATCCAGCAACGCTGGATCGGCGCGGTACCGCTTCCACACACGTGGATCAAACTCTAGGCGAGCTCCGCCGCCTCCGGATGCCGGCGCACATAAGCGGCGACGAAGGCGCAGGCCGGCACGACCTTCAGGCCGCGTGCGCGCGCCTGGGCCAGCGCCCCAGCGATCAGGCTGCTCCCGATGCCCTGCCCCTCTAGCGCCGGCGGCACTTCGGTATGCGTGAAGACGATCGTATCGCCCTCGCGCCGATAGGCGGCGAAGGCGGTTCCGCCATCGACAGGAAGTTCGAAGCGATGCGCCGCGGCATTGTCGATGACGTCTATCATGGTCGTGCAACGCCCCGTGGCATTCACGGTTGCCTGAAGGTAGGTGGCTGACGGCGTGGCCCGATGAAAGAAATCGGGGGCGTCCGGACCTAGGCGCAGCTCAACCGAATTTCCCCCGCCACCGCCATCCGCCGTGCCACCACGCGCTCTCCCCTGCGTTGCCCGCGCAGAATGGAGGAACCCGATGTCGTTTCGGTGGCGGAATTAAGGCCGATTCGGTGCGACGATGAAGTCCGCGATGGTCGGTACCACGCCCGCAGCGAGCGGCAGTTCGGGATCGGCGTAGGTCGCCAGGTTCGCCGCACGCGCGTCGCCGTCGACCTGTTTCAGCACATGGTTGACGCCGGGCAGCAGCGCCAGCTTCGCGCGGGGCGATGCGGCCTTCAGCGCCTGTGCGTCCGCCTCCGTCACCTGCAGGTCGCGCGCGCCCTGCACGATCAGCATCGGCTGCCGCACCTTCGCCGCGAGCTTTGCCGGATCGGCACGGAACAGGCTGATCAGGAATCCCTGGATGTCGGCGCGGAACAGTCCTTGCAGCGGCGCGGGCAGGGTTGCCGGATCGACGCGCCGGCCGGCCGCCAGCGCGTCGAGCGCGCCGTCGGCGGCGGGCAGCAGCGGCGCGTTGGCGGGATTGGCATGCAATTGCTCGCGCATGATCGCCGCGAGCGGCCGCCCCGGCGCGGCGACCAGCACCAATCCGCAGACGTCCTTCGTCCCGCCGGCCGCTGCCGCGAGCGCGATCAGACCGCCCTCGCTATGGCCGAGCAGCCAGACGCAACCCGCACCGGTCCGGGCGCGGATCGCGGCGATCCAGGCGGCGGTATCATGGACATAATTGTCCAGTGTCACCGCATTCCCATCCGTCACGGCACCGGCACTAGCGAACAGGCCGCGCTTGTCGATCCTGACGCTCGACACGCCGCGTGCCGCCAAACCTTCCGCAAGAAGGCGGTAGGGTGCGGCCTTGACGCCCATCGGATTGTTGCCGTCGCGATCGGTCGGGCCGGAGCCAGGAAGGATCAGAACGACGGGTGTCCCCTTGCCGGCGTCGACATAGCTACCCTTCAGCGGCCCCAGCGGTCCCGCCGCCGCGATATCCCCGCCATTGACCGAAGCGGCAAGCGCCGCAGCGAAAAGCAACATGATCCAAGCTCCCCCTCAAGAATGTCGATCAGCCGCGCACACCGTGTCGCCGCCAGAACCACCAGGAAAAGACGATCGGCGGCACGATCGCCACGCCGAGCGCCGAGACGAGCACCGCCATCCGGGCTGCGGCGGACAGCGGCAGCAGCCCTGCCGTGACGAGCAACAGCCCACCCAGCATCATCGTCCTGCCGCCCAGGCGGTGCGTCGCGACCCAATTGTCCGTGTCAGTCAACGTCCATGGCGTGCGGATGCCGACGAAGAAGCTGGGCCGCGACTTCGGCAGGACGTTGCCGATCACGATCAGCAACAGTCCTGCGCCCGCCAGCGGCAGCATCGCCGGAAGCGCCCAACCGAATGCCGGGGCGGCGATCTTCGCCTCGACGACGGCCATCAGAATCAGCGTGCCCATCCACGCCGCGCGATAGACCGGCGCGCTCGCAGCCATCCTGTCCTGCAGCGGCTCCAGCGCGGGGACGGCGGCCAGCACGAGGCTGACGGCGGCGGTGACGCCCACGCCGAAGAACAATGCCACCGCAGCGGGCATGGTGCCGTTGACGTTGCCGTCGATATCCCAATGTGTCGCCAACTGTGCGCCTGACGGCAGCCGCTGGAGCGCGAGCACGGCGACCAGCGCCATGCCGACGACGACCAGCACAGATGCGATCTTCAAATCCCGGAATGTCATGCGCTCTCCTTCCTCGGCTCCGTCGCGTCATCGCCCACGCCGAGCCGCGCCATGAAGGCCATCATCACCTCCTCCAGCGTCGACAGGTTGAGCGTGTAGATCGTGCTCGTGCCGCGTATCTCCGCCTGCACCAGCCCCGCGGCGCGCAGCTTTGCGAAATGACCCGACATCGTCGGCTTGGACACGTCGAACCGCTCGGCGATCGCGCCCGCGCTCATACCGCCGCCTTTCAGCAGCTCCAGGATTCGGCGGCGCGTCGGATGCGCCAGGGCTTCGAACAGGTTGTCCATATCGACGGCGACTCGTTAGCCGATAGACTAATAAGCTTATCCGCTAACAAAGGCAAGCCAGGCGTCGTGGCTTGTCCGGGCAGGATCGCGTCGGGCGAATCGATGCACTGCGCCCAAGCTGTTCCGACAAAGGGGCGATCGGTTCGGCCCGCCGGGAGCGCGTAAAAAAAACGGCGCGGGGATTGCCCCGCGCCGCATGATGTCCGTCGCATCCCGGCATCGGCGGGCGGCGGCACAGCCGCACCCGCCGCCGGCCCCGATCAGAGCTTTTCGGTCAGCTCGGGGACGACCTTGAACAGGTCGCCGACGAGGCCGATGTCGGCGACCTGGAAGATGGGCGCATCCTCGTCCTTGTTGATCGCGATGATCGTCTTGGAATCCTTCATGCCGGCCAGATGCTGGATCGCGCCGGAAATGCCGACTGCGATATAGACCTCGGGCGCGACGATCTTGCCGGTCTGGCCGACCTGATAATCGTTGGGGACGAAGCCCGCGTCGACCGCGGCGCGGCTGGCGCCCACACCCGCGCCGAGCTTGTCGGCCAACGGCTCGATCAGCGCGTGGAAGTTTTCGCCGTTCTGCAGCGCCCGGCCGCCCGACACGATGATCTTGGCGCTGGTCAGTTCGGGACGCGCATTCTGCGCGATCTCCGCATCGACGAAGGTCGCGATGCCCTTGTCACCGGTCGAGGACACCGCCTCGATCGTCGCGCTGCCACCTTCCGCCGCCGCCTTTTCGAAGGCGGTGCCGCGCACGGTGATCACCTTCTTGGTGTCCGACGTCTGCACCGTCGCGATCGCGTTGCCGGCATAGATCGGACGCGTGAACGTGTCCTCACCCTCGACCGACAGGATGTCGCTGATCTGCATGACGTCGAGCATCGCGGCGACGCGCGGGCACAGGTTCTTGGCGGTGGTCGTCGCAGCGGCCACGAACGCGTCGTGATCGCCCATCAGCTGGACGACGAGCGGCGCGACATTCTCCGCGATCTGGTGCGCATAGGCCGCGTCGTCGGCGACATGGACCTTGCCCACCCCGGCGATCTTCGCCGCCGCCTGCGCGACGCCGTCGACGCCCTGGCCGGCGACGAGCAGATGCACCTCGCCCAGCTTCGACGCGGCGGTGACCGCGGCGAGCGTGGCATCCTTGACGGCCGTGCCGTCGTGTTCGACCCAGACGAGCGTCTTCACTTGGCAATCCCCATCGCTTGCAGCTTCATGACCAGTTCGTCGACGTCGGCGACCTTGACACCGGCGCTGCGCTTGGCCGGCTCGACGACCTTGAGCGTCTTGATGCGCGGGGTGACGTCGACGCCGTAATCGGCCGCCGTCTTCGTTGCGAGCGGCTTCGACTTGGCCTTCATGATGTTGGGCAGCGAGGCGTAGCGCGGCTCGTTGAGGCGCAGGTCGGTGGTGACGATCGCGGGCAGCGTGAACCGGTCCGTCTCGAGGCCGCCGTCGACCTCGCGCGTGACGGTGACGCTGTCGGCGGCCAGCTCGACCTTGGACGCGAACGTCCCCTGTCCCCAGCCGAGCAGGCCGGCGAGCATCTGGCCGGTCTGGTTGTTGTCGTCGTCGATCGCCTGCTTGCCGAGGATGACGAGGCTGGGCTGTTCCTCCTCGACGATCTTCGCCAGGATCTTGGCGACACCGAGCGGCTCGACCTTCTCGTCGCTGGTGACCAGGATGCCGCGATCGGCGCCCATCGCCAGCGCGGTACGGATCGTCTCCTGCGCCTTCTGCTCGCCGATCGACACGACGACGATCTCGGTTACGCCTCCCCCGTTCTTGCCTTCCTTCAGACGGATCGCTTCCTCGACGGCGATCTCGTCGAACGGGTTCATGCTCATCTTGACGTTGGCGAGGTCGACCCCCGTCCCGTCCGCCTTCACCCGGGGCTTCACGTTATAGTCAAGCACGCGCTTGACCGGGACCAGCACCTTCATCAGCGTCCTTCCAGTCTTGGCCGCCGGAGCCGTTCGAAGGCTCCGTATCGGCGGCGTATATGGCGGTTTTCCGCCGTTTTCGCAAGTTCAGTACGGAAAAGCGTGGCTGCCGCTACGGCATCCTTGCCCGCCAAACGCATCGGGCCCGGACATGGTGTCCGAGCCCGTGCAATTTGATCGGTCAGGAGACGGGAAGCATCACGCCGCCTTCTGGACCTCCGCGACGATCTTCTTCGCCGCGTCGCCGAGATCGTTGGCCGGCACGATGGCGAGCCCCGAATTGGCGAGGATTTCCTTGCCCTTCTCGACGTTCGTCCCCTCGAGGCGGACGACCAGCGGAACCTGCAAGTTCACTTCCTTCGCCGCCGCGACGATGCCGTCGGCGATGATGTCGCAGCGCATGATGCCACCGAAGATGTTGACCAGGATGCCCTTCACGTTCGGATCCTTGAGGATGATCTTGAACGCCGCGGTGACCTTCTCCTTGTTGGCGCCGCCGCCGACGTCAAGGAAGTTGGCCGGGAACATGCCGTTCAGCTTGATGATGTCCATCGTCGCCATGGCGAGGCCGGCGCCGTTGACCATGCAGCCGATGTCGCCGTCGAGCTTGATATAGGCGAGGTCGTACTTCGACGCCTCGATCTCGGCCGGATCCTCCTCGGTCTCGTCGCGCAGCGCGGCGAGGTCCTTGTGGCGGAACATCGCGTTCGAGTCGAAGCCGACCTTGGCGTCGAGCACCATCAGCTTGTTGTCATCGGTGACGGCGAGCGGATTGATCTCGATCTGGGCGGCGTCGGTGCCGAGGAAGGCGTCATAGACCTTCGACGCCAGGCTCTGCGCCTGCTTGGCGAGGTCGCCGGTCAGGCCAAGCGCCTTCGCGACCGCGCGGCCGTGGTGCGGCTGGAAACCGGTCGCGGGATCGACGGCGAAGGTGTGGATCTTCTCGGGGGTCGAATGCGCGACCTCCTCGATGTCCATGCCGCCCTCGGTCGACACGACGAAGGCGACGCGGCCGGTGGCGCGATCGACCAGCAGCGCGAGGTAGAATTCCTTGGCGATGTCGACGCCGTCGGTGACGTACAGGCGGTTGACCTGCTTGCCGGCCTCGCCGGTCTGGATGGTGACCAGCGTGTTGCCCAGCATCTCGGTCGCCGCGTGGCGGACCTCGTCCTCGGTCTTGGCGAGGCGGACGCCGCCCTTGGCCTCGGCGGGCAGTTCCTTGAACTTGCCCTTGCCGCGGCCGCCGGCGTGGATCTGCGCCTTCACCACGTAGAGCGGCCCGGGCAGCTTCTTCGAGGCCTCGACCGCCTCCTCGACGCTCATCGCGGCGAAGCCGGCCGGAACGGGCACGCCGAACTTCGCCAGCAGTTCCTTGGCTTGATATTCGTGAATGTTCATGGCCTGCCTCGCCTCATGCTACTATATGGAGAGTTGCGCACGCCCTTCGCACAGGCGGCCACTCGAATCCACCCCGCATTTTCGGGCATTGCCCGTCTTATTGCAAGTGCATCGCAGTAGTTGGAACACCTATGTCCTGGGTCGTCGGCCTCCTCTTATTCCTCGCGACCGTGATAGGCATGGAGGCCTTCGCCTATGCCGCACACCGTTGGATCATGCACGGTCCCGGCTGGTTCCTGCACGAGAGCCATCACCGACCGCGTCACGGCAACTGGGAGCTCAACGACCTGTATGCCGCGATCTTCGCGGTGCCGTCGTTCGTCATGATTCTGGGCGGCGTGCAGCTCGGCTGGTGGCCGGGCTTTACCTGGATCGGCGCGGGCATCGCCGCTTATGGCGCGATCTATTTCAGTTTCCACGACGTCATCGTCCACAAGCGGCTGCCGACCCGCTACCTGCCGAAATCCGCCTATATGAAGCGAATCATCCAGGCGCACCGCCTGCATCACGTCGTGGAGACGAAGCACGGCACGGTGAGCTTCGGCTTTCTCGTCGCCCCGAAACCCGAGTCGCTCAAGGCGGAACTGAAGCGCCGGCACCGCGCGGGGGTACGGGCGCCCGCCGCCGCGCGGCTCGAAAGACCGTTGGCAGAAAAGTAACCTTCAGCGGGTTATGCCGGCGGCTATGGAACAGCCGAGCTTCACCGGGCCGATCGAATCGCTGGATGGCGGCGACCATCGCCAATCGCTGCGCAAGGTCGTCCGAATGCGCGCGCACCTGCGCGATCGCGGCCAGACGCGGTTCGAGATCGACGTCAGCGACCTCTCGCTGTCCGGCTTCCGCGCAGAAACCAGCTTCACGCTATGGCCCGGCACCGTCGTGTGGCTGACGCTTCCCGGGCTGGCAGGACTGGAAGCCGTGGTCGCGTGGCGCGACAAGTTCCAATATGGGTGCGCCTTCGCCAAGCCACTGCACCCGGCGGTTTTCGAGCACATCATCGCCCTGTCGCAGCGCTGAGCCGAGACCCGGCGCGGAAGCCGGGAAACGACGCCCTCAGTCGAACAGCGACGACACGCTCGTCTCGTCCGCGATCCGCTTGATCGCCTCGCCCAGCAGCGGCGCGATAGGAAGATGACGGATCCTGTCCACCTTGCCGATCGAATCGTGGTTGCCGATCGAATCGGTGATGACCAGCTCGCGCAGCGCCGATCCTTCCACCCGCGCGACGGCGCCACCGGACAGCACGCCGTGCGTCACATAGGCGACGACATCCTCCGCCCCCGCTTCGCGCAGCGCCGCGGCGGCGTTGCACAGGGTACCCGCCGAGTCGACGATATCGTCGATCAGGATGCAGAAGCGTCCCTCGACGTCACCGATGATGTTCATCACCTCCGACTCGCCGGCGCGCTCGCGCCGCTTGTCGACGATGGCGAGCGGCGCGTTGTCGAGCCGCTTGGCGAGCTGGCGCGCCCGCACCACGCCGCCGACGTCGGGCGAGACGACCATCAGGTTCCGCCCCGCGAACCGCGCATGGATATCGGCGCTCATCACTGGCGCGGCATAGAGGTTGTCCGTCGGGATATCGAAGAATCCCTGGATCTGGCCGGCATGCAGGTCGACCGACAGCACGCGGTCCGCGCCGGCGACGGTGATCAGATTGGCGACCAGCTTTGCCGAGATCGGCGTGCGGGGGCCGGGTTTGCGGTCCTGGCGCGCATAGCCCATGTACGGGATGACCGCAGTAATCCGCTTCGCCGACGCGCGCTTCAGCGCGTCGATGATGATCAGCAGCTCCATCAGATTGTCGTTCGCGGGAAAACCGGTCGACTGGATGACGAAAACGTCCTCGCCGCGCACGTTCTCCTGGATCTCGACGAAGATTTCCTCGTCGGCGAAGCGGCGCACCAGCGCCTCGGTCAGCGGCAGCTCCAGATAGCCCGCGATCGCCTTCGCCAGCGGAAGGTTCGAATTGCCGGTCATCAGTTTCATGCGTCGCTCCACCCGTTCGGATGGCGAGGTCCCTTAGGCGTCCCCGCCGCGAAGCGGAAGCATGCTTGTTCGCGTCGCCCGGGCTGACTAGGCGGACGGGCATGACGGTCACCCGCTTCGCGCCCTCCCCCACCGGCCTGCTTCACGTCGGCAACATCCGCGCCGCGCTCCAGAACTGGATGCTCGCGAGGCGCGACCGCGGCCGCTTCGTGCTGCGGATCGACGATACCGACGCGGAGCGTTCGGAGGAGCGGTATGTCGAGGCGATCCGCGCCGACCTGGCCTGGCTCGGGCTGACACCGGACCTGGAGGTGCGGCAGTCGGAGCGGTTCGCCCTGTACCAGACGCGCTTCGATGCGCTCGTGAGCGCCGGGCGCATCTATCCGGCCTATGAAAGCGCGCAGGAACTCGACCTCAAGCGCAAGGTGCTGCTGGGTCGCGGCCTGCCGCCGGTCTACGACCGCGCGGCGCTCCGCCTGAGCGATGCCGACCGGGCGAGGCTGGAGGCCGACGGCGTCCGGCCGCACTGGCGGTTCCGGCTGGATCACGACGCGTCGATCGTCTGGGACGACCTGATCCGCGGGACCCAACGGTTCGAGCCTGCGACGATGAGCGATCCGGTCATCCGCCGCGCGGACGGGTCCTGGCTCTACATGCTGCCGTCGGCGATCGACGACGCCGACCTCGGCATCACCCATGTCGTGCGCGGGGAGGATCATGTCTCGAACACGGCATTGCAGCTGCAGATGTTCGCCGCGATGGGCGTCGCGCCGCCGCGCTTCGGGCATGCCGCGCTGCTGACAGGCGCGGAAGGCAAATTGTCCAAGCGGCTCGGCTCGCTCGGGGTCGATCATTTCCGCGACGAAGGCATCGAGCCGCAGGCGGTCATCGCCCTGCTGGCGCGGCTGGGCACCAGTGATCCGGTCGAGCCGATGGTCGATCCCGCGCCGCTGATCGCGACGCTGGATTTCGCGCGGTACGGCCGCGCGCCCGCCCGTTTCGACGAAGCGGAACTCGCGCAGATCAGCGCACGCATCGTCCATCAGTTGCCTTATGAATCGGTGCGATCGCGTCTGCCCGCCGGAATGGGGTCGGCGGAGTGGAACGCCGTGCGCCCCAATCTGACGCGCATCGCCGATGCGGACGACTGGTGGCAGGTCATCGAGGGTCCCGTCGACGCACCGGCATTCGACGCGGAGACGCGGGACTATCTGGCCGCGGCCGCGAAGGCGGCGGAGACGATCGACTGGGCGGGCGACCCCTGGCACGCCCTGACCAACAGCCTCAAGGAGACGACGGGCAGAAAGGGCAAGGCGCTGTTCCTTCCGCTGCGGCAGGCGCTTACCGGTCGCGACCAGGGTCCGGACATGGCCGCGCTGCTGCCGTTGATCGGCGCGGGGCGCAGCGTGGAGCGCCTGCGCCGTGCCGCTTCATGACGGGAGCCTAATGGAGCGCTCACGCCGCCGACACGTTCGACCTGATATCCATTCGTGATGCGGAGTCCGCCCATGCGCCACCTGCTTGCCCTCGCGCTTTCGTCCGCCGGCCTGCTCGTCGCCGCGCCGGCCGCCGCGGCGTGCACGTCCGGTCCATTCACGGTCGATTGGCCGGCGCAGCGGATGGACGAGCGACTGCAGGCGCTGGCGCATACGACAGGGTGTTTCGTCCGGTTCGATCCCGCGCGGTTCGGCGCGCTGCCCGCACCGCGCCTGCGCGGCCGCCTGGCCACGGACGCGCTGTTGGTTCACTCGGTCCGCGGAACCGGGCTAGAGGCGAACAGGACCCGCAACGCCTGGCAGGTCGACCGCGCGCAGCAGGATCGCTTTGGCCAGCGGATCGCCAGCCTGTCGCGCACGATCGACGCGCGATATCTGCCGCCGCATCGCGCGGCCATGCTGCACCGGGATCTGCGTCGCGTCCGCCAGGCGATCGCCGACGAAGTCCGCATGCAAGGATTCCTCAGCGCCGCCGAGCGTGCGGGTCATACCCGCGCCCTCGACGCGGCCGCCGCCCGCATCGCCCGCTGACAGTCCGCCGGGCGGCCGCAAGCAGCCGCCGAGGGCCGGTCCGACGCCGCTTGACCTCTAAGCGTGATGATGTAACATTTCATTTCCTGCAGGAGATTGGACGACGCATACCATTGTCAATCGAGGAGAGGGTTCATGTACGCCGACCGCTACGCCAAGCCGACCCGCTTCAGTCCTTCGGGACTCACCGCCGCCGTCGCGATCAATGCCGGCCTCGTCGCCGCGCTGATCTTCGCCGCCCCGCACGTCATGACCGCGCCGCCCAAGGGCGCGCCGATCGACATCTTCACCGTGCCGACCGACCCGCCACCGCCGCCGCCCGAATCGAAGCCCAAGCCGCACGATGTTCGGGCGCGCGTACCGGACGAGACGATCGTCGCGCCCAAGCAGATCGTGCAGACGATTACCGACCCCGTGATGCCCGTCGTCGACCCGCCGGTCGTGCCGCAGCCGTTCACCGACCGGATCGGCACCGACACCGTCGCGAAGCCCGATCCCGGCCCGACCGCGGCGCCGCTGCCGCCGCTGATCGCGCCGAGTGTCGATCCGCGCTACGCCGATGCGCTCCAGCCGCCCTATCCCGCTGCGGAACGACGCGCCGGGCGCGAGGGCCGCGTGACGGTGCGCGTGCTGATCGGCGTCGATGGCCGCGTCAAGCAGATCGAACGCGTCGACGCGACGAGCGACGCATTCTGGAACGCGGCCCGGACGCAGGCGCTGTCGCGCTGGCGGTTCCGGCCGGCGACGCGCGGCGGCGTGCCCGAAGAGGCGTGGCGGACGATGACGTTGCGCTTCGTCCTCGAGGAATCCTGACCAGACGCGGGAGGGCTGGTCGCGGCGCGCCGGTCCTCCTATCTTGGTGCCATGCAGTTCTTCAGCCGCTTTTCGCCGGTTCGTGCCTATAAGGACCTGCGCCTGTTCCTGGCCGGCCGCGAGCGGCACGAGCTCGGCTTCCTTGCCGCAGCGGTCGCGATCACCGGATTCTTCGTCTACGCCTTCGCGCGCAACGATTACGATATCCCGCCCAAGCCGCCGCAGATCATCTATGTCCAGCAGTGGACCGCCGATCGCACCGACGCGCAGATCCGCGCCCAGCAGGCGATCGACAAGGTCGCGCAGGACAAGCGCATCGACGAATATAATGCCCGCGTCGACAAGATGCGCGCGCAGTTCAAGAAGGCGGATGACGCCATGAACAAATGGGGGCTGTAAGGGCGGGCGACACCACGACCGCCCAAGGCGATTCGCGATGGATGGCGGCAGCACTCGCGCTGGCCGAGCGGACTCGCGGGGCGACGGCGCCCAATCCCAATGTCGGCTGTGTCCTCGTGCGTGGCGGCCGCGTCGTCGGGCGTGGCTGGACGCAGCCGGGCGGCCGTCCCCATGCCGAGGCGATGGCGCTTGCCGAGGCCGGCGACGACGCCCGTGGCGCCACGGCCTTCGTCACGCTGGAACCTTGCGCGCATGCCAGCCACCGTGGCCCCGCCTGCGCGGCGCTGCTCGTCGCGGCGGGGGTGGCGCGGGTCGTCGCCGCGCTGCGAGACCCGGATCCGCGCACGGACGGCGCCGGTTTCGTCCTGTTGTCGCAGGCCGGCATTGCGGTCGAACATGGGATCGGCGCGAACGATGCGGCGCGCAGCATGGTGGGGTTCCTGACGCGCCGGCGGCTCGGCCGTCCGTATGTGACGCTCAAGCTTGCCACCTCGCTCGACGGGCGGATCGCGCTGCCGGACGGCACCAGCCGCTGGATCACGGGGTCGGCGGCACGCGCGCACGCGCATCTCGAACGCAGCCGGCATGAGACGATCCTCGTCGGTCGCGGCACCTGGCAGGCCGATCGGCCGGTCCTCGACGTGCGGTTGCCCGGGCTGGAGCGACGCAGCCCCCGGCGGGTGGTCCTCACGTCGCGTGCCGAGTCGGTGACGGCTTCGCCGCATCTCGCCTTCGACGCAGCGGGGGACGCACCCGGCCCCCTCGTCATCGCCGATCCGACCGCGATAGCCGACCTGCCGGGCGATCATCTTCTGGTCGAGGGCGGCGCGGCCACCGCGGCCGCCTTCCTCGCGGCGGACCTCGTCGACCGTCTGCTCCTGTACCGCGCGCCGATCGTCATCGGCGCCGGGCTGCCGGCGATCGGCGACATCGGTCTTGCCGATCTGGCAGGGGCGCACGGCCGCTGGCGATGCCAGGATGCGCGCGCGCTTGGCAGCGATCGGCTCGAGGTCTACGAGCGCATCCCATGTTCACCGGCATAGTCAGCGACATCGGAACGATCGAGGCGGTGGAGCACCGCGGCGACGCCCGTTTCCGCATCTCCACGTCCTATGACACGGCGAGGATTGACCTCGGCGCGTCCATCGCCTGTTCCGGCGTCTGCCTGACCGTGGTCGACAAGGGCCTGGGCCCCGACGGCAAAGGCTGGTTCGCGGTCGACGTCTCTGGAGAGACGATCGCGCGCACGGCCGATCAGTGGCAGGAGGGTCGGCGCCTCAACCTCGAACGCGCGATGAAGCTGGGCGACGAACTCGGCGGCCATATCGTCACCGGCCATGTCGACGGTGTCGCGACCGTGATCGGCATTTGCCCGGACGGCGATTCGCATCGCATCGGCTTCGCGGTGCCCGCCGAGCTTGCGCCGTTCATCGCCACCAAGGGGTCGATCGCCGTCGACGGCGTCTCCCTCACCGTCAATGCGGTGGAGGACAGGGACGACTCGACGCATTTCGCGGTCAACGTGATCCCGCACACCCAGGCGGTCACGACGCTCGGCACGCTGGCGGCGGGCCAGCGCGTCAACATCGAGATCGACGTTCTCGCCCGCTATCTGCAACGCATGGAGCATTACCGTGGCCAGTCCCGCTAAGGTGGCGTCGCTGCGCCACGCCTTCCTCTCCTCGCCGGAGGAGATCATCGACGAGGCCCGAAACGGCCGGATGTTCATCCTGGTCGACGACGAGGACCGCGAGAACGAGGGCGATCTCGTCATCCCGGCGCAGATGGCGACGCCGGAGAAGATCAACTTCATGGCGATGCACGGCCGCGGCCTTGTCTGCCTTGCACTGACCAAGCGTCGCGTCGAGGAACTCGGCCTGTCGCTGATGAGCCGCAACAACGGCACGCGCTACGAGACCGCCTTCACCACCTCGATCGAGGCGCGTGACGGTGTGACGACGGGAATCTCCGCCGCGGACCGCGCACGCACGATCGCGGTCGCGATCGACGCGTCCAAGGGGCGCGACGAGATCGTGACGCCCGGACACGTCTTTCCACTCGTCGCGCGCGACGGCGGCGTCCTCGTCCGCACGGGTCATACGGAGGCGGCGGTCGACGTCTCGCGGCTCGCCGGCCTCAATCCGTCGGGCGTGATCTGCGAGATCATGAACGAGGACGGGACGATGGCGCGGCTCGACGACCTGGTCGCGTTCGCGCAGCGCCACAACCTGAAGATCGGCACGATCCGCGACCTGATCGCCTATCGTCGCCGCCACGATCATCTGGTGGAGAAGCGCGCCGAGGCCCGGTTCGTCAGCGACTGGGGCGGCGAGTGGACCGCGATGACCTTCTGGAACAAGGCGACCGGCTCCGAACAGATCGCGCTGGTCAAGGGCAAGGTCGATCCTGCCAGGCCGACGCTGGTGCGCATGCACGCCCTGTCGCCTTTCGCCGACATCTTCGGCGAGCGCGGCGGTCGCGCCGAGCTGCTGCGCCGATCAATGGAGATCATCGGCGAGGAAGGTGCCGGCGTCGTCGTCGTCATCAATCGCCCCCGGCCCGACCAGTTCACCGTCGCGCTGCAGGCGAAGGCGGGGACGCTTGCGCCCGCGGAGATGGACGAACTGCGCGATTACGGTGTCGGCGCGATGATCCTGACCGAACTCGGGGTCGAGGAGATGGTGCTGCTGACCAACACGCATCACACGCTCGTCGGGCTCGACGGCTATGGCCTGTCGATTGTCGGCGAACGGCCGATCGACTGACCGAAGGAATTCTCATGGCCCATGTGCTCATCGTGGAAGCGCGCTTCTACGACCATCTGAACGACATGCTGCTCGCCGGCGCCCGCGCGGCGATCGAGGCGGCGGGACACAGCCACGCCACCGTCACCGTCCCCGGCGCGCTCGAGGTGCCCGGCGCGCTCGCGATGGCGGCGGAGACCGGGCAATATGACGCCTATGTCGCGCTCGGCGTCGTCATCCGCGGCGAAACCTATCATTTCGAAATCGTCTCGAATGAGAGCGCGCGCGGCATCATGGCCCTGACGATGGACGGGCTGCCGATCGGCAACGGCATCCTGACCACCGAGAACGAGGAGCAGGCGATCCGCCGCGCCGATCCGGCGCAGCTCGACAAGGGCGGCGGCGCGGCGCTGGCGGCGCTGGCGATGCTCGCCCTCAAGCACCGGCTCGCCTGAACGGTGCTCGGCCCCGTCCTCTTTACGCCGCGGCTGATGCTGCGGCCGCTGAACGGCGAGGATCTTGAGGGCTATGTCGCCTTCTACGGCGAACCGGAAACCATGCGCTTTCTGGGCGGCGTCCAGCCGCGCGAGGTGGCGTGGCGCCATCTGTGTACCATGGCCGGTGCCTGGATGGTGCGCGGCTTCTCGATGTTCTCGGTCATCGAGCGCGACAGCGGTGCTTGGGTGGGCCGCGTCGGTCCGCACCAACCCGAAGGCTGGCCGGGCACAGAGATCGGCTGGGGCATCCTCGGCCGCTTCGCCGGTCGCGGCTATGCGCATGAGGCGGCCTGCGCGGCGATGGACTATGCCGTCGACGTGCTCGGCTGGACGCGGATCATCCACACGATCGATCCCGACAACCACGGCTCGATCGCGCTGGCCAAGCGGCTGGGGTCGACCAACGGCGGCCCGGTGACGCTGCCGCCGCCGCTCGAGGCGTATCGCGTCGACGCCTGGGGGCAGGATGCGGCAGACTGGCGGGCGCGGCGCCGCGCATGATGACGCCGCCGCCCTCCCGCTGGAAGGTGGTGGAGCGCGGCCGGCGGCTGGAGGTCATCGACCTGCGCGCGGGCGCGGATGAGCGCAGGCTAGCCAAACCGCCTGCCGCGCGCGGTTCGGCCCCAGTTACGAAGACGTCCCTGACCGGGCTTCGCAAGATCAGTTTCGACGGGTCGAGCGAACTGACCACGCACCGGCTCTATGATGACCACGGCCCGAGGACGGTGCAGCTCGACCCGGCAAGCGCGCGGATTGCGGGGATCGCGGCGGCGGCCACCGTGCTCGCCGCGACCGCCCTGATCGTCACGGCCATCTTCTGGCCCGCGATCCTGCTGATCCTGCCGGTGCTGGCCCAGGACAAGCCGCGCGCAGCGATCCGTCGCCCCGTCACCGCCTGGCTGGACGATCGCGCCCGCCAGGCAGGCTGATCCCCCTCCCGCGCGCGGAAGGGGGGACTGCGTCAGGCCGCTTCGGTTTCGAGCGCCGGATAGTCGGTGTACCCCTCCGGCCCCTTTGTATACCAGGTCTTCGGATCGTCCTGGTTCAACGGCGCGTCCCGGCGCAGGCGCTCGACCAGATCGGGGTTGGCGATGAACTTGCGACCGAAGGCGATCGCGTCCGCGACGCCCGAGTCGAGATCCGCCTGCGCGCTGTCCTTCTCGTAATCCTGGTTGAGGATGAGCGGGCCGCCGAACACCTTGCGGATCTGCGGGCTCAGCTTGGGCACGTCGGTCTTGCCGAACGTGCCGTCCGGACCCTGCTCGCGCAATTCGAGGAAGGCGATGCCGAGCGCGTCGAGCGCCTTCGCCGCGGGGATGAAGACGCTGGCGGGATCGCTGTCGTCCGCGCCCTGCGTCTCGCCGTTGGGCGACAGACGGATGCCGGTGCGGCCGGCGCCGATCGCGTCGATGACGCGCGCCACGGCCTCCTGCATGAAGCGGATGCGGTTTTCGGGGCTGCCGCCGTAATCGTCGTCGCGCTGGTTGGTCCCGTCGCGCAGGAACTGGTCGATCAGATAGCCATTCGCGCCATGCAGCTGCACGCCGTCGAAACCGGCGCGAATCGCGGCACGGGCGGCATCGGCATATTCGTCCTGCGCGCGGCGGATGTCGTCGAGCGTCGCCGCCTTCGCCTCGGCATAGGGATTCTCGGGCTTGTGATAGGGCGCGCGCGTCGCGGACGACGACAGCGGCTGCTGGCCGGTCACGTCCGGGCGCGCCAACCGGCCCATGTGCCAGATCTGCGCGACGATCTTGCCGCCCGCCTGGTGCACCGCCTCGGTCACCGGCTTCCACGCCTCGACCTGCGCGTCGGTCCAAAGGCCCGGCGCATTGGGCCAGCCGAGGCCAAGCCGGCTGACGCCCGTTCCCTCGGTGATGATCAGCCCCGCGCCCGCGCGCTGGCGGTAATAGTCGATCATGACTTCGGTCGGCACGTGATCATCGGTCGCACGGCCGCGGGTCAGCGGCGCCATGACGACGCGATTGGCAGCGGCGATATCGCCCAATTGGATAGGATCGAAGAGGGTTGGCATCGGACATTCCCTTTTGTTGCCTGACGCACGGCAGATAGGACGCTACAGCAAGGCATGCATCAGGATCGGTGGCAAAGAAAAACTGTTAGCCGGGTAACGCAGATCAGGGGAAGCGGGTCCGCATTGTCGTCTCGGGCCGACGGGGGGACGGTCGTGCCAGCGGCGAGCCCGGTCGCGCATCCACTCGCCTTCGCCGCTCTCGTCATGGCGAACGTGATGCTCGCCTTCGGTCCGTGGTTCGTGCGGATCGCCGACGTCGGCCCCGTCGCGGCGGCCTTCTGGCGGATCACGCTGGCGGTGCCGTTCCTGGCGATGCTCGCCCTCGCCGGCGGCGCGCGGCCGATGCGGCTGCCGCGCGGCCTGGTCGCCTTGCTCGTCATCGCCGGGATCGGATTCGCCGGCGACCTCGGCAGCTGGCACCTCGGCATCGTCCGCACGACGCTCGCCAATGCGACCCTGTTCGGCAATTGCGCGATCCTGGTCTATCCGCTGTACGGCTTTCTCGTCGCGCGCGCCTGGCCGACGCGCGGACAGGCCTTCGCGCTCGCGCTCGCCGCCGCCGGCGCCGCCCTGCTGCTCGGCCGCTCGTACCAGCTCGATCCGCGCAATCTGGCCGGCGACCTGCTCTGCATCCTCGCAGGCCTGCTCTACACGATCTATATCGCGCTGATGGCGCGCATCCGCGAAACCATGGCGTCGCTCCCCGCGCTCGCCCTCGCCTCCATGGCCAGCGTGCTGCCGCTCTTCATCTATGCCGCCGTGCTCGGCGAGGCGATCATGCCGCACGCCTGGACCCCGCTGATCGGCCTCGCCTTGGTCAGTCAGGTGATCGGCCAGGGACTGATGATCTTCGCGATCGGCCAATTGTCGCCGCTCGTCGTCGGCATAGCCCTGTTGCTCCAGCCGATCGTCGCCGGCACCGTCGGCTGGATCGCCTATGGCGAGCGGCTGCACGGAGCCGACTGGATCGGCGTCGGTTTGGTGGCGGCGGCACTGGTGCTCGTCCGCCGGGGCGAGGTTGCGCCGCGCGCGCTGGAGGCGCAGGAGGAACTGGCATGACCGAGGATCTGACGCTCGACGAAATCCGCCTGGCGCTCGCGCCGGGCATCGCCGCCAATGCGGCGTTCGATGGCTGGGGCGATGCCGCGCGCGACATGGCGGCGGACGCGGCGGGCATCGACCGCGACATCGCGCGACTCGCGTTCCGGGACGGCGCGGTCGGCATGATCGACGCCTGGTTCGCGCATGTCGACGCGGAAATGACGCGCGCCCTGCCGCCGGAATCGCTGAAGGCGATGCCGATCCGTGCCCGGATCAGCGAACTCGTCACCGCGCGCCTGACCGCCATGGCGCAGGACCGCGAGGCGCTGCGCCGCGCGCTCGCGATCCTGGCGATGCCGCAGAACGTCGCGCGCGCAGCCCGACTCGGCTGGCGCAGCGTCGACGCGATATGGCGCCAGGCGGGCGACACGGCCACCGACTATAATCACTATACCAAGCGGACGATCCTGCTCGGCGTCTATGCCGCGACGGTGACGGTGTTTCTCGACGACGAGAGCGACGGCTTCGCCGAGACGCGCGCGTTCCTCGGCCGGCGGATCGAGGGGATCATGCGGTTCGAAAAAGCGAAGGCGGGCATGATCCGTCGCGCCGACCATCGCCCCAGCCTGTCCCGCTTCATCGGACGGCTGCGGTATCCGGTCGTATGATCCCGGGCGCCCCGTCCCGCACGGCCGGGTACGATGCGACGGACGGTAATTGATAATCAATCTCATTGTGCTTATACAGGCCTGGTGTTGTCCAAGCTGAACCTCGAGACGCTGCCGCGCCATCACGCCGCCACGGTCGATGCCATCGACTGGACCCGTCTTTCGCCGCCGGAAGCGCGCCGCCTGCGCGAACTGGGCTTTGACGAGGGCGTGCCGGTGGAGGTGCTGCACCGCGCGCGCCTGGGCGGCGGGCCGATCGCCTGCCGCATCGGCCGGATGACGGTGGCGCTGCGCCGTGCGGTCGCCGCCGCGATCCAGGTGACGATCCCGCTGCCTGCCGAATAAGCCTCACCCCGCGATGGAACATCCGCCGCTGGTCGCGCTGGTCGGCAACCCCAATGCCGGCAAGAGCGCGCTGTTCAACGCCCTGACCGGCGCGCGGCAGAAGGTCGGCAATTATCCCGGCGTGACGGTGGAGCGCCATTCGGGCCGACTCGCCCTCGCGGACGGCCGCCCCGTCGAATTGATCGACCTGCCCGGCGCCTACAGCCTCGACCCGTCGAGCCCAGACGAACGGGTCACGCGCGACGTGGTCACCGGCAAGAGCGGGCTGGAGCGGCTCCCCGATGCGCTGATCGTCGTCGTCGACGCCGCCAATCTCGACAATCACCTGCGCTTCACACTCCAGCTGATCGCGCTCGGCCTGCCGGTGGTCGTCGCGCTCAACATGATCGACCTCGCGGAACGCGACGGCCTGACGCTCGATGCGGCGGTGCTCGAGCGCGAACTGGGCGTGCCGGTCATCCCCACCGTGGCGGTGCGCCGACGCGGGCTTGAGGATTTGCGCGAGGCGCTCGCACGCGCCGTCGTGCCGGTGACGGGCGTCGTGCCGCTTCGACCCTCCGACGGCAGCGTGCAGGACGACATCGTCACCCTGCAGCGCCGCGCACGGCGCATCGCCACCGCGGCGACGGTGGCGGAGACGAGCGGCCGGCGCTGGATGCATCTGCTCGACGCGGTTGCCTTGCACCCCATCGGCGGTCCGCTGCTGCTGGCGACGATCCTCTTCGTCATGTTCCAGGCGGTCTTCACCTGGGCCAAGATCCCGGCCGATGCGATCGACGCCGGCTTCGCCGGGCTGCAGGGGCTGGTCGCCGCGCACCTGCCCGACGGCTTCCTGCGCTCGCTGCTCGCGGACGGCCTGATCGCGGGCGTCGGCGCGGTTGTCGTGTTCCTGCCGCAGATCCTGATCCTGTTCCTGTTCATCCTCGTGCTCGAATCCTCGGGCTACATGGTGCGGGCGGCCTTTCTGATGGACCGGCTGATGGCGACCGTGGGCCTGTCGGGCCGCGCCTTCATCCCGCTCCTCTCCAGCTTCGCCTGTGCGGTGCCCGGGATCATGGCGACGCGGACGATCGAGGACGAGAAGGACCGGCTGACCACGATCCTGATCGCGCCGCTGATGACGTGCAGCGCGCGCTGGCCCGTCTACACGCTGATCATCGGCGCAATGATCCCCGACACGCAGGTGCTTCCCTTCGTCCGGCTGCAGGGCCTCGTCATGTTCGGGCTGCTGCTCATCGGCATCGTCGGCGCCTATGTCGCCGCCCTCGTGCTGCGACGGACGGTGACCAAGGGCGCGTCGTCGGGCTTCATGATGGAGATGCCCAAATATCAGATGCCGCGCCTCGGCGACATCGCGCTCGGTCTGTGGCAGCGCGCGCTCGTCTTCCTCAAGCGCGCGGGCACGACCATCGCCGCGACGACGATGGTGCTGTGGCTGCTGCTCTCGTTCCCGAAGCCGCCGGTCGGCAGCGGCATCAGCCCGGTCGACTATTCGATCGCCGGCCGGATCGGCCATGGCATCGAGCAGGTCGTGAAGCCGATCGGCTTCAACCGCGACATCGCGCTTGCCCTGCTGCCGGCGATGGCGGCGCGCGAGGTGGCGGTCTCCGCGATCGGCACCGTCTATGCGATCGACGACAGCGACGGGAAGGGCACCGACCGGATCACCGACCAGATCCGCGGGCGCTGGAGCCTGCCGACCGCGCTTGCTTTTCTGATGTGGTTCGTCTTCGCGCCGCAGTGCATTTCGACGATCGCGGTGACACGCCGTGAAACCAACGGCTGGAAATGGCCGTTGTTCATGGTCGGCTACCTTTTTGCGGCGGCCTATGTCATGGCGGGGATCACATTCTGGCTGGCGACGTTTGCCGGCCTCTAAGAGGATCTCATGGCAGGCAGCGTCAACAAGGTCATTCTCGTCGGCAACCTGGGGCGCGACCCCGAGTCGCGTTCGTTCCAGAACGGCGGCAAGGTTGTGAACCTGCGGATCGCGACGTCCGAATCGTGGAAGGACCGCAACACCGGCGAGCGCAAGGAAAAGACCGAATGGCATTCGGTGGCGATCTTCAACGAGGGTCTCGCCAACGTCGCCGAGCGGTTCCTGCGCAAGGGCTCCAAGGTCTATATCGAGGGCCAACTGCAGACCCGCAAATGGCAGGATCAGCAGGGCAACGACAAATATTCCACCGAGATCGTGCTGCAGGGATTCAACTCCGTGCTGACGATGCTCGACGGCCCCGGTGGCGGCCAGGGCGGAGGCGGTGGCGGCCGTAGCGGCGGCGACGAATGGGGCTGCGGCGATGATTTCGGCGGCGGCTCGTCGGGTGGCTTTGGTGGCGGTGGCGGCGGAAGCCGCGGCGGCGGCCAGTCCGGCGGCAACCGTGGCGGCGGCGGGTTCGGCGGGGGCCAGCCGGGTGGATTCGCCGACGATCTCGACGATGACGTGCCGTTCTGATCGTGGACACGGTTCCCGCGCCAACGGCGCCCGGCTGGCGGATCGACGAACGCGCGCGCCTGGCGATGCTCGCCAGCTACCAGCCGCGCGCGCTGCGTGAATCCGTCGCGCTCAAGCAGATCACGGATTTCGCGGCGGCGCTGTGCGACGCGCCGATCGCATTGGTCACCCTGGTCGAGGATCAGGAACAGCTCTTCCTCGCCAGAACGGGACTGGCGCTGGAAGGGACGTCGCGCGCCATCTCCTTTTGCGACCATACGATCCGGACCGAGCGCGCGTTGATCGTACCCGATACGCACGACGATCTCAGGTTCGTCGCCAACCCGCTCGTCACGGATGCTCCCTTCGTCCGGTTCTACGCGGGCGTGCCGCTGCGCGGAGACAATGACGTACCGCTGGGCGCGCTGTGCGTCCTCGACGACAAGCCGCGCGACGGACTCACCCCGTTGCAGATGCAGGGGCTGGAGGTGCTCGCCGCCAATGTGATGGCGCGCCTTTCGGATCATCGCGATGCGACGCAGCGGCGTGACGAAGCGGACGTCGCCGCGCGCGCGCTGACCGACAGCGAGGATCGCTTCCGCACGCTCGCCGACACGATGCCGCAGATGGTATGGTCGACGCTGCCCGACGGCTATCACGATTATTACAACGCGCGCTGGTATGAATTCACCGGCACGCCGCCGGGGTCGACCGATGGCGAGGGCTGGAACGACATGTTCCATCCCGACGACCAGGACCGCGCCTGGACGATCTGGCGGCACAGCCTGGAGACGGGCGCGCCGTATCAGATCGAATATCGCCTGCGCCACCACGACGGCACCTACCGCTGGGTGCTGGGGCGCGCGCTGCCGATCCGCGATGCGGAGGGCCGCATCACGCGCTGGTTCGGTACCTGCACCGACATCCACGAGCAGAAACTCGCGCTGGAAGAGCGGGAGATCGTCAGCCAGGAGCTGTCGCACCGCATCAAGAACATCTTCGCGGTCGTCTCCGGCCTCATCTCTTTCGCCGCCCGCGGCAAGCCGGAATTCGCCGCGACCGCGGCGGACCTTCGCGAACGGATCACCGCGCTCGGCCGTGCCCATGACTTCGTCCGCCCGCACAGCGCGACGAGCGCGCGGGCCGCGGTGCAGCAGGACAGCCTGCACGGCCTGCTGGGGGAGCTGTTCGAGCCCTACCGGCGTGGCGACCGCCTGCCGATCCGGATTGCAGGCGACGACATCGTCATCGACGACCGATCCACGACGCCGCTTGCGCTGCTGTTCCACGAGCTCGCCACCAACGCGAGCAAATATGGCGCGCTGTCGGCGGACGACGGCGAGGTGATCGTCACCATCGCGCGTTCCGATGACGAGGTGACGCTGGAATGGGTCGAGCATGGCGGCCCACCCGTCGCAGCGCCAGAGCGGTCGGACGGTTTCGGCAGCCAGCTGATTGAACTATCGGCCGTCCGCCAGCTTGGCGGGACGGTCGCGCGGCGCTGGAACGAAGACGGGCTGGCGGCGACGGTGACGGTGCCGCTGCCGTCCTTCAGCCGTGGCTAGAGGCTGATCCGCGTGCGTGGAAGCGGTACCGCGCCGATCCAGCGTTGCTGGATTACACACTAGATCTCAGCATTACGACGTCGTCGTTGACCGCGTCGTGCGATTCGTGATCGTCCGTCGCCAGCGCCGCCGCGGCAAGGATCGCTGCCTCGCTAAACGGCTTGCGGATATAGCCTAGTGCGCATTCGGCCGCGCCGTCGATCTGCGCGGGATTGGCGGTGACGAACACCACCTTCACGCCATAGTCCTGCGCGATGCGGCGTGCGATCTCCGGCCCGGTGGCTCCGTCGCGCAGGTTGACGTCGACGAACGCGAAACCGCATTCGGGCGCAGCCTCGATCGCGCTCTCGCTGTCCGCCGCTATTGCCGCGACACGATAGCCGGCATCGAGCAGAATCCGCTCCAGATCGAGCGCGACGAAAATCTCATCTTCGACGATCAGGGCAGTCTTGGTCATCAATCTTTCCGGCTTTGGCATGGCCAAACCACGCGACGCACGCTTTGTTCCGAGCCGGTCGGAAATGTCGGTCAATTCCCCGGCGGGCGTTGCAGCAGGAACACGGCGTGCTGGGCGAGCAGGTTGGCGGCGGCCGAGCTGCGCTGCCGATCCCCCGAGAGGAACCACGCGCCCTCCACCCGCATGCCGCGATCCTGCAGGAAGGCGCGAAAATCGTCGATCGTCAGATGGTGGATATTGGGGGTATCGTACCATTGCTGCGGCAGCTGCCGCGTCACCGGCATCCGCCCTCCCCACAGCAATGACAGCCGCACGCGCCATTGCGCGAAATTGGGGAAGCTGACGAAGGCACGGCGCCCGATCCGCAACAGATGGTCGAGCACCACGTCGGGCGCGCGGGCGGTCTGCAGCGTCTGGCTGAGGATCGCATAGTCGAAGCTGTCGTCGGGATAGCCTGCGAGGTCCACGTCCGCGTCGCCCTGGATCACCGAGAGTCCGCGCGCCACGGCGGCGGCGACGTTGCGGGCGTCGATCTCCAGCCCCCGCGCGTCGCACCCGCGTTCGTCGCGAAGCGCCGCCATCAGCGCACCGTCGCCGCAGCCGACGTCCAGGACCCGCGTGCCGCGCGCGACATGGCCGGCGATCACCGCGAGATCGGGACGCAGGCTCATGCGCGGCCGCCCCTCAGGAAGCCGTCGACGACGCGGTTCATCTCCGGCGCGTCGAGCAGGAAGGCGTCATGGCCATAGGGACTGGACAGTTCGACGAAGCTCACCGCCGCGCCGGCGGCATTGAGCGCCTGCACGATGTTGCGCGATTCCAGCGTCGGATACAGCCAGTCCGTATCGAAGCTGATCACGCAGAACCGCGTCGCCGTGCGGCGAAAGGCGTTGGCGAGCAGTCCGCCGTGTTCCTCCGCCAGGTCGAAATAGTCGAGCGCGCGCGTGATATAGAGGTAGCTGTTCGCATCGAAGCGGTCGACGAAGGCGAGCCCCTGATGCCGCAGATAGCTTTCCACCTGGAAATCCGCGTCGAACCCGAAGCTCTTCGCGTCGCGCGCCTGCAACCGCCGTCCGAACTTCTCCGTCAGTCCCGCCTCGGACAGGTAGGTGATATGCGCCGCCATCCGTGCCACGGCGAGGCCCGCCGCGGGCGGTTCGCCGCCATAATAGTCGCCACCGTTCCATTTGGGGTCGGCCATGATCGCCTGCCGGCCCACTTCGTGGAAGGCGATGTTCTGCGCCGAGTGCCGGGCGGTCGAGGCGATCACCACCGCGGCGCGCACGCGATCGGGGAAGGTCGCGGCCCAGCTGAGCGCCTGCATCCCGCCCATCGAACCGCCGACGACCGCCTTGAGCGTAGCGACCCCGAGGTGATCGAGCAGCAGCGCCTGCGCCCGCACCATGTCGCGGATCGTGATGACCGGGAAGCCCATCGCCCATGGCCGGCCGGTCGCGGGATTGTCCGTCGCCGGGCCGGACGAGCCCATGCAGCTGCCGATGACGTTGGTGCATATGACGAAATCTCGCGCCGGATCGATCGGCCTGCCGGGGCCGATCAGCCGCGTCCACCAGCCCGGCTTGCCGGTCCGCGGGTGGACGGAGGCGACATGCTGGTCGCCCGTCAGCGCATGGCAGACGAGCACCGCATTCCCGCCGTCGGGCGCAAGCGTGCCATAGGTCTCGTAGCCGATGTCGACGGGCGACAGCAGTGCGCCCCCGTCGAGCCGCAGCGGCCCGGGCAGCGTCGCACGGCGGGACAGCCCGAAGCGCTGATCGTCAGACATGGACGGTTCGCTACGGCGGCGCGCGGGGCAATACAAGACGCGTCGCGCCGCGCCTGCGAACGCCCCGCGAGGATTGGCTTGCCCCGCAATCCCGCCTAGAGCACGCGGCCATGACCGCACCTGCTCCCAAGCCCTGGATCCTCGGCATCGCTCCCTATGTGCCCGGCCGCGCCACCGCGGACGATGGGCGCCGCGTCATCAAGCTGTCCTCCAACGAGAATCCGCTCGGCACGCCCGAGTCCGCGCGCGACGCCTATCGCAGCGCCGCGACCGAGCTGGAACGCTACCCGGACGCCGCCGCCGTCGAACTGCGCGCCAAGATCGCGGCGCATTATGGCATCGAAGCGGATCGGATCGTCTATGGTACCGGTTCGGACGAGGTGCTGCACCTCGCGGCTGGCGCCTTCGCCGGGGTCGGCGACGAGATCATCCACGTCCGGTACGGCTTCGCGGTCTACGAGATCGCCACGCGTCGCGTCGGCGCGACGCCGGTGATCGCGCCCGACGCAGACTATGCGACCGACGTCGACGCGATCCTGGCCGCGGTGACCGACCGAACGCGCGTCGTGTTCGTGGCCAATCCCAACAATCCGACCGGCACCTACACGCCAAGGGCGGACATCGCGCGGCTGCACGCGGGCCTGCGCAAGGACATCCTGCTGGTGCTCGACCAGGCCTATACCGAATATCTGGAGTCGGAGGACGACGACGGCGGCCTCGACCTGGCGCGTATCGAGCCGAACGTCCTCGTCACGCGAACCTTCTCGAAGATCTTCGGCCTTGCTGCGGAGCGGATCGGCTGGGGCTATGCCGCCCCCGCCATTATCGACGCGATGCATCGCATCCGCGCGCCCTTCTCGTTCGGTATCGGCGCGCAGCGCGCCGCCATCGCTGCGCTCGCCGACACCGATTTCGTGACGCGCAGCCGCGAGCACAATCGCGAATGGCGCGGCTGGTTCGCGCATGCAGTCGAGAGCATTCCCGGCCTGCGCGCCGTACCGTCCAAGGCGAACTTCGTCCTGGTGACCTTCGCGGGGCCGCTGCGCGCCGAGACGGCTTATCAGGCGTTGATGGCCGCGGGCTATGCGACGCGCTGGCTGCCCGGTCAGGGCCTTCCGGACGCCCTGCGCATCACGATCGGTTCGGAGGAGGACATGCGCGCGGTGGTCGAGGTGCTGCGCGCCGAGGCTGGCAAGGCATAACCATGGTGCCGTTCGCGCGGGTCACCGTCATCGGTCTGGGGCTGATCGGCTCGTCGATCGCGCGGGCCCTGCGCGCCTACAGCCCGACCGTGCGCGTGACGGGCTATGACGCGGATCCGTCGGTGCGGGAAACGGCGGTCCGCATCGACCTGTGCGATGATGTGGCCGACACCGCCGGCACCGCGGTGATCGATGCGGAGCTCGTCGTGCTTTGCGTGCCGGTCGGGGCGATCGGCGCCGCGGCGGCGGCGATCGCCGGCGATCTTCCCGCCGAGGCGATCGTCACCGACGTCGGCGGTGCCAAGGCCAGCGTCGCCGCGGCGATCCGCGCCGCGCTGCCGCACGCCGCGATCGTGCCCGGCCATCCTGTCGCTGGTACCGAGCACAGTGGCCCCGAATCGGGGTTCGCCAGCCTTTTCCGCGACCGCTGGTGCATCCTGACGCCCGACGAGACGACGCCGTCGATCGCCACCGCCCGCGTGCGCGCCTTCTGGGAGGCGCTGGGCGCGAGGGTGGAGGAGATGTCCGCCGACCATCACGACCGCGTCCTCGCCGTCACCAGTCACGTGCCGCATCTCATCGCCTATGCGATCGTCGGCACCGCGTCCGATCTTGAACAGGTGACGCAGAGCGAGGTGATCGCCTATTCCGCCGGCGGTTTCCGGGATTTCACCCGCATCGCCGCGTCGGACCCGACGATGTGGCGCGACGTCTTCCTGAACAACCGGGAGGCGGTGCTCGAAATCCTCCAGCGGCTGACGGAGGACGTCACGATGCTGCAGCGCGCGATCCGCTGGGGCGACGGCGACGCCCTGTTCGATCTGTTCACGCGCACCCGCGCCATCCGCCGCGCGATCATCGACCAGGGGCAGGACGACCCGGCCCCCGATTTCGGGCGCGCGCACTGAGCCTGGCGCCGACCTGATCGACGCGGACCGTCGCGCTCAGTCGTTCAGCACGTTGATCGCGGCATGGACCTGTGCCTCGATCTCGGCGCGCGGGAGGCCCGGCGGGATGGGCGCGCAGATCCGGATCGTCACGGTGCCCGATCGCTTCGCACCATGCCGCGGCCACACGCGTCCCGCATCCAGCGCGATGGGTACGACGGGCAGGCCCAGCGTGCGGTACAGGCCCGCGAAACCCGATTGCAGCGGCGGCCGCGCGCCCGGCGCGACGCGCGTCCCTTCCGGATAGATCAGGATCGATCGTCCCTCAGCGGTCAGCGCGCGCGCGTCGCGCATCATGCTGCGCAGCGCCGAGGCGGACGCCGCCCGGTCTGCGACGATCGCGCCGTACCGCTGCGCCGCCCAACCCCATAGCGGGATGCGCGCCAGCTCGCGCTTCAGCACCATCGCGGGGCCGCCGAGGATCAGCTGGAGCTCCAGCGTCTCGAACATGGCCTCGTGCTTCGCCGCGTAGAGCACCGCGCGGGTCGGCACCACGCCCTCGATGCGTACGTGGATGCCGAGCAGGTGGCGCGTCAGGCCGCGATGGAGCCGCGCCCAGCCATGCGCATGGGCGATCATGGCGCGGCGCCCGAACAGCGCCGCCACCGGCGAGGCGAGCACGATCGGCACCGATAGGCCATAGAAGGCGATCCGGAACGCCGTGGTGCGCAACCAGCCGCTCACAGGCCGACACCCAGCCATAGCGCGACACGCCGAAGGAGCAGCTTGTTATATTCGTTGATCAACGTTCCCATCCTGGGGCTGCTCGGCACACCGTCGCCGAGGATCGTCGTCTTCGGCCCCAGCACCGCGGCCAGTTCCATCTTCGCGCGCGGCACGTGCCAGTCGGACGACACGAGACGGATCGTCCGATAGCCGTGCGCGGCGACCCACGCCTTCGTCTCTTCCGCGTTGGTCCGCGTGTCGACCGCGTCGGCGCCCAGGTCGATGCAGCAGGCGAACAGCGCGGGCGACGTGTCGTATTCCCGCGCCAGGTCGACGGGGCGTACGCCCGGCGCGACGCCCGTGACGAGCATACGGTGCGCCTGATGCGCCTTGAGCAGCGCGATGCCGCGATCGATCCGGCCTGCGCCACCCGTGGGCACGACGATCGCGTCGGTCGTATAGCCCTCCAGCGGCCGCGGCAGCAGCAGCATGAAGGCCGCGAAGCCCAGGCACCAGCCGAGCGCGACGACGCCGAGCGCGCGGACGATCACAACGTCTTCCGCAAGGCTGCGAGCACGGCGATCCGCGCTGCCAGGGTCGCCAGCAGGACGAACGCGACGGGGAGCAGCAGCAATATCGTCCAGTCCGCCGGCGCCAATGTGGCGCTGCCCAGCAGGTCGGAACCGACCGCGGCGATCCGCGCCGCGACCAGGGCGAGTACGCCCATCGCCAGCAAGCCGCCGCCAATGGCGCCAAGTGCGGCGTCGCGCGCGATCCGTCGCTGGAACAGGCGCGCGACCTGCAAGTCGGTGCTGCCCAGCATGTGCATGATCTCGATCGTCGCGCGATGCGTCTCCAGCCCGGCGCGAGCCGCCAGTACCACCACGGCCGCGGTCGCCGACAGCATCAGCGCGACCAGGCCGAATGCCAGCCAGGTGACCGTCGCCATCAGGCCACTGACCGGCGACATCCAGCTGGCATGCCGGTCGACACGGCTGGCCGCGTCGATCCGCCGGACCGCCGCGACGACGGCCGCCGGGTCTGCATCGGCGATGAGGTCGACGTCGATCATCGCCGGCATCGGCAGATCCGCATCGGCGCCGGCCGCACCCAGCCAGGGCGCGAGCAGGCGGGTCAGCTCGGCCCGGTCGACCGGCACCACGCGCCGGACCTGCGGCAACGCCTTCAGGGCCGCCGCCATTTGCGCGGCGATCGCGTCGCGCTTCGCCGGGCTGCCCTCCACCACCTGCACGGTCATCCGGCCGGCAAGCTGCCGCTCCAGCGCGGTGGCCGCTTGCCGCGTGCCGAGCCCCGCTGCCGCGGCGAGCAGGGTCAGGAACAGCATGATGGCCATGACCCAGGTCATCGCGCGCAGCGTTCCCGCCTCGTCGAGCACGCGGCGATCCGCGCCGCCGCGCCGGGTCTCTCCGCCGCGCGTGCCGAACACGATCACGATTCGCCCCGCGGCGGGGGTGGGTACCGCAGCGCTCCCGTCGGATCGAGCAGCCGTCCCTTGTCCAGCCGCATCATCTGCGCGCCCGGTACGCGAGCGAGCAGCTGGAAGTCGTGCGTGGCGACGACCACGGTCGTGCCGAGACGGTTGAGCGAATCGAACAGGTGGATCAGCCGGTCCGCCATTTCCGGATCGACATTGCCCGTCGGCTCGTCCGCGACCAGGATCTCGGGCCGCCCGATCACCGCGCGGGCGATCGCGACGCGCTGCTGTTCGCCGCCCGACAGCGTTGCGGGCTTGGCGCCCGCGCGTTCGCCCAGGCCGACCCAGGCGAGCATCTCGCGCACAGGCTGCTCCAGGTCTTCCTCCGGCATGCCGGCGACCCGCAGCGGCAGCGCGATATTGTTCCAGGCCGACAGGTGCGGCACCAGCCGGAAATCCTGGAACACGACGCCGATCCGCCGGCGGAACCCGGGCAGGCGCCCGCGCGGCATCGTCACCGCGTCCTCGCCGAACAGCCTGATGATGCCGCGGCTCGGCCGCTGTGCCAGATAGAGCAGCTTGAGCAGCGACGTCTTGCCCGCGCCGCTGGCGCCGGTCAGGAAATAGAAGGCGCCACTGCCCAGCGTGAAGCTGATGTCGGACAGCGTCTCCGGCCCGGTGCCATAGCGGAGGCCCACATTCTCGAACTGGACGATATTCGCCATGCGCGTGGCTGGGACCGCTTCTTCCAAAAGGTGCCGTCGCAGGCCGTCCTGCCGGTTTCATCAGCCTTCGCATGACCTGCGTGCGGCTTCAAGCTTGCCACGGCAGGCGGACGCGTGCTTAGATTCGTACAGTTCGTGGCCACTGGCGGCCGCCGGTTCCCGTAAAGCGCTGCTCGCATGATCCTCGAATGTCCCGAATGCCGAACGCGTTACCTGGTCCCCGACAGCGCGATTGGCGTCGACGGGCGTACGGTGCGCTGCGCGAACTGCCGCCACAGCTGGTTCCAGGACCCGCCGCCGGCGCCCATCCCCGATGCCCAACCGCTCGCCGCAGCCCCGCTTGCGTCGTCTGCGGACGCGGACCAGCCGGATCGGGTGTCGCCGTCGCCAGCCGCCCCCCCGCCCCCGCCGCCCTTCGTCGAGCCGGATCCGATCGTCACCGCGCCGGCCTATGACGCCTTCGCGCACCGCCCGCCCTTCCGCCCGCGCCGCGACCCGTCGAAGCGCTGGACGGTCATCGCGATCCTCGCGGGTCTGCTGATGCTGGCCGGAGTCGCGGCGATCGTGTGGGTCGGCGCGCCGGGCCTGCTGTCGCGCGCGGGTTTGCCGGTCGCCACCGAATCGCCGCTCAAGATCAAGGACAATCCGATCGAGCGGCGCGAACTGGAGAACGGGTCGGAACTGTTCGCCGTGAGCGGACAGATCACCAATCCGTCGGCCGAGCGGCAGCGCGTTCCCGACGTGCGCGCCGAACTGCGCGATGCGCAGGGGCGGATCGTCTACAGCTGGACGATCACGCCGCAGCAGCGCACGCTCGCCCCCGGCGGCGCAATCGACTTCAACTCGGCGAAGCTCGACGTGCCATCCAATTCGAAGCGGCTGGAGTTGAGCTTCGCGGGCGAGGACGGGCGCTGATCGCGCCCTGCCGGCCGATCGTCCGCCGCGCCGGTCTTTTCGCCTGTTTTCGCCGCAGCCGCAAAAGGGGCGTTGCGCAACCCGATCGCCTTTGCTAGGGGCCTGCGCCTGCCAGACGCCGGTCGATCCGGTGTTCTTATCACGTGCGGTCGTGGCGGAACTGGTAGACGCGCAACGTTGAGGTCGTTGTGGCCGAAAGGCCGTGGAAGTTCGAGTCTTCTCGACCGCACCATCCTTCTTCGCCGGCGGCGAAGAAGGGCTTCAAAAGATCAGCAGCAGCCCAGGACGCGCGCGAGCATGTCGAGCGTCAGCGGGCTCGAAAAGCGGAAGCCCAGCTTTTTATCCTGCGTCCAGCAGACGACGCCGAAGACCGGCGTCGGCAGGTCGGGCAAGGTGATGCTGCCGGCCTGGCCGATTTCCGCGCCCGTCTCGCCTTCCAGCTTCGCGCCGCCGGGCGAGATATCGAGGATGTCGACCGCCCAGCGGCGCTCGAGCAAGCGGAGCGTGCCGCTCGCCTCCATCGCGAACCGCGGTGTGCGCATGACATGTCCGTCGTCGTCGCGGAGGCGGAACACGCGCGCG
The DNA here is from genome assembly GCF_031082075.1 of Sphingomonas sp. GV3. NCBI lineage: Bacteria > Pseudomonadati > Pseudomonadota > Alphaproteobacteria > Sphingomonadales > Sphingomonadaceae > Sphingomonas > Sphingomonas sp. GV3. The sequence continues at coordinate 2,475,700 of NZ_JARWLE010000001.1, read as the reverse complement.
AGGTCCTGCGGCGCGTCGAATTCCACGCCGCCCTTGCATCCATTGACCCAGCGTATGGTGCCACGGACGGGCGGCAGGCCGCGCACCTCGATCTCCAGCCGGTCGTCGACGCGATGCGGTTCGGTAAACCGCACCTTCATGCCGCCCACCGATATGTCGTGGACGAGACAGGCCGCCTCCCGACCGGCATGACGGACCTTGCCGATCAGTAGGACGAGCGCGTGGCGTTGTCCGCTACGCCGGTCCAGCGCCTCCTGCGGCGTGACAGAGGCTGGAGAAGTCTGCATCATGGTGCCCTTGCGCCGACCGTGTATTGCGCGTTCGCGCCGGCGGACCATGATCGTCGGTTTCCGCCGTCTCCAGGCCGGCATGCGCCGGCCGGTCGACGTGACCGACAGCCCCCCGGCACGCGAAAGCGCCCGCATTCATCAGGGCGCCGATGATGAGGCGCCGGGGTTAATCAACCGCTACCGAACCATAACGGGTGCGATGTCGCCCCTCGGTGGAACCGGTTCCGGTAGCGGCCCGATTAATCCTCCGGATCGGATGCGATTACAGGCGTCAGATGCGGACCCGGCGGTCTCAGCGACCGTCCGCGCCGAGCCGCTGAAGATACGCGAGGACCGCCGCGTGGCCCGTGTCGCTGAGCGAGATCTCCATCCGGCGGCGGTCGGTCGGGTCGATCACGCGGTCGATCAGCTTGAGCTTGTGCAGATGATCGATCCAGCGCTGCGACGTCGTCACCGGCGCATTGGCGCTCCCGACCAGTGTCTTGACGTTCATCGTCTGCCGTTCCTCGTGCGCGACGAACAGCGCCAGCAGCATGTCCCAGGCCGGCTCGTGAAACAATTCGGCCGGCAGATAGTCGAAGCGCGCGCTGCGCTGTGCGAGCAACTGTCGTGCGATGTCGCTTGCATCGCGGTTCGTCGCGTGTGCCGACAGCGACGTCTGTCGCGCCAGACGATCCGCACGCCCGCCAAATTCAACCGCGATCGCGGACAATTGCGTGCTCAGATCCTTTACCAGCGTCGCGATGGATTCATTCGCCACGAAGCTCTCCCCGGCTGCTAGCGGATAGGCGAACTATCATTCGCCAGCGAATAAAAACAAGTTCATTCCGATATATCGCCAATTCGGTTTATGGTTCCTTTTGCTTCAAAACGGAGGCATTCGGCGGGATAAGGACGCGAAGACCGGCGATGGCGGCACCATGCGGCGTTCGCCGCCGCCGCGCGTTATGCAAAGCTGTCCCCCGGGCTCGCCCGGCGCGGGCAGTTTTTAGTGAAAGGCCCATGTTGTCCGCCTTCGTTCGTGCCATCGGTACCGCTACTCCCCCGCATGACATCCACCATGCCTTCATCGACTGGGCATCGGCGCGGATCGATCCCGACATGCGGCCCGTCTTTCGCCGCATGGCGTCGCGGGCGGGGATCGGCCATCGCTGGTCCGTGCTCGCCGATCCTGTCGGACCGGGAGGCTTCTACGCGGACCGCATGCCCGGGACCGAGGCGCGGATGGCCGTCTATGCGGATCGCGCGCCCGCCCTTGCGCTGGACGCGGTCGAAGCCCTGGCGCAGCAGATCGACTGCGGCGGGATCACCCATCTCGTCGTCGCCAGCTGTACCGGGTTCGTGGCACCGGGGATCGACCAGATCCTGGCACGGTCGCTCGGCCTTTCCCCGTCGGTGGAACGAACGCTGATCGGCTTCATGGGCTGCTACGCCGCGGCCGCCGCACTGCGCAAGGCACGTCACATCGTCCGGTCGGAGCCGATGGCGCGCGTGCTCGTCGTCACCGTGGAGTTGTCGACCCTGCACCTGCAGGACACGCATGCGATCGAACCGCTGCTCGCGATGCTCCAGTTCGGAGACGGCGCCGCCGCCGCGCTGGTGACGTCCGAAGCCGGTGGGATCGCGCTCGGCACCCCCTTTGCCGCCGCCTTGCCCGACAGCGCCGACCTCATCCGCTGGACGATCACCGACCAGGGCTTTGCCATGCATCTGGACGGCGCCGTGCCGGGGCGGATCGGCCACGCGCTCGCCGATCCGGCGTTTGTCGCGCGTATCACGGGCGGCCTGCAGCCGGGGGAGCTTTTCTGGGCGGTCCATGCCGGCGGGCGATCCATTCTCGACGCCGTCGGTCATGCCTTGGCGCTACCGCCCGACGCACTGGCGCAGTCGCGGCGCGTGCTTGCCGAAAAGGGCAACATGTCGTCGGTCACGCTGATGGCCGTGCTGGCGGCGATGCTCGCGGATCCGCCGCCGCAGCGACAGGGCGTCGCGCTCGCCTTCGGTCCGGGCCTTGCCGCCGAGGGACTGGCGCTGGAGCATGTCGGATGAGCCTGGCCCATCGCGCAGAGGAAGAAGAGCGCATGGACGCCGACGACCTGCCCGGCGACGTCTATACCGCCGTCGTCGCCGATCTGGCGCGCGTCAACAGCGTCACCCTCGCGCGGCGTCCGACGCTCGCCTTCCTCGATCGCGCAAGCGCCGGGCGCGACCGGCTGCGGCTGCTCGACGTCGGCTTCGGGGACGGCGACATGCTGCGCGCGATCGCCGCCTGGGCGCGCCGCCGGCGGATCGCGGTCGATCTCGTCGGCATCGACCTCAACCCCCGCAGCGAGGCGGCAGCGCGTCGGCATACGCCCGCCGATGCACCCATACGCTATATCACCGGCGACTACGCCGATCTTTCGGGACAGGGCTGGGACGTCGTCATCAGCAGTCTCGTTGCGCATCACATGACCCGCGACCAACTCGTCGCGTTCCTGCGCTTCATGGAAGAAGAGGCGCGCGCGGGCTGGTTCGTCAACGATCTGCATCGTCATGCCTTCGCCCATGCCGGCTTCCCGCTGCTCGCCCGCCTCGCCCGCTGGCATCCGATCGTCCGCCACGACGGGCGCCTGTCGATCGCGCGCAGCTATCGGCCCGGGGAGTGGCCACCGCTGCTCGCCGCCGCCGGCGTGTCCGATGCGCGCGTCTTCCGCGCCTTTCCGTTCCGGCTATGCGTCGAACGCCTGCGCTGATCGTCGGCGGCGGCCCGGCCGGCAGTGCGGCGGCGATCACGCTGGCGCGCGGCGGCGTGCGGCCGGTCGTGCTCGAACGCCATGCGGCGGCGGACGCGATCTGCGGCGGCTTCGTCAGCTGGCGTACGCTGGAGCGGCTGGCCACGCTCGGGGTGGATCCCGCCACGCTCGGCGGAGACCCGATCGATACCGTCGAGCTGTTCGCCGGACGGCACCGTCGTACCGCACCGCTGCCCGGCGGCGGCATGGGCGTTTCACGGCGACGCCTGGACGGCCTGCTGCGCGACGCTGCGGTGCGCGCGGGCGCGGCGGTGGAGACAGGGGTCACGGTCCGCACGCTGGAGAACGGTGTCGCGCGTCTCGCGGACGGCGGGGAGATGGCGGGCGACGCGATCTTCCTCGCCACCGGAAAGCACGACCTGCGCGGATCGGCACGACCGGCCGGCGCACGGGGGGAGGATCCGACGCTCGGCCTGCGCGTGCGCCTGTTGCCCTCCGCTGCCAACCGCGCGGCAATGGCGGGCCGGGTCGAACTGCACCTGTTCGACCGCGGCTATGTCGGGCTCGTCCTGCAGGAGGATGGCAGCGCGAACCTGTGCCTCGCCGTGCACCGCTCGCGCCTGAACGAGGCCGGAAACCCCGCCGCGCTGCTCACCGAACTGGCGCGCGAGGCACCCGTCCTGGCGGAGCGGCTCGCGGACCTGACGGCGGATCCGCCCGTCGATGCCATCGCCAATGTTCCCTATGGCTGGCGGGCGCGGACGACGGAGCAGGGGCTGTACCGCCTCGGCGACCAGGCCGGCGTCATTCCCTCGCTCGCCGGCGAGGGGATGGGCATCGCGATCGCGAGCGGCATCGGAGCAGGCCAGGCGCGGCTGCGCGGCGAAAGCGCGCCGGACTGGCAGGCGCGCTTCGCACGACGCATCGCCGCCCCCATCGCGATCGCCGGCGCGGCGCGTCGGCTGGCCGAAAGCCGCCGTGCAGCCGGTTTCCTTCCCGTCATCCCGACATCGCTCGTCGGCTGGGTGGCGCAGATGACGAGGGTCGGCCAGCGACCTTGACGCATCGGATATCGGGCGGAAGAACGGGCGTATGGATCAGCTGAACGTGTCAGAGGCAGAGTGGCGCAAGCGTCTCTCCCCCGCGCAATATCACGTTCTGCGCGAGGCCGGCACCGAGCCGGCCTATTCCGGCACGCTCACCGACAACAGGGCCGACGGGCTTTACCATTGCGTCGCGTGCCACCTCGACCTCTTCGACTCGGCCGACAAATATGACGCGGGGTCCGGCTGGCCCAGCTTCACCCGTCCCATCGCATCCGACCGGATCACCGATCACAGCGATACGCACCATGGCACGACCCGGACCGAGACGCGCTGCGCGCGCTGCGACAGCCATCTGGGCCATCAGTTCGCCGATGGCCCGCCGCCGACCAGGCGGCGCTACTGCATCAACAGCATCGCACTGGAATTCCGCGCTCGTCCGGTGCCGGAGACATCTGTCTGATCGCTTGCCGCCGCGCGGGTCAGAGTCCGATCCGATTGCTCGGACGCGATGCCGGCCGCCACCCCCGGCCGGCCGCCCGCACAGCGTCTCCTGGATGGGCGGTGAGGGCCGGCACCGCCTCGATCCAGCCTTGCTGGATCGCACACGAGCGCGTATCTGCGTCGCCTGCTCATGGCCCGTGCGCGTACCCCCCGCCCCGCCCCGCGATCCCCCTGGCGCCGCCGGCTGATCGTCACGCTCCAACTTCTGGTCGGCCTTGCCGTGCTCGCATTCGGCGCGCTCGTCATCGCCGTCTATGTCGCCCGCTCGCAGCTGCCGAGCTTCGACCAGCTCAAGTCCTCGCCCAACGGCCAGATGATCCGCGTCCATGCCGCCGACGGCACGGTGATCGCCTCGCTCGGGCCGAGCTATGGCGAGTGGCTGGCCTATGGCCAAATTCCGCAGGTGATGCGGGAGGCGACCGTTGCGGTGGAGGACCGCCGTTTCCGCAGCCATCCCGGCGTCGACCCGATCGGTATCCTCCGGTCGGTCCAGGTCCGCTACGAACGCGGCCACTGGGTGCAGGGCGGCTCGACCATCACGCAGCAGCTGGCGCGCAACGTCTTCCTGAACAACCAGAAGAAGTTCGGCCGCAAGTTCCGGGAATGGATCCTCGCGCTGGCGCTCGAGCGCAAATTTTCGAAGGACGAGATCCTCGAGCTGTATCTGAACAAGATGTACTATGGCGGCGGCACCTATGGGATCGACGCGGCCTCCCGCAAATTCTTCGGTCACAGTGCGAACAGCTTGAGCCTCGGCGAGGCTGCGGTGATCGCCGGCCTCGTCAAGGCGCCGTCCAACTATTCGCCGACCGCGGACGTCGATGCGGCCAAGGGGCGCGCCGGGGTCGTGCTGCAGCAGATGGTGCGCGCCGGCGACATCTCCCAGGCGGAAGCGGACGCGGCGGACGTCGCCGACCTCAAGCTGACGCCGGAAAAGCAGCAGAATTCGGCGCGCTACTTCACCGACTGGGCGCTGCCGCAGCTCGATACGCTGATCGACGAGACGCAGGCGCCGCTCGAGGTATGGACGACGCTCGACCCGGCGATGCAGAAGGCGGCCGACGCCGCGATCCGCGCCAATGCGCCCGACGGCGTGCAGGGCGCGCTGGTCAGCCTCGACCGTGACGGCGCCGTGCGCGCGATGGTCGGCGGCAAGGATTACATCACCTCGATCTACAATCGCGCCACGCAGGCGGTGCGCCAGCCGGGCTCGGCGTTCAAGCTGTTCGTCTACCTCGCGGCGCTGGAAGCCGGTCACAAGCCCGAGGACACGATCGTCGACGAGCCCGTGACGATCGACGGCTGGAGCCCGCGCAACGATTCGCGCCATAATTCCGGCCCCGTCAGCCTGCGCACCGCATTCGCCTATTCGCTCAACACCGTGGCGGCCAAGCTGGGGCAGGAGGTGGGCTTCACCACCGTCGCCGACATGGCTCGGCGTTTCGGCATCACGACCCCGATCAACACCCATCCCGCAATGGTGCTTGGTACGTCGGACGTGCGGCTGATCGACATGACGCGCGCCTTCGCCAGCGTCGGCGCGAAGGGCGTCGCCATCGCGCCCTATGGCATCACCCGGGTCACCGCCAACGGCCAGACGATCTACACGCACGAAGTCGATCGCAGCCACGTGCTGGTCGCCCCCTATGTCGCGGCCGAGATGATCGACCTGCTGCAGACCACGGTGAACACCGGCACCGGCCGCGCCGCGCAGATCGGCCGCCCGGTCGCGGGCAAGACGGGCACGACGACCTCGCTGAAGGATGGCTGGTTCCTCGGCTTCTCGTCGGGGCTGACAACGGGCGTTTGGATGGGCCGCGACGACGCGCGCCCGGTTTCCGGGCTGCACGGCGGCACCGCGCCGGCGCGCGCCTTCGCCGACTATATGAAGCAGGCGGTCGCGAACCGCCCGATCGAACAGTTCGATACGCAGGTGACCTTGCCGGAATGGCAGCTGGAGCCGGACGAGGAGAGCTATTTCGGCCAGCCGGACAATGGCGCCGCGATGGTCGATCCGGACGGCAACCCGCTCCCCCCCCAGGCGACGGTCGGCGACGAGCAGGACGGTGACGGCAGCACGCCGGCTCCGCAGCCCGGCCCGCCGTCGCGGACACAGCCGCAACAGCAGCTCGACGACCTGATCGATCGGGTCACGGGCCGCGACGCCGCTCCCCGCGACGACCGCCGCAACGCGCCTCCACCGGTCCGCCAGCCGCTACCGCGCGGCGACCTGCCGCCGCCGCAGCGTCAGCCGGACGACCGACCAACCCAGTGAAGCGCCGCGCCGTGCGTCCGCAGCCAGGCGCGCGCGGCGGTCGCATCGCCCTCGTAGAGCCGCGCGACCACCGCGTGGAAGGCGGGCGAATGGTCCATGTGGACGCGATGCGCCACCTCGTGCGCGACGGTCGCGCGGCGCACCCACGCGGGGGCGAGGATCAGCCGCCAGCTGTAACGGATCGTTCCGTCCCCCGCGCAGCTACCCCAACGCCCGCGCGCGTCCCCGATCGCGACCTTCGACACGGTGACGCCCGCTTTGGCGGCATAATGCGCGGTCTCCGCGGCCAGCGTCTCGAGTGCCCGCGCGCGCAGCCACGCTTCGACCCGGCGGGGCAGTGTCTCGATCGGGCCGGACAGCGACAACGTGTCGCCGATCCGCTCGACGCGCCGCCGGCTGCCCGCCGTCCAGCCGATCGTCAGCGTCTCGTCGGCCACGCTCAGCACCGCGCCGGGTACGAACGGCACCGCCTGCGGCAGGGCCGCGCGCTGGGCGGCGATCCAGTCCGCCTTGTCCTGTGCCCAGGCGAGGGCCGGTTTCATCGCCGCGTGCCTTGGCAGCACCAGTCGTACGGTGCCGCTCGCCGGGTCGACGACCAGCCGGATGCGCCGCGCGGTCGGGTGGCGGACGACCTCGATGTCCGTCACGCCGTCCGTCCTACAGCGCGCGATCGACGACGTGGTTTTCGAGATCGCCGACTTCGTCCTCGCTGACCGTCCAGCCGCGCACCGACTGTCCCGCCGCATGCACGCTCTCGCGGTCGCCGGAGATCAGATAATGCCAGTCTGGCAGCGGCCGCCCCTCGGCGCGCAGCCGATAGGCACAGGTCGACGGCAGCCAGTCGATGCCGCGGACGTTGCCCGCGGTCAGCCGCACGCATTCCGGCACATAGGCGCGGCGATGCTTGTAGTCGGAGCAGAAGCCGGTGCGCCGGTCGAGAAGGCGGCAGGCGACGTTGGTCGGAAAGACCTCGCCCGTCTCCTCGTCCTCCAGCTTGTGGATGCAGCATTTGCCGCAGCCGTCGCACAAGGCTTCCCATTGCCCGCGGTCGAGCTGCTCGATCGGCAGCTCCCAGAATTTCGTCATTTCGCCCAGCGTTCGATCTCGTCGGCCACCGCTTGTGGCCCCTTGTCGGCGGGCAGCAGCGCCAGCGGCTTGCCGTCCGGATCCATCAGATAGGTGGCGCGGCTGTGGTTCACCAGGTAGCCGCCGCCCGGCTGCGTCTCGCCCTTGCCCGAAAAGACGCCATAAGCCTGCGCCAGCGCGGCGATCGCATGGGGGCTGCCGGTCAGTCCAACCATCGCCGGCGAGAAGGCCGCGACGAACCGCTTGAGCACCGCCGGCGTGTCGCGCTCCGGATCGACGGTGACGAACACCGGCACGACCTTCGCCGCAAGGGCCGGGTCCTTCTTCGCCAGCAGCGCCATCGCCTGCCCGACCGTCGCCATGTCGGTCGGACACACGTCGGGGCAGAAGGTGTAGCCGAAGTACATGATCCGGTACTTGCCGGCGAAGCTGCGGTCGGTGACCTGATGCCCGTCCTGATCGGTCAGCGAAAACGCCCCGCCGATCTTCGCGCCGGCGAGCGGCGGCTCCCCGGGTTTGGCGCTGCCGCCGTGGCAGGCGGCGAGGAGAAGCGCGGCGGCGAGCGGGAGGCGACGCAGAATGTTCATGACCGCGCCAGCCATGATCTGTTACCGACGGCCGGGCAAGCCCGCTTGCGCGCCCGTCTTTGCCAAGGGACCATCGATGAACGCCCGCCGCCTTCTCTCCGCCGCCATCCCCGCCGCCGTTCTTGCCGCCACCGCCGTTCCCGTCGCCGCGCAGCAGCAGTCGGAAAGCTACAAATTCCTGTCGGCGATCGACAAGGAGGACGGCAAGACGGTCACCGACATGATCGAGGCGCCGGGCAGCACGATCATCAACACCAAGCAGGTGACCACCGGCAAGGGGGCGCTGCACATCCTGACCAGCCACGCCGGCACGCTCTACATGCAATATCTGCTGCAGCATAAGGCTGACCCGAACATCCGCGACGCGAAGGGCAATACGCCGCTGATCCTGGCGGTGATGGCGGGGCGCGAGGATCTCGTCTCGCTGCTGCTCGGCTACAAGGCCAATCCGAATCTCGCGAACGGCCAGGGGCAGACGCCGCTGATCCTGGCGGTCAACAATCGCGACGTCGAACTCACCCGCGTCCTGCTCGCGAAGGGCGCCGATCCGGATCAGACCGACAATCTTGCCGGCATGTCGGCGCGCGACTACGCGATTCGCGACGCGCGCAATCCGGCGCTGGTCGCGCTGTTCAAGGACCTGCCCAAGAAGTCGCGCGCGGCGGTGGCGGGTCCCAAGCTGTAGGCGGGACTCACAGCCCCACCAGCGTCGCCACCGCCGCGAAATCCGCCGCGATCGCATCGACGCCGATCGCACGCAGCCGGTCGGCGTGGCCGATGCCGCAATGCGTGCCGGCGCACACGCCGATGACATAGCCGCCGGACGCGACCGCCCCCGTCGCGCCGACCGGCGAATCCTCCAGGATCGCGCAGCGTTCGATCGGCACGCCGATCGCCTTCGCGCCGTACCAATAGAGGTCGGGCGCCGGCTTGCCCTTCGCGACATGCTCGCGACCGCTGTAGACATGGTCGCCGAACGCGTCGCCTAGGCCGATATGGTCGAGGTGGCGGCGGATCCACGCGGTATGGCTGGACGAGACGACCGCCTTGGGCAGGTCGCGCGGCAGCGACCGGACGAACGCGACCGCGCCTTCGACCGCGCCGACGCCCTCCGCCATGGCGCGCGCATCCTCGGCGGCGCGCGCCGCCTCGAAGTTCGCCGGCAGCGGCCCGCCGATCCAGCGCCGGATGGCATCGCGAAAATCCTCGCCCGACAGACCCATGAACTGCGCCATCGAATCCTCCGGCGTCGTCGGATGGCCGGCCGCGGTGAGCAATTCGGCGAGGTGCCGGTTGCCCGCATATTCGCTTTCGATCAGCACGCCGTCGAAATCGAACAGGATACCCTCGAACCTCACGCCGTCGCGCTCCCGCGCGCGCCGAACAGGGCGCTGCCCACCCGCACATGCGTCGCGCCCAGCGTCACCGCCGTCGCATAGTCCGCCGACATGCCCATGCTGAGCCCGTCCAGCCCATGATCGCGCGCCCGCTTGGCGAGCAGTGCGAAATAGGGCGCGGGCTCGACGTCTGCCGGGGGGACGCACATCAGCCCGGCGACCGGCAGACCCACGGCCTTGGCCTGGTCGATCAAAGCCGGCAGGTCGGGAATCGCGCATCCGCCCTTCTGCGCTTCCTCGCCGATATTGACCTGGACGAAGCAGGCGGGACGGCGTCCGGCCTTGTCCATCGCCTTCGCCAGCGCGTCGACGAGCGAGGGCCGATCGACGCTGTGGATCGCGTCGAACAGCGCCACCGCCTCGTCGGCCTTGTTCGATTGCAGTTGACCGACGAGATGCAGTTCGACGCCGGGATAGGCCGCACGCAGCTCCGGCCATTTCGCCGCCGCCTCCTGCACGCGATTCTCGCCGAACACACGATGGCCGGCGTCGAGCAGCGGCCGGATCGCGGCGGCGGCATGCGTCTTGGAGACGGCGATGAGCGTGACGTCGCCGGGCTTGCGGCCGGCAAGCTTCGCTGCGTGCGCGATTTGCGCGCGCGTCGTGTCGAGGGGAGAATTGGTCTCGGTCATGCGTGCCGCTATAGCGGCGCCGTGCGCGATCTGAACCGCAATCTGAACCCGATGCGCGCCGCCTGGCTGATGACTGATCCGCGCATGCCGGACGACCCGGTCGCCGCGCTGCGGGCGCTTCCGCCCGGCGCGGGCGTCGTCTTCCGCCATCGTGATCTGCCGCGCGCCGATCGCCATGCACTGTTCCTGCGCGTCCGCCGGATCGCCGCCGCGCGCCGATTGCGCATCTCCGCCGCAGGCGACCTGCCGGGAGCGCCCGGCCATGGCGGCCGTCGACCGCTGACGCATGCCGCGCACGACCGCAGGCAAGCCATCGCGGGCGCCCGCGCCGGCGCACGCTATCTGTTAGTGTCCCCCGTCTACTCCACCCGATCCCACCCGGGCGCGAGGCCGCTCGGCGGCCGACGCGCGGCAGCGATCGCGCGGGGGCTGCCGGTGGCAACGATCGCGCTTGGCGGCATGACGCCACGACGGTTCCTGCGCCTGCGTCACGTCGGCTTTGAGGGGTGGGCAGCGATCGACGCCCTGTCCCGGGCGGCGTCCCGCACGACCATCGCCTGACCAGGCCTGCTTGATCGGGACAAAGCTTTTCTTCCTATTCCCACTATTCCGATGGGATAACCTCGCGGGCGATGGGACACGCTCTTCCTTCCGGGATCGCGCCCCCCCTTGCCGGGGCGTCGATCAGCGATGCGGTCGCGGCGCTCGGTGCCGCACGCGACGCCCGGCGCGCGCGGCAAAGCGAAGCGCATCGCCAGGCACGGTTCCCGTCGCTCGGCGCGATCGAGCGGATCGTCATCCAATTGTCCGAAGCGCTTTACCCGCGCCGGCTCGGGCAGCTCCGCGGCACGCGGCTCGAGGAGGATCGGTTCGTCGCCGCGCGCATCACCGCCGCCTTCGCCGAGCTGGAGCGCGAGGTCGCGCACGAGCTCGGCTATTGGCAGGCCGAAAGCGACGCCCGCTTCGACGCCGACCAGCCCGCGACCATCGTGCGCCTGTTCGCCGCGCAGCTCGCCGAGATCCGGCGCCTCGTCGACAGCGACATCGACGCGGCCTTCGTCGGCGATCCCGCCGCGCGCAGCACCGACGAGATCCTGCTCTGCTATCCGGGCGCGATCGCCAGCCTGCATCACCGGCTGGCGCATCCGCTCCACGCACTCGGCGCGCCGATCGTCGCGCGACTGATCTCGGAACTCGCCAATGCGCGTACCGGCATCGACATCCACCCGGGTGCGACGATCGGCGAACGCTTCTTCATCGATCACGGCACGGGGGTCGTGATCGGCGAAACCGCGATCGTCGGGGATCGCGTACGGCTGTACCAGCATGTCACGCTGGGCGCGCGCACGCCGCTCGGCCTCGGCGGCGACGGACCGCGCACCCGCTATGCACGCCATCCGATCGTCGGCGACGATGTGGTCATCTATGCCGGCGCGACGATCCTCGGCCGCGTCACGATCGGCGCCGGCGCGACGATCGGCGGCAATGTCTGGCTGTTGACCGATGTCCCGGAGGGTGCGGTGGTGACCCAGCCCGAAGCCCGGGTGCTGCCGCGCGGTGCCGCGCACGCGCTGCTCGGCGTGCTCGCGGAACCTGCCGCATGACCGGCCAGCAACGATCGCTGAATGGCGTCCGTCCGCTGGTCGGCATCGTCTGCTGCAATGAACAGGCCGGACGACCGGTCCAGGCGGTCGCCAGCCGGTTCGTCGCGCCGCTGACCGCGCTTGCGGACGCCAGCGTGATCCTGATCCCAGCGATACCGGAAGCGGTCGATCTGCCCCGTCTCACCGCGATGCTGGACGGGCTGTTGCTGACCGGTGCGCGCTCGCATGTCGCGCCGGAGCGCTACGGCGGCGCGGCACTGCCCGACGGTCAGACGATCGATCGCGATCGCGACACGGTTGCGCTCGGTCTCGCCAGACGGATGATCGACGCGGGCAAGCCGGTCTTCGGCATCTGTCGTGGTCTGCAGGAGATCAACGTCCTGTTCGGCGGCTCGCTCGGCCCCGTCACCTCGCACCATCCCGGGGCCTGGGACGGCGATTATGATGCGCTGTTCGCTCATGCCCACGACGTCGAGCTTCCCGCGAGCGGCCGGCTCGCCACCGCGACCGGAGCACGGCGGCTGCGCGTCAATTCGGTTCACCAACAGGGCATCGACCGGCTCGGCGCGGGTTTGTCGGTCGAGGCGACCGGAGCCGACGACGGACTGATCGAGGCGATCTCCGCCTGCCCGTGCGGCGCCGGCGTGCTGGCGGTGCAATGGCACCCCGAATGGGATGTCGCCACGTCGCCCACCAGCCGCGCCTTCTTCACCCTGCTCGGCGCCGGTGTGCGCGGGCATCATTTCCAACAGGGAGATTACCAATGAAAACACGCTTCCTCCTGCCGTTCGCCGTCGCCGCGACGCTCGGCCTTGCCGCCTGCGGCGGCAACGGCGCCGCGAACAATGCCGCCGCGGCCGACGAGACGCTGACGCTCAACGAGGAAGGTGGGGCGGGGAATGACGCTATCGTCGCCGACGGCGGCAATCTCGATGCGCCAGCGGACAATCAGGCGCTGCCCGCCGACGTCCCCGGCAACGCCGCCGCGACGAACGCGCTCTGATCCTTTTTTCGGACACGCCTGGATAGCTCCCTAGGCGTTCCTGGCGGCTCGGCATTGCTGGTGCCGGGCCGCCTTTTTTCCTGCCGGCCGCCGTGGCTCGTATGCGATCCAGCAAAGCTGGATCGGCGCGGTACCGGCCCCATCCCCCCACCCGGCCGCCCATCCAGGATACGCTGAGTGGTCGGCCCGTTGGGGGCGGGCCCAGTACCGCTTCCACGCACGTGGATGAAACTCTATATCGCCGCGCGATGGATCCCCTCCCCACCCTGCAGCGCGTCTTCGGCTTTCCGGCATTCCGGGGCGTGCAGGAGGACGTGGTCGCCCGTGTGCTCGCGGGTGAGCGGACGCTTGGCGTCATGCCGACGGGCGCGGGCAAGTCGCTCTGCTACCAATTGCCCTCGGTGATGCTCGAAGGGACGTGCGTGGTGGTGAGCCCGCTGATCGCACTGATGCACGACCAGTTGCGCAGCGCGGAGGCGGTCGGCATCCGGGCCGGTACGCTGACCAGCGCCGACGACAATCGCGCCGAGACGATCGCGCGCTTCCGTGCCGGCGCGCTCGACCTGCTCTACGTCGCGCCCGAGCGTGCCTCGTCCAGCCATTTCCGCGAGCTGCTGGGCAGCGCGAAGCTCAGCCTGTTCGCGATCGACGAGGCGCATTGCGTCAGCGAATGGGGCCATGATTTCCGGCCCGACTATCGGCTGCTCGAACCGCTGATGGACGCCTTTCCCGACGTCCCCCGCCTCGCGCTGACCGCGACCGCCGATGCGCACACCCGCGCCGACATCCTGCAACAGCTCGGCATCCCGCGCGACGGGCTGATCGTCTCGGGCTTCGACAGGCCCAACATCCGCTACAGCATCACGCCAAAGGCCAATACCAACAAGCAGATCGCCGACGTCATCGCCGCCACGCCCGGCCCCGGCATCGTCTATGCGCAGACGCGCGCCGCGACCGAGAAGCTGGCGGAGGCGCTCGCGCGCATCGGCCGGCCGACGCGCGCCTATCACGCCGGGCTGGAGCCGCACATCCGCGCGAAGAACCAGGCCGACTTCGTCGCGTCGGAGGACATGGTGATCTGCGCCACTGTCGCCTTCGGCATGGGCATCGACAAGCCCGACGTCCGCTTCGTCGTGCATGCCGGCCTGCCCAAGTCGATCGAGGCCTATTATCAGGAGACCGGCCGCGCCGGTCGCGACGGCGATCCGGCGGTGGCGCACCTGTTCTGGGGGGCGGAGGATTTCGCCCGCGCCCGCCAGCGGATCGGCGAGGTCGAACCCGAACGGCAGGCGGGTGAGCGCACGCGCCTGACCGCGCTCGCCGCATTGGTCGAGACCGCCGGCTGCCGCCGCCGCATCCTGCTGCGCCATTTCGGCGAGGAGCTGGCGGAGGATTGCGGCAATTGCGACAATTGCCTGGGCAGCCCCGACGCGGTCGATGCGACGACGACCGCCCAGAAATTCCTCTCTGCGGTGTTCCGCACCGGCCAGATGTTCGGCGCCGGCTATATCGAGCAGGTGCTGCTGGGCCAGTCCACGGACCGCAGCCTGATGAACGGACATGAGGCCCTGTCCGTCTGGGGTATCGTGCACGGCGACGAGGTCGCGCTGGTCAAGCCGGTCCATCGCGCACTGCTGCTGCGCGATGCCCTGCGCACCAACGCGCATGGCGGTCTAGAATTCGGACCGGGTGCCCGCGGTCTGCTCAAGGGCGGCGAGCGGCTGTCGCTCGTCATTCCGCCCAAGCGCCTGCGGTCGAAGAAGCGCGGCGAGGCGCCGACCGTCGCCAATCCCGCCGACCATCCGCTGTTCGAGGCCTTGCGCGCGCGTCGACGCGACATCGCCAAGGATGCCGGCGTCCCGCCCTATGTCATCTTCCACGATTCGGTGCTGCGCGACATGGCCGCGCGGCGACCGACCAGCCGGGCGGAGCTGGCGGTGCTGTCCGGCATCGGCGCGCGCAAGCTCGATGCCTATGGGGATGCCTTCCTGCAGGTGATCCGCGACGCCGCCTGACGCACGCACGTGCTAGGCAAAGGATGGCTCCAGCCACCCAATTTGGGCTGACGCCTCTCGACCGATCGCGTAAAGGCCTCGCATGGCCGACATTCGCACCATCAACGACCGCGTCAGCGTAGCACCGCAGATCACGCCGGAGGACATCGCCGCCATCAAGGCCGCCGGCTTCGTCGCGATCGTCAACAACCGTCCCGACGAGGAAGAGCCGGGGCAGCCCTCGGGCGAGACGATCCGTGCCGCTGCGGAAGAGGCGGGGCTCGCCTATGCGGCGATTCCGGTGACGCACGCCGGTTTCTCGCATCCGCAGCTCGACGCGATGGCAGCGGCGCTCGCCGCGGCCGACGGTCCGGTGCTCGCCTATTGTCGATCGGGCACGCGCAGCTGCAACCTGTGGGCGCTCGCTGCGGCGAAGGCGGGGCGCAATCCCGAACTGCTCGTGATGCAGGCGCGTGCCGCCGGCTACGACATCGGCGGGATGCGACCCACGCTGGACGCGCTCGCAGGCGCCGCCCCCTCTGCCGAGACGCCGCACGACGCATGACGGACGCCGCGCTTCCGATCGCCGCCGCCGCTGCGGGCGCGGCGGTGCCGGTGCTGGCATGTGCCTTCTGGGCATGGCGCCGCAGCCGGCCCGGACGGATCGACAGTCCGGAGGATGCCGCCGCCGCCGCCGACGCGGCGCTGGCGGGCTTCGCCACGCAGGGGGCGGTGGTGGGCGCCGACGGCGCGGGCGCGCTCGCGGTCGACGCGCGCGGGCGCGTCGCGGCGCTGCGCCGACTGGGACAGAGGGTCATGGTGCGCGAGGTCGCCTGGGGCGCCTTGCGCTCGACCCCGTCGGGCATCGTCGTCGAGACGGGCGACCGCAAGCTCGGCACGGTCACCGTTGCCGGCGTCGACGCGCTGGATATCCGCCGGCTCGCTCCGGGCGACCTGCGCAAGGGCTGAGATGCCGCGATCCGCGCGCGCCTTGGCGAAGGCGCCGCGTGGTCGGCGCACATCCGTGGCGCGCCGGCGGTGAGGGCCACACCGCCCTCGCCGTCCCGAGGGCCCTGTCATGTCCGCCGCGATGGCGCCGGGCGCGGATCGGGCAAAAAAAGACCCGGTACGTCGCCGTACCGGGTCAGGGTCGTCCGCAGGAGGAACGTCGTGGGGGGCGGGGGTCTTATGCCCCCGCGCCCGATCCGTCAGTAATTGTAGGCGCGCTCGCCATGCTCGTTGATGTCGAGGCCCTCGGCTTCGACTTCCGGCGCCGGGCGCAGACCCGTGGTCAGCTTCAGCGCGTAGAACAGGACCGCCGAGACGCCGCCCGACCAGACCAGGGTGATGACCACCGCCTGGACCTGCTTCAGGAACTGAGCACCGATGTGATAGCTGGCCGCGTCGAACGCCGCGGGGAAGACGGTATAGTCGAACACGCCCTGGCCGCCGAGCGCCGGCGAGGCGACGACCGCGGTGCCTAGCGCGCCGACGATGCCGCCGACGCAGTGGACGCCGAAGACGTCGAGCGTATCGTCATAGCCGAACTTGTTCTTCACCGTCGTGACGAAGAAGAAGCAGACCCCCGAAACGACGAAGCCGAGCACGATCGAGGTCATCGGGCCGCCGAAGCCGGACGCCGGGGTGATCGCGACGAGGCCGGCGACCGCGCCCGTCGCCGCGCCCAATAGCGACGGCTTCTTGTGCACGACCTGCTCGATCACCGCCCAGGCGACCGCCGCCGCGGCGGTGGCGACGAAGGTGTTGATGAAGGCCACCGCGGTGACGCCGTTCGCCTCCAGGTTGGATCCGGCGTTGAAGCCGAACCAGCCGACCCACAGTAGCGAGGCGCCGATCATCGTCATGGTCAGCGAGTGCGGCGGCATCGGCTCCTTCTTGTAGCCCATGCGCGGCCCCATGATCAGGCAGCCGACGAAGCCCGCGATGCCGGCGTTGATGTGCACCACCGTGCCGCCCGCGAAGTCGATCGCGCCCAGGTTGAACAGATAGCCGCCATCGGTCTTCGCGTCGGGCAGGAAGTCCGGGCCTGCCCAGTACCAGACCATGTGCGCGATCGGGAAATAGACGATCGTCAGCCAGGCGACGACGAACAGGATCAACGGCGTGAACTTCACCCGCTCCGCGAACGCGCCGACGATCAGCGCCGGCGTGATGCAGGCAAAGGTCATCTGGAAGCAGACATAGGCGAATTCGGGGATGTAGACGTTGTTGGAGAAGGTCGCGGCATAGGTCGTGCCGCTGACGCCCATCAGGAACGCCTTGGAAAGGCCGCCGAAGAAGTGGTTGTCGCCGCCCGAGGTGAAGGCGATGCTATAGCCCCAGCAAACCCAGACGAGGCTGGCGACGCTGACGATCATGAACACCTGCATCAGCACGCTGAGCATGTTCTTGGTCCGCACCAGACCGCCGTAGAACAGCGCGAGCGCGGGCACCGACATCATCAGCACCAGCGCCGACGAGATCAGCATCCAGGTCGTATCGCCCTTGTTGACCATCGTCGCCATCTGCGCGGCGGTGGGCGCCTTGATCGGGGCTGCCGCGGCGGCCTGTGCCCAGGCGGGGGCGGCGGCGAGGGTGCCGGCGAGAAGCGCGCCCGCACCCGCGAACTTTTGCGTGAGTTTCATCGATTCCCCCTTCACAGCGCCGAATCGTCGGTTTCGCCGGTGCGGATGCGCACCGCCTGGCCGACATCGAGCACGAAGATCTTCCCGTCACCGATCGCGCCGGTGTTGGCCGACGCCTGGATCGCCTCGACCACCCGGTCGGCGAGCGCGGCGGCACAGACCACCTCGATCTTGATCTTGGGCACCATGTTGGTGCTGTATTCCGCGCCCCGATAGATTTCGGTCTGCCCCTTCTGGCGACCGAACCCCTTGACCTCGGTGACCGTCATGCCCGCGACGCCGAGCGTGGTGAGCGCCTCGCGCACCTCGTCCAGCTTGAACGGCTTGATGATGGCAATGACCAGCTTCATCCATGCCCCCTCGATTGACCCGACAGGGCGCGTCGCAAACCGCGTGCCAATTGGCCTTCAGGAGGGAAGCAACCCGATCAAGGTCATTGGAACAGGTCCGTTGCGGTCAAAATAGAGGCAAGCCCGCTCCGCTGCCCGAAAATCAGGCAGCGTCGACGATCCCCCGTGCCGCGTCCAGATCGTCGGTGTCGACCATCACCCGCACCGGGATCAGCAGATAGCTGCCGTCCGCGATACTCGCGCCGCCGTCGAACGCGATCGCCGGAATGCCCTCCGCCGCCAGCCGACCGACCAGGATGTTGGCGAGGTTGCGGTCGAACCGCCCGAGCTCGGCGAGCGCCATCAGGCGGCGACCGTCGGGTTGCGCACCGGCAGGCCGTCGATGCTGTGCCCGCGCACAGCATATTTGGCGAACCGCGCCGCATCGTCGTGCGCGGCATGATATTTGGACAGTGTCTGCCGCTCGCGCTCGAACGCCATATGGGGCACGCCCCAGCCGCACGAGGTCTGCACGCTTTCCACCTCGACGACGAAGATCTGCCGCGTGCCGGGCAGTAGCGTAAAGGCCGCCGCGGTCGCCATCCAGTCGACGTCCTGCGGCAGCACCGCCCGCCCGCGCCCGTACAGACGCAGGATCAGCGCCGGATTGTCGAAGGCGCAGAACATGATCGTGATCCGCCCGTCCGCCGCGAGATGGGCGTTCGTCTCGTTCCCCGACCCCGCGACATCGAGATAGGCGACCTGATCAGTCGCAAGGACACGAAAGCTGTCCATCCCCTTGGGGCTGAGGTTGATCCGCGCCCCCTCTGCCGCGGTCGCGACGAAGAACACGGGTTGGCGCGCGATGAAGGCAGCGTGATCCTCGGTGATGGCGGGAAAGAACTGGGACATGGCCGGCTCCGATTGACGCGCATCATCCATGCGCATAGCCTCTGCGCGCATGAAGCACGATCCGGTCGCCTCGGGCAAGCGCAAGTCCGTTAACCTATCGCTCGACACGGGCATCGTGGCGATGGCGAGGGAGGTCGGCATCAACCTGTCCCAGGTCAGCGAGGCGGCCATCCGCGAGGCTACCCGGAAGGCGAAGGCAGCCCGCTGGCAGGAAGAGAATGCCACCGCCATCCAGGGCTGGAACCGCTGGTACGAAGAGAACGGCAACCCGTTGGAAAAATATCGCACGTGGTGACCGCACAATTCGATGTCTATCGGTTGCCCGATGGCATCCAGGTCGTCGACGTGCAGTCCCCGCTCGCGTCTGTTCACGCCACCCGGCTGGTCCTTCCCTTGATCGCACCAACGGACGGAGCCGCCGTGGTCCAGCGTCTCAATCCGCTGGTGACATTGAACGGGGAGCATTGGCTTCTCGCGACGCACTTCGCGACGACGGTCGACGCCCGGCTGCTGCGCACACCCGTCGGTTCGTTGGCCGATCAGGAATGGACGATCAAATCCGCGCTCGATTTTCTTCTGAACGGCTTCTGACCCCTCACGCCGCCGTCCCGCCCACCGTCAGCCCCTCGACCAGCAGCGTCGGCTGTCCGACACCGGCTGGCACGCTCTGCCCGCCCTTGCCGCACACCCCGATGCCCTCGTCGAGCGCGAAATCGTTGCCGATGCCCGTCACCTTGGTCAGTACGGTCGGCCCGTCGCCGATCAGCGTCGCGCCCTTGATCGGCGCGCCGAGCCGGCCGTCCTCGATTCGATAGGCCTCGGTGCACGAAAAGACGAACTTGCCGGACACGATGTCGACCTGTCCGCCGCCGAAGCTCTTGGCGAAGATACCCGACTTCACGCGGCCGAGCAGCTCCGCCGGATCGTCGTGGCCCGCCTTCATGAAGGTATTGGTCATCCGCGGCATCAGCGCATGCGCGAAGCTTTCGCGCCGACCGTTGCCCGTCGCAGCGACGCCCATCAGCCGGGCGTTCAGCCGGTCCTGCATATAGCCTTTGAGGATACCGTCCTCGATCAGCACCGTTTCGCGCGTCGGCGTTCCCTCGTCGTCGATCGACAGCGATCCGCGCCGATCGGGGATCGAGCCGTCGTCGACGATGGTGATGCCCGGCGCGGCGACGCGATCGCCGATCCTGCCCGAGAAGGCGCTGGTGCCCTTGCGGTTGAAGTCGCCCTCCAGCCCGTGGCCGATCGCCTCGTGCAGCAGGACGCCGGGCCAGCCCGGCCCGAGCAGCACGGTCATCTCGCCCGCGGGCGCCGCGACCGATTCGAGATTGACCAGCGCCTGCGCCAGCGCCTCGTCGATCGCGCGGTTCCAGGTGGCCGGATCGACCAGCCGATCATAGAGATATCGGCCGCCGATCCCGAAGCTGCCCGTCTCGCGCCGGCCGTTCGCCTCCGCGACGATCGACACGTTGAGCCGCACCAGCGGGCGCACGTCGGTCGCGACGAATCCGTCGGGGCGGACGATCTCGACCACGCTCCAGCTGCCCGACAGGCCGACGGAGACCTGCGCGACGCGCGGGTCGCGCGCGCGCGCCGCCGCATCGATCGTCTGGCACAGGTTCACCTTGTCGGCGAACGGCACCAGATCGAGCGGATCGGCGTCGGTATAGAGCCGGTGGTTGGTCCCCTGCGGCGCAGGCGCCCGCGCCGCCGTCGAGGGATCGATCAGCGCCATCGTCTCGCCGGCGCGCCGGATCGCCGCCTCGCTCAGCTCGTTGGCATGAGCGAATGCGGTCATTTCCCCCGACACGGCGCGCAGGCCGAAGCCGGCCCCCGTGTCATAGCTCGCCGTCTTGAGCCGGCCGTCGTCGAAGCCGAACGCCTCCGACCGGCGATATTGCAGGTAGAGCTCGCCGTCGTCGGCACGGCCGAGCGCCTCGGCGGTCAGACGCTGGGCGGCCTCCGGCGTCAGCTTGTCGCGGTACAGGAACGAGCGGGGATCGGCGGAGGCGGTCATGCCTCCAATATAGGGATGCATACCCTTTAGGCTAGCGGGCGCGGCCCTCTTCGCCCGGACGCTTATCGCACGCTGGGGCTGGCGCCTTCCGAGATATCGGGAAGCGTCGCCGGGTCGACGCCGTCGGCGGGGCCACCGATCAGCACGAAGCGACGGTCGCAATAGCCGCAGTCGATATAGCCATGCTCGTCGATCTGCAGGAAGACGCGCGGATGGCCGAGTGCGGCCCCGCCGGGAATGTCGGTGGCGCCGTCGCAGGCGACGCGGCGTTGGGAGACACGGACGACTTCGGGCGGAGCGATCATGCCTGACGATTAGCAATCAAGACGGGCAGCGACAACTGGCTAGCGGCGTCCGCCCGGGTTATGCGCAAGCCATGCGCCATCCGACATGGGTCAGCACGACTCTCGGTCTCTACGTAATCTGCTTCGGCGCGGCGCCTTCAACCATGCGCGCGATTTCCTGGCGCGCGGTTCACGGCCCTATGCGTTCGTGCCGTTGCCGCTCGAACTCTTCTGGTCGGCGTTGCTGCCGCTCGACCTCGCCGTCATCATTTTGCTGTCCTGCGGCTGCCGGCGTACCGGCCTGACGCTGGCCGCCGCGATCATGCTCGTGGACGTGACGGCGAATAGCCATGCGGTCTGCTCCTATGGCTGGGATGTCGGCGCCGCGCTGCAGCTACAGACGCTGTTTCTCGGCTTCGTGCTCGGATCGCTGCCGTTCCTCTGGCCGCGGGGACTTGGCCGCCCCTTCCGAAACGCCTAACCGAAGCGGCATGACCGAGCCTCTCGAAGCCGCCATCTCGATCCGCGACATGTGCAAGACCTATGCGGGGGTGAAGGGTGGCCCGCCCAAGCAGGCGCTCGACGGGGTGACGTTCGACGTGCCGCGCGGCCAGATCTTCGGCCTGCTCGGCCCCAACGGCGCCGGCAAGTCGACGCTGATCAACATCCTCGCCGGTCTGGTCAACAAGACGAGCGGGTCGGCGAGCATCTGGGGCTTCGACATCGACGAACACCCCCGCAACGCCAAGGCGTCGATCGGGATCGTCAATCAGGAGATCCTGTTCGACCCGTTCTTCACGCCGGTCGAGACGCTTGAGATTCAGGCGGGCCTGTACGGCGTGCCCAAGGCGGCGCGGCACAGCATGGACCTGCTGCGCGCGGTGCATCTGGAGGACAAGGCGAACGCCTATGCCCGCACCCTGTCGGGCGGCATGAAGCGGCGGCTGATGGTCGCCAAGGCGATGGTCCATTCGCCGCCGGTGCTGGTGCTCGACGAGCCGACGGCGGGCGTCGACATCGAGTTGCGCCAGCAGCTCTGGGCTTATGTCCGCCAGCTCAACCAAGCGGGTGTCACGGTCGTGCTGACCACGCACTACCTCGAGGAAGCCGAGGAGCTGTGCGACCGGATCGCGATCATCAACCAGGGACGTCTGGTCGCGAACGAACCGACGCGCGAGCTTGTCGGCAAGGCGCAGGAAAAGCTGGTCGCGGTCACCGTCGACCGCGACCTGACCCAGGCGCCGGCGGCACCGTGTTTCGAGAAGATCGTGCTGAAGGGCGCGCGGACGCTGGAAATCACCTACAGCAAGGACAAGGTCAACGCCGGCGAGGTCCTGGCGGCGGTGACGCGGGAAGGCCTGGGCATCGTCGACGTCACGACGCGCGAGGCGGATCTTGAGGACGTGTTCCTCAGCCTGACGCGATCGCATGGGTGAGCGAGGGGCACCACGACCACGACCAACGCTCCGCCCGCAAGCTGGAGGGGCTGCTACTTCGTTCCCGCGCCCGCTCTCGCTTGCAGGAGAGGCACATTCTTCTTCCCTCCCGCCTGCGGGAGGGGCGTCCTCTTCTTCTCCCCTCCCGCCTGCGGGAGGGGTTGGGGGTGGGCCTGAGTGATGCCCGAATGGACGCCCCGCAATACCGCCCGTGCAAGGGAACTCCGCAACCAGGCAACGCCAGCCGAACGCATGCTCTGGCAGCATATCGGCGCCGGCAAGCTCGGCGCCAAGTTCAGCCGCCAGATGCCGCTGGGGCCGTATTTTTTGTGACTTCCTGTGCCGGCGATGGAAGCTGGTCGTCGAACTGGACGGCGAATCGCACCTATCCGGCCAGGACGACCTGCAGCGCGACCTCTACATGATCGGCCAGGGATATCGGGTCCTGCGCTTCACCAACGCGGTAGTGCTCGGTAATGCGGAAGGCGTAATCTCCGTCATCATCGCGGCGCTTGCCGACGGGCCCACCCCCACCCCCTCCCGCATGCGGGAGGGGAGCCGGTGACGTGATCCCCGCCGGAAGCGACCATCCCAAAGTCCGGCACCGCTGCCGCCATCACCGCCGCGCCTGCGGACAGGCCCGATCCCACCCTCTCCCGCAGGCCGGAGAGGCGTGTATAGCGTTCCCTCGATGACCCAGTCCGACATCCTCATCATCGGCTCCGGCGCCGCCGGGTTGACCGCGGCGCTCACCCTCGCCCCGCGCTTCCGCGTCACCGTGCTGGCGAAGGGCGCGCTTAACGACGGGTCCACCGCCTGGGCGCAGGGCGGGATCGCCGCGGTTCTCGAACCGGGCGATACGTTCGACCATCATGTCGAGGACACGATGGTCGCGGGCGCCGGACTCAACGACCGCGACGTCGTCGAGTTCGTCGTCGAGCACGCGCCCGCCGCGATCGAGCGGCTGATCGGGCTCGGCGTGCCTTTCGCCACGGAAGGCAACGCCTTGCACCTGACGCGCGAGGGCGGCCATTCGCACCGCCGCATCGTGCATGTCGCCGACGCCACCGGCTGGGCCGTGCAGGAGGCGCTGCAGCGGGCGGCGGAGTCGCATCCCAACATCACGCTGGTCCCGGACCAGGTCGCGATCGACCTCGCCACCAGCCGGCACGAGGAACGCTATTCGGGCGCGGGCAATGTCTGGGGCGTCTATGCGGTCGACCGGCGCACGGGCGACGTGAACCTCTATACCGCCAAGGCGACGATCCTCGCCACCGGCGGCGCGGGCCGCACCTATCTCTTCTCCACCGCGCCGCGCGGGGCGACGGGGGATGGGATCGCGATGGCATGGCGGGCGGGCTGCCGCGTCTCCAACATGGAGATGATGCAGTTCCACCCGACCTGCCTGTACAATCTCGAGGTCAAGAACTTCCTGATCACCGAGGCCGTACGCGGCGAGGGCGGCCGGCTGATCAACCCGACCACGGGCAAGCGCTTCATGGCCTATTATGACGCGGTCAGGATGGAGCTGGCGCCGCGCGACGTCGTCGCCCGCGCGATCGACGCGGAGATCAAGCGATACGGCCTGGACTATGTTCACCTCGATATCAGCCACATGCCCGCCGACTTCGTGCGCGGCCATTTCCCCAATATCCACGAAAAGCTGATCGGCCTCGGCATCGACATGACGACGCAGCCGATCCCCGTCGTCCCGGCGCAGCATTATACCTGCGGCGGCATCGTCATCGACCGCGACGGGCGGACCGACCTGCCGGGCCTCTACGCGGCCGGCGAATGCACCGAAAGCGGGCTGCACGGCGCCAATCGCCTCGCCTCGAACTCGCTGCTCGAATGTTTCGTGTTCGGCGAGGCGTGCGCCAATCACATCGCCGCGCATTGGGACGCGCTACCCCCGGTGCCGAAGATCCGCCCCTGGGACGAAAGCCGCGTCACCGATTCGGACGAGGAGGTGGTGATCAAGCAGAACTGGACGGAGATCCGGCGGTTCATGTGGAATTACGTCGGCATCGTGCGCACCACCAAGCGGCTGGAACGCGCGCAGCACCGCATCGCGATGCTGACGGAGGAGGTCGCCGATTACTACGGCCATTTCCGCGTGACGCCCGACCTCATCGAACTGCGCAACCTGCTCCAGACCGCCGAGCTCATCGTCCGCTCGGCGCTGCACCGCCACGAAAGCCGCGGCCTGCACTATACGCGCGACTGGCCGGAAACCCTGCCCGAGGCGGTCGACACCGTGCTCGTGCCGTGACGACCCACGTCCGTCCCGCGCGCTAGCGGGTCCCCGCGCCGCATGTCACGGTTCCCGCCGGCTGTCCGATCAGGCGGCATTTGGGCTGGCCCGCGACGCTGACCGTGCCGAGTCCCGCGTTGGACACGGTCGCCGTATAGCGCGCCCGCGCGGTGATCGCGCCCGATCCGGCGAGGTAGACCTTGGCGTCCCCCGCATCGACACCGCCCGCATCGATGGTGCCCGTCCCGCTCGCGGTCAGCCGCGCCGCCGCCACCTTGCCAGCCCCGATGCGGATCTGCCCGTCGCCGATCAGCTGGACACCCAACTGGTCCGCCGTCACCGTATCGACCGCGATCCGCCCGCCGCCGCCGAGCGCCACGTCGACGCGCGCGGCCGCCATGCGCGTCACGCTGACCTCCGCCCCACCGCTCGCCGAGACCGATGCGAGCGCGGGCGTCGTCAGCGCGACCGTCACCGGCCCGCCCGCATCGGCGCGCCGCTCCGCCCAGTCCGTGCCCCCGGCGCGCCGCAGCACCAGCGTGCCGCCGTCCGCGCGCAGTTCGACGCCGTCGAGGCCGCCCGCACCGCGCACCGTCGCACCCGGCGAGGCCCCCGTCGCGATCGTGACGCGATAGGGACCTTCGACCCGCACGCGCTCGAAGCTGCCGAGGCCGATGCGCCGCTCCTCCGCAACCGCGGGGGTCGACAGCGACAGGAGGACGACAAGCGGCAGGAGGGTGTGGGCGGTCATGCCGGCCACGGTCGCATCATGCGCGACCGCCGACAAGCCGTGCCGCGACCGGCCTTCAGCGTTCGGTCGCCATGCTCCCGCATTGCACCGTGCCCGATCCCAGCTTCGACACCCTGCAACGCGCCGACGCGCCGAGCGTGACGTCGCCCGAACCGATCATGTTCACCTTGGCATCGCCGGCGACCGATGCACGCACGTCGCCCGAACCGGCGATCGACACCTCCGCGGACTGCGCCTTCAGCCCCGCCGCGTCGAGGCTGCCCGATCCGGCGATCGATACGCGCAACTGCTTGATCCCGCCGCCCGCATGGACGTCGCCCGATCCCGCGATCGACAGCGTCGCGGCATCGGTCGCGAGCGCGGCGATGTTGAGATCGCCCGATCCCGCCAGCGTGCCCTCGAAGCTGCCGCCCTCGATACGGTCGACCGCCATCGTTCCCGATCCCGCCAGCGTCGCGGCGGCGAGGCGCGGCATCGTCACATAGACCTTCACCGCATCCTTGCGGCTGCTCCACCCGATCAGCGTGCGCTGGCGCCGGCCGATCACCAGCGTGTCGCCGTCGCGCGCGATGCGCAGCGTATCGAGTTCGCCGCCCGGCCCCTCCGCACGCACGGAAAAGCCCGTGCCGACGCGCACGTCGACATCGTCGCCGCCCTTCAGCAGGAGTCCGGTAAAGTCGCGCGCGGCATAGGTACGCGACGTGCCGCCGCCCGAGGCGGCGACCTCGTCACCCGTCTCACGCGCCGAACAGGCGCCAAGAACGCCCGCCACCATCAGGATCGCCACCGTCCGCATCACCGTTCCTCCCTGCGTGTATTGGTTTTATAATACACGCAGGGATTGTGCGCAAGCGTACTCAGCGGCCGCAGCGCACCGTGCCGCTGCCCACTTTGCTGATCGAGCAGCGGGCCTGCGAACCAAGGTCGACGCTGCCGCTGCCCGCCAGAGAGACGTCCGCGGATCCGACGACGGTGACATGCACATTGCCCGAACCGCCGACCGACACGCTCGCGCGCGCGGCGCGCAGCCCGGGCGCGTCCACGCCGCCCGATCCGCCGACGTTCGCCGTCAGCGCCCCGACCTGGCCGGCGGTGGCGATCGATCCCGATCCGCCGACGTTGAGGTCCGCGTTGCGCGCCTCCAGCCGGTCGACGCGCAGGCCGCCGGATCCGCCGACGCTCAGCGACACCGAGTCGCCTTCGGCGCGATCGAGCCGCATCTGTCCCGATCCGCCGACTGCCGCACTGGACAGTCTGGGGAGCGTCACGCGCACCACGATCTGCTTCTGCAGCGCACCGTCGTCGCGCCCGTCGTACCGGCGCCCCAGTTGCAGCGTGTGCCCCTCGACCGCGACGCGGAAATTGGCGAGCGCGGCCGCCGGCCCCTCGACCAGGACAGACCAGGCCGGACCATGGCGGACCTCGACGCGGGCGGCCCCGCCCAGCGAGACGCCGTCGAACCCGCGCGCGCCGGGATAGACGAAACCGGCGCCCTGGCGCTGGCCGGCAAGTCCGGGGCCACGATCGCGCTCCGCAGCGTCGGTGCCGGCGAGTGGCGCCGCAAAGGGCAACGCGATCGACAGAAGCAAGGTCACGGCACGCGTCATGGTCGGTCTCTCCAACTGTTGTATTGCCCTAATACAGCCGACAATTACGTGCGTAAACGAAAAAAGGCGGCCCCACCGGGACCGCCCTTTTTCTGCTTGGCAGAAGGGATGCCGGATCAGGCCGGCACCTTCTCCTTGTTGTAGATCGCGGCCGCGGCGCGCAGGATCTCGAGGATCTTCTCCTGCGCCTTCGGTTCGTCGATCTGCTCCATGGCGGCGAGCTCGCGCGCCAGGCGGCTGCACGCGGCCTCGAAGATCTGCCGCTCGGAATAGCTCTGCTCGGGCTGGTCGTCGGCCCGGAACAGATCGCGCACGACTTCGGCGATCGACGCCAGGTCGCCCGAGTTGATCTTCGCCTCATATTCCTGCGCCCGGCGCGACCACATGGTCCGCTTGACCTTGGGCTTGCCCTTCAGCGTCTCCATCGCCTCGCGCATGGTCTTGTCCGACGACAATTTGCGCATGCCGACCGACTCGGCCTTGTTGGTCGGAACGCGCAGCGTCATGCGCTCCTTCTCGAAGCGGAGGACATAGAGCTCCAGGCTGGTCCCGGCGATCTCCTGCTTCTGCAGCTCGATCACACGGCCGACGCCATGCTTCGGATAAACAACGTAATCACCGACATCGAAGGACAATGCCTTGGCAGCCATGAACGGGCCTTTCTACAAAGTCCCATCACCCGCAAAGGAAAGCCGCCCGGCCCCGAAGGAAAGATCCGTGGAGCCAAACGGCGCGAGGATGGTTGGTACGAACGTCTCCGGCGGGCGGCGCGCTAGGTCGCGCCCGTCACGGACCATTTAACACGCTCGCAACAAAATTACCAGTGCAGATGAGGCAGATCGCCTGTCCGATCGCTGGATCGGGTCAAAAAAATTGGCTGTTCCGTGCCGCCGCGGCCAAGCTCAGTCGCCCTTGCCGGGCTCCGGCGAGAAGAACTTGTCGTACTTGCCTTCGACACCCTTCATCGCATCCGCATCGGGCGGGGTCTGGTCGAGCTTGCGCGTGACGTTCGGCCATTGCGCGGAGAAAGTGCTGTTGAGTTCCAGCCACTGTTCCAGACCGCTCTCTGTATCGGGCAGGATCGCCTCGGCCGGGCATTCCGGTTCGCAAACGCCGCAATCGATGCATTCCGACGGGTTGATGACGAGCATGTTCTCGCCCTCGTAGAAGCAGTCGACCGGACATACCTCGACACAGTCCATATACTTGCAGCGGATGCAGGCATCGGTGACGACGTAGGTCATGGGGACTCCCTCGCGCGCCCGAATGGCGGGCGTCTTGTTCACGAACGGCCGGCTGCTATGCCGCGTTCCGCCCCGCGTCAATCGATCGCGGCGGCTTGCGAGAGGTTCGCAGCATCGCCAGCGACGAGATCCTGGTAGCAGGAGCGCGCTTCCGGCGCCGGCCCGCGACGCGCGGGCAGGGCCTCCACGCGCAGCACGCGCACCTCGCCATGCAGCGCGAAGGTCAGGATATTGCCGACACGCACTGGCGCATGCGCACGGTCGATCGCACGCCCGTCGATCCGCAGATGGCCGTCGCTCGCCATCGCCTGCGCCCGCTCCCGCGTCTTGGCGAGCCGGACGAACCACAGGAAGCGGTCGAGCCGCATCGTGCCGCCGCCTGGCCCGCCGTCAACCATGGTGCCGCCATCCCGCCAGCGCCGCGAATGCGCCGGTCGGCACCGGCGTCGGCCGCGCCGCCGCACGCGGCGCACGCCGACCCCGCCAGACCCAGCCCGGCTCCGCACCGCGCGCCGGTTGAAACCCGAGTTCCGCCATCAACCGCGCGACCGTCGCGGATTCGAGCCCCATCGAGGTCGCCAGCGCCGGATCGGGTGCGAAAGGCTTGCGACCCTCGCGTGCGTCATGGGCGGCCCGCGCGATCCGCTCGACCAGATCGATGCGCACCGCCTGCGCACCGAGGGGCCGGAACCCCGCCGCCGGCACGGCGCCCGCCGCGCCGCGCGCCAGCACCGTTGCCCCCTCCCGCGCCAGCGCCGGCGCGGCACCGCGCAGGCCCAGCAGCGTCCGCCGCCATCCCGCCGCCGCGGGCTTGAGCAGGCGCGGGTCGAACAGGTCGAGCGCGCCGATCGTCACGCCCGCCTTGCGCAAACGCTTGCGCTCCTCCGATGACAGCGCGGCGAGCGGCTCATGCAGCGCGAGGCGGGGCGAGAGGCCGCCGACCGCCTCCAGTTCGCCGGCGACGACGCGCAGGTGAGGCGTCGCGCCCGCGTCGCGCGCGATGTCCGCCAGTGCGACCAGCGCGGGCACGCGCTTCGCCAGCATCGCCGAAAGCCATGTCTGCAGCCGCGCCTGCACCGCCATACGCGGCGCCTTGTCGAGGCAGTCGAGATCACGGTCGAGCTTCAGTTGCGGCCGCGCCAGCGACGGGCCGGCAACCAGCCGCGCGACGACATGACCCTGCCACGACACCGCGTCATCCGTCAGGGAGAAGGCGGCATCCTCCGCCGCGACCAGCGCCTCGGCCCGCCGCCCGCGCTCGCCGACCAGCCTTTTCTCGGCCGCGGCGAGCAGCAGCCGGCGGTCGCCCGCGCGCGCGGCGGGATCGACGGTGAAGCGGAAACCGTCCAGCCGGCCGATCGCATGATCCTCGACCAGCACCTCGCCCTCCGGGCCGATCGTCACCGGCAGGACGCCCGCGTCGGCACCGATCTGGCGGATGAGCGCCGTCGTACGCTTGTCGACGAACCGTTGGGTCAGGCTCGCGTGCAGGCCGTCGGACAGGCGCTCCTCGATGCTCCGCGTCCGCTCCGCCCACAGCTGCGGTTCCGCCAGCCAGTCGGCGCGATGGGCGATATAGGCATAGGTGCGGATCGCCGCGATCCGTCCCGCGATCGTCTCGACATCCCCCGCGATCGTGTCGAACCGCGCGATCTCGTCGGCGAACCACTGATGCGGCACGACCATGCGCCCCTCGGACAGATAGCCGAACAGCCGCGCGACGAAGCGGGCATGGGGATCGAGGCCGAGCTTGCGGAAATCGGGCAATCCGCAGGCGGCCCACAGACGCTTGACCATCGCGCCGCCGCGCGCGCGGTCACGGACCCAGGCCTCGTCCGCCAATCGCTTCAGCACCGCCAGGTCCATCGCCTGCGGGGCCGCGATCAGGACGCCTGGCTCCGGCCGCCGTTCCAGGCTGGCGATCAGCGCATCGACGCTCGAGAAGTCGGGCGTGCCGCTGCGCCAGTACATATGCTCGATCGGCTTGAAGCGATGCTCCTCGATCGCCAGCACCTCTTCGGGCAGGAAGGCACCGGGGCCCTCCTCGGTGATCGCACCGAAGGTGCCGTCACGCTGGTGGCGCCCGGCGCGGCCCGCGATCTGCGCCATTTCCGCCACTGTGAGCCGCCGCTGCCGCCGCCCGTCGAACTTGGACAGGCCAGCGAAGGCGACATGCGCGACATCCATGTTGAGGCCCATGCCGATCGCGTCCGTGGCGACGAGGTAATCCACCTCGCCCGCCTGGAACATCGCCACTTGCGCGTTGCGCGTGCGCGGCGACAGCGCGCCCATCACCACCGCCGCCCCGCCGCGCAGCCGGCGCAGCATCTCGGCGACGGCATAGACCTCCTCCGCGCTGAACGCGACGATCGCGGAGCGTTTGGGCAGGCGGCTGATCTTCTTGGCCCCGGCGTAGGTGAGCCTGGAGAAGCGCGGGCGGCCGATGATCTCCGCATCGGGCACGAGCGCGCGCACCATCGGCCGCAGCGCTTCCGACCCGAGGATCATCGTCTCCTCGCGCCCGCGTCGGCGCAGCAGGCGGTCGGTGAAGACGTGGCCGCGTTCCGGATCGGTGCCCAGCTGCGCCTCGTCCAGCGCAACGAAGGCCGCGTCGTGCTCGGGCATGCTTTCCGCGGTGCAGAGAAACCAGCGCGCATTGGGGGGAACGATCTTTTCCTCGCCCGTCACCAGCGCGACCTTGTCCGCGCCCTTCTGCGCGACGACGCGATCGTAGACCTCCCGCGCCAGCAGGCGCAGCGGAAACCCCATGATGCCGCTCGAATGGCCGCACATCCGCTCGACCGCCAGGTGGGTCTTGCCGGTATTGGTCGGTCCCAGGACCGCGGTGACGCCACCTGACATGTCCGCAACATCGGCATTCGCGCGGACGAACGCAATAACGCAAAGCTACCCGTCACCGCCGGTCCGGATGATCGGGACGATCGACGCGTCCGCGCCGGCGAGCGGCGGCGGTGCCGGCGGCCAGGCGCGTGTCGCCAGGCCGGACGCTCGCTTCCGCGGGGTTTCGAGCCGCCGCAGGTCGACCACAATCCATCGCAGCGAAGCGCCGGGGATCGGCCGGTTAATTTGACTTTAGCACGTCATCCCCACAACGCTTCATCCCACGCCGGGGGGATAGCGCGGCGATCGAAGGGCTTTTTGGGGCGTCGCACGCGTGTTCCTGCGCAACGATCAGGGTCTGGAACTTGCCGGTGGCGGTGCATCGCGCACGCCGCCAGGCCTCGCGGCATCCGCGCCGCGTGGCCCGGCACCGGCCTCGCTGCTCGCCCGCCTTCATGCCGCCGTGCTCGATGCGACGCACGACGTCGATTGGGTCCCCGACCTCGGGTCGCAGATCGGCAGCCGCCAATGGTGGCGCGGACTGGGCACGCTCGGCGGCCTGATCGCTGCGGCGTGGGTGCTGTCGCCCGGGCTCGACCGTCCGTTGGTCGGCGCCGTGCCCGCGCCGCTCGCCGGCACGGCGTGGGAGGAAACGCGCGCCCAGGGCATCGCGCCGCTCGCCTGGGGCGCCGACACCGGTCGGCGCATGGCGGCGAGCGACCTCGTCGCGCCGCTCGCGGAGGCGCCGGAGCGGCCGCAGGTCGAGCTCAGCGCGACGCTGGGAGAGGGCGACGCGCTGGACCGCGTCCTCGTCAGGGCGGGCGTCGGTCGAACGGATGCGCGCGCCGCCGCCGAGCTTATCGGCCAGACCACGGATATCGACTCGATCGCGCCCGGCACGCGCATCGCGCTCACGCTCGGCCGGCGTCCGAACAGGACGGTCGCGCGCCCGCTCGACAAGCTCGCGATGCGCGCGCGGTTCGACCTCAACGTCACCCTCAATCGCGCTGGTGACGGCCTGGCGCTGACGCGCCAGCCGATCGCGATCGACGCCACGCCGCTGCGGATTCAGGGACTCGTCGGGTCCAGTCTGTACCGTTCGGCGCGCGCCGCCGGTGTGCCTGCGCGTATCGTGGAAACGTATATCAAGGCGCTCGCAACCCGTCTGTCGATCGGCCGCGACGTTCATGCCGCCGACACGTTCGACCTGATCGTCGAGCGCGAACGCGCGGCGACCGGCGAAGTGCGGCTCGGCAAGCTGCTGTTCGCCGGCATCGACCAGAGCCGCCGCGCGGTACAGCTCGTTCGCTGGCAGCAGGGCAATGGCGACGACGATGGCGCCGATGGGGATCACCCCACCTGGTTCGACGCCAACGGCCAGGCGGAACGCCACGGTACGATGGGCATGCCCGTCGCCGGACGCATCACCTCATCCTTCGGCCTGCGCATGCACCCGCTGCTCGGCTTCATGCGCATGCACAAGGGGCTGGACATCGGTGCGCCCTATGGCGCCCCGATCTACGCGGTGCTGGACGGCACCGTGCAATCCGCCGGCCGCTCCGGCGGCTATGGCAATTTCGTCAAGCTCGCCCACCCCGCAGGCCTCGCCAGCGGCTATGGCCATATGAGCCGCATCGCGGTGGCGCGCGGCCAGCATGTCCGCCAGGGGCAGGTGATCGGCTATGTCGGCTCGACGGGCTTGTCGACCGGCCCGCACCTCCATTGGGAAGTGTGGCGGAACGGACAGACGATCAATCCGCGATCGATCTCCTTCGCCACGACCCAGACGCTATCGGGTCCCGAGCGCCGTCGGTTCCGCAACTGGGTCGCGGGGCTACTTTCGGTCCGGGTCGACCACGCCGGCTGATCGGCGATCAGGTCGGCGGCGTAAGGAAGACGCCGCCCACATTGCGATGCCACCGATCTGCAGCGTTCCGACATCGCTTCCGTCGAAACGGTGAGGGTCGGCACCGCCCCCAGGCACGTGGATCAGAATCGGTGGATCAGGCCCTAGCGCCCCTGCGCACGCCAACGCCGGATCGTGCGCTCCAGGATCGAATCCTCGCCGCCCGCATCGCGCCACAGCTGCGAGAAGAGCGGATCGCCCGATGCCGGACGCTTGCTTTCTTCCAGAGCATCGAAACTGACGCGGATCGGTATCGACACGCCCTCGCCGCAGACGATGCACTCGCGGTTGCGCAGCGCCGGAATGGCGTCGAGGAACCCGCGTGCGCCCTCGGGCATCGCCGCGCGAACGAAGGCCTGGTCGCGCTCGTTGTTGAGCCGCATGGCGATGATCGTGCCGCATTGCGACAGCACGCCCTCCTCAAGATCGGAGGGCCGCTGCGTGATCAGCCCGAGGCTGACGCCATATTTACGGCCTTCCTTGGCGATGCGCCCGAGGATGCGACCGACGGCGGTACCCTTTTCGTTGCGCCCGGCGGGAATATAGCGGTGCGCTTCCTCGCAAACGAGCAGGATCGGCCGTTGCGGCTCGTTGCGCGACCAGATCGCATAGTCGAACGTCATGCGGCTGAGCACCGCGACGACGACGGCGGTGATTTCCGACGGTACGCCCGATACGTCGACGATGGAGATCGGCCGGCCGTCCCCCGGCATCCGGAAGATCCGCGCCAGGAAATCCGCCATCGTGTCGGCGACCAGCATGCCCGAGAACATGAACGAATAGCGCGGGTCGGCCTTGACCTCGTCGATCTTGGTCTTGAGGCGCAGATAGGGCGCGGTATCGCCGGCGCGGTCCAGCTTGCCCATCTCGGCCTGGATCAACTGCGTCAGGTCGGAAAGAAGATAGGGGATCGGCGCGTCCACGGTCAGCTTGGCGATCTCCTGCCCGAGCCGGTTCTTGGCGCGAGCGGCCAGCAGGCATTTGGCGAGGATATCGGCATCGATCTGCCGCTCGGCGCCGGCACTGGTGACGAAGACCTCGCAATGCTCTTCGAAATTCATCAGCCAGTACGGCATGGCGAGGTTGCCGACATCGAAGATCGCGCCGGAGTGGCGAAAGGCCGCGGCATATTCGCCATGCGGGTCGATCATCACCACATGGCCCTGCGGCGCCATCTGGCAGATGCGGTGAAGGATCAGCGCGGCCGCGGTCGACTTGCCGGTACCAGTCGATCCGACGAGCGCGAAATGCTTGCCGAGCATGGCATCGATATACAGCGCCGCGCGCACGTCGCGGGTGGGATGGACGTGGCCGACCTCGACATGCGGTTGATCGGCCGCCGAATAGATCTGGCGCAGATCGGCGGTGCTGATCGGGAATACCTCGCATCCCGGCACCGGGTAGCGCGTGACGCCGCGCCGGAAATTGTAGAGCTTGCCGGTCAGGCGCTCCTCGTCGCCCTCCCCTAAGAAGTCGATGTCCGCCGCGACCCAGTCCTGGCCGACGCCCTGCTGCAGCGACAGGCTGCGGACACTTGCGATCAGCCAGGCGCCCGCAACGCGCATCTTGATCTGACCGCCGACCTGTCCGGCGGCCGCAATGACCGGATCGCCATCCGCGCTGACGAGATCGAGGCTCGCTCGATCGAGCAGAACGCGGCTGCCGCTGCCGCCGACGGACGTGACGCACCCGATGGGAGTCAGGGGACCCGATCCGCCGCGTAGCGCCGCCGCCCCATAGCCCAGGGGAACGGCGTTCTCGAACGCACGCGGGCCAGGCATCTCACTCATCACATCGCGCCTCTAAGCATATCGGACCGAGGCTATGCCCGCGCAGCGGTTAAGATAGCGTAAGGTGGTCATTTCGGCGGAATCGCCGCCATCCTCACATGCGTCGCGCGGCCATGCCGGCCGCATAGCCCAGCGCGATCGACAGCGCGACGGCGGTCAGCCCGTAGAGGATAGCCGACCGGTCCGCCGCACGCGCGACGAACCGTTCGAACCCCGACTTGCGGATGTCGATGTCGCGTACCGCCGCCGCCAGCACCCGTCCGTCGCGGATCAGGAACGTCTCCGCGCTGAACCGCCCGACCGGAACGCGCGCGGGAATCGTCAAGCGCGCGCGATAGAGCACGCCATCGGTGATCTCGACCGCATGCGGTGCCTCGACATAGAGGCCGCTCCGCCGCTTCAGGTCGACGAGACCCTGCTGGAACCGCTCCTGTACGTCGCTCAGCGTGCCCGCGCCGGGGGAGAGCTGCAGGCTGCCGAGCCCCAGTTCGTAAATCGCGCGCGTTCGCTCGTCGACGATCCGCTCGATCGGGCGCGAGGAGGCGAGCGCATAGAAGGACGGCGCCGAACTGTAGCGCTGGCTCTTCGCATTGACCCAGATGCCGGCGATCTTTTCCTTTTGCCGGACGAGGATCGACTGCGTCGGCCCCTTCACGACGACGACGATGTCGGTCGGCGCCTGTCCGGCGGGGCGCCGGCCGCCCGGGTAGAGGATCGCGCCGAACAGCAGCAGTTCCGCGCCCGTGAAGCTATAGGCGATTTCGATATTGCGCTGCGAGACGTCGGGGACCAGCTCCGGTTTGGCGTCGGGCACCGACTGCGCCATCAGCAGCGGGGCCAAGACGGCGAGCGCCACGCGCATCACGTCAGCTCGACCGAAAAGATGTCCTCGGGACGCCAGACGAGGCCGAGCAGGATGCGCAGCCCGACGAGCAGCACCATGATCGCCAGCGCCAGACGAAGATATTCCGGCTTCACCTTGGTCGCGAACCGCGCGCCCAGCTGCGCGCCGGTCACCGAACCCACGAGCAGCAAGGCGGCGAGCACGATATCGACCGCCTTGGTCGTGGTCGCATGGACCATCGTCGCGATGGCGGTGACGAACAGCGTCTGGAAAAGGCTCGTCCCCACCACGACGCTGGTCGCCATGCCCAGAAGGTAGATCATCGCCGGCACCAGGATGAAGCCGCCGCCGATACCCAGCAGGATGGTCAATATGCCGGTACCGAACCCGAGCAGCAGGGGGGCGAGCGGCGAGATGTACAGGCCCGACGCATAGAATCGCGTGCGCAGCGGCAAAGCGGCGACGAGCGGATGATGACGGCGCTTGCGGGGGCGCGGCTTCCGGCCGCCGCGGCTCACACCGATCGCGACGATCGACTCGCGCGCCATGGTGAAGCCGATGAAACCCAGCATCAGCACGTAGATGACGCCGATCACCGTATCGATCTGGCCACTGCGCTGCAGCAGCCGGAAGATCCAGGCCCCCGCGAAGCTGCCGAGGATGCCGCCGGCGACCAGCACGCCGCCCATCTTCACATCCACCCCGCCACGGTGGAAATGGGCGAAGACGCCCGACACGCTGGCGCCCGTCACCTGGCTGGCGGAGGACGCGGCCGCCACGGTCGGCGGAATGCCATAGATGATCAGCAACGGCGTGGTCAGAAAGCCGCCACCGACGCCGAACATTCCCGACAACAAACCGACGCCGCCACCCAGCAGCACGATCACCAGCGCGTTGACGGACAGGTTGGCGATGGGAAGATACAGGTCCACGGGCTGGCGTTATAGGCGCAGCCGGCGTGTGCCCGCACCCCCTAAAAGTCGCTGCCCAGGCTGATCGCGGGACCCGATCCCGGGCGCGCCTCGCCCGCGATCCGCTGACGCCAATCCGCGGCGATGCGCAGGCGGCGGGCCCCTGCGGGCAGCGACAGGCCGAGCGTCGGTCCGAGATCCAGTCGTCGCGCGCCGTGCTGGATGCCGCCCCAGACGCCACCGCCGATATCGACGCGCACGCCATCGCGATCGACCACGGACCGCGTGATCCGGAGGGAGCCGTCCGCAAAACCCTCGGCGGCGTCGCGGTGGATGACGCCTGCCTGGGCATATCCTTCCGCCCGCCAACTGCCCCTGATCGTGGTGGGACCGAAGCCGCCTATCACGCCCAGCATCGGACCGCCCCTGCCGCCATCCAGCGCCATGCGGCGCTCGGCGATCAGGTGGATAGGAACGGCGGTGGGCTGCCAGTCGATGCCGATCGCCGCCTCTCGTCCCGCGCCGTTCAGCGGAGTCGACAACCGGGCCGCCAGCGCGAGGCGCCGCCGCCTGTCGAGCGCGTAGGTTACGCGCAGTCCCGCCTGCGATCCGCCCAATTGACCGCCCAGCAGTGCGCTGCTCGATCCGCCGCGGACGATGCCCCAAAGGCTGCCGGCCAGCCTTCCACGTCTTGCCGCGATGGAGGGGGGTCTCGCTGCTGGAGGTGGCGCGACCGGTATCGGCAAGATGGCTTGAGACGCGGCGCGATCCTCCTCCGACGCGGCTTTCTGCTCTGTCAGCGACGCCGTCGGCACGGCATCGTGGATTGTGCCGGCCCCTTGTGATCGGCGATCCGTCTTGCCGTGTGCTGCACGTTCATTGTTGGAAAGGCGGCACCTTAGGTCCGCACGAGGCGTCATGACCGCTGGCGCGACGCGCCCCGCCTGCGTGGTACGCAATGCGATCGCGGCGATCGCCGACGGGATCGGCGCCGGCGAATCCACCGCATCGGCATCGTGCTCGACCGGCCACAGGGCGGCGCTGCGCGCGAATACCCATATCGCCAGTGCGCCGGCGAGGAAGCGTAGTGGCCGACCCTTCACCTCGGTAGCGTGGTGCCGTCCGGAAAGGCATGGCTGGTCTTGTCCC
Source organism: Sphingomonas sp. GV3 (assembly GCF_031082075.1). Lineage (NCBI taxonomy): Bacteria > Pseudomonadati > Pseudomonadota > Alphaproteobacteria > Sphingomonadales > Sphingomonadaceae > Sphingomonas > Sphingomonas sp. GV3. Next base: position 2,437,624 of record NZ_JARWLE010000001.1, on the reverse strand, counting down.
AGGCGACGGTGCCCCCACGCAGCAGGCGCACGTAGCGGGCGAGCGCGCGCGGCGCGGCAACGAGCGCGACGACGTTGCCGACGAAGAACCGCGGCACCGATCGCAGGGCCTCCCTGCCGCCATAGGTTCGGCCAGTGCAGACGATCCGCATCACGATCCGCCAGCCGAGCAGCCCCGTCGTGGAGACCGCCAGCCAAGGCGCCAGATAGGCGGCGTCGCCCGCCCGACCGGTCGCCAGATGCAGCAGCAGACTGGCGCCCCATAGGAGGATCGCAGCATAGGCAATCGCGAGGACCAGCACGGAAAGCAACGCGCGTCGGTCGCGCATCCGCATCCAGTGGTCGCCCAGAGCATGGGGACGCGCCCATCCGGTGCGGTCCCACCCCGCAAGCGCGATGCCCGTCATCCACCGCGCCTTCTGTCGGGTGGCCGCTTGCAGCGTTTCGGGGAAATAGGCTCGCACCGCGATCAGGGAGCCGTCGACGGGATCGCGCAGGCGCACGAAAGCCGATCGCCCTTGCAGTTCGCCGATCCTGAGGCCCATCTCGTAATCTTCCGTCAGGCTCGCGGCATCGAAGGGATCTCCGCCCCGCTCATCGGCCAGCCGGCCGAGCATATCGCGCGCAATGGCGCACCCCGTCCCGGCGAGCGGCATCGCGGCGCCGAGGCGGTTGCGAACGATCTGCTGTACGCCATGGGCATAGGCGAACTCGTCCGCATAATGGCCCGAGACCAGCGATCCGCGGCGGATCAGCGGCAGGACCGGCAGTTGGACGACGGCATAACGATCGATCAACGTATCGAACGTCGAAAGCTCTCTTGCATGCACGACATCTTCCGCATCGTGCAGCACGACCGCACGCGCGCGGAAGCCCTGGCGACGTTCGTCGTCGCACAAGGCACGCCACACGGTGTTCAGGCACCCCGCCTTGGTCGTCGGTCCGGGCAGATCGCCGATGACCAGCCGGATGCGAGGATCGGTCGCAGCGACCGCCGCGGCAGCGGCGATCGTCGGACGATCGTTCGGATAGAGGCCGACGTAGATGCGATAGTCGGGATGCACGAACCGCTGAACCGCGGCGGCGAGCATGTGTCCGATCACCGCAACCTCGTCCCATGCGGCTACGAATACGACCAGCGGCCCTTGCGTATCGGGCCGGGCCGACCATGCGCGCTGAGCGGGTCGGCAACGCGCGATGTTGGCGACATACCATCCCAGGAAGCAGAGATCGACCAGCGCATCGTCGATGCCGCCGATCAACAGGCCTGCGGCGGCAAACAGCATCGTTTCGCGCGCAAGCACGTCGATCACGACGAGGCTTTGCTTCAGCACCCGCGGCCCCCATACCGAAGATGAAACAACATCCGTTTCGGACAATGTCCTACGCCAAGATGGCCCGGCGGACTCTATCATTATGATCCATTATGGATCATGTTGGCTTTGCTTGGGTATCAGTGGAAATCCCGCGACTTCGGCAGGATCCTGACGTCACGCGGGTGGCCGCGGCCGCTTTGACCGCGCGAGTCCTGCGCTATGATCGGCTTTGACCGGATCATCGAATCGGCGTCTCCCCGGGACAGGCGCGCCAATTCGTGGGTGCGGTCGTAGGCGCGCGTGGTCATCAGATGGACGACGCCTTCTTCGCTGCGCTGGATGACGCCCTCCAGGACCAGCAACCGCGCGGCCATGACGACTCGTCGATTCGCCTCGAAATCCCGCGCCCACAGAAGCGCATTGGTGATTCCCGTCTCGTCCTCGATCGTCACGAAGATCGCATTCCCCTTGCCGGGTCGCTGGCGGACCAGCACGACGCCGGCGACGCGGGTCCGCCGGCCGTCACGGGCGCCTGCGGCCTGTTCGCTTGACAGCACGCCTTCCGCCGCGAACATCGGGCGCAGGAAGCGCATCGGATGATCCTTGAGCGACAGACGTGTGGTCTGATAATCCGTCGCCACCTCCTCGCTGGCCGGCATCGCCGGAAGCGCGGAGCAAGGTTCCGCCGCCATTTCCGGTGCATCGGCGGCGGCGAACAGGGCGAGTTGACGGGGCGGCGTACGACGCACCTCCCACAAGGCATCGCGTCGCGGTAGCGCGATCGAACGGAAAGCATCGGCATCAGCGAGCAGCCGCAACGCGCGCGGCGGCAGGTCGACGCGTGCGGCAAGCGCCTCCACGCCCTCGAAAGGACGGTCGACGCGCGCGGTCACGATCGGACGCGCCCAATCCTCGCGAAAACCGTCGATCTGGCGAAAGCCGAGCCGCACCGCGAGCTTGCCGTCTTCGCAGCGTTCCAAAACGGTGTCCCATGCACTGGCATTGACGTCGACCGGCCGCACCACGACGTCATGCGCGCGCGCATCCTGCACGAGTTGCGCGGGCGCATAGAAACCCATCGGTTGGGAATTCAGGATGGCGGCACAGAAGACCGCCGGGTGGAAGCATTTGATCCAGCTCGAGACATAGACCAGCCGCGCGAAGCTGAGTGCATGACTTTCGGGAAACCCATAGGAGCCGAACCCCTCGATCTGCTTGAAGCACCGTTCGGCGAAGTCGCGCTGATACCCCCGGCGTGCCATGCCTTCGACGAGCTTGGCGTGGAAATTGTGCATGCCGCCGACGTTGCGGAACGTCGCCATCGCACGCCGCAGCTGGTTCGCCTCTTCGGGGGTGAACTCCGCAGCGACGATGGCGAGCTTCATCGCCTGTTCCTGGAACAGCGGCACCCCGTACGTGTCCTTGAGCAACGTCTGCAGTTCGTCCGCCGGGCCGAAGCGGGGGTCCGGCGACGGCAGGTCGGCCGCCTCCTTGCCGGCCCGGCGGCGCAGATAGGGGTGCACCATATCCCCCTCGATCGGACCGGGCCGGACGATCGCGACCTGAACGACGAGGTCGTAGAGCCGGCGCGGGCGGAGGCGGGGCAGCATGTTGATCTGCGCCCGGCTTTCCACCTGGAATACGCCGATACTATCCCCCTTGCACAGCATGTCGTAGACCGCGTCGTCTTCCGCCATCGCCACCGTATCGAGCGCGGGATCGCCCAGTCCGTGCATGCGCATCAGGTCGAACGCCTTGCGGATGCAGGTCAACATGCCGAGCGCGAGTACGTCGACCTTCATCAGGCCCAGGCAATCGATGTCGTCCTTGTCCCATTCGATGAAGGTACGGTCCTTCATTGCGCCATTGTGGATCGGCACCGTCTCGTCGAGCCGCCCCTGGGTGAGAACGAAGCCGCCGACATGCTGCGACAGGTGGCGCGGAAATTCGAGCAGCTGCTCGACCAGGCCGTATAGCCGCACGATATCCGGCGAATCCGGGTCCAGCCCGCTTTCCGCCAGATGCTTCTCCTCGAACCTGCCGGCATAGCTGCCCCAGACGGTACTGGTCAGCCGCTGCGTCACATCCTCGGTCAGGCCAAGCGCCTTGCCGACCTCGCGCACCGCGGAGCGCGGCCGATAGTGGATCACCGTTGCCGCGATCGCAGCGCGGTGACGGCCGTAGCGCCGGTAGATGTACTGCATCACCTCCTCGCGCCGCTCGTGTTCGAAATCCACGTCGATGTCGGGCGGTTCGTCGCGCTCGGCGGAGACGAAGCGCGAAAACAAGAGATCGTGCTCCATCGGATCGACCGACGTGACGCCCAGCAGAAAGCAGACCGCCGAATTGGCCGCCGACCCGCGCCCCTGGCACAGGATCGGCGGCTCGATGCTGCGCGCGTAGCGGACGACGTCGTAGACGGTCAGGAAATAATAGGCATATTCCTTTTCCCGGATCAGCGCGAACTCGTCGCGGAGAAGACCCAGCATCTTGTCGGGAACGCGGTCCTGGTAGCGGTCGAGTGCGGTCTGCCAGACGAGATGTTCGAGCCAGTCGTGCGCATCCCATCCCATCGGCACCGGTTCGTGCGGATATTCATATCGCAGCTGGCCAAGGTCGAAATCGATCCGGTCCAGCAACACGCCGCTTTGCGCCACCGCCGCCGGCCAGCCGTCGAAGAGGCGCGCGATCTCCTCCGGCGCCTTGAGATGCCGTTCGGCATTGGCGGCGAGCAGCCGCCCGGCGCGCTGCACCGTGACGCCTTCGCGGATGCAGGTCACGATGTCGTGGAGCGCACGCGCGTCGGGGCTGGCGTAGAGCGCGTCCGCGGTGGCAAGCAGCGGAATGCCGGCAGTGTCGGCAAGGCGCGCCAGGCGCAGCAGACTGCGCCGGTCGCGACCGCCGCGCGGCATCGACACGCCCAGCCACAGCCGCCCCGCCGCGACGGCGCGCAGCCGCGTCAGCGTCGCGGCGAGGCTCGAATCGCCGCGATGCGGCGGCAGCGGCCCCTGCGCGGCGTCCGGATGGGGTATCGGGGGCGTATCGCCGATGCTGCTGTACGGCAGCACGATGAGCAACAGATCGTCCGCATGCCGGACGAGGTCGCCGATCCCGAGGATGCAGCCGCCCTTCACGGCCCGCCGGTTGCCCGTGGTGAGAAGCCGGGTCAGCCGTCCCCAGCCATGGCGGGTTGCGGGATAGGCGACGATGTCCTGCGTCCCGTCGACGAAGACCAGCCTGGCGCCCACCGCCAGCTTGAAATCATAGGGTGGCATACGCGCACCGAGCAGCCCCTTGTTCGCGCGCTGCAGCGCGTCATAGGCGCGCACGACCCCCGCCACGGTGTTGCGATCGGCGATTCCGATCCCAGCGAAGCCGAGCTCGACCGCACGAGATACCATGTCCGGCGGCGCACTCGCGCCGTGGAGGAAGGAATAATGCGTCGCGGCGACGAGTTCGGCGAAGCGCGGCGCCTCACCCATCGCGCGGACGGGGCCGATCATGCGAACAGGCCGTGTAGATACCAGCGCGGATCTTCCGTTTCTCCATGCAGGCCATGACGGAATATCCAGAAACGCCGACCGCGGCGATCCTCCACCCGGTAATAGTCGCGGGTCGGGATGGTCGCATCGTGACGCCGCCACCATTCGCCGGCGATCCGCTCGGGCCCTTCGGCGCGCGCCACCTCGTGCAGCCGGCGGCGCCAGCGAAAGCGATGCGGCGGGCCGTCGGGCACTTCGGCCATCACACTCTCGATCGGCTGGGGCGGATCGAACAGATAGATCGGCCGCATCGGCGGCTCTCCCTCCTCGGGTTGCGGCCATGCCGCCGCGGCAGCTGCGGGCGCCGCGGCGGGCAGCATCAATTCGGCCTGTTCGGGAATATGGCTGTCGCGGGGCACGAAACGGCGCAGCCGGTTGCGCCCGAGCCGCGTCGACAGCCGATCGACTAGACCGGCGAGCTGCTCGGTGCCGGTCTCCCCACCCTCGAGCTGGAGCTGCGCGGCATCGAGGCGCTCGGCAAGCGCGACGTCGAGACGGACGAGGTCGTAGCCGAAGCCGGGATCGAGCGGATCGGCGAGTGCGTCGATCCGCTCGGCGAACAGCCGCATCAACAACGGCACGTCGCGGGTCGGCTGCCCGGTTTCGATGGGGAGCGGCTGGACGTGACCGTCGGCGCGGAACAATCGCGCGATCCAGCGACGGCCACCCTGATGACGGGTCTCGAGCATCGCCGCCGCCTCGCTGGCAAGATCGGCGATCACCGCCAGCACATGCTCGGTCCGGGCGATCGGTTCGGCAAAGCGGCGTTCGGCGATCACCGGCGCCTGGCGGACCCATGGCTTGACCGGCGTCTGCACCTCTCCCGACAGGCGACGGACCGCGGTTGCGGCGTCTGCCCCGAACCGTGCGGCGATGCCGGCAAGCGGCCGCGCCATCACGTCGCCGACCGTCTTCAGGCCGGCGCGCGCGAGCGCGACCGCATCGTCGGGATCGAGTTCCAGCGCCGCGACGGGCAGGCGGCGCACTGCGCTCTTCTCGTCCGGCGCGGGACCTCCGGCATAGCGGGCGAGGGCCAGCGCGATCTCCGGCGTGTCGCCGAAGGCATGGCGGATGAGGATGCCGCGCCGCGCCATCCGCCCCTCCACGTCCGCCGCGAGCGGCCGCTCGCCGTCGAAAGCATGGGTACAGCCCGCGATGTCGACGACGAGTGCGGACGGCGGCACCAGCGCGACGGTAGGACTGTAGCGTGCGCAGCCTTCCGCCAGTCGCTCCAGCCAGTCCAGATCGGCATGGGGATCGGCGGGAAACGCTTCGAGCTCGGGCACGCGCGCCCGGCCGTCGGCAAGCGTCAGCCCCGGCTCCAACCCCAGGCGCGCCGCCGCCAGGTTCACCGCGGTGAGCCGGGTCGCATTGCCAACCGTTTCGGTGAACGCGACAGGCGTCTCATCCCGACCGGCGAACAGGTGCGGCCGGGTGGTGCGCAACCGTTCGATCGGCAGCCACGGAAAGACCAGCGCCAGATACCGGCGCGCCACGGAAACTCTTGGCATCTCGATCCCATTCCACACGCCAACTCTCGCCCGCCGGGCCGCCGCGGCGACGCAGGCATTCGACGTCGAAGGCCGGTACGCCGGGCGCATCCGCCTCCAGCGCACGCGACGGCGCCGCCCGCACGCTCCAGCGCGTCGCGGCGGCGCTGGGCGCGGGCGTCGCCGCGACGCGCAGCGACAGCACGGTCACGCCCGATCCTTCCGCCGCCAGCATCAGCCGCCGGGTCGCGGTGAGGTCCAGCCCGCGTGCGGGGCCCACCGTTTCGACCAACAGCGTGCCGAGTCCCGCGCAACGCGCCGCATCCGCCGAAGCGCGCAGCAACGCCGATTCGTCGGGCAAGATGCCCAGCACCAGCGAATCGGCGCCGAGCCCCAATTCGGCCAGCCCGCCTGCATGCGGCCGACCCTGGGCCCGCTCCGCCGCCTCCGTCCTCAGCCAGAACAGCGGCAGGGCGCGGGCGGCGAGCGCCGTGGCGATGCCGAATCCCGCGCCGCTCGCGCCATCTTCCGCCTGAACCGCATAGATTTCATGCAGTTGCCCACGCGCCAGGCCCCGTTTCAGCCAGCCGTCGGGGCTGGCCGATGTGGCTTGCAGCATGGCCGTACCCGCGGCAATGCGCCGCAGCCGGGCGATCAAGGCAGTCGAGTCGGACATCTATGTTCTTGTAATGTTCTATATAGCGAGTCGCCAAGACGGAATCTTTCGCTGCGCATGCACAAGATGCTTGCGCACCCTCGGACCCCCTGCTAGTGGCCGCGCCTCACCCAGCCGGTTCGCCGGCTCAAGGCGCCAGAGCGGGCGTAGCTCAGGGGTAGAGCACAACCTTGCCAAGGTTGGGGTCGAGGGTTCGAATCCCTTCGCCCGCTCCAGTCTTCTCAAAGACTTGCCGGACATGCCGGGCTTCTCGCGAAGCCATCTGTTCCCCGTCGACGCGGCCGCTGCTCGCTCATCCATGACGGGAACGCGCTTCGCCCACGACGGTACCTCTGCTTTGCGTGGATAGAGTCTGATCCACGTGCGTGGAAGCGGCGCCGACCCGATCCGGTTTAGCCGGGTCGCACATTAGCGAAGCCGCCAGCCGGCGAATTTCGGGTACGGCATTCTATCGGCAACGCGACATAGCGACGGCTCGCCCCTTACCGCGCCTTGCGCGTATACCATGCCCATGACCATTCGAATCGGGATCGGCGGCTGGACCTACGAGCCGTGGCGGGGAAGCTTCTATCCCGAAAGATGGCCGCAAAAGCGCGAGCTGGACTATGCCGCATCCAGGATGACCGCGATCGAGATCAACGGCACCTATTATTCCCGCTTCAAACCGCAGAATTTCGCCGCCTGGGCGGCAAGCGTACCCGACGGCTTCGTCTTCACGCTCAAGGCATCGCGATACTGTACCAACCGCAAGGTGCTGGCGGAGGCCGGCGAAGCGATCGAGCGGTTCGTCGGACAGGGCATCGTCGAGCTTGGCGACCGGCTGGGTCCCATCCTTTGGCAATTCATGGCGACCAAGCGTTTCGATCCCGACGACATGCGCGCCTTCCTTGCCCTGCTGCCCGGAACCCATGCCGGCGTCACGCTCCGCCATGCGGTGCAGGTGCGGCACGAAAGCTTCGCCGATCCGGCTTTCGTCGCGATGGCACGCGAGGCCGGGGTGGCGATCGCCTTCGCCGACTCCGCCGACTATCCGGCCATCGCCGACGTGGCGGGGGACTTCGTGTACGCGCGACTGGAACAGGCCGAGGACGCGCAGCCGAACGGCTACAGCGATCCGGCGCTGGATCGCTGGGCCGGGATCGCACGCGGCTGGGCGGCGGGGGAACAGCCGCCGGGCCTGCCCTATGCCAGCCCCGACGCTCCGCCCCGCGAAGCGCGGGACACATTCATCTTCTTCATCAACGGCGCCAAGATCCGCGCGCCCCATGGCGCGATGGCGCTGATCGAGCGGATAGGCTGACGATCAGACGCCGTCCGTGGTCACCGCCGGCGCCGTCGACTGAGGCGCGGGCGCCACGGGTGTCGGCGCGGGCATGCTGAGCGCCGTCGTCTCGATCCGGTCGAGTGCCTGGCGCGCCGCGACGTAGCGGCCCGCTGCGGATAGCCAGTTGCCGGCGTTGCGGGCGCCCGGCATGCGCAGCACCTCCGCCCGCGCCGCCTCGACCTGCCCGCCCTCGAGCAGCCGGCGGGCGCGCGCCAGCCGGTCGGCCGGACGCGGCGAGGGCGTGTCGGCACGACGCAGGACGACGAGGCTGCCGAGCTCCTGGCGAAGGCTTACGATCAGATCACTGCTGCCGATCGTCTGGATCTGCGGCGCGATCGCATCGAGGCCCTGGCGCAGATCCTCCAGCGTCACCGGCTGGCGCGCGGCCGCGATGACCTCCGCGACGGCCCGCGGCTGGCTGGCGCCGAAGCGCGTGCGGAGCTGTTCCTCGAGATACCCGAGCCCGGTTCCGCGGTCGAGCGCGCGTCGTGTCGCGACCGCGACGAGCACGCCCTCCGCGCGCGCCGCCTGCCCGGCGGCGGCATTCGCTTCCGTCGTCACCGTGGCGGTACGCGCCTCGATCGAAGAAAGCTGGCCGGCGAGCGTCGCCTGCCGCGACGCAAGCGCGGCTGCGTCCGGCGCGGCACCCTCGTCATTGGCGTTGACCGGCTGCGACGGCGAGAAGCCGGACGGTTCGGCGACAGCCTGCCGCCTTGCCTGCACGGGCGCGCCGCCAAACCAGGCGATTCGCTTCATCGCATAGGCCGCAAGCCCGATGCCTGCGACAAAAGCGAGTAGCGCCAACAGGATTACGACACCCGCTTGGATGCCGTTTCGCGGGGCGCGCGAACGCATCGCGTCGATCGGCACATGGTCGGTCATAGCGTCTTATCCCCGCCCCCCGCCGCACGGTCAATCGATTGTGCAAGCGCGACGAGCGTCGCGTCCACCGGCTGCGCCGCCGCCGCTACCGCCCGCCAGCCCGATCCCGCCGCGCACGCGACCGCCGGGCTCAGCGCCACGATCGACACGTCGTGCCGTTCGCCCTGCGGGATCAACGCGGCGACGCGCCGGGCCGCGCGGGCGGAATGCAGGAGCACGAGCCGCCCCGCCGCTGCGGCGGCGAAGGCGGCGGCGTCCACGGGCAGTGCGACGCTGTCATAAACGATCGCAGTGAGCGACCCGGTCGCGACATGGTCCCGTCCGGCGAGATGGAGCGGACGGACGAGCCCGGCCTCGGCCGCCGTCGTCAGTACGGCGGCGACATCGCGCGTGCCGGTGATCGAGACTTGCAGCCCGGCCGCACGCGCCACCGACGCCGTGGCGTGTCCAACCGCGATCACCGGCATCATCGCCAGCATCCGCAATTGCGGACCGGCCTGCCGGATCGCCTGGGCGCTCGTCACCAGCAGCGAATCGAACGTCGCGGGATCGGGGGGAGCCCATTCGACCGGTTCGACGGCGAACAGCGGCCACCCCAGCGCATCGCCGCCGGCCGCCCGCAGGCGCGCGAGGGTCCGCGCATTGCCGGGTTCGGGTCGGACGACGAGGGAGCCCATCATCCGTCGAACAGACGCCTGACGCGATCGGGGGCGCGCGACAGCAGGTCTCCGGCAAGTTCGGCGGCGATCGCCTCGCCGATCATCCCCTCCACATGTCCCTCGACGAACGCGCCGCCATCCTCGGCCAGCAACTCGGCACGCAGCGACAGCGTCGTGCCGGCGGCGGAGGCAAGTGCGGCGACCGGGGAATGGCAACCGGCACGCAGCGCGGCGAGCAGCGCACGCTCCGCCAGGACGCAGCGGTGCGTCACCGCATCGTCGATCGCGACGACGATCGCCCGCGCTGCGGCGTCGGCGGCGCGGACCTCGATGCCGACCGCGCCCTGTGCCGGTGCGGGAAGCATCGTGTCGGTCGGGATGGCATAGCCGATCGTATCGCGACCCAGCCGATCGAGCCCAGCCGCCGCGAGCAGCGTCGCATCCGCCTCCCCCGCCGCCAGCTTGGCCAATCGGGTATCGACGTTGCCGCGGAACAGCACGATGCGGAGGTCCGGCCGCTGGCGGAGCAGCTGCGCGCGACGGCGCGGACTGCTGGTGCCGACCACCGCGGCGGGCGGCAGCGTGGCGATCTCGGCCGCACCGATCAGGCGATCGCGCACGTCGGCTCGCGGCAGCATCGCGGCAATGGCGATCGCATCGGGTCGGAAGGTCTCGACGTCCTTCATCGAGTGCACGCAGGCGTCGATCTCGCGATCGAGGAGGGCGCGATCGAGCTCCTTCGTCCACAGCGCCTTGCCGCCGATCTCCGCGAGCGCACGGTCCTGCACCCGATCGCCGGTGGTGCGGACGACGACAAGCTCGACCGCGTCAACCGGCCAGCCGTGGCGCGCGCACAGGGCGTCGCGCACCATGTTCGCCTGCGTCAGCGCCAGCGGAGAGCCGCGCGTGCCGAGCCTGAACTTGACGGTCACCCCTTGCCCTTCCTGCCGTACCCGGCCGCCATGGCGAAAGCGCGGGGCTTCGACAAGTTTCGCGCGAGCGCGTAAAGGCCTGCAGCATGGCTGCATCGATCATCCTTGGCCTCGAATCCTCGTGCGACGAGACTGCCGCCGCGCTGGTGACCGGCGACCGCCGGGTGCTGGCGCATCGCCTGGCGGGACAGGAAGCGCATCATGCGCCGTTCGGCGGGGTAGTGCCTGAAATCGCGGCACGCGCGCATGTCGAGGCGCTGGAGCCGCTAATCGCGGCCGCGCTGGACGATGCGGGGCTGCGGCTCGACCAGGTAGATGCGATCGCCGCGACGGCTGGACCGGGACTGATCGGCGGGGTCATGGTCGGCCTCGTCACCGGCAAGGCGCTCGCCCATGCGGTCGGCAAGCCGCTGGTCGCGGTCAATCATCTCGAAGGCCATGCGCTCAGCCCGCGGCTGTCCGACCCCGACCTCGCCTTTCCCTATCTGCTGCTGCTCGTGTCGGGCGGACATTGCCAGCTGCTGCTCGTCGAAGGCGTCGCGCGCTATCGGCGGATCGCGACCACGATCGACGATGCCGCGGGTGAGGCGTTCGACAAGACCGCCAAACTGCTCGGCCTGGGATTTCCCGGCGGTCCGGCGGTCGAGCGCGCGGCCGCGCACGGTCGGCCGGTCGTACCCCTGCCGCGCCCGCTGAAGGGATCGGCCGAGCCGCATTTCAGCTTCGCGGGCCTCAAGAGCGCGGTGGCGCGCGCCGTCGGCCAGCATGCACCGGAAGATATCGCCGCCTCCTTCCAGGCGGCGGTGGTCGATTGCCTGATCGACCGGACCCGCCGCGGGATCGCCGGCATTCCCGCGACCGCCTTGGTCGTGGCGGGCGGCGTCGCCGCCAACACGGCGGTGCGCGCCGCGTTGCAGGCTCTGGCCGAAGACCATGGCCTGCGTTTCGTCGCGCCGCCGCTGTGGCTGTGCACCGACAATGCGGCGATGATCGCATGGGCGGGCGCAGAGCGGTTCGCCGCCGGGCTCACCGACCCGCTCGACACGCCGGCACGCGCGCGCTGGCCGCTCGACCCCGACGCAGAGGCCGTGCGCGGCGCAGGAGTAAAGGCATGAAGATCGGCGTGATCGGCGGCGGCGCATGGGGCACGGCGCTTGCGCAGGTGGCGGCGTACCGCGGCGAGCCCGTGCTCCTCTGGGCACGCGAGCCAGACGTGGTGGCGGGGATCAACGACGCGCACGAGAATCGCCTGTTCCTCGCCGGCGTACCGTTGTCGCCTTCGATCCGCGCGACGGGGAGCCTCGGCGCCTTGTCCGAATGCGACGCGTTGCTCGTCGTCGCGCCGGCGCAGCACGTGCGCGCGGTGCTGGCCGAGACGGCGGTAGGGACGACGCCCCTGGTGCTGTGCGCGAAGGGGATCGAGGCCAAGACGCGCCTGCTGGTCGGCGAGGTTGCGCGGTCGGTGCATCCGCGCGCGCCCGTCGCCGTTCTTTCAGGCCCGACCTTCGCGCATGAAGTGGCGGCGGGGCTTCCCACCGCGGTGACGCTGGCGGCATCGGACGAAGCCTTGGGCCAGGCGCTCGCGGCGCGGCTCGCTGCGCCGCATTTCCGGCCTTACGCGAGCGACGACGTAATCGGCGCCGAGATCGGTGGCGCGGTCAAGAACGTGCTGGCGATCGCATGTGGCGTGGTCGAGGGCGCCGGGCTAGGTCAGAACGCGCGCGCCGCATTGATCGCACGCGGCTTTGCGGAAATGACGCGCTTCGGACTGGCGCGTGGTGCGCGCGCGGAGACGCTGGCTGGCCTGTCGGGGCTCGGCGATCTGGTGCTGACCTGTTCGTCGACGAGCAGCCGCAACTTCTCGCTCGGCGTCGGCCTCGGCAAGGGGCGCTCAGCGACGGAACTTCTTGCCGATCGGCGGACGGTCGCGGAAGGCGCCTTTACCGCGCCGGTGCTGCGCGAGGCGGCGGCCGCCGTGGGCGTCGACATGCCCGTGACGGAGGCGGTCTGCCGACTCCTCGAGGGCGAGCCGCGCGAACATGTGATCGGCGCGCTGCTGGCACGACCACTCCGCCGCGAATAGCCCAGCCGGCGAACGGCGCCGGGCGGCGCGCTGCGCGCCAGCGGCCCGCACCGCGCGCGTTCAGCGAAGGGCCTGTCTCGCGAGCGCATCGCAATCGGCGTCGCTGGCGAGCGGCCCCTGATGGCCGGTGATAGCGCGGCCGATCGCCTTGAAGATGTTGCCGACGGACTTGGTTTCCCTGGGCACGACGAGCTGCGGCGCGCTGAGCGTCCCGGACAGCGACGCGCTACCGGGGAGACGCAACAGACTGCGCTGCTTCGGCGCGCCGGTCAGGCGGATCGCGATCGCTTCCGCGGGAAAGACAATGCTGCCGACGCCGTCCATCCGGCTGAGGCTGGTGTCGACGACGAGCGGGCGCACGGTTCCGTGCCCTTGCGCGATGGGGAGGCCGAGGACGACGCAGCGCAGCCGGGCTTGCCGGTCGTCGCCGATCGTCAGCGCCCGCCCCGCGTCGAAACCGAGCGCGGCGGCATATTTCGCCGGCAGCGCGCCATCCTGAACGACCAGCCCGACATGGCCGTCCGCATGCGCGATCGCGCTGCGGATCGTATCGCCGCGGCCGGTCAGCCTGGCACGGGCTCGGACGCGGCCGGCGACATCGCCCTGCCCCGCCAGCAATTCGAGGCGGCTGCCGATCATCGCCAGGTCGAGGCGAAGCGTCGGATGCGCCGCGCCGCCGCGCTGATCGACGATCGCGCGTCCCGAAGCCCTGCCTCCGGCCAGACGGATGGCGAGCGGCGCGACGGTGAGCTTCTGGTGGTCGAGGGAAAGCGTGCCGCTCAGCCCGGTGACCCCGGTATCGCCGCCCGCGCTGACCACGCGCGCGATGCGGACGTCGATCGTGCCGTCGGTCGAGTCCATGTTGGCGAGGCTGATCGGCGTATCCGGAACCACGCGCGGCCCGATCCGCGCCTCCTGCGCACGGGCCGCCGCGCGCCCGGCGTCGGAGGCGAGATCGTCGAAATCGAACCGTTCGGACGCGATGGCGCCGTTCAGCCTGGTGCGGCCGTCCCGCTTCATCACGGTGACATGGCCCGCAACGTCGGAACGACCGATCGTGCCGGTCAGGTCGGTGACGGTCCAATCCGGCGCGTCGTGGCGGACATGGGCGCGCAGCGCGACCGGCTGCGTGCCGAACAATCCCGCCTCGATCACCGCGTCGATCAGCTTGAGATCGGCGGCCCGCGTGACGAGGTCGAGCGTCATCCGGTCGGTGTCGAGCGGCCGATCCATCGTTCCACGCGCCGCCATCGCCAACGCGGCGCCGTCGATCCGCGCGGTGAAGGGCCAGGGGCCCGTTCGCGCCTGGGTCACGGCGGCGCCGGCGAACGCGAGCCGTACGGGCGCGCCGCGGATCGTCCCGGTGCCGCTGGCACGCAGGCCATTCGTGTCGGAGACGAAGGACAATCGCGCGTCGCGGTCGCGCTTGGCGTCGTGATAGCTGATCACGCTGTCGCGAACGGTAAGCCCGCGCAGGTCGGTCGAGGCGCCGCCGCTCTCCGCTGCGCCAGGCCGCGACCAGTTCGTGCGACCGTCAACTGCGCGGACCAGGGCGAGTGCGAGCCCGCTGACCCGGATGTCCCGTGGTTGGAAGGTGCCGGTAAGCAACGGCCAGACCGGGAAGGTCACGCGCGCCTCGCGCAGACGCAGGAAATCGCCCGAACCCGCCCAGTCGGCCTGTGGAATGCGTACGTTGCGCACCGCGATCGTCGGCGTGAAGCCGATCGTGTCGAGTCGCGCCATGCTGCCGATGGTCACCGGACGCCCGAAGCGCTTGGTCAGCCGGTCGGCGACGATCCCGTGCAGCATGGCCCAGGGGAAAAGCGCGACTAGGAGCAGCAGACCCGCGACGATCGCGACGACGACGGCGGCGACCCGCCCAACCCTGTTCATTGCCCCCTGCTCATGCCGACGCGACGCGCGAGCCTTGGCGTTGGTTCCGCTTCGGCCCTCCTCCCGCGACGTCGCGCGTGATCGAAACCGGCTTCGTCAGAAGTCGATGGCGATGCCCTTCAGCTCCCAGTCGCCATAGCGCACGGGATCCTTGCCCAGCGGATCCTCCGCAGGCCGGTCGGTCGCCTGCGGCTTTGGCACGGGCGGGCTCTTGGACAGATAGGCGGGCGGCTTCACGTGCGAGGGGCGTTGGGCCATCTTGCGTCTCCGGTCTCTCGTCGCCTCTTTGGCGCGGCGGACAACGTGCGTGGCACGATTTCCGAACGAGCGCTAAGGCGGGCCTCCACATCGGTATTTCATCCCAGGATCACAAGTTTGGCGCGTCCCCCTTCCGGAAAGAATCCCGCATCGGCCAGGAATGCCGAACCGCTCGGCACCGCGACCCGGCGGGCCGCCCTGCGCCTGCTCGACGCGGTATTGCGCCGCGGCGAACCGCTGGAGGCGGCGCTCGTCAGCGCAACGCGACATATCTACGGCCCCGACCGGGGCCTGGCCCATGCCATCGCCGCCGAGGTGCTGCGCCGTCTGCCCGACCTCGACGCGATGATCGATTCGGTGACGGAGCGGCCGCTGCCCGACGATGCCAAGGCGCGCATGGCGCTGCGCATCGCATTGGTGCAGGCGCTCGTGCTCGGCACCCCGCATCATGCCGCCATTTCAACCGTCCTGCCGCTGGTCGACGGCGGCCCGCGCAAGCTGGTCCATGGCGTGTTCGGCGCGATCGTCCGCGCGGGCGTGCTGCTGCCCGAGACGCCGACCCTGCCGCCCGCTGTCGAGACGCGATGGCAGACCGCCTGGGGCGAGGCGATGGTCGCGGGCGCCGAAACCGCGATCGCCGCGCCGCCGCCGCTCGATCTGACGCTCGCCGACGCCGGCGAGACCGCGCATTGGGCGCAGGTACTGGGCGGCACAAGCCTGATGCCCGGCCATGTCCGGCTGCACGATGCGGCGCCCGTCACCCAACTGCCCGGCTATGCGGAAGGGCGTTGGTGGGTGCAGGACATCGCCGCCTCGATCCCTGCGCGGCTGCTCGTGGCGAATGGGCCGAGCCGCGAGGGCGCGCGTGCGATCGACCTTTGCGCCGCGCCGGGCGGCAAGACGCTGCAACTGGCGGCGGCGGGATTTGGCGTCGCGGCGCTGGACGTATCGCCGAGCCGGATCAAGCGGCTGCGGGAGAATCTGTACCGCACGCGGCTGAAGGCGGAGGTGATCGCCGGCGACGTCCTGCTGTGGCAGCCAGACGCACCGGTCGATGCGGTGCTGATCGACGCGCCGTGCAGCGCGACGGGCATCTTCCGTCGCCATCCCGACGTGCTGTATCGCGCGCACGATCGCGTCATCGCGGAGATGGCCACGCTGCAGGCGCGTATCTTCGCGCGGGCGGCGGAGTGGGTGAAGCCGGGCGGCAGCCTGGTCTATGCGACGTGCAGCCTGGAACCCGCCGAGGGCGAGATGCAGCTCGAGCGGTTCCTCGCGGCCCGTCCGGATTATGCGATCGATCCGCCCGACGCGACGCTGCTGCCGGACGGCGTACCGGTCGCGCAGGGCGGTTACGTCCGCACGCTGCCGGGCATGCTGGCGCAAGCGGGCGGATGCGACGGCTTCTTCATCGCGCGCCTGCGGCGGCAGGGATGATCCCTTCCGTTCCGCGTTCGGAAGGGGAGTAGGTGTTGTAATCACCATCCCTGCGACTAGAGAGCCACCATGCAGCCCGTCCGTATCGCCCCGTCGATCCTGTCCGCCGATTTCGCCAAGCTGGGCGAGGAAGTCCGCGCGATCGACGCGGCGGGGGCCGACTGGATCCATATCGACGTCATGGACGGACATTTCGTCCCCAACATCACCATCGGGCCCGCGGTGGTGAAGGCGTTGCGCCCGCACACTGCCAAGCCGTTCGACGTCCACCTGATGATCTCGCCCGTCGACGTCTATCTGGACGCCTTCGCCGAGGCGGGCGCGGACACGCTGACGGTGCATCCGGAGGCTGGCCCGCACATCCACCGTACCGTCCAGCATATCAAGTCGCTGGGCAAGCGCGCCGGCGTCGTGCTCAACCCCGCGACGCCCGCCAAGATGCTCGACTATCTGATCGACATGGTCGACCTGGTGCTGGTGATGAGCGTCAATCCCGGCTTCGGCGGCCAGAGCTTCATCGACAGCCAGCTCAAGAAGATCGCCGCGATCCGCAAGATGATCGACATGAGCGGCCGTGCGATCGACCTGGAGGTCGACGGCGGCGTCGACGCGACCCACGCCAGGCGCTGTATCGAGGCGGGCGCGGATGCGCTGGTCGCGGGCACCGCGGTGTTCCGCGGCGGACCCGATGCTTATGCGGCCAATATCGCGGCCCTGCGGGGATGAGCGACGCGCTGCCGCCGAACCTGGCGCCCGACTCGATCCAGGAAGGCCGACGGCTAATGCGCGTCGGCGGCGACAAGGGCCTGAGCCTTGCCGAACGGCTGAGCGAGCATTTCCACCGGCTGACGTGGCGCACGCCGATCCATGCGATGCGGCTGAGGGGGCGTTACCCGCTCAAGCTGATCGCCGTGCCCGACGATCCCGTGATGGGCGACGCGAAGCGCGGCCAGGCGCTGCTGCGCGGCGAGATCGCCTTCCGCGGCGAGGCGCATCCGATCGACGCGCTCGATTTCCGCCGGCGTGACTGGGGCAAGCCGTTCGCGGAATATGTGCATAGCTTCGCCTGGTTGCGTGACCTGTCCACCGTCGCGACGCGGGCGCAGGGATCTCCCGTCGCCGAGCACCTCATGGGGCGCTGGCTCGCCGACTATGCGGACAAGGTCGACGCGCTGGCCTGGCGCCCCGACCTGTGGGGGCGGCGCATCCTTTACTGGACCGCGCACGCGCCGCTGATCCTGTCGTCGACCGATCTCGTCTATCGCTCCAGCGTTCTCAACACACTGGCCCGCGGCGCGCGCCATCTCGACCGCGGTGCGGACAAGGCCGCGCCGGGGGCGCCGCGCATCGCCGCCTGGTGCGGCGTCGTCGCGGCGGGGCTGCTGATCCCTGGTGGCGACCCGCGCAAGGATTTCGGCGAAGCGGGATTGGCGCGCGCGCTGCAGACCGGCCTGACGGAGGATGGCGGATCGGTATCGCGCAGCCCCGCGATGCTGCTTGATACGATCCAGCTGATCGCCACCCTGCGCGAAGTCTATGCCGCGCGCCGGGAACCCTTGTTCGCGCCGGCCGAGGCAGCGCTGACCCGCATGGTGCCCGCGCTGCTCGGCGTGATGCACGGCGACCGGGCGCTGTCGAGCTGGCAGGGCGGCGGCCCCGCCACCGCGGAGCAGATCGCGGCGGTGATCGACGCGAGCGGCGTGCGCACCCGCCCCCTCCGCCAGGCGCGCGACTGGGGCTATCAGCGGCTGGCGGCGGGTACGGCGGTGCTGATCGTCGATGCCGCGCCGCCGCCGGTGGCCAAGGTGGTGGCGGGGGGCTGCGCCTCTACGCTCGCCTTCGAATTCTCCGACGGGCCGGCTCGCATCGTGGTCAACTGCGGCGGCGCGCGCGCGTCGGTGGCGCAGCTGCCGGCATCCCTCGCCGAGGCGCTGCGGACCACGGCGGCGCATGCGACGCTTACCCTGTCCGACAGCAACTCGACCGCGATCCTGAGCGACGGCACGCTGGGCCGCGGCGTCGCCGAGGTCGAGCTGAGCCGCCAGGAATCCGACACCGCGAGCCGGATCGAGGCGAGCCACGACGGCTATGTCCGCCGCTGGGGCTTCGTCCATCGCCGCCAGCTCATGCTGACGGGTGACGGGCGCGAACTGCGCGGCGAGGACGCGCTGCTGCCGCAGGGACGTAAGCGCAAGAGCGGCAATACCGGCTTTGCGATCCGCTTTCATCTGGGCGCCGGGGTGGAGGCGTCAGCGACCGCAGACGGCCTGGCGGCGATCCTGCGCCTGCCCGGCGGCGCGCTGTGGCAGTTCCGCTGCCGCGGCGGCGCGCTCGGCATCGAGGACTCGCTGTGGATCGACGGCGACGGGCGGCCGGTGACGACGCAGCAGCTGGTGGTGACGGGCGAAGCGCCCGCTGGCGGCGCCAACGTCAGCTGGGCGCTGAAGCGCGCGATCTGAACGGCGATCGCTGTGGTTCCCGTCCGGCCCGACCGACGGTGATGCCGGCTGGCCCCACGGAGAGCCGATCGGAGATCGTCGGGCGCAACTCGCATCTGTTCCCGCGTCCCATCCCCCGCTAGGGGAGCGCGCACGTTTCCTCCCCCCGAGAAGGCCTCTCATGTCGACGATCCGCATCCGCCGCGCCCTGCTGTCCGTATCCGACAAGACGGGCGTCGTCGATCTGGCACGCGGTCTCGCGGCCAAGGGTGTCGAGCTGGTTTCGACCGGCGGTACCGCGAAAACGCTCCGCGAGGCGGGTCTGGACGTGCGCGACGTCAGCGACCTCACCGGCTTTCCGGAGATGATGGACGGCCGCGTCAAGACGCTGCACCCGATGGTCCATGGCGGCCTGCTCGCGGTGCGCGACGATCCCGACCATGCCGCGGCGATGGCGGCGCACGGCATCGGCGCGATCGATCTGGTCGTGGTCAACCTCTATCCGTTCGAGGCGACGGTCGCCCGCGGCGCCGACCGCGATACGGTGATCGAGAACATCGACATCGGCGGCCCGAGCATGGTGCGCTCGGCGGCGAAGAACCATGCCTATGTCGCGATCGTCACCGATCCGGCGGACTATGCCGCCCTGGAGGCGGGGGAGACGACGCTGGACCAGCGGCGCGTCTTTGCGGCGAAGGCTTTCGCCGCGACGGCGGCCTATGACGGTGCCATCGCGCGCTGGTTCGGCACGGTCGACCAGGGCGAGGCGTTCCCGCCGGTCCTGCCCGTGACGCTGAAGCGCGCGGCGTCGCTGCGCTATGGCGAGAACCCGCACCAGTCGGCGGCCTTCTACACCGCCAACGACGGCGTGGCCGGCATCGGCCAGGCCCGGCAGGTGCAGGGCAAGGACCTTTCCTACAACAATCTCAACGACGCCGACGCTGCGCTGGAACTCGTCGCCGAGTTCCGCGAGGCGGCGCCCACCTGCGTGATCGTAAAGCACGCCAATCCCTGCGGCGTGGCGACCGCGGCAAGTCTCGAGCAGGCCTATGCCGAGGCCTTTGCCTGCGACACGGTGTCGGCGTTCGGCGGCATCATCGCGGTCAATCGCCCGCTCGATGCCGCGACGGCCAGGGCGATCACCGGCATTTTCACCGAAGTCGTCGTGGCACCGGACGCGGACGAGGAGGCGCTGGCCCTGTTCGCGGCCAAGAAGAACCTCCGCCTGCTGCTGACCGGCGACCTGCCCGACGCGAGGCGCGCGGGACTGTTCGCCAAGTCGATCGCGGGCGGCTGGCTGGTACAGGACCGGGATGCTGGCGTACCGGGCGAGTTGAAGGTCGTCACCCGGCGGCAGCCGACCGCGCGGGAACTGGCCGATTGCCGCTTTGCCTGGACGGTGGCCAAGCACGTCAAGTCGAATGCGATCGTCTATGCGAAGGATGGCGCGACCGCGGGGATCGGTGCCGGCCAGATGAACCGGCTCGAGTCGGCGCGCATCGCCGCATGGAAGGCGAAGGATGCGGCCGACAAGGCGGGCTGGTCCGAACCGCGCACGATCGGATCGGCGGTGGCGTCGGATGCCTTCTTCCCCTTCGCCGATGGGTTGATGGCGGCGGTCGAGGCGGGCGCGACCGCGGTGATCCAGCCCGGCGGCTCGATCCGCGACGACGAGGTGATCGCCGCCGCCGATGCGGCGGGCCTGGCGATGGTCTTCACCGGCATGCGGCACTTCCGCCACTAGAATTTGATCCACGTGCGCGGCGGCGGTACCGGCCCTCACCCCGCCGCCTGGGGAGGCGTCAGGCCTCGACGGGGGAAACCCCAGTCTCCTCGGGATCGGGCAATGGCGGGACGCGCGCGAGCCACGCGCCGCCTGCCAGCGCCAGCAGCGCGAGGATGCCGCAGAACAGCGTGACGCCAGGCCAGCCGCGATGCGTCCAGGCAAGGCCGCCCGCCGACCCCAGCACGCTCGAGCCGAGATAATAGAAGAAGAGGTAGAGGGCTGCCGCCTGGCCGCGCTGGCTGCGCGCGCGGCGGCCGACCCAGGCGCTGGCGATCGAATGCGCGCCGAAGAAGCCGATCGTCACGAGCGCGATGCCCGCGACGACGAGCGGTAGCGGGCGCGCCGCCCCGATCGCGAGACCGGCGAGCAGCAGCACGACCGGGATCCAGAACATCCGCCGCCGGCCGATGCGTCCCGCCTGGGTGCCGAACCAGGCCGAGCTCAGCGATCCCAATATGTAGAGAAGGAACACGGCGCCGACCGCCGCCTGGCTGAGCGCATAGGGCGGCGCGACGAGACGGAACCCGGCATAATTGTAGACGGTGACGAACACGCCCATCAGCACGAACGCCTCGGCATAGAGCACGGGCAGCGCCGCGTCGCGGACGAGCGCGAGCAGCCCGCCGCCGACCCGCCCACCCGGTACGAACCCGCGCGACGCGGGTGCGAGGCGACGGAACGTCTCCGCCATAAGAAGACCGGCGATACCCACCGCCGCCAGGGCCCAGCGCCAGCCGGCCACGTCGGAAACGAGGCTGG
This sequence comes from Sphingomonas sp. GV3, assembly GCF_031082075.1. Classification (NCBI taxonomy): domain Bacteria; kingdom Pseudomonadati; phylum Pseudomonadota; class Alphaproteobacteria; order Sphingomonadales; family Sphingomonadaceae; genus Sphingomonas; species Sphingomonas sp. GV3. Next base: position 2,416,150 of record NZ_JARWLE010000001.1, on the reverse strand, counting down.
CGACCAGCCGCCCGCCCATGCCGCCGATGCCGCTGCCCGCAATGTACAGCCCCATCGCCGCGCCGACGGAGTCGGCATGTACTTCCTCGGAGACATAGGCCATCGCCACCGCCGGCATGCCGGCGAGCGCAAGACCGGTGAGTAGCCGCAGCGCGAGCAGGCCGTGCCAGCCCGGCACGAGCCCCGCGGCGAGCGTCAATGCACCCGCCGCGAACATCGCCCCGATCATGATCGGCCGGCGACCGACCCGGTCGCTGATGATGCCGGCGAACAGGATGCCGATCGCCAGCGGCCCGGTCGCCAGCGATACGGCGAGCGACGCGCCCTCCGCGCTCAGCCGATAGTCGCGCGCGAACAGAGGAAGCAGCGGCTGCACCGCATAGAGCAGCGAAAAGGTCGAGAATCCCGCGAAGAGCATCGCCAGTGTCAGGTGACGATAGGCGGCGCTGCCCTGGCGATGAAGGTCAGAAGCCGGAGAGAAAGGCCGCGACATTGGTGCCGAGCGCGTCGACGGCATATCCGCCCTCCATGATGATCGCCGTCGGCCAGCCGAACGCGGCGATGTCCGATGCGATCCCCCGATAGTCCCCGGTCGCGATGCGGAAGGCCGAGATCGGGTCGCCCTCCCACGTGTCCGCGCCGAAGCTGACGATCAGCAAGCCCGGGTCGAAGTCCGCGATGGCCTTGAGCGCCCGATCCTGCGCGGCGCGAAACGCCGCTCCGTCGGTCCCGCGCGGCAATGGCAGATTGCGCGTCGTGCCGAAGCCGTCGCCTTCCCCGTGCTCGTCGGCATGCCCCCAGTAGAAGGGAAAATCGGTCGCGGGATCGGCGTGCAGCGACGCGTAGAAGACGTCGCCCCGGCGCCAGAAGATGTCCTGCGTGCCGTTGCCGTGGTGATAGTCGATGTCGAGGATCGCCACGCGCGCAACCCCCGCATCGCGCGCCGACTGTGCCGCGATCGCGGCGTGGTTGAGGTAGCAATAGCCGCCGCAATAATCCGGACCGGCATGATGACCCGGCGGGCGGCAGAGCGCGAAGGCGGCCCGCTCCCCCGCCAGCACCGCGCGCGTCGCCGCCAGCGCGGCCTGTGCGCTGCCGTAGGTGGCGGCCCAGGTGTCGGGCGTCACCGGCGTGACGCTGTCCATCGCATGCGCGCCGAGCAGCGCATCGACGCGGGTCAGCGACAATGGTCGACGACCGACGACCGGAAAGGCGTAGGGGATCGCCTCGCCGGCACGCCCCGCCTCGCGCCAGAGCCGGGGAACGTCGCGGAGCATCGCGCAATAGGCGGGCGAATGCACGGCGTGGATCGGATCGATGCCCGCATCGCCGGGCTGCTGCGTCGGGCCGAGGGCGGCGAGGATGTTGGCGATCCGCCCGGGAACCTCGGCATGCGGTGCGAGCGCGCCGTTGTGGAATTCGTGTGTCGGCGCGTGCAGCGCCTGGTCGGGGTGGTGGAAGATTTTCATGCGTCCCGTCTCCGCGCCGTGGCGAGCAGCGCCATGCCGGCGAGCGCGGAAGCGATCGACCCGGCAAGCACGCCGACCTTGACCCGGTCGAGCAGCGCCGGGTCGGTAAAGGCCAGGCCCCCGATGAACAGGCTCATCGTGAACCCGATGCCTGCAACCAGCGCCATGCCATAAAGCTGGCGCCACGACACACCGTGCGGGCGGCGCGCGATGCGGAGCCGGTCCGCAAGCCAGATCGCGGCGAAGATCCCCGCCTGTTTGCCGACGAACAGGCCCAGCGCGATGCCGAGCACGAGCGGCTCGACAAGGGTCGCCAGACTGGTGTTCGCGAGCGGCACGCCGGCATTGGCGAGGCCGAACAGCGGCACGACGACGAACGCGACCCAGGGCGACAGCGCGTGCTCGAGCCGGTGCAGCGGCGACCTGGGATGATCGGCCGCGTCGGACGTCGCGCGGAAGGGGATCAGCGCGGCGGTCACGACGCCCGCGATGGTCGCGTGGATGCCCGACATGAAGATCGCGAGCCACAGCGCCGCGAAGCCGAGCAGATAGGGCCACAAGGTCAGGACGCCACGCCGGTTCAGGACGTACAGCCCGGCGACCGTGGCGACCGCGACGCCAAGCGCCATCGCAGCGACGTGATCGGTATAGGCGACCGCGATGATCGCGACCGCGCCCATGTCATCGACGATCGCGATCGTCGCGAGGAGCAGCTTGAGCTGCGGCGGCACGCGCGGCCCGAGCAAGGCGAGCACGCCGATCGCGAAGGCTATGTCGGTCGCGGCGGGAATCGCCCAGCCGGGCTGCAGGGCCCGGTCGGACCCGGTCACCGCCAGAAACACGAGCGCGGGCACGATCATGCCCGCCGCGGCGGCCAGGAACGGCAGGCGCCGATCGGCGGCGCTGGCGAGCTGGCCGTCGACCAGTTCGCGCTTGATCTCCAGGCCGACGAGCAGGAAGAAGACGGCCATCAGCCCGTCGTTGATCCAGAGATGCACCGTCATCGCCCCGTGCTCGGGCGACAGCAGCGGGCCGGTCCTGAGGTCGAGCAGAGCGGCATAGCCGGGGGCGGTCGCGGGCACGTTGGCCAGGATCAAGGCTATGGCCGCCGCCGCGATCAGGACGATGCCCGCCGCCGCCTCGCTGGACAGAAACGTGCGCAGCGCCGATCGCGCCCGGTGGGGCAGAATGCTCATCTTCCCCCGGGTACCGGCTTCGCGGGCGGAGGCAAGTCCAACCCGCGCCGGGCCCGTATCCGCGCAAGCGCCCGAACCGCGCGCGACGGCCGCGGGTCAGGCCGCTTTGGCCAGCGCCTCCGCAATCAGCTTGCGGCTGTTCGCGACGCCATAGAGCGCGATGAAGCTGCCCATGCGCGGACCCTGGCTGGAGCCTAGCAGCGTTTCGTACAGCGCCTTGAACCAGTCGCGCAGCTCGGCGAAGCCCGCCGTCTTGCCGATCTCGTAGACGATGTTCTGAATATCCTCCGCCCCCGCGCCCTCGGGCAGCGCGGCAAGGTCGGCGTCGAGCCGGCGCAGCGCCTCGATCTCCACCCCCTCGGGCGCGCGCCGGTGCAGCGTCGGCGCGACGAAGTCGCGGGCATAGGCCAGCGCATGGCCGATCAGCCGGTCGAGCGCGGGATAACGCTCCGGCGTCGCGTCGCCGACGTAATTGGCCAGATAGCCCCAAACCTGCTCGCGCGTCGCATCGCCGCCCATCACGCCGACGAGGTTGAGCAACAAGCCGAAGGTGACGGGCAGCGCTTCCGCCGGAATCTCGCCGGCGTGGATATGGTGCACCGGATTGCCGAGCTTCTGCGCGAGCGGCTGGTTGGGGTAGTTGCCGCGGAACTGCCAATAGTCGTCGACCGCGCGCGGGATGACGCCGAAATGCAGCTGCTTCGCCTTCTTCGGCTCCCGATAGGCGAAGAAGGCGAGGCTCTCCTCCGGACCATAGGTCAGCCACTGGTCGATCGACAGGCCGTTGCCCTTCGACTTGGAGATCTTCTCGCCCTTTTCGTCGAGGAACATCTCGTAGTTGAAGCCTTCGGGCGGGCGGCCGCCGAGCACGCGCGCGATCTTGGACGACTGGACGACCGAATCGATCAGGTCCTTGCCCGCCATCTCGTAATCGACGTCGAGCGCGACCCAGCGCATCGCCCAATCGACCTTCCACTGCAGCTTCGACAACCCGCCCAGCGCCGACTGGACGACGCGCTCGCCGCTCTCGTCGACGAAGGCGATCGTGCCGGCTTCGGCGTCGACGACCTCGACCGGCACCTGCAGCACGACGCCAGTGACGGGACTGATCGGCAGGATCGGCGAATAGGTGGCGCGCCGTTCGCTGCGCAGCGTCGGCAGCATCACGTCCATGATGCCCTGATAGTGACGCAGCACGCCCTTCAGCGCGTCGTCGAAGCGCCCGGACGTATAATAGTCGGTCGACGAGGCGAATTCGTAATCGAAGCCGTAACGGTCGAGAAACGCACGCAACATCGCGTTGTTGTGCGCGGCGAAGCTGTCGAACTTGCCGAACGGATCGGGGATGCGCGTCAGCGGCTTGCCGAGATGCTCGGCGAGCATCGCGCCGTTAGGCACGTTATCGGGCACCTTGCGCAGCCCGTCCATGTCGTCGCTGAACGCGATCAGACGCGTCGGCTGGTCGCTCAATTCCTTGAAGGCATTGCGCACCATCGTCGTGCGCAGGACTTCGTTAAACGTGCCGATGTGCGGCAGACCCGAAGGGCCATAGCCGGTTTCGAACAGGATCGGCGCGCCACCGGGCTTGCCGTCCGGCCACCGCTTGAGAAGCTTGCGCGCCTCTTCATAGGGCCAGGCCTTGGATTCGAGCGCGATGGTGCGAAGGTCGTCGGTCATGATGCGCCGGGGGACTAAGCCCCCGACGCGGTCACGGCAACGCCGGAGTTTTCAGCCGCTCAGCGGCAGCGGCGATGCGCGGTGATCGAGCGGTCGATCGCGCGGCCGGCCAGGGCGCCGCCGACGCCGCCTGCGATCGTGCCGAGTGCGCCATGGCCGAGCACGGAATTGCCGACCAGCGCGCCGCCGACGCCGCCCGCGACCAGGCCCGTGGTGCCGCCCGAATAGCTGCAGCGGCGGACGTGATGATAGCCGCGCTCGTAATGGCGATGGTGATGGCGCGCCTGCGCGGCGCTGGTCGGCAGCACGAGGCTGGCCGGCAGGGTGAGCGAAACCGCGCTGAGCGCGAGCAACATCTTACGCATGAAAAGGTCCTCCTCCGACCGATGGTGCGTGCCGAACGAGCGACGGGCCGACGGGTTTCCACGCAGGCTGGTTGCCAATGTGTTCCAGCTGGTTAAGGCATTTCAGCGCGTGCTTCCCTATCCCGCCCTCCACGCCAGCCACGGCGGCATCTGGCTCGCGACCGCGGAGGGGACGCGCGCGCTGTCGCGCGGCGAGGCGATCGGCATCGCCGCGGACACGCCGGTGATCCTGCTGAACGCGCCTCTCGTCGGGCAAAGGCTGGGCTATGCGGAGCTGTCGGGGCTCGACCTGCTCGAGCTGTTCGCCTTCCTGCATCCGGCGCGCTTCGCCGTGCCTACCCCGAAGGGACTGGCGCGCGCGGTCGACCTGTCGCCGCCCGACGGCGACGAGGATGTCGCCGCCTTCCTGCGCGAGGCGGCGGCGGCGCTGCTCGCGGTCCCCGCGGGCGAATGGCCGGAACGCGAAGGCGCCTGGAGCGCGGTACAGGCGCTGACGAGGCTGCGCTGGCCATGGGCGCCCGCGCTCGCCCCGTTGATCGCCAAGCCCAAGGAGCATGAGCGCTGGCTGTTCGGCGCGCTGCCCGAATGGGAAGAGGGCGCCCCCCGCCCCGCCCCGCGCACCGTCTCCATTCCCGCCGTCGAGGCCGAGGCGCGGCTGGTCGACCTGACGGGCCATGGCGCGGAGGAACGCCCGGGTCAGCGCGCCTTCGCCGCCGCCGCCAGCGCGGCCTTCGCGCCGCGCGCCATGCGCGATGCGCCCAACCTCGTACTCGCCGAGGCCGGGACCGGGATCGGCAAGACCCTGGGCTATCTTGCGCCCGCCTCGCTCTGGGCGGAACGCGCGGGCGGCGCGGTGTGGCTGTCCACCTATACCAAAGCGCTGCAGCGCCAGTTGGCGCAGGAGACGGTACGGCTGTTTCCCGACGCCGCGACGCGCAAGGCGAAGGTGGTGACGCGCAAGGGGCGCGAAAATTACCTGTGTCTGCTCAACCTCGAAGACGCGTTGCAGGGCGGTTTCGCGGGTCGGGCCGCCGTGCTGGCGCAGCTCGTCGCGCGCTGGGCCGCCTATAGCGCGGACGGCGACATGGTCGGCGGCGATCTGCCCGGCTGGCTGCCGACGCTGTTCCGGCGCAACGGCCCCGCCGCGCTGACCGACCGACGCGGGGAATGCGTCTATGCGGGCTGTCCGCATTATCGCAAATGCTTCATCGAGCATGCGGCGCGCGCCTCCGCCGATGCCGACCTGGTCATCGCCAATCACGCGCTGGTGATGGTCAATGCCGCGCGCGGGCGAGAGACCGCGACACGGCCGACCCGCTACGTCTTCGACGAGGGCCACCACCTGTTCGACGCCGCCGACTCGATGTTCGCGGCCGCGCTGACCGGGCAGGAGACGATCGAACTCAGGCGCTGGATTCTTGGTCCGGAAAGCGGCGGACGCGGCCGGCGGCGCGGCCTGCAGGCGCGGCTGTCCGACGTTGCGAGCTATGACGAGCAAGGTGGCCTGGCGATCCAGGATGCGGTCAATGCGGCGCGGCATCTCGCCAGCGACGGCTGGCTCGGGCGGATCGCGGAAGGTGCGCCGTTCGGACCGATCGAGCGCCTGCTCGCCGCGGTACGCGGACTGACCTATGCCCGCGCCGAGCAGCCGGGCGACGCCGGATACGGGCTGGAGACCGAGATCGCGGAGCCGACCCCCGAACTGATCGAGGCGGCCGCTCCCGCCGCCGCCGCGCTCGACGCGCTGGTTCGTCCGCTCGTCACGCTCGGCAAGCGGCTGGAGGCGGTGTTGGCGGAGGCGCCCGACTGGATGGACGCGCCGGCACGCGCGCGGATCGAGGGCGCGATTGCGTCGATCGGATGGCGCGCCGAGACGGTGGCGGGCTGGCTGGCGCTGCTCGCGCGCGTCGGCGGTCCCGTCGACCCGGATTACGTCGACTGGCTCGCGGTCGACCGGATCGAGGGTCGCGAATACGACATGGGGCTGCATCGCCATTGGCTCGACCCGACGCGGCCCTTCGCAAAAGTGGTGCTGGAGCCGGCGCACGGCGCGCTCGTCACCTCCGCGACGCTGACCGGCGGCGGCGACTGGGCGACGGCCGAAGCCAGGGTCGGCGCGCCGCATCTCGCCCGCGCGCCGGCACGATTCGAGGCGGCAAGTCCCTTCGACTATCCCAATCAGGCGGAGGTGCTGATCGTCACCGACGTCAAGCGCGGCGACCTGCCGGCACTCGCCAACGCCTATGCGCGGCTGATCGTCGCGGCGGGTGGCGGCACACTGGGCCTGTTCACCGCGATCCGCCGTCTGCGCGGGGTGCATGCACGCATCGCCGACCGACTGGCGCGCGAGGGGCTGCCGCTCCACGCGCAGCATGTCGATCCGATCGACACGGGAACGTTGGTCGACATCTTTCGCGACGATCCCGCCGCCTCGCTGCTCGGCACCGATGCGCTGCGCGATGGCGTCGACGTGCCGGGCCGGTCGCTGCGCCTCGTCGTCATGGAGGGCGTTCCCTGGCCCAAGCCGAGCGTGCTGCATGCCGCGCGACGGCTGGCTGGCGGCGGCAGCGCCTATGACGACCGGATCGTGCGGGCGCGCCTCGCCCAGGCGTTCGGTCGGCTGATCCGGCGCGCCGACGACCGCGGCGCCTTCGTCATGCTGTCCGCCGCCTGCCCGTCGCGGCTGCTGACCGCCTTTGCGCCGGGCGTCGCCATCAGCCGGGTGACGTTGGACGAGGCGGTCGCGCGGGTCGCATCCCGGCTTTCCTTGCCTTCGATCATGGGGCATGAGGCCGCGCATGACGGCTGAGCCCGGGGGGATCAGCCCCTGGCCGACGGGAGACGCGCGATGAAGACGCTGACGCTGCTGCGCCACGCCAAGTCGGGCTGGGACGATCCCGTGGCGCGTGATTTCGACCGACCGCTGAATGCCAAGGGCAGGCGCGCGGCGGAGGTGATGGGCCGCCACATGCGCGACGCGGGCTTCGCCTTCGATCATATCGTCGCCTCCCCCGCCATCCGGGTGGGCGAGACGCTGGATGCGATCGAGGCGGGCTATGGCCGCAAGCTTGCGCCCGAGTGGGATCGGCGCGTCTATCTCGCCTCGGCGGCGACGTTGCTCGACGTCGTGCACGGATTCGACGACGGGGCGGCGCGCGTGCTGCTAGTGGGCCACAATCCGGGGCTGGAGGATCTGGTGCTGATGCTGGTGCCGGAGGGCGCCGGCGCGCTGCGCGGCGCGGTCGAGGCCAAATATCCGACCGCGACCCTTGCCGAAATGACCTTCCCGGTCGACCATTGGGCGGACGTCGCCGACGGCGGCGCGACGCTGACACGGTTCGTCCGCCCACGCGACCTCGATCCGACGCTGGGGCCGGACGAACGATAGCCCCTCATCCCGCCGCCGCGGCGTTCGCCGGGCTGGCAAGGGGTGGCACGGCTACTTCTTCTCCAGCTGCGCTTTCAGTCCCGCGAGCGCACCGAACGGGCCGGCCTCTTCCTCGCTGATCACGCCGGCTGCGCGCAGCGCCGCCTCCGCACCCGGGCTGCGCGGAAAGGGATCGAGCGTCAGTGCCATCGTCTCCGCCGCCGCTTCGCCCAGATCCACCGCGCCACCGTCATATTCGACCGTGTCGAGGTCGCCGGCATCGAGCTCCACCTCTTCGCCCTCGCCCAGCGCGGTGACGAACAGCAGGGCGACGGGCTCGTCGACGTTCGCCGGGATCGGATCGCCCGTCACCGAACAGGCCTGGATAACGCGCGCCGTGACGCGGCCGCGTGCGGCGATGCCGGCCGCCTCGCGCCGGATCGCGAAGCGTGCTTCCAGCCCCTCGATGGCGATGAGGCCGAAACGCTCGGCCAATGCCGCGCGCTCGGTCTCGTTGGCCGCGATCGCGACGTCGCGATCGCGGTCGCCGATCGTGTCGATCCGCTCGGGGCGACTGAATTCGGGGGTCACGGCAGGTCTCCGGCGGCGAGGTGGTCGATGGGCGTGGCGGCAAGGCGGGCCCTGAAATCGCTCAGCGCCTGCGCCACATGGGCGAGCGCATCATCACCCGGCGCCGCGCCGCGATACAGGTTGCGGACCAGCGCCGGGCCGAGGTCGCCCGAGGCGAAACCGTCCCGATAGGCGCCGAGGCGGCCGCCGAGCAGGCTCATCATCTTGCCCATCTGCTTGCCGACGACGAGGTCGCCGATACCGATCTGGCGCAATTGCGCGTCCATGTCGTCGACGAAGCGCTCGGTCAGCTGCACCGACAGCGGCGTCGCGACCTCTGGTGCCTGCGCTTCTTCCTCCAGCCGGAGCAGGACCACCGCCAGGACGGTGGCGATCATGTCGAACCGGCCGTCAAGCGTATCGGGCACGCCCCCCGCCAGATACCAATGGTCGGCGCGCCCGCGCGCCACGATCGCATTGTAGAGCGGCAGCGCCTCGTCCCGCGAGCGGCCGAACAATCTTGTCCACAATTTCACGCCGTCACCCTCTTCCGCCTGGCGCCGGCAAGCCTTGCCGCAACCCCGTGCTTGATGCCTCTTCGTTCCTCGCATATCGAGGCGATCGGCGGGCGATGCAATCGGCCTTGCCGCTGCCGGCCGTTGCCGCCGCTGGAGAATGTGATGAGCGTATCCTTTGCCCGTTCGTGCCTGGTCGCGGGCCTCGGGCTGACCCTGATGACCGGCGCGTGCGTCCCGCTGCGTTCGCACCAGGGCTATATCATCGACGTCGACCTCGTGAACGCGATCCAGCCCGGCGTCGACAACCGCCAGTCGGTCGCCGCCACCCTCGGCCGTCCGACGATCGCGAGCCAGTTCCCGCCGAACGACTGGTATTATGTCGCACGCGACAGCCGGAACCTGAATTTCCAGACGCCGAAGGCGCGCGACCAGATCGCGCTGAAGATCAGCTTCGACCAGGCCGGCACGGTGACGTCGATCACGCGGACCGGCGTCGACGAGGTCGCGAGCATCAGCCCCTATGGCAAGACGACGCCGACGCTGGGGCGCAAGCGCGGCTTCTTCGAGGATCTGTTCGGCAATATCGGCACGGTGGGTGCTGCCGGAACCGGCGCGGGTGGTCCCGGCGGCGGTGGTGGGGGTCGGACCGGCCCCTGATCGGGCATTGGCCCACACGCATCCGCCGCTTAGTCTGTCCCCCGCGCGTTGGCCGCGCCGCCTGCTACGCATCGGCGCGGCCGTGCCGCGCTTGGAAACGGCACTGATCCCGAAAGGGGTGGGATCAGGTACTGAGAACGCCGGTCGCGCCAATTGGTTCTGATCCTGGCGCGCGATTGTCGCGTGATGCGATCGCCGGCTCAAAGACGGGCCGCGGTTTGACCTTGGCGATCCGCCGCCCCACATGAGCGCGGATCACGAACAGGAGCGTAAACCTTGGCCACACTAGGCATGTCCCCCGCCGAGAAGACCGCCGTCGAGGAGTTCCGCCGCGACGTCGTCGAACCGTCGATGACCAAGCTGGTGATCCTGGATTTCTGGGCGGAATGGTGCGGGCCGTGCAAGGCGCTCGCGCCGGTGCTGGAAAAGGTCGCCGCCGCCTATGCGGACAAGGGCGTGGTGCTCGCCAAGGTCGACACCGACAAGAACCAGTTCATCGCCAGCCAATTCCAGATTCGCTCCATTCCCACCGTCTATGCGATGTTCCAGGGGCAGCTGGTCGCGGACCTCACCAGCGCGCGCACCGAGTCGCAGCTGCGCGTGATCCTCGACCAGCTGCTCAAGCAATTGCCGATCCAGTCGGAGGCCGCGGATGCCGCGGCGGAGATCGAGCCGCTGATCGCGATGGGCGAGGACGTGCTGGCTGGCGGCGACGCAGAGCGCGCCTTGTCCATCTTCGACCAGATCGCCGACATGACGCCCGATCACCCGGCGGTGCTGTCGGGTCGCATTCGTGCGCTCGTCGCACTGGGACAGACAGACGCGGCCCAGGCGGCGATCGACGCATTGCCCGCGGAGATCAAGGATCCGGGCATCGACCGGGCCAGGGCGGCGCTCGCACTAGCACAGTCCGCGCCGCCGGCCGACGATTTCGCGGGCCTGCAGGCCGAAGTCGCGGCCAACCCGGACGACCACGAGCGCCGGTTCGCGCTCGCCAATGCGCAGATGGCGGCTGGCGATCGTGACGGCGCGGCGGACAATCTGCTCCATATCGTCGCCGCCGATCGCGAATGGCACGACGGCGCGGCGCGCCAGCAATTGCTCAAGCTGTTCGAAGTGGTCGGCATGATGGACCCGTGGGTCTCGACGCAGCGCCGGCGCCTGTCGGCAATCCTCTTCGGCTGAGGCGCGCCATGCCCGCCACCCGCCTCTCGATCTTTCCCTTGCCGGGAGCGCTGCTGTTCCCTGGCATGCACCTGCCGCTGCACATCTTCGAGCCGCGCTACCGTGCGATGGTATCGGACGCGATGGCGCGTGATCGGCGCATCGGCATGATCCAGCCCAACGGCGACGGCGACAGGCCAGCGCTATACGGCCTCGGCTGCGTCGGGCGGATCGCGGAGGTCGAGGCGCTGGACGACGGGCGCTACAATCTGGTGCTGGAGGGCGTCGCGCTGTTCCGGCCGCTGCGCGAACTCGATGTCACGACGCCATTCCGCCAGGTTGAGGCGGAAATCCTGCCGGTCGCACAGGACGACCTGTTGTCCCTCGGTCGGCGCGCCGCCCTTGAGAGCGAGTCGCGTCGCTTCGCCGACCTGCAAGGCTATGCCGTCGACTGGGACGGCGTCACGCGTCTTGACGATCAGAGCCTCGTCAACGGCATCGCCCAGATCGCCCCCTTCGACGCCGCCGCCAAGCAGGCGTTGCTGGAGGCGCCGGATCTGGAACAGCGCGCGGAGCTGATCATCCAATTGATGCAATTCTTCGGGCGCCACGACGGCGAGGACCGGGTGACGCTGCAATGACCGAAGCGGCGGCTCTCGACCCCTGGCTGCTCGACAAGCTCGTGTGTCCGGTGACGCGCCAGCCCTTGCGCTACGATGCCCAGCGCCGGGAACTGGTCAGCGCTGCGGCGGGTCTCGCCTACCCGATTCGCGACGGCGTGCCGGTGATGCTGCCCGAAGAGGCGCGGCCGATCGGCGACTCGGCGGTGACGCCCGACTGAGAGACGACCGAAACGGCCGATGGCGCCGTTTGCCGCATGTCCCCAGCGACGCGCCACAAAGGCGTGTCAACGCGACGCGTATCTCTCAACTCCGCCACGATGACAGCATGATTAATCATCGGCCTGATTCCGTTGGTAAAAAGCATTGATCAGTTCGTCTTGATCATGCCGGGCAGGGTTTCGGTCGTTTTTTCGAATCCGATTTATTTTCCCGAAACGTATTCCATCCGTCATCAACTAGATCGATTAGGTCTCCATGTCGATACTTGGGCTGTCGACGATTTTATCGTCAACACTCTCGTAGGGTATTGTTCTGATCTTGCAATGCATTGGTTGATTTTCACGGCGTCAACGCCCGACATCGGCCTGCGCAAGGCACAATCCCTGATCCTGACGTCGGCCAAAGGTTTTGGGAGGGGATAGTCATGCCGAATATCATGGTCAGAATATTGCTGGTGCTGGTGCCGCTGCTCGCGGCAGGCACGGCGGCCAATGCGCAATATTACAATACGGACAAGATAGGCAACTTGCTGCTCAACGCGCGTAACGACATGACGATCGTTTGCGCGCATCGCGGTCTTCATGGAACCATCACGGGCCGCAATTCCGACAGCTGGATGCAGGATTATGCCGAAAATACCTTCGCCGCGGTGAAGCTGGCGGCATCCCGCGGCATCGAATGCTCGGAACTTGACGTCCGGCTCGACAAGTCGGGACGAGTCGTATTGATGCACGATTCCAATCTCGGCCGGCTGACGATGGAATCCTATTCGTCGCCCTTCGGCGTCTACGATCCCTATTCCGGGCGGGGCAGCAATCCTGCGGTCGACTCCTATCCGGGGACCGTCACGAACATCCGATTGCGGCGGCCCGATCTGAAGGGCGCCGTCACCCAGTCGAGCTATGTCGAAACGCTCGACCAGATGCTTCAGGCGATGAAGGACAATCGGATCTCGATGGTGCTCTTCCTCGACATCCGGGACGCCGCGACGGCGCGGGCCGCCTGGTCGATCGTCAAACGCTTCACCAATGCCTGGGGAACCCCCGCGGAACGCTGGGTCTATTTCAAGATGCAGACCGGCGCGCTGGGCGAAGCACCCTGGATGTTCGAGTCGCAGCTGATCGTTCCGACGAACGAACTGTCGCGCTTCCGGCTCATCCCGGTGTTCACGACCGCGCATATCGACGCAAGCAACGGCCCCGCGTCGAGCCTGTCGAACTGGCAGAGCTACTACAACAAGCCGTATGTCTACGCGACCGAACTGCTGCTGAAGCAATATGACGCCGCCCTGAGCTACCCGCTCAACAACATCCTTAATACCTACTTGGCATGGCGGACGCGGCCGGGGCCGGTGAAGGTCCTCGGCTCCTACCAGCCTGTGCCGGAAACCACGAACAAGATGTATTACGCGCTGGACGGCCATTGCTGCACGGGTCCGCAATTCTGGTTGTGGACGTCGAGCAAGGGCTTCGGGCGGGAGACGGCCGACAATCGGGAAAGCCTGGACTGGCAGATGCACGTCGGCAACCAGTCGTTCAGCTACATCATCACCGACGACCCTTTGACCGCGAAGGAGCAACTGTTCTTTGCCGGCCGGCGCAACGAGAGCGTCATCGCCAACTGACGATCGGAGGAAGCCGGGTCGGTCCACCTGCCCGGCTTCCATCCCGACCAATGGCTCATGGGGAATAACGTGCCGAAAGGTCGAAGGATGACGATGGTTTTGGCGATCCTGCTGGCATGCGCCGTCGCGATGATCGCATGCCTGCGCTGGCCACGGTCGTCGGAAAGGCGTTCGGGGGGCGTCGAGGTGGTCGACACCGCGACCCCGTCGGACCCGCGCAGTGTCGCGCCGGCCTCGCCGCCTCTCCCCGACGGTGAGCACCCTCTGCCCCGTACCGGGCCTCGCCAGCTAGCGGACGCGACCACCAAGGCTTTTCCGATGCTGTACAACGGGCGGATCGTCTGCGGGCCCGAGTGCACCTTCCAAGCGACCTTCGGCCCTGCCAATGTTTCCAGGACGTGGCAGGCGGCGGAAACGCCGTATCACGGCAACATGGAGCGGTTCCTGACCAGCCACGGGCTCACACCGCTCGGCACGATGACGATCGATCAACCGCCCGACGGCGAGATGTCGCTCAGGGTGCCGATCGCGCCACCGCCGGCGGCGGTAAGCCGGCAAGAGCGACGACGACGATCGACCGCGTCTAGATCATCAGGCCTTGCAGCAGCTTCGGCAGGTCGCCCGATTCGCCGCGGGCTTCCGCCATGAAACGGTCCTTGAGCGGCGGCAGCCGGTCGACGGCGCTGATGCCGAAGCGACGGACCGCACTCGCGGCCCTGCCCGGGATACCGAACAGGCGGGTAAGACCATCCGTCGCGGCGGCGACCATGAACGTGTCCAGCCCACGCCACCGCTGGTAGCGGTCGAGGAGCGCCGCATCGCCCAGGTCGAGGCCGAGCCGCTTCCCCTCGACAAGCACTTCCGCCAGCGTGGCGACATCGCGGAACCCGAGGTTGAGCCCCTGCCCCGCGATCGGGTGGATGCCATGCCCGGCGTCGCCGATCAACACGAGCCGCTCCGCCGTGATCCGGGCCGCATGGTGGAAGCCCAGCGGATAGCTCGCGCGCGGGCTGGCATCCGACAACGCGCCGAGGAAGCCGCCCATGGCCTTCTCCGCCTCGGCCAGGAAAGCACGGTCGGAGAGTTTGACCAGTCCCGCGCCGTCCTTCGCTTTCACCGACCAGACGATCGCGGAGCGGTGTCCGATCGCGTCGTCGGGCAGCGGCAGCAGCGCGAAGGGCCCGGCGGGATAGAATATCTCATAGGCGATATTTTCGTGATCGTGCTCGTGATGGAACGCACCCACGATCGCGGCATGATCGTACTGCCAGCGTGCGACCGCAATCCCCGCCGCCTGCCGCGTGGGCGACTGTCGCCCTTCCGCCGCGACGAGCAGGGGTGCGGTGACCACGCTGTCGTCGGACAGGACCGCGGTGACGCCCGCCGCCTCGCGCCGCACCTCCGTCGCGCGTGTCTTCATGCGCAGGCTTACCCCCGCTGCCGCGCTCGCCGCCCCGAACAGCGTGCGGCGGAGCAGCTTGTTCTCGTACATCGTGCCGAGCGCATCGTCGGTCGCGTCCGGAATGAAGTCGAGCTTGCCCGGCTTGAGACCGTCGCTGACGCGGATCTGGCGAATGGCGCAGCCCTGCCCTGCCAGTGCCGCGCCGACACCGATCGCATCGAGCATCCGCCCGCTCGCGCTCGCGATCGCGGACGCGCGGCCGTCGAAGCCGGGCGCCAGCGTCACCGCGGGATCGGCGGGATCGACGACGATGCTGGTGAGGCCATGCGCGTCGAGCGCCAGCGCGAGCGTCGCACCGACGAGGCCGCCGCCGAGAATGATGACGTCCGCCTTCGCTGCGGATGGCTGTGTGGGCGTGTCCATGGCGCTTCTCCTACGCGTCCAAACGACGGGTGCCAACGGCCGGGTCCACCGTCGCCTGCTTGACGTCGCGCGCGCTTGGGCCGATGAATCCACGGGGCATTCCGGCATAGTGATAAGGATTTGAGGCAATGGCGAGCCGTGCGCAGCCAGGCTTGTTGCGTGAGACCGTGAAGGCGGGCGCGGTGCGCGGCGGCGCGCTGGTGTCGGCGCTGGCGCTGTTCCTGGCCACCGGGCTGACGGTATTGGCGCTGGCTAGCTATCGGGCGAGCGATGCCGCGCTCAATACCGCATCGGGCAGCCCCGTCGCCAATCTGGCGGGTCCGCCCGGCGCCTGGTTTGCCGATCTGGTGCTGACCTTGTTCGGCCCTGCGGTCGCGCTGCTGCTGCCGGTACTGCCGATGATGGCGATGCGGCTGTGGCGGGATCAGCCCGTCGGTCGCTGGGTGCGGATGCTCCGCGGGGCGACGATCGGCGTCGCGCTTATGGCGAGCGCCCTCGCCTTCGTGTCCGACAGCGCGGTGCTGGCGCTACCGGCCGGCTGGGGCGGGGTGATCGGCCTGTCGGTGTCTCACCTCGTCGAATGGGCGCTGTCGTTCATCAACCATCCCGCCGCCGAGCGTTGGGCCGCGCGCGGTATCGGTCTCGCGTTCGGGGTTGCCGGTGTCGTCATCTGGGCGAAGAGCCTGGAGATCGAGCTGGGCGATCGCCGCTTCCGCCTGCGCCGACGCCGGGCGACCGTCGATGCGGAGGGCGCGGACCTGCCGTTCGATGCCTATGACGATGCGGACGAAGACGAGGAGGAACCGCTCGACCTCAAGCGCAAGGCCATCGAGCCTCGTGCGGTCGCCACGCCCGACACTCGTCCCGCGCCAGTGATCGCCGACCGAAACCTGGCGCCCTCCGTGGCGACGGCAAAACCCAAGCAGGCGCAGCTCGCGCTCGACCACAGTTACGCCCTGCCCGAGATCGATCTGCTCACCCCCGCCCCGCCGGCGCCCAAGGCGGCGATCGACAAGGCGTCGCTGGAGCGCAATGCGCGGCTGCTCGAGAACGTGCTCGACGATTTCAAGGTGCAGGGCGCTATCACCGAGGTGCGGCCCGGCCCCGTCGTAACGATGTACGAACTGGAGCCCGCGCCGGGTATCAAGGCCAGCCGCGTCATCGCGCTCGCCGACGATATCGCGCGCAACATGTCCGCCGTCTCGGCGCGCGTCGCGGTGATACCGGGTCGCAACGTGATCGGCATCGAGCTGCCCAACGCGAAGCGCGAAATGGTCAGCCTGCACGAACTGGTCGGCAGCCAGACGTTCGAGGATCAAGCCGCGCAGCTGCCGATCATCCTGGGCAAGAACATCGCCGGTGATCCGGTGATCGCCGATCTCGCGCCGATGCCGCACCTGCTCGTCGCCGGCACCACCGGCTCGGGCAAGTCGGTCGGCCTCAACTGCATGATCATGTCGCTGCTCTATCGGCTCACGCCCGAACAGTGCCGCATGATCATGATCGATCCGAAGATGCTGGAACTCAGCGTCTACGACGACATCCCGCACCTGCTCTCCCCCGTCGTGACCGATCCCGCCAAGGCGGTGCGCGCCCTCAAATGGGCGGTGGAGACGATGGAGGACCGGTACCGCCAGATGTCGTCCGTCGGCGTGCGCAGCCTTGCCGGCTTCAACGACAAGGTCCGCGCCGCCAAGGCCAAGGGCCAGCGGCTCGGCCGCCGCGTCCAGACCGGCTACCACCCCGATACCGGCCAGCCGGTCTATGAGGAGGAGCAGCTCGACTACGAACCCCTGCCCCAGATCGTCGTCATCGTCGACGAACTCGCCGACCTGATGATGACCGCCGGCAAGGAGGTGGAGTTCCTGATCCAGCGCCTGGCGCAGAAGGCACGCGCGGCGGGCATCCATCTGATCATGGCGACGCAGCGCCCCTCCGTCGACGTCATCACCGGCGTCATCAAGGCGAACCTGCCGACGCGGATCAGCTTCCACGTCACCAGCAAGATCGATTCGCGCACCATTCTGGGCGAACAGGGCGCGGAGCAGCTGCTCGGGCGCGGCGACATGCTGTACATGCCGGGTGGCAAGGGCATCGTGCGCGTCCACGGCCCGTTCGTCAGCGACGACGAGGTTCGCGCGGTCGCCGATCACTGGCGCGGTCAGGGGCAGCCCGACTATATCAGCTCCGTCACCGAGGAGCCCGAGGAGAGCTACACGCTCGAGGGTGCGCCGATAGGCGAGGATTCGGCCGAGGATCAGCAATATCGCCAGGCGATCCAGCTCGTCTGCGAATCACAGAAGGCATCGACCAGCTGGCTGCAGCGCCAGCTGCGCATCGGCTACAATTCCGCCGCCCGCCTGATCGAGCGGATGGAGAAGGACGGCATCGTCGGCCGTCCCGACCACGTCGGCAGACGCGAGGTGCTGCGCGATGCGGAGGGGCATGCGATCTGATCGGCCGCGTGTTCCGGCACGCGCGGAACCGCAGGGCCGGCAATCGGCCGCGCGTGCGACCCTGCGGCGGCGCGTCGGCAGGAGCGCCGCGGCGCCGGACACGCGCGGCACGGACCCACAGCGCCCGTTACCGGTTAAGCGGCTATTCAACGCCTTTCTGCCAACAGGACCCGCATGATCCGCCACGCCTTCGCCTTTGCCGCCGCGCTCACCACGCCTGTCGCCCTCGCCGCCCAGTCGACCGGCGACCTCGCCACGGTGCAGCGCCACCTGCAGGCGCTGACGACGATGACCGCGGACTTCACGCAGACCGACCGCAACGGCAAGGTGCTGACCGGCACCTTCACGCTGAAGCGGCCGGGCAAGCTGCGCTTCCAATATGAAAAGGGCGTGCCGATCCTCATCGTCGCGGAGGGCGGGGCACTGACCTTCATCGATTATTCGGTGCGACAGGTGCAGCGGTGGCCGATCAAGAATTCACCGCTGGGCGTGCTGCTCGACCCCAGCCGCGACATATCCCGCTATGCGAAAGTGGTGCCGACTGGCAATCCGCAGGTCGTGTCGATCGAGGCGAACGATCCCAACCACCCCGAATATGGCAGGATCACGCTGATCTTCCAGCGCGACGGTGCCGCGCCTGCGGGACTGATGCTGCAGGGTTGGGTCGCGCTGGACAGCCAGAACAACCGGACGACGATCCGCCTGTCGAACCAGAAATTCGGCGTGCCGGTGAGCGACGGGACGTTCCGCTGGAACGATCCGCGGCGCAGCTCGACGCGAAACTGAGCGTTTTTATTGGCCCCATTCATGCAAGCGACAGGTTTGCGGTCCTAAACAGGGGTCGCGGATGTGGGGTGTCCGGGATTTTTCCCCCTGTTGCCCGGACCAAACGACCACTTCCCGCCTGCGTGACCAACACCAGGTCGGCCCTCGCTCCATGCCCCCGGAGCGGGGGCCTTTGCATTTGGGGACGCTACGACAGCGTGGATCGGCGGACATGCCCGCACCTTGCCGCCCTCTCCCGCGCGGCCTAGATGCGTGGCCGTGAAAATCGCCTCCTGGAACATCAATTCGGTCCGATTCCGTTCGGCCATCGTCGCACAATTTTTGACCGAGGCGGCGCCGGACATCCTGTGCCTGCAGGAAACCAAGGTCGTCGACGAAGACTTCCCGCACGATCTGTTCGAAAGCCACGGCTACGTCCATCGCGTCGTCCACGGGCAGCGGATGCACCATGGCGTCGCGATCGTCAGCCGCGTGCCGATCGCGGAGGACGACCGGCTCGACTGGCAGGCGAACCGCGAGGCGCGCCACGTCGGCGTCCGCCTGCCGAACGGTGTGCGGCTGGAGAACGTCTACGTGCCCGCTGGCGGCGACGAACCGGATCGGGAGGTCAATCCGAAATTCGGCCAGAAGCTCGATTTCGTGGCGCGCATGACCGAATGGTCGCGCAGCCTCGCCTGTCCGACGATCCTGACGGGCGACTTCAACATCGCCCCGCTGCCCAGCGACGTGTGGAGCCACAAGGCCTTGCTCAAGGTGGTCAGCCACACGCCGATCGAAGTCGAGGCGCTGGATGGCCTCATGACGTCGAACGACTGGGTCGACCTCGGTCGCCATTTCCATCCGGCGCCGGCACGGCTCCACACCTGGTGGAGCTACCGCTCGCCCGACTGGACGAAGAACGATCGCGGCCGGCGGCTGGACCATATGTGGGCGACCGGCGACGTGGCGCGCCAGGCCGTCACGCACACGGTGTTCGAGTCTTGCCGCAGTTGGGAAAAGCCGTCGGATCACGTGCCGATCATGACCGAGTTCGCCTTTTGACGCCTCCGCCGGCGCCACGTCCCCGCGCCGCCGCGCGGGCTGTCGACGCGCTGCGCCGGGGATGGCCGATCGCGATCGACGGGCTGACGCTGCTGGCGATCGAGACGAGTGACGCGGGGCGGCTGGCCGAATTCGATCCGGACGGCCGATCGGCGGTCCTTATCTCGTCCGGACGCGCGGAGACGCTGAAGCTCGCCAACCAGCGCGATGCAGCCGATCCCGACCTGCCGGTCCTGATCGAGCGCGCACCCTGGCTCGACTTTGCGGGCGCCACCGCCCTCGCGGATCCCAGCCTCGATCTCGCCACGCCGCTGAAAGGGCCATGGCGCAGCCTTCCGGTTGCCGATCCGCAAGCGGCTGCGGCGGCGCTTCGCCTGGCGCGGATCGCGGGCCTGCTGCCCGCCTTCTTCGTCGACGGGCGTGATCCGGAAATCACGATCACCCCGGCCGATATCGATGCGCACGAGGATTCCCGGCGGCTGACGCTTGCAACGCGCGCGCGCCTGCCGGTCGACGGGGCAGAAGATGCGGAGATCGTCGCCTTCCGCTCGCCCGAGAGCGCGGACGATCACGTCGCGCTGCTGATTGGGCAGCCGGACGGCAGGCCGCCCCTGGTGCGCCTGCACAGCGAATGCCTCACCGGTGATGCGCTGGGCAGTCTGAAGTGCGATTGCGGGCCGCAGCTGCAGGCCGCGATCCGCGCGATCAAGGCGAGCGGCTGGGGCATCCTGTTGTATCTGCGGCAGGAAGGGCGAGGCATCGGGCTGGTCAACAAGCTGCGCGCCTACGCCTTGCAGGACCAGGGGTTCGACACGGTCGATGCGAACACGCGTCTCGGCTTCGCCATCGACGCTCGCGACTTCGGCGTGGCGGCGCAGATGCTCGTGCTGCTCGGCCAGAACCGGGTGCGGTTGCTGACCAACA
This sequence comes from Sphingomonas sp. GV3, assembly GCF_031082075.1. Lineage (NCBI taxonomy): Bacteria > Pseudomonadati > Pseudomonadota > Alphaproteobacteria > Sphingomonadales > Sphingomonadaceae > Sphingomonas > Sphingomonas sp. GV3. The sequence goes on along the minus strand of NZ_JARWLE010000001.1, from coordinate 2,395,669 downwards.
ACCCATCGAAGGTCGCGGGCCTGAAAGCCGCAGGCGTTGCGGTGACGGAACGCGTGCCCCATGCCCTGCCCGCCAATCCGCACAACGCTCGCTATCTCGCCACCAAGCGCGATCGCACCGGGCACCAACTCTAGTTTGCGGGTCGGCGGGCGGCGCCGGTACTGATCCACGACGTCGATCGGATGACCGCCATCGGCTTGCGACGTCTATCCCGAGATCGCGTCGGGATCGATCAGTCCCGTCAGTCGCCGTGCGGCGCGACGGGCAAAGGCTAAGGTGCACCGCTTGCGCGCATGCGCGGGAAGCGGCGTCGTGTGCGCCTCGCGGACGATCGCCGCATCGTAGCGGTCCGCCACAATCACGCCCGTCCGTTCCGGCAGGAACGCGGGGCCGTTCAGCGGCGACAAATCGAAACCGGCCGGCACCGCCCAGTAATAACGGTCGCAATGCGCAAGATAATCGGGCCACTTGCCGTCGCCGAGCAGATCCGCACGCGACACCTTGATCTCGACGATCACGAGTTGCCCGCGGGCGTCGATCGCCATCAGGTCGGCGCGCCGTCCGCCGTCGAGCGGGACCTCGCCCATCGTGGTGAGATCGTGGCGCAGCAGCATGCGCGTGACGCCACGCGCCACGTCGGCGGCACAGATCGCAGGATCGCCGCCGTCCAAACACGAAGCCGGAGCCATGTCGAGCATGACCCCGGCTTAGAACATTTGACGAACGGGGCAAGCCCCGCCAGCGTACCGATCAGCGATAGAAAACGTGGTTGCCGATCATAGCGATCTTGGTGAGGTTGCCGCCCGGGCGGCGGTTCGGCGTGTTGAAGTACAGCGCCTGCGGGGCGGGACTGTCCCATGCCGCGTCCATGGCGACCTTGGCGACCGCGATCGCTGTGCGATAGGCCGCGCGGGCCTGGTCGATCGTGGGGATCTGGCCCCCGCGCACGAAGGCGAATTGGCCGCGCTGCTTCACGACGGCGCAGACGTCCGATGGGAAACGTCCCGACTTGGTGCGGTTGATGATCACGTTGGCGACGGCGAGCTGACCGGCAAGCGGTTCGCCCTTGGCCTCGAAATAGATCGCGCCGGCCAGGCAACGCTCGGCGTCGGTGACGTCTGCGCCGTCCTGCGCGGCGACCGCATCGGCCAGCGTGTCGAACTCGTCGTCAGCCCCATCATCCGCGACGGTCTGGGTGGGGAGCTGCTGGACGAAGTAGGTGGCGGGCTTTGCCTGATTCACCGGAGCCTGCGGCGCGACGGCGGCGGCATCGACGGGAACAACGGCGGGGAGGAGGGGGTTGGCAGCAGACGGAGCGGCCGTCTGAAGCGCCGAGAGGACCTTGCGATCGAGGTCCGTGGCGCGGCCGGGCGAGCTGTTGCCAAGCAACCCGACCAGGGAGAAAGTCATCGCCGCGAAGGTGGCGGCGCGCTGGAGAACGGTCATCAACACTATCAATGTGCGGTTGGATCACGGACCCGATGCACCCGAAGGGCATCGTCCGGGCTTCCCCCCGACTGCGTAACCGACCCGGATCGCACCCGGACACAGTACAACGCGCTTAAAACGTGCGCGTCGCGTGCGTCACAGGGCTGTCATTCGTCAATCGTTCAGGATCGTTTCAGCGGCGAACCGTTCAGCGTCCGCGATATCCAGTTCGATCACCCACAGGTCGGGGTCCCGCTCGCGCCGCCGGCGCCAATAGTCCTCGATAGGTCCGGATGGAGTCGAATCACGCAGTATCGCTGACCCATCCAAATCGAATCCATGCTCGATCGCCCGTTCGGACCCGTCACGGCCGGCAATGAGGATCAGCACGCCCCCGGCCTGCGGATCCCCCCTAGCGCGCACGACCGCCAATCCGCCGGCATCGTTGACCCGGCGCAGCAAGGCACCGACCGCGAGGTGCGTCGGAAGCCGGCCGCTCATGAAGCACGATAGCCGGGAAGGCCGGAAAGCGGGATTTGCGAGCGCATGAACGTACCCGTCCCGCGTGCGGCTTCCTCGCCCTCGGCATCGATCAGCCGCGCGTCCGCGACATAGACGCGGCGTTTGCCGCTGATCCAGCGCCCTTCCGCCACCACCGGACCCGCCCGCAGCGGCCGGGTCAGCAGCAGGTTGAACGCCGTGGTCAACAGGAAGCGATCGGTGACGAGGCTGTTCGCCGCGTAGAAGGCTGCATCGTCGAGCATCTTGAAATAGCTGGTGCCATGAACCGCCCCTGCAGCGTGGAAATGCTGCTCGCCCAGCGTGAAATGGATGCGAGCCATCCCCGGCTCGGCGATCTCCAGGCGGGAATCGAACAGCCGGTTGATCGGTGCGGCGGCATAGAGCGATTCGAGCGCGCGGAAATGCGCATCCTGCGCGGCGCTGCCCGGCTCAGGCGGCGCCATGCGCGAGTTCTGCCGTGAACAGGGCATAGAGCGCATCCGGCGAACCCGCGCCGCGCAACTTCGCCAGGAATGCGCGATCGCGCAGGCGCCGCGACACCCGGGCGAGCGCCTTCAGATGGTCCGCGCCGGCATCCTCCGGCGACAGCAGCAGAAACACGAGGTCCACCGGCAGATCGTCGACCGCATCGAACTCGATCGGCTGCGGCAAGCGCAGGAACACGCCGGTAACGGCATCGAGGTCGGGCAGGCGCGCGTGCGGGATCGCCACGCCGCCGCCAAATCCGGTGGATCCGAGCTTCTCGCGCGCCGCCAACCGCTCGGCGACCAGCCGCGCGTCCAGGCCAAGCGCGCCCGCGGCCGAGGCGAGCTGCGCGAACAGCGTCTTCTTGTTGGCAACGGCCACGTCCGTATGGACGGCATCGGGCCGCAGCAGATCACTGAAATCGCTCATGCATACTCGTCGGAAGCCCCGCCGGCCCCATAACGGGTCCGGCGGGGGCAGGAAAGGTCAGCTGCCGGCCTGTACGCGCTGGGGCTCGACCCAGCCGATCGTGCCGTCACCACGACGATAGACCATGTTGTACGCCCCCGTGCCGGCGTTGCGGAAGAGCAGCGCGGCGGTGTTGCGCAGGTCGAGCATCATCACCGCGTCGGACACGCTGGCATCGGGTACGTCGACCCGCGTCTCCGCGACGATCAGCGGCGCGTCGCCCGCCTCGTCTTCCGCCGGCTCCTGGAACAGCGTATAACCCGCGCTATTGTCATAGCCGGCGTCCTCCTGCAGCTGGACGACCTCGCTCGCATTGCGGTCCTTCAAGCGGCGCGAATAGCGGCGCAATTGCTTGTCGATCTTTTCAGCCGCGCCGTCGAAGGCGAGATGCGCGTCCTGCGCTTCGTGGCGGCCCTTGAGGACGAGACCGCGCGTCACGTGCATGACGATGTCGCATTTGAATCCGACGTCGTGCGGCCCCTTGCCGAACGTGACCTCGGACGAAATGGCACGGGCGAAATACTTCGTGGCGATACCCTGAAGCCGGTCGCTCACATGATCCTTGAGCGCGTCGCCGGTGGCGACCTGGTGACCAGAAATCCGGATATCCATCGTGTTCTCCATGATGTTGGGGCCGACCTGTTGGCCTTCGCCCGGGGTGATGTCATGCGGACGATCCTGCCCCCCACAACGGATCGTCCAACGTAGCAACAAACGCGGCATGCACCGCAAGTTCCGCCTCGGGTGCGACGAAGCGCCGCGGCGGCCGGACGACACTGGGCCGGCGCACGACGATGTCGGCCGCCGCCCCGGCGACGCTTTCCCTGACGAGGCCCAGCCCGATCTGGCGGCCGCCCATCAGTTCGACATAGACCTGCGCGAGCAGTTGCGCGTCGAGCAGCGCGCCGTGCAGCACGCGGTGCGAGCGATCGATGCCGAAGCGCGAGCAGAGCGCATCAAGCGTATGCTTGGCACCGGGATGCTTCTGACGCGCGATCGCCAGCGTATCGACCATGCGGTGCATGCCGATGAGCTTGCGTCCGCAGCGGCCGAGTTCACCGTTGATGAAGCTGAAGTCGAAACCGGCATTGTGGGCGATCAGAGGCGCATCGCCCAGGAACTCGATGAGCGCCTCCACCGCCGCGCCGAACAGCGGCTTGTCGGCCAGGAACGCGTCGGAGATGCCGTGCACCGCCTGCGCCTCGGCCGGCATGCTCCGCTCCGGATGGTAATAAGCGTGGAAGGTGCGCCCCGTTTCGACGCGGTTGATCAGCTCGACGCAGCCGATCTCGACGAGGCGGTCACCCCCGGCGAAGCTCAGGCCGGTGGTTTCGGTATCGAACACGATCTCGCGCATGCCAGCGTTATCCGCCCGCGCGCGTCCGCATGCAAGCGAGGACATCGCGCACCGCCGCCCGCGTGGCGTCCAGCGAGCCACCGGTCGGGATGACGAAATCGGCGCGCGCGCGTTTCTCCGCATCGGGCAACTGCCGCGCGAGAATTGCGTCAAACTTCGCCGCCGACATGCCCGGTCGCATGAGCACGCGGGCGCGCTGCACCTCGGCGGGGGCGGAAACCACCGCCACCGCATCGACCTTCGCATCGCCGCCCGTTTCGAACAGCAGGGGCACGTCGAGGACCACGACAGGCGCCCCGGCATTGGCAGCGAGGAACGCCAGACGCTCCGACGCGACCGCCGGATGGACGATGTCCTCCAGCCGCCGCATTGCCGCCGCATCGTGTAGAACTGCAGCGCCCAACGCCGCGCGATCGACACCCGCCGGTCCGGTCGTCCCCGGGAAAGCCGCCTCTATCGCCGCCACAACGCCACCACCGGGCCCCTGCAGCCGATGAACGGCCGCATCGGCGTCGAACACGGGCACGCCCTCCGCCGCCATCATCGCGGCGACGGTCGACTTGCCCATGCCGATCGACCCGGTCAGGCCGAGCAGCAGCGTCATGCCGTCAACAGCTCGCGCAGGGCGTCGTCCCGGTCGCGCGGCGGCTCGGCGCCGAAGAACAGCTCGAACGCCAGCGCCGCCTGACCGATCAGCATTTCCAGACCGTCGACCGTTTCCAGTCCACGATCGTTCGCCTGGGCGAGAAGGTCGGTCTCCAGCGGCGAATAGACGATGTCGTAGACGATCGCATCCTCGCGCAGCGGGGCCAGATCGACGTCGAGCGGCGGCTGGCCAGCCATGCCGAGCGTGCTGGCATTGACCAGTAAAGCGGTATCCGCCGCCAGCGGGTGGGTGAGAGGCCGTGCCTGGCCCTTCAGCCCGAAACCGGCGAGCAAGGCACCCGCTTTCAAGCTATTGCGGTTCATCACGGTGACGGGTCCGACGCCCATGCGCGCCAGCGCGAACAGCACCGCGCGCGCCGCACCGCCCGCGCCGATCACCGTCACCGACTTGCCGACGAGGTCGAATCCGGCGAGCGGTGCGTAAAAGCCGCCCGCATCGGTATTCGTGCCAACCGCGCCGCCATCCTCCGCGCGAAAGACCGTGTTGATCGCGCCGATGCCGCCGCGCACATCACCGCGATCCTCGACGTGGTCGAGAGCAGCGAGCTTGTGCGGCATGGTGATGTTGCACCCGCGCCAGTCGGGATCGGCACGGCGTTCTGCGAAAAAGGCGGGCAGCTCGTCCACCGTGACCAGCGTCTTGCGATAATCCGCCTCCAGGCCGAGCGCTTCGAGCCAGAATCCATGGATGATCGGCGACTTGGACTGCGCGATCGGGTCGCCGATCACCTCGGCATAGGGACGGCGGCTGGCAGTCATGACGGCATCACCTTTCGCACGCGCAGATAATCCAGCACGGCCAGCAAGGGCAGGCCGAGCACGGTGAACTGGCTGCCCTCGATCCGCGAGAAGAGCTGCGCACCCGGTCCCTCGATCCGGTAGCAGCCGACGCAGCCGCTGATCGCGGGCCATTCCATGTCGAGATAGTGGTCGATGAAGGCGGGGGAGAGGGGGCGGACGTGCATCTTCGCCGCCTCGACGTGCCGCCACACCGGGCGGCCATCCTCCGCGATGACGGCCGCACTCCACAGCTGGTGCACGCTACCGCTCAATCGCGACAGATGGTCCGCCGCCTCGTCGCGGCTGGTCGGCTTGTCGAGCAGGCTGCCGTCGGCGAGCGCGACGACGCTGTCGCTGCCCAGCACCAGCCGCTGCGGCGCACGGGTCGAAACCTTGATCGCCTTCAGTTCGGCCAAAGCATCGGCGAGGTCCCGCGCCTTCAGACCGGCGAGGCTCGCCTTGGCCGCCTCTTCGTCGACACCGGCGGCGGTCGCTTCGAACGGCACGCCGGCGGCGGTCAGCATCGCCCGGCGTGAGGCGCTTTGGGAGGCGAGAAGGAGAGGGGTCATACGCGTCATCTAGGTTGCGCCGGCGAACTTGTCGAAGGTGCCCGGCGGATCAATCCTCCAGCGAACGCTGGTTGGCCAGCGCGATGATCGCCGCCGCCGTTTCTTCGATCGAACGGCGGGTCACGTCGATTACCGGCCAGCCATTGTCGGCGAACATCCGACGCGCATAGGCGATCTCGCGCGTTACCGCCTGTTCCTCGACGTAAGGCGTGTCGGGCTGTTGATTGAGCGACAGCAGGCGATTGCGGCGGATCTGGATCAGGCGATCGGCGCTGGTGGTCAAGCCGACGACCAGCGGCCGCTTGAGATCGAACAGCGTCCTGGGCGGCGGACTTTCGACGACGATCGGAATGTTCGCGGTCTTCCAGCCGCGGTTGGCGAGATAGATGGAGGTCGGCGTCTTGGACGAGCGCGATACGCCGGCCAGCACGATGTCGGCTTCCTCCCAATCCTCCCAGGCGATGCCGTCATCATGCGCGATCGTCCACTGGATGGCATCGACACGCGCGAAATAGGCGGCGTCGAGCGCGTGCTGTCGTCCCGGACGGGCCTTCGCCTGCTGGCCCAGCAGACCAGACAGGGCGTCGTTGACCGGGTCGAGCGGCGCCACCGCGGGCAGGCCGAGGGCCAGGCACCGTTGCTCCAGATTGCGCCGCGTCGCGGGATTGACCAGCGTATAGATGACGAGGCCGGGGTTCTGCGCGATCTCCTGAAGAATGCGCTCCAGATGCGCCTCGGTCCGCACCATCGGCCAGAAATGGCGCACCGTCTCGACGTCGTCATATTGCGCCAGCGCCGCCTTGGCGATGTTCTCCAGCGTCTCGCCCGTCGAGTCCGACAGCAGGTGCAGATGAAGGCGCATCATCGGCTGCGGCCTTCCGCCGGACGGGGGTAGCAGCACCGCGGGCGTCGATGGGTGAGGGTGGGAAGCGTGAGGGTGGATCGCTCCACGCCCCGGCACCGATCTGTGGAAAACATGGGGGCAACGAATAGGGCAACTTTGCCACCCGGCCAAGCGACCGCCGCCCCGTGGAAAAGCCGCATTTCATCCACATCCGCGTCCACAGGGAGCAAAGTTATCCACAGCCTGTGAGAGTCGGGAATGCGGGCGCCCGAATCGACGGCGTTCCGCCGATCCTTGCCGGTCAAGCTGTGGGTGATTACGGGATGAAACGCTTTATCCCGTTACCCACGTGCCAACCTCTTCATCATCCTCTTTCTTGAATCTTCTTATATAGGAAGAAGGCCCTGACCGACCCTGTGAACAAGCCGTTGCTCGCCGCGCTGAAGGGGGTTCGCCAATCCGCGCCTCCGATCTGGCTCATGCGCCAGGCGGGACGGTATCTGCCGGAATATCGCGCGCTGCGGGCGGAGAAGGGCGGCTTCCTCGCGCTCGCGACCGACCCGGTCGCGGCGGCGGAGGTGACGATGCAGCCGATCCGCCGCTTCGGCTTCGACGGCGCGATCCTCTTCTCCGACATCCTCATGGTCCCCTGGGCACTGGGGCAGGACCTTACGTTCGGACCGGGGGAGGGGCCGCGCCTCGCCCCGCCGCTGATCGATGCGCGGCTCGAGGCACTCGCGCGCGTCCCCGATCGGCTGGAGCCCGTCTATGCCACGGTTGCCCGCGTCGCCGCGATGCTGCCGGCCGAGACCAGCTTCCTGGGGTTCGCCGGATCGCCCTGGACCGTCGCGACCTATATGGTCGCCGGACAGGGCTCGAGGGACCAGAGCGAAACCCGCGCCTTCGCCTATCGCGACCCGGCTGGCTTCGGCGCGATCATCGACGCGATCGTCGCCACGACGATCGACTATCTTGCGCGCCAGATCGAAAGCGGTGTCGAGGCGGTGCAACTGTTCGACAGCTGGGCGGGCAGTCTGTCGCCAGACCAGTTCGAGCGGTGGGTGATCGCACCCAATGCGGCGATCGTCGCGGGCCTGCGCGCGCGCTGCCCCGACGCCTGCATCATCGGCTTCCCGAAGGGGATCGGCGGCAAGCTGCCGGCCTATGCGCGGGAAACGGGTGTGGATGCGATCGGGCTGGACGAGACGGTCGATCCCGGCTGGGCGGACGCCGTGCTGCCGCAGGGCATGGCCGTCCAGGGCAATCTCGACCCGCTCGCCCTGCTCGCCGGGGGCGATGCACTGGAGGCGGGGATCGATCGCGTGCTGGCGGCCTTCCCGGATCGTCCGCACGTCTTCAACCTCGGCCACGGCATCGGCCAGCACACGCCGATCGCGCATGTCGAGCGGTTGATCGCGCGGGTGAGGGGCGGATGAGCGAAGGGCGGCACGCGCAATCGCCGCCCTCGTCTTCCGTACCATGTTCCGGCATGACGCCCCGTTGAAGGAAGGGATCGTTCGATGGACTGGCTGCAGGCGCATTACCTCTGGATCGTCGCGATCCATGTCATCCTGGTGATTTTCTGGATGGCGGGCATGTTCATGTTGCCGCGCTATCTGGTCTACCATCAGGAGGCGCTGGTCGCCGGGCGCGATGCGGAGGCGGTATTGTGGCGGGAGCGCGAGGGAAAGCTGCGCGGCATCATCCTGACGCCCGCCATGGTCGGCGTATGGCTGCTGGGCTTGACCCTGGCGACGGTCAGCCAGCAATGGGGGGCAGGATGGCTGCACGCCAAGCTGCTGCTCGTCCTGATCCTGTCGGGCTATCACGGCTGGGCGGTCGGCTATGCGAAGCGGCTGGGACGGGGCGAGATGCGGCTGAGCGGCAAGACTCTGCGCATGGTCAACGAGGTGCCCGCGCTGCTGGGCATCGCCATCGTCACACTTGCCTTCGTGAAGCCGTTCTGACCGCGACCCGCTGTCCCAGGGGGCAATACGAAGGGAGCGGGACAGCCTGACGCGGTCGTGCTTCTCGGCCGTGATCTGGGCCGGGCCCTTGCCGGTCGCGCCACCCGGATCGTTTGTTCCGCGCTTGACGCAGCCAGCGCCGGCGCTTACCTCCTAACCAGCGTGCGGAGCGGCGTCCTGCCGGTCCTTCGCGCCTCCTCCCTCCAGCTTCGGCACAGTTCGCGGTTCCTTCGCCCCGCCAAGCTTTCTCCCCCCGCATCCGCATCCGGAAAAACCTTCCATGCATCTCAAAGACTTGAAGAAGAAGACGCCCGCCGAACTGGTCAGCATGGCCGAGGAGCTGGGGGTCGAGAGCGCCTCGACGCTGCGCAAGCAGGACCTGCTTTTCGCCATCCTGAAGGTTCAGGCGGAAAACGGCGACCAGATCATGGGCCTTGGCACGATCGAGGTCTTGCCCGACGGCTTCGGCTTCCTGCGGTCGCCCGAGGCGAATTATCTCGCCGGGCCGGATGATATCTACGTTTCCCCCAATCAGGTCCGCAAATGGGGTCTGCGCACCGGTGACACGGTGGAAGGCGAGATCCGCGCGCCCAAGGATGGCGAGCGCTATTTCGCGATCACCCGCCTCACCAGCGTCAACTTCGACGATCCCGATGCGGTTCGCCACCGCGTCAATTTCGACAATCTGACGCCGCTCTATCCGGAATCGAAGCTGCGGCTCGATCCCGCCGATCCGACGCAGAAGGACAAGTCGGCGCGCGTCATCGACATCGTCTCGCCGCAGGGCAAGGGTCAGCGCACGCTGATCGTCGCGCCGCCCCGCGTCGGCAAGACGGTGATGCTGCAGAACATCGCCAAGGCGATCACCGACAATCATCCCGAGGTGTTCCTGCTCGTCCTGCTGATCGACGAGCGTCCGGAAGAAGTCACCGACATGCAGCGCAGCGTGAAGGGCGAGGTCGTCTCCTCGACCTTCGACGAGCCGGCGCAACGCCACGTCGCGGTCGCGGAGATGGTGATCGAAAAGGCGAAGCGCCTCGTCGAGCATAAGAAGGACGTCGTGATCCTGCTCGACTCGATCACGCGTCTCGGCCGTGCCTACAACACCGTCGTGCCTTCGTCGGGCAAGGTGCTGACCGGCGGTGTCGACGCCAATGCCCTCCAGCGGCCGAAGCGGTTCTTCGGTGCGGCGCGCAACATTGAAGAGGGCGGTTCTCTGTCGATCATCGCCACGGCGCTCATCGACACCGGCAGCCGCATGGACGAGGTGATCTTCGAGGAATTCAAGGGCACCGGCAATTCCGAGATCGTGCTCGACCGCAAGGTTGCCGACAAGCGCGTCTTCCCGGCGCTGGACGTGGGCAAGAGCGGCACCCGCAAGGAAGAGCTGCTCGTCGACAAGGACAAGCTGTCGAAGCAGTGGGTGCTGCGCCGCATCCTGATGCAGATGGGCACGATCGACGCAATGGAGTTCCTGCTCGACAAAATGAAGAACTCCAAGACCAACGAGGATTTCTTCGACAGCATGAACCAATAGCCGGTCGCGGCTGGCGGGGGGCCATGCCCGCCCGCCCGATGGCAAGGCATCGTATCCCGTCCGCCGCGTCGACAATGTGGAACCCGAGCGGCGCGCGAAGGCTTGATGGCTTTCGCGCGCCGCTTCGTTCATGGAAATCTCATCACAACCGGGGAGCCGTACCTTTGTCCGTCATCGCCATGCTGAGCGCCGCCGCCGCGGGCGGCGCAGGATCGCCTGCCGAGATCTGGCAGCATATCGTCAACGACTTCTCGAACATCACCTCGCCTGCCGCGCTGACCGCATTCCTGCAGGTGCTGATGATCGACGTGGTCCTTGCGGGCGACAATGCGATCGTCGTCGGGGCACTTGCAGCAGGGCTGCCCGCCGACCAGCGTAAGAAGGTCATCCTGATCGGCATCATCGCAGCGCTGGTGCTGCGCATCGCCTTTGCCCTGGTCGTCAGCTGGTTGCTCGGGCTGATCGGGTTGATCTTTGCGGGCGGAATCCTGCTGCTATGGGTTGCCTGGAAGATGTGGCGGGAAATCCGCCATGACAGCGGCGCGCATGAGATCGATGGCGAGGGGGCGGCGGTGCGTCCCGCCAAGACGTTCATCGGTGCGGCCTGGGCCGTCGCGGTAGCCGACGTGTCGATGAGCCTCGACAACGTCCTCGCCGTTGCCGGGGCCGCGCGCGAGCATCCGGGCATCCTCATCATCGGCCTGCTACTGTCGGTGGCGCTGATGGGCATCGCTGCGAACCTCATCGCCCGCTATATCGAGCGCTATCGCTGGATCGCCTATGTCGGCTTGCTCGTGATCCTCTATGTCGCTGGCAAGATGATCTACGAGGGTGTCGTCGATCCGCAGGTCGGACTGGCGACGTTATTCTGAAGTAGCAAAGGGGGGCTATAAGCCCCCCTTTCTGTGTCAGCCGAGATGTTCGGCGAAGAAGGCGGCGGTGCGATCGTCCGCCAATTTGGCCGATGCGTCGGAGCGACGCTGGCCGAATTCGGTCGCGAAACCATGGTCCTCGCCGGGGTAGTTGTACAGCGTCACCTTCGGGTGATCATCCAACCCCTCGTGCATGCGCTTCTGTGCATCCTTGTCGACGAAATGGTCCTCCTCCGGCACATGCAGCAGGACGGGATTGGCAATCGCATGCTTCTCGCCGAGCAGGCCATCGATGCCGACCCCGTAATAGCCGACCGACGCATCGACATCGGTACGTGCGGCGGTCATGAAGGCGAGGCGGCCGCCCAGGCAATAGCCGACGGCGCCTACCTTGCCGCCGTGTGGCAGCATCGTGCGGGCGGTGCGGATCGTCGCCTCGATGTCGCGGATCCCTGCGTCCTGATCGAACTTCCCCATCAGTTCGAGCGCCTGCTGCATCTCGTTTGGAACATCGGGGTCGAGCTCGACGCCTGGCGCGAAACGCCAGAACAATTCGGGTGCGATGGCGAGGTAGCCGGCCTCGGCCAGAGTGTCCGCCTTGCGACGGATCCCTGCATTGATGCCGAAGATTTCCTGGATCACGATGATTGCGGCCTTCGGCGCCCCTTCGGGTTGGGCGACATAGGCGGGAAACTGGCCGTCGTTAGCGAGCGTATCGATGGTGATGGTCTTCGTCATGGAGGTCCTCTCGCAAGCCGGGTCCGGCTGGGCTATGTCAAACGCGACAGGGCTGCAACGGGATGCATGCGATGAAGGTGACGGTGGACGTGGATCTGACCCCGGAAGAGGCGCGCCGCGCGATGGGATTGCCCGATCTTACGCCCGTCCACGATCGCTATGTCGCCTCGCTGCTCGAGGCGATGAACGGCCAAGTCAGGCCGGAGCTGCTCGAGAATATGATGAAGAGCTGGGCGCCCATGGGTGAGGCGGGCATGACGATGTGGCGGCAGCTGTTCGAACAGGTCGGGAGCGGCACCAAGAAGGGCTGAGCGTTGACGATCTTCGCATTGTCGAGCGGGGCGCCGCCGGCGGGTATAGCGGTAATCCGGATCAGCGGCGCCGAGGCCTTCGCCGCTGTAACGCGGCTGGCGGGATCATTGCCCGCAGCCCGGGAGGCGCGCGTACGTGCGCTGCGTGACGATGACGGCAATCTGCTCGACCGTGCGCTGGTCGTCTGCTTCCCCGGCCCGCAGAGTGCGACCGGCGAGGATCTTGCCGAATTGCACTGTCACGGCAGTCGCGCCGTCGTCGCGGCCTTGCTCACGGCGCTGGGCCGAATCGATGGCCTGCGCCCGGCCGAGGCCGGGGAGTTTACGCGGCGCGCGCTCAGCAATGGCCGCATCGACCTTGCGGAAGCCCGGGGTCTCGCCGACTTGCTGTCCGCGGATACGGAACGTCAGCGGATCGTGGCCCTGCGCGCGGCCGAGGGGATCGTCAGCCAGTTGGTCAACGGATGGCTCGATCGGCTGGCCATGTTGGCAGCGATGGTCGAGGCGCAACTGGATTTCGCGGATGAGGGCGATGTCGCGGTCGAAGGCGATCCGTTGATCCGCGTGCGCGACGGGATGGCGGCGTTGGCCCAGGAACTTGCCGCGGTACTTTCGGAACCGCCGGTGGAACGGCTCCGCGACGGCATTCATGTCGTTCTGGCCGGCCCACCGAACAGTGGCAAATCGACCCTGATCAACCTGCTCAGTCAGCGCGAAGTGGCCATCGTCAGTCCGATTGCCGGGACCACGCGCGATCGCATCGAAGTGCAGGTCGTCCGCGCGGGCTTGGCTTTCGTCCTGACGGACACCGCCGGCCTGACCGCAACGGATGATCCCATCGAGACGATCGGTGTGGGACTGGCAGGGTCTGCAATTGATGGCGCGGACATTTTGGTCTGGCTGGGTGATGATGTGCCGCCCCGCACCGATGCGATCTGGCTGCATAGCCGTGCAGACGAGAGGGGGCGTGAAGCGTTTCCGGAGCACCGTCTCCTAGCTGTGTCGCGGGACGATCGTGAGAGTATCGCCGCCTTGTGGGACCTGATCGCCGATCGAGCAGAGCGGCTGGTGCCCAGAAGCGATATGGCTGCGCTGCGCTCGGATGAACGCCATGCTGTATCGGTCGCGATTGCGGCCATCGCGGAGCCGTCGTTCGACGCACTTCTCATCGCGGAGGACCTCCGGGTCGCGACGCGTGCGCTTGGCACGATCCTCGGCATTGATGCCACCGAGGCCATGCTCGATTCGTTGTTCGGACGATTTTGCATCGGTAAGTGATGTTCCACGTGGAACAGTTTTGACCTCCGCCGCGACGTGACCTAGGCGTCGATCATGTTCGATGTGATCGTGGTCGGCGGCGGACATGCCGGGACCGAGGCAGCCGCTGCCGCCGCACGGCGAGGCGCGCGTACCGCCCTTGTCAGTTTCGATGCCACGACGGTTGGCGCCATGTCTTGCAACCCAGCGATAGGCGGGTTGGGCAAGGGGCATATCGTCCGCGAAGTCGATGCCTTTGACGGGCTCATCGCGCAGGCGGCGGATGCCGCCGCGATCCACTATCGCATGCTCAACCGCAGCAAGGGAGCGGCCGTACAGGGACCCAGGGTCCAGGCAGATCGAAGGTTGTACAGTCGCGCGATACAAAGCATGCTCGCCGCACTCCCCGCATTGCAGATCGTCGAGGGCGACGTCGAAGCGCTCCTGATCGATCACGGTCGCGCGGCGGGTGTGGAGCTATCCGACGGAAGCCGGATACCGGGCCGGACCGTCGTTCTCGCCACCGGCACCTTCCTCGGAGCCAAGATGTTTCGCGGCGAGGAGCGGGAGGAGGGCGGTCGCATTGGCGAACGACCCGCGAAGCGACTTGCTTACCAGTTGCGATCCCTTGGCTTGCCGATGGAACGGTTGAAGACCGGTACGCCGCCCCGCCTCGACGGGCGGACGATCGATTGGGCGCGATTGGAGGAGCAGAGGTCTGACGCTGAGCCATGGACGATGTCTTCGATGACGACGGGCCGGCTCAATCCGGAGGTCGCGTGTGCCGTCACGCGTACCAACGCCGCGACGCACGATGTCATACGCGCCGGCCTCGACCGGTCACCGTTGTTCGGCGGCGTGATCGAGGGGCAGGGGCCGCGCTATTGTCCGTCGATCGAGGACAAGATCCACCGTTTCGGCGATCGGGACGGGCATCAGATTTTCCTGGAGCCTGAGGGCCTCGATGATGCGACCGTTTATCCCAACGGCCTCTCCACATCGCTGCCGGTCGATGTACAGACGAGACTGATCGCAACCATTCCGGGCCTGGAGCGGACCCGTATCACGGTTCCTGGCTATGCCGTGGAATATGACTATCTCGACCCGCGCAGCCTCGATCCGCGATTGGCATTGCGCGCGATACCCGGCGTCTATTGCGCCGGCCAGATCAACGGCACCACCGGATACGAAGAGGCCGCGGGGCAGGGCCTAATCGCCGGACTGAATGCCGCCGCCGATGCTTGCGACCGACAACCGTGCGTGCTCGACCGCGCAACGAGCTACATCGGCGTCATGGTCGACGACCTCGTCCTCCAAGGGGTGACGGAACCCTATCGGATGCTGACCGCACGCGCGGAATATCGTCTGTCGTTGCGCGCCGACAACGCGGAGACAAGGCTGGGTACGATCGCATCGTCACTCGGCTGCCTGGGTGATGCGAGGATCGCCCATCGTGAGGCGCGGGAGAGTGCGCGCACGCGCGTCCGCGCCGAACTCGCGACCCCGTTCACCGCCACGGCGCTGGCGAATGCCGGTGTGACCGTTGCCCAGGACGGCAGTCGCCGCAGCCTGTTCGAGTGGATGCGCCTGCCCGGTGTCGCCCTCGACGCGTTCCTGCCGACCCTATCCGATATCGCGCCGCTCGACGTGATCAACGAGCTGGTCGAAGACGCGCGCTATGCGCCCTATCTCGAGCGGCAGGCGGAGGAGATCGCGCGGATGCGCCGGGATGAGCACGTGGCCCTGCCTCCGTCGCTCGACTATGCGTCGATCCCGGGTCTGTCCAACGAGATGGTGGATCGATTGCGGATGGCGCGCCCCGAGACGCTGGGCGCGGCGGGTAGGGTGCGCGGGATTACACCGGCTGCCCTTTCCGCGATCTACTTGCACGCGCAGAGGATGGCGGCGTGACCGAGGACGACGCACGGGCATGGATCTCCACCCGTTTCGGTGAAGCGAAGACGAATCTGGTCGCGCAATTCGTTGATCGCGTGAAAATCGAAAATGCGCAGCAGAACCTGATCGCGCCGTCGACGATCGACACGATCTGGGTGCGCCATGCATTGGACTCCGCACAACTGATCGAGCTGGCGGGGAAGCCGTTCAGCTCGTGGCTCGATATCGGAACGGGCGGTGGATTCCCCGGTGTTGTCGTCGCCATCCTCAGCGACGCCGAGGTGACGATGGTGGAGCCCCGTCGGCGGCGCGTGGAATTTCTCCAGCAGTGTGTCGACACGCTTGGTATCGCGCGGGGACGGATCCTTCAGGCCAAGGTCGAACAGGTCGACGGACAGTTCGATGTCATCAGTGCGCGCGCGGTCGCGTCTGTCGAAAAGCTTTTGCATGCAGCCGAGCATTGCGCCACAGCGGGAACGCGTTGGATCCTGCCGCGCGGACGATTGGAGGCGGATCACCTCGCGGCGTTGCGGCAGAATCGTCACTGGATGTTTCACGTGAAACAAAGCCTGACCGACGTGGGATCGTCGATCGTGGTGGGAGAGCGAAGAGCGTGACGGTCATAGCGGTCGCTAATCAAAAGGGCGGGGTCGGTAAGACGACCAGCGCGATCAACCTCGGCACGGCTCTCGCGGCGACCGGAAAGCGCGTGCTGTTGATCGATCTGGATCCCCAGGGGAATGCCTCCACCGGACTGGGGATCGGCCAGTCGCAGCGCGCCCGCTCCAGCTATCACGTCCTGGTCGGCGAGGCCGAGGTCGGCGATGCGGTGGTGGCGACGCGCGTGCCGCGGCTCGACCTCGTTCCGGCGACCGTCGACCTGTCCGGCGCAGAGATCGAGCTGGTCGAATTCGATGCACGTACGCATCGGCTCGACCATGCTCTGCGGCGTGCAAGCAATGCGTGGGACATCGTGCTGATCGATTGCCCGCCATCTCTGGGTCTTCTGACGATCAATGCGATGGTTGCGGCCGACAAGCTGCTCGTGCCGCTGCAATGCGAGTTCTTCGCGCTCGAGGGCCTGTCGCAATTGTTGACGACGGTCGAACGCATCCGCGAGCGGTTCAACCCCGGTCTCGCCATCCTGGGGGTCGCGCTCACCATGTATGACCGGCGTAACAGGCTGACCGAACAGGTTGCCGCCGATGTCCGCGCGGTGTTGGGGCGGGTCGTGTTCGACACGGTCATTCCGCGTAACGTCCGCCTTTCGGAGGCGCCGAGCCACGGGCTGCCCGCATTGATCTACGATCATCGCTGCTCCGGATCGCAAGCCTATATCGACCTCGCGCGCGAGCTGATCGCGCGTCTGCCGCAACAGGCGGTCGCGGCATGAGCGAACAGGGAAAGCGGCAGCGACCGGCAGGGTTGGGAAGGGGCCTTTCCGCCCTATTGGGCGAAATGGCGAGCGAGGCGCCGATCTCGCGGGATGGCGCGGCGCCGGTACCGTCAGGGGTACGCATGCTGCCGGTGAGCGCGCTGTCGCCGCATCCGGACCAGCCGCGTCGCCATTTCGATGAGGCGGCCCTCGATGAACTGGCGGCTTCGATCTCCGCCCGCGGATTGATCCAGCCCATCGTCGTGCGCCCGCATGGGCACGATTATCAGATCGTCGCGGGCGAGCGACGGTGGCGCGCGGCGCAGCGGGCGCGGTTGCACGAAGTGCCCGTCGTCGTCCGCGAATTCGACGATGCGCAAACGCTCGAGATCGCGCTGATCGAGAACATCCAGCGGCAGGATCTCAATGCGATAGAAGAAGCCCAAGCATATCAGAGGCTTGCGGGAGAGTACGGCCATACGCAGGAGGCGCTGGCCAAAATCGTGCATAAGTCGCGCAGCCACGTCGCTAATCTTCTGCGGTTGCTCGAATTACCGGATCCCGTCCAGGCGCGTGTCACCGATGGATCGCTATCGATGGGTCATGCGCGCGCGCTGCTGGGATCGCGCGATGTCGAAGGGCTTGCCGAGCAGGTCATAGCCCGTGGCCTATCGGTCCGGGAGACGGAGAAGCTGGCAAAGGGGGCCAAGCCCGAGCGCGCGGGCGGCAGGCCTGCGACGCGCGTCGTCGCGCCGGAACCCGATGCGGACATCGCCGCGCTGGAACGGCAGCTGTCCGACCTTCTCGGTCTTGGTGTGCGCGTCGCGTTCGGCGAGAAGGGCGGTACGCTGACGCTCAGCTATTCGACGCTCGATCAGCTCGACATGATCTGCCAGCGATTGACGGGCGACACGATCTGAACCCCGGAATTTGATCCACTTACGTGGAAGCCGTACCGGCCCCCACCCACAGACGGCCGCCTACGCAGGCTATAGTGAATGAGCTTCCGGGAGTGAGTGAGGGCCGGTATCGCGCTGATCCAGCCTCGCTGGATCGCATACTAGCCGCGGCGCTCGACGCTGCGGGTGAGTTCGGTCATGGCATGGTCCGCGACCACGCTGCCCGCATTGCCGCTCGCCATCACCGCGCGCTCGGCGTGGCGGACGCGCATCAACGCGGTCGCCAACATCGCAGGCGTCCAGCGGCGCAATGCCTGCGCGGTCGCCGCTTCCTCGCGGAAGAATATCCGGTGACGCTTGAAGACGCTGTCCTGTGTCGCGCCACCGTCGATGTCCGCCCGCATCTCGGCTAGCGTCATCAGCCGACGCGCGAGCAGACGCAGCCATGGTATAGGCGACGTGCCCGCCTCGTTCAG
The DNA here is from genome assembly GCF_031082075.1 of Sphingomonas sp. GV3. Lineage (NCBI taxonomy): Bacteria > Pseudomonadati > Pseudomonadota > Alphaproteobacteria > Sphingomonadales > Sphingomonadaceae > Sphingomonas > Sphingomonas sp. GV3. Next base: position 2,377,242 of record NZ_JARWLE010000001.1, on the reverse strand, counting down.
GCGGACGAGTTCGGCGCCGAGGACGGCGGTTCGCCCGGCCACGATCGCCTCGATCACGCTCCCCATTTCGGCTTCCCCGAGGTCGGCGCCGATCGCATCGAGCGCGGCCTCATCCGCGTCTCTCGGGCGATCGGGCGCCGCATCGAGGAACAGCGCAAGCTTGTCAATTTCCTTGGCAAGGATGGCGCGATCGTTGGCGCAGGCGGCAGCAAGCCGATGCGTCACCGCGCCATGCGGCCGCATGCCTGCGTCGCGTAGCAGCGTCGCCGCCAGCTTCTCCAGATCGGCGGCGCTCGGTTCGTAGCAGGCGAATGCCATCGCCCGGGGACTGTCGATCGCCAGTTTGACGATCTTCGCCGTCGACTTGACCGTCGGCGCGAGGGCAACCACCGGGTTGCCGGCATGATCCGCGTTCAACAGAGCCGACAGGGCGTCTAGGCTTTCCTCTCCGACCGACGCTATGCGGATATGGCGGGCGCCACCGAACAGCGACAAGGCGGCGGCCTCGTCGACGAGCCGGGCCGGGTCGCCCTTCAGCGTTGCCCCGTCCAGATCGATCCGTTCCGCATCCGGGCCCATCGCATGCGCCAGTCGACCGGCGAGTTCGGCTGCCGTCGATGCATCCGGTCCATGCAGCAAAAACAGGCGCATGTCCGGCGACGGACGTTCCATCGCGGCGCGGATATCGCGCGCATTGGCCTTCACGGGCGCGCCAGCCGCATCAGCGCGCCGGCTGACGGCGCCGGGCGTACAACGCTAGCTTCGCGACGATCTGGTCGGCGACGATGCCTGACAAACGTTCCAGCGCGGTATTTTCCGCGGCGATGGTCGCATATTCCGACGACGCGATGACATCGATGCCGGCGTCCGACCCGGCCGTCGCGTCGAGCATTACCGCGCCATCGCTGAGATCGACCAACTGATATCGTGCCCGGAGCGTCCGTCGCTCACGGGTTACGCTGTCGTCACGCCGTACGCCAAGGCCCGCGATCGAATCGTCGAGCTTGACGTCAAGGCGGTAGCGCGGTGTGCCCGAGGCGGCGAGCCGGTCGCGCAGCGCGTTTGCCATCAGCCAGCCGGATTTGCCCTGGATCGGCGCGACGTCGACCGCCGCCAGCGTCTGCGCGACGCCACCACCGGCACCCCCCGCGTAGAGCGGATGCAGGCCGCAGGCGGTGAGCGGCGCCAGCAGCAGCAGGGGAAGGATGAGCCGATTCATCATGCGACGATGTTCACCAGCCGGCCGGGAACGACGATCACCTTCTTGGGGGCCTTGCCCTCGAGGGTGCGGACGATCTTGTCGGAGGCGAGGGCGGCGGCCTCGACGTCCTCCTTCGCCAAGGTTTTCGGAAGGGTCAGCGTGTCGCGCAGCTTGCCGTTGACCTGCACCGCGATCGTCATCTCATCCTCGATGAGAAGCGCCGCATCTACCTCTGGCCAGGATGCGTCGGCGATCAGGCCATCGAAGCCGTTCTCCGCCCCCTTCTTCGCCCAGGCCTCCTCGGCGATATGCGGTACCATCGGGGCGACCAACAGCATCAGCCCATGGATCGCGTTGCTGCGCGATGGCGACGGGGCGGCCTTCTCGATGGCGCTGGTCAGTTCGTACAATTTGGCGACGGCCTTGTTGAAGGCCAGCGCTTCGATGTCTGCGCCGACGCCCTGGATCGTCTGATGAAGCTTGCGGTCGAGCGCGGGGTCGCCGCCTTCACCGGGTTCTGCCGGATCGGCGTCGAACAAGCGCCACAGCCGCTGGACGAACCGCCACGACCCTTCGATGCCCGCTTCCGACCAGGGCAGGTCCCGTTCCGGCGGCGAATCCGACAGCATGAACCAACGCGTCGCGTCCGCGCCATATTGGTCGACGATCGGTTCGGGATCGACGGTGTTCTTCTTGGACTTTGACATCTTCTCGACGCGGCCGACCTGAATCGGCTGACCGGTCGCGATTTCGATGCCGTTTTCGACCTCCGCAGGGGAGAGCCAGCGACCGTCGGAGGATTTATAGGTCTCGTGCGTCACCATGCCCTGCGTGAACAGGCCGGTGAACGGCTCCGCGATATCGAGCATGCCGATATGCCGGAGCGCGCGCGTCCAGAACCGTGCGTAGAGCAGGTGGAGGATCGCGTGCTCGACGCCGCCGATATACTGGCCGACGGGTAGCCAGCTTTCCGCCACCGCCCGGTCGAAGGGCTTGTCGTCGGGCTGGCTGGCGAAGCGGATGAAGTACCAGCTGGAATCGGCGAAGGTGTCGAGCGTGTCGGTTTCGCGCAGCGCTTCGCCGCCGCAGGACGGGCAGGGGACGTGCTTCCACGTCGGATGCCGGTCGAGCGGATTGCCGGGAACGTCGAACGTCACATCTTCCGGCAGGCGGACGGGCAGCTGCTCCTTGGGGACCGGCACGGCGCCGCAGGCGGCGCAATGGATGATCGGGATCGGCGTACCCCAGTAACGCTGGCGGCTGACGCCCCAGTCGCGCAGGCGATAGACGGTCGATCCCTTGCCCCAGCCGTCCTCTTCGGCGCGGCGTATCACCGCGCGCTTGGCATCCTCGATGTCCATGCCGTCGAGGAACCGCGAATTCACGATCGTGCCCGGCCCGGTATAGGCTTCGTCGCCGTCGAAGGCCGGATCCGTCCGCTCGCCCTCGGACACCACGCGGCGTACGGGCAGCGCGTATTTACGCGCGAAATCGAGGTCGCGCTGGTCATGGGCCGGCACACCGAAGACGGCGCCGGTTCCATAGTCCATCAGCACGAAATTCGCGATGAAGACGGGCAGACGCCAATCGGGGTCGAGCGGATGCGCGGCGGTCAGACCGGTGTCAAAGCCGAGCTTCTCCTGCGTCTCGAGCTCCGCGGCGGTGGTGCCGCCCTGTTTGCAGCGCTCGATGAACGCCGCCACTTCGGGCCGATCAGCCAAAGCCTGTGCGATCGGGTGATCGGCCGCGACCGCGACGAAGCTTGCACCGAAGATCGTGTCCGGGCGGGTCGAGAAGACCTCGACGGATTCGCCGTTCGACAGGTCGAAGCGGAATTGCAGGCCCTGGCTCTTGCCGATCCAGTTCTCCTGCATCAGCTTGACCTTGTCCGGCCAGTCCTTGAGATCGCCAAGCCCCTCGATCAGCTCGTCGGCGAAGTCCGTGATCTTGAGGAACCACTGGCTCAGTTTGCGCTTCTCGACCAAAGCGCCGGATCGCCAACCGCGCCCGTCGATCACCTGCTCGTTGGCGAGCACGGTCATGTCGACCGGATCCCAGTTGACCGCGGATTCCTTGCGATAGACGAGTCCGTTCGCGAACATGTCGAGGAACAGCGCCTGCTCGTGCCCGTAATACTCGGGCTCGCACGTCGCCAGTTCGCGCGTCCAGTCCAGCGCGAAGCCGAGCCGCTTGAGCTGCGCCTTCATCGTCGCGATATTGGCGCGGGTCCAGGTGCCCGGATGCACGCCCTTTTCCATCGCGGCATTCTCGGCAGGCATGCCGAATGCGTCCCAGCCCATCGGGTGCAGCACTTCATAGCCGCGCATGCGACGATAGCGGGCCAGTACGTCGCCCATCGTATAGTTGCGGACATGGCCCATGTGGATGCGCCCCGACGGATAGGGGAACATCTCCAGCACATAGCTCTGCGGCTTGCCGCTATCGTCTTTTGCCGCAAATGTGCGACGGTCGTCCCAGATCGCCTGCCAGGCGGCGTCCGCCTTCAGTGCGTTGAAGCGTGATGCCACTTTGGGCTGAACTCCATTCATGTTTTCGGCTGCGCTTCATGCGGTGCCGGGCGGCGTCCGGGAAGCAACGCTGCGCGCTGCTCGCCCGATCCTGGCCCCGGCATCGCCTCCGGCCTCAGCCGGCGATAGACGCACGGCGCAGGTCCCGCGCCTTGGTCAGGATGATATCCTCGAGCTTCTGGGTCGTCGCGGCGGCTACCGGCGCGGATACCCACTGACCGCCGCGATTGACCTCGCGCAGCGCAGCGACACGCACTGCGTCCGCGCGCAGATCCTGGTCGAGGATGGACACGGTAACCTTCATCCGCTCGGTCGGCACCTGCGGATTGACATACCAGTCGGTGACGATGACGCCGCCGTTCGAGTCGGTCTGCACCAGGGGCATGAACGACAGGGTATCGAGGCTGGCGCGCCATAGATAGGAATTGACGCCGATCGTCGTAACCTTCGACGCGGCGAGATCGGCCTGGGCCGTGCCGCTGCGGCCGCCGCATGCGGCAAGCGGCAGTGCGACGACGGCGACCATGAGGGCGGTGCGCAACGGGCGGATCATGGGCGGGTAGTCCTTGGTCGAGAAATCCCTTTCATCCCTACAGGCGCGCCGATGCGCCCGCAAGAAGCCGTGCCGATGAGACAACCTGTGTGTCTGATGCAACAGTCGGACAAAATGATGCGGCCGTGACACGGTTGGGCATGTTGGCGTGCGGCCGAATCGTGGTAGGCGCGTTGCTGCGGGATTCTGATGGGGTTCGACTCGTGAGCACGAAGCGTGCGATGGCTGCATTGATGGCGGGGGCGCTTGTCGCCACCGGCATCGCTGTCGCACCCGCATTCGGTGCCGCGGAGAAGGCGCAGGGCGTGCGCCGTATCGCCGCCCCGCTCCGCTTTTCCGGCGCCTTCACGCCTGCAGCCGCCGATCCGCGCCTCGCGGCCGTGATGGCACGCGCCGGTCTCGACGACACGGCGTTCCGGTTCACGCCGGCGGAATCGACGCAGGACAAGCGGGCGATCACCGTGGCTGTGCGCGCGCGCTCGAACCGCGTCGCGCTCGCCGCCGCCGATGCCAGCCGCGCCGGTCTGGCCAAGCCTGCTACTCTGGGTATCCAGCCGAGCGCATACAGCCTCGGCGCATCTGTGGCGTGGAAGCGCTTCTCCCTGTCTGGCGACGTATCGCACCTGGACATGGGCCCGCAGCCCGGCAGCCGCGAGACGACCGACGTCGCGCTGACCTACAAGGCCGGTCGCGCGAGCAGCAGACTGACCGCGACCACCGATCGTCCGCTGGCGGGAACGAGCAAGCTCGTCGAGGAGGCACCGAGCTATTCGGTCGATCTATCGAGTTCCTACTCGCTGACGCGGCATATCGATCTGACCGCGGGCATGCGCTATCGGTCGGATCGCGAGCGGCTGGCGCGGCTGGGTGACGACGATCATCGCGACAGCCAGTCGGTATACGTGGGCACGGCCTTCCGCTTCTAAGCGGATCTGAAGCGGTTTCGCCTTTGAAGTCCAAGTTCCGACGCCACGTGCGGGCTGGGGGTTCGCGCTGTCCAAATCCTCCGCAAATCGTGCCCGTCGCGGAAAATCGCATGTTCGCGGACATCCGATCTTCCTGACCAGCCAGACGCCGACCGGCCGTTCGCGGCGCTGATCGAGCCATGCATGATCCGATCAGGGGACGGGCGCGCCGACGTTGGGCAAGGTGGCATTCTCCGCGCGCGGCATCTTCCCAAAAAGGGTACGGTCGCCGGGGCCGAAGGCGAATTTCCACAGGATCAGCAGATAGGTCCCCGCGATCGCGGGTTCGCCGAACAGAAGCTCTGCCCATTCGAGCCGATGCGGCAGCATGGTGAAAGCGGTCCCCACGACGATCGCCGCGACGGCAGCACCCGCGAGCGTCCAGCGCCACGGCGACACGGGCGCCCCGAGGATGCGGCCCAGCAGCCGCGCCTTGATCAGCGACGTCATGCCGACGCTCAACATCAGGGCGAGCGCGGGGCCGGCCGCCTGCCATGTCTCGGGCCAGCCGAGGCGGCGGGCGGCCACGATGAAGCCGATGCTGAGCAGGATCTGCACGCCCAGCATCGCGGTGGATATCATCAGATTGCGATGACGCGCGGTATAGACCAGCGCCGATTCGCACACCGCGCCGGTGGAGGCGAGCACTTCCGCGGTGAGCAGAAAGCCCAGGGCATAGCTGCCCGCCACGAACTGCGGCCCGACGACGCCCATCACCGCTTCCCCGGGGATCGAACCCATCAACGCCAGGCAGCCTTGCGCCGCCATGATCCAGAAGGCGACCTGCCGCACCTGGTTGGCGATGGCGGCGCGATCGCCGATCGCCAGGCTTTGCGTGATGACGGGCCCCAGGATGGGGTCGAAGCTCGTCTTGAGCTTCTGGGGCAGGCTCGCGACCTGCTGGGCCATGTAATAGATACCGACCACCTTGGGTTCGAACGCCATGCCCAGGATGAAACGATCCACATTGCGGCTTCCCCATTCCAGCGCGTCCGCACCGGCGAGCGGGGCGTTGGCGCGGGCCAGCGCGAACAAGGCGCCCGGACGCGGCGACCAGTCGTGCGGCAGGCCATAGCTGCGCAGGAACGGCACGATGCTGGCGATCAGCGCCGCGGTCATCGAAGCGACATAGGAAAGGACGAGCCCGTCCTTGATCGTGACGAAGGAGAAGGCCCAGGCGGCGATCGAGATCGTCCACGGTTCCACCACCGCACGCGCCGTGACGGCGGCCTTGACGTCATGACGATAGGCGAGCGCGGCGAGGCTGACGTCGGACCAGGCGACCGCGACGATGATGCAGGGAAGGAACCGGTCGAGCCCCGTGACCTGCGTGTTGGCGTACATCACCTCGGGAAAGGCGATCAGCACCGCGCTTGCGGCGATCGATGCGAGGAAGGCGACCGCCAGAGCGTCCCAGACGACGTCGACGTGCGACCGATCGTCCGCCGAGGACAGCGCCTGCGCCAGTCCGCGCTTGAGGCCCAGCGTCGCGAGCAGGGCGGCAAGTTCGACCACCACCACCGCAAGGGCGAACCGGCCGACGAGATCGGCGCCGTAGAGCCGGCCCGCGATGAACAGGAACGGGATGCGTGCGGCAAGACGCAGGATGAACCCCGCGATATTGGTGCGCCCGCCCTTGGCCAGCGCGTCGATGTCCTGACTGTCGGACATCATCGGCGAAGGACCATCGGAACGCAGGGAGCAAAACCGTCCGTAAGGGCGATCAATGCGCGGCTCCCCAGCTGGGACCGACGCCGATTTCGATCCCCAGCGGTACGCTGAGCCGTATCGCCGGCTCCGCGGCCGTCGCCATGACGTGTTCAATCACCGGCTTGGCACGTGCGACATCGCCTTCCGGCAGCTCGAAGACGAGTTCGTCATGCACCTGCAGCAGCATGCGCACCTGCGAGAGGCCGGCTTCGGCGAGCGCCGGCTCCATCCGCACCATCGCGCGCTTGATGATGTCCGCGCTCGTTCCCTGGATCGGAGCGTTGATCGCGGCGCGTTCCGCGCCCTGGCGCTCGTGCTGCACCTTGCTGCGGATGCGGGGGAAATGGGTCTTCCGGCCGAACAAGGTTTCCGTGAAACCGCGCTCGCGCACCTGCGTCAGCGTCTCGGCGATATATCGGTTGATGCCGGGAAAACGATCGAAATAGCGGTCGATCATCGCCTGCGCCTCGTCGGCGCCGATGTCGAGGCGGCCGGCAAGGCCCCAGCGGCTGATGCCATAGAGAATCGCGAAGTTGATCGTCTTGGCGCTGGCGCGCGTATCGCGCGTCACTTCGCCGAAAAGCTCCTGCGCGGTCAGGCTGTGGATGTCGTCGCCACGGGCGAAGGCCTCGCGCAGCTGCGGCACGTCCGCCATATGCGCCGCCAGCCGCAACTCGATCTGCGAATAGTCGGCGGCGAGGATGACGTTGCCCGGCTCGGCGACGAAGGCGTCGCGGATCTGCCGCCCGACCTCGGTGCGGATCGGAATGTTCTGCAGGTTCGGGTCGGTGGAGGAAAGACGTCCGGTCTGGGCGCCGGTCAGCGAATAGCTGGTGTGAACGCGGCCCGTCGTCGGATTGATCTGCTCCTGGAGCGTATCGGTATAGGTGTTCTTTAGCTTGGTGAGCTGACGCCACTCGAGCACCTTCGTCGCGATCGCCGCGCCAGGCGAATCCTTGTCCGCCGCCAGCCGCTCCAGCTCGGTGACGTCGGTCGAATAGACGCCGCTCTTGCCCTTGCGGCCGCCCTTCAGCCCCATGCGTTCGAACAGCACGTCGCCCAGCTGCTTCGGGCTGCCGATTGTGAAGGGGCCGCCGGCGAGCGCATGGACGGTTTCCTCCAGCGCGGCAATCTGCGTCGAGAACGTACCGGAGAGCTGCGCCAGCGTCTCACGATCGACCTTGATGCCGCGCTGCTCCATCCGCGCGATCACGGAGACGAGCGGGCGATCGACCATCTGGTAGATGCGCGTGCCACCCTCGACCGGCAGTCGCGCCGCGAACCGCCGCCAGAGACGCAAGGTGACGTCCGCATCCTCGGCGGCGTAACGCGTCGCGGCCTTCAGATCGACCTCGTGGAACCCCAGCGCCTTTTTGCCCGTGCCGACGACGTCCTTGTAGGCGATGCAGCTGTGCGACAGATGCGTCGCGGCAAGCTCGTCCATGGCGTGGCCGTGCAGACCCGCGTCCAGGTCGAAGCTCATCACGATCGTGTCGTCATAGGGCGCGACCTCGATGCCGCGCCGGCCGAGCACGATCATGTCGTATTTGAGGTTGTGCCCGATCTTGAGAACGCTCGGGTCCTCGAGGAGCGGCTTCAGCTTCGCCAGCGCTTCCGCCATGTCCAGCTGCGGCGGCCGTTCGGCGAACATGTCGGTCCCCCCATGGGCAAGGGGCACATAGCAGGCGAGATTGGGCGCGAGTGCCATCGACACCCCGACCAGCTCGGCAAGCATCGGGTCCTTGGCGGTCGTCTCGGTATCGATCGCGACCCAGCCCTGATGGCGCGCGACCCGTATCCACCGGTCGAGCGCCGCGACGTCGACGACCGTCTCATAGCCGTCGTGGTTGCAGGCGGGCTCCTCGTCGTCGAACGCGACGTCGGTGGCCGATTCGGGCACCGGCGCATCCGCGACCTCTCCCAGTCGCGTCAGGAGGGAGCGGAAACCGTGATGCTCCAGGAACGCCCGCAACGGTGCGTCCGGAATGCCGTCCGCCAGCGACAATTCCTCCAGCGGCTGCGGCAGCGGCACGTCGCACGCCAGTTCGACCAGCTTGCGGCTCAGCCGCGCCGCCTCGGCATGGTCGATCAGATTCTCGCGCAGCTTGCCCTTCTTCATGCCGTCCGCCGCGGCGAGCACGCCCTCGACGTCGCCATGCTCCAGGATGAGCTTTGCCGCCGTCTTGGGGCCGACGCCGGGCACGCCGGGCACGTTGTCGACGCTGTCGCCCATCAACGCCAGCACGTCGCCGAGCTTCTCCGGCCCGACACCGAATTTCTCGACCACTGCCTCCGGCCCGAGACGACGATTGTTCATCGTGTCGAGCATGTCGACCGACGGATCGGTCATCAATTGCATCAGGTCCTTGTCGGAACTGACGATCGTCACCTGCCAGCCCTGCGCCAGCGCCGCCTTGGTATAGCTCGCGATCAGGTCGTCCGCCTCCCAGCCCTGTTCCTCGATACAGGGAAGCGAGAAGGCGCGCGTCGCGTCGCGGATCATCGGGAACTGGGGAACCAGATCCTCCGGTGGCGGCGGACGATGCGCCTTGTACTGGTCGTAGAGTTCGTTGCGGAACGTCTGGCTCGACTTGTCGAGGATGACCGCCATGTGCGTGGGGCCGTCCGCCTTGTGCAGATCGTCGGCGAGCTTCCACAGCATCGTCGTATAGCCATAGACGGCGCCTACCGGCTCGCCATGCTTGTTGGTGAGCGGCGGCAGCCGGTGATAGGCACGGAAGATGTAGCCCGAGCCGTCGACGAGATAGAGATGGGGCATCGCCCCTGCCGCTTAGCGGATCGCGGGAAGGGGGCCAATCCATCTCGACGCCGGCCGTACCGAAGTCGCGGGACTGTGGCCTTCGTGTCGCTGTCGGCGACCCCGGATGTGCGGGGCGCCGCGTGGTGGCTAGGGGACCGGATTCCGATCCCCTTGCGGGGACGCGGTGCCGCGCCGATCCAGCCTCGCCGGACTGCACACGGGAGAGGACCGCGTCGACTGGCGTGCCCATCCGCGCCCAGCGCCCCGCGCCGCCTTGTCACGCGGGCTTCTTCAGCGACAGCGACCGTCAGCGGCGCGATCCCTCCGCATAGTCCGCCACGGCAGCGGCGACGCCCGCGATCAGCTGCTGCCGTTCGCGGATCGGTCGGCGGCTGTCGCCGATCATGACCGCGATCGCATAGCGGCGCCCGTCGGGTGCGGTGAGCAGGCCGACATCGTTGAAGCCGGCATTGCGGCTGCCGAGATCCTGCCCCGTCCCGGTCTTGTGTGCGATCTTCCAACCCGCCGGCAGCGCCGAGCGCAGCCGGGCGCGGCCGGTGATCGAAGCCCCCATCGTATCGAGCAGGATGCGGGTCGAGGTCTCGGTGAACAGCTCCCCCCGCGCAAGGCGCGCGAGCGCGTCCGCGATCGCGAGCGGCGCCGCGCCGTCGGGCGGATCGTTGACATAGGCGTCGAGCGCGGCGGCACGAACTTCGGGCGCGAGGCGCGAGCGCGCGAGTTCGAAGCCATTGCCCTTCGACATCGTCGCCTGGTTCCAGGTCAGGCCCGCCGTCTTCGACTGAAGCAGACGCTCGCCCGGACCGAAACGGATGTCGCCGAGCTGCTTGCGCTCGATCATCGCGCGGACGGCGGCGGGGCCGCCGACATAGGTAAGCAGCCGGTCGTTGGCGGTGTTGTCGCTCATCGTCAGCGCGCGTTTGAGCAATTCGCCGACCGTGGTGTGATAGCCATCGCCCTTCACCAACATCGCGATCGGCTGATGGAAGAGCGTCAGGTCCTCGGGCCGGACGACGATCGGGTCGTCCAGACGTGCCTTGCCCTGGTCGCGCAGGTCGAGCAGCGTCATCGCCACCCACAATTTGCTCACCGATTGCTGGGGCATGCGCGTGCGCGCCCCGGGCGAGGCGACGGTCCAGCCCTCGTCCACGCCGCGAATGGCAATCCCGAACTTGCCGTCGAAACCGTCGGCAAGCCGCTGGATCGCCTGGCTCAGCTGTGCCGGCGCAACGCGGCGGGCAGGGGGGGCGGCGGCGGGAATCGGGATCGATATTTCCGCCGGCGGCGTCGTCACCGGAGCCCGGGTGCTGCCCGCCGGATGCGATGTCGAACCGCAGGCCGCGGCGAGCGAAAGGAGAAGGAGAGGAGCCGACCGGCCGAACGCATACATACGGATATTGAATGGCCCCATCGCGAGAGCGGTAGCCCGATCCATATCCGCCAGATTATCCCGCGAAACCGGCGACGACGCACGGTGCGACGAGCCGCCGCTGCGGCGCGGCGAACCGCAGGAAGTGACCAATCGCCGCCGCGCGGCGCAACCATGGCGTCAGGCACCCGTTCTCCGGCGATTACCACCGTTTTCGCAAGGAGATGCCCCGTGGCCGAGATGACCAGCGACTTTTTCGTCGAGCGCCTGAAGGCCTGGGGCGTAACGCGTATCTACGGCTATTCCGGCGATGGCATCAACGGTGTGCTCGGCGCGTTGCAGCGCGCCGAGCGCAAGGGCGAAGGCATCGAGTTCGTCCAGGTGCGACACGAGGAGATGGCCGCATTCATGGCGAGCGCGCATGCCAAGTTCACCGGCGAGATCGGCGTCTGCCTGTCGACCGGGGGGCCGGGCGCGACGCACCTGCTGACCGGCCTGTACGACGCCAAGCTGGATCATGTCCCGGTCTTCGCGATCGCCGGGCAGGCGGAGACGACGGTCCGCGGCGCCAGCTACCAGCAGGAGCTCAACCTCGACCGCATTTTCGCGGACGTCGCCGATTATGTGCAGGAGGTGACGGCACCCGCGCAGGTGCGCCATGTCACCGACCGGTCGATCCGCAGCGCCCTGGCGCGCAACGGCGTCGGCGTCGTCGTGCTGCCCAAGGACGTGCAGGACGAGCCGTACAGCGATCCCAAGGTCGCGCACGGCTTCACCCGGTCCGGACCCGGCTACGTCCGGCCGCGCATCGTGCCGCAACCGTCCGAGCTGCGCCGTGCTGCCGACATCCTCAACGCCGGCAAGCGCGTCGCCGTCCTGATCGGCGCGGGCGCGCGAGAGGCCGCGGACGAGGTGGAACGCATCGCCGGCCTGCTCGGCGCGGGCGTCGCCAAGGCGCTGCTCGGCAAGGACGTGCTCAGCGACGAATTGCCCTTCGTCACGGGGGCGATCGGCCTTCTCGGTACCAAGCCGTCCTGGGACATGATGCAGGATTGCGACACGCTGTTGATGATCGGCACCGGCTTTCCCTGGGCCGAATTCCTGCCACCCGACGGACAGGTACGCTGCGTGCAGATCGATATCGATGCCGGCATGCTGTCGCTGCGCTATCCGGCGGACGTGCCGCTGCACGGCGGCGCGAAGGAAACGCTCGAAGCGCTGATCCCGCTGGTCGAGGCGAAGGGTGATCGCAGCTGGCTGACCGGGATCGAGGCGAATGTCGCGACATGGTGGCAGACATTGGAGGAGCGCGCGCATGCCGCGGCGAATCCGGTTAACCCGCAGCGGGTGGTGTGGGAGATGTCGCCACGCCTGCCCGCGAACGCGATCGTGACGTCGGACTCGGGCAGCTGCGCCAATTGGTATGCGCGTGATTTCAAGGTGAAGCGCGGCCAGCGGTCGTCCTTGTCGGGCGGACTCGCGTCGATGGGCGCGGCCGTTCCCTATGCCATTGCGGCGAAGTTCGCCTATCCGGAACGGCCGGTCGTCGCGCTGGTCGGCGACGGCGCGATGCAGATGAACAATCTCGCCGAGATGATCACCGTCCAGAAATACTGGCAGCGCTGGTCCGATCCGCGCTTCGTCGTCTGCGTGTTCAACAACCAAGACCTGAACGAGGTGACGTGGGAACAGCGCGTGATGGAGGGCAACCCGCGTTTCGAGACGACGCAGGACCTGCCCGACGTGCCTTATGCCAGATTCGCCGAGATGATCGGACTCAGGGGCATATTCGTCGACGATCCGGACGACCTTGCCGCGGCCTGGGATGCGGCCCTGGCGTCCAATCGTCCGGTGGTGCTGGAAGTGAAGACCGACCCCAATGTCGCGCCGCTGCCGCCGCACGTGACGCTGGCGCAGGCGAAGGCCTTCATGACGTCGATGGCGAAGGGTGACCGGGGCGCGGGACAGGTGATCGCCGACACCGCCCGCCAGCTGTTCAAGGAACTGACCGGCTGAGCGGGCTCAGATCAGCGCGAGCTCGGCGAGCTTGCCGACGAGCGCCGGGGGCAGGCCGGACAGACCCGTCGCGTCGCCGCCCAGGTCGTCGGGCGCATCGCGCGCCTCGAGGTATCGCCACCCCTGGTGCGCGCGCTTGGGCCGCGACTGGACGATGACCAGCGCCGGGTCGATGTGGATCGCGACGCGCCCGCCTTCCGCCTCGCCGAAGGCCAGGATCGGCGAGCGCGCGACGAGCTGGTGCTTGACGATCCAGAACAGCGATCCTTGCCCCGCTACCTCTTCGTGCCGCTTCGGCAGGTAGCGCGTCGTCAGGAAGACCGGACCATCCTTGGCGCGCAGGGCGAGGCGATCGGCGAGCTGGTCGACGCTGGTTGCGCCGAACGCCACTTTGGTGAGGTGCAGGGCCATGGGCTGCCCATGTGGGTCAGGGGCTTAGGAGTGGCAAGTCGGGCAGCGACCCGTGCGTCGAGAAGACCGGCAGCGATAGGGCGGTCAGCCGCCGAGCCCCCACAGTGTCGCAAGGCCGAGGAAGGAGAAAAAACCCATCACGTCGGTCGCCGTCGTCACGAACACCGCCGAGGACACGGCGGGATCGACGTTCGCCTTGTCGAGGGCGACGGGCACGATCACGCCGACGAGCCCGGCGACGAGACTGTTGATCATCATCGCGAGCGCGAAGACGATGGACAATTGCGCGTTGCCGAGGATCACGTAGCTACCGAGCGCGCCGACCAGGCCCAGCGCGACGCCGTTGCACAAGGCGATGCGGAACTCGCGCAGCAGCATGCGGACGGTGTTCGAACTGGTCAGCTGGTTGGTCGCCAGCGCCCGCACGACGACGGCGAGCGTCTGCGTGCCGGCATTGCCGCCGAGCGCGGAGACGATGGGCATGAGCGCAGCAAGCAGCGCGAAGCGGCCGATCTCGCCCTGGAAGAGGCCCACAACGGAGGCGGAGAGGATCGTCGCACCGAGGTTGACGACCAGCCAGGCGACGCGGCTGCGCACGGTCAGCCGGATCGGCTCGTTGATGTCGCCCTCGCCCGCGCCGGACAGGCGCAGCGCGTCCTCGCCCGCCTCCTGCTGGATGATGTGGACGATGTCGTCGACCGTGATCATACCGACCAGCCGCTCGTCGTCGTCCACCACCGCAGCGGAGATCAGCGCGTATTTCTGGAAGCGCAGCGCGACCTCCTCCTGGTCCATGTCGACCGGGATCAGCGTCTGCTCGCGCTTCATCACGTCCGACATGGCGATGCCGCGGGGGGTGCGCAGGATCCACGACAGCTGGCAGGTCCCGACCGGGTGGTGGCCCGCATCGACTACGAAAATCTCCCAGAAATCGGTCGTGAGTTCCTCGTGGCTGCGCAGAAAGTCGATGACGTCGCCGACGGTCCAATGCTCGGGCACCGCGATCAGCTCGCGCTGCATCAGGCGGCCGGCGGATTCCTCGGGGTAGGATAGCGCCTCCTCGATCGCGGCGCGATCGTCGGGGTCGAGCGCGCGCAGTACCGCGCGCTGCTCGTCTTCGTCCATGTCCTCGATGATCGCGACCGCGTCGTCGGTATCCAGCGCAGCGGCGATGTCCGCGACCTGATGCGGCTCCAGCGCATCGATCAGCGTCTCGCGGACATAGTCGTTCATTTCCGCGAAGACGTCGCCGTTCAACTGGTCGGCGACGGCGCGGGCGAGGGGACCGCGATCGTCCTCGGGCACGATCTCGAACAGGTCGGCAAGGTCGGCAGGATGGAGCGGCTCGACGAGGTCGCGCGCTTCCTCGTCATTATGGTCGCGGACCGCCTCGAGCACCGCGTCGACGAATTCGGGGCGCAGCCGGTCGTCCTCGTCGAGCTCGGTCTCGCCGTCCTCGTCGATCACCTCGGGAAGTTCGTGCTCGCTCATCGCTACCTCCCTCCGGTTCGCGCGGGCTGGCCTTACCCGCAGCCTTTGCGATTTGCCAGCGGGACGAAGCGACACTACCTGCGCGCCAGCAACAAGAGGAGCCGATCATGGCCGACACCGAATATCAGACGCTGACGCTCACGCTCGACACCAACGACGGCGAAGGCGGCGACGTCACGATCCGCCTGCGTCCGGACCTGGCGCCGAACCATGTCGCGCGCATCGCGGAACTGGCCAACGAGGGCTTCTACGACGGCGTCGTCTTCCATCGCGTCATCCCCGGCTTCATGGCGCAGGGCGGCGACCCGACCGGGACCGGCATGTCGGGTTCCGACAAGCCGAACCTGAAGCAGGAATTCTCGAAGGAACCGCACGTGCGCGGCGTCTGCTCGATGGCGCGGACGATGGATCCGAACTCGGCGAATAGCCAGTTCTTCATCTGCTTCGACGACGCGCGCTTCCTCGACGGTCAATATACCGTCTGGGGCGAGGTGACCGACGGCATGGAGCTGGTCGACGCGCTGCCGAAGGGCGAGCCGCCCGCGAATCCCGGCAAGATCGTCAAGGCGCGCGCGGCCTGACGCGGCCGGCGGACCGGTCGTCGCGCCGGTCCGCCACCGACGACGTCAGCTGGCCTTCATGTTCGACGTGACGTTGCCGAAGGTCGTCTGAAGCTTGCCGCCGAGCCCCTTCATCGACGCGATCGCGGCAATGGCGATCAGCGCCGCGATGAGGCCGTATTCGATTGCAGTCGCGCCCTGCCGGCTGCCGATCAACGCCCTGACAATTCGAATCATTGCACTTTCGCTCCCGTTTACCGGGGGGCATGTGCGGGCGAATTCTTGACGCTGCGTTAAGCCTGTCATCCGATCAGTCGGATCCGTGCTCCCCGAGCGTCCGGATGAGCCAGTCGTGGAACAGCCGCACCGGGCGCTGCTGCAACGCCCGCGGGCGGCAGACGAACCAATGGCTGTAGGGGCTGTCGACCTCGATATCGAAGAGCCGGACGAGGCGCGGGTCCTTGGCATTCTCGAAATGGCTGGCGTGCATGAAGGCGACGCCAAGGCCCTGCGCCGCGGCTTCGAGCATCAGCACGCCCGAATCGAAATAATCGGTCGCAAGCGGTTCGACGTCGCCCAGGCCGATCGCGTCGCGCCACGCGGAGATGGTATCGGGCATTTCGCGGTGGATGAGGGCGGTCAGCCGCGACAATTGCTCGGGTCGCGTCACCGGGTCGGGACCTTCCAGCAGCGTGCGCGCACCGATGACATAGACGGAGTTTCGGTCGAGCCGCTTGGCATAGAGCGACGGATCGATCTCCCGCGCGAGCGCGATCACCGCGTCCAATCCCTCCCCGAGCCGCACGACGCCATGCCCCGCCGTGTCGATGTCGAGATGCAATTCGGGATGTTCGTGACGCAATTTGCCGAGGTGCGGGAACAGGCGCTGCGACGCGAACAATGGCAACACGCCCAGCCGCACGCGAAGCACCTCGACCGTGCCGGTCAGCGATTCGACCGCGTCGGACAGCGAGTCGAGCAGGGGGGCAAGTTGGGCGAGCAGCCGCTCGCCGTCGACGTTTAGCGTCATCGCCTGATGTCGTCGTTCGAACAACGGCCTGTCGACGAACCGCTCAAGCGACTGGACGCGACGGCTGAGCGCGGGCGCCGACAGGGCGAGTTCGGCGGCCGCGGCCTTCACCGACCCGAGCCGCGCCACCTGCACGAACGCCTCGATCGCCCCCAGCGGCGGCAGCCTGCGCATGCTTCCTACCCTCTTGCCCGCCCAGCCGGACGCACCGACAGGCAGACGACGATTGCAACTTATGCAATCATAACCTGCGTTCTTCGCACTTGCAACATGGGCGGGCTCGCCGCAAACGGACCGGGCCTTTCAGGCATCCTCTCCTAAAAACTTTCACGGGCCGCTCCTTTCTGGACGCGGCCCTTTTTTTGTCCTGCAGCCTGGGCTCCCGGGGTCGCATCGCCGGAACCGGCTTCCTACCTCGCGCGCTTCGAACTCCATTTTCGACGGCAGAAGGACAGATCATGGCCGAAGGCGATGCACCTCAGCGCAAGATCCAGGTGGCGAACGCACGCCCGGAGGATTCGGGCCGGGGCCTTGCGCATCTGCCGCGGAGCCTGATGGCGGCCCTGGGCATCGGCGAGGGCGACGTGATCGAGATCGTCGGCAAACAGTCGACGCCCGCGCGCGCGGTCGGTCCCTATCCCGAGGACGAGGGCATCGACGTGCTGCGCATCGATGGCCTGCAGCGGGCGAACGCCGGCGTCGGCGCGGGCGACTTCGTCGAGGTGCGTCGGGTCGAATCGAAGCCGGCGACGCGCGTCGTCTTCGCGCCGGCGCAGCAGAACCTGCGCCTGCAGGGATCGGTGCAGGCGCTGAAGCGCACCTTCTTCGGCCGGCCGCTGGCGCAGGGCGACATCGTCGCCACCGCGGGGCAGCAACGCGTCACCAACATGCCGCCGGGCGTGCAGCAGTTCATGAACGCGCCTGCCTACGCTTTGCAGGAAATCCGGCTTGCGGTCGTGTCGGCGAGCCCCAAGGGCGTCGTCCATATCGACGAGAATACCGAGGTCGAATTACGCCCGGAATATGAGGAGCCGCAGCAGGCGCGGCGTGCCGACGTCACCTATGACGACATCGGCGGTATGGCGACGACGATCGATCAGTTGCGCGAGATGGTGGAGCTGCCGCTGCGCTATCCCGAATTGTTCGAGCGGCTCGGCGTCGAGCCGCCCAAGGGCCTGTTGCTCTATGGGCCCCCGGGCACCGGCAAGACTCGGCTGGCGCGCGCGGTCGCCAACGAGAGCGACGCGCAGTTCTTCCTGATCAACGGTCCGGAGATCATGGGATCCGCCTATGGCGAATCGGAAGGTCGACTGCGTGAGATCTTCGAGGAGGCGGCGAAGAGCGCGCCCTCGATCGTATTCATCGACGAGATCGATTCGATCGCACCGAAGCGCGGCAATGTGCAGGGGGAGGCGGAGAAGCGAGTCGTCGCGCAATTGCTGACGTTGATGGACGGGCTGGAGGCGCGCGCCAATCTGGTCGTCATCGCCGCGACCAACCGGCCCGAGGCGATTGACGAAGCACTGCGCCGTCCCGGCCGCTTCGACCGCGAGATCGTGGTGGGTGTGCCCGACGAACGTGGGCGGCGCGAGATCCTGGGCATCCACACGCGCGGCATGCCGCTCGCGGACGGCGTCGACCTCGCCGAGCTGTCGCGCACCACCTATGGCTTCGTCGGCGCCGATCTCGCCGCGCTGACGCGCGAGGCCGCGATCGAGGCGGTGCGGCGGATCATGCCGCGCCTCAATCTCGAGGAGCGCACCATCCCCGCGGAGGTGCTCGACACGCTGTCGGTGACGCGTGACGATTTCCTCGAGGCGCTGAAGCGCGTCCAGCCGAGCGCGATGCGGGAGGTGATGGTGGAGGCGCCGCGCGTCCGCTGGGAGGATGTCGGCGGCCTCGACAAGGCGCAGGAACGGTTAAAGGAGGGCGTCGAGCTGCCGCTGAAGAACCCGGATGCCTTCCGGCGCCTCGGGATCCGGCCGGCAAAGGGCTTCCTGCTCTATGGGCCGCCAGGCACGGGCAAGACGCTGCTCGCCAAGGCGGTGGCCCGCGAGGCGGAGGCGAACTTCATCGCGACCAAGTCTAGCGACCTGCTGAGCAAATGGTACGGCGAGAGCGAGCAGCAGATCAGCCGGCTCTTCGCGCGCGCGCGCCAGGTCGCGCCGACGGTGATCTTCATCGATGAGCTCGATAGCCTCGTGCCCGCCCGCGGCGGCGGCCTCGGCGAGCCGCAAGTGACCGAGCGCGTTGTCAACACCATCCTTGCAGAGATGGACGGGCTTGAGGAGTTGCAGTCGGTCGTCGTCATCGGCGCGACGAACCGCCCCAACCTCGTCGATCCTGCGCTGCTGCGACCCGGCCGTTTCGACGAGCTGATCTACGTCGGCGTGCCCGACAAGGAGGGTCGGCGGCGCATTCTCGCAATTCAGACGGGCAAGATGCCGCTCGCGGCGGACGTCGATCTGGACGTGATCGCCGCGCGGACCGACCGGTTTACCGGAGCGGATCTGGAGGATGTCGTCCGTCGTGCGGGCCTGATCGCGTTGCGCCGGTCGGTGACGGCGCAGGAGGTCTATATGAGCGATTTCGAGGATGCGCTGGGCGAGGCGCGCGCCAGCGTGACGCCAGAGATGGAAAAGGACTATGAACAGATCGCCGCTCGGCTGAAGCAGGAGGCGGCGGCGATCCAGCCGATCGGCTTTGCGATGCCGACGCGCAAGGCCGATTAAGGTGTGGTCGAGCAAGGCTTGGTGGGGCGGTGGCGGCCCTCGCTCCCACCACGCCGCTCATGCCGGATCGACGGTGCCGGCGGCTCGACGGGGGGTGAAAGCCGGCGCTGCATCCACACGGATGGACCAGACTCTGCCGCCGCCCCTTCACCGTTTCAGCGCAAGGCGCGCCAGCCGTAGCTCGCGAGAAGGAGCAGCGCGCCCGCGACGATGAGGTAGGGCGCGGGATGGGCGAACTCGTATAGCCCGATGCCGATCGAAGGGCCGAGCACGAAGCTGGCGCCATTGACGCTGGTTACCTTGCCGGCGACCGAGCCCTGGGCGGCCGGACCGACCGCCAGGCTCGCGCCGGCGGTAAACCCGGGGCGGGTGAAGCCGAATCCGAGGCTCGCCAGCGCGTAGGCGGTGGCGATGCCGTAGAGCGATGTCGCAAGTCCCGTCAGCGCACACCCGGTTGCCGCGAGCAACGCGCCGATCAGCACCAGCCGCCGCGGACTGAGCCCGAGAAGCGGGATCACTCCCCATTGCACGAGCAGCGCGGCCCCCGCGCCCATCATCAGAACGATACCCGTAGGTTCCAACGCGGCGGCCGGCGTGAGGTGAAGACGATCGATGACGAGAAAGCCGATCACCTGGCTCGCGACCGCCTGGGCATGGCCGGCGACGAGCCCGGCGATCATCCACGCGCGCACCCGCGGATCGGCGAAGCGCACCGCCTCCACATGCGGCTGCGTCGCGGCGGCGATACTGGCGCCCGTGGGTGCGCCGCCGATGGACGGATAGGCCGACGAGGCACCGTGGCCCGGGTGCGCGCCCGTGCGGTCGTCTGGCAGAATTGCGCGTACCGCCAGCGCCACGACGATGCCGAAGCCGGCGAAGACGAAGGCCGGGCCCGCAAGCCCGATCTCGATGGTGCCGATATGGCCGAGCAACAGATAGGGCGCGATCGCCGGCCCGAGGATCGTACCGAGCCCAAAGGCGGACGCGAGCAACGTGAGCGCGCGCGTCCGCTCCTCCCGCCCGGTCTCTCCCGCGACCAGCGCCTGCACCGCCGGAGGGGCTGCCGATCCGCAGCTTCCGTAGATCAGCCGACCGAGGATGAAGAGCCCGAATGCGGCGGTACCGCCGATCCAGCCGTTGATACCGGCCGCCAGGAAACTGCCGCACAGCAGCAGCGACGTCGCGAAGCCGGCAAGACCGATCAGGATCATCGCGCGACGCCCGTGCGTATCGGATCGAGCCGCCCAGAAGGGTGCGGCGATCACCCACAGCAACGCGGATACCGAAAAGGCTGCCGCGACCGCCTGATCTGCTACGCCAAGCGCGCGACCGAGAGCCGGCAACACCGATTGCAGGGCGGTATTGCCGGCGGCGATCGTCAGCATCACGACGAACAGCAACGCGAAGCGGCGATCGAGCGAAGAGACGGCGCGGCTCATGCGCGGTGCCAGCGATAGTCGCGCGCGACGGTGCAGACGGTGACGCTATAGTCGTCATACCAAAGCGCCCGCCCCGCCGCGCGCGTCGTCGCATGATCGGGATGGTCGCGCCAGGCGATCGCCGCCGCTTCGTCCTCCCAGTAGCTGACCGTGATGCCGAAGCCGTCCGCACCCCTAGCACTGTCGATGCCGCGATAGCCCGGCTGGCGCGCGGCCAGCGCGTCCATCGCAGCGGCCGCTTCGTCGTAGCCCGCAGCCTCGTCCCGGTTTCGCCGGGACGTGAAGATCACCGCCACCTGTCCCTGGCGTGTGCCGTCCATCACGATCCCCGCCCCGTCCATGACGCTCCCGCCCCGGCCGGGCGTCGCGCCGATAAGGCTTGGCGCAGCGTCGCCCGTCTCGCAACCCCGCATCTTTGCCGTCAAACGCGCCCGACCGAGCAACCCATGGTCTTGCCAGCTGTTTCACATTCGTGGCACGGGGATTGCCGTTGTGCGTCCTTTTCGGGACAACCACGAGACCAAGGAAGACGATGCCCAGTTCGACCACCGCCACCCGGCGCTCACGTACCCGTCCGGCTGGCGTTCCCAGCCCGGTGGCGATGTTCTTTCAGGGCTTCCTGAAGCATCCCGTGATGGTCGGCTCGATCATACCGTCGTCCGACAAGCTCATCCGAAAGATGCTCAAGCCCGTCGATTGGGCGACGTGCAAGGTCTTCGTGGAATACGGTCCGGGTGTCGGCACCTTCTGCCGTCCCATCCTAGACCGGATGGCGCCCGATGCGATCCTGATCGCGATCGACACCAATCCCGACTTCATCAACTATCTGAACCACGTCATCACCGACTCGCGTTTCTTCGCGGTGCACGGCTCGGCCGCGGATGTCGAAAGAATCGTACAGGATCACGGCCACGAAAAGGCGGACTATGTATTGTCCGGGCTTCCCTTTTCTACCCTGCCCGCCGGGGTAGGCCCTGCGATCGCCGCCGCGACGCAGCGTGTCATCCGGCCTGGCGGTGCATTCCTCGTCTATCAGTTCTCACCCAAGGTGAAGGACTTCCTGACGCCGCACTTCCAGACCATCGATCACGACATGGAATGGTGGAACGTTCCCCCCGCGCAGCTGTATTGGGCTTGGAAGGATTGATCCTTCGCAACGCATGAATTGAAATTTAAATACGGATTCAGGGGCGGGGAGGCTTCACGCCTATAATACGTTACGCTAGCGTCGGCAGATGGATGGAAGCCGCGTTACCCCCGCCCTTTTCCTGCATGACGCCGCGATCCGCCGGGGCATGGAGCTGATGATGTTCGCGCAGTCGCGTTTCGTGCGGACCGCGGACGAGAAGCTGGCCGAATTGGGTCTCGGTCGTGCGCACCACCGCGCGCTTTACTTCATCGGGCGCAAGCCAGACATCACCGTCGGTGAATTGCTAGAGCTATTAGGTATCACCAAACAGTCGCTCAGCCGCGTCATGCGCGATCTGATCGAGCGGCAGCTCGTCGCGGTGCGGCATGGGGAAAACGATCGGCGCAATCGCCTGCTCTGCCTGACGGCGGCGGGGCGGCAGCTCGAGGCGACGCTTTATGGGGAGCAGCGCGACCGGATGGCGGCCGCCTATATCGAAGCGGGGCAGGAAGCGGTCGGAGGATATTGGAAAGTTCTGGAATCCTTGATCCCGGAACCGGCGCGCAACGGCCTCGCCTCGTTAGACGGTCAGACGTCCTCGACCCCGAAATTCAACCCGCGCGATACCCCAGGATCGACGACCGCGATCAACAGATAGGCAGCGAACTGACGAAGGCGCTGCAACCAGCCGGTGTGCGCCTCGTACCAGTCGGGCGTGACATGCACCGAGCGTGCGATCTCGCCCTCGACATAGGCGCGAACCTTATCGGCAAATGCGGCGTCCTCAATGCGCAGCATCAGTTCCAGGTTGATGAACAGGCTGCGCATGTCGAAGTTGGCCGACCCGATATAGACCGCGTCGTCGATGACGTAGAGTTTGGTGTGCAGCTTGGTCGGCTGATATTCGTAGATCTCGACGTTTTTTCGCAGCAACCCGGCGTAGGTGAAACGCGCTGCGGCGATCGTCGCCGCATTGTCGGATTTGGCGGCCGTGACGACGCGAACGCGCGCGCGCCGCCGGCCGGCCTTGTCGAGTCGCCGCAACATCGTCGGCGAGGGCGTGAAATAGGCGGCGATCACGTCGATCCGTCGGCCGTGGCGCATGTCGTGGCGTACGGCGCGTGCCCAGGGCGACAGTCGTCGCGTCGGACCACCGATCAGCCAGCGCATCGCGCCTTCCGATTCGCTCCAGTGCGCCAGCGCGCGATTGAGGTGACGCAATTTGCCCTCGGGACGGGCGGCCCAGTCGAGCAGCGCGTCGAAATAGCCTGCCAGCCGTGCGGCAGCCGGGCCGGCGACGAGCAGGCCGAGGTCGCGCCATGCTGCGTCGGCGGGCGTGCCGAAATAATCGTCCTCGACATTGAATCCGCCGACGATGATCCGCGATTCCGGCGCCGTCTCCGCGTCGGCGAGTGCCAGCTTCTGGTGATTGCGGAGCAGATAGCGGCGGCCGAACCGAGGCGAGAAGCGGCATAACGTCACACCGGCTGCCGTCAGTGGCGCGAAGAAGGACGGACGATCCTCGCTGCCGAAGCCGTCGACGATCAGCGCTACTTTCACGCCGCGCTGGGCGGCGGCGATCAAGGCGGCGTTGACGCGTCGTCCTGTGTCGTCGTCGGCGTAGATGTAATAGAGGATGCGCAGCGAGATCGCCGCCTCGTCGATCAGCGTCAGCAACGCGTCGAGCCGCCGCGGCCCCGTATCGAGCAACGTCAGTCGGTTGCCCGCAACGCGGAAAACCGGTTGTGCGGCGGGTGCATCGGGCTGGTCTGCCATGATGCGACGATGGCTCCTCTCTCGGGACGCGGGAAGGGGCAACGAAGAGGATCGCCTTGATGTTGCACGCAGCGCATCCTGTTTGGTGGCGACCAAGGGATCGGCGCGGCGCATGTGCCGAAGCCCGTCCATCCTCGGGCAGCGGCAAAATCGTCCGGATCGCTGAGTCGAGGCGGCGGGAAGCAGGGTGTCGTGCCCTTTCTTTGACTTTGCGGGCGTGGGTTGCTAGAGGCCCGGCTTTCCATCATCGGTATTTGCGAAGGAAAGCGTCCATGGCGCGCGTCACTGTCGAGGATTGCGTCGACAAGGTTCCCAACCGCTTCGACCTCGTGCTGTTCGCAGCGCAGCGCGCCCGCCAGATTTCCGGCGGCGCCGAGCTGACGCTCGACCGCGATCGCGACAAGAATCCCGTCGTCGCGCTGCGCGAGATAGCCGAGGAGACCGTGCGTCCCGATCACCTTGAGGAATCGGTCGTCGGCAGCCTGCAGCGCGTGCAGATCGACGACGATGATGAGGTCGATGCGGTCGGCTCGCTCAGCGCGTCTGCCGAGGCGCTGCGGCTCACTGCAGCCGCGCCGCCGCGTAACCAGAATCTGGGCGCGGATTACGAAGGCTGATCCGGGGCGGCGGGCCGGCAAGGTTCGGTCCGACCCCGCACCGATCCCCGCCCGGCGAAAACGGCCGTCCTTTTAGACGCGGGGGCCAGCACTGCCCTTCTGACGACGCGGCCTGGCCGCGTCGTTTGCGTTTTGAGCGTGCCACCGTTGCTTAGGGCGTCCTGGGTCCCCATCGCGGTTCTCCGCGATAGGCGGGCGCTGCTATTCCGCCTTACGGCCCTTGAAACCCTGCGCGACGACGAACCATTCGACCGAACCCTTGCGACTTGAGGGCGGTTTGGCATGCTTCACCGTGGCGAATGCGCGCTTCATCTCCGCGACCAGCGTTGAATCCGCGCCCCCCGCGAAGACCTTGGCGACGAACGTGCCGCCGGGCGCCAGCACGTCCTGGGCGAAAGCCAGGGCGGTTTCGACCAACGCCATGGTGCGCAGCGCGTCGGTCTGCGGATGGCCGACGGTATTGGCCGCCATGTCGGATAGGACCAGATCGGGGGCTCCCCCAAGGGCGTCCATCAACAATCCCGGTGCGGCATCGTCCAGAAAATCCATCTGGAAAATCGTGACGCCGTCGATCGGATCGACGGGCAGCAGGTCGATCCCGACCACCTCCGCCTTGGGCAGCCGGCGCTTGATTACCTGGCTCCAGCCGCCCGGCGCGATGCCAAGGTCGACGACGCGTTTGGCGTTGCGGATGATGCCGAACCGTTCGTCCAGCTCGATCAGCTTGTACGCGGCGCGGCTGCGATAGCCCTCCGCCTTGGCGCGCCGCACATAGGGGTCGTTGAGCTGGCGTTCGAGCCAGCGCGTCGACTGCGCCGTGCGGCCGCGCGCCGTCTTGACGCGGGTGCGTAGGCCGCCGCCATCGCGGCTCATCGGCGCACGCTTGTCATCATCGTGTCGGTCACGGCCGTGGGCTCCCCATCAGACGGCGTAAAATCCCCTCGCGGATACCGCGGTCCGCGATACCCAGCCGTTCTGCAGGCCAGAGGTCGAGAATGGTCTCCAGTATCGCGCAGCCCGCGACGACGAGATCGGCACGTTCGCTACCGATGCAGGCGAGCTGCGCGCGCTCGTTGATCGCCATCCGCGACAGGTCGGCGCTGATGCGCCGCATCGCCTCGGCAGGGACGATCAGACCATCGACCTGCGCACGGTCGTAATGGCTGAGCCCCAGATGCACGCTGCCCAACGTCGTCACCGTCCCGCTGGTACCGAGCAGCCGCGGCCGTCGGACGGTTTTCGGCAGGCGCGATGCGAAAGCGGCGAAACTTTCCGCAACCGTGGCGCGCATGCGCGCGTAGGCGGCCAATCGGTCCGCCTCCGCCGTCGCGGTGCCTCCGGCGCTTTCCGTCAGCGAGACGACGCCCCAGGGCGCGGAATGCCAGTCGAGTACCCGCGGCATCGCGCCGCGCGGCGTATCGATCAGCACGAGCTCGGTCGATCCGCCGCCGATGTCGAAGACGAGCGCGGGATCATCGCCCGGCTCGATGAGCGCATGGCAGCCGAGCACTGCGAGGCGCGCCTCTTCCTCGGCGGAGATGATGTCGAGGTGGATACCCGTCTCGCGATAGGCGCGGGCGATGAATTCCGGACCATTGGCAGCGCGGCGACATGCCTCCGTCGCGACCGAGCGAGCAAGCGTCACGTTGCGGCGCTTGAGCTTGTCCGAACAGACACGCAGCGCCGCGATCGTGCGTTCGATCGCGGCATCGGAGAGGCGTCCGGTCGCGGCAAGACCCTCGCCCAGCCGCACGATGCGTGAGAAGGCGTCGATGACCGCGAAACCGTCCCCCTGCGGGCGCGCGATCAGCAGGCGGCAATTATTGGTGCCGAGATCCAGCGCAGCGAAGGCCTGCGCGTCGGACCAGCGGCCGCGTTGCGGCCGGATCGGCGCCGGACGGGCAGGCCTGGCCTGCCGGTACGGCTCTCGGGCGGAACGATCCCCCATGGCCGTGGTGACTCTTTCATTTCTGTTCTGCCGTCGCGGGCAACGTGTGGCCCGTTCGGTGCTTGCCCCCTAGGTAGCGTGCGCGCGCGCTTGCGACAAGCCGAGCGGACAGGCCCCGTTGACAGCCGACACCGGCCCGACTAGAGGCCGCTGCCTGTTGCCCCGTCGTCTAAAGGTAAGACTACGGACTCTGACTCCGTCAATTGAGGTTCGAATCCTCACGGGGCATCCAGGACATCGTTATCTCAGAATAGTGCAAGGCGGGCTTCGCCACGTCCGGCTGTCGCTCCGCGCGAGCTCGGCCATTGCGACCCCTGCGCCGCGCCCGTGACGGCGACATTCAGCCAGTCGCCGCCCCCTGAATCAATTGCGCATCAGGCTCGCTCGGGTCTCATGCTGCGGCACGTGTTCGCCAGCGGCTCTCCCGGTCGCAGGAGTGACGTCGAGCCGGTGATCGCCGCGCATATTTCTGCATGCCGGTGCTGCGCGATAGGTCTCGACGGCATCGATTTCGCTTTGGATCAAGTCGATCGCCAGCTGGATGTGGCAAATCGCGGCACCTACGTCGACGTCGTCCAGGACAGACGCAGCATGGTGGAGATGACGAATGGCGTCATTGGCGCGCGTGATCATGGCTCTCCCCTCGAAGTTTTCGAAGTCGCATCGCTTCTCTGCACGACGCGTCACAAATCCAAATATTTAGTCAACATGTGAACTTTGGCTATAGGCCTCACCCGCGAAGTGCGGATTTCCGTACGAGAGGGCGATATTCGCGCATTGTCCCGCCAGCATCATCTGCGTGATCTTTGCATCATTCCAGCGATTTGAAGCGGACGGAAACCTTGGAGGCGCATGGCGCGTGCGCGGAAATTGCATCCGCGCGCCACGTCAGTGTTGCGCTAATGACACATGTCAAGTATGAACAGAGTCAGGGAGGGCGTATGTCTGGCAAACAAAGCGAAGCGCTGAGGCCGCTCGGCGGGATAGCATGAGGGAAAGCGACTGGCGGCCCCAGCCGGCGTTCCATCATGCCGTGACGGACAACGGGCAACTGGATTCCATCAATGCCGGCGGCGGGCTCGCGGTCAGCTTCGCATCGCCCGGCAAGTCCGTTCATCTGTCGTTCGAGGGAAGCCAAAGCAAGACGCTGAGCGTCTGGCGCACCGAGAGCCGGTCGGGCTTCATGACGAAGCCGAAGATGGAAGCCGAACTGGTCACGATCCGGTTCGTTGATCGGGGGGCGATGGTACAGTTCGATCGAAAGGGGCGGGATCGGATCGCCGGGCCCAGCCAGGCGATTCTCACATCGTTCGATGCCATGCGCATAGGTCAGGCGACACCCGGATTCTGCGCGATCAGCGCGACTGTCGGACGCGATGCGGTGATGGCGGCCTGTCGTGCGATGTTCGGACCGGATAGCGCCACCGTTCCCGTGTTCGAGAGCGTCGTCGACGTCCAGACCCCGGGCCTTCTGTCGGTACGGGCGACAATCGAGTCGTTACAGAAGCGTCTGGTCGCGGCGAACGACGATTTCGACATGATCACGCCGCTGCTCCAGGAGGTGCTTCTCTACCAGCTCGTCGGCAATTGGCCGCTATTGGGGCGACCGAACACGGAGCGTACGCCGGATCCGACTGGCCGCGCGGTGCGGCGAGCAATCGACTTCATCGAAGGCAACCTGCAACGTGCCGTCACTCTTCGCGATATCGCACAGGCCGCCGGGCTGAGCGTGAGGGGCCTGCAGTCGGCGTTCAAGCGTCGGATCGGATGCAGCCCGATCCAGTATCTGATCGCCCGGCGCCTGGACCGGGTCCATGCCGATCTGCTCGTCGACGACGGCGACACGATCAGCGCCAGCGCCCGTCGCTGGGGCTTTATCCACATGAGCGACTTCTCCGCCCGATACCGCGCTCGATTCGGCTGCCTGCCGCGAGAGACGCGTCGATAGGACCCGTCGCCAGGATGCGGACAGGCGCGCATCCGCATTCATGGGCGCATCGCCATGTTGGCCCGTCTGCGCGAAGCCGATCTTCGCCTTTGCCTTCGCCTCGGCCCCTACGGACCGGGATCATTTTTCGCGAGCGCCGGCCGACGTTGCAGACCTCCGGTTTCGAATCGCATAAGGCGCGCAGGCTCATGATCGAATCATCGTCTTCCTCAGATCGCGACAAGGCGCTCGCCAAGCTCTCGCAGCGGCAGATCGACTGCCTGCGTCGCGTCGCCGAACTGAAGAAGACGGAGCAGATCGCCGAGGAACTCGGCATCTCCCCGAGTACGGTCAACACGCACATCGAGCGCGCGATGACCATCCTGGGCGCGCCCAGCCGCCGCGAAGCCGCACGTATGGTCGCGGCGATGCCCCTCGACGCACCGTCTGGACGGGCGGCGCCAACCCCCGCTCTCCCGTCGGATCTGGTTCCGGAGAAATCGCCTACGGAGTTTTCGCGACTGTTCGAACCGGTCGGTGACTTGCCACTTCCTGCCGTGGCGGTGCCGGAGCTGCCGAGGCGCAATCGTCTCGACCCGCTCCAGCGGATGGGCGTGGCGCTCCTTTCGCTCATCCTCCTGTGTCTGGCGATCGCCGGGCTCGGGGCCGCCATCGAACAATTGAGCGCGTGGCGATCCAGCCTTGCGCCATCAGGGATCAACCACTCGGGCCGACGCTGAACCGGTCGGCCCGTCGCGAAAGGCAGACCATGAGCCAGGACGTCGCCGTCGCCGCGCACACCGTGCGTGACGCTTTCATTCCGGCCGAACAGGCCGCCGACCTTGCCGCCGCACGCACGGCGCGACTGCTCGCCACCGTGCTCGAACAGCGCGCCGCGACAGGCGTCGCAATGGGCACGGGCGTGCCGATGATTCGCAAGATCGCCAAGTCGCTCGCCGCCCAGATCGAGGCACGCGAGGAGTTCGTCATGGCGCACAAGCTCGCTGCCGAATTGCCTGCGACCATGGGTCTCGACCCCACGATGTTCGGTGACGCGTCGGATTGCCCGCCGCCCGAGCAGCGGCCATCGGGCTCGGGTGCCAACCAGGGCAACGTCGTCGCGATCCGCGCCGCCTGACAATGCCGGGCCCGAACGTCATCGCCTTTACGCTGCTGCTGCTGGCGACGGTCGCGCTGGCGGGGTGGCGTGGAGGACAACCGGAAAAGATTGTCGCGGGCATGTTCGTGCTTGCCTATGTCGCCACGATGGCGGGCTATTCGGGGATGCCCGCGCGCTTCGCGCGGATAGAGCCTTACGTCGCCGCGATCGACATTGCGGTATTGGCGGGGGTGACGGTCGTCCTGCTGCGAGCGGACCGGTTCTGGCCGATTGCCGCCTTCGCGGCGCAGGGTGTCGCGGTGCTGACCCATCTTATCAAGCTGATCGACCCGGGGATCGTACGCCAGGCCTATGCCATTGCGCTCGCCGCGCCGGGTTGGCTGGCCGTGTTGATCCTGCTTGCCGGCGTCGTGCGGCATGCGCGCCGGGCCGCGATTTTCGGCCGTCAGCGGGACTGGAGTTGGTGACGATGGATATGGAGCAGCCGCGGCATTGGGCGGTCGACGAGTCCTGCCCGCAGGCGGCCGTGCCGCGGCAGCCGGAGGAGCGTGCGAGCGGCGGAACCGGCGCGTCCGGGCTGCCGCGATCCGACGCGCTGGCCGTCGCGCAGATGGTGCGGCGGGTGCGAATGGCCGCACGGACGGGTGCCGGGGCGCATCGCGATCTCTTCGCGGATCCGGCCTGGGACATGTTGCTCGACCTCTATGTCGCGCAAGGGGCGGGACGGCGCGTCAGCGTATCGGACGCCTGCATCGCCGCCGCCGTGCCGCAAGCGACGGCGCTCCGCTGGCTCAACATGCTAGACCAGCGTGGGCTCGTCGTCCGTACGGCCGATACGACCGACCGACGTCGCTGGTGGATGACCCTCAGCGCCGAGGGAGTCGCGCTGGTCGAACGCATGCTGCCGGACTGACATCTTCCGCGCGGGCGAACAAGCTGCTGGGGTCTGATGCATTTACGTTGAAGCCGAGCCGGCCCTCACCCGTCCAACCGTGCTGGATCACACATCAGGCATCATTCGCAAGAATGGCTGCGACGGCTTCGGCGTCGATGCCGAATGCGGCCGCAAGTCCGGCGACCGACGCTCCCCGCTTGAACAGGACGCGGATGCGCTCGTCGTCCACGATCGTCGTGTAGCCGCGCGTATCACGCTGCTCGCGCACGACGTCCTTGCGTCCCGAGCCGCGCGGGCGCGCGGGCGCCGCATGGGGATCGATCATTGCGCGCCGATCCGCAGCGTCCCGCCGTTCGACGCGGTCCGCCTCCCGTGCTTCGGCAGCGGCCGCGCGTTCGGCGGATCGGTTCGCCAGACGTTCGGCGAGCGCGGCCTCGCGTTCGCGCGCGCGCTCGGCGCGGTGCCGCGCCCGGCTAGTGGCGCCGTCTTCGCTGCTTCGGATGTGAAACCCCGGGGTCGAATCGACGCCCCAGCTCCTGTCCGCCACTGCGCGGTTCCCGCACTCGGAAAAAGTGAATGGCGCGCCCGGAACGATTCGAACGTCCGACCCTCAGATTCGTAGTCTGATGCTCTATCCAGCTGAGCTACGGGCGCTTGGAAGCGGCGCGCCTAGGCGATTCGCCGGGAGGACGCAACCCCTTGCCCGTCCGGCGGTTCTCGCCGGCATGCCCAGCTATGATCCCCGCTCCACCGCGCTTGTCCTCATCGACCTTCAAAAAGGTATCGTACCCGGCGACAAAGGGCCAAGGTCCGGCGAGGCGGTCGTGGCGACCGCGGCCGCACTCGCGGAGCGGTTCCGGAAGGCGGGTGCGCCGGTCGTGCTCGTCCATGTCGGCTTCACCGCGGCGGAAGCGCCCAGCCTCGAGGTCGATGCGCCCCGCCTGCCCAAGGACGGTACGCCGGCAGGTTTCGCCGACTTCGTCGACGGAGTCCGGCAGGATGGCGACATCGTCGTCCTCAAGCACCATTGGGGTGCGTTCACCGGCACCGATCTCGATCTCCAGCTACGGCGACGCGGTGTGCGGACGGTCGTGGTGGCGGGCATCGCGACCAACTTCGGTGTCGAATCGACGGTCCGCAGCGCGTGGGAGCTGTCCTATGATGTCGTGGTCGTTGAGGACGCCTGCACCTCGCGTTCAACCGAGCTTCACGAATTCGCCGTGCGCCACATCCTGCCGCAGATCGCTCGTCTCGTCGAAAGCGACGCGATCACACTGGCCTGAGGTTATTTCGCCTCGGCGATCAGCGCCTTGGCAGCGGCGCCCGTCCAGTCGTTGCCGCCGCGCCAGCGCCACACCTCCTTGCCGGTGGAGTCGAACAGCACGGTCATCGGCAGATTGGCGCCATAGCCGAGCGAGAGCGCCATCGCCTTGTCCACATAGGGCGTCAGCGCCGCGCCGCCGTGCGCTTGAAGGAATGCCGGCACCTTGTCGGTCGCCTGCATGTCTTGGCTGATCGCCGCGACGCGGACCGTGCCGGAACCCGCCAGTTTGCCGAGCGTGGGCAGCTCGGCGACGCAGGGGCCACACCATGTCGCCCACAGGTTCACCAGGACCGGTCTGCCGCGGAACGCGGCGAGGCTCGTCTGCTTGCCATCGGGACCGGTGAACGAAGCGGTCGGCGCCGCTTCGCCGCTATGGCTGCGATCGATGCCGGTTGCGGCGGCGGCCGCACCGGCCGCAGGCGCCGCCTCGTCGGGCGACGGCGCGCTCGCGTTGATCGCGGTCGCGTCGCCTTGTGCGTTTCCCGCGCTTTGCCTATCGCAACCGCCGATGGCGAGCGCCAGGAGACCAACCATCGCGACGCGCGCAAAAGGTGACGGGGACATGAGCGGTTCCAATTCGATGTGGGGCGGACGGTTCGCCGAAGGCCCGGCCGCGGTGATGCGCGAGATTAACGCCTCGATCCCGTTCGACAAGCGCATGTGGCGCCAGGACATCGCCGGATCGAAAGCGCACGTCGCGATGCTGGCGCAACAGGGGATCGTGTCGGCACACGATGCCGCGGCGATCGATGCCGGGCTCGACCGCGTCGCCGCGGACTATGCGGCGCACGGCGTCCCGGAGAACCTCGCGCTCGAGGATATCCACATGCAGACGGAGGCGCGGCTGGCCGAGGCAATCGGCCCGGTCGCGGGACGCCTGCACACCGCGCGCAGCCGCAACGACCAGGTCGCGACCGACTTTCGGTTGTGGGTGCGCGACGCGATCGATCAGACCCTGGTGGCGCTCGACGCGTTCCGCGTGGCGTTGCTGACGCGCGCGGAGGAGCATGCCGCCAGCGTCATGCCCGGCTTCACGCACCTGCAGTCGGCGCAGCCGGTGACCCTGGGCCATCACCTGATGGCCTATGTCGAGATGGCCTCCCGCGACGTTTCGCGTTTCCGCGACGCGCGTGCGCGGATGAACCTCTGCCCGCTCGGCAGTGCGGCACTGGCCGGCACCGGCTTTCCGCTCGATCGCGCGGCGACGGCGGCGACGCTCGGCTTTGACGGGCCGACGCGCAACAGTCTGGACGCGGTCAGCGACCGGGACTTCGCGATCGATTACCTGACCGCGGCCGTGCAATGCGCGCTGCACCTGTCGCGCCTGGCGGAGGAATTCGTTCTGTGGGCGTCGCAGCCGTTCGGTTTCGTCGCGTTGAGTGATCAATGGTCGACCGGCAGCTCGATCATGCCGCAAAAGCGCAATCCCGATGCCGCCGAACTGGTGCGCGGTCATGCCGGCCGCATCATGGGCTGCATGACCAGCCTGATGGTGACGATGAAGGGGCTGCCGCTCGCTTATTCGAAGGACATGCAGGACGACAAGCCGCCCGTCTTCGAGTGCCACGACCTCCTCGGCCTGTCGATCGCGGCGATGACGGGGATGGTGGAGAGCGCCACCTTCCGCACCGATCGCATGCGCGCGCTGGCGGAAAGCGGCTTCGCGACCGCGACCGATCTCGCCGACTGGCTGGTGCGCGAGGCGGGCCTGCCGTTCCGCGAGGCGCATCACGTCACCGGCCGCGCCGTCAAACGCGCCGAGGAACTGGGCGTGCGTCTCGATCAGCTGCCCTTCGCCGAATTTCAGGCGATCGACGCGCGGGTGAACGAAGGACTGTACGACGTGCTGTCGGTCGACGCTTCGGTCGCCAGCCGGACCAGCTTCGGCGGCACCGCGCCCGCCAACGTACGCGCCGCGATCGCGGCCGCGCGGGAGACGATGCGATGAACCGTCGGACGATCCTGACCGTGGCGGCCGCACTCGGCCTGGCGGGTTGCGGCGCGGTGTCGGACCTCGAGCCGCCGCCGGGGCGGCCGCTGCCCGTGGCACCCGAGGGTGCGACCGCGACGCCCACGCCCAAACAATTGCTGACGCCGACGACGCAGCAGCGTCCGCAGCGCAGCGACGAACTGCTGCGTCAGTCCGACGAGCGGCGCTCGGATGAATTCGACCTGCCCCCGACCTGAACGACCCGGATCAGCCATGGACCATTTCGCCTATCGTGACGGCATCCTGCATTGCGAGGACGTGCCGCTGCCCCGGATCGCGGCAGAGGTGGGGACGCCCGTCTACGTCTATTCGACGGCGACCTTCCGCCGTCACGCGCGTGCGTTCCGCGACGGACTGAAGGACCTGCCGCGCATCCACCTGGCCTATGCGATCAAGGCGAACCCGAATCTGGCGGTGCTGCGCGTGCTGGCGGACGAAGGCTATGGCGCCGACGTCGTGTCCGGCGGCGAGATGGCGCGCGCCCTGGCGGCGGGCATCCCGGCGAAGGACATCGTCTTCTCCGGCGTCGGCAAGACGCGTGCCGAGCTTCAAAAGGGGCTCGACGAAGGCATCGGCCAGTTCAACCTGGAGCTGGAGGAGGAGGGCGAGGTCCTCGCCCGGCTCGCGGCGGCGGCGGGCAAGCGGGCGCCCGCTACGCTGCGCGTCAATCCCGACGTCGACGCGGGCACGCACGCCAAGATCTCGACCGGGCGGCGCGAGAACAAGTTCGGCGTGCCGATCGATCAGGCGGCGGCGATGTTCGCGCGCCTCGCCGCGCTGGACGGGCTCGACCTCCGTGGGGTGGCCTGTCACATCGGCAGCCAGCTGTCCGATTTGTCGCGGCTGGAAGAGGCCTATGCCCGTATCGGTACGCTCGTCGCGGAACTGCGCCGCGCGGGACACGCGATCACGCACGTCGATCTGGGCGGGGGCTTGGGCGTGCCTTACAAGGCCGGCGAGGTCCTGCCGAGCCCGGCGGAGTATGGCGCAATGGTCGCCAGGGCGACGGCGGGGTGGGACGTCGAGCTGATGTTCGAGCCGGGCCGCGTCATCGCGGGCAACGCCGGCGTGCTGCTGACCGAGGTGATCTGGGTGAAACCCGGCGTCGAGCACCCCTATGTCATCGTCGACGCGGCGATGAACGACCTTGCCCGCGTCGCGCTCTATGATGCGTGGCACGATTTCGCCGCGGTGGCGCCGGGCGGCGCGCGGATGACCGCGAACATCGCCGGGCCCGTGTGCGAAACCGGCGACACCTTCGCGCTGGCACGGGACATCGACGCGGTGAAGGGCGGCGATCTCGCGGTGTTGCGCACCGCCGGCGCCTATGGCGCGACGATGGCGTCGACCTATAACAGTCGGCCTTTGGTGCCCGAAGTATTGGTCGACGGCGATCGCTATGCCGTGGTCGCAGACCGGATCGCGGCCGAGACGATCCTGGCGGCGGAGCGGGTTCCCGACTGGCTGCAGCCCAAGGCCGGCGGATGAGCCTGCACAGCCTGCCGCTGTTCGTCCGGCTGGCGGGTCGCCCCGTCATCCTGATCGGGGAGGGGGAGGCGGCCGAGGCGAAGCGCCGTCTGCTCGCGCGTGCTGGTGCGACGATCGTCGGGGAAGCGGGCGAAGCGGCGGTGCTGGCGATCGTCGCCCTGCCCGAACCCGATGCGACGGTCGCGCGGTTGCGCGCGCGCGGCATATTGGTGAATGCGGTCGACCGGCCGGATCTTTGCGATTTCACCTTGCCCGCCATCGTCGATCGCGATCCCGTGATCGTCGCGATCGGGACTGGCGGCGTCTCCGCGGGTCTTGCCGCCGCCTTGCGCCAACGGCTCGAGGCGCTGCTGCCGGCTGCAATGGGTGCTTTGGCGGAGAGGCTGTTCGCGGCGCGCGGATCGCTGCGGCGGCGCATACCCGATATGGGCGAACGCCGACGCCTGCTTGCGCGCGGGATGGCGGAGGGACAGCCGCTCGATCCGCTGGGACCGGGCGATGCGGCCGCGGTCGACGCCTATCTCGCGGGGGCGTCGGTGCAATCGACGCAGGCGGTGACGATCCACCTGCGCTCCGACGATCCCGACGATCTGACCCTTCGCGATGCCCGTGCGTTGGCACAGGCGGATCGGGTGATCCACGATGCCGACGTGCCCGTGGCGATCCTTATCCGCGCGCGGGCGGACGCGGAACGGCTCTTGGCTCCGGCCGAGGCGGCAGAGGGACTGACGGTGCGGATTGTGCGGGTATGAGCGGCTTCGGTTACCGCATCAAGGGCGGGCGGGCGGAGGAGATTTCGTTCAAGGGTGCTTTGTGCGACGGTGCCGACCTCGTCTGGATGCATCTGTCGACGACCGCGGACCATGCGCAGCTCTGGCTGCGCGAGCGCGCGCGACTGCCGGAATATATCGTCGATGCCCTGACCGCGCAGGAAACGCGGCCGCGGTGCGAGGCGGTTGACGAAGGCGCCTTCCTCAATCTCCGCGGCCGATCGACCGAGGAGCTCGACACCACCGACCTGCTGGCGTCGGTCCGCATCTGGGCGGTCAAAGGCCACGTCTATTCCGTGACGCGCAAGCCGCTGGTTGCGGTCGGTGCAGTCCGCAAGGAGGTCGAGGCGGGGAAGATCGCCGATCCGGGTGACCTCATCGCGGCCTTCGCCACCGCGATCACCGCCGACCTCGATCCAGAGGTCGCCGAACTTGGCGACCGACTGGACTCGTGCGAGGCGGACCTTGACGCGGCGCGCATCTTCGAACTGCGCCGCACGGTCACGCAGGTGCGCGTCGCCGCCATCGGCTATCGACGCTTCCTCAGTCCGCAAAGGACCGCGCTTGAGACATTGGCGGCACTGCCGGGCGACTGGTTGCACCAGGACGATCGCCGGCACCTTGCCGCCGCGGCGGACCGCGCCGCGCGCATGGCGGAGGAATTGGAGGCGATCCGCGAGCGCGCCGCGCTGACGCACGAGGCTCTGACCGACCTGCGCAGCGAACAGATCGATCATCGTTCGCTGATCATCTCCATCGTCGCGATGATCTTCCTGCCGCTGACCTTCATCACCGGCCTGTACGGCATGAACGTCGACAATCTGCCTTACCAGCATGAACCCTGGGCGTTCGACGCGATCACCGGTGTCTGCGCGCTGATCGCGGCCGGCGTGACGATCTATTTCGTCCAGCGCCACTGGTTCCAGCGATAGAGTAGATTCACGTGCGTGGTTGCGGTTCCGGCCCTCACCCCCACCCGGCCGCCCACGCAGCGTATTCTGGATGGGCGGCCGGGTGGGGGCGAGGGCCGGAACCGCCCCGATCCAGCCTTGCTGGATCGAAGACTAGGGGCCGGCGAAGAGCCGGCGGTCACGTCGATCGGGGTGAAGACGTCGCCCGACCTAAAACGGGCGACGGGACGTGGGCGAGGGCCTCGTGTCAGGCGGCGCGGGCGATGCGCCACGCTTCGGCGATTTCGGACAGGCTCTCCGCCGCCACGCGGAACGGCGCCGGGTCGGTGCCGATCGACGCGTCGACGATCGCCTTGCGGATGCCGCCGTAGAAGCGCGACAGGGTGATGGATACGTCCCCGCCCTTTTCGAAATCCAAACCGGCTTCGAGCGCGAACAGGATCGCCGTCGCGCGCGTCACGCGCTCGCTCTTCACCGTCAGGCGGCCGTTCTCCACCGCCCAAGCGGCGGCGCGCAGCGCGGCGACGAGTTCTTCGTACAACAGCTGGACAAGCCCCGGCCCCTGCGCCTCCGCGGTCCGGCCGACGACGTCGATCTGGCGATAGGTGGCATAGGGATTGCCGGCGAGAGCGGTCGCGTAGGCCATCAGTTGCTCTTGTTCCACGCCTTGATCTGGTTATCCATGAACGTCTGCGTTGCCTTGTAGGCGGACACGCGTGCATTCATGCTGGCGAATTGCTGGGTAAGCCGCTGCGTCATCGCGTCGGACTGACGCGACAGGTCGTCCTGCTGATCCGCGACGTCCTTCTGCGCCAGCGTATAGGTGTTGGTGGACGCGCCGAGACCCGTGGTCGTGCTTGCCGCTGCGAAGGACATCTGCGCGATCGAGGATTGCAGTCCGATCGCGTTGCTGGCGGTCGGCGCGAACATCGCCTCGACCGCGTCGGGCGCGTTGGCGAGCGCCTGTTGCAGCACCGTCGAATTGACGGTCAGCGTGCCGTCCTTGTTGGTCGCGACGCCGATCTGCGCGAGTGTTGCGGGCGTGCTGCCCGTCGCGCCCGGGACGATCGATTTGGTCGTCAGCTGCTGCAGCGTTCGCATCATCGCGGATGCGGCGGGATCCCCCTTCAGCTTGCCGTTGACGGGATCGAGGTCGGTATTCAGCTGACCATAGATCTCGTTGTAGTAACTGACGAAGTTGTTCACCGCGTCGCTCAGCGCGGACGTCGGCCGCTGGCTGCCCAATGTTGTCGTGCCGGTGCCCGCGAGGTCGAGCTTCACGCCGCTGACCAGATCGCTGATCGAATTGGTTGCACGCTGAACGGTGATGCCATCGACGGTGAGCGAAGCATTGCCGGCGGTGCCGGTCAGCGTCGTCGGCGCCCCCGTCCCGACGTTGAACTGGGCAAGATTGCCCGACGGATCCGACGAGGCCGACAGCGTGAAGGCCTGCGCCGCGCCGGTCGATCCCTTGAGCGAGAGATAGGCCTTGCCGTCGCTGTCCGCGACCACGCTGGCGGTGACGCCGGCCTTGGCGCCGTTGATCGCCGCCGCGATGCCGTCGAGGCTGGCGTTGGTGACCGAAATCGAGACGGGCGTGCCGCTGCCGGCGGAAAAACCGGTCATTTGGGTGCCGTCGGGGGAATAGGTTGCGGTGCCCAGCGTGAGCGTGAACGTGCCGGACCCGATCGGCGCGCTACGGTCGGCGATCGCGCTCGTGGTGCGCGCACCCTGCGCGGTGGCAAGCGCGTTGACGGTGATCCGGGAGGACAGCGCCCCGATCGTCGCGCCGGGCAGGGCAGTGGCGTTCAGCACGCCGGTGCTCGAACTGGTCGGCTGGGTCTGGACCGTCCCCCCGGTGGCGAGCGACGTCATCACGGTCGACAGCGTCGTCATCGTGCTCTTCAGGTCGGACACCGCGGAGATCTGGGCCGTCAGCGCGTCGTTCTTCGCGGTCAGCGCGGCGGTCTTGACCGCGAACTGCGCCTGGACCAGCGACGGGATCAGCGTCGCCGTGTCGATCCCCGATCCGGAATTGAGCGAGGTCAGCAGCGCCTGCGCCGCATTCTGCGTGATGCTCTGCGCCGTCTGCGTCGGCGTCGGCGTGGGCGTCGGGGTGTTCGTGGTGCTGGTCGTGGTGGTCATCGCGAACTCCCGCCTTCACCCTGGTAAACGGCCGATGATGCCGTGGTTTTAACGAATTTTGACGCCGTTCTCGTCGAACCGGGCGCTCTCCGGCACCTCGATCGGCGGCTGGCTGCCGCCCGCCGCGGCGTTGAGGTTGAAGACGAAGGCGAGCACCGTCGCGATCGCGGTATACAGGTCGTCGCGGACCTCCTGTCCCTCCTTGGCGGTATAATAGACGGCGCGGGCGAGCATCGGATATTCGAGCACCGGCACGCGAGCCTCCGCGGCGACCTCGCGGATCGCGAGCGCGGTGACGCCGCGGCCCTTGGCGACGACGACCGGCACCTGATCCTTGCCGCGATCGTAGCGCAGCGCGACGGCGAAATGCGTCGGGTTGGTCAGGACGACATGCGCCTCGCTGACCGCCTTGCGCACGCCGCGCGTCGCCATCTGGCGCTGCATCGCGCGGATGTGGCCCTTCGCCTCCGGATTGCCCTCCGTCTCCTTGTGCTCGTCCTTGATCTCCTGCTTGGTCATGCGCAGCTTGCGCAGCAGCTGCAGGATCTGGATCGGCACGTCGAACAGCGCGATCGCGACCAGGCCCATCGCCATCGCGATCATGATGCCGGTAAAGGTGCCGCCCAGCTCGCCCAGCGCGGTGCCGAGGTCGGATGAGGACAGGCCCAGCGTCGCACGGCTCGACTTCCACAACATATAGCCGCCGATGGAGCCGAGCAGGATCACCTTGAGCAGCGACTTGCCGAGCTCGATCCAGCCGTTCATCCCGAAGATGCGCTTGAGACCCGAGGCGGGATTGATGCGGCTCGCCTGCGGCGCGAGCTTCTTGCCATGGAAGCTCAGCGAGCCGAGACCGGCCGAACTCGCGACCGTCGCGAGCACGGAGATGATCGCGAGCGCGGCGAGCGAGGGCAGCAGTTTCCAGCCCGCTTCGGCAAGCGGCCGCCAGGGCGAGAAATCCTCCACGTCGCCGCGATCGAAGCGGAAGCTCGCCGCCATCACCGCCTTGCACGCGCCGAGCAATTGCGGACCGAAGAAGATCAGCCAGCCGACGCCGGCCATCACGACCAATGCAGTGGCGAGGTCCTTTGAATGGACGAGATCGCCGTCCTCCGCCGCCTTTTGCCTGCGGCGCTGGGTTGGGGCTTCTGTCTTCTCCTCCGACATCAGCCCTCCACCAGCCCTTGCGTGGCGGCGAGCGCCTCGCGGATGATGACGAGCATATAGTCGCCCATCGCCGGGAAGGCGACGGCGAGCGCGATCACGCCGACCGCCAGGCTGGCGGGCAGGCCGACCGAGAAGAGGTTGAGCGCAGGCGCGGCGCGGCTGACCATCCCGACGACGAGGTTGAGGCAGAGCAGCAGGAAGCCGACGGGCAGCG
Source organism: Sphingomonas sp. GV3 (assembly GCF_031082075.1). Lineage (NCBI taxonomy): Bacteria > Pseudomonadati > Pseudomonadota > Alphaproteobacteria > Sphingomonadales > Sphingomonadaceae > Sphingomonas > Sphingomonas sp. GV3. The sequence goes on along the minus strand of NZ_JARWLE010000001.1, from coordinate 2,337,037 downwards.
CGAGCAGCATCCCCGCGAGAAAGGCATAGCCGCCGAACAGCGCGATCTGCTTCAGCCGGTCAGCCGCAAGCCACGTCCCCGGCGGCATCGTCTGATAGCTTTTGACGAGCAGCTCGACGAGGACCAGGTGGCCGTCGACCGACAGGAACAGCAACGTCAGCATGACGCTGAAGAACTGGCCGAGCGCCGGGGTGCTGCGGCCGTTCTGCGGGTCGATCGTGTTGGCGAAGCCGAGGCCCATCGATCCGCCGATGATCTCCGCGGCGACGAGCGGGGCGGAGAAGGCGATCTGGAGCACGAAACCGATGGCGAGGCCCACGAGCGCCTCCGCCGCGACGGCAAGGAAGGTCGCCACGGCGAAGATCTGCGCCGGCGGCGTGACCGGGTGCACGGCGAGCACGAAGATGCCGATCGCGCCCGACAGCGAGACCCGGACGGGTAGCGGGATCGAGACCGCGCCGAACACGGGCGCGACGACAAACGCCGCGCCGATGCGGATCATCACGAAGACGAGCGCCCAGAGCTGGGGCTCGATCGAGAGGCCGAAGCCCAGCATGGCTCAGCCTGCGAAAGCGCGCATGCTGCGCGTCACTTCACCAGGTCCGGGATGCGCTCGAACATGCCGATCGTGAAATCGCTGAGCAGGCCGAGAATCAGGCTGCCGAAGATCAGGATCGAGACCGCGACGACGAGCAGCTTGGGGACGAAGGTGAGCGTCTGTTCGTTGATCGACGTCGCCGCCTGGATCATGCCGAGGATGAGGCCGGCCAGGAGCGCCGGGATCAGGATCGGCGCGCTCGCCAGGGCGAGCACCCACATCGTCTGGTTGGCGAGCGTCAGGAAGTAATCGGCGTCCATCGTTCCATGATCCCGAAGCGTCTCGTTCCCGTTCGTCCGAACGGCGGCGGAATTGCGATCGCCCTTAGGTGGCGAAGGAATTGGCGAGGCTGCCCATCGTCAGCGCCCAGCCGTCGACGAGGACGAACAAGAGCAGCTTGAACGGCAGCGAGATGATCGTCGGCGACAGCATCGCCATGCCGAGCGCCATCAGGACCGTCGCGACGATCAGGTCGATGACGATGAAGGGCAGGAAGACGAGGAAGCCGATCTGGAAGGCGGTCTTCAGCTCGCTGGTGACGAACGCCGGCAGCAGCACCGCATAGGGAATGTCCTTCGGGCTCGCATAGGGGCCGCTCTTGGCCATCTGCGCGAACAGCGTCACGTCCTTGACCCGCGTCTGCTTGGTCATGAAGTCGTGCAGCGGCGCGCCGGCGCGTTCGATCATCTGCGTGCCGGCGAGCTGTCCCGCCGCATAAGGCTGGATCGCCTGGCTATTCATCTGGCTGATCGTCGGCGCCATCACGAACAGGGAAAGGAAGAGCGCAAGGCCGATCAGCACCTGGTTGGGCGGCGTCTGCTGCAGGCCCAGCGCCTGGCGCAGGACAGCGAGCACGATGACGATCCGCGTGAAGCTGGTCATCATCAGCAGGATGCCCGGCAGGATCGTCAGCAGGCCCATGATGATCAGGACCTGGAGCGACAGCGATAGCGGTGCCGACTGGCTGTTGCCGCCGCCCGCGCCGTTGCTGAGCTGGCCGAGCGCGCGGTCGACCGCGTCGCCGACGCCAGGCGTGGGGGCGGCGGGCGCGCCCTGCGCGAAGGCGGGGGCAGCGATCAGGATGGCGACGAGCAATGCGAGCGCGACCCACAGCCACTTGGCGGGCGTCGCGGTCCGGCGCTTCGCCGTCGGTTGCTGGAACAGCGCCGGGCCGGTGCCGCGACGGGTAACGGTGACGCTCACGCGAGCGGCCCCTCGGACTTGTCCACCAGGGTCACGCCGCCGCGTCCGACCGACACGAGCAGGCGCTTGCCCTCGAAGTCGAGGACCGCGAGCCGCAGGCCGGGCGAAATCATCATCGTCTCGCGCACCGCGATCAGGCGCGTCGACGGCTTGCCCGGCATGCGCGATTCGAGACGGCGCCAGAGATAGAGGCAGCCGATCATCAGGCCGCAGACCAGCGGCAGCATGATGACGAGCTTGAGGATATAGGACCAGAGCATCGAAGAAAGCCTGCCTCAGCCGCGCGCGGGCGCGGTCTTGTCGGGGGAAACCAGCTCGGTCATGCGGACGCCGAAGCGGTCGCCGACCGTGACCACCTCGCCGCGACCGATCAGCGTGCCGTTGACGAACACGTCGAGCAGCTCGTTCGCCTGCCGATCGAGCTCGATGACGCTCGATTCACCCAGCGCGAGCAGTTCGCGGAGCGTCAGCTGCGTCGAGCCGATCTCGACGGTCAGCTTCACGTCGACGTCCTGCAGCAGCCGGAAATTCGCGGCCACGGCGGCATCGACGGGAAATCCGCCGGTCATGTCGTTCATTGATCCTGTCCTTGATCGAGGTCGTGTGCGGCGCTCGGGTCGGTGCCGACGTCGAGATGCGCGATCTGGGTGAGCCGGACGGCGGCATGGCCGTTGGCGGTGCCGACGGTGCCGCGGCCGAGCAGGTCGGAGCCGACCATCACCGGCACTTCGGGGCCGAAGCTGATCGGGATGATGTCGCCTTCCTTGAGGTTCATCAGCCGCGACAGCGGGACGACGGGTTCGGCGAGCACCGAGCGGATCGGGAAGCGTACGCCCATCGCCGCGCGCGTCAGCTGCGTACGCCATGCGGGATCGGCTTCCACCTTTGCCAGCACCTTGCCGGTCAGCGTCGGTGCGTGCGGCTTCAGCGCGGTGACGGGATAGAGGATGTCGATGAACACCGGCTTCGCCTCGCCGACCGCAAGGCCGAAGCGGGTGACGATCATCGCGTCTTCCGCGTCGATCGCGAGCATCGCGGGCGAGATCTCGACACGGCCCGGCGTGAACTCGATACGGGCGAGCGGTTCCCAGGCGGCCCGCAACGGCGCCGCCAGCATTTCGCCGAGCCGGCCGACCATGGCCTCTCCCGCAGGGGAGAATTCGGCAGGGATCACCGCCGGTGCGGCGCCCGTACCGCCAAAGAACAGGTCGAGCAGCTCGAGCACGAACACGCCGTCCAGGACGCAAAGGCCGGTGCCGCCGGGCGGCACCATCGCGAGCGGCAGCCAGGCGGTCAGTCCCTCCGGCCGTTCCGCGCGATAATCGGCGAAGCGCTGCACGACGAGCGGCTCTGCCCAGGTGCGCGCCTCGCGGCGCAGCATCGGCTCGAACATGCCGCGCAGCGACCGGGCAAAACGCGCCGAGAGATGCTGCAGCGTGTGGAGGTCACCGAACGGATTGAGCTTGGCCATGCCGAGCACCGCCGCATGCGCGGCGGGGGCGCGATCCCGCGTGCGTCGATCCGTGGTTGCTTCGGCGTTAACCATGCCGTCACTGAACAACGAAACTGGTAAAGTAAACGTTACTGATCCCGCCGAATCCCTCCTTTTGCTCGAGAACCGCATTGATCGCCTTGGCCAGGCGACCCTGCAGCTGCTGCTTGCCCTCGCTGGTGAAGATCTGGTCTTCCGGCGTATCCCCGAGCGTGAGCAGCACCGCGGAGCGGACCGCGATATCGTTGGTCTTCAGATTCTCGATCACGGTGTCGTCATAGGGCGTCGAGACGGCGAGCCCGATCTGGACGATGTGCACCGAATCCTTGAGGTTCGACGTGAAGGAAGGATCCATCGTGAAATAATTGGAGGCATAACGGTCGCCGCCTCCGCCCGACGGCGGATGCTTGCCGCCGCTCGCGCTGCCGCCGCTCTCACCGCCACCATGACCGCCTTCGCCGCCCTCCTTGGGCCGCTTCTGCTCCGACTTGGGGACGAGCTTGGGGCCATTGTCCTCCGCCTTGGCGGCCCCATGTCCGCCGATCAGGCCGCTGCTGCTGGCATAGACACCGGCACCGACGCCCCCGCCGAGCAGGACGAGCACGCCAAGGATAATCACCAGCATCTTCTTCTTGCCGCCCTTTTTCTTGGGCGCATCGGCTTCGGGCTTGTCGCTCATCGTGGGTCAGTCCTTCGGGAAATGGGGAGGGGAATCAGGCGAGCCGGCCACTGGCGGCCTCCGCCTCATCGGAACCGCGGTCGCGCGGTGTGCGGTTGGGCAGGGGCGCGTCGGGGGCCCGCCGCGCCTGCTGACGGGATTGCTGCTGGCCTTCGCCGGACGGCATGGCGGAACCGCGCGTCGGCTCCGCCGATCCGCGCGGCTGCTCCGGCTGTCCCCGCGGCTGATCGTCGGTCTGACCGCCGGCCGCGTTGCCGCCGGCCGCGACCTGCGTCTCGCTGAGCCGGATACCACGCTGCTCGGCCGCCTGGACGAGCTGGGGCTGCGCATCCTGCAGCAGCGCGCGCGTCGACGCCTGATCCGCGGCGAAATGGACGTGGAGCGTGTCGCCGTCCTTGCGCAGCGCGATGTCGATCGTGCCGAGTGCGTCGGGGACGAGCCGGATCCGGGTGCTGGAGGCATCCGCCGCGTCACGCAGCGTCTCGATATGGTCGATCATCGCGTTCGGCCAGCGCTCCTGGCGCATGTCGAGTGTCGGTCGCGCGTCCGTGGCGATCGGCGCGGTGGCTTGCTGGACAGGCGTGGCGAGCGGCGTGGCGAACGCGGCGGGCAGGGCCGCCTGCCCGTCTTCCTGCCTCTGCGCTGCATGGATGGCGGCGCCGAAGACCTGTGCCGCCGGCGCGGTGACCCCCGCGGAGGGGCGCGCAGCGGGCGCGGCACTGGGCGCGAGCGCAACGGCCTGGGCCGGCGTACCGGCGACTTCGCGGGTGAACATCGCCCGTCGAGGCTCCGGCGTGCTGCCCGCGGACGATGCGCTGGCCTCTGCGGCGATGCTGCTGTCGACGGATGCGGCGGGCCTCGTGCCAGCGGGTGCGGCACGGGCGGTCGGCGGCGTGTCGGCCTGCGCGGCCAGCGGCGCGGGTGCCGGCATCGCAGCCTTGGCGGCCGTCGTCACCTGGGCGGGTATGTTAGTCGACGGCGCTGCCACGGGTGTGGCTCGCTGCGCATCGATGACGCTATCGCCGCGACGCGGCGAGGCTGGCGGCTTTCCGCGGACGGCAGCGGATGTCGCCGGGCTTGGCATGGCAGCGGGAACCGACGGCACGGCCGCGGATGTTGCTGGGCTGGCAATAGTCGCGGGGGCCGAAGTCTTCGCGGCGGGGATCGCGGTCGTCGCTGCCGCGGTCGTCGCTACCGCGGGCGGCACGGTGGCCGGCGTCGGTGTCGCGGCGGATGTCGGGGCCGGCTGCGGTATCGGGTGCGCCGTCGCGATGCCCTGCGCCACGTTCTCCTGTACCGGTGCGGCCATGTCGGGCGTCGCCGAATCGATCGAGGGTGCGGACTGTACGGCGACCGACGCGGCATAGGAGGCGGTTGCGTCGACGGTCGTCCGCAGGTCCGACGCGTCGCGGCGGCCCCCTTGGGCCTCCTTGTCGGCTGCCGCCTCGGCGCGCGCGGCGTTGCCGGATCCTGCCGTCGCGGCGGGCCGATCGACGGGCGATGCGGCGGCGAGCGGGGTGGACGCGCGTCCCGCCCCGTCCGGTACCGCCACGTCTCCGCGCGCTGCAGAAGCGGCAGGGTCGGCCGCGCGGGGCGCGAGGGCGGCGGGCGATGGCGGTACCGGCGCGACGGGTGTCGCAGCCGGATCGGGCTGGATCGCCTCGGACGGTATGTGTCCCGCTTCGGTACCCGCCTTCGGGGCCGCGTGTCGCGACGGGGTATCGGGGAGGCCGACCGGCTGTGCTGCCGGTCCGCCACGCCGGGAGCGACCGGCTTCGCCGTTGGGCGTCACGGCCGCCTGCCGGGACGCGGCGCGCGGTTTCACGGTGGCGGTCGTCGTGCCGGTATCGGGCTCCGGCGACTGCGGACGGGACGGTTCGGCGGCGGCGGGCGGCAGGTCCGGAATGGGGTCGCCGTGATCGGATATGCTCTCGGCCGTCGCGTCGCTCTCTTCCGCCGCTGGCTCGGACGACGCCGGTCCGCCGGAGGTGCGAGGCGGAAGGGCCTTGCGCTGCACGGTCCGCGGCGCGCGGTCTGCCTTGGTTTCCTCGCGCGGGGCCGGCCGTGGTTCCTGGATCGCGTCGGTGTCGCTTGCGGCATGCGCGTCGACGGGAGATGCGATTGCCGCCTTCGCCATGGCTGCGGCGGAGGCGGTCGACCGGATCGTCGCCAATGGCGTGGCAGGGCGCGACGGCAGCCCCGGTGCGTCCGTATCGATCGCGGGTGTCGATGGCGCCCTGATCGGAGCCGCCGGCGTCAGAAGTGCCGTGGCCGTCGGCGCGGCGGCGCCCGCAGGCGACGGCGCGGGCTGCGCTGCCGGCGCGGGCATGTCGGCGGGCAGGGGAAGATGGACCGCCGCAAGCCAATCGAGCGCCGGATCGGCCCCACCGGCAATCGTCGGCAAAACCGGCAACGCCTTGCCGGAAACCGTCGGGGTGCCGGCTGCCGGTTCGACGTCCGGTGCGGTGGCGGGCACCAGATCCGCGCCAATCGCCAGCATCGACAGCCCGAAGGCCGCGCCGTCGCCCGGTGCGGCGCCGGCCACGGCAAGGCCGGGGGCGGTCGTTCGCAAGGCGGTGGCGGGCTGGATCATGATAGGGCTCGTATCGGTTGGGGCACCGGCAAGCCGGCTCTCGTTCCGATCATCAGCAAGAAACGTGCCGTTTTATTCCGGCTGCCAGCGCCGCGGCGGGGGCGGTGCCTCCTCCAGCGCGCGCATCTCCTTGCCGAGCGCGGCGATCCGCGCGCGGTCGAGCAGTTTTTCGACGGCGGTCTGATCGCGCTTCGCGCCGCGGGTCGCCTCCGCCGCGCGTGCGACATGGTGGCCGGCCATCTCGACGCGCGCCTGTGCGGCACTGGCCGACTGGTGCAGCCGCTCGCGGAAATGCGCCTGTGCCAGCATCGCGGCCCCGCCGGTCTGGCTCGTCACCGGCGCGACGGCGTCGGCTAGCGCCTGGATGCGACCGGCGAGCTGCGTCTCGCTGTGATGCTTTTCGTGCGCGCGCATCTCTTCGGCGCGGACCAGATTTAGCTGGAGCGTGCGCACCCGATGGATGCGATACAGCTTCTTGGCGTCAGGCACCGAACACGCCCGTCAGCTCCGCGACGGCGTCGTCGAGCGATACCGTCTCGTCGGCCGCCTGCTTGATATACTCCATCACCACCGGGTGGCAGGCGATCGCCGCGTCGATCGCGGCATCGGCGCCGGCGCGATAGGCGCCCATCAGCACCAGGTCGCGATTCTCCTCGTAGGTCGCCAGGTGCCGGCGCAGCACGCGCGCGGCGCGCAAATGGTCGGCATGGGCGATGTCGGTCATTACGCGGCTGACGGAGGGGCCGATGTCGATCGCCGGATAGACGCCGCGCTCGGCGAGGTGGCGGTTCAACACGATATGCCCGTCCAGGATCGACCGAGCCGAATCGACGACGGGGTCGTTACCGTCGTCGCCATCGGCGAGCACGGTATAGATGGCGGTGATCGATCCGCCCGTAGTCACGTCGGTGCCCGCACGTTCGATCAGTTTGGGCAGCATCGCGATCGCGGACGGCGGATAGCCGCGCGCGCTGGCCGGTTCGCCCAGCGCCAATCCGATCTCGCGCCCGGCGTGCGCGACGCGCGTCAGGCTGTCCATGATCAGCAGGACCTTCTTGCCTTCGGCGCGGAACGCCTCGGCGATCGCGGTGGCGCGCAACGCGCCGCGGATGCGCAGCACCGGCGAGTGGTTCGCGGGCACGGCGACCACCACGGACCGCGCACGCGCGGCCCCGGCCACCTTGGTCTCCAGGAAGTCGGCGACTTCGCGGCTGCGCTCGCCGATCAGGCCGATCACGATGACGTCGGCCTTGGCGGCCTTGACCATCATCCCGAGCAGCACGGACTTGCCGACGCCCGACCCGGCCATGATGCCGACGCGCTGGCCCTGGCCGATCGTCAGCAGGCCGTTGATCGCGCGCACGCCGACGTCGAGCGGCTCCAGAACCCGACCGCGATCGAGCGGCGACTGCAACTTGCCCGCCAACGGCCAGCGCCCGGCGCCGCGGATCGGACCCAGGCCGTCGATCGGCCGACCGGCACCGTCGACGACGCGACCGAGCAAGGCCGCGCCGACCTCCGCCTCGCCTGGAGGGCCGATCGGGCGTACCGGCGCCTTGGGCAGTAGCGGCGCGGGGCCGCCGAGGTTCATCAGCAGCGTGCGACCGCCGCGGAAGCCGATCACCTCCGCCTCGACCTTGCTGTCGCCGTGTCCGCCGATCTCGCAGACCGTGCCGACCGGCAGCGACAGGCCGACCGCCTCCATCAGCAGGCCGTCATAGGAGGCGAGGCGGCCCGATACCTTCGGCGCAGGACGGAAGTCGGCGATGCCGAGCGTGTCGAGATAGTCGGCCGTGAAGCGGTTGAGCATCGATCTGCGGTTCAGGCTGCGGTGGGGGGAACGGGGACGCGGTCGATCGCTTCGGCGAGCTGCTCGAGCCAGAGCTCCGGACCATCCTCCACCAGGGTGGAGGCGCTTTCGAGCACGAAGCTGCCGCGCGCCACGGCCGCGTCGCCGATCGCGAAGATCGACTTGGGCAGGTTGCCCTCCACCAGCGCCACGTCGGCGGGGTTGAGGCGCAGCATGGCCGATTCGCTCGCATCGGCAAGCAGGTCGGCGGCGGCCTCTATCCGACGGGTGAGCACCTCCGCGGCGACGCCGGTCTCGCCGACCAGCCGCGTCACCAGCAGCATCACCGTCTGCCGGAGCTGGCGGGCGATGCGCTCGCGGTCGAGCTGGTGTCCGTTGGCGAGCGCGGCGGCGAGTTCGACGAGCAGCGCCTTGTCCCGGTCGCCGCTTTCGCGTGCAGCAGCGGCGGCGGCCGCCAGCCCCTCGGCATAGCCGGCCGCGTGCGCGGTCTCGACCGGGTCGATGAACGGCGTCGGTTCGGCGGATGCGTCGAGCGGGTCCCAGCCTTCGGTCGCCCGCCCCATGCCGCCGCCGTCTGCGGGGCTGAAATGCTTCGGCCTGACCGGCGAATCGTCCGCCATCTCGCGCGCGATACGGTCCCACATGTCGCGCGGCGTGAAGCCCGGCGTCGGCGACAGCGCGGCGGCAAGCAGGTGCGGCGGCGTGTCGTGCCGCACCGCGAAGCCGGCGACGAAGCTGGCGGGCGACGACGGGCGGGCGCCGGAGGCGAAGGCGTCAGACATAATCGTCGTCTCCGCCGCCCATCATGATCGTGCCGTCCTTGGCCAGGTTGCGTGCGATGGCGATCATCACCTTCTGCGCGTCGAGCACCTCGGCGAGCTTCATCGGGCCGCGCGCTTCCATCTCGTCGCGGATGCCGTCGGCGGCGCGCGCCGACATGCAGCCCAGGAAGCGCTCGCGTGCCGCCTCGTCCACGCCCTTGAGCGCGCGCGACAGGACGTCGCCGTCGACATTGCGGATGAGCGTGCCGAGATTCTTGTCGTCCATGTCGAGCAGATTGTCGAAGACGAACATCGCCTCCTCGATCGCCTTGGCGAGATCCTTGTCGATCTTGAACAGCTTGGGCATGACGCGCTGCTCGGTGGCCTTGCGCGCGCCCTGCAGGATCTTCGCGGCCTCGCGCGTGCCGCCCAGCGTCAGTCCGGCTCCGCCGCTGCCGCGCCGGTTGGCGAGTAGCGTCTTCAGCGTGTCGATCGCGTCCGGGTTCACCGGGCCGAGCTTGGCGATACGGTGCAGGATGTCGGGCTGCGATCCTTCGGGCAATTGTTCCAGCACCTTGCCGCCGACCGCCGGATCGAGGTTGGCGATCACCACCGCGGCGATCTGGGGATGCTCCTTCTCGATCATCGCCGCGATCTCCGGGGCATCGAGCCAGCTCAGAATCTCCAGGCCGCAGGCCGCGTCGGGCGGCGTGATCCGGGCAAGGATGCTGCCTGCCTTCTCGTCGCCGAGCGCGCGCGTCATCACCGCCTCCACCTTGGGGCGGGGATCGAACGAGATGCCGGTGCGATCGCGCGCCTTGCCGGTAAAGTCGTCGAGGACGTTCGCCATCTCTTCCTCGGAAACGTCGGCGACGTTGAGCATCGCGGCGCCCAGCTCGCGGACCTCTTCGGGATCGAGCTTCTGGAGCATGGCCGCGGCTTCCTCCTCGTCGACGAGCATCATCAGCACGGCGGCGCGTTCGACGCCGGTGAAGTTGCGCGGGGCGGTTGCGACGTCGCTCATTTCGCATCCGCCTTCATCATGTCGCGCAACGCGAGGGCGGCGCGGGCGGGATTGTCACGCGTGAAGCCGCGCACCGCGCCGATCCGGTCGTCGATGTTCTGGCTTTCCGCGAGCCGCTCGAGCCCGACGGGGTGATGCACGGTGATCCCCTCCGCGGCGAGCGCCGCGGCCGTGTCACCATCCGCCGCACCCATCGGCAGCGCGCCCGGCGTGGCTTCCTCGCGCTTCTTCATCAGGCCCTTGGCAAGCGGACGCACGCCGAGCAGCAGGACGAGCAGGGCGATGACGATCGCGGTCGCGTTGCGCGCCAGCACCGGCAGCCAGGCATTGTCGTACCATTTGGATGTCGCGACGTCGCCCGGGTCGGCGAACTTGCGGCTGATCACGGTCACCTGGTCCTGCCGACCCTGGTCATAGCCCACCGCGCTCTTCACGAGATCGGTGATCTGGCCGATCTCCATCGCGCTGCGCTTGCCGGTGGCCGGATCGCGGAGCAGCACGGCGACCGACAGGCGCTTGACCGTCCCCGGAGCGTTGCGCGTCACGGACACCTCCTTGCCGAGGTCATAGGCGCGCTGGAAACTGTCGGTCTGCTTGTTCGGATTGGGCGCTGGGCCGCCGGGGGTCGGCGCCGGATCCGGTGTCGCGGGCTGGCCGCTCGCGCCATTCGCGGGCTGCGGCGTCGACAGCTGGCTGGCCGGCGGCGGCGTGTTGCTGAGCGCGCCGGGAATGCCGCCCGGCGTCGCCGGCGAGGGCGCCTGATTGCCGGTCCAGTTGCCGGTCTCGGCCCGCAGCGCGCCCTGCTTGTCGTAGCTTTCGCGCGTCGCCTGGGTCTCGTCCAGGTTGATGTCGGCCTGCACCTCCGCGGTGAAATTGCCCACGCCGACGAGCGGCGTGAGCAGCTGCGTCAGCTGCTGGCGGACCTTGGATTCCGTCTGGCGCTGCACCTCGAGCCGCTTGTCGCTGTCGCTGGTCGCCCCGGCGCCGCCGGGCTTGGACAGCAGCGCGCCCATCTGGTCGACCACGGAAACGCTTTCCGGCTTCATCCCCGGCACCGACGAGGCGACGAGGTTGACGATCGACTGGACCTGCGCGTCGCTGAGCGCGCGGCCGCCCTGCAGCTTGATGATGACGGAGGCGGACGGGCTGGCGTTGTCGCGGACGAACACCGACGATTCCGGCATGGCGAGGTGGACGCGTGCCTCGGCGACCGCGTCGATCTCCTCGATCGAGCGGGCGATCTCGGTCTCGCGCGCCTGGCGCAGGCGTTCGCCTTCGACCGCGCGGCTCACGCCCATCGGCAGCTGGTCGAGGATCGCATAGCCGCCCGGCGCCGCCTTTGGCAGGCCCTGGCCGGCGAGCAGCATCCGCGCCTTGCTATACTTGTCCTCGTCGACCGTCAGCGCACCCGTGCCGTCGTCTATCCGGCTGTTGATCCCCGCCTGGGTGAGCGCGCTGGTGACCGCCTGCTTGTCGGCATCGGTCAGATTGGTGAACAGCGTCTTCTGCGTCGGCGTCGACAGCGTCATCCAGGCGAGCGCGGCCGCGGCGATCAGGCCGACGAGCATCGCCATCGGCAGACTGCGGCGCACCGCGGGCTGTGCCAGCACGCCCTTGATCTGGAGGAAGGGGTTGGCGAACTTCTCGGGCAGAGCGTTCGCCGACGGCGTGGTGGTGGTGAGGGCAGTGCTCATCGCGCGTTACACCGGCATGCTCATGATGTCCTTGTAGGCGGACAGCAATTTGTTACGGACCTGCAGCGTCGCCTCGAAGCCGACGGATGCCTGCTGACGGGCGAGCATCACCTTCGCGATGTCGACGGTTTCGCCGCGCTCGTAGCTTTCGGACAGCGCATTGGCCTTGTTCTGGCCCTCGTTGACGCTTTTCAGCGCGTCCTGCAGCGAGTCGGCGAAGCTGGCCGGCTTGGCCGCGCCGCCGGTCGCCTGCGCGCCGTCGACACCGGCTCCCGAACCGGCGCGGGCGAGCGCCTGATTGCGTTCGAGGATCTGCGCGCGCAGCGCCATCACCCGGTCGACGCCCATCGCGCCGCCGACGCCGGACACGCCGCTCATGCGGACACCGCGACGCTAGCGGGGCGGGCGAGATCCTCGCCCTGCTCGCGCGCCTTGGCGAGGCGGTAGCGCAGGGTGCGCTCGGAGATGCCGAGGCGGCGCGCCGTCTCGATCCGGCTGCCGCCGCAGGCGGCGAGCGTTTCGCGGATCGCCTGGAATTCGCTCATCTGAACGACATTGCCCAGCGTGACCGCGCCGTGCGTCGCGGCTTCGGCCGGAGCCGCCGCGACAGGCGGGCGCAGCTGCACGACCTGCGCGGGCTGCGTCTGGTGGAAGGTGAAGCTGATCGGGCGATCGAAGACGATGTGGCTGGCGTCGATCGTGTCGCCGCCGGCGAACAGCAGCGCGCGCTGGATGACATTCTCGAGCTCGCGGACGTTGCCCGGCCATTCGTGGTTGACCAGCGTCTCGATCGCCTCGCGCGTCGGCCAGGGTACGATCTGGCGAGTGCCGGCGTGGCGCAGGATCATCGTCGCGACGAGCGCGGGAATGTCCTGCTGCCGTTCGGCGAGCGGCTTGGTGGCGAGCGGAAAGACCGAGAGGCGGTAGTAGAGGTCGGCACGGAAGCGGCCGGCGGCCACTTCGCCCTGCAGGTCGCGGTTCGCGCAGGCGATGACCCGCACGTCGACCGCCTCCGGCTGGCTGGCGCCGATCGGCACGACCTCGCGCTCCTGCAGCACGCGCAGCAGCTTGGCCTGCAGCTGGAGCGGCATTTCGGCGATCTCGTCGAGCAGGATGGTGCCGCCGTCGGCCGCGCGGAAGAAGCCTTCGCCGCCGCTCGACGCGCCGGTGAACGCGCCCTTCTGATGGCCGAACAGCAGCGCTTCCAGCATCGTCTCGGGCAAGGCCGCGCAGTTGATCGCGACGAACGGGCCGTTGCGGCGGGGGGAGTTGTTGTGGATCGCGCGCGCCAGCACTTCCTTGCCGGTGCCGGTCGGTCCGTTGATCAGCACCGTGATGTCGGCCTGGGCGACGCGTTCGGCCAGCGCCAGCAGCGCCAGGCTTTCGGGATCGGCGGCCGTGGGGGTGTCGGGTCCGGCGAGCAGCGCGCGGACGAAGCCGTTGCCGACCGCGGTGTCGTTCGGCCCGAAGGCGATTCGCGCCGGATTGCCGTTGGTCGAGGGGACGACATATTGCCCGTCGTCGCCCAGCACGACCGTCCGCGCCGGCGCCGGCGGCACCTCGCCGTCGGCGATCAGGAACATGTCCGACGCCGCCGGACGGGCCGAATCGGTGCTGCCGATCGTGAAACCCTGTGCCCGCAGGCTGGACACGAGTGCGTAACGGCGCCCCGACACGGCGGCGGAAGGAAAAATCGAACGCATGGCTATCCCCCAAGGATGCAGCCTAGATGCGGCAGTATTGGTAAATGCCCCGTTAAAGCGGCAGCCGGCCCGGCAAAATATTTCCGGGCGCGCGTGCCGGCGGCGCGATGCGCGCGCGCGTGATCTTCCTATGGGGGCGATGGTGATGCCGGCGACAGGACGATGCCGCGATTTTTCTCCTAAAACCCCGATTTGCACGGCCGTTATCCCCTTTGACGGCTCGGCCCTCCGCTGAAGGGGGCGGCGGGAAGGCCGTAGCAAAGGAGACCTCACATGACTGTCATCGGCACGAATATCGCGTCGCTGCGTGCGACCAACGCCAACGCCACGGCCAGCAGCGCGCTGCAGACCTCGATGGAGCGCCTGTCGACCGGCAAGCGCATCAACTCCGCCAAGGACGACGCGGCCGGCGTTGCGATCAGCAACACCATGTCGGCCCAGATCCGCGGCATGAACCAGGGCATCCGCAACGCCAACGACGGCATCAGCCTGGCGCAGACGGCGGAAGGCGCGCTGGGCGAAGTCAGCAACATGCTGCAGCGCATCCGCGAACTGGCGGTACAGGCGACCAGCGGCACCTACAGCGCCAGCGACAAGGCGAACCTGCAGCAGGAAGCGTCCGCGCTTCAGACGCAGATCACGTCGACGCTCGCCAACACGCAGTTCAACGGCAACAAGCTGTTCGACGGTTCGGTGACCGCTCCGACCCCGGCTCCCACGCCGACGCCGACGCCGACCCCGACGCCGACGCCGACGCCGACCCCGACGCCGACCCCGACGCCGACCCCGACTGCCAGCACCTTCCGCATCCAGGCGGGCGCGAACAGCACCGACGCGGTCGACCTGTCGATCACCAAGCTGACGACCGATACGACGATCACCGCGGCGACCTCGGTCGACCTGACGACCGCGACCAATTCGTCGCTCGCCACGATCGACTCGGCGCTGACCACCGTCAGCACCGCCCGTGCCAGCCTCGGCGCCTCGCAGAACCGTCTGCAGTCGGTCGTCAACAACCTGACCACCAACGCGACGAACCTGACGGATGCGAAGAGCCGCATCGAAGACGCGGACTTCTCGACCGAGACGACCGCGCTCGCCAAGGCACAGATCCTCAGCCAGGCGTCGACCGCGATGCTGGCGCAGGCCAACCAGTCGCAGCAGGGCGTGCTCAAGCTGCTCCAGTAATCCGGCGCGGCGCCGGCACCGCCCCCCAAGGGTTCCGGCGCCGACGGACCGGCTCTTCCCCAAGGAGAGCGGGCAACGAGACCCCGGTGGTTCGCCACCGGGGTTTTCGCGCGTCAGGCCGGAGGCGGCACACCCTCTGCGCCGAAAGCGGCGCGCGCTGCCATGATCGCGCCGACATTGGCCTCGGCCCAGCCGATGACGGGGCGCAGCCTGTCGATCAGGCCCTCGCCCAGGCCGGTCAGCGCATAGTCCACCGCGACAGGCGTCGTCGGATAGACGGTGCGCGCGACCAGCCCGTCGCGCTCCAGGCTTTTGAGCACCTGCGACAGCATCTTCTGCGAAATGCCGCCGATCGTGCGGCGCAGCGCGTTGAACCGGCGTGGGCCGTCGGCAAGGTGCAGCAGGATCAGCACCGCCCATTTGTCACCGATGCGATCGAGCACCTGCCGGGTCGGACAGTGCGGATCGCGGGCATCGCCGGGCGGCATGGTCGCGCCCGACCCGGCATGCGGCGCGGCAGGATCGGGCGGGGCGGCGGCCGCCGAGCCCGGACGCGCTTGTGGCGGCGTGGCGAGGGCGGATCCGGAAGCAGGGGCAGGGGCAGGGGCAGGAGCTGGGGCTGGGGGCGCGATCGGCCCGGATGCGGCGGACATGGCGGATTTCCTGGGCGAGTTTCCTGGACGGGTTTCCTGAACGTCACCTGGTGGATCGGCGGTGCCTTCTTTTCACCGCATAGCTTCATCGCTACCTGGTTTCCATTGGAAACCACCTTGGGATGTTCGACCATGAATATCGCTGTCGTCGGCGCCACCGGCCGCGCTGGATCGGAAATCGTTCGCGAGCTCGCGCGGCGCGGCCACCGGGTCACGGCGGTCGCACGCAACCCGGAGCCGCTTGTCGGTATCGAGAGCGTCACGCCGGTCGCGGTCGACGCGGCCGATTCCGCGGCGCTCGCCGCCGGCCTCGCCGGCCATGATGCCGTTGTCAGTGCGGTGCTGTTCGTCGCCCTTCCGGCCGCGACGTTGATCGACGCGGTGCGTGCTTCCGGCGTCAAGCGCTACCTGGTCGTCGGCGGCGCCGGCAGCCTCGAGGTCGCGCCGGGCGTGCGTCTGCTCGATTCTCCGGATTTCCCGTCGGAGTATCGGGCCGAATCGGAAAGCGGCGCCGCTTTCCTGGACGCGCTCCGGGCAACGGACGATCTCGACTGGACGTTCCTGTCGCCATCGGCGCTGTTCTTCGAGGGCCCGCGCACCGGCGTGTTCCGGCTGGGACGCGACACGTTGCTGAGCCACGCCGGCGGCAGCAGCATCAGTTTCGCCGATTTCGCGATCGCCATGGCCGATGAGATCGAGCGCCCGGCGCACGTGCGCGCGCGCTTCACCGTCGGCTATTGATCGCGCCAGGGGGCGGCCGGCCTCCGCCGGGCCGCCCTGCCGGACCCTAGACCTTGCGGGCGAGCGCCTTCTTCAGCTTGGCATGGGCCGCCGCCTTGATCTGGCAGACGCGTGCCGATCCGACGCCGAGCACCTGCCCGATTTCCTCGAGGTTGAGCTCCTCGACATAATAGAGCTGGATGACCATCGCCTCGCGCTCGGGCAGCGCGCCGATCGCGGCAATCAGCGCATCGCGCAAGTCGCTTTCCGCCAGCTGCGCGAAGGCGTCGGGCGAATCGTCGGCGAACCAGGGCAGATCATCCTGATAGACGTCGTCGATCGACTCGAGGCGTAACGTGTCCGCCGTCGCGTAATCGGTGCGCAACCGTTCGACCGAGATGCCGAGCTGTGCTGCGACCGCGGCCTCGGACGGCGGCTGCCCAGTGGCCTGCGTCAGCGCGGCAACCGCCTCCTGATACTGGCGCCGCCGGCGCATCGCGCCACGCGTCGCGGTCGCCTGCCGCCGCAATTCGTCGATCATCGCGCCGCGCAACCGGGTCTGCAGATAGGCGCGAAACTGCCCGCCCTGCTCGGCCGCCTGGCCGATCGCCTCGACCAGCGCGACCAGGCCGATCTGTACCAGGTCCTCGACATCGACGATCGTGCTCATCGACCCGTGCACATGCCAGGCGATCCGGCGGACCAGCGGCAGATACTGGCGGATCAGCGCCTCCTTCTCCGCTTCCGGTCGCCGGCGCGGCGAATAGGTCAGCGGCGGGGCAAGTCCGGCCGGGATCGAGCCGGGCACCGCGGGAATGCTGCCCGCGGGCGCAGGCTGTGCGTCGCGGAACGACTGGCTCATCGGTTCCATGCTCATGCCGCCAGCGCCTGTTGCTGCGGCGCACCGATCACGGCGACGACTTCCACGGCTTTTTCCTCCGGAACTTCGAAGAACGACAGCACCGGCGTGTCGGGCAGCACGGTGCGCACCAGCTTGCGGATCGCGAGGCGGATCGCGGGCTGGACGACGAGGGCGAACGGCTTGGCCTCGGCGATCAGCGGCTGTGCCGCCTGTTGCAGCGCATCGACGATGCGCCGGCCGAGATCGGGCTCGATGACGTGGCGGCGCGATTGATCCGCGCGCGCGGCCTGGCCGAGCAGCCCTTCCAGCTGCCCTTCCAGCGTCATCACGCGCAGCGGTTCGCGGACACCGCACAGCTTTTGGATGATCAGCGGACCGAGTTCGGGCCGGATCAGCTCGATGATGTCCTCCGGGTCGGCCGCCCGCGTCGCGGCGACGGAGATCGCCTGGGCGATCCGGCGGAATTCCTTGAGCGGGATATTCTCCGCGAGCAGGCCCTTCAGCACCTGCGTCAGCGTGGTGAGCGGGAGCGGGTTGGGTGTCAGCGACGCGACCAGCTGTGCCGCGCGCTCCTTCAGCCCGTCGAGCAGCGCCTGCACCTCGTCCGGGCCGAGCAGGTCGGACGCATTCTGGCCGAGCAGATGGTTGAGATGCGTCGCCATCACGGTGCCCGCATCGACCACCAGATAGCCGGCGCCCGTCGCCGCATCGGCATCGCCCGCCGGGATCCACGTCGCGTCGAGGCCGAAGGTCGGATCCTTCGCCTTCTTGCCGTCGAGCTGGCCATAGGCCTGGCCCGTGTCGAGCGCGAGCATCTCGTCCGGGCTCACCTGATCCTCGCCGACGACGACGCCGTTGACCAGGATGCGATAGGTGAAGGGCGCGAGGTTGATGTCGTCGCGTACCCGGCATTGCGGTACGACGAAGCCGAGGTCCTTCGACAGCTGGCGGCGCACGCCGGTTATGCGCCCCATCAGCGGCGCGCCGCGGCGCTCGTCGACCAGCGGTACCAGGCCATAGCCGATGTCGAGGTTGACCTGCATGCCGTCGGTGACCTCGTCCCAGCCGATCTTCGACGGATCGACGGGTTCGGCGGGCGCCTCGACCGGGATCGGCTTCGGCCGCTTCTCGATCTGGCGGAGCTTCCAGGCCGTGAAGCCGGCGATCGCCGCCGCGCCGAGGATGACGATATGCGGCATGCCGGGAAGGATGCCGAGCAGCGCCAGGATCACCGCGACGGGGATCCACGTCCGCGACGAGCCGAACTGGCTACCGATCTGGCCGGCGAGATCGTGCTCCGAATTGACGCGCGTCACGATCGCGGCGGCGGCGATGGAGAGCATCAGCGCCGGCAGCTGCGCGACGAGCGCGTCGCCGATCGCGAGCAGGATATAGGTCTTCGCCGCATCGGCCAGCCCCATGCCGTGGCTGACCGGGCCGAGGATCAGGCCGCCGATGATATTGGCGGCAAGGATGAGCATCGCGGCGACGGCGTCGCCCTTCACGAACTTGGACGAACCGTCCATCGAGCCGTAGAAATCCGCCTCGGTGGCGACCTCGACGCGGCGCGCCTTCGCCTGGTCGGGCGTGATCAGGCCGGCGTTGAGGTCGGCGTCGATCGCCATCTGCTTGCCGGGCAGCGCGTCGAGGGTGAAGCGCGCGGAGACTTCCGATACGCGGCCCGCGCCCTTGGTCACGACGATCAGGTTGATGATCATCAGGATCGCGAAGACGAAGATGCCGACGACATAGTCGCCGCCGATCAGGAAGGTGCCGAACGCCTCGATGACATGGCCCGCCGCGCTCTCGCCCTCGTGCCCGTGGACCAGCACGATGCGGGTCGAGGCGACGTTGAGGCCGAGGCGGAACAGCGTCGCGAACAGCAGCACGGTCGGAAAGGCGCTGAAGTCGAGCGGCTTCTGCGCGTTCAGCGACACCATCAGCACGGCAAGGCTGATCGCGATGTTGGCGACGAAGAATACGTCGAGCAGCTGCTTGGGGATGGGGACGACCATCACCAGCACGAGCAGCAGGATGGCGAGGGGCAGCGCGGCGCCGCGGCCGCCGGCGAGAAGCTTGTTCATGCCGTCAGTTCCCCAGGCTCGCGAGCATCATATAGGCGAGCCGCGCGGTGTTCGGCGTCGGACGCAGCAGGCTCTGCGCCGCGTCCGCGGTGTTGCCCGCGCCGAAGCGGGCCATCGCCTGCTTCGCCCAGTCGAGCGCGTCGGTCGCGCTTTCGTTGCCGCCGGTGACGACGGTGGCGTCGCCATCCATCTTCAGCGACTGCGCGGCAAAGGCCAGGTTGGCGGCGCGCGTCTCGCTGACGCTGTCGCTCGCCGCGTTCAGCTTGTCGGTGAACCGCTGGTAGATCGCGGACAGCGAACGGGGCTGGCCGTTCGAGGCGTAGAAGATGCTCCGATTGCTGTTCGCGGCGGCCGGAAACAGGGCGGCGGCAGAGGCGCCGGGGCTGGCGGCCATGGCCGACAGGAATTTCTTCGCGCCGCCGATCCCCAGGAAATGTGCCATGTACAGGTCGGTGCCATTGGCGCTGCGGCCCAGCGTGCCTTCCAGTTCGCTCTTGTTGTCCGATGCATGTTCCGCCGCCATCAGCGAGGCGGCGGTGGGGTCGTTGCGCAGCGCGAGGATCGCCTGGCGCGTCGCGCTGTCGGAAACGGTATAGCGGCCGCCCGCAGTCTGGCCGATGCTGTTCGCCGCCCATGCCATGCCATGCTCGGCGCCGTGCTTTTTCATCACCGCGAGCCAGCTCTGCTCGACGAACTGATACAGGCCGCTGGCGGACGAGGTGCCCGCGCGCGCGCCGGCATTCAGCCCGCTTTCGATCTTGGCCTGGCCGAGCAGATAGTCGAAATCGACGCCCGTCTTGCTGCTCGCAAGCGCGATCGCCAATTGGACTCGTCCGGCAGAAATCGGATTGACGGTCATTGCGTCGGAACACACCCCTGTTATCGAGTGATGTTCCAGCAAGAGCCGTGCCAAATTGGGTTAACGCTTTTCCCGTCACGCCTGTCGCCCGCCGATCTGCGTCGGGGGACGGGGGCAGGGGGGCTCAGGCGTAGGCCTGGAACACCCGGTTGCGGCCGCCGCTGCCGGCGTCGCCGGACAGGATTTGCAGGCGGCGGCGAACATTTGCCGCCATCAGGTTGACGTAGATGCGGCACGTCTCGTTGAGACGGTTCGCCTCTTCCGCCAGCTCGCGGATTTCGGGGCCGGCGGGGCCGGTACCCAGCGCGGCGATTTCCTCGATCCCCGCCAGCTTTTCGGCGGTGGCACGCTCGAGCGCGCCGACGTCGTTGCTCTTCAGCGCGTCGATCTCGGCATGCAGCGCGTCGATGACGCGGATCAGGGCCTCACGCCTTTTCATTGCCGTCCCAGTTCAGCTTGAGGGCGATGAGCCGGTCGGCGATGGTCGCCGGCAGGATGGGGAAGGAGCCGTTCTGGATCGCCTTGCGGATCTCCTGGACCCGGTCGGAGTCGATCGGCGCCTCGGAGGCGAGGGCCTTGGCAAGACCGCTCAGCTGCGCGCCCGCGCTCGCTGCGAGTACTGCCGGATTGGCCTGGGTCGGGCTGGGCTGGGCGGCCACGGCCTGGGGCGACGGCACGGCCGAAGGCGCGGTGACGCGCGAGACGTTTCCACTTCCGTTCAGCGGCGAAGAGCCGATTGATTCCACCATGTCCGCACCTGTCCGAGGTTTCCGACAAGGGGATAAACGGCCAAGCGCGACGGGAGTTTAGCAGATATTTATGGCCGGTGCGCAGCGGCCCGGTCATTCGTCCCAGCCGGGCAGCGTGGCGCGGCCGCCGGCGATGGCGATCGCCTGCACCGGCGTCTTCGCATCGTCGACGCGGACCATGAACCGGGCGCCCGGCGCGGCATCGCCGATGGCGACGCCTTCACGGCTGATCGAGAAGCCGGGCGACCCCGCCTCGATCACCACCGGATCGCCGCGGCGGATGACGGGCTCCGCCTTTGCCGCCGGCAGCACCGCGGCGCGCGTGGTCGGCGGCGGCGCGTCGGCGGGACGGATGACGGGCACGAAGATGCGCCAGTCGGGTCCGGCGCACGACACCACCACCGCGTCATGCGCATCGGTGCGCCACGACAGCGACACGGTCGGGCAGGCGGCGAGGCGCAGGCGGGAATCGATCGCGGTACGGGCCCCGCCCTCGGCGCCGATCGGCCGACTCGTGAAGGCGGCGACCGCGCGATCGAGGCCGCTGGTATCCTGGAACGCACCGATGGTGGCGCCGGCGAGCAGAAACAAGGCGATCATGGCATTTCCTTGCGCTCGCCGGCGAAGGCGAGCGTGACGATGGCCGCACGACGGCCGGGTGTGGTGGAGGATGTGATGGTGATGCGCGGCGACACCGGCGCCAGCACGGCGGCGAGGGTCCGGGCACGATCGGCCGCGAGGATCGCGCCGCTGCCGGTCGACGGATCGACATCGGCGCGGCTGCCGTCGACCGAACCCGTCACGGTCAGCGCGATCCGCGGATCGCGCGTCGCCTCGCGTGCCCAGGCGACGAGCGCCGCCGGATCCTCTGGCAGGGTCGCCGCGCCGGCGGCGAAGTCGAGCATGCCGGACGCCATCACCGGAGCCGGTGCGGCACGTTCGCCGCCGAATTGCGCGCGCAGCGCCTCGGCGACCACGCGCGGGTGATCGCTGGCCTGCAGCAGCACGAAGAATCCGACGAGCAGCAGCGCCAGGTCGGCCAGCGTCACCAGCCACAGCGGCTTGGTCGGCGCGGGCTCGGGCCAGGTCGGGGCGGCGGGATCGATCATGCCGCGCTCTGCATGTGGTGGCGGGGCGTCTCGCGCAGCGCGAGGGCCATGAGCGGCGGCTCGAGACGCGCCCGCTCGGATGCCTCGACCCGTCCCGCCACACGCAACCGGTGGCATATCGGCATCAGCACCAGATTGGCGAGCAGCGCGCCGTACAGCGTCGCCAGCAGCGCGATTCCCATCGCTGCGCCGATCGCATGCGGATCGGACAGGTGCGCGAACATCGCGGCAAGGCCGATCAGCGTGCCTACCATGCCCATGGCGGGCGCGGCCTCGGCGGCGCCGGACCAGACATCGGCGGCGGCACTGTGACGCTCGATCCGTGCGGCGCGTGCCTGCCGCAACCGCGCCTCGACATCGCGCGGGATCGCCCCGTCGACGATGGCCGCGATTGCGACGGCGACATCCACGTCCTTGATCACCGAACGGTCCAGCGCCATCACGCCGTGCCGCCGGGCGATCCGATCCTGCGCCGCGATCTGATCGAGCAGGGAGTCGGCACGGAACGGACGTCGTGCCAGCACGCGCAGCGCGCTCAGCGCGCGGATCAGGTCGCGCCCCGGCGCGCGCAGCATCGTCGCGAGCAGCGTGCCGCCGCCGACGATGGCGAAAGCGGTCGGATCGAGGAACTGGGCGATCGTCATGATCCCGCCCTCATGCAAGGGCCGGGCCAGTTCATGCGGATGCCGTGGGAACCGCATGTCCACGGCGGCGGCAGCCAAGGCGCTTGCCGCGACCCGGCAAGACTTGCCGCCGACCGGCAAAGGCTTGCCGCTCCATTTGCCGACGCCCGGCATATCCACCGCCTTTTCAGATTTTGCGCGGCTTCGCGCCTCGTCCGATCGAAATTGGCACGCCTGTTGCTTGGCATGGCGGCAGCGCAATGGGGCGCGGGAGGCAAGAGGCCAATGGCCGCAGACAGCTTGTTCGGAATTCACGGGGCCGCCCTCGAGGTGCGCTCGCAGCGCATGGGCGTGCTCGCGTCGAACATCGCCAATGCCTCGACCCCCGGCTTCAAGGCGCGCGACATCGATTTCCAGTCGGCGCTCGCGTCGGTCGAGAACGACGCCGGCGCCCAGGGCATCACGGCGGCGACCAAATATCGCGTCCCGCTGCAGACCTCGATGGACGGCAATACGGTCGAACTCAATCAGGAGCAGACCGCCTTCGCCGAGAATGCGGTCCAGTACCAGACGACGCTGTCGTTCCTGAACGGCCGCATCAGCCAGATCACCCGTGCGCTGAAGGGAGAATAAGCCATGGCGGACAATCCCATGTCGGTGTTCCAGGTCGCCGGGCGCGCGATGAGCGCGCAGCTTTTGCGCATGAACACGACCGCGTCCAACCTCGCCAATGCCGGCGGCATCGCCGGTTCCGCGGACGCCGCCTACAAGACGATGAAGCCGGTGTTCCGCACCAGCTTCGACGCGGCGAGCGGGCTCGCGACCGTCGACGTCGAGAAGATCGTGACGGCCGGCGAAGCGCCGACCAAGCGGTACGACCCGGCCAATCCCTTGGCCGACAAGGACGGCAATATCTACGAGGCCGCCGTCGATGAAAGCCGCGAGCTGGTCGACATGATGGAGACCGCGCGCTCGTACCAGAACAACGTCGAGGTGATGAACACTGCGAAGCAGCTCACCATCGACACCCTCAAGCTGGGCCGCTGATCATGGCAGATATCACCAATACGACGTCGAGTACGCAGCCGAACTATGCCGCGATGGGCATCGCCACCACCGCGTCGCAGACTGCGCCCAAAGTCTCCTCCACGGGGACCAAGACGACGCTCGACCAGTCCGACTTCCTCGCGCTGATGACCGCGCAGCTGAAGAACCAGGATCCGTTCAACCCGGTCGACAATACGCAGATGGTCGCCCAGATGGCGCAATTCTCGTCGGTCGCCGGCATCAGCCAGATGAACTCGACGTTGAGCGGCATCGCCACCAAGCTGGGGGGATCGAGCGCCGCCGACGCGATGAGCTATGTCGGCAAGACCGTGCTCGTGCCGGGCACCACGGCCTATCCGCGCTCCGACGGTTCGCTCGACGGTGCGGTCGAACTCGACAAGGATGCGACCCAGGTCACCGTCTCGATCGCCGATGCGAACGGCGGCACCGTCCGTCAGCTGCAGCTCGGCGCGACCAAGGCGGGCAGCGCCGAGTGGAGCTGGGACGGCAAGGACGAGGACGGGAACGCCGTCACCAACGGCCCGTTCACGGTCAGCGTCGCCGCGGCCAACGCCAACACGGACATCACCACCCGAAGCCTCGTCTGGGCCCCGGTCCAGTCGGTGTCGCTGCCGTCCAGCGGCACGCCGACGCTGAAGGTCGTCGGCGTCGGCGACGTCAAACCCGCCGACGTCCGGTCCGCCACCTGATCCCTTTTCGCATCCCTTTCCCCGTCTTTCTCAGGAGTAGCTTCCGATGTCCTTCTATACCTCGCTGTCCGGCCTCCAGGCGTCGCAGACCGACATGGCCACCATTTCGCACAATCTCGCGAACGTCTCGACGACCGGCTTCAAGAAGAGCCGCACCGAATTCGCCGACATCATCGCGTCCAGCGTCTCGACCGATCCGCGCAAGATGGTCGGCTCGGGCGTCGTCGTGAAGGGATCGGCGCAGCAGTTCAAGGAAGGCAACCTCACCACCACGTCGAACGCGCTCGACCTGGCCTTGGTCGGCGAAGGCTTCTTCACGCTGCGCACGACCGGCGTCAGCGACGCGCTCGCCTATACCCGCAACGGCAGCTTCTCGGTCGATTCGAACAACAACGTCGTCGACGCGCAGGGATCCTACCTGCTGGTCTATCCCGTCGACAGCGACGGCAACGTCACCTCGACCAGCCAGTCGGGCCTGACCCAGCTGCAGATCCAGCAGACCAGCGGCACGCCGAAGGGCACGGCCAACGTCTCGACCGCGGTGCAGCTGTCGGCCACCTCGACGGTGAAGACGCCGACGGCGCAGAAGCCGTTCGTCCGCACCGACCCGACGACCTACAACAACTCGGTCGCGACGCGCATCTACGATGCCAACGGCAACCCGCAGACGATGACGAGCTATTACATCCGCACGGCGGATGCGAATGCGGCGGCCACCCCGCCGACGCTGGGCACCTGGTCGGTGTACAGCTTCGTCGGCGACCAGCAGCTGTCGGTGAACAACCAGATGGACGCGAACGGCAAGCCCGCGCCCGTCACGCTGACCTTCGACAGCAAGGGTGCGCTCGCTTCGGTCAACGGCGATGCCAACGCCAAGTCGATTTCCTACGACCAGTTCGTCCCCACCTCGGGCGCGGCGGCGCAGAGCGTCACGCTCAACCTCGCCAATTCGACGCAGCTGCCTTCGGCCTTCTCGGTCAATTCGAAGACGCAGGACGGCGTTCCCGTCGGCCAGCTGTCCGGCGTCACCGTTACCGACGCCGGCCTGATCCAGGCCAGCTTCTCGAACGGCGACATCGTGCCGCTGGGCAAGGTCGCGCTGTCGAGCTTCTCGACGCCGACCGGTCTTCGCCAGATCGGCAACAGCTATTGGGCGGCGACGGGCGTGTCTGGCGCGGCGAAGCTGGGTTCGGCGAGCGCCGACGGCTTCGGTTCGCTGATGTCGGGGACGATCGAGGGGTCGAACGTCGACATCACCGAAGAGCTGGTCAACCTGATCGCGGCGCAGCGCAACTTCCAGGCGAACGCGAAGGCGCTCGATACCGCCAGCCAGGTCTCGCAGACCATCTTCAACATCCGCAGCTGATCGACGGCGGCGGCGCGAAGGGCATCTAGATGGACAAGCTGGTCTATACGGCGGCGACGGGCCTCAGGGCGCACATGGCGGCGCAGGCGGCCATCGCCAACAATATGGCGAACGCGTCCACGACGGGCTTTCGCGCCGATCGCGTCGTCTTCGACCGCATCTTGCTCAAGGGCGGCGGTTCGACGCTGGAGGCGCGCATGCCGACCAGCGAGGAGGTCACCGACGCGGATCGCACCCCCGGCGCGATCCAGTCGACCGGCCGTCCGCTCGACGTCGCGGTTTCCGGCAACAGCGACTGGCTCGCGGTGCAGGCGGCGGACGGCAGCGAGGCCTATACCCGCCGCGGCGATCTGGAGGTCGCGCCCTCGGGCGTGCTCCAAACGGGCGACGGCTATATCGTCCAGGGGCAGAGCGGCCCGATCACCGTGCCGCCGCACGACAGCCTGACGATCGCCGGCGACGGCACGATCACGATCGTGCCGCAGGGCGGCGATCCGAAGAACCCGCAGGTGCTCGACCGGCTGAAGCTGGTCAGCACCAAGGGTGCCGACACCGTCAAGGGCCTCGACAACCTGCTGCGCGTGCGCGGTGGCGGCACGCTTCCCGCCAACCTCGACGCCAGGGTGCAGGGCGGGGCGCTGGAAGGCTCCAACGTCAACATGACGCAGGCGCTGGTCGACATGATCGAGAACCAGCGCAGCTACGAGGTTCAGGCCAACATCATGAAATCGGCCAAGGACATGGACGAGAGCAGCACCTCCGTGATGCGTCTGCCGAGCTAAGGGATAAAAGAGCATGTCATCCGCAGCCATGCACATCGCGCGTACCGGGCTCGACGCCCAGGACACGCGCATGCGCGTCATCTCGAACAATCTCGCCAACGTCTCGACGACGGGATTCAAGAAGGATCGCGCGGCGTTCGAGACGCTCGCCTATCAGACGATCACCGCGCCGGGCGCCCAGTCGACCGCCGACACCAAATATGCCACCGGCCTCAATCTCGGCACCGGCGTGCGGATCCAGGGCACGGCGCGGATCGATACGCAGGGATCGCTGCAACAGACGGGCAACAGCCTCGACCTCGCGCTCGACGGCGACGGTTATTTCCAGATCCAGATGCCCGGCGGTCAGCTCGGCTACACGCGTGCGGGCAATTTCTCGCGCAGCCCGGAAGGCCTGCTGGTCACGTCCGAAGGCTATCAGGTCCAGCCCGGCATCACGATCCCGCCCAACGCCACGGGGATCACGATCGGCACGGACGGCACCGTCACCGCGCAGCTGCCCGGCCAGACGACCGGCAGCAACCTCGGGCAGATCCAGGTCGCGAGCTTTCCCAATCCGACCGGCCTCCAGTCCACGGGCGACAATTACCTGCGCGAGACCGCCTCGTCGGGTGCGCCCAACATGGGCATCCCCGGGCAGGACGGCCGCGGCAACGTCCGCCAGGGCACGCTGGAAGCGTCCAACGTCAACGTCGTCGAGGAGCTGGTCGACATGATCGAGACCCAGCGCGCCTATGAGGTCAACTCGAAGATGATCTCGGCCACCGACGACATGCTCAAATACGTCAACCAGAACGTCTGATCGGTACGCATATCATGGCATCCCGCGCTCCCACGCCTTTCCGCTTCGGCACCCATTGGGTCGAAATTGCGCTCGCCGCGGCATCGGGCCTGCTCGTCATCGCGGCGCTGTCGCCGACCGAGGCGCATGCCGGCATCTTCGGGAAGAAGGCGCCGCCGGAGGATTTCAGCGTCACGCGCGCGCCGCTGGCGGCGCCGGTGGCAGCACCCGCCAATGGCGCGATCTTCCAGGCGGGCGACGGCTATGCCGCGCTGTACGAGGGCTGGCGCGCGCGCAAGGTCGGCGATCCGCTCACCATCGTGCTGGTGGAGCGCACCGCCGCCTCCAAGTCCGCGAGCTCGAAGCTCGATTCCTCGGGTTCCGGCAGCATCACGCCGCCGACCACGGGTCTGCTCAACCTGTTCAAGAACAGCGACGCCTCCGCCAGCGGCGCGCGCAGCTTCGACGGCAAGGGCGCTGCGGACCAGGCGAATTCGCTGTCCGGCGAAATCTCCGTCACCGTGTCGCAGGTCTACCCCAATGGCACGATGATGGTGCAGGGGCAGAAGCGCGTCACGCTGAACCGCGGCGACGAATATGTGCGAATCAAGGGCCTGGTCCGGGTCGCCGACATCGACGCCGACAATCGGGTGCTGTCGACGCGCGTCGCGGATGCGCAGATCGCCTATACGGGCAAGGGCGATGTCGCCCGCGCCAGCCGCCAGGGCTGGCTGAGCCGCTTCTTCTCCGTCATCAGCCCCTTCTGATGCTTTTTCGCGCCCATGGTTAGCGGTTCGGTAACCATGCGGACGGCAGGATCACGCCCATGACCATTCGCGCGCTTTTCTTTGGCCTGGCCGCGCTGCTGCTTGCGGCAAGCCCGGCCCATGCCGACCGGATCAAGGATCTCGGCGGGTTCCAGGGTATCCGGTCCAACCAGCTGACCGGCTATGGCGTCGTCGTCGGCCTGCCCGGCACGGGCGACGACAATCTCGAATATACCGTCCAGTCGCTGAAGGCCGTCGCCTCGCGGTTCGGCCTGCAGCTGCCGCCCGGCGCGAATCCGGGAATGAAGAACGCCGCGGTAGTGATGGTGACCGCCGATCTGCCGCCCTTCGCCAAGCCGGGCCAGCGGCTCGACATCACCGTCGCCTCGATGGGCAAGGCCAAGTCGCTGCGCGGCGGCAGCCTGGTGCTGACGCCGCTGCTCGGCGCTGACGGCCAGATCTATGCGATGGCGCAGGGCAATCTGGCGGTGGGCGGCCTCGGCGCGGAGGGTGCGGACGGATCGCGCATCGTCGTCAACGTGCCCTCCACCGGCCGCATTCCGGAAGGCGCGACGGTCGAACGCGCGGTCGCGACCGGCTTCGACACCGCCCCGACGCTCACCTTCAACCTGCAGCGCGCCGATTTCACCACCGCGCAGAACGTCGCCGCGGCGATCAACAAGACGCTCGGATTCGGCACCGCGCAGGCGATCGACGCGGTGTCAGTCGCGGTGCGCGCCCCTCCCGGTGCGGACGTGCGCGCGACATTGATGTCGACGATCGAGAACCTCGATGTGGTCGCGGCCGAGCCCCCGGCAAAAGTAATCGTAAATGCGCGCACCGGAACGGTCGTTATATCCTCTGCGGTCAGGGTCGGTCCTGCCGCGGTGACGCACGGCAAGTTGACCGTGCGCATCGACGAGAATCAGAAGATCAGCCAGCCCGCGCCGTTCAGCCAGGGCCAGACCGCGGTGCAGCAACGCTCCAACATCGCGGTCGAGGAGGAGAAGAAGCCGATGTTCCTGCTCAATCCCGGCCCGAAGCTCGCCGATGTGGTGAAGGCGGTGAACGCGATCGGCGCGTCGCCCGCCGACCTCGTCGCGATCCTCGAGGCGCTGAAGGAAGCGGGCAGCCTCAAGGCGGAGCTGATCGTCCTGTGACCGGCATCGTCCCCCCGTCGTCCGGCGCGATCCAGTCGACCGCGGGCGGGCTTTCGACCGATACGTCGCGCCTGAAAAGCGCGGACAACCTCAAGAAGGCGGGCGAGCGGTTCGAGGCGGTGTTCACCGGCATGATGCTGAAGAGCATGCGCCAGACGCACCTCGCCGAACCGCTGTTCGATTCCAAGGCGATCGACACCTTCACCGACATGCAGGACCAGCGTCTCGCGCAGTCGATGGCGGAGCATGCGCCGATCGGCATCGGCAAGGCGATGACCGCGTTCCTCGCCAAGGCCCAGCCCGACCTGAAGCCGCAAGCGGATGTTAACACATCCGTGGCAGATCCGCCGGCATCATGAGCGACCTGCTCAGCATCGGCGCCTCCGGCGTCCGCGCCTATCAGACGGCGCTAGCCACCGTGGGCGAGAACATCGCCAACGTGGGGGCGGCGGGCTATACCCGTCGGACCGTTCGCATGAACGAGGTGCCGGGCGGCAGCGGCTCGGTCAACCAATATGGCGCCGGCAACGGGGTGGTGCTCACCGGCATCGTGCGCGCCGGTGACAATTACGCCGCCGCCTCGCTGCGCGCCTCCACGTCCGATCTCAGCCGCACGACGAGCGGCGCGAGCTGGCTGGATCGCGTCGACGGCGCGCTGACCGGCAACGCGCTGACCGCGCGGGTCACGTCCTTCTTCGCCGCGTCCCAGGCGCTCGCGGCCGAACCCAGCTCCAGCGCGTTGCGGACCAGCATGCTGAGCGCCGCCGGCTCCGCCGCCACGGCCTTCACCGCGACCGGCAAGGCGTTCGACCAGGTCGACGCAGATCTCGATACCGCCGGACGGCAGGCGGCGGTCGACATGTCCTCTCTTTCCGCCTCGCTCGCCGGAATCAACGACGGCTTGGGGCGCGCCGCGCCGGGCAGTACCGCTGCGGCCCAGCTGATGGATCAGCGCGACCAGATACTGGCGCAGGTCAGCGGTCTGGCCGACGTGACCGCGACCTTCGACTCGATCGGCCGTACGACGCTGACGCTGACGGGCGCGACCGGTGTG
The DNA here is from genome assembly GCF_031082075.1 of Sphingomonas sp. GV3. Classification (NCBI taxonomy): domain Bacteria; kingdom Pseudomonadati; phylum Pseudomonadota; class Alphaproteobacteria; order Sphingomonadales; family Sphingomonadaceae; genus Sphingomonas; species Sphingomonas sp. GV3. Next base: position 2,306,966 of record NZ_JARWLE010000001.1, on the reverse strand, counting down.
CCGCTGGTCAAGGGCGATCAGGTCGGGACCGTCGCCTATGCGCGCGACACCAACGGCCAGGCGAGCTTCTCCTACACCGTCAACGGCGTCGAGACGGCGATGTCGCCGAGCGGCGGGACGATGGCGGGGATCATCGACGGCGCGCAGCGGGTCGCCGCCAACCGCGACCAGCTGAACGGCATCGCCGCGGATTTCGTGAAGACCGTCAACGACAATCAGGCCGCCGGCCAGGACCAGACGGGCGCGACCGGCACGGCGATGTTCACCGTCGGTACGTCCCCGACCGATATCAGCGTCGCACTGACCAGCGGCAGCCAGATCGCCGCGGCGTCGCCGGGCGGCGGTTCGCGCGATTCGAGCAACCTCGCCAACCTGGAGGCATCGCGTCAGTCCAAGGGGTTCGAGGCGGCCCTGGCGTCGCAGATCACCGACAATGCGACCGCCTATAAGCAGAAGATGACGATCGCGGACGCGCAGACCTCGATCCGCGACGGCGCGCAGACCGCGCTGTCGAGCGCGAGCGGCGTCAATCTCGATTCGGAAGCGATCGACCTGATGCGGTTCCAGCAGGCCTATTCGGCCTCGAGCCGCATCATCCAGGTCGCGCGCGAAACCATGCAATCCATCCTCGATATCCGGTAGGGCGCGCGATGCAGATATCCACCAGCCTGTTCTACGATACCGCGGCCACCCGCATGTCGCAGATGAACCAGCGCGCCTCGGTCCTGCAGACGCAGATCGCGACCGGCAAGAAGATCCAGCAGGCGTCGGACGATCCCAACGCCGCCTCGCAGATCGCGGAACTGGATCGCAAGGATGCCGACGCCGCCGTGTACGGCACAAACCTGACCATGGCGGGGTCGCTGCTCGATCAGGCAAGCAGCGTTATCTCGCAGATCAACACGCAGCTGACCCGCGCGACCGAGCTGGCGACGCAGGCGGGCAACGGCACGCAGACCGACGCCTCGCGCCAGTCGATCGGCGTCGAGCTGAAGTCGATCGTCGACGCGATCGTCGGGCTGGCCAATTCCACCAACGTCCGCGGCCAGCCGCTGTTCGGCACGCCGGGCGGCACGCAGGCGGTGACCGCCAATGCCGATGGCAGCTATGCCTATGCCACGACCAACGTGTCGGAAGTTCCGATCGCGGACGGCCAGACGGTGCAGGCGACCGAAAGCGCCACGCGCTTGTTCAAGATGGCGAACGGCAAGGACACGCTGTCGGTGCTGAGCAACCTCGCCAGCGCGCTGCAGGCGGGCGGCGACGTGTCCGACACCGTGTCCAGCGCGCTCACCGATCTCAAGGCGGGGATCGACCAGGTCGCGAACGTCCAGGCCTCGGTCGGTGCGCGCGGCGCGCGCGTCGACCTGCAGCAGCAGCTGCTGACCACGGCGAACACCGACCGCGCCGACCTGCGCCAGAAACTCGAGTCGGTCGACACCACGCAGGCGATCGTCGAGCTGCAGCAGATGATGACCGCGCTGTCGGCGACGCAGGCGAGCTTCAGCAAGCTCTCCAATCTCTCGCTGTTCGACTATTTGAAGTAAGTGCCGCGGTGCGGCGGGCTACGTCTGCCGCCTCCAGGGAGCGAATGCCGCGGCGCGGACGCGGGGGCGACATCGCGTCGGGCCCCGCGACCGGCCACGGGCCGGGCCGACCTCCAGGCAGTTTCGCCTATCCCACACCGTCCGCCGCATTGGGCGGGGTTGGTAACCGTTTATCTAGGAAATGCGGTTAACCGGGATTGAGTACAGCCGGCAGGGCCGCCGGCATCGCCTTTCCGGGGGTAGCCCACAGTGTTCCCAGCAATTGGTCTCGTCGTTCTTCTCGGCATGGTGTTCGGCGGCTTCGCCATCACCGGCGGTGCCCTCGGCCCCGTGTTCGAAGCGATCCCGCACGAGATGCTCATCATCGGTGGCGCCGCCGCCGGTGCCTTGATCATCGGCAACTCGGGCGCCGAGCTCAAGGCGATGGGGGGCGGCCTCGCGAAGGTGTTCAAGGGACCCAAGTACAAGAAGCAGGATTATCTCGACGTCATCTTCCTGGTCAGCAAGCTGATGAAGATGCTGCGCATGGATGGCCCGATCGCGCTCGAGCCGCATGTCGAGGATCCCAAGTCCTCCGCCGTCTTCTCCGAATATCCGCGGCTGCTTGCCGATCATACCCTGGTCGCGCTGATCGCCGATACGCTGCGCCTCGTCGTCGTGTCGTCGGGCACACTCGACGTCCATGCGGTCGAGGAGGTGATGGACCATTCGATCAAGACCCACCACCACGAGGTCGAGGGGCCGGAGCATACGCTGACCACGCTCGCCGATTCGCTGCCCGCGCTCGGCATCGTCGCGGCGGTGCTCGGCATCGTGAAGACGATGGGCTCGATCGACAAGCCGCCCGCGATCCTCGGCGGCATGATCGGCTCGGCGCTGGTCGGCACGTTCATGGGCGTGCTGCTCGCCTATGGCATCGTCAATCCGCTCGCCAGCCGGCTGAAGCAGGTGATCCACGCCGACGCCGCGATTTACCATGTCGTGAAGCAGATCATCATCGCCTCGCTCCACGGCCATCCGCAGCCGCTCGTCATCGAGGCGGCGCGCAGCGGCATCGCGCACAAGAACCAGCCCGGCTTCGCCGAAGTGTTCGACGGACTGCGCGGCAAGTGATGCGTGGCGTCAATCTGAAGTCGGCAGCCGCCGACGGGCCGCAGGGAATATAATAGGATGGCGCGCGCAGCCCCGCACGGCAACAATCAGCCGCCCAAGATCATCATCGTCAAGAAGATCGTCGGCGAAGCCGGCGGCGGCCATCACGGCGGTGCGTGGAAGGTTGCCTATGCGGACTTCGTCACCGCGATGATGGCGTTCTTCCTGTTGCTCTGGCTGCTCGGCGCGACGACCGAGAAGCAGCGCAAGGGCATCGCCGATTATTTCGCGCCCACGCTGATCGACAAGAAGGTGCTGGGCCTTGGCGGCAGCGGCGTCCTGGGCGGCGAATCGATCCTCAGCAACAACAAGTTGGGGCCGAAGGCGGCGGCGGCACCGATCGCCTCGATCGGTATCCCGGTAGCGGCGTCGGGGGGAGAACGCAGCGGCACCGGCGAGAAGGGATCGCTGCGCAACCGCGATGCCAGGGCGGAGGATCTCAAGGCGTTCGAGGCGATCAAGCGCCACATCGAGGCGGCGCTGAAGAGTTCGGAAAGTCTCGCCAAGCTTGCAAGCCATATCCGCTTCGTTCCGACGCAGGACGGGCTGCGCATCGACCTGGTCGACGATGCCGACTATTCGATGTTCGCGATGGGCACGACGGTTCTCGACGCCAAGGCGTCGGACCTCATCGGCATGATCGCCAAGTCGATCGCCGGAACGCCCAACACGATCATGATCCGCGGCCATACCGACAGCGTACCCTACGGCGATCCGCGCGCGATGAACAACTGGATGCTGGCATCCGGCAGGGCCGAGGCGACGCGTCGGCGGCTGGCGCTGGGCGGGATTCCCGAACAGCGGTTCGAGCGGATCGAAGGCGTCGCGGACCGCGAGCCGATCATCGCCGGCGATCCCTATGACGCGCGCAATCGCCGCGTCGCCATCACCTTGTTGTATCGCAAGGGCGTCTTCGGCCAGTAATGGCGAGCGCGAAAGCCCGATCCTCCGGCCGGGTCGGGCGACGGGGTGCGGCGGAACGGCGCCTCGGCGGGAGCCGGCATGAAAAAGGGGGCCTTTCCCGCACGGGAAGGCCCCCTTTTCGTCGGCAGAAGCGGTCGCCTCAGGCCTCGGCGTCAGCCGCCTTGCGGCCGCGGCGCGCGGCGCCTTCGCCAGGACGCTGGCCGGGCTTGCGGCCGAGACCGATCTTCTTCGCCATCGCGCGGCGGCTTTCGGAGTAATTCTCCGACACCATCGGGTAATCCGACTTCAGGCCGTAACGCTCGCGATACTCCTCGGGCGACAGGCCATGCGTCGCGAGGTGGCGGCGCAATGTCTTGTACGGCTTACCGTCGATCATCGAGATGATGTAGTCCTTGGAGGCCAAGGATTTCCGCACCGACACGGCGGGCGTATACTCGGTGGCGACCGGTGCTTCCGGCGCGGTGTCCGTCGCGCCAAGCAGTCCGCGCACGGTGTCGTGCATCTTGCCGAGGAAAGCCGGCACCTCGTCGGCGCTGGTACGAGTGTTGGGATTGCCGAGCCAAGCAATCGTCAATTCGGTTGCTAGCTCGACGGCGTTCAGACCAGTGGTTTCGTCAGTCATAGTTTGCTCCTTTGACCAAAGAGCAGCCGTAGGCACGCGAAATATCACGTCAAGCCATAACTATGGCGGTATTGATCGAAATGGGGAAAAAATGGTGCCCAGAAGAGGACTGGGGAGACCAAAACGAGAACGCAGGTAAATCAATGGCTTAGCACGCTGAGCGGCCAGACACTTTGTACCGTGTATTGTACCTCAAATCGCACCATGCAATCAAGTGTTTCGTCGGACCGTTTGGGACGATAATTATGACGGGGACCGAGTAAGATGGGCCGCAAGCTGAGCAACCGGAAAACGTCGGCAGGGATCAAGCTGTCCGAAGGGACCGCCACCTACATGGGCGATGGGATGTTCGTGATCGATACCGTTGACGACACCCTTCGCGGGCCGGAACGGTACAGCCGTGTGTCGCTGCACCTGCAGGACCTGGAGGCGATGCTGGCTTCCGCCGCGGTGTGACGGGGCCATAGCGGTACGGCTTCGGCGGTACCGGGGCTAATCTCGCCGTCCGCTGTGATGAGGCTCAGGGAGTCGCTGTAAGACTCACAGGGTGCGAAGTGGGGCCTGGAAGCTACCATGGTAGCCTGCGGGCCTTGTCGGCCCTCAGTGAGTCTCTCCGGGGCGTTGCGGGCATGCGCCGATAAGCGACTGCGGAACGATCGAAAAAAGAACCCCTCAAGCTCCCGAAGGAACCTGGAGGGGTCGTGATGTTCCGCATCGCTTCCGAACAGCGACAGGGGCCACCAAGGGGGTCAGGGCCGGCCAGGAGCCCAACGGCCGTAGAGGGGCGCCAACGGGTCAGGTGGTGCCCACGCTCGCTCCGCTTCGAAGTAAGAGGACGGCGCGGGGGAGGCATCTTGGCCTGCCGCCTGGAGCACTGCCGAGCGGCTCGCGGCCGACATAGTGGCGTCTCGCCTTAAGGATTGAGAAGCATCCAAAGAAGGCCGGCGGTCCAGCGCTCTCATGGCCTCCTGGACGGCTCCAGGCTCCGCGGCTCCCAGAATTTCGGCAGTGCGGTCCTGGACGTCTCGACGGAAGGCGGCAGAGCCCCGCGGGTTGCCGCGGGCTGCGGCAGCCAGAGCGCCCACAAAGCGGCCGGTGGAAGCCTTGGCGGCGACGTCGACCAGCAAGCCGAGTTGTTCTGCCGCGTCACTGACAGGTGTCTTGCCTCGTCCTGAAGGCGCGGCCAATTCGGCGAAGGTCTGATACGCTTGGTGCTCGGCCTCCAGGCGGTCGTCCAGGCGGCTCAATACACCTGGGCGTGCTGCCATCACCTCGATAGCTTGCTGCTTGCTGGCGTCTCCGCCGGCCGACAGTGCCCCGGCGCCTGAAAGGCCCAGGGAGGCCCTGAGGCTCGCTGCGCCATTCGCTCCAGGCTTCAGCCCTACGGTGGTGGTGCGTTCGGCCAAGCCAGTGCGAGCGCCCGCCGTCCAGGCCTCTTGAGCGTGCTGGGGCATGGTGCGGCGCTGGGCGTTGATCTCTGGCCCACTGAGGGCCGCCACATCCCGTCCCCGCTCCAGAGCGTCACGAATTGCCATGTCGTCGGCATAGGCCGCCTTGGCATCCGCATAGGCCCCGTTGGTTCGCCGGAGGTACTGGTCGAGGTCCTGCGCCGCCGCGGAGAGGCTGGCGGACTGATTGTCCATCTCGGGACGTCCGGTCAGTGGGTTTCGCTTAACCCCGCCATTCAGGGAGCGGACGACTTGGTCGAAGGCCTCGAAGGTAGGTTGCTGGGAGAGGACCACCTCGCCTGAGCTGGGGTCTAGGCGGAAGCCCATGGCCTCGGGGTTGCCCCCGCGGTTGCGGATGTTGTCGTAGGCCTGCCCGAAATTATACCTGACGGCCGGGCGGGCCATGAGGGACTGTAGCTCGGGCGTCAGGACCATCGGGCTCCCCTGAGCGTAAGCCGTCCGGTACGCCGGTCCGGCGGCGGCCTTCGCACGGGAGAGTATCGCTTCACCCTCTACGATAGGATCAATGGCCGGGCCCAGCGTCTCCGCAAGGTGTCCACGGATGCGTGAGGCTTGCTGAGCCTGCCGGGACGCTAAGGCGCGGCGGGCTCGGGAGGCCATGCGACCGCCGCCGGAAAGAGCGCCTGTGAAGGTCTGGCGAAGGGGCTCGCTGGTGTCAGCCGGGATCGCAGGAACCCCCAGGGACTGGCGGCGTGCCACCTCTGAAGCGACGTTGACAGGTGTCGCCGGAACCTCTCCCGTGCCCATCCCAGTCGTTATGGTGCCCCCGGCCATGTCCCGCGCCAGGATGCGTTCCGCTTGGGCGTGGGCAGAGGCCGCTGGTGTAATAAGGTTCTCACCCCTGAGGCGGCGAGGGACGTTCTCCAGGCCCGTCAGGATGCCGTTGAGGCCGGGGAGGTTCCGCCGGGCCGCGGAGGTCGCTGCCGCAACCCCGCGGCCCGCCACAGGGGCGACACCGCCCAACACGCCGCCTGCTCCAGCGCCCAGGAGGGTGTTGGTCAATCGACCATCGCCTGTGTCGTTCAGGGCACCGGAAAGGGCGCCATAGGTCGCCCCGTTGATGCCAGCATTGCCGATCCCGGATGCCAGCGACGTTCCGCGGAGGACGCGGGCCTGGGGCAGAGCAAGCGAGCTGAGGAGGCCGGTTCCCCATGCGGCACTCGCTACGTCTGGATGGTCAGTCTCCAGGCGAGCGCGGTCCTGATCCGACGCGGCTGCCTCTTCACGGAACGCCTGGAGGGGCTGCCAGTCGATCTCGTCCGACAGCGGGGCGGCGATGGAGTTGCCGATCGCGCCGCCGACGCCTGCCATCGTTCGGCCGAAGCCGGGGACCAGTCCGTTGAGGGCCTCTTGAGCTGTGGCGGAGATGCTCTCCAGGGTGGTGTTAGCTGGGGCGTAATCCTGGACGCGAGCTTGGATGTCGGCCTCGGTGGAACCTGCGGGCGCTTCGATGTTGTACCGAGCGCCATCGGGTCCCCTGCCGATGTAGGTGACCGTCTCCGCCACCTTGCCACCGCTGCGGGAACGGGCAGCGATGAAGGCTCGGGCATCCTCGTCGGTAACGTCGAAGCCACGTTGACGGGCGAAGGCCTGGAGGTCGGCCGCGGTGCTTTGCGGGTCTTGTGCAAGCCGAGTGTACGCCGCTTCTTCGTGCGGAGCCATGTGGGCGCCGCGGAGGTCCTGCGGCGTGATGTGCTCGCTGGCGAGGTAGCTGTCCACCTCACGCTCTGAGGCGCCTTGGTCGATCATGGAGGCGACGTTGCCGCGGATGCGGTCGAGGTCGGGGGGTGGGGCGGCGGGCATGGGGTTCGGGTCCAGGCTTTGAAATGAGAGTGTCGTCGAGTCGATGCTCAGTGCACGCGGCCCTTAAGGCAGCATCGAGGCTGGACCATAGATTGGACGGAAAGAAGCTGGATGCCCTAAGGGGCCTTAAGGCGTCCCGCGTGCGAAGAGGTGCAATTCTCAGGACGGAACAGAGAAAATGTTCAGGGAGTAGTGGTAGAGGATTATAGGTGATGAACGCGGTACAATTTGAGGGTACCTTAGATTACTACAGGACACTTAGGAATATATCTAAGATATACATGTATATATCTCTTTAGGGTCCTGTAGGTCCCTCAAGGCCCCCTTTCCCCCGTCCGGTATTGTCGGCCGCATTTGTGACCTGTCGTGCATATGGTCGCACTAAGTTGCTTGTGCATATGGTCGTACTAAGCCCCCTTTTTGCCAGGAACCGCAGAAAACCGTGGGTTTCGGGAGCGCCTCGGGGGCCTGGATGGGACCCAGGGTCCCTCGTGTATACAAAGGCCGGGGGTCTTCAGAATGGGGCCGGATTGATACCCAGATGGGACCGGATGGGCCAGATGAAACCCGGAGGGACGAATGTCTGCTAGCGCCCAGCAGCGGACATTCGGCGGGCACTGGTGTCGCCCGATGCGGGACACTACGCTTAGTGGATGGAGAACGAGTGGTTCGACGGCATGACGGTCAACGAGCGCCTGTTTTCGACCGGGCTACTCGACAGTTTCGACGTGGCTGTGGAAGCGCGTAATCGCGATACCCTCATCACCATCCTGTCCGAAGTGGCTGTAGTCGATCCGGAAGCGACAGCCGATGCCATTCTGGCGGCCGCGCATCGCAATGTCTGCTAACGCCCAATCCCCGCCATTCCCGACCACAATCACTCTTCCCGATTGCGGACAGCCGTTCAGCACGGCAGGATCGGGCAATGACCCTCGGCAACGCAGCTCATGTAGCGATCAGATGTGCAGCGGCGCTGGTTTGGGCATGGCTGGCTTGGCGCACAGTTCGAACAGGCATGCCAGCAGGGAATGCGAAGATGAACCCGCGTCGCGACGAGCGTCCTGTGCAATTCTGGCTTGTAGCAGCATTTATCGCCGGCTTGGCTGTCTGGAGCGCCGTTCAGGCATTCGACTTACATCGGGCGTGAACCAATTCAGCAACGTGCCGGCATCTTGCCACGACGCCTTTCCCGAGAGCGGCCGTTCCGCTCCCCTTCCAAAAGCGGACGTTCCGCTTTCGCCCAATAGCGGACATCAGCCTCGTTTGCCCGTCCAGACCGCGTGACCGAGAAGGAGCACACTCAGCCCTGCCGCAAGCGCGCCAAGTGCCTGCATCGACGAAGTAAACCTGCATTCCCCAAGTGGCGTGTCGTTTGAGGTGAAGATCGCCTGTATCCGAGCGCTAGACAAGGATTTTCTGCCGCAAGCGGCACCTGCGGTCGCGCAGACTGCTGGGTCTGGACGGATCAGACCGCGAAGCCGCTGTTTCCTTGCCCAGGGGCGGCGTTTTTCAGCGCAGCGGACAGATCTGTCCAGCCGCTTTCGTTCAGTTTGAGCGTGGATCGCGATCATGCGCATAGCGGTGGCGCTCGCAATCGGCGGATAGCGGCGAGGATGGCGCGTACCATCGTGCCGGTGACAGCGACCTCGGCCAGCTGGAAGGTGATGGTGCGGGCGTGACGGACCACACGTGCCCCGATCTTGATCAGCTTCAGTTGCAGGCTGGTCAACGACCAGTCGGCCATGGCCTCGGGCAGCTCGATGCAGCGCAAGAAGGTGGCCAGGTTGTACGCCAGGGCGTGCAGTTGCAGCCGCACCTCATTGTCGCGGAACTTCCGGCACGACAGCCGCGTCCAGCGAAAGGCGTATTTGCCCTCTTTGATGTGCTGCTCGGCGGTGCCGCGCTGGTTGTAGAACCGCACCACCCAGTCCGGCTCCATCGGCAGGTTGGTGACGATGAAGCCGACACGCGGGAACAGTTCGCCCGGATGCCATTCGATCTTGGCGATCACCCGGCGTTCCTTGTCCCAGGACGCCGCCTGATACTCGAATTCCTCGAAGAACCGCTTGACCTTGGTCAGTGACGGCCGCCCGACAGGGCGCGTTAGCCGATGCGCGATCTTGTCCTTGAGGACCGCGTTTGCGGGCAGCCGGATGGCGTAGAAGAACCGCGCTTCTTCCAATCGCTCATAGATCGCCGGGATCGCGTAGGCAGCATCGGCCCGGAAGAACCTGCCACCAAGGTCGCGCTCCGCGTAGCGCGCAATGACGGGGTCGAGAACATCACGCCAGCCATCGGCGCTGTGGACGTTGCCATGGCGCAGGGCGCAGCGTTCCAGCATCCCGAACTGGTTGAACAGAAAGTTGGGGTGATAGCAGCTACAGTCGAAATGGCCATTCCAGGCGGACCCTTCCTGGTCGCCATGGGTCGGGCTGACCGAGCTGTCCATGTCCAGAACGATGTACTTCAGCCCGTTACGGTCATGGAACCGGTCGATCCATTGCCCGTTCAGGTCGGCCAGCGCGGCACGGTTCCCGGCCAGAGCCAGCGTCTCGGTCTCGAACCGTCCCATCTGCGATGCCGAGGCCGCTTGTGCATCGACCGCTCTGCCGCCGACAACTTGGCGCATGACCGGATCGCAGGCGAGACGGTTGGCGTCGTTGACATCCTCGTATCCGGCCAGCCGCCCAAAGACTGATTGCCGGAACAGGCCGTCGAGCCGATGGACCGTGTTCTTGCCAGAGCGAGTATCGCGCAGCGCCGCTGACGCCAAATCGGACAACCCGAGCGCGTCATCAAGCTCGCGCATCACCAGAAGGCCGCCGTCGGAACTGAGCTGCGTGCCGCGAAATTCCAGCCGCACGCGAGGGTCGAAATCCACCCGATCTGCCCGTTGCAAGCCCGCACCCTCTGGGTGATCCATGAAACGCGCCCCTCGCAGCCTTCAACACCATGTTTTATATAGGAAATATAATGGTCAGGACAGCGAAATCAGCGCCTTACTTGGGAAATGTGGGGTAAAGATGATCTTCGCCGGCATCGGAGCATCAAGACCTAGCCAGGTGAGGAGCTCGTAGGCGAGCACGCCTATCACCGCCGTACCCGCCAGTCCGAGCACAAAGGATGAATTGCCCGCCTGACGTCCTCGACCAAGTAGGAGTGCGAGAAGTTTGGCTGCGACTAGGCACGCAACGAACCAGCCGAACAGCTCGGAGAAGCCTCGCCAGCCCGTAGGTCCGATGCCGTCCGTTAATCCAGCGAAGCCGATGATCGCCGCCGGAAAAACAGACAAGCATCCGAGGCCCTGATCAATACCAGTCGTCCGCATCGCGCTATCCGTAGCTCACCCCTGAGTGCCTATTGGCACAGTGTGCAGATTGCATGGAGCCAATGTCCGCTTTCCCCCAATAGCGGACATTGGGCACCGGATGGGACCCGGAGGGGCCCGAAGAAATAATCGGGTGGGGGATCGGTCAGGACTGGATGGGACTGAAGGGGCCGGCGAGGTGGTGACACACCGCTTCAAACCAAGTATACGATGCCGATGCAGTGGCTACATTTAGCTTTCACCGCTTTTGCGATGATCTTTGTCGGTGGCCGCGTTGTTCGTGCCGTACATTCTGGCGTGGCCTATGGCGCTAATTGGTCAAAGTATAGTAGGACCACCGATCCAGTTCGATTTTGGTGCATAACGGGCTTGAATGCCATTATCCTTTTGTTCTTCGTTGCTTTAGGCTTCTCCTCCTACGCTCCGTAAATCCAGCGTCCCATTAGGAAGGCGTGCAAAGTTTGAAGGTCGGACTGGCCGTAGAGCCGCGCGAGCGAAGCCGCCGATTTCGAGCCGAGATTGCCACCGCAGCCACGGGCTCCCGCCGCCCAGCCGGAGGGGACCCGGCCAGCTATTCCCCCTCTCATCCGTCCCCCACCAGGGCTGTAACCCGCGGAAAACTGCGGTTTGTCGCTGGATGCCGAAGCCGGTGCTCCCCCACCATGGGCACGATGGACCGGGGGGATTGCGCCCTTTCGCTCGGTCCTGCCCTCGTCGCCGCCGGACATTAGGCCCTGTGTGGCGATGCCGGATGACCACACCTGTAGTCGATGCACGATGAGGGACCGACCCCATGCCGGCCCTCGCCGGCCTTGTGGTTCTTGCGCGGCGACGTTTCGGCCCAGCGAGCCCACCGTCCTCGACAAGGAGATGATCGAAGGCTTCGTCTAGCTGGGAGACGATCGCGCCCCTCGCGCACCGCGCCACTCGCTTATCCAGAACGGCGAACGCTTGGCGACTCGCCGGGCCTCGGATATGTGCGGAACGCAGGAACGGACCGTGATCGCATTAGCGCTGCGCGGAGGACCGTTCGATGAAGCTCACTGACCTGATCTATCACCTCGTGGTCGCCTTCAGGCCCGACAAGCGCCCCTGGGTGGCCATGCTGGCGCTCACGCTGCTCCTCGTGGCCTTTGCGACAATCGTCATATCGTTGGCACTAGTCGGCCGCCAAGGCGCCGCTGCGCTCCATGCCCTTGTCATGCTTTGAGGGCGACCTCGCCGTCCCCTCACTGGCTCACACAGTGCCTGATCGTCCCCTCAAGACCCAGCGCACGAGCACGTAGGCGATACCCCCGAGGACCCATGCGATCGCCGCGAGGACCGCGCTGCCCAGGAAGGACATGCCCAGCGTCGAGAGGGCGGACGGCTCGCGGTCCAAGTAGTCAGCAGAGTCCTGGCTGCACTTCTCCTTGTCCTTGGAATAGTCAGCCAGTGGATACTGATCTTGTAGGCGAGAGAAGCCGTCGTAGCACATCGAATACAGGCGGCCCGCAAAATCAAATCTTTGGTTCATCGTAGCCATGTGGATCGTCAACGTGGCGCCGATCAGCCACAAGCCGGTGACCACGATCGCCAATCGCATCCAGACGTTTAACCTGACCCGCATCCAAGCCTCCCCACCACTGACTACGCATGTAATCGCCCGAGGGTGACAGTCATGCCCTCCCTACTTACCCGCATCATCTGTCTTCTTCCCCGGCCCCAGCTCGGCCTTGAACCCGAACCCGCCGCCCCGCTGGAACCCGAAGGACACGCCGGGCGCGATCTGCATTCGAAGGGGGCGAGACAACAGTCCGGGCGTCTCCGGAGGCGGCGGCAAAGGTCGGAGCCGGTACTGCTCGTTATCACGCTTGCCGCACACAATGACATCGTCGCCGCTGGCCTCTGCGGCACAGCTTGGCTCTCGGCGCACCCGAAGGTCGATCTTCTCGCCCGGCTCGGCGGCCACGATCGCCTGCGGAACTGCGATCACCGCTTAATGACCCAGGTCACGGCGCTGCATCTCAACATTCGCGGCATCCATCCCAGGCTCATCGTATTCCTCGCTGGCGGCCACATCGGCCCAAGTGAGCCGCTTGTTGTCGCGCTCGTAATCCCTCTTCGGGGCATCTCGCACCTTGGCCGTGAGCTGGCCCATGCGTGCAAGTTGTTGTGCTGCGTCCCATCCTCCCCCACCATTGACGACATGCGTAATTGCACCAGGGGTCGGTTAGCCAGACCGCTTCTGCTCAAGGTCATCCGCAATCGCAGACAGCGCCATAGCGAAGACGCGGAATGCCTTTTGCTCCACGTGAACTGGATAGGCCTGCTCAATATCGGCAGGTAGCGGCTGGTTTGCCCTGCTTCGGGCAAGCCGCGCCACAGCTCGGATTGTCGAGGGGGCCAGTCCCTCCCAGTCAATGCCTTCTTCGTTTTGCATCAGTCGTCCACCCGCATCCAGTAGGGCTTCTCGCCTTCTTTCGGTGCCCTCGTGGGCTCAGCGATCACCACGATCCCCGCCGGGTCGTAGGCGTAGTAGAGGACGCCCTGTGGGTCCTTCACGACCAGGAACTCGACCCAACGCTGGGCATCCTCTACCAGGATGGGCACCCTGGCGCCTGGGAGCTGGACCTGGACCAGCCGACCAGCGTCGATCTCGACCCGTAGGAGGCCGGCGATCATGTCCGCCCAATGGTGCTCGCAACGCGTCTCTTTCGATGACTGTGATATCGACACCACTCCCGACACTCCTTGCGTAAAGAGTGCCACGATGATCGCACATTCAAAAGCCTCGAAAGGTGTAGGTTTCGGGTCAGCCCCTGCGGCGCCCGTCTGGTTGTCTCAAAAGATATTTGACAGGTAATGCGACATGTCTCACAAAGATGGCTAACCTTCTGAGACGTTGGAGCCGAGACCATGAGCCGAATTTCCTATTACCGTGTCTCGTCGGGCGATCAGTCAATCGAGGCGCAGCGGCAGGCGCTTGCGTCCGGTGGTGTCGACTTCGAGTTTGAGTTTCAGGATGTCGGCATCAGTGGAGCCGTCAAAGCGGAAGACCGCCCAGGCTTCGCTCAGCTTCTCCAGGTGGCCCGTAAGGGCGACACCATCCACGTCTACTCGATTGACCGCTTGGGGCGTGATGCTTTGGACGTCCAGGCTACCGTCCGGCGACTTCTCGACAAGGGCGTCTCGCTGGACGTGCGAGGCCTTGGCGTGATCGGCAGGGGCGTGGGGGAACTGATCGTGGCCGTCCTCGCCCAGATGGCCGACATGGAGCGTGGCCGGATCAAGGAGCGGTGTGAGAGCGGCCGGCAGGCTGCCCGTGCGGCCCTGGAGGCGACTGGCAAGACCCACAGGGGTAAAGAGAGCCTGGGACGGCCCAAAGCGGCCGATGCTGCCGAAGTCCGTGCCTGGAGAGCGTCGAACGGTCCGGCGACGATCCGGGAGACCATGAAGCGCTTTGGGATCAGCAAGGCCACCGTTGCGCGGTACTGCGGTACCGCCTGACGAAGCTCTTTCGTCGTTTCCGATCACCGTCATTATCGTTCGGAAAGCCCCAGCGGTGAAAGGGTGAACGCCCGCTGGAGCTACCGGAAGATCGCCCCTTGATAATCGAACAGCAGCAGCCGACGTTGCCCGCACTTTGGGCGAACAACATGAGCATCGAAGGAATGTGGGCGGCGTATTTCGGGGATGTCGACAGCCGTAACCCGTCCGCAAATAGCGGTATCCTCGTATTAGAGTCTGGTCGCATTTTCGGCGGCGATAGCCTGATGGCATATCGGGGCCGGTACGAGTTGGACGGGGCGCACGTCACGGCTGTAGCAGAGACATGGGCGTATAATGCTTCGCACGGATTGGTAACTACTGCTTTCGGTTCGATCGGAAATCAGCGGATTGATATCGAATTGGATGGCGCGTACTTCGCCGACGATGGGGTGCTGGGCAGTATTAAAGGAACCGTGTGGCAGAAGGCGGCGCCGGAGCGCAAATTGCCCATTCACCTCATGAAGCTTGACGAGCTACCTTGAGAACCAAGGGGGCCGGCAATCACTGTCGGTAACTGTCGGCCCCATCCGTTCATTTGTGGCTAAGGTAGAGCAACTCGCGGCCAACGAAGTGGAGGCGGTAGTTCCCGACGTCAAGCTAATTTATGTCCTCATGAACATGACCTAAGGCGACCACGGGGCGACTTTAGCAACGTCGAAGCCAGGGATGGTCACACGGTCGATTGCGGCCCCCAGTGGATTGAGGTCTCCATAGCTTTCGCCGGAGGTCGCATCCGACAGCGCGTGGCCCATGATGTACGCCATGTTCTCCCGCGGGACCCCACAGGCTCGCGCCGCCGTGCTCCAGGTGTGCCGGGTCTCACGGGCCGGCTGGCGGCCGTTGCCCTCCAGGTGCACGCCATGCTCCCTCAAATACTTGCCCCACCAATCGCCAAAGCCTGCGAACAGGAGGCCTCGCTGGCTCTTCGTGCGAAGCATGGGGAACAACGCTGTCTCCCCGGCGGCCTTGAGTGCCGACCGGTACCGAAGGAGCCCCAGGTCAATCAGGGGTAGCGGAACCGGGAAGGTGCGGCGGCTGCCTGCGTTCTTGAGACGCTGGGGGCCCTTCTGAGGATGGATGCCTTGGTCTGTGATCCGGAGCATCCAACGCCCGCTCTTCGGCTCCTTGAACAGGTCAGTCACCAGGAGCTGCGCGATCTCCTCAGGTCTTGCGCCGGTATGCAGCAGGAGCAACGGGAGCCAGTAGGATGCCTCGCCCTTGCCGCCCCGCGGCCTCTCTCCGACAGTGAAGATGGGCAGGCGGAAGATGGAGGCGATTTCGTCCGGCGAGAAACCCTTGGGCTCCAGGGGGCGGGACGCGCGATCAAGCTCGTGATCCTTGAACGGGTTGGGCGTAGCTTGGTCGAGGCGCCCCGCGCGTCCTGCTTGGGTCCACCGGGCGCCCAAGGCGCTCACGTGCTGGGCGAGGGTCTTTGCGCTCAGGCGGGGCACATCGTTCCGCTCACGATAGATCGCCACAAGCTGCGGCAGTGGGGCCGCCCGGTGTTCCGGCGGCAGCTTGGAGGGACGCTGAGCCAGGAGGTCCAGCCAGTCGGCGACCATGCGACGGGTGATCTCGTCGGGGCTTGGCGTGCCGTGCGTCTCACGGAACAGCCGGAGGGCAGTGCGGACACTTTCCTTGGTGGTGGCGCTCATCGGCTTGCTTGCCCGCGCCATGAGATGCTCTGTGATCGCCTCGAAGCTCTCCCCGGATGCCGTGGGCAACTCAGGAGCCTGAGAGGCGCTTGGCCGCGGCGGGCGGACGGGGCGAGCCGGTACCGGCACCACGCTGCCCCTAAGGCGTGCCTGGGCGTCTTCGCTCATCCGAATGGCGGCGGCGTTCATCTCCCACAGCAGCGTCTCGCGTCCGCTGTCGTCCTCGGGTGCCAGCCGGAACCCTTCCGACGACAGGAGGCGATCGGCCTGCTTGCCCCACCAGCTCTCCAAGGCATCGGTGTCGCCCTCGACCCGCCACTGCTTAAAGTCGGATAGATGCTCTGCCCATCCACCAAGGGACCGGTCGGCCCAATCGCCTCCTTGGGTCCGGAGGGCCTCTTCGTCGCGGCGGTGCCACTCACGGATGAAGACCTCAACGAGGTACTGGAGGCGCTCGGGCGTGAGGGGGTCGTAGGCGCCTGCCTCTGCCTTGGCCTTGAGGCGCCTCGCCGCTTCCGCCTCCTGCACCTGCCGTGCGAACTGCCGGTGAGCTGCCTCCCAATGCCGCATCGCTTCGGCCGTGAGAAAATGCTTGGCACCCAAGGGCACTTTTAGTTCCCGGCGGGCCTTGGCGAGAAACGGGCGGAGCGTTTCAGGGAATGCCCGGCGATAGAAGAGGCGGCCGGTTGCTGCGTCCGCGGAGACGTGTGGAATGCTCTTGCCCATCCAGGTCTTTGCTCCAGTTTTTGTACCGGACGAAGACCTGTAAGCCACGGATTTCCGACGTTTCTTGCCTTCTCAACCCCTTAGGGGAAGGGTGGTGCCCAGAAGAGGACTCGAACCTCCACGACCTTGCGATCGCCAGCACCTGAAGCTGGTGCGTCTACCAATTCCGCCATCTGGGCACGGGGTAGGCGGCGGCCTTTAGGGGGCGCGGCGCCGCCTTGTCAACACGACTTTCGCGGGGCAAGGGCGGCACAGCGAATTTTCCCATTCCGGCGAGAAGGGCCGATCATGAACGACAAACTGGTAACCGTGTTCGGGGGCGGCGGGTTCGTCGGCCGCTACGTCGTGCAGGCGCTGCTGCGCGCCGGCGCGCGCGTCCGCGTCGCGGAGCGCGACCCGCGGCGGGCCTGGTTCCTGAAGCCGCTGGGCGGCCTGGGTCAGATGCAGTTCGTCGCGGCCGACGTGACGCGGGCCGATACGGTGCATCGCGCCGTCGCGGGGGCGGACGCGGTGATCAACCTCGTCGGCGTTCTCGAGGGGGCGTTCGAGGCGATCCACGTCACCGGTGCCCGCAACGTCGCCGAGGCGGCGGCGGGCGCGGGAGTCGAGGCGCTGGTGCACATGTCGGCGATCGGCGCCGATCCCGCCGCGCGCTCGGCCTATGGCAGCACCAAGGGTCGCGGCGAGGAGGCGGTGCGCGCCGCCTTCCCGCGTGCCGCGATCATCCGTCCCTCGATCGTCTTCGGTCGCGAGGATCAGTTCCTCAACCGCTTCGCGGGAATGATCGAGGCCTTCCCGGTCGTGCCGGTGCTGCGCGCGCCGGTGAAGTTCCAGCCGGTGTTCGCCGCCGACGTCGGCGATGCCTTCGCCGCGGCGCTGGCCCCGAAGCATGCCGGCCGCACCTTCGAGCTTGGCGGTCCCGACGTGATGAGCATGGGCGAGATCATCCGCTGGCTCGCCACCACGCTGGGCCGCAAGCCGTCGATCGTCGAACTGCCCGATGCGGCGGGGGCGCTGCTCGCCCGCCTGCCGCTCGCGCCCATCACCACCGACCAGTGGCAGATGCTCCAGCGCGACAATGTCGTCGCGCCGGACGCGCCGGGCCTCGCGGCGCTGGGCATCGAGGCGACGCCGCTCGCCACTGTCGCACCCGACTGGCTTGTCCGCTTCCGTCGCAAGGGGCGGTTCGGCCGCCGCGCCGAGACCCTCTATCACGCCTGACACGCCCCTCTTCGGCTAGGACATCACCATGGACCTCCTCACCGCCATCCTCCTCGGCATCGTCGAGGGGGTCACGGAATTCCTGCCCGTCTCCTCGACCGGCCATCTCATCCTCGCCGGCACGCTGCTCGGCGTGCAGAACCAGGGCACGGCGACGTTCGACATCGTCATCCAGCTGGGTGCGATCCTTGCGGTCATCGTCCTATACTGGCGCCGCTTCTGGGGCGTCGCGGTCGGCCTGTTCGCGGCGGAGCGCCGGTCGATCGCCTTCGTGCGCAACGTCGTCCTAGGCTTCCTGCCCGCGATGGCGATCGGCTTCGTCGTCTACAAGGCGGTCAAGGCCCTGCTGGAAAAGCCGACCGTCGTCGCGGTCGCGCTGATCGTCGGCGGCGTCGCGATCCTGGCGATCGAGCGGATGGCGAAGCGCGCGCGTGTCGAATCGGTGGAGACGATGCCCGCCACGACCGCGCTCGGCATCGGCTTCATGCAGTGCCTCGCGATGATCCCGGGCGTCAGTCGATCGGGCGCGACGATCATGGGCGCGCTGACGCTGGGGGTGGATCGCCAGGCGGCGGCGGAATTCTCCTTCTTCCTCGCCATACCGACGATGCTCGCCGCCAGCGGCTACGACCTGCTCAAGTCGGGCGCGACGCTGGCGCAGGGTGAATGGCTGGCGATCGCGGTCGGTTTCGTGGTGTCGTTCATCGTCGCGATGCTGGTGATCCGCTGGTTCATGGCGGTGATCACGCGGCACGGTTTCGCGCCCTTCGCTTGGTATCGCATCATCGTCGGCGTCGTCGCGCTGATCGCACTCCAGCTTAGATAGTACCGTATCGGTATGTATTTCCCCGGCAATCGGACCGGCAGTCGGCGGCAGATACCGCACAGTCGATAAAATAGGTAACAAGTTCTGCCCTATCGGCCATTTTGTACGTGACATGGCCCCCGATCGTGCGTAGCGGCACGATCAGGAGGCTCCATGGCGCACGAATCGATGCTGAAGTTCGTCGGACGGGAACAAAAATATCCCGAAAAGCGCGAGGCAGAGGCGCGGGCGGACGATTTCCGTGAGATCGCCGCGCGCTATGCCGTGCCGGCGGCCGAGGAACAGGCGGGCCGCTGCTCGCAATGCGGCGTGCCCTATTGCTCGGTGCACTGTCCCCTGCACAACCACATCCCCGACTGGCTCCGCCTGACCGCGGAGGGCCGGCTGCGCGAGGCCTATGAGCTGAGCAACGCGACCTCGACCATGCCCGAGATCTGCGGCCGCATCTGCCCGCAGGACCGGCTTTGCGAGGGCAATTGCGTCATCGAATTCTCCGGGCACGGCGCGGTCACGATCGGTTCGGTCGAGAAGTTCATCACCGACACCGCCTGGGAAGAGGGCTGGGTCGAGCCGCTCGCGCCGGGTCCGGCGCGCGGCCAGTCGGTCGCGGTCATCGGCGCGGGGCCGGCGGGCCTCACCGCGGCGGAATATCTGCGCGGTCACGGTTATGACGTCCATGTCTACGATCGGCACGATCGCGCCGGCGGGCTGCTGACCTACGGCATCCCCGGCTTCAAGCTGGAGAAGCCGGTCGTGATGCGCCGGGTCGAGCGGCTCGCGGCCGGCGGCATCGTCTTCCACACCGGCTTTTCCGTTGGCGAGCAGGCGAGCCTCGACGAGCTGCGCCGACGGCATGACGCGGTGCTGATCGCCACCGGCGTCTATCGCGCGCGCGACCTCGACCTGGGCCAGGGTGTCGACGGGCGTGTCGTGGCCGCGCTCGACTATCTGATCGCCTCCAATCGCAAGGGCTTCGGCGATGCGGTGCCGGCCTTCGACGGCGGCGCGCTCGACGCGCAGGGCAAGCATGTCGTGGTCATCGGGGGCGGCGATACCGCGATGGACTGCGTGCGCACCGCGATCCGCCAGGGCGCCGCGTCCGTGAAGTGCCTGTATCGCCGCGATCGCGCCAACATGCCGGGCAGCCAGCGCGAAGTGGCCAATGCGGAGGAGGAGGGCGCGGAGTTCGTCTGGCTTTCCGCCCCCGCGGCCTTCGACGCCGACGGAACCGTGCGGGCGCGACGGATGCGGCTGGGCGCGCCCGACGCCAGCGGAAGGCGCGCGCCGGAAGCCGATCCGTCCGGCGACTTCACGGTGCACGCCGACCTGGTGATCAAGGCGCTCGGCTTCGACGCGGAGGACCTCCCCGGCCTGTTCGGCGCGCCCGAACTCGGCGTGTCGCGCTGGGGCACCGTGCTGGTCGACGGCAAGACGCTGATGACCAGCCTCGACGGGGTCTTCGCGGCGGGCGACATCGTGCGCGGCGCCAGCCTCGTCGTCTGGGCGATCCGCGACGGCCGCGACGTCGCGAGCGC
Organism: Sphingomonas sp. GV3; assembly: GCF_031082075.1. Lineage (NCBI taxonomy): Bacteria > Pseudomonadati > Pseudomonadota > Alphaproteobacteria > Sphingomonadales > Sphingomonadaceae > Sphingomonas > Sphingomonas sp. GV3. The sequence goes on along the minus strand of NZ_JARWLE010000001.1, from coordinate 2,286,627 downwards.
GATGCACAAGTGGCTGAAGGCCAGCGCCAGGCGCGCGAAGGTCGCCGCCTGATTCCCGCTTCGACACCGACACCGGCCGCCCGCGGCGGCCCGACGATGGACCGATCCCATGACTGATGCCGTGACCGCCGCCATGACCGATCAACGCCGGCATCTCGCCGACCATGGCATGTACCGTCCGGATTACGAGGGCGATGCCTGCGGCGTCGGCCTCGTCGCCGCGACCGACGGGCGCGCGTCGCGCCGCGTCGTCCAGTCGGCGATCGACGCGCTGAAGGCGGTGTGGCACCGCGGCGCGGTCGATGCCGACGGCAAGACCGGCGACGGCGCGGGTCTTCACATCGACCTGCCGCACCGCTTCTTCGACGATGCCGTCGTCGCCTCCGGCCACAAGGTGCTGCCCAACCGGCTCGCGGTCGGCATGATCTTCCTGCCGCGCACCGACCTCGGCGCGCAGGAGAGTTGCCGCACGATCGTCGAAAGCGCGATCATCGAGGCGGGCTACACCATCTACGGTTGGCGTCAGGTCCCGGTCGACGTTTCCGTCATCGGCATCAAGGCGCAGGCGACGCGTCCCGAGATCGAGCAGATCATGATCGCCGGGCCGATGCCCGACGAGATGTCGGCGGCCGAGTTCGAGAAGAACCTGTATCTCATCCGCCGCCGGATCGAGAAGCGCGTCATCGCCGCGCAGATCCAGGGCTTCTACGTCTGTTCGCTCAGCTGCCGCTCGATCGTCTACAAGGGCCTGTTCCTCGCGGAGAGCCTGTCGGTCTTCTACCCCGACCTGCAGGACCAGCGGTTCGAAAGCCGCGTCGCGATCTTTCACCAGCGCTATTCGACCAACACCTTCCCGCAATGGTGGCTCGCGCAGCCGTTCCGCTGCCTCGCGCATAACGGCGAGATCAACACGATCCGCGGCAACAAGAACTGGATGCTCAGCCACGAGATCCGGATGGCGGCGACGGCGTTCGGCGACAACTCGGAGGATATCAAGCCGGTGATCCCGGCCGGCGCCAGCGACACCGCGGCGCTCGACGCGGTGTTCGAGACGATCTGCCGCTCGGGGCGCGACGCGCCGACCGCGAAGATCATGCTGGTGCCCGAGGCGATGTCGGCCGACCTGCCCACGCCGCACGCCGCGATGTACAACTATCTCGCCTCGGTGATGGAGCCGTGGGACGGCCCCGCCGCGCTGGCGATGACCGACGGACGCTGGGCGGTCGGCGGCGTCGATCGCAACGCGCTGCGCCCGCTGCGCTACACGCAGACCGCCGACGGCCTGCTGATCGTCGGATCGGAAAGCGGCATGGTCGTCGTTCCGGAATCGACGATCGTCGCCAAGGGGCGGCTGGGGCCGGGCCAGATGATCGCGGTCGACCTCGACGAAGGGCGCGTCCTTAACGACCGCGAGGTCAAGGACCGGATCGCCGCCGAGCACGATTACGCCGCGATGATCGGTGAATTCCACGCGATGCGCGACCTGCCGGAGGTACCGGACGCCACCGTCCGCTACGATCGCGCCGACCTCACCCGCCGCCAGGTCGCCGCCGGCCTGACGCTGGAGGACATGGAGCTGATCCTGTCGCCCATGGTCGATTCGGCGAAGGAAGCGGTCGGCTCGATGGGCGACGACACGCCGCTCGCGGTGATCAGCGACAAGCCGCGGCTCATCAGCCAGTTCTTCCGCCAGAACTTCAGCCAGGTCACCAACCCGCCGATCGACTCGCTGCGCGAGCGTTACGTCATGTCGCTCAAGACGCGCTTCGGCAATCTGGCCAACATCCTCGACACGGAGGATCGCCGCGAACGCGTGCTGGTGCTCGATTCGCCGGTGCTGACCGGGCACGACTGGGCTCGGTTGCGCGCGCATTTCGGCAGCAGCGCGAGCGAGATCGACTGCACTTTCGACGCGGACGGCGGCCCGGAAAAGCTGCGCGCCGCGATCCAGCGCATCCGCAACGAGGCGGAACAGGCGGTGCGCCAGGGCAAGAGCGAGCTGTTCCTGACCGACGAGCATGTCTCCGAAGGCCGCGTCGCGATCGCGGGCGTGCTCGCCGTCGCCGCGGTGCATACGCATCTCGTCCGCAAGGGCCTGCGCTCCTACGCCTCGATCAACGTCCGCTCGGCCGAATGCCTCGACACGCATTACTATGCGGTGCTGATCGGCGTCGGCGCGACGACGGTGAACGCCTATCTGGCGGAAGCCGCGATCGTCGACCGCCAGGCGCGCGGCCTGTTCGGCGATCTCGGCCTCGACGCCTGCCTCGCCCGCCATCGCGTCGCGATCGAGGAGGGGCTGCTCAAGATCATGTCGAAGATGGGGATCGCGGTGATCTCCAGCTATCGCGGCGGCTATAATTTCGAGGCGGTCGGCCTCAGCCGCGCGCTCGTCAACGATCTGTTCCCCGGCATGCCCGCCAAGATCTCGGGCGAAGGCTATGCCTCGCTGCACCACAGCGCGATCGTCCGGCACGAGCTTGCCTGGGACGAGGGGATCGCGAAGCTGCCGATCGGCGGCTTCTATCGCCAGCGTCATACCGGCGAGACGCATGCCTATTCGGCGCAGCTGATGCACCTGCTACAGACGGCGGTCGCGACCGACAGCTATACCAGCTATCTCCAGTTCAGCCGTGGCGTCGCCGACCTGCCGCCGGTCTATTTGCGCGACCTCCTCCAGTTTAATTTCCCCGCGGAGGGCGTGCCCGTCGACCAGGTCGAGGCGATCACGGAAATCCGCAAGCGCTTCGTCACGCCGGGCATGTCGCTGGGCGCGCTGTCGCCGGAGGCGCACGAGACGCTGGCGATCGCGATGAACCGCATCGGCGCCAAGGCGGTGTCGGGCGAGGGTGGCGAGGACGTCAGCCGCTTCACGCCTTATGCCAATGGCGACAACGCCAATTCGACGATCAAGCAGGTCGCCTCCGGCCGCTTCGGCGTCACTGCCGAATATCTCGGCGCCTGCGAGGAGATCGAGATCAAGGTCGCGCAGGGGGCAAAGCCCGGCGAGGGCGGGCAGCTGCCCGGTTTCAAGGTGACCGAATTCATCGCCAAGCTGCGCCATGCGACCCCGGGCGTGACGCTGATCAGCCCGCCGCCGCACCACGACATCTATTCGATCGAGGATCTGGCGCAGCTGATCTACGATCTGAAGCAGATCAACCCGCGCGCGCGTGTCGGGGTCAAGCTGGTCAGCTCGGCGGGCATCGGCACGGTCGCGGCGGGCGTCGCCAAGGCGCATGCCGACGTCATCCTCGTGTCCGGTCACGTCGGCGGCACCGGCGCCAGTCCGCAGACCAGCATCAAATATGCGGGCACGCCCTGGGAAATGGGGCTCAGCGAAGTGAACCAGGTGCTGACGCTGAACGGTCTGCGCGGCCGGGTCAGGCTGCGCGCCGACGGCGGGCTCAAGACCGGGCGCGACATCGTCATCGCCGCGATCCTGGGCGCGGAAGAATTCGGTATCGGCACGCTCAGCCTCGTCGCGATGGGCTGCATCATGGTGCGCCAGTGCCATTCGAACACCTGCCCGGTCGGCGTCTGCGTGCAGGACGAGCGGTTGCGCGCCAAGTTCACCGGCACGCCGGAAAAGGTCATCAACCTGATGACCTTCATCGCCGAAGAGGTGCGCGACATCCTCGCCCGCCTGGGCTGCCGCAGCCTGGACGAGGTGATCGGCCGTACCGAACTGCTCCGTCAGGTAAGCCGCGGCGCAGAGCATCTCGACGATCTCGACTTGAACCCGATCCTCGCCAAGGTCGACGCGACCGACGCGGAACGGCGCTTCAGCCTGTCGACCTTCCGCAACGACGTGCCCGACAGCCTGGATGCGCAGATCATCAAGGATGCCGCCCCGGTGTTCGCGCGCGGCGAGAAGATGCAGCTGACCTATTCGGTGCGCAACACCCACCGCGCGGTCGGCACGCGCCTGTCGAGCGAGATCACGCGCCGGTTCGGCATGGCGACGCTCGCCGATGGCCATGTCACGGTCCGCCTGCGCGGCTCGGCCGGCCAGTCGCTCGGCGCGTTCCTGTGCAAGGGCGTCACGCTGGAGGTGTTCGGCGACGCCAATGATTATGTCGGCAAGGGCCTGTCGGGCGGCACGATCATCGTCCGCCCCGCGGTGTCCTCGCCGCTTGCCAGCCAGGACAATACGATCGTCGGCAACACCGTCCTCTACGGCGCGACATCGGGCACGTTGCTGGCGGCGGGACAGGCGGGCGAGCGATTCGCCGTGCGCAATTCGGGCGCGACCGTGGTGGTCGAAGGCTGCGGTGCCAACGGCTGCGAATATATGACCGGCGGCGTCGCGGTGGTGCTGGGTCAGGTCGGCGCCAACTTCGGTGCCGGCATGACGGGCGGCATGGCCTTCGTTTACGACGCCGACGACAGCTTCGAACGCCGCGCCAACCCCGAAAACATCGTCTGGCAGCGGCTGGCGTCCGCGCATTGGGAAGCCGTGCTGCGCGCGCTCGTCGAGCGACACGCGGCGGCGACCGACAGCCGCTGGTCGAAGGGCCTGCTCGCCGACTGGGACCAGGCGCTCGGTCGCTTCTGGCAGGTCGTGCCGAAGGAGATGCTGTCCCGCCAGACGCATCCGCTCGACGACAGCCCGGAGGCGGTCGCGGCGGAGTGACCGTTTGCCCCTCCCGTTAGCGGGAGGGGGCAGGAGGGGGCCGGTCCGGGGATAACGGACACGTCCGCCATGCGATCGCCGTCACGCGGGGACGCGCCCACCCCCGGCGCCTCCCGCAGGCGGGCGGGGAGCCTGTTGCGCCTGGTCTCCTTTCGCGCTCTACTCGCTTGAAATGAAACGAGAGGGGCATTCATGACGCGTACCATCACCGGCCTTGCCACCGCGGCGGTCGCGCTCGCCTCGGCCACCGCCGCCCCGGCGCAGACCCGGCCGGACCAGCGCGCCTTCTTCGATCTCTACAAGCAGCTCGTTGAGACCAATACCGTGGTTGGCGTCGGCAGCTGCACCCAGGCGGCGACGCAGATCGCGACGCGCCTGAAGGCGGCCGGCTATGCCGATGGCGACGTCACGCTGTTTTCCACCCCCGATCATCCGCAGGACGGCGGTGTCGTCGCGGTGCTGCGGGGCAGCGACCCGGCCGCCAAGCCGATGCTGCTGCTCGGTCATATCGACGTCGTCGCGGCCAAGCGCGAGGACTGGGTACGCGACCCGTTCAAGCTGATCGAGGAAGGCGGCTATTATTACGGCCGGGGCACCGTCGACGACAAGGCGATGGCGGCGGTGTGGGCGGATACGATGATCCGGCTGAAGCAGGCGGGCAAGCCGCCGCGCCGGACGATCAAGCTGGCGCTGACCTGCGGCGAGGAGACGACCTATGCCTTCAACGGCGCCGAATGGCTGGCGAAGACCAAACCGGACCTGATCGCCGCCGAATTCGCGCTCAACGAGGGCGGCGGCGGCCGCCTGACCGCCGACGGCAAGCGCGAGGTCCTGGCGATCCAGGTCGGCGAGAAGGCCGCGCAGAACTACACCTTCCTCGCCACCAATCCCGGCGGCCACAGCTCGCAGCCGGTGCCCGACAACGCGATCTACGAACTCGCGGACTCGGTGAAGGCGGTGCAGGGTTATGAATTCCCCATCCGCTTCACCGATACCACGCGCGCCTTCTTCACCGCCGCGGCGAAGCAGGCGGGCGGCGAGACGGGCGCGGCGATCACCCGTCTGCTCGCCAACCCCAATGACAAGGCGGCCGACGCGATCGTCAGCCGGGACAAGACCTTCCACTCGACGCTGCGCACCACCTGCGTCGCGACGCTGCTGAGTGCCGGCCATGCCGAAAACGCGCTGCCGCAGCGCGCCACCGCCAACATCAACTGCCGCATCTTCCCGGGCGAGACGGTCGACGGGACGCTGGCGACGCTGCAGAAACTGGCGGGCGCCAAGGTCAAGGTGACGGCGAACCAGCCCGTCCGTCCCACCGCGATCCCGCCGACGCTCGACCCGAAGATCGTCGGGCCGGCGACCACGCTCGCCGCGAAATACTTCCCCGGCACCCCCGTCGTGCCGCTGATGTCGACGGGCGCGACCGACGGCATCTTCTTCGAGGCGATCGGCATCCCCGTCTATGGCGTGCCCGGCATGTTCATCGAGAAGGACGGCGGCGGCATCCACGGCCTCAACGAAAGGATCGGGGTCAAGTCGCTCTACGAAGGCCGCGACTATCTGTACGATCTGGTCAAGACCTACGCGGGGTAAGGGGGGCACCCTCACCCTTCGCCGGCTGCTCCCCCTCCCGCCGGGAGAGGGAAGGGGCCTGCCGCCGAAAGCGGTGGAAAGGGTGAGGGCCGGTACCGCGCAGATCCAGCCTTGCTGGATCGCGGACTAAACCGTCACCTGCTCGCCCAGCTCCAGCACCTTGCCCGGCGGGATGCGCAGGAATTCGGTCGGGTCGCTGGCGTTGCGCTGCAGGAACATGAACACGCGGTCCTGCCATAGCGGCATTCCCTGGTCCGCTTCCGGCTTCAGCGTGTTGCGGCCGATGAAGAAGCTCGTCTTCATCGCGTCCAGCCCCTGCACCTCGGTGCGTGCGCCGACACCCAGGTCCGCCGGCACGTCCGGGCTCTCCATGAAGCCATAGGTCAGCACGACCACCTCGAAATTGTCGTCGAGCCGCTCGACCCTGGCGCGGTGTTCGGCGTCGACCACCGGCCGGTCCGCGGTGCGGATGCTGACCACCAGGTTGCGCGCGTGCAGCACCTTGTTGTGCTTGAGGTTGTGGAGCAGCGCGCCGGGTGCGGCTTCCGGATTGCCGGTCAGGAACACGGCGGTGCCCGGCACGCGCTCGGGCGGCCGCTTCGCCAGCGCCGCGGCGAGATCGGCGAGGGGGATGCTCTGCCGCGCCTCGAACGCGCGCACGATGCCCTTGCCGCGTACCCAGGTGTAGATCAGGAAGCCGATCGCCGCCGCGATCGCGAGCGGCACCCAGCCGCCCTCGATCACGCGCAGGATGTTGGCGCCGAAGAAGATCGTGTCGAGCAGCAGGAACGGCAGGATGGCGGCGAGCGCCAGCGGCCGGCGCCAGCCCCAGACGTGGCGCGCGACCAGATAGCCGAGCAGCGTCGTCACCACCATCGTGCCGGTGACGGCGATGCCATAGGCGGCGGCCATGTCCGACGAGGTCTTGAACTGCAGGATCAGCACCAGCACGCCGGCCAGCAGCATCCAGTTGATCGCGGGCAGGTAGATCTGCCCCGCGAAATCCGCGGATGTCTGGCGCAGGCGCATGCGCGGCAGCAGGCCGAGCTGCACCGCCTGCTGTGTCAGCGAGAAGGCGCCCGTGATCACCGCCTGGCTGGCGATGACGGTGGCGAGGCCGGCGAGTACGACCAGCGGCCCGCGCACGCTTTCCGGCGCCATCAGGTAGAACCAGTCCTGATTGGTGAACGTCTTGCCGGCGGCCTGCGCCGCCTCCAGCTTCGACAAAGCGAAGGCGCCCTGGCCGAGGTAGTTGAGCATCAGCGCGGGGAAGACGAGGAACAGCCAGGCGAGGCGGATCGGGCGCTTGCCGAAATGCCCCATGTCAGCGGTCAGCGCCTCCGCGCCCGTCACGGTCAGGAACACCGCGCCCAGCACGAACAGGCCGACCGTGCCGTGCGTCGCGAGGAAGTGGATGCCATAGCTCGGCCACAGCACGCGGAAGATCGAGAGCTCGTCGGCGATATGCCAGATGCCAAGCCCCCCGATCACGACGAACCACACGACGCAGATCGGGCCGAACAGCGTCGCGACCATCGCCGTGCCGCGCGATTGGATGAAAAACAGCGCGATCAGGATGACGATCGTCAGCGCGCGTATCGTACCCTCGTCGAAGATGTGCGCCGCGCTCGGTATGGTGCGCAGCCCCTCCATCGCCGACAGCACCGACAGCGACGGCGTGATGATCGCGTCGCCGTAGAAGAGGGACGCGCCGATCGCGCCCAGCACGATCGCGATGCGCGACCGCACGCCGATCGCCCGCCGGGCAAGCGCCGCGAGCGCGAGCACGCCGCCCTCGCCGTGATTGTCCGCCCGCATCAGGAACAGCACGTATTTGATCGTGACGATCAGCGTCAGCGTCCACAGCGCGAGGCTGAGCACGCCCAGGATCTCCGACGGGTCGATGCCGTCGGCGGCGGTCTGGCCCAGCGCCTCGCGGAACGCGTAGAGCGGGCTGGTGCCGATGTCGCCGAACACCACGCCGATCGCGCCCAGGATCAGGCCGGGCAGCGCGGGATGCGGATGGTGCGACGACGATAGGTCGTGCGACGTTGGTTGTTGAACGGTCGGTGGACCGGCGAGCGTGGACATGGCGCGCGACTTACCCCTGTAAAGAGCGCCCCTTGCGAAGGACGGCGCGCTTTACGCCTAATCCATGACAAGGCAAGTCTATTCGCATCGGCCACTTCAAGCGCTTGATTTGCCGGAGTCATGACGGCAAGGCGGCGGAATGGTTCCCTTTTCGTTCGGCGGTCATGATCTCGCCGCGCTTCGCGACGGCGCCCTGTGGTGGCCGGCGCGGCGCGCGCTGCTCGTCGCGGACCTGCATTTCGAGAAGGCGAGCTGGTTCGCCATGCGCGGCCAGATGCTGCCGCCCTATGATTCGATCGCCACACTGACCGAGCTTGCGCGTCTCGTCGCGACGACGGGCGCGGTCGAATTGTGGTGCCTGGGGGACAGTTTCCATGACTCGGCCGGATGCGAGCGGCTGCCGCCTGCCGCGCAGGCGCTGCTGCGCGACCTGACGGCGCGGCTCGCCTGGACCTGGATCACCGGCAACCACGATCCCGTGCTCGTCGATCGCTGTGGCGGCGACGTCGTCGAGGAGGCGACGGTCGAGGGCCTGGTCCTGCGCCACGAAGCGGCGCCGGACGAGCCGCGCCCCGAGCTCTCAGGTCATTTCCATCCCAAGCTGCGCCTGCGGGTGCGCGGCAAGCAGGTCGCCCGCCGCTGCTTCGTCGCGACCGCGCGCAAGATCGTCCTGCCCGCCTTCGGCGCGCTGACCGGCGGCCTCGACGTCGACCATCCCGCGCTCACCGCGGCCGTGGGTCGCGGCGCGGAGGCGCTGGTGCCGGTCGACGACCGCTTGCTGCGCTTCCCGATCGCGGCCTGAGCGCCGCCCTTCGCGGACGGCGTGCCGCCCTCCCCCGGATCGGGGCATCCTGCCGCGGCATGTCCAAGGGTAAGAAGGCTATGACGACCGACCATGCATGGCCGATACCCCGAAAGGTGCCGGCGGTGACGCTGACCTTCTGGATCATCAAGATCCTGGCGACGACGCTCGGCGAGACCGGCGGCGACGCGGTCAGCATGAGCTGGCTGGGCGAAACGACGCCCGCCGCCGGCGAGGGCGGCGTCAACGGCTATCTGGTCGGCTCCGCGATCTTCGGCGTGCTGCTGATCGGCCTCGCCGGGTTGCAGATCCGCGCGCGGCGGTTCCATCCCTGGTTGTACTGGGCGACGATCATCGCCTCGACGACCGCCGGCACGACGCTTGCCGATTTCGCGACGCGGTCGCTCGGCCTGGGCTATCCCGGCGGGTCGCTGCTGCTGCTCGCGCTCGTGCTGCTTTCGCTGTTCAGCTGGCATCGCGCGCTCGGTTCGGTGAACGTCGAGCGGATCGCGACGACGAAGGCGGAGGTCTTCTACTGGGTGACCATCACCTTCTCGCAGACGCTGGGCACCGCGCTGGGCGACCGGGTGGCGGACGGGACGCTCGGCTATGCCGGTGCCGCCCTGCTGTTCGGGGCTGCGCTGGCGGTGCTGGCGCTGCTCTACGTCGCCACCCGCCTGTCGCGGGTGCTGCTATTCTGGGCGGCGTTCATTCTGACCCGGCCGCTAGGCGCGACGGTTGGCGATTTCCTCGACAAGCCGATCGCGCGGGGCGGCCTGGACCTCAGCCGCCCGCTCGCGACGGCATTGCTGTCGGCGGCGATCGTCGCGCTCATCCTGGTCACGCCGCAGCGCGCCGGCGATCATCCCGGGCGCTGACCGCACCGCCCCGATCCAGCCTCGCTGGATCGCACTTCAGCGTGCCAGCGTGGGAAAGCCCGCCTTGAATGCCGCGACCTTCGGCTTGTCCCACGCGACGATATAGGGGTGGTTCGGGTTACGGTCGAAGAAGTTCTGGTGATAGGCCTCGGCCGGGTAGAAGGCGCCCTGCTCGATCCGCGTGACGATCGGCTTGCCGAAGCTCTTCGCCTGGCCCAGCTGCGCGATATAGGCGCGGGCCACCGCCGCTTGCCGCGCATCCTGCGGGAAGATCGCGGAGCGGTAGCTCGGCCCGCTGTCCGGCCCCTGGCGATTGAGTTGCGTCGGATCGTGCGCGATCGAGAAATAGACGCGCAGCAGCGTTGCATAGCTGACCTCGCGCGGATCGAAGACGATCCGCACCGCCTCGGCGTGGCGCGTCGTCTCGGTCGAAACCTGCGGGTAGCTGGCGTCGCCGCGCGTCCCGCCGGCATAGCCCGCGGTCACGGTTTTCACGCCCTTCACGCGCTCGAACACCGCCTCCATTCCCCAGAAGCAGCCGCCGGCGAGGACCGCGGTCTGCGTACCGGGCGTCGCCGGCACGTCGACACGTGCCGCGGGGATCGGCACGGCGCGCTCCGCATGCGCGAAGCCGGCGGAGGCGAGAAGCAGGCCGCCTGCGGCAGCCATCGGCAAGAGCGTCTTGAGCATGGCGTCAAGATGGGCGGCGACCGCCGATTTACCAGAGGCCGCGACCCGCATCGTGCGTTATCGCACTGGGTGGACGGCGGCGGCCGGCGCGGGCTGCGACTGGTGCTGGGCGCTAGCCGGCTGCAGCGTCACGACGCCGACGGCACCGATCGCGAAGCCGCCGACGAACCGCCAGAAGAAATCGGACTTCACCAGCTTCTGCATGGTCTTGGACATCGTCTGTCACCTTTACGTCACCCGGGCGCGGCGTCGTCGCTGGCCCGGCCTTCACCGTGCGACATGGTCGCGCGGCATGTTGATCTCAATCGCGTTTATGGAAACGCACCGATGAACGACGCGTGGGCGCGCCGTTCATCGTGCAGCGATCTATGTTAATGATGTGCGCGCGAGGCCCTAGCGCAGGGCGGCGCAGGCCGCCTGGATGCGCGTGCAGGCCTCGCGCAGCAGATCGTCCGACGTCGCATAGCTGATCCGCATCGCCGGCGACAGGCCGAACGCGGCGCCCTGCACCGCCGCGACCTTGGCATCGTCGAGGAGGTAGCCGACGAAGTCCTCGTCGCTCGCGATCAGACGTCCGCCCGGCGTCGTCTTGCCGATGAGCGGCGCGAACGACGGATAGACGTAGAAGGCGCCCTCCGGCGTGGGGCAGGTCATGCCGTCGATCGCATTGAGCATGCCGACGACGAGGTCGCGCCGCGCCTGGAACGCCTGCGCGCGCTCCTTGAGGAAATCCTGCGGTCCGGTCAGCGCGGCGACGGCGGCCGCCTGCGCGATCGAACAGGGATTGCTGGTCGACTGCGACTGCAGCTTGGCGATCGCCTTGATCAGCCACGCCGCGCCGGCGGCGAACCCGATGCGCCAGCCCGTCATGGCATAGGCCTTGGAGCAGCCGTTGACCGTCAGCGTCCGGTCGTACAGGTCGGGGCACACCTCGGCGATCGTCGCGAAGCGGAAGCCGTCATAGACGATATGCTCGTACATATCGTCCGCGAAGATCCACACGTGCGGATGCCGCGCCAGCACTTCGCCGAGCGCCTTCAGCTCGTCGACCGTGTAGGCCGCACCAGTCGGGTTCGACGGCGAGTTCAGGATCACCCATTTGGTGCGTTCCGTGATCGCGGCGTCCAGCGCCTCGGGGGTCAGCTTGTAGTTCGTCTCGGGCCCGGCGATCGCGATCACCGGCGTGCCGCCCGCGAACTGGACGACGTCTGGATAGCTAACCCAATACGGCGCGGGTACCACTACCTCGTCACCGGCATCCACCGTGGCGACGATCGCGTTGAACAAGGTGTGCTTGCCGCCGACGTTCACCGTCACCTGGTCGGGCGTGTAAGTCAGATGGTTGTCGCGCGCGAACTTCGCGACGATGGCCTGCTTCAGCTCGATCGTGCCGTCAACGTTGGTGTATTTCGTCTTGCCGTCGCGGATCGCCTGGATGGCGGCCTCCTTGACGAAGTCGGGCGTATCGAAGTCGGGCTCGCCCGCGCCAAGGCCGATGACGTCGACACCGGCGCGCTTCAGCTCGAGCACGCGGCTGGTGATCGCGAGCGTGGGCGAGGGGCTGATGCGACCAAGCGCGGCAGAGGGCTTCATGACAGGGACTTTCGAGCTGGAAAGAGCGCGCGCGCCCTATAGCGACCCGGTGCCGTTTTCCGCAACCGCGAGAACCGCCGGAATCAGGCCGCGCACCGCGTTTCCGACAAAAAATTGCGCAGGGAGCAAGTCGATTGACACATCCTGCTCGATCGCCACGCCCGTTTCGATCAATTCGGCGCGCAATATGCCGGGCAGCAGGCCGCGGGATGATGGCGGGGTCAGCAGCAGGCCGTCGTCGCGCGGCACGAACAGCGAGGTGAAGCTTCCCTCCGTCAACACGCCCTTGCTCGCGAAGACGACCTCGTCCGTTCCCGCCGCACGCCGCGCGGCGTCGTAGAAGCCGCGGTCGCTCGTCTTGTGGCGCAGCCGATAGTCGTGCGGCGCGACGGGCAGGGGTACGATGGCGACACGCATCGGCGTCGCGCGCGGCGCGGGAAGGGGCGCGACCTCGATCGCGATCGCGCCGCTTCGCGCGAGCAGCAGCCGCACCTTCCCCGGCTGGCGCAACCGGAAGGTCGCCGCCTGCAGTTCGTTGCGCGCGGCGTGGCGGTCGAAGGCAAAGCCCAGCGCCGACGCGCTCGTCTTCAGTCGCGCCAGATGACGCTCCAGCAGCGCGATGCCGTCTTCCGGGTCGAACGCCATCGTCTCGATCAGGTCGACCGGGCGCTGCCCGGCCGTGACGAAGGCACCCTTGGCGAGGCATTCCGCCCATTCCGCGTCCGCGCGGCTGTCGGCGACGATGCCCGATCCCAGGCCCAGCGTCGCCGCGGCGGCGCCGTCGGCGACCTCCAGCGTCCGGATCGCGACGTTGAACGCCGCGTCGCCGCCGGCATCGATCCGCCCGATGCTCCCGGTGTAGACGCCGCGCGCTTCCGTCTCGACCGCGGCGATCACGTCCATGCTGCGCAGCTTGGGCGCGCCGGTGATCGAACCGCAGGGAAACAGCGCCTCGAGCACATCGACGGCGTCGCGCCCGGGTGCCAGCGTCGCGGTGACGGTCGAGGTCATCTGGTGGATCGTCGGATAGGTTTCGACCGCGAACAGCGTCGGCACCGCGACGCTGGCCGGCACCGCGACGCGCGACAGGTCGTTGCGCATCAGGTCGACGATCATCAGGTTCTCGGCGCGCTGCTTTTCGTCCCGGGCCAGCCGGTCCGCCGCCTCCGCGTCCGCAAGCGCCGTATCGCCGCGCGCGGCCGTGCCCTTCATCGGGCGGCAGGTCAGGCGGTCGCCGTCCAGCGCGAAGAACATTTCGGGCGACAGCGACACGATCGTCCGTGCGCCCGTCGCCACCACCGCGCCATGGCCCGCCGCGGACCGGGCACGCAGCCGGGCGTAGAGCGCCAGCGGATCGCCCGCGACCGGCACGTCGGCGCGCAGCGTCAGGTTCGCCTGGTATATGTCGCCCGCCGCGATCCAGTCGAGCACGCGTGCCAGCGCCGCGTCATAGGCGTCGCGGCCGATCCGCGGCACGGGCGGACCGGCATAGGCGCCCGCCGGATCGGGCAGCCAGGCCGCCGCGTCCACTGCCTGCCACGCCGCGAACAGTCCGAACCACAGCAGCGGCGCATCGCCGCCGTCGATCGCGTCGCGCTGCGGCGCGCGCGGCACCAGTGCGGCGCCGGCCTCATAGGCCAGATATCCCGCGGCATGCAGCCCCTGCGCCCGTGCCGCCCGCAACCGCGCCAGCGCGGGTGCCACCGCCGCCGTATCCGTCGCCGTGACGGTCGCGACCGGGTCGCGGTACAGGCGTGCCGTGCCGCCGGGGCGGGCATCGTCGAGCAGCACGAACGGAGCGGCGGTCATCGGCCCAGATGCACAGGCGACGCGACTTCGCGCAAGCCGCGATTGCCGCGACCCGATGCGCGGCCTATCTCCTGCGGCGATGAACCAGCCTTCCCCCCTTCGCGCCGCGATCGTCCCCGTGACGTCGATCCAGCAGAATTGCACGTTGATCTGGTGCACGGAGACGATGAAGGCGGCCGTCGTCGATCCCGGCGGCGACCTGCCGCGGATCAAGGCGGCGATCGGCCAGGCGGGCATCACCGTCGAGAAGATCCTGCTCACCCACGGTCATATCGATCATGCCGGAGAGGCGAAGGCGCTGGCGCGCGATCTTGGCGTGCCGATCGAGGGGCCGCACGAGGCGGACCGCTTCTGGCTCGCGCGGCTCGACGAGGACGGCCGTACCTATGGCATCCGCGGCGAGGTGTTCGAGCCCGACCGCTGGCTGGTCGACGGCGACACCGTCACCGTCGGCAACCTGACGCTCGATGTCTACGAGACGCCGGGCCATACGCTCGGCCACGTCATCTTCCACCACGCGCCGTCGAAGTTCGCGCAGGTCGGCGACGTCCTGTTCCAGGGCTCTGTCGGGCGCAGCGACCTCGCCGGCGGCAACCACCAGCAGCTGATCGAATCGATCGTCACCAAGTTGTGGCCGCTGGGCGACGACACCGCCTTCATCCCCGGCCACGGCAATCCCAGCACCTTCGCGCACGAGCGCGCGCACAACATGTTCGTCAGTGACCGCGCGCTCGCGGTGGAGTAGGCGCCGCGGCCATATCCCTCTCCCCGGCTGGCCTCCTTCCCCGGGTCTGATCGACGCGTCGAGCGACGGTCGTTCCCCCACGTCGCAACGGCGGGCTTCCGCACTGCGCCAGCTGGCATGGTCGTGTCTGGGACTGCCAACCGCACCCGCGTCCGGCAGTCGGGGCAGCTGTCGATGGTGGTCAGGGGGCCGGGAACCTGCGGCACGCAGACCATCGTTCGCCCTGTGCTCCTCATCGGCAGCGCAGCGGCTTTTCACGAGACTGGGGGGACGACGCTATAGACGACGCACGTCCCCCGGCGGGTCGCGATAGAAGCCTGGCCAAGAGAAGCCTGGCCAAGGCTCGGGAGCCGGAACGGGAGGCATCGAAAAGAACCGACTCGGCCTTTCCTACACGGTCCGAATCGGCTATGGTCATGCGATTGGCTCGACGCGGCGCGCTGTTTCTTATCGTCGTCGCGCTCCGGGCGTATGACCCGCGAACAGTGTGACCTTTGTGACTTTTCACAACGGGGGGTCGGATCTTGCCCGGCGAATCCTCCCCGAACGCGCGGGCGGGTGAGACCGTCGGGCGATCCGGTGGGATAGGCGAATGTAATTTTCCGGGGGGTCTGCCGGTTGCCGGCGGGCAAAGCTTGCAACAATCGGCGAATTCGCTATAGGCCCGCGCTTCGCGATGCGCCCGGCTGTACGGCGGCGCCCAGCGACCGGCGGCGAGCGCGGGTCGTGCGGGCGGCGCCGGTCGTGCGTATCGGTTCGTCATTTGATCAAGAACAAGGTGCCGCAATGGCCGTCCCCAAGCGAAAGACCTCTCCCTCGAAGCGCGGCATGCGTCGTGGCCACGATTCGCTGTCGATCGAATCGTTCCAGGAATGCCCGAACTGCGGCGAGCTGAAGCGTCCCCACAATCTGTGCACCGCCTGCGGTCACTATAACGGTCGCGAGATCGTCTCGGTCGAGGGCTAAGCCCTCCACCTCACCTCTGGATAAGCGCTGAACATCATGCCCGACCAATCCTGGATCGCCGTCGATGCGATGGGCGGCGACGAGGGGCTGGCGGTGATGCTGGCCGGCGTCGCCCGCGCGCGCCGCCGCCACGAGGGCATGCGGTTCCTGCTGGTCGGGGACGAGTCCGCCATCGCCGAGGGGCTGAAGGGACATCCCAACCTTCGCCAGGCGAGCGAGATCGTCCACGCCGCCGATCAGATCGGCTCCAGCGAAAAGCCCAGCCAGGCGATCCGCCGCGCCAGGACGACGTCGATGGGCGTCGCGATCGATCTCGTGAAGCAGGGTCGGGCCGGTGCCGCGGTGTCCGCCGGCAATACCGGTGCGCTGATGGCGATGGCGAAGCTGGCGCTGCGCACGCTGCCGGGCATCGATCGTCCCGCACTCGCCGCGCCGCTGCCGACGCTCGGCGACAATGACGTGATCATGCTCGACCTCGGGGCGAACACCGAGTGCGACGCGCGCAACCTCGTCCAGTTCGCGGTGATGGGCGCCGCCTATGCGCGCACCATCCTCGACCTCGAATCGCCCCGCGTCGCGTTGCTCAACATCGGCAGCGAGGACCAGAAGGGCACCGACGAGATCCGCGACGCCGCCGCGATCCTGCGGGGCGCCAACCACTTGCCCTTGACCTTCACCGGGTTCGTCGAGGGCGACCGGCTGGCTCGCGGTCATCACGACGTCATCGTCTGCGACGGCTTCGCCGGCAACATCGCGCTGAAGACCGCCGAGGGGACCGCCCGCTTCGTCGGCGACCTGCTCAAGCGCGCGTTCCGCAGCTCGGCGCGGTCGAAGATCGGCTTTCTGATCTCGCGCCCGGCGACCGAATTGCTGCGCGACCACCTCGACCCCAATAATCACAATGGCGCGGTCTTCCTCGGCCTGGGCGGGATCGTCGTGAAAAGCCACGGTGGCGCGAACGAGCTGGGCGTCGCCACCGCGATCGGCAATGCGGCCAAGATGGTCCGGGCCGATCTGACGCGGCGCATCGCCGACGACCTCGGTAACTTCGAAAAAGCCGCGTAAGGAAGCGTCATGATTCGTTCGGTCCTCCTCGGCACCGGCTCCGCGCTTCCGGCCCGCCAAGTCTCCAACCACGACCTCGCGCAGCAGATCGACACCAGCGACGAATGGATCGTCGAGCGGACGGGTATCCGCATGCGGCACATCGCGGGGCCGGACGAGACGACCGCGACGCTCGCCGCCGATGCCGCACGCGCCGCGCTCGCCGCGGCGGGCAGGGTGGCGCAAGACATCGACCTGATTGTGCTGGCGACGGCGACGCCGGATCAGACCTTTCCCGCCACCGCGACCAAGGTGCAGGCGATGCTCGGCATCGACGATTGCGTCGCCTTCGACGTCGCCGCTGTCTGCTCCGGCTTTCTCTATGCGGTGCAGGTCGCCGATGCGATGCTCCGCTCCGGCGTGCAGCGCCGCGCGCTGGTGATCGGCGCCGAAACGTTTAGCCGCATCCTCGACTGGGAGGACCGGACCACCGCCGTGCTGTTCGGCGATGGTGCCGGCGCGATCGTCCTCGAGGCGCAGGACAGCGCCGAGGGCGACGGCCGCGGCATCCTCGCGACCCGGCTGCACGCCGACGGGCGGCACAACGGACTGCTCTATGTCGACGGCGGACCGTCGACGACGGGCACCGTGGGCAAACTGCGGATGAAGGGGCGCGAGGTTTTTCGTCACGCCGTCGTCAACCTCGCCGCGGTGATGGACGAGGTGCTCGGCCTCGCCGGCCTGACCGCGGCGGACGTCGACTGGGTCGTGCCGCATCAGGCGAACGCGCGCATCCTCGACGCGACCAGCCGCAAGCTTGGCCTGCCACCGGAGAAGGTGGTGGTGACGGTCGACCGGCATGCCAACACCTCCGCCGCCTCCGTCCCCCTCGCGCTCGACGTCGCGATGCGCGACGGCCGTATCAAAGCGGGACAGATCGTCGTGCTGGAGGCAATGGGCGGCGGTTTTACGTGGGGCGCGGCCGTCCTTCGGTATTGATGTTGATCAAATATATGCCCCCGCTGTACCCTCAGGCAAACAAAGTCCCTTTCGGACACGTTTTTGGTGTTGTAAGCACGGCACCACATGGACGAACTGCAGAAGGCGGGGGCTGGAAGTGTTGATGACAACCGCGGGAACGCTGACGCGGGCCGATCTGGCCGAGGCACTGCACAGGCAGATCGGTCTGTCGCGCGCGGATTCGGCCAAGCTGGTCGAGCAGATACTGGTCGAGATGTGCGAAGCGCTGGGCCGAGGGGAGAACGTCAAGATCTCCGGATTCGGCACCTTCGTGCTGCGCGACAAGGGTGAGCGCGTCGGTCGCAATCCGAAGACCGGGGTGGAAGTGCCGATCGCGCCGCGCCGGGTCCTGACCTTCCGCGCCAGCCAGATGATGCGCGACCGCATCGTCAACGCCGGCTGAGACGGATCGCCTCGGACGTGGCCGGGTCAGACCGAGCCGGATCGGAACAGGCCGGATCGCAGGGGATCGCATCGCAGGGGGGCAAGCCGGAGGTTACCAAGGCGAGCGGCGCGTTCCGCACGATCGGCGAGGTGGCGGCGGACACGGGCGTGCCGCATCACATCCTCCGCTATTGGGAAGGGCGGTTTCCCCAGCTGCGGCCGGTGACGCGGGCCGGCAACCGCCGCTACTATCGGCCGGAGGACGTGGCACTCGTGCGTCGTATCGACGCGCTGCTCAACCGCGAAGGCTATACGATGCGCGGCGTGCAGCAACTGCTCGCGAACGAGGGGCGCCGCGCGCGGACGCCCGCCGATACGGTGGAGGCGCTGCGATCGATACGCGACGGACTGGCCGGCGCGCTCGACGCGGACGACCCGACGCGCTGACTACAGGTTCGACCGCCGGGCGCAGCAGGTGTTCCGCGTGCGGCGCGGGCCTCACGCATCGGGTTTGCCGCGTCCGTCGCGCGGCGCCAGGCCATCGCGCAGCAGCGACGCCGCTGCATCCGCGACGGCCTCGGCGGTTCGATCCTCGTCCCAGACACCGTACCGCAGGCCCAGGAACACGTTCATCCCCATGACCGCCCAGGCGTGGACGTCGTTCACGTCGTCGCGTACCTCCCCCCGCGTCGCCGCCGCGCGCAACCGCTGCGCGATCCGCTCCGCGGTCGTCGCATAATGGTCGCGGAAGCTGGCTGAATCGACGAACTCGGATTCATCGATGATCCGATAGATCTCCTTGTGGGCGCGAACGAAGCGGATGAACTGCACCAGGCCCGCCCGCTCTGCGGCGAGCCCATCCGGCGCGGCCCGGACCACGGGTGCGACATGATCGCGTACCTGGTCCGACATGTCCCGCACCAGCGCGCGGAACACCGCATCCTTCGAATCGAAATATGTGTAGAAAGTGCCCAGCGCGACGCCGGCGCGCCGCGTGATCGCGCTGATCGACGCATCGTGAAAGCCGCGTTCCCCGAACTCCACCGCCGCCGCATCGAGCAGCGTGCGTAGCGTCCGCCGGCCGCGGTCGGTGCGCGGCGTCTTGTCGTTCGGCGCGCCGATCGCTTCCCCGCCCTGCTGCGTCATCGCATCCCCTCCACCCCCACGAACCCATGCAGTCATCATAAGTTGAAACATGGTTCAGGTTTCAGTATAGTGCCCCTGCAACGGCGTACAACCCGGATCAACCGGGCGCGACGAGGGTCGCGGCGCCGACAGGAGGGGATAGGCTATGAAGGCGCTTCGTACGTCCACGACACTCATGCTGGGCGCTGCGCTCGCGGCATTGGCCGCCTCGCCGGCGCTCGCGCAGGTCTCTCCTGCCGATCCCGCACAGGACGTTCGACAGGGCGCCGCCGCCGCCGAGACGGAGCCGGCCACCGCTGGCGATCCGGCGCAGGACAATGGCGATATCGTGGTCA
The DNA here is from genome assembly GCF_031082075.1 of Sphingomonas sp. GV3. Lineage (NCBI taxonomy): Bacteria > Pseudomonadati > Pseudomonadota > Alphaproteobacteria > Sphingomonadales > Sphingomonadaceae > Sphingomonas > Sphingomonas sp. GV3. The sequence continues at coordinate 2,266,892 of NZ_JARWLE010000001.1, read as the reverse complement.
CCGCGCGCCGCCGCGCGGAAACGCTGCTGTCGGTGCCGATCGCCGTTACCGCCTTCACCGCGGACAAACTGGCCAAGACCGGCGCGATCGACCTGACCGACATTCAGAACACGACACCCAATACGACGCTGAAGGTCGCGCGGGGCTCCAACTCGACGCTCGCCGCCTTCATCCGCGGCGTCGGGCAGCAGGATCCGGTGCCGGGCTTCGAAGCGGGCATCGGCATCTACCTGGACGACGTCTATCTCAACAGGCCGCAGGCCGCGGTGCTCGACATCTACGACGTCGATCGCATCGAAGTGCTGCGCGGGCCGCAGGGGACGCTGTACGGCCGCAACACGATCGGCGGCGCGGTGAAATATGTCACCAAGCGGCTGCCCGATACGCCCGAGGTGCGCGTCAAGGGAACCTATGGCAGCTACAATCAGGCGGACGCGGTGGTCGCGCTGTCGACGCCGATCGGCGACATGCTCAAGGTCGGCGTAGCCGGCGCACGGCTCAGCCGCGACGGCTTCGGTCGCAATACGAACCTCAACATCGACAATTACAACAAGGACATCTGGGCTGCACGCGGCACAGTCGAGTTCGAAAGCCCGGACACGCGCCTGTTCGTGCGGATCACCGGCGATTATACGCATGACAAGAGCAATCCGCGCAACGGCCACCGCCTGATCCCCGGTCTGTTCTCAGGCACGCCGGTGCTGTCGAACGTCTTCGACACGCAGGCCGGACTCAACACGCCGCGCCAGAACATTGAGGCGGGCGGCCTGTCGATGAGCGTCAACGCCAAGCTGACCGACCAGCTGACGCTGCGCAGCATCAGCGCCTATCGTGCCGACACGTCCTATACGCCGATCGATTTCGACGCCTTGCCCGCGGTCGATGTCGACGTGCCCGCGGTCTATCGCAACGAGCAGACCAGTCAGGAATTCCAGCTTCTCTACAGTTCCGACAAGCTGAACGGCCTGGTGGGCTATTATTATCTGGGCGCCAAGGCCTCGACGGTGTTCGACGTCCTGCTGTTCCAGCAGGGTGCGCTGCTCGGCCTGCCGACGCTCAATGCCAATACGGCGGGCGACGTCCGCACCGAGACGTCCTCGGTCTATGGCGACTTCACCTATGATTTCACGCCGCAGATCAGCCTGTCGCTGGGCGGCCGCTATACCTGGGACGAACGCCAGGCCTTCGTCTTCAAGGCGAACAAGATCGGCGGCCTTTCGAGCGATTTCGGGGGCAATGCGGTCGTGCTCGGCGCGCCGCTGACCAACTTTCGCGGCAAGGCGAATTTCAAGCGCTTCACGCCGCGCGCCTCGCTGAACTTCAAGCCGAGCGAGGACCACTTGCTCTACGTGTCCTATTCGGAAGGCTTCAAGGGCGGCGGCTTCGATCCTCGCGGCTCGGGAGCGTCGGCGCCGATCAGCAATCCGGCGGCCGGGCGCACATACCAGGACATCTACAATTATCTGCTGTTCCGCCCTGAATCGGTGACGAGCTACGAGATCGGCTGGAAGGGCGCGGCGTTCGACCGGAGGCTGACCTGGGCGCTCGACGGCTTCTACGCCGACTATACCGACGTGCAGGTGCCCGGATCGGCGGCGTCGGTGGTGAACGGCATCACCACCTTCGTCGGCATCACCACCAATGCGGCGAAAGCGCGGATAAAAGGCATCGAGCTGGAGACGAACGCCGTGCTGGCGCGCGACTTCGCCGGTGCCGGATCGTCGTTCAACCTTGCCGGGACGATGGGCTATCTCGACGCGCGCTATCGCCGCTTCATCGGCCCGACCGGCGTCGACATCGCGAATGTCCGCGTCTTCCAGAACACGCCCAAGTGGACCGCATCGGGCACGGCGTCGGGGACGGTTCCAGTCGGCAACGGCCTGTTCACCGCCAATACCACGATTTCCTACCGCAGCCTGACCCACCAGTTCGAAACCGCGAGCCCCTTCCTCGATCAGCCTGGCTATACCCTGTGGGATGCCGGCCTGACCTATGCCTTCGGCGCGGAGCGGCGCTATTCGATCGGCGTCTATGGTCGCAACCTGACGGACAAGAGGTACAAGACGAGCGGCTATCAGTATATCAAGACCGACATCGCCGGCACGCCGCTCAACGCCGCCAACCAGCCGATCACCAACGGCACGGGCTATGTCCCGACCCTGGGGCGCGAGGGGATCGCCACGGCGTTCTACGGCAGCCCGCGCCAGATCTTCGGCACCTTCACCGCGCGCTTCTGATGTCGCGCCTCGCGGCGATCCGATGCCCTCACCCTTTCCAGCGCCTCGCGCAGCGACGAAAGGGTGAGGATGATCGAGAAGAGGGTATCATGACCGGCACGACCACCCGTCCCCGCTACCCGATGCTCGTGCTGGCGATGCTCTTGCTCGTCTACACATTCAATTTCCTCGACAGGCAGATCCTCGGGATCCTGGCGCAGCCGATCAAGGCCGATCTGAAGCTGAGCGATACCCAGCTCGGTGCGCTCGGCGGCATCGCCTTCGCCTTGCTCTATTCGACGCTCGCCATTCCGCTGGCGCTCGTCGCGGACCGGACCAGCCGAAGCTGGGTCGTCACGGGCAGCCTGGCGGTGTGGAGCGGCTTCACCGCGCTATGCGGTCTTGCGACGGGCTTTTGGCAGCTGTTCGCCTTCCGCCTCGGCGTCGGAGTCGGGGAAGCGGGGGGCGTCGCGCCCTCTTATGCGATGATCGCCGACTATTTTCCTCCCAAACGCCGTGCGCGCGCGCTGGCGATCTACTCGCTCGGGATCCCGATCGGCCTTGCGGGCGGCGCCCTGCTGGGCGGCGTGATCGCCAGCCTCGTCGATTGGCGCTGGGCGTTCATCGTCGTCGGGCTGGCGGGCGTGGTGCTTGCCCCCGTCTTTCGGCTCGTCGTCAAGGATCCGCCGCGCCCTGCGAGCGCCGCGGGTGAGCATGTCCGCGTCGTGGCGGTGTTCCGGCTGCTCGCGGGCAAGCGGAGCTTCTGGCTGATGGCCTTCGCCGCCGCATTCAGCTCCATGTGCGGCTATGGATTGGCGTTCTGGATCCCCTCGGTGCTGATCCGCAGCTTCGGATTCACGCTGCTGGGGACGTCGCACTATGTCGCGTCCCTGCTGCTCGTCGGCGGCACGATCGGCGTCTTCGGCGGAGGGTGGTTGGCAGACCGGCTCGGCGCGCGCGACCGCGGCGCCTATGCGAGGCTGCCGGCCATCGCCTGGGTGCTGACAGTGCCCCTGTTCGGCGCGGCGCTGATGAGCCCGTCTCCGGTGCTCGCCTGGTTCCTGTTCGTCGTGCCAAACGGCCTCAACATCCTGTGGCTGGGGCCCGTCACCACGGCGGTCCAGCATCTGGTGCCCGCGCCCATGCGCGCGACCGCCTCGGCAAGCTTCCTGTTCATCAACAATTTGATCGGCCTCGGGCTGGGATCGTGGCTGATGGGGCGCCTGTCGGACGCGATGAAGGCGGCCTATGGCGTCGACGCGCTGCGCTTCGCCACCTTTTATGCGCTGGGCTTCTACCTCGTCGCGGCCGCGCTGATGCTGGGCGCGGTCAGGGCGTTGCGACGCGACTGGGTCGCCTAGAGTGTGATTCACGTGCGTGGGAAGCGGTGCCGGCCCTCACCCCCACCCGGCCGCCCACTCAGCGTATCCTGGGTGGGCGGCCGGGTGGGGGTGAGGGCCGGTACCGCGCCGATCCAGCTTTGTTGGATCGCACACTAGAGGTACCGGCCGGGGAGGCCTGAGGCTCCTTCTGTTTCGTCCCGGCCGCACAGGCGGACGGTGGGGTCCGTCAGAAGATTCCCAGGAATTTCTTGCGCTGCGCCTTGGTCGTCTCGCCGTCGCCGCTCTTCGCCGTGGTGCCCGTGCCGACGTCCTCGCGTGGCTTGCCCTTGGTCGTGCGCTGGGCGCGGGCATTCGCGCCGGCGAGCACCGGGCCACAGGCCGCCGCCTTGGCGTCGCCGACGTCGACGAAGGCCAATATGCCCGCCAAAGGCGTCGCCGCCACCGCCAGTCCCAGCCCGGCACCCGCGCGCGCCAACAGCTGCGGACTGATCACCGCAAGCGACGGATGCGCGAACGTGCCGCCGATGCCGACCGGGGATTGGCCGGAGAATAGGCTGAATTCCTTGCCGTCGGCGCGGATCGCCAGGTCTACCGTCTCGTTGCGGAAGCTGAATCCGCCACGCCCGGTAACGACGTTCTTGGTGGTGTCGATCAGGATCGGGTCCGCCGCCGCCACCCCGTCGCGGACCGTGAAGCCGATCAGCCCACAGTTGATCCGCACCGGCTCCTTCAGCTCCTTCTGGAACATCTTCTGGACGAAGACGCCGATGTCGAGCTCGGACAGCTGCGCGTTGCGCGTCCACATCGATCCCGCCGGCAGCACGAAGGCGATACGCCCGCGCGCGTTGGCCAGCGAATCGTGGACCGTATCGCCACGACCCGCCAGCTGGATATGGCCCTTGATCACACCCGTCGTGCCCGCTTCGGCCACGCCCCAGCCCGCCAGCAGCCGCCCCAGAGGCGTCGGCGCGAGCCGGATATCGTAGCTGTCCGCCGCCGGTCGGCGGCGAGTGTCGAACACGACATCGGCGGCGACGTTGCCGCGCGCCATCGCGAACGCCATCGGCGACAGCGCCAGGCGCCCGTCCTTGAGCGCCAGCGTCAGGTCGACGTCGCTGATCGGCACGCGCCGCGACCGGACGGCACGGATGGTCCATTTCAGGTCGGCGTCGAACCGCCGCATCGTCGCCACCGGCAGCGCCGCATCGGGCAGGAGCCGCTGCGGCGCGGCGCCGGTCGCGGCGGCGGCGGCCTCCGCGCCCCGCGTCGCGACGATGTCGGGATTGTAGCCGATGAAGGGTGCGGCATCGACGATGTCGAGCGTCCTTGTCGCCAGCGTCGAATCGAGGTGCAGCCGGTCGCCGTTGGTGACGGTCAGCCTGCCCGCCACGTCGCTGTCGCCGAACGTGCCCGTCAGATGCGTGAAGCGATAGTCGCGCCCCTGCTGCACCAGCTGCGCCTTCAGGCGATAGGTGCGCGTATGGGGGATCGCGACGCCGATGATCGCGAGCAGATCCGACAGGTCGCGGCCGCGTGCGCGCGTCTGCAGCGGCACGCCTTCGAAGGCCGCCAGGCTGGGCAGCGTGCCGGTCACGTCGACGACGTTACCCGCCGCCCGCGCGGTCAGGTCCAGCCGGTTCGCCCCGCGCGCCACCGTCTGGTTCGGCGACAGCAGTCGGGCGTCCATTGTGAAAGGCGTGCCGCGGATCAGGCCATTGCCCGCCAGCCCTACCGCGTCGCCGATCCGCGCATCGGTCGAGCGGATCGGATCGATCCGCATGTCGGCGAGCAGGCGCAGTCGCGGGTCGCGATAGCGTACGGTCGTGCCGACGACGGTGGCGCGGTCGATGACCGGAAAGGCCAGCGGCTTGCCGCCCTTCTTGTTGCTGAACGTCCAGGTGTTGGTGGCATGGTCGGGCAGCCATTCGAGGTCCACCGCGCCGTTGGTCAGATCCAGCCGGTAGAAGCGCCGGCGACCGAACAGCAGCGATAGCGGCGCGATCCGCGAGTCGAGGGCGTCGGCGCGGAACAGATAGGGTCGGCTCGCCCAGCCCGGATTGGCGATGCTGAAGCCCTGCGCCGCGAACTTGATCTGCAGCGGCGCGAAATAGAGCTGGAAGTCGCCTGCAACCCGTACCTCGCGATGCGTCAGTTTGCCGACGATCGTCTCGAACGGATGCTTCAGGAATCGGCCCTTGGTGAGGAACAGGATCAGCCACAAGGCGAAGATCAGGCCGACGATGGCCAGGGCGACGTCGCGGGCGATGCGCCACCCGGCGGCGCGGCGCGGCGGCGTGTCGGCGGGCGCCGCGGCGGGAAGAGGCTGGTCCATCGCAACCCATCCAAGCGTCCGCGCGTCGTTCCGGTTCCGCATCGGTTGCTTTTGCCGTGCGACGCGGCTAAGGGGCCCAGCTTCCCGAGCGTTGCGTGGACGAACGGCCCGGCCATCAAGGGCTGCCGCGGCTGTTCAAGCGACGCTCTCATGCGAAAGGACCAAAATGCCCAAGCTCAAGACCAAGAGCGGCGTCAAGAAGCGCTTCAAGCTCACCGCCACCGGCAAGCTGAAGCACGGCGTCGCCGGCAAGCGCCACCGCCTGATCAGCCACAACGGCAAGTACATCCGCCAGAACCGCGGCACCACGGTGCTGTCGAAGGCCGACACCGCGACGGTGAAGGCCTGGGCGCCGTACGGCCTGAACTGAGGAGCTGAACAATGGCACGAGTGAAGCGCGGCACGACGACCAAGGCCAAGCACAAGAGGATTTTGGATCAGGCGAAGGGCTATTACGGCCGTCGCAAGAACACGATCCGCATCGCCCGTCAGGCGGTGGAGAAGGCCGGCCAGTACGCCTATCGCGACCGCAAGGTGAAGAAGCGCACGTTCCGCGGCCTGTGGATCCAGCGCATCAACGCCGGCGTCCGGGCCGAAGGCCTGACCTATTCGCAGTTCATGCACGGGCTGAAGCTGGCGGGCATCGAGCTGGACCGGAAGGTCTTGGCCGACATCGCCATGCACGAGGGTGAGGCGTTCAGCGCCATCATCGCTCAGGCGAAGGCGGCGCTGCCGCAGGAGCAGGCGGCCTAACCGCCCCCTCGCGACGCGACCGATCAGCGGGCGCCGGTGGCAACACCGGCGCCCGTTTTGGTTTGGCGGCGCGTCAAGGTGGCCAGCCGTCCGTTCCCCTCGTCATCCCGGCGAATGCCGGGACCCATGGACTCGACTCCGTCAAAGGCAGCACGCACACGCAGGCCGATCGTATCCATGGGTCCCGGCATTCGCCGGGATGACGATTGAGGGAACAGGATGATGGTCCGTATCGACTTCTGTCCCTGCGTCTACCTTGTCGCCAGCCGCCGCCATGGGACGCCGTACATCGGCGTGACCTCGAACCTCATCCAACGCATCCATCAGCATCGAGAAGACTTGATCCCGGGCTTCACTCGCCGATACGGCGTCAAGCGCCTCGTCTGGTACGAGGTCCACGACACGATGGAGGCCGCGATCGTACGCGAGAAGCGGCTGAAGGAATGGCGGCGGGCGTGGAAGATCGAGCTGATCGAAGCGCACAACGAGCATTGGGACGATCTCGCGATCGGGTTGGGCCTTCCGCCTTTGCCTGATAGCACCCGTCCGGGAGTGATGAAGTGACCGATACCGACGACCTCAGCCATATCAGGTCCTATCTGCCGCAGATTGCGGAAGCGTCCAGCTTGGAGCTTCTGGAGATGCTGCGCATCGACGCCCTGGGAAAGAACGGAAGCGTCACCCAGCTGCTCAAGACGCTCGGCAAGATGAGCCCCGAGGAGCGTCAGCTACAGGGTCCCCGCATCCACGCCCTGCGCGAATCGGTCGGCGACGCGATCGCGGCGCGCAAGGCGGCGTTAGAGAAGGCGGCGCTCGATGCGCGCCTCGCCGCCGAGACGCTCGACATGACGCTGCCCGCCGACGCGCCGCTCGCCGGCACCGTCCATCCGGTCAGCCAGGTGATGGACGAGCTGGCGGAGATCTTCGCCGACCTCGGTTTCGCCGTCGCCCAGGGGCCGGAGATCGAGACCGACTGGCATAATTTCTCCGCACTCAACATCCCGGAGACGCATCCGGCGCGTGCGATGCACGACACCTTCTACCTAACCCAGGGACAGGAGGCGAAGGCGGCGGGGACGTTCGACGAGCGTACCACCTTCTCGCTGCTGCGCACGCATACCTCGCCGGTGCAGATCCGCACGATGCTGGAGCAGAAGCCGCCGATCCGCATCATCGCGCCTGGTCGCACCTACCGGTCCGACTCGGATGCGACGCACACGCCGATGTTCCACCAGGTCGAGGGGCTGGTGATCGACAAGGGCATCACGCTCGGCCACCTCAAATGGACGCTGGAGACCTTCCTGAAGGCGTTCTTCGAGCGCGACGACATCGTGCTGCGCCTGCGCCCCAGCTATTTTCCCTTCACCGAACCGTCGGCGGAGGTCGATGTCGGCTACACGATCGAAAAGGGCAAGCGCGTCATCGGCGGCCATCCCGGACGAGAGGGGGGCGGCGGCTGGATGGAGGTGCTCGGCAGCGGCATGGTTCACCCCAAGGTCATCGCCGCCTGCGGCCTCGACCCCGACGAATGGCAGGGCTTCGCCTTCGGCTGCGGCATCGACCGGCTCGCCATGCTCAAATACGGCATGGACGACCTTCGCCCCTTCTTCGACGGCGATATCCGCTGGCTGAAGCATTATGGCTTCGCCGCGCTGGACGTGCCGACGCTGTCGGGCGGCGTCGGCGTCGCGGCCTGACACGAACACCCATCCCCTCCGTCATCCCGGCAATAGCCGGGACCCACGGACACGGCGCGGGGGGTGAGGACACGGGGCGGCTACCATCAGCCGCCCGCACCCATGGGTCCCGGCGTTCGCCGGGATGACGAAGGTACCGGACATGAAGTTCACCCTTTCCTGGCTCAAGGATCACCTGACCACCGACGCGAGCCTCGAGGAGATCCTCGACGGCCTGACCCGCATCGGGCTGGAGGTCGAGGGCGTCGACAATCCCGGCGCGGCGCTGGCGAGCTTCCGTGTCGCGCGCATCCTGTCGGCCGAGCGCCATCCGCAGGCGGACAAGCTCCAGGTCCTCTCAATCGACGCGGGTGACGGCCCCATGCAGGTCGTCTGCGGCGCCCCGAACGCGCGTGCCGGTCTGGTCGGGGTATTCGGCGCGCCCGGTGCCTATGTCCCCGGGCTCGACGTGACGCTGAAGGTCGCGGCGATTCGCGGCGTCGAATCGAACGGCATGATGTGCTCCGCCCGCGAGCTCCAGGTGGGCGAGGGGCATGACGGCATCATCGAGCTGCCGGGCGATGCGCCGGTCGGCACGCCCTTCCCCGATTACGCGGGGTTGAACGATCCCGTCATCGACGTGTCGATCACCCCCAATCGCCAGGATTGCATGGGTGTCCACGGCATCGCGCGGGACCTCGCCGCCGCCGGGCTCGGTACGCTCGTGCCCCCGACCGTCCCGTCCGTCCCCGGCGAAGGCCCCGGCCCCGACGTACGCATCGAGGATGCTGCCGGCTGTCCCGCCTTCTATGCGCAGGAGGTTCGCGGCCTCGCCAACGGCGAGTCGCCGGAATGGATGCGTCGCCGGCTGACCGCGATCGGACAGAAGCCGATCTCGACATTGGTCGACATCACCAATTACCTGACCGTCGACCTCGGCCGCCCCTTGCACGTCTACGACCGGGCGAAGCTGTCGGGCGGCCTCGTCGCGCGCCATGCCCGCGCCGGCGAAACCGTCGAGGCGCTGAACGGCAAGACCTACGCGCTCAGCGAGGGCATGACCGTCATCGCTGACGATGTCGCGGTCCACGATATCGGCGGCATCATGGGCGGTGCGCATTCGGGCGTGTCGGAGGCGACGACCGACGTGATCATCGAATGCGCCTATTTCGCGCCCGACGCGATCGCGCGCACCGGCCAGGCGCTGGCGCTGACCAGCGACGCGCGGCAGCGGTTCGAGCGTGGCGTCGATCCCGCGTTCCTCGACGATGGCCTCGCCATCGCGACCTTCCTCGTGCTCGAATATTGCGGCGGCACCGCCAGCGCCGTGACGCGGGCCGGCCAGCCGCCGCTGGCGATGCGAAGCTACGCCTATGATCCCGATCTGGCGGAAACGCTGGGCGGCCTCGCCATCCCCGCCGAGCGTCAGCGCGCCATCCTCGCGTCGCTCGGCTTCACCGTAACCACCGACTGGCAGGTGACGCCGCCGACCTGGCGCCGCGATATCGACGGCCCCGCCGACCTCGTCGAGGAGGTGATCCGGATCGAGGGGATCGACAAGGTCGCGCCCGTCCCGCTGCCGCGCGTTCCCGGCGTGGCGAAGCCGACCGCCACCCCGCAGCAGAAGCTGGAACGCCGCGTCCGCCGCGCTGCCGCCGCGCGCGGCCTCGACGAGGCGGTGACGTGGAGCTTCGTTTCCGAAGCCGAGGCCGCACCCTTCGGCGGCGGCGCCTTCACCCTGGCCAATCCGATCAGCGAGGACCTCAAGGTCATGCGGCCCTCGCTGCTGCCGGGCCTGCTTTCCGCGACCCGCCGCAATGTCGCGCGCGGCACCGCGCAGGTGCGCCTGTTTGAGGTCGGCCGCCGCTATCTCGCGGACGGCGAGCATCCCACGCTCGGCGTCGTGCTTGCCGGCAACGCGCGCGAACGCGGCTGGAAGGCGGGGAAGGCGGCGGTCTTCGATGCCTATGACGCCAAGGCGGAGGCGGTCGCGCTGCTCGCCGCCGCCGGCGCGCCGGTCGACAATCTGCAGGTCATGGGCGAGGCCGGCGATGCCTGGCACCCCGGGCAGTCGGGAACGTTGCGGCTTGGCCCGAAGACGATCCTCGCGCGCTTCGGCATGCTGCACCCGGCGCTGCTCAAGGCGTTCGACCTGGATGGCTCGGTCGCCGCTGTCGAACTCTACCTCGATGCCTTGCCCGCGAAGCGCGGCGGCGGTGGTTTCATGCGGCCCGCCTTCGCGCCGCCCGCGTTGCAGGCGGTGCGCCGCGACTTCGCCTTCCTCGTCCCCGCGGCGCTCTCGGCGGATGCGCTGGTGCGCAGCGTGCGGGGTGCGGACAAGGCAGCGATCACCGGCGCGCGCGTCTTCGACGTGTTCACCGGCACCGGCGTCGAACCGGGCATGAAGTCCGTGGCGGTCGAGGTGGTGCTGCAACCAACCGACAAGAGCTTCACCGACGAGGCCCTGAAGGCCATCGGCGACAAGATCGTCGCCGCGGCCGCGAAACAGGGCGCGGTGCTGCGCGCCTAGATCCTACTCGCTGGGCGGGGAGGGGGATCTAGGTGCGCAGCCGAATGGTGGAGGGGCAGCCACGGGCGCTGGCTCTGCTTGGCTGCTCCTCCACCGCCTCCCCTGCGAAGGCAGGGGAGGATTTTGGCCGGCACATGCGTTACACGCCGCATCATGACCGACCGCCAGATGATCCGCATCCGCTCGCACCAGCTCACCGCCGCGATCAACCCCTTCGGCGCGGAACTCTCGCACCTCGAGGACGGCGAGGGGCGCGAGCTGATGACCAACGCCGATCCCGCCTTCTGGACTGGCCGCGCGCCGATCCTGTTCCCGGTGATCGGCGTCACCAACGGCCTACGGATCCGGCTCGACGGCACGACCTATCCGATGCCCAAGCACGGCTTCGCGCGCCACTCGCTATTCGACGTTGTGGAACTATCCGACAGTCGCGCGGTCTTCGCGCTCGAGGATAGCGAGCAGACGCGCGCCGCCTATCCCTTCGGCTTCCGGCTCGAAATCGCCTTCTCGGTCGAGAATACGACGCTGTCGATCGAGGCGCGGATCACCAATCGCAACGCAGGACCGATGCCGGCCAGCTTCGGCTTCCACCCCGCGTTCGCCTGGCCGCTGCCGTATGGCCGGGAACGCGCCGATCATCGCATCGTCTTCGAACGCGAAGAGCCCGATCCGCTGCGCGAGATCGCGCCGGATGGCCTGATCGCGGCTGCCACGCGGCCCTCGCCGCTCGACGGTCGTACGCTCGTCCTGCATGATGACCTGTTTACCGACGATGCGCTCGTCTGGGATCATATCCGCTCGCAGCGCGTCAGCTACGGCGCGAGCGATGGCCCGCAGCTCGACATCGCCTTTCCCGACACGCCGAAACTCGGCATCTGGACCAAGCCGGGCGCCGCCTATGTCTGCGTCGAGCCCTGGCACGGCATCGCCGATCCGGAGGGTTTCGCCGGCGACTTCCGCGACAAGCCCGGCGTCTTCGAGATCGCGCCGGGCGACACAAAGAGTATCCGCATGCGTGTGACGCTGGCCGCATAAGCGCGGGGCTGGTCGCGCGACGGGGCAATTCCCATTTTCGTCATTCCCGCGTAGGCGGGAATCCATCGACGCAACCCCAGCGACTCCTGCCCGAACGCCTGAGTATCTGGATCCCCGCCCGCGCGGGGATGACGCCTTCTGACCGGACCCAGTGATGACATCCCCCCGCCGCACCTTCGCGATCATTTCCCACCCCGATGCGGGCAAGACGACGCTGACCGAAAAACTGCTCTATTTCGGCGGCGCCATCCATCTGGCCGGCGAGGTCAAGGCGCGCGGCGCGAACCGGCGCGCGCGATCGGACTGGATGAAGATCGAACAGCAGCGCGGCATCTCCGTCACCTCGTCGGTGATGACGTTCGAGCATGACGGCATCACCTTCAACCTGCTCGACACGCCAGGGCACGAGGATTTCTCGGAGGATACCTATCGCACGCTGACCGCGGTCGATTCGGCGATCATGGTGATCGACGCCGCCAAGGGAATCGAGCCGCAGACGCGCAAATTGTTCGAGGTCTGCCGGCTGCGATCGGTGCCGATCATCACCTTCGTCAACAAGGTCGACCGCGAGGGACGGCCGGTCTTCGAGCTGCTCGACGAGATCGCCGACATGCTGGCGCTCGACGTGTCCCCGATGACCTGGCCGGTCGGCATGGGCGGCACGTTCCAGGGCATCCTCGACCTCGCCACGAAGCGGATCACCCGTCCCGAAGGCGACAGCCGCACGTTCCAGGGCAAGGTCGAAGAAGACCCCGCGCTTCCCGACGACATCGCGGAGGAGATCGAACTGGCGCAGATCGGCTATCCGGCCTTCGACGACGCCGCCTATCGCCATGGCGACCTGACCCCGGTCTTCTTCGGTTCGGCACTCAAGGATTTCGGGCCCGCCGAACTGATCGCCGCACTCGCCGAACATGCCCCGCCGCCACGCGCGCAGCCCGCCGAGCCCGCGCCGGTGAGCCCCGAGAACGGCGAAGTGACGGGGTTCGTCTTCAAGGTTCAGGCGAACATGGACCCCAATCATCGCGACCGCATCGCGTTCATGCGGCTGTGCTCGGGAACCTTCAAGCGCGGCATGAAGCTGACGCCGACGGGCCATGGCAAGCCGATCGCGGTCCATTCGCCGATCCTGTTCTTCGCGCAGAACCGGGAAGTGGCGGACGAAGCCTTTCCGGGCGACATCATCGGCATTCCCAATCACGGCACGTTGCGGGTGGGGGACACGCTCAGCGAGAAGGCGGACGTACGCTTCACCGGCCTGCCCAATTTCGCGCCGGAGATCCTGCGCCGCGTCGCGCTCAAGGATCCGACCAAGACCAAGCAGCTGCGCAAGGCCTTGGACGACATGGCCGAAGAGGGCGTCACCCAGGTCTTCTATCCGGAGATCGGCAGCAACTGGATCATCGGCGTCGTCGGGCAGTTGCAGCTCGACGTGCTGCTGAGCCGGCTGGAGGCGGAGTACAAGGTGGCGGCGGGGCTGGAGCCCGCGCCCTATGACACCGCACGCTGGATTGCGGCGGACGATCCGGCCGACCTCAAGGCGTTCATGGATCTCAACCGCTCGGCCATGGCCAAGGATCGCGACGGCAACCCCGTCTTCTTGGCCAAGAGCGCGTGGGAAGTCGGCTATGTCGCCGACCGTTATCCCAAGGTGCGCTTCCTCGCGACGCGCGAGCGATAGGGCGTCGACCGGCTGTTTTGGCGCAGGGCGCGTGTCGCGCCGATCAATGGTCGTGATGCGTCGCGCGCAATGCCTCCAGCACGTCGTCGGTGCGCGCGGGATCGCCGATGGCGAGCACGTGGCCGTCGCTCGACCCGGTCAGCGGCTCCCCGTTCCAGTCGCACATCCGCCCGCCGGCGCCCTCAACCACCGGCACCAGCGCGGCGAAATCGTAGAGCTGCAGGCCGCTTTCCGCGACGACGTCCAGATGGCCGCTGGCGAGCAGCCCGTAATTGTAACAGTCGCCGCCATAGACGGGACCCTGTCGCGCGCGGCCGCCCGAGGCGGCGGCGACGAGCGCCATGTAGTGCGGCACGTCGCCATCGGCGAAAAGGTGCGGGCTGGTCGTGGCGACGATCGCGCCCTCCAGCTGCACGCACGGACGGGTACGCGTCGCCTGACCGTTGAACAGCGTCGGTCGGCCCGCGACGCCGACCCAGCGTTCGCGCTGCACCGGCTGGTCGATGATGCCGAGCACGGGCCATCCGTCCTCGACCAGGGCGATCAGCGTGCCGAAGATCGCACGACCGACGGTGAAGCTGCGCGTGCCGTCGATCGGATCAAGCACCCACTGTCGCCCGGTGACCCCCGGCTTGTCGCCATATTCCTCGCCGACGATGCCGTCGCCCGGGGCCTCCGCGTCGAGCAAACGCCGCATCGCGGCCTCGGCTTCGCGGTCGGCACGCGTGACGGGGCTGTGATCGGCCTTGGTCTCGCCACCGAAGTCACGGCGGAAATACGGGCGGATGACCGCGCCGGCGGCATCCGCGAGGCGCTGGGCAAGGGCGAGATCGGCGGAAGATACCGGCATCCGACCGTGCCTATCGCGCTCAGCCGGATCGCGCTAGGCTGCGTGTCGTCAAAGGAAAGGATCGTGTCCATGCGCCTGTTTTCTGCCGCCTTGGCGATTGCGCTGGTCGCCGCCCCGGCCACCGCTGCGCTGACCGTCGGCGCCGCCGCACCCGATTTCACGACGCGTGGCGCCATGGCCGGCAAGGTCATTCCCGTCCATCTCGCCGAAGCGTTGAAGAAGGGCCCGGTGGTCCTCTATTTCTTCCCGGCGGCGTTCACCGGTGGTTGCAACGCCGAAGCGCACGCTTTTGCCGAGGCCATTCCCGCCTTCAAGAAGGCTGGGGCGATGGTGATCGGCATGTCGGCGGACGATGTGCCGACGCTGCAGCGCTTCTCGAGCGAGAAATGTGCGGGTCAGTTCGCGGTGGCGAGCGCCGGGCCGAAGGTGGTGCAGGGGTACGACGTGGCGCTCAAGAACGGCCCGGCCGGCCGCGCCCTGACGTCGCGGACGAGCTATGTCATCGGCCAGGATGGCCGCGTCGCTTTCGTCCATGACGACCTCGATCCGTCGCGTCACGTCGCGCTGACGCTCGCGGCGGTCGAGAAATTACGCCACCCGCGCTGACGGGATTTCACTCGATGATAACCAATGGCGGGTAAGCGCTCTGCCTATCTATCCGGGGGACAGGCATGCGCGGACCCATGACGGCGAGAAAGGGCGGTGAGGGCGACGTGTTCGCCCGCATTGGCGCTTTCCTGTCGGAGCAGGGGCTGAGTCCGGAGCCCTCCCATTACAGTTTCGCCTATTCCATCGTCACCGAACCCGACGGCGTGATCGCCCAGGCCGTGCGACGTCTCACCGACGGCGGATTCCGGCTGCAGCGCGGCGACATCGAGTCGCTGGGCGGCAAGGTTTCGCTTGGCGCATCCGCCGCCGCGGAAGCCGGTCAGCCCCGGCAGCCGGATATCAGCCACGCGGATGCGCTGGAAGAAAACGCCGCCCGTCTCGTCGCGGAAACCCAGGCCCAGGTCGCCGATTTCACGACGATGATGCAGGCGATGCAGAATGAAACGCGAGGATTCGGCCGCGACCTCGCCGAAAGCGCTGCTGCGATCACCGCGCCCCAGGTCGGGCATGCGGTAGGACTGGAAGCGATCGCGCGCATCACCGGCACGATGCTCGCCCGGGTTCGCGATGCGGAGGCGCGGCTTGCCTCCGCGACGCGCGAGGCGGAGGCGCTGCGCGCTAAGCTCGACGAGGCGAACGATACCGCACGACGCGATGCGCTGACCGGCCTGCCCAACCGCCGCGCGTTCGAAGAGTCGTTCGTGACCCGGCCCGAGCACGACGGGCCCTATTGCCTGGCCGTCGCGGATATCGATCGGTTCAAGCGGATCAACGACATCCATGGCCATCCGGTCGGCGATCGCGTCCTGTGCGCCGTCGGGCGGTTGCTCGTCGAAGAGTGCGCGGGCCAGCTGGTCGTGCGGCACGGCGGCGAGGAATTCGCGATCCTGTTGCGCGGCATGACGCTGGCGCAGGCGGCGGATCATCTCGACAGCGTCCGGGCGATGATGGCGGCGAAGCGCTTCCGCATACGCGAGAGCGATCAGCCGCTCGGCTCGGTGACGATGTCGATCGGCGTTACCGCGGTGCAGTTCGGCGAAGACAGCGCCGCCGCCTTCGATCGGGCGGACCGCTTGCTCTACACCGCGAAGGCGGAAGGCCGCGACCGGGTATGTGCCGCCTGACAATGGCGTGATTTCCCAGGCAAGGTTGGCGTAATACGCTAAACGCCCGTTCGCCACGATAGAAAAACTAGCAAAAACAGAGATTTATCGAATCTGGCACGCTGGCTGCAAAGCCCGGTATGTCATCGCGGAATGGACCGCGGGACACACAAAGGGATTGCCACCATGTTCCTCCGTTTCGAAGCCGCCCAGCGCACCGCCGTCTCGATGATCGTCGCCGTCGCCTTCGCCGCACTGGCGGTCAGCGCCGCCGTCCCCGTCCTGCCGATCGCCTGATCGCACCCATGCCTGGGAGAGACACGATGTATCGCAGCCTGTTCATCGCCGTCGCGTCGTTCGCGACCACCGTCCTCGTCATCGCCAGCCAGGGCGGCGTCCACTTCGCCTGATTACCGGGCCTGACCAAAGGGCCTGACGCCCGTCTGGCGACACCGGGCCCGGCACGATGCCGGGCCGGTCCGCCGCCTCAAGCGATCGCCGCCGTGCCTGACGGCCCCACGGAAGCCTCCTCGCCGCGATCGTAGGTACCGATCAGCACCCCCGCCGCCAACACATGCCCCGCCATGGCGGTTACCACCGCGCTGCGGCCAGGCGTCTCGCCAGGATCGCCCGCGTCCGCATCCAATGCAAAGAGCTGGAAGGCATAGCGATGTGCGCCGTGCCCGGTCGGCGGATCGGGTGGCAGCCAGCCCTCCGCGAAATAGCTGTTGCGTCCGACGTCGCGTGCGGCCTCTCCGCCGCCGTCGGCGACGATCGCCCCTTCCGCCAGCCGTCCCGCATCGGCGGGAAGGTGCCAGACGACCGCATGGACGAGCGGCTGCGGCGTCGGGGCGTCGGCATCCTCGACAATCAGCACGAGGCTGGCCGTCCCGGCAGGGGGTTCTCCCCAGGTCAGCGGCGGCGATATACCCTCGCCGTCGGCGGTGAACCGCGGCGGCAGGCGTCCGCCGTCGGCGAACGCGGGACTGGAGAGGGTGAGCGCCGGATAGCCGCCGCCCAGTTCGGGCCGTGCGATGACGAGCTTGTCGGCGCCCGCCCGGAGCCCCGACAGCGCCTTGCCCAGCCAATGCGGGATATGTTCGAGCATCGGTGCCTCAGCCCTGCGGACAATCGCCGGGCCGCCGCATCGCGGTGCTGCCGGCATACCAGAAGCTCGCATCCCGCGCCTTGTCCGCGTCATGCCAGCATGCCTCGCCGCGATTGCCATCCGGCTGGATGATGAAGGTCCAGTTCTGGTCGCCGCAATCGTGGGCTGTGCAACCGTGTGCGGCGATCCGGCCATCCGGCAGGCGGAAGATGGGTACCGTCACCGAATCGCGCGCCACGATGCGGTGGCGCAAGGCTTCGTCGCCGACGGCGTCGACAAGTGCCTGCGCGACCTCGGTGCGGTCGAAGAACGCGATGCCGGAAACCGCATCGGTGGGATATTTGCCGACATAGTCGCCTAGCGGCGGTCGTTGTTCCTGTCCCGGCAACGGCTTTGCCTTTTGCATCGGCGGCGGCACGAAACCCGCCGGCGCGACGGCATTGGTGGCGGCGGCCTTTTCGCGGCTGCCGCAGGCGGCGACCACGAGGAGCAACGGGAGCGCGAGGGCGGGGCGCAGGCGGGTCATGCCGTTGGAACGCAGCAGCCGCTCCGGCGGTTGCCTCGATGATGACCGGCTTTGATCCCGACCGTTTCCTCGCGGCACAGGCCTCGACCTACGCCGCCGCGCTCGGCGAACTGCGGCGCGGGCGCAAGACCAGCCATTGGATGTGGTTCATCTTCCCGCAGCTCGCGGGGCTGGGGCGGAGCGAGAACGCGCGCTTCTATGCGATTTCGTCGGCAGAAGCGGCGCGCGCCTATGTCGCGCACCCGGTGCTGGGACCCAGACTGATCGAGGCGACACGTGCCGCGACAGCCGCCGGGGGTTCGGCCGAAGCCATTTTTGGCGGGATCGATGCGATCAAGCTGCGGTCGTCGATGACCTTGTTCGCAGCCGTGGCGGACGACCCCGCGCCATTTCTTGCGGTGCTCACGCGATTCTACGACGGCAGGGGCGACCCGGCGACGCTGAACCTGCTGGCGGCGGACGAACCGTCCCGAACCTGATGGGAAGGGGATGTCCCGGTCGCGATCGTCAGAGGACGAATGCGGGCGATGATCAGAACAAGCGACCGCCATTCGGGACCGCCAGGCCGGGTCCGATCAGCACGACCTTGCCGTCGGCGTCGGGAAAGCCCAGCGTCAGCACCTCCGACATGAACGGTCCGATCTGGCGTGGCGGGAAATTGACGACCGCGGCGACCTGTCGACCGATCAGCGCGCCGGGCGTGTAATGGTCGGTGATCTTGGCAGAGGATTTCCTCACGCCCAAATCCGCACCGAAATCGATGCGCAGCTTGATCGCGGGCTTGCGGGCTTCCGGAAAGGGTTCGGCCGCGACGATCGTGCCGACGCGGATATCGACCCGATCGAAGTCGGCGAAGGCGATCGGCTCAGAAATCGACATTGTCGTAATGGGCCGGCGGTCCGATCATTTCCATTCGCTCCGACAGCAGCGGGCGGAAGGAGGGGCGGCTCTTCAGCCCGCGATACCAGCGCGCGGTCTGCTCATGCCCCTTCCAGTCGATGCCGCCGAGATAGTCCGCGACCGAAATCTGCGCCGCGGCGGCAAGGTCGGCGAGGCTCAACGTCGCGCCACCGAGCCAGTTGCGATGGTCGAGCAGGTAGTCGGTATAGTCGAGATGGCTAACCGCGGCCTTCATCGCCTCGCGCAGCCCCTTGGCATCCGGCGCCGCGCGGTGTGCCAACCGCTTCACGACGCGTTCGTGGAGCAGCGGCCCGGTCACGTCGCGGTAGAAATGCGTGTCGAACCAGGCAACCAGCCGGCGGATCTCGGCGCGGTTCGCTGCCGTACCGTTTATCGTCGCCGCCTTGTCGACGGTTTCCTCGAAATATTCGCAGATCGCCATCGAATCGATCAGCGGCGCCCCCGGGCGACCGGCGTCGACCATGACCGGCGTCTGCCCGGCGGGGTTCATGTCCATGAACTCGTCGCGCCGTTCCCAGGGCGATTCGCGCACCAGTTCGTAGCCGACGCCCTTCTCGCCGAGCAGCAGCCGCACCTTACGACTGAAGGGGCATAGGGGGAATTGGTAGAGCTGCCACATGGTTCATGTCCCTTAGGCGATGCGGGCGGGGGAGGTGAAGGGTTTGCTTGCCCCTTTCTTCGTCATCCCGCGCAGGCGGGGATCTAGAGACGCTGACGTATCGATGGCGCCGCGGCGTCGGCGCGTCTGGATTCCCGCCTCTGCGGACATGACGGAGGAATCTCAATCCATCCGCATCGCTTCGGCAGCCAGCGCCTCCGCCTCGACGAGCAGCGCATCGTCGGCGCTGTTCGTCGCCACCCGCTCGCGCCCGATCAGCGTCAGGACCGGGACCGCAAGCGGTGTCACGCGGTCACGGTCGACGTGCAGCATCGTGTCGGCAGCGCGATCGAGCAGATCCGCGAGGCGTCCGACGTCGGTCATTCTTGCGCGCGCGTCCTCCCACGCCGCCTGCAGCAGCAGATGGGTCGGCTCGTACTTGCGTAGCACGTCGTAGATGAGGTCCGTGGAAAAGGTCACCTGCCGCCCGGTCTTGCGCTTGCCGGGATGCTGCCGCTCGACGAGACCGCCGATCACGGCGACCTCGCGGAAGGCGCGCTTGAGCAGATGGCTGCGCTCCACCCATTCGACGAATTCATGCTCGAGGATGTCGGGGCTGAACAATGCCGCCGGATCGGTGACCGGTTCGAGCCCGTAGGTCGCGATCGCATAGTCGTTGGCGACGAAGCCGAGCGGCTTGAGCCCCTGCGCCTCCATCCGCCGCGTTACCAGCATGCCGAGCGACTGGTGGGCGTTCCAGCCTTCAAAACTGTAGGCGACCATATAGTGCCGCCCTTCGCGCGGGAAGGTTTCTACGAGCAGCTGGCCCGGACGGGGCAGCGCGGACCGGCGCGCCTGCACCTCCAGCCATTCGCGGACATCGTCGGGAAATCGTGCCCATTCGTCAGGTTCGGCAAGGAAGGCGCGAACCCGATCGGCTAGATTCGTCGAGAGCGGCATGCGCGCACCGCCATAGGTCGGGATGCGCGCGGGCCGAGACGATGCGCGGACGACGAGATCCTCCGTGTCGATCCGCTCCACCTCAAGGCTGAGACCGGCGAAGAAGAACGTGTCCCCCGGCGTCAGCGTCGCGGCGAACCCCTCCTCGACCTTGCCCAGGCTGCGGCCGTTCTTGAAGCGAACGGTCAGCATCGTCGCCTCGACGATGATGCCCGCGTTGAGTCGATGTTGCTGGACGAACCGGGGATGGCTGACGCGCCAGGTGCCGTCCGCATCCTCCGTCAGCCGCTTGAACCGATCATAGGCCTTGAGCGAATAGCCACCGTCGCGGATGAAGCCGAGTACGCGGTCGAACGTCTCGTCGGGCAGCGCCGAATAGGGAGTCGCCCCGCGAATCTCGTCGAGCAGCGCGTCGCGGCGGAAGGGCGCGGCGCAGGCACAGGCCATGACGTGCTGCGCAAGGACGTCGAGGGCGCCCGGTCGAAAGGGATCGGCGTCGAGCGCGCCCTCCTCCACGGCATCCAGCGCGGCCCGCGCCTCCAGATATTCGAAACGGTTGCCGGGGACGAGGATCGCTTCGGACGATTCGTCGAGCCGGTGGTTGGCGCGGCCGATCCGCTGAAGCAGACGGCTCGATCCCTTTGGCGCCCCCATCTGGATCACGCAGTCGACATCACCCCAGTCGACGCCCAGATCGAGGCTGGCGGTGGCGACCAGCGCACGAAGCCGGCCCGAAGCCATTGCGCCTTCCACCTTTCGGCGCGCTTCGAGCGAGAGGCTGCCATGATGGACGCCGATCGGCAGACTGTCGGCATTCTCCTTCCAAAGGTCCTGGAAGATCAGCTCGGCGAGACTGCGCGTGTTGCAGAAGACGATCGTGGTGCGATGCGCCGCGATCTCCGTCATCACCTGGCTTGCGGCATAGCGCCCCGAATGGCCGCTCCATGGCACCCGCCCCTCGGGCAGGAGAATCGCGATGTTCGGGTCGGCGCCCGGCTCGCCGTGGACCAGGGAAACCTGGTCGATGTCGCCGTCGGGTGCCAGCCAGGCGCGGTAGGCGTCGGGATCGGCGACCGTTGCCGACAGGGCGACGCGGCGGCAGCCCGGCGCCAGCCGTTGCAGCCGCGCCATGCACAACGACAGCAGATCGCCCCTCTTGCCCGTGGCGAAGGCATGGACCTCGTCGACGACGATCGTCCTCAGTCCCTCGAACATCGTCGCCGCGTCGGGATAGCTGAGCAGCAGCGACAGCGATTCGGGCGTCGTCAGCAGGATCTGCGGCGGTCTCACGCGCTGGCGCGCCTTGCGGTCGGACGGCGTATCCCCGGTGCGGGTCTCGACGCGGATGTCGAGGCCCATTTCGTCGATCGGCGTGACGAGGTTGCGCTGGATGTCGACGGCGAGCGCCTTCAGCGGCGAGACATAGAGCGTGTGCAGCCCCTCGCGCGGATGGTCGATCAACTCGGCGAGCGTCGGCAGGAAACCCGCGAGCGTCTTGCCGGCACCGGTGGTCGCGACGAGCAGCGCATGACGCCCGGCTCGCCCTTCGCGCAGCATGTCGAGCTGGTGCCGCCGCGGCCGCCAACCCCTGTCAGCAAACCAGCCGGCGAGCGGCGCGGGAAGGATGGGGTCGAGCATCCCGGCCTATGTAGGAAGCCGAACCCAGGTCGTCAGCCGGTCAGCCCCTGGCACGATCGGCTCAGGATCGCCGCCGATCCGCCTCTTCCGCGGCATAGACGTCGCGTGTCGCCTGTTCGGTACGTGCTTTGTCGGCGGCACTGGCGCGATTGCGAAACTTGGCGAAGGCGATCGCTAGACCCAGGATGATGAAGCCGCCGATCACGACGAAGGCCCAGAGCCCGTCGGAGGGATTGTCGGCCATTTGCACTCTCCCGAAACTGAGCGAGCTCAACGAGGCGATGCGGCGAATCGATCCGCTTGCGCGTAGAAGCGGGCATGGCACGGCTCGGAGACTGGCTCGAACCCCATCCGCACGGGATCTACGTGCGGCCGGCGGATGCGTGGATCGATCCGTCGGAACCGAGCGCGCGCGCCTTGGTGACCCATGGTCATGCCGATCACGCCCGCGGCGGCCACGGCATCGTCTGGGCGACGCCGGAAACGCTGGCGATCATGGAGGCGCGCTACGGCCCGCAGGCGGGTGCGCCGGTCGCTTATGGCGAGACAATCCGACTGTCCGACGGAAAGGGCGGCGAAGTCGATGTCGGCTTCGTGCCGGCGGGCCATGTGCTCGGCTCCGCGCAGATCGTGCTGGACCATCGCAGCGAGCGCGTCGTCGTATCGGGCGATTACAAGCGTCGGCCGGATCCGACCTGCACGCCCTTCCAGCCGGTGGCGTGCGACGTGTTCGTGACCGAGGCGACCTTCGCGCTGCCCGTGTTCCGCCACCCCGATACCGGCGACGAGATCGACAAGCTGCTGGAGCGGTTGCACGCGAATCCCGACCGCTGCGTGCTGGTCGGTGCCTATGCGCTGGGCAAGGCGCAGCGCGTCATCGCCGAGCTGCGCGCACGTGGGCATGAGGCGCCGATCTACCTGCATGGAGCGTTGCAGCGCCTGTGCGACCTCTACGCCGAACACGGCGTTCGTCTGGGCGAATTGCGCCCCGTGGCCGATGCGAAGAAGGCGGACATGGCAGGCCATGTCGTGATGTGCCCGCCCGGCGCGCTCAACGACCGCTGGTCGCGGCGGCTGCCCGACCCGATCACCGCGATGGCGAGCGGCTGGATGCGGGTGCGGCAGCGCGCGCGACAGAAGAACGTCGAGCTGCCGCTGATCCTGTCGGACCACGCCGACTGGGACGAACTGACTCAAACGCTGACCGAGATCGCGCCCCGCGAGGTCTGGGTGACGCACGGTCGCGAGGAGGCGCTGGTCCATTGGTGCGAGCAGCGCCAGATGAAGGCGCGCGCACTGGCGCTGGTGGGGTTCGAGGACGAGGACGACTAGGGGTGTCAGAGCCTCGGTTCGGCCCGGCTCGCCGCGACGATACGCGACGCCTCGGGAATGCGTCGCAGGCCGAACCGGGTCCACCAGGGGTGCGCCACGATCGCCGCGCACAGTGAGTTCCAGAATGCTGCCTCACCGTGGAACTGCCTCGGCCATGCGGTGTGCAGCAGCCTACGCGCCTCCAAGGTCCGGCCGCTAAGCATCAGGGTGGCCAATATGGTCACGGTCGACACCGTCCCATTCGGCATCGTGCCGGACCGTTCGGCGCGCGCCCAGGCATCAAGCTCCCGTGCGATCGCCCGTGATTCCCTGGCAGTTATCGCCGGCCGTTTCGTCAGGGCGGCAAGGTCGATCGCGAAATCGCCATGCGACCAGACGATAGGCAGAGGAACGATCGACACACCGGCGTGTGGCACGCCGTTGAAATACTCAATGTTGAAGGCGACCTCGAGATGCAGCCGGTTCGACGCGCGCTGCGCCCTCGCCCAGTCCATGCGTTCGCCCTGAAGCCGGCGGACGTGGATCGGATCGGCGAAGGTGACGGCAAAGAGATCGCCCGCCCCCCCAGAGCCCCCGCTGTCGCCCAGTAGGACGACGTCCGGTGACGCCGCGCTCGCTTTCCCCGACCATAAGACCTTGCCGACATTATAGCCTGCGCCGAGCCGGACCGCCTGCTTCCCGCGTCGTGCCAAAAGCCCGCGGCAACTGCTATCGCTGTCACCGCCGGCTGGGCAGGCCGTCACGACAATCGCCTCGCTCTGCCGCCGCCAGATGTCGCCGAGCGGCTGGTCCGCTCCTACGGAACCCAGCGGTACCAGCAAGGCCGCCGCCGTCGAATATCCGATTACGCCCCGCGCATGGCCGACATCTTCCCGCGTTATGGTCGGCGCGAACCTAGCATGATGGGTGAGGTGCGAAGAGGGGGCGAAGCATCGAGGCAAAAATGTGCGATGCGCCCTTATCCCCCAAGGGCCTTGGCGCGGCGGCGCTGGACGGAGCTGCCGATGCCCATCGCCTCGCGGTATTTCGCCACGGTGCGGCGGGCGATGTCGAAGCCCTTGGCCTGGAGCAGCTCGACCAAAGTGTCGTCGGACAGGATCTTCGCGCCCTCGTTCGCGATCAGCGCGCGGATCGCGCTTTTCACCGCCTCCGCCGACACGGCATCGCCGCCGTCCGCCGCCTGGATCGCGCTGGTGAAGAAGTACTTGAGTTCGAAGACGCCGCGCGCGCAGCTCAGATATTTGTTGCTGGTGACGCGGCTGACGGTCGATTCATGCATCTCGATCGCCTCGGCGACCTTGGCGAGCGTCAGCGGCCGGAGATGCGCGACGCCGTGGAGGAAGAATGCCTCCTGCTGCTTCACGATCTCGGCCGCGACCTTGATGATCGTGCGCTGGCGCTGATCGAGCGCCTTGATCAGCCAGTTGGCCGAAGCGAGCGCGTCGGTCAGCCACGCCTTGGACGCCTTGTCCTGCGGGCCATGGGCCAGCTCGTGGTAATAGCGCCGGTTGACCAGCACGCGCGGCAGCGTCGCGGCGTTGAGTTCGATGCCCCAGCCGTTCCTCGTCTTCTGCACGAAGAGGTCCGGGGTCACCGCGGGCGCGGGCTCGCCGCCGAAACGGCATCCGGGCTTGGGATCGTAGCTCCGCAGCTCGCGGATCATGTCCGCCATGTCCTCGTCGTCGACGCCGCACATGCGCTTGAGCCGCGCGATCTCGCCGCGCGCGAGCAGGTCGAGATTGTCGATCAGCCGCGCCATGCACGGGTCGTAACGGTCCGCCTCCTTCGCCTGAAGCGCGATACATTCCGCCAGGTCGCGCGCGCCGACGCCGGTCGGATCGAGCGACTGGATCTGCGCGAGCACGCGCTCGACCCGGGCGCGGGGCGTGCCAAGCCGGTTCGCGACGTCGAGCAGCGGCACCGTGAGGTAACCCGCCTCGTCGAGCTGGTCGATCAGATGCTGCGCGATGAACCAGTCGGCGGCGTCGACCACCGCCCCCGCCTGCGCGAGGAGATGGTCGGCGAGGCTGATGTCGGCGGCAGCGAAGCTGTCGAGGTCGGGTGCGTCCTCGCCACCCAGACCGCCCCCGCTGCCGCCGTTCATGGAGAGCGCGCCGTCGAAGCCGCCGCCCCCGTCCGCCACGCTGTCCTGCTGGTGACTTTCGGTGGCATAGTCGACGTCGAGCGGGTCGGCCGCCGCCGCCCCGGTCACCAGTGCGTCGGCGCCGGCCGGCTCTTCCGCCTCGGGCCGTTCGGGTCGCACGATCTCGTTAGTCTGCGGCGCCTCAAGCAGCGGATTCTTCTCGATCTCCTCGGCGATGAACGCCTCGATCTCCAGGTTGGACAGCGCCAGCAGCTTGATCGCCTGCTGCAGCTGCGGCGTCATCACCAGCGACTGCGACTGGCGCAGGTCGAGGCGTGGCGCGAGGCTCATGGCATGCCCGGCATCGGGTGGGCCCCGAAGGACATCGCGCCGCGCCCGGCATGGCCCCGCGCCTCCTGGCGGCTGGTCCCTCTGCCGACCGGAGAGGGGAAGGGGTACCGCCCTTCGCGCATGACTAGAGCGAGAAACCCTCGCCCAGGTACAGGCGGCGCACATTGGCGTCGGCGACGAGTTCCTCGGGGCTGCCCGTGAACAGCACCCGCCCGTCATAGATGATGTAGGCGCGATCGACGATGTCGAGCGTCTCGCGGACGTTGTGGTCGGTGATCAGCACGCCGATGTCGCGGCGCTTCAGGTCCTTCACCAGGTCGCGGATGTCGGCGATCGAGATCGGGTCGATGCCCGCGAACGGCTCGTCGAGCAGCATGATCGACGGTTCCGCGGCCAGCGCCCGCGCGATCTCCGCCCGCCGCCGCTCGCCGCCCGACAGCGCCATCGCCGGCGCGGCGCGCAGGCGGGTGAGGCCGAATTCGTCGAGCAGCCGGTCGAGCTTGCGCGTGCGCTCCGCCGGATCGGGCTCGGCCAGCTCGAGGACGGAGGAGATGTTCTTCTCGATCGACATGCCGCGGAAGATGCTCGTCTCCTGCGGCAGATAGCCGAGGCCCAGGATCGCGCGGCGATACATCGGCAGGCGGGTGATATCCTCGCCGTCGAGCATGATGCGGCCTGAATCGGGCTTCACCAGCCCCATCACCGAATAGAAGCAGGTCGTCTTGCCGGCGCCGTTCGGTCCGAGCAGGCCGATCACCTCGCCGCGGTCGACGCTGACCGACACGTCGGTGAGCACGACCCGCTTGTCGTAGGATTTGGCGATCGACACGACCTGAAGGCCGCGCGACGTCGGTGCCTCGTGGATCGCCCCGGCGGCGTGAAGGTCGGATACGGCGTCCATCGTCCTTACATCCTCGTCGCTTTACCGCGCATGCCGATCGCTTGGCAGGATTCGTGCATGCCCTGACGCGTCGGTCGCCGTCATGACCCGTTACGCGTCGGGAGGAAAGCCCCCGCGTGTGCCGATGCGGACGGAACGCGGCGGCATCCCGATCGATCGCCGCTCAGTTGCGCTTCGGCACCGAGAAGGTGCCGGTGACGCGTCCGCCGCCCTGCGTCACGACGCCGCCCGTGTCGCCGCCGCTGCCGGACGCCGTGCCGCCCGCGACCGACGATCCATCCATCACCGCGCGACCCGTGTCGAGGTTGATCGTCAGCCGGCCGCCGTTGACGGTGTTGCCGCCCTGCGTCAGCGTCACTGCACCGATCATCGTGATCACGCGGCGGTTGAGGTCGTAGATCGCATATTGGCTGCGCGCGGTCTGCCCCGGCCGGCGGACCAGGACGCCGCCAGCCGCGTCGACGCGCGAAATCTGCGGGTTGCCGCCGACGACTTCGCCGGTCAGGGCCAGCGTCACGCGCGCGGCGTTCAGCGTCATTTCCGCCTGCTGGATCACGACGTGGCCCGACAGCACGCTGCGGTGCTGCTTGTCCTGCAGTTCCGCGCTGTCGGCGGATACGTTGACCGGGGCGTCCGAGTTGTGACGCTGCTGCGCCGACAGCGGCGCGGCGACGGCGAGGAGCAACAGCGGGATCTGGGCGGAAAATCGCATGGCGCGCTATTTCGCCCCTGCGGGCGAGAACCGCAAGCGCACATTGCCGTCCAGCCGCACGCGCCGATCATCCAGATTGGCGCGCAGGCTGTCGGCGCGGAAGCGGCCGTTGCTCAGCGTGCCCGTCACCGGCCGGTCGCTCTCCACCGTCTTCGACTTGAGGTCGACCACCGCATCGGTGGTGTCGAGGCTGTAGCCATTCGGCGCACGCACCGCGATCGGGCCCTGGACGCGCAGCTGTTCGCTGTTGAGGTCGTAATTGCCCTTGTCGGCGCGCAGGGTGGCGGGGCCATCGGCCAGCTGCAGGTCGGCGGCCATGCGATTGATCTGCACGATCGGCACCGACGAGGATTGCTGGACCGCGGACCCGGCGTCGAGACGGAACGCCTGCCCCTTATCGTCGAGGCCGCGATAGCTCGCCGCCTGGAGCTTCATTCGCTCGTGCGCGACCTCGACCTTGTTCTTGTCGAGCACGAACGATACCTCGCTCCCCGCGGTCAGCGGCGCCATCACCAGGAACGCCGCCAGCACCCCGATCGCGATCGGCAGGCTGGTGCCGAGCACCCGGATCAGCCGGTCGTGACGGCTGCCGGGGGCGGCCCAGCGCTGGCGGGCGGTACGGGCGCGGATGGCGACGTCGGACATGGCGGCTATTACGCGTGAGCGAAGATATCGATCTCCGGCCAGCCGGCGAGATCGAGCGCCGCCCGGGTCGGCAGGAAGTCGAAGCAGGATTGGGCGAGCGCCATCCGGTTCTCGCGGACCAGCCGCCGCTCCAGTTCGTCCTTCAGCCGGTGAAGGAAGCGCACGTCGCTGGCCGCATAATCCTTTTGCGCATCGCTCAGCTCGGGGCCGCCCCAGTCGGACGACTGTTGCTGCTTCGACAGATCCTGCCCCAGCAGCTCGCGCACCAGCTCCTTCAGGCCATGGCGGTCGGTATAGGTACGCACCAGGCGCGACGCGATCTTCGTGTCCCAGACGGGTGCGGCCAGGATGCCGAGATAATATTGGATCGCCGCAACGTCGAAGCGGCCATAATGGAACAGCTTGAGCCGGGCGGGGTCGGCGAGCACCGCCTTCAGGTTGGGCGCGGCATAGTCGCTGCCCGGCGCGAAGCGGACGAGATGCTCGTCGCCGCCGCCGTCGGACAGCTGGATGACGCACAGGCGGTCGCGCGGCGTGATGAGACCCATGGTCTCGCTGTCGACCGCGATCGCGGCACCGGGGGCGAAGACGTCGGCGGGGAGGTCTTCCTCGTGGAAGTAAACGGTCATGCGAATCGCCCCTACGCCGTGCGGCCAGCCGGCTCAATGGGCGAGGCGTGCGCGCGTTGCGATCGACAGGGAAAGCCGAAAGATTATCCCAGGCTGTGCCGTTCCGGCCACGCCCGCGCAAGTATTGACACCAAACGCACCCCGGACGCGACGAATTTGTTCGCAGGGGCTTGCTTTGTGCGCTATGGGTTCGGGCATGGCGCAAAAGGTTTCGCGCCCGAAGGCTCGCGTTCGTCGTCCGGCGCACGGGTTCTTCGACAGGATCGGATGCGGGCGAACCGGGAAGACGAACAGGTTTATGAGTTACGACAAGGGTGGCCGCGGCAATCGTGGCGGACGTGGTCGCGACAAGCGCGACAGCTTCGGTGGCGACGATTTCGGCGGCGGCTTCGGTGGCGGTGGTTTCGGCGGCGGTGACCGTGGCGGCTTCGGCGGCGGCGGCTTCGGTGGTGGCGACCGCGGCGGCTTCGGCGGTGGCGGCTTCGGCGGCGGCGGCGGCGGTGGTGGTTACCGCGGCGGCGGCGGCGGTGGCGGCTTCGGCGGCGGTGGTGGCGGCTTCGGCGGCGGCCGCGGCATGCCCCCGCAGGTCGTCGGCGAGGGCACCGGCGTCGTCAAGTTCTTCAATGCGCAGAAGGGCTTTGGCTTCGTCGTTCGCGACGACGGTGGCGAGGACGTGTTCGTCCACATCTCGGCTGTCGAGCAGGCCGGCCTGTCCGGTCTCGCCGAGGGTCAGCCGCTCGGCTTCACGCTCGTCGACCGTGGCGGCCGCATTTCGGCGACCGAGCTCAAGATCGACGGCGAGCCGATGCCCGTGCAGGAGCGCGCCCCGCGCGAACCGCGCGAGGGTGGCTTCGGCGGCGGTGACCGCGGTCCGCGCGGCGGCGCGGGTGGCCCGCAGCGACAGCTGACCGGCGAGAAGGCGACCGGCACGGTCAAGTTCTTCAACGCGATGAAGGGCTTCGGCTTCATTCAGCGCGACGACGGCCAGCCCGACGCGTTCGTCCACATTTCGGCCGTCGAGCGCGCCGGCATGCCGACGCTGAACGAGGGCGACCGTCTGCAGTTCGAGATCGAGGTCGATCGTCGCGGCAAGTACGCTGCGGTCAACCTGTCCTCGGCGAGCTGATCGAACCGATCCTGATGTGATGACGGCGGCCCGTCCGGATTGTCCGGGCGGGCCGTTCGTGTTCTGGGGGCCTGCCAATGCGTTTCTGGTCGATCCTGTCCGCCCTTCCCGTGCTGCTTGCCGGTGCCGCCGCGCCGATGCCGCAAGCCGCGCCGCCTGCAGCCGATGCACCCGTCCCGCTGCTCGTCGCGCATGTCGTCGCGCGATATCCGCACGATACGCGCGCCTTTACCGAAGGGCTGATCTTCGCCGACGGCGGCTTCTACGAAAGCGTCGGCCGTGAAGGCGAATCGGAGGTACGGCGCGTACGGCTCGCCGACGGCAAGGTGCTGGCCCGTGCGACCATCCCGCCCGCGCAATTCGGCGAGGGGCTGGCCCGCTGGGGCGACCAGCTGATCAGCCTCACCTGGCACGACGGTGTCGCGCACCGCTGGGACCGCAAGACGCTCCGCCCGATCGGCACCGCGCGTTTCCCGGGCGAGGGCTGGGGCCTCGCGAACGAGGGCAAGAGCCTGATCGAATCCGACGGCAGCGCGACGCTGAAGCGCTTCGATCCGGCGACGATGCGCGTCACCGGTCGGCTGGCGGTGACGATCCGGGGCAAGCCGGTCGATCAGCTCAACGAGCTGGAGCTCATCGACGGCCGGATCCTCGCCAACGTCTGGCGCACGCCCTGGATCGTGCGGATCAACCCCAACAGCGGCAAGGTCGACGCGGTCGTCGATCTCCGGCCCATCATCGCGGAAGTGAAGGCGACCGATCCGGAAGCCGTGCCGAACGGCATCGCGTGGGACGAGAAGGGCCGTCGGCTGTTCATTACGGGCAAGCTGTGGCCGACGATCTTCGAGGTGAAGCTGGAACCCGCGGCGGGGTAGCGCCAGCTATACGCCGAGTCGTTCGAGCAGCATGTCGGTCGGACGGCTCAGGGCCGCCCATGCGGCATAGGCGCACCGCGCCCAATCCCGAACCATCGAGGCGTGCAGTGTTTCCGCTGCCGCGATCACGTCGGCGTGGGTCATATCGAACCCCTTCGGCACTTCCGGCCAGGGAGCGAACGTGCCCCGCGCAAGCGTCTGCATGATTCGCGTGATCTCGGTGTGCGCACGCCCGTGTTCGAAAGCGAGCCGCAAGGCGGCATAATGTACCCATACGGACTGTACCGCGCGGCGGTCGGTGGCATCACCGGGATGCTGCAAGGCAAAAGCGTCGACGGTCAGCCTGTGAACGGCCCCGAACAAGGCCGGATTCTCGTATTCACGCGCGAGCAGGCGACCATAGGAAGACCAGCAGCCGGGGGTCGACAGCATATAGCTGTGCGTCGGCCCGGACATGGCTGGAAACCGTCCGCCGCAACCGAAGCAGGGCTCCTCGCCAACGTCGGGCATGCCTGGCCTTTCCCGTCGCAACGCCGTGTTCCTCGTGCGGTATACACGCGCGGCGGGTGCTCCGCGACAAGCCCGTGGACATAGGATTGGCGGGTCGATCGGGCAATTCAGCGGACGCGGCATACTGTGCCATCCCACGGGTGCCGCGCACGCCGCCGGTCTTGAGAAAGCGGAGGGCGATCCGATGTGGTCCTACGTCACCAGCCGCCGCAGTGTTTCCACCCGGTCCGCCTCCGCCGCCGGCTTGTCCGTGCGAATGCGGGCGATCCTCGGGAAGCGCATGGCGACGCCGGACTTGTGCCGGCTGGAGGCGTGGATCGAATCGAACGCGATCTCCAGCACGAGCGTCTTCTCCACCTCCCGCACCGGGCCGAAGCGCTGCACCGTGTTCCGGCGGACGAAGCTGTCGAGCATCCGCAGTTCCTCGTCGGTAATCCCCGAATAGGCCTTGCCGACGGGCAGCAGCTCGCCCTCCTCGGTCCAGCAGCCGAAGGTGTAATCGCTATAATAGGAGGAGCGGCGGCCGTTGCCGCGCTGCGCGTACATCATCACGCAATCGGCGGTGAGCGGATCGCGTTTCCATTTGTACCACAGGCCGGCGCGGCGACCGCCGACATAGGGGCTGTCGCGCCGCTTGAGCATCACGCCCTCGATCGCCGCGTCGCGCGCGCCGGCGCGGATCGCCTCCAGCGCGGTGAAGCTGTCGGCGGCGATGATCTGGCTGATGTCGAATCGATCGGGGTCGAGGCGCGGGACGAACGCCTCCAGCCGCGCCCGGCGCTCGGTCCAGGGCAGTGGCCGCAGGTCCTCCGCGCCGTCGAACAATATGTCGTAGAGGCGGACGAAGGCGGGATAGTCGGCAAGCATCTTCGCCGACACCTGCTTGCGCCCGAGTCGCTGCTGCAGCGCGTTGAAGCTCGCCGCGCCGCCGCCGTCCTCCAGCGTGCCGCCCTGCGCCTCGCCCTTGACGAGCAGTTCGCCGTCGACCGCGCCCGGCGTGGAGAAGGCCGCCGCGACGTCGGGGAAGCTGGCGGTGACGTCGTCGCCGGTGCGGCTGTAGAGGCGCGTCTGGCCGGCGGTGTGGACGATCTGGACGCGGATGCCGTCCCATTTCCATTCCGCCGCATAATCGGCGAGGTCGACCTGCGCATCCTCGAGCCCGTGCGCGAGCATGAAGGGGCGGAACACGGGCACGTCCGCGGCGGTCGGCTGCGCGCCGCCCGCAGCCCAGGCGAACAGGGGCTCATAGGGCGGCGCGAGGCCGTGCCACACCTCCTCCACCGCATCGACGTCGAGGTCGAAGGCCTGGGCGAGCGCGGTCTTGGCGAGGCGCGCGGAGACGCCGATGCGCAAGGCGCCGGTCGCCATCTTGAGCAGCGCGAACCGCTCCTCCGCATCGAGTCGGTCGAGCATGCCGGCGAGCGCGGCGGGCGCGTCCGAGCGCGACAGGTGGAGCAGCGTCTCGACCACCGTCGCCACCGTCAGCGGTGGCCCGGCGGGGGCGGGGACGGGGGCGGGCCAGAGCAGGGCTACCGTCTCCGCGGTGTCGCCGACATAGTCGCGGCTCATGCGGAACAGCACGGGGTCGACCCGCGCCTCGATCAGCGCCCGCACGACGGCCGGCTTGATACCCGGAATGTCGAGATCCCCGGTCAGCGCGGCCATCGCCCAGCCGCGATCGGGATCGGGCGTCGTGTGGAGATAGTCGACGATGAGCTTGAGCTTCGCGTTGCGGCCGCGCGTGTAGATGAGAGAGTCGAGGAGCGCGGCGAAGGCGTGCATGGCCATTGAACGCATAGGCGTGGCCAAGCGCTCCCGCTATCGTCGCCTCGATGGGATGGCGGAGGCGGACGGTCTGGGCGACGTTGCTGGCGGGGGCGTTGTCGCTCGCCCTATTGGGCGGTATCGGCGCGCGCGAGATCGTCGCCGACCCGATCGTGCGGACGACCCGCGTCGCGCTGCCGCACTGGCCCGCGGGCGCGCCGCCGCTCACTGTCGCTCTGATCAGCGACATCCATATCGGCAATCGCGCGATGGACGCGCACAGGCTGGCGCGGATCGTCGACCAGGTGAATGGCCGCCGTCCCGACCTGGTCGTGCTCGCGGGGGATTTCGTCATCGGCCATGATGCGGCCGGCGGGGCGGGCCTGGCAGCGCGCCTGACCGTGCCGCTGTCGAAGCTGCGCGCGCGGACCGGGCGGTATGCCGTACTCGGCAACCACGATCATTGGACGGGCGCGGACCACGTCCGGCGCGCGCTGCGCGCGGCGGGCATTCCGACGCTGGCCAATCAGAGCGTCAGGGCCGGGCCGGTGACGATCGTGGGCATCGACGATGCGTATAGCGGGCACGACGACATCGCGCGCGCCTTTGCCGGCACGGGCACGGGCGCGATGGTCGCGGTCACGCATTCGCCGGACGTGATCCCGCGCCTCCCCGCGGGTCAGGCGCCGCTTCTGCTGGCGGGCCACACGCATTGCGGCCAGGTCGTGTGGCCGACGGGGCGGGGCGCGATCACGGTCAGCCCGACCAACGGCCAGCGGCTGTACGATCCGCGGTATCGATGCGGGCGGATCGAGGATCCGGGGCGGACGGTCATCGTGACCGCGGGGGTCGGTGGCGGCACCGCGCCGATCCGCCTGGGCGCGCCGCCGGACTGGTGGCTGATTACCGTCGGCGGCGGGGTCAGTCGATAGCGTCGCTGACCGTCTTGCCGGCGATCAGGCCGAGAACGAGGAAGATCAGGAACAGCGCGATCGCAATGAAGAACAGGATCTTCGCGATCCCGATGAACGCACCGCCGATCCCGCCGAACCCCAGCACGCCCAGCAGCACGCCGACGACGAGGAAAATGAGTGCAAGCTTCAGCATGGCAGCCTCCTGACCGAGTGAACCGGTGGAAGGCCGCCATGTTCCGGCGGATCAGCCCTTGCGGCTCGCCTCGAACAGGAACCAGGCGCGCTCTTCCGCCTGGTCGGTCCATTCGTCGACGATGCCGCTGGTGGCATTGTCCTTCGCATCCTCGGCGGCGTCCTTCACGGTCCGGAACGCCTCGACCAGCTTCAGATTGTCGTCGCGCAGTTCCGCGAGCATCGTTTGCGCGTCGACGAAATCCTTGTCGTTGTCGGCGATCGTCTGACGGCGGCTGATGTCGCCGATCGACCGCAGGGTCGTGTTGCCGATCTTGCGAACCCGCTCGGCGATCGCGTCGGTGACGCCGAGGACCTGCGCAGCCTGATCGTCGAGCAGCAGGTGATAGTCGCGGAAATGCGGGCCCGAGACGTGCCAGTGGAAATTCTTGGTCTTCAGGTAGAGCGCGAAACAATCGGCGAGCGCGGTATTGAGCGCGTCGGCGACGGATCGCGTGTTGCTGAGATCGGTCGGCGTGCGCAGCGCCGGATCGGTATCGGCCATCATGGGTCTCCCGAGACTGGGGTTTTAAAATCGTTGCGGCAACGATCCGATGGCCCGATGGCTCCCTCTGGGTCGAAGGAGAATTCCCATCCTGTCTGATCGACGCGTCAGATCAGGCGAAGCGCGCTGAGTGCCAGCCAGGCCGCGGCGCTCAGGAAGGCCACGGCGGCGATGCGGCGGAACAGCTGCTGCGGCAGCGCCTGCCACGCCGCCTCGCCGAGTGTCGCGGCGGCGGCAAGCGGCACGACCCCGCCGATGGTGGCGCCGATCGTCGCGAACAGCGGCTCGCCTGCGCGCGCCGCCAGCGCGAGGATGACGAACTGGACGCCGTCGCCAAAGGCGAGGATGAACAGTCCGGCCAGGCTGGTGCCGAAGGCGCCGAGCCGCCACCGTTCGAGCCGCTCGGGCGCCTTGGCGGAGAACAGCATCCCGGCACCCTGCAGTGCCAGCGCGAGCGCCACGAACAGCGCACGCGCCTCCGGCGTCAGCCTCGGGGCGAGCAGCGCGCCAAGCGTCGCGGCTATGCCCGACGCGACAGCCAGCGCCACCAGGCTCGCGACGATGACGGCGCCGGCGCGTGCGTGGCGGTCGGCAAGGATCGCCGCGAGTCGTGCGGGCCGGTCGCCGATCTGGCCGAGGGCCGCCGCGAGCAGCGCCGCCATCAATGCGTCCATGCGCCGATCAGTGCGCCAGGCGGACCGAGCAGGCTGCGGCAAAGGCGTCGCAGGCGGCGAGGTCCTGTCGCTCGCACGCCACCGCATCGCCCAGAATGGCCAGCCAGCCATGCACCAGCGCGCCATGGTCGCCGCGCGCGAGCGCCGAATCGAGGAAATGCGCGACCGTCACCGCCGGGGCCAGACCGTTGCGATGCGCGATCAGCCGGATCGCGTCCACGTCACGCGCGAGTTCGCATGCCGCGCTGCGCGATGCCCGATCGTCGATCGCCGCGATTCGCGCCGCGAGATCCGCCCTGACCGCGGCGAGATGCGACGCCTCCACAGTTCCTGCCATGATCCACCCCCTGCTTCGTCTTTCCTTGTCGGCGCATGGTCGCACGACGGTGGTAACCTCATGGTTAAGCGGCCGTGCCCTTGTCGCCGCGTGTCGCCGCGGTTGACTTTGCCGCTGCTATCCGCCATGCGCCGCGGCTGATCGAGCGGTGGCGTCCGTGCCGCCGCTCTTATGCGTTTTCAGGAATACAGGCCATGGCCAAGCCGACTACCGTCAAGATCAAGCTCGTCAGCTCCGCCGACACCGGCTTCTTCTACGTCACGAAGAAGAACCCGCGCACCAAGACCGAGAAGCTGAGCTTCAACAAGTATGATCCCGTCGTGCGCAAGCACGTCGAGTTCAAGGAAGCCAAGATCAAGTAAGCGCGTCGCGGGCGGTCCGCCGCCCTTGCCGACGTGTCGGATCGACGAAAGCCGCCGGTGCCGTGATGGTGCCGGCGGCTTTCGTCGTGATGTCGACCATGCCGGCCCCAGGCGCGTTCCGCGCCGTCTGCTTCCGGCTAGGGTGCGATCCAGCAAAGCTGGATCGGCGCGGTACCGGCCCCACCCCCACCCGGCCGGCTACACAGCGTATCCTGGATGGGCGGCCGGTGGGCTGAGAGCCGGCACCACTTTCACGCACGTGAATCAGTCTCTCGCTGGAGGCGCGCGACCCGGACGCGGGCGCCGCATGAAGTGCGCTTTGCCTTAATTCGGTGCGGTTGCGGACAGGTTGCGTTCATCTTTTGCGGGCAAAGAGGGCTGCGGCGGCCGGAACGTCCGGCCGCCCTGTATCGCGTCACTACGGGCTGGGGGCGGCGGCTTCGATCGAAGCCGCCGCCCTTGGTTTTTTGGACTGGTCGTCGCCGATGTCCGATCGTGCCCGACCGCTGTTGGCAGCGGCGGGGCCGCCTCCCACATGGTCCGTGCCAGCGTCGCCAGGAGCCGATCCATGTCACGAGCCTCACGCCCGAGTGCCGTTCTCTACAGGATGGTGATGCCCGGGCATGTCTGTCCGTTCGGCCTCAAGGCACTCGACCTGCTCCGGCGGCGGGGCTTCGCGGTCGAGGACCATTGGTTGACGACGCGGGCGGAAACCGACGCGTTCAAGACCGCTCACGATGTCCGGACCACGCCGCAGGTGTTCATCGACGGCGTGCGGGTCGGCGGCTTCGACGATCTGCGGCGGTTCTTCGGCAAGCGGGTAGCCGATCCGAAGGCGACGACCTATCGGCCGGTCGTCGCCGTCTTCGTGATGACGGCGCTGATGGCGCTCGCCGCCAGCACCGCCGCCTTCGGGACGCCGTGGACGATGCGGGCCGGCGAATGGTTCGTTTCGTTCAGCATGGCGGTGCTCGCGCTGCTCAAGCTGCAGGATGTCGAGCGGTTCTCGACGATGTTCCTCAACTACGACCTGCTCGCGCGCCGATGGGTGCCCTATGCCTATCTCTACCCCTATCTGGAGGGGCTGGCGGGCGTGCTGATGATCGCGGGGGCGGCGCGTTGGCTGTCGGTGCCGGTGGCGCTGGCGATCGGCGGCATCGGTGCGGTGTCCGTGATCAAGGCGGTCTATGTCGACGGCCGCGACCTCAAATGCGCCTGCGTCGGCGGCGACAGCAACGTGCCGCTCGGCGCGCTGTCGCTGACCGAGAATCTGATGATGGTGGCGATGGCGATATGGATGCTGGTGCGCTGATGGCTCGGCGGCCGCCGGCCGGCGCGGCCGGACCATCAGAGAAGCGCGTTCACCGCATCCATGAAGCGCATCAGGCTGATGGGTTTGGAGACATAGGCGGCGGCACCAGCGGCGCGGATGCGATCCTCGTCGTCGCGGCCGGCATAGGCGGTCACCGCCATGACGGGGATATGGCGCAGCGCCTCGTCCGCCTTGAGTTCCAGGATCAGCTCGTAGCCGGTGACGTGCGGCATCTGGATGTCCATGACGATCAGGTCGGGGGCGAAGTCGCGTGCGCGCGCCACCGCCTCGCGCCCGTCGCGCACCGGCTCGGCGGCGAACTGATGCGCGCGCAACAGGTCGCAGAACAGCTTCAGGTTCAGCTCGTTGTCCTCGACAACGAGAATCCTTTTTGCCACCTCGCACACCGTCCTTTCCACTGAACACCGTGTAGGCAATGCGCGCGTCCGACACAAACATCCCCGAACCCGCGACGCTGGCGCTGCAGGCCTTGGTCTGGACGCTCGGCGACGGCGACCGTGCGGGACGTCTGCTGGCCGTCACCGGCCTGGATCCCGACGACCTGCGCGGCCGGGCGGGCGATCCGGCGGTCCTCGCCGCGACGCTGAATTTCCTCGAATCGCACGAGCCCGATCTCGTCGCCTGCGCGGCGGCGATCGGCGTGCCACCGGCGGCGCTGGTACGCGCACGCGAACAGCTGGAGACGTGATGAAGCCGCTTCTGATCTGCGATTGCGACGAGGTGCTTTTGCACATGGTGCGGCATTTCGGCGTGTGGCTGCGCGAGTCGCATGACATCGCCTTCACCCCCGATGGTGCCGATTTCGCCAATTCCATGCGGCGCGCCGACGGCAGTGCCCCGACCCGCGAGGAGATGTGGGGGCTGCTCGGCGGTTTCTTCCCCCGCGAGATGCACCGGCAGACGCTGGTGCCGCATGCCGCCGAGGCACTGGCGCGGCTGTCGCAGCAGGCACAGATCGTCATTCTCACCAATCTGACCGACGATTGCCGTACCGCCCGCATCGACCAGCTCGCACAATTCGGCATCGACCATCGCGTCGAATGCAACCAGGGCGGCAAGGGCGATCCGGTCGCGCGGCTGGTGGCCGAGCATGGCGATCCCGTCACCGTCTTCGTCGACGATCTGGCGGTGCACCACGAATCGGTCGCGCGGCATGCGCCGCAGGTCCATCGCCTGCACCTGATCGCGGAACCGGCAATGGCGCCAGCCGTGCCGCCAGCGCCGCATGCGCATGCGCGGATCGACGACTGGCGCGAGGCGGCCGACTGGATCGCGGCGCGCTTCGCGGCGGGCGTGCCGGCGGCGCCGGTCTTGCCGGCCGAGGCCTGATCCCGCTACGGGCGCAGCAATCTGGTGTGCGATCCAGCGAAGCTGGACCGCTTCCATGCACGTGGATCAGACTCTAGCAAAGGACCCGTGATGACCGACCGTATCGCCCGCAAGCTCGAGGAACTCGGCCTTTCGCTGCCGGAGGCCGCCGCGCCCGTCGCCGCCTACGTCCCCATCGTGGAGGCCGCCGGCATGCTGCATCTGTCGGGGCAGCTGCCGTTCAGGGACGGGCAGCTGATCACCGGCCGGCTGGGCGACGGCGTCTCGCTCGAGGACGGTCAGGCGGCGGCGCGGGCCTGCGGCCTGATGATCGTCGCACAGCTGAAGAAGTATCTGAACGGCGATCTTTCGCGCGTGAAGCGGATCGTGAAGCTGGGGGTCTTCGTCAACTCGCATGCCGACTTCACCGACCAGCCGAAGGTCGCGAACGGCGCGTCGGAGCTGATGGTCGCGCTGTTCGGCGACGAGGGTCGCCACGCGCGCAGCGCGGTCGGCGTGCCGGTCCTGCCCCTTGGTGCCGCAGTCGAGATCGACGCGATCGTGCAGCTGGGGTGACGGTCCGGCGTCGCGGGTCGCGCTGCGGCGGTCAAAGCGTGGGGAGCGCTGGAATGCCTTCCCCACGACCCTATATCGGCACGCGATGAGTCCGAGCCCTTTCGCCGCATGACCGACCTCGTCGCGCGCCTCGCCGACGGCGTCCGTTCCATTCCCGCTGCGCAATGGGATGCCTGCGCGGGCACGGCCAATCCGTTCGTCAGCCATGCCTTCCTCGCCGCGCTCGAGGATTCGGGCAGCGTCGGTGGGCGCTCGGGGTGGCAGCCGATCCCGATCGTCGTCGACGGCGCCGACGGTCTGCCCGCCGCGATCGCGCCGGCCTATGCCAAGGCGCACAGCCAGGGCGAATATGTCTTCGACCATGCCTGGGCCGATGCGTGGGAACGCGCGGGCGGTAGCTATTACCCCAAGCTTCAGGTCGCCGCGCCGTTCAGCCCGGTGCCGGGGCCTCGGCTGCTGCTGCGCGATCCGGCGGCGGCACCGGCGTTGATCGCCGCGCTGGAGGCGGTCACCGACCGGCACGACCTGTCGTCCGCGCATGCCACCTTCGTCGCGCCCGATCAGATCCCGCTGTTCGAACAGGCGGGCTGGCTCGTGCGCGAGGGAACGCAGTTCCATTGGGCGAACCAGGGCTACGCCAGCTTCGACGAGTTCCTCGATGCGCTCGCCAGCCGAAAGCGGAAGGCGATTCGCAAGGAACGTGCGGCGGCGGTGCAGGGGCTGACGATCCGCCATCTTTCCGGGGCGGCGATACAGCCGGCGCATTGGGATGCCTTCTGGGCTTTCTATCAGGACACCGGCAGCCGCAAATGGGGGCAACCCTATCTCACCCGCGCCTTCTTCGACCTGCTCGGCGCGACGATGGGGGACAAGGTGCTGCTGATCCTCGCGGAGTGTGACGGCGTGCCGATCGCCGGGGCGCTCAACCTGATCGGCGCCGATACGCTCTACGGCCGATATTGGGGGTGCACGCAGGAGGTGCCGTTCCTCCACTTCGAACTCTGCTATTATCAGGCGATCGATGCCGCGATCGCGCGCGGCCTGCGCACGGTCGAGGCCGGGGCACAGGGCGAGCACAAGCTCGCGCGCGGCTATGTCCCCGTGCCGACCTGGTCGGCGCATTACATACCCGACGCGGGCTTTCGCCGTGCCGTCTCCGACTTTCTGGTGCGCGAACGTGCCGCGGTCGAGAGCGACCAGGCCTATCTCGCCGAACTCGCGCCGTTCAGGCGCGCGGCGGAATAGGCGAGGGGGCGGCGAGCGGCCTGCGCCGCGGCGGCAGCCAAGCCGGATCGATCGGGATCGCCGGTTGGCGACGGTCGTCGATGCGGTAGAGCACGGAGCGGCCCTCGCGCCAGATCGGGGTCATGCCGGCGACGAATTCCGGGCCATAGTCGGACGGATTGATCAGCCAGACGTAGTCGAAGGCCTGGCGCGGCAGGATCGCGAGCGAGAGCTTCAGCGGCCGCCACCATTCGCCCCGGCAGCGCCGGTCGGTGACGATCTCCGACGGATCGTGCGCGAAGCGCCCGGCCGGGGTGTAGCGCACGGTCAGCAACTGGGCGCCCGCCATCGACCATTGGTCGTTCGCATAGGCATGCCGCCTGACCAGCGCGATACCGGGGATGTGCTCGAACCGCGAATAGGTCCAGTCGTCATAGCAATGCCGGCCGACCATCGTCACCAGGCGCGCGCCCACCGGCACGTGGTCGAGGGCCGTGAGCGCACGGTCGTAGCTTTGCGCATAGAGCCCATAGCTTGCCGTCTGCGCCGCGACGCGCACGCCGAAGAAGGCGAGGCCGAGCGCCGCGAAGGTCGAGGCACCGCGCAGCGACAGGCCGCGCTTCGGCCGCAGCGCGATCACCGCGATCGCCAGCACGAACGGCGCGAGCCGCATGTCGGCATAGGCGGAGCCGAAGACGATGCGCGGCAGCAGCAGATAGACGGCGAGCAGGAACAGCGCCGACAGCCCGAGGTTGCGCGAATATTCGACCCGCGAATCGCGCACCCCCTTCAGGAGGATGACGAAGAGGATCGTGACGGACACGATGTCGAACGCCATCCAGCGATCGCGCAGCACCATCGTCACCCAGTTGATCTTCGCCTGCCAGTTGAACCAGTCCGTGGTCTGGCCGGTGACATGGTCGCCCGAACGCCAGAAGGCCATCAGCAGGAAGGGCAGCGACAGCGGCAGGCAGCCAAGCCCCGCGCGGACGAACGCCCTCGCCCAATGGCGCGGTCCGCGGTCCGTCATCTGGTCGTGCTGGCGAATCATCTCCGCCGAGAAGGCGAGCACGCCCAAGACGCCCCAGCCGAACGTGTGGCATACCCACAGGGCGCAGGACAGCGGCACGAACAGGGCGGCGCGCAGGCGCAGGTGCCCCGTCCGGGCGAGGCGCAGCCACAGCGCGAACAGGTTGAGCGCCAGCGCCATCGACAGCGCGAAGTTCACGAAACCGAACTGGAAGGGATAGCTGTAGGCTAGCGGCAGCGCGAACAGTGCGGTCGCCGGTATGCGGCCATGGACCTCGCGCGCGATCCAGAGCAGCCCGGAAACGGTCAGCGCCGGGATGGCGATGACGATCAGCTTGACCGCCAGCTCCAGCCCGAAGATCGGCGCGAGCGGGATGATCAGCAGGTCGATGCCGAGATTGCCGATCAGCGACCACTGGAAATTGTACCAGTCGGCGAGCCACGGATGCCGGCCGCCGTCGAGCTGCACGGCATAGCGGCCCATATGGCCGGGCAGATCGACCAGCGGCGGGATCTGCGGCCACAGCAAGGGGATGATCGCGACGATCACCATCGCCACGACGAAACTGCGCGTCTGCCACCAGTGCAGCTGTTGATCCTGCATCATACCGCCTTAGTGCGCCGGCTTGGGTGCCGACAAGCGCTTCCGCGTTGATGTGGGATGGGTGCGGCGGTGATGAGATCCCCTCCCGCTGGCGGGAGGGGAGGGCTGTCAGTCGTCGCGCCGGCCGAGCAGGCGCAGGCGCAGCGCGTTGAGCTTGATGAAGCCCGCCGCATCGCGCTGGTCATAGGCGCCCTGATCGTCCTCGAAGGTCACGACCTTTTCCGAGTACAGCGAATTGGGTGACTTGCGGCCGACGATGTAGACGCCGCCCTTGTACAGCTTCAGGCGGACGGTGCCCGAAACCTTCGCCTGGCTGTGATCGATCGCCGCCTGCAGCATCTCGCGCTCGGGGGAGAACCAGAAGCCGTTGTAGATCAGCTCGGCATAGCGGGGCGCGAGCTCGTCCTTGAGATGCGCCGCGCCGCGGTCGAGCGTGATCTGCTCGATGCCGCGATGCGCGAGGTGATAGATGGTGCCACCCGGCGTCTCGTACATGCCACGGCTCTTCATGCCGACGAAGCGGTTCTCGACGAGATCGAGGCGGCCGATGCCGTGCTTGCGGCCGAGGTCGTTCAGCCGGGTGAGCAGCGTCGCCGGCGACACGCTCTCGCCGTTCAGCGCGACGCCGTCGCCACGTTCGAAGTCGATCGTGATATATTCCGGTGCATCCGGCGCGTCCTCGGGATTGACGGTGCGGCTGTAGACGTAATCCGGCACCTCCTGCCACGGATCCTCCAGCACCTTACCCTCGCTGCTGGTGTGAAGCAGGTTGGCATCGGTGGAGAAGGGCGATTCGCCGCGCTTGTCCTTGGCGACGGGGATCTGGTGCGCCTCCGCGAACTCGATCAGCCTGGTACGGCTGGTCAGGTCCCACTCGCGCCACGGCGCGATCACCTTGATGTCGGGATTGAGGGCGTAATAGCCCAGCTCGAAGCGGACCTGGTCGTTACCCTTGCCGGTCGCGCCATGGCTGACCGCGTCGGCACCCACCATCTTCGCGATCTCGATCTGGCGCTTGGCGATCAGCGGCCGTGCGATCGACGTGCCGAGCAGGTACAGCCCCTCGTAGAGCGCGTTGGCGCGCATCATCGGGAAGACGTAATCGCGCACGAATTCCTCGCGCAGATCGTCGATGAAGATGTGCTCCGGCTTGACGCCCGCCATCTGCGCCTTCTGGCGCGCCGGCTCCAGCTCCTCGCCCTGACCCAGGTCGGCGGTGAAGGTCACCACCTCGCACTTGTATGTCTGCTGCAGCCATTTCAGGATCACGCTCGTGTCCAGGCCGCCCGAATAGGCAAGAACGACGCGGTTGATCTGATCGGCCACGGCAGCATCCTTCGGCACTTGGGAAAGGGGTATGTCGCCGCGCCCCTAGGGCGAAGCCGCCGCAGGTGCAACGGTTGCGTTCACATCGGGTTTAGGCGGACGGCGCTAGGCGCCGGCGGTCGTTCGCAAAAACGGAAACCAGTCTTGATGTCGCGCCTGTTCCTGCTCGTGCCCCTGATGTTCGCCGCGACGCCCGCGATGGCCGCGGACAAGGCGCCGGCGAAAACCCCGCAAAAGGTCCAGCCAAAGGCGGCACACGGCGGGATGAAGGTGGATCCCCGCATCCGTGCCGAATTCGAGCGGACCGACGCCAATCACGACGGCTTCCTCAGCCGCGAGGAGATCGACGCCCGCGTCGCCAGGATGGACGTCGGCAAGAGCCGCATGTCGCCGGATCAGGCGAAGATGTTCGCCAACCGCTGGTTCGTCACCGCCGATGCGAATCACGACGGCAAGGTCTCGCTGTACGAGATGCAGGGCCTGTTCCGCGCCATCGCCTCGCGCTACGACCTGAACCACGACGGCGTCATCAGCCTGGACGAGCGTGCCGCGGCGCGCGCGGCGGTGATCGACGGCGGCAAGGGCGCGGCGCCGCAGGGTCGGTGACGGCGCCCCTTCCCCGGCGGGAGGGGCAGGCTCAATCCCGCAGCGCGCGCTCGCCTTCGATCATATAGTCGCGCGTGATCGGCAGTTCGGTGCGGCTGCGCGAGAACTGGATCTGGTAGTTGCACATCCCGCCATTCTCGAACGCCATCGCGGCGCCGGCGAGATAGAAGGTCCACATGCGGTAGAAGCGCTCGTCGTAGAGGCCGACGATCGCATCGCGCGCCGCGACGGTGCGGCGGTACCATTCGTGGAGCGTGTGCGCATAGTGCAGGCGCAGCACCTCGACGTCCGTCAGGAACATGCGCAGCCCCTCGAACGCCGTCATGATTTCCGACAGGGCCGGGTTGTAGCCGCCGGGGAAGATGTACTTGGCGGTCCAGTCGTCCGTGACGCCGGGCTTGCCGAGCCGGCCGATCGTGTGGAGCAGGGTGACGCCGTCCGCCGTCATGAGATCGCGGCACTTGGTGAAGAACGTGCGATATTGCGGCGGCCCGACATGCTCGAACATGCCGACCGAGACGATGCGGTCGAATTTGCCCTCGACCCGGCGATAGTCGATGAGTTCGAAACGCACCTTGTCGGCGACGCCCGCCGCCGCCGCGCGCTCGCGCGCGATCTTGAGCTGTTCCTCCGACAGCGTGACGCCGAGCACCTCGACCCCGAACTTGCGGTTGAGG
Source organism: Sphingomonas sp. GV3 (assembly GCF_031082075.1). Classification (NCBI taxonomy): domain Bacteria; kingdom Pseudomonadati; phylum Pseudomonadota; class Alphaproteobacteria; order Sphingomonadales; family Sphingomonadaceae; genus Sphingomonas; species Sphingomonas sp. GV3. The sequence goes on along the minus strand of NZ_JARWLE010000001.1, from coordinate 2,222,379 downwards.
TAGAGCGCCATTCCGCCCCAGCCGCAGCCGATGTCGAGCACGCGCATGCCGGGCCGGATCGCGAGCTTCGCGGCGATATGCGCGAGCTTGTCCTCCTGCGCCTTCTCCAGCGTATTGGCGGGATCGGTGAAATAGGCGCAGCTGTATTGCTTGTCGCGGTCGAGGAACAGGTCGTAGAGCCGCGCCGACAGGTCGTAGTGATGCGCGACGTTGCGCTTCGAGCGGCGCTCCATGTTGACGCGGTCGATGCGGTGCTTGACCGCCGCGGCCGCCCGCGCGGGGGCGGAGGCACCGAGCCGGTCCTGCCCCGCTTCCCACGGGTCGTTTGCGGTCATCAGCCGGACGAGGCGCATGATGTCGTCGCCGTCGACGCTGATCCCGCCGTCCATGTACGATTCCCCCGCGCCCAGCGACGGATTGGCGAGGATGCGACGGACGACGCCGTCATTGTGGAAGCGCAGCACGACATGGCCGAGGTCGGCGTCGGGCTTGCCGAAGGTGACGGCAGGATGTCCGGGTCGGTGGAGGGTCAGTTCGCCGCGGGTGACAGCGCGGCGGAGGAAGGTGTCGATCAGCGCCATGGCCCGTGTCCGTAACGACCCGCAGGGGCAGAGCGCAACCGACATTGGTAAGGGTTACGGCTATTTCATCTTTACGCCGCGTGCGGGAGGCTCAGATGCCCGCGTACCAGTCGTAGTCGACGTTATCCTCCCAATAGCCGCCCTGGCCCTTGCCGATGCCGTCGAGGCTGGCGACGGCGGTGATCCCGGTCACGTATTTGGCATGCTTGTAGCCGAGTTGCCGTTCGACGCGCAGGCGCACCGGCGCGCCATGCGCGACCTCCAGCCGCCGCCCGTTCATCTTGAGCGCGAGGATCGTCTGGGGATGGAAGGCGTCGATCGTGTCGATCGATTCGTAATAGGGCTGGCCGTTGTAGAGGTCGGCGCAGGTGAAGACGACGTAGCGCGCGCTGCGGCGCAGGCCGGCCGCCTTGAGCACGGTGCCCAGCATCGGTCCCTGCCACTGGCCGATCGCGCTCCACCCCTCGACACAGTCGTGCCGCGTGATCTGGGAGCGGGAGGGCATGGCCGCGAGGTCGGCGAGCCGCAGCGACAGCGGCCGGTCGACCAGCCCGCCGACCGCGAGGCGATAGCTGGCGAAGCCGTCCGCCACCATCGCGGCATAGGCGGGCGTGCCGGGGTCGCGCGTGCCGTTGGCGCGGAAAATCGGCGACATCTGGTCCGGACGGAACTCCGGCGCGAGCGCGCCGCGGTCCGTCAGCGCGCGCTGCAGCCCCTTGTGCATGTCGTCGCCGGCGAACAGGATTCGTCGCGCGGCGGGCTGCTGGATCACCTTGTCGCAGCCGGCGAGCAGCAGCCCGGCGCCACCGGCCAGCAGGTTGCGCCGGTGAAGAGAGGGGCGTGGCAGGATCATTCGGGCACCCTCCATCGACCGGTGATCATCGAACGCAGTTCGTTGCCCGCGCCCGCCAGGATGACGAGGACGAGATGGATCACCGCGAAGCCGCCGAGGAGGCTTGCCGCGATGAAGTGCACCGACCGCGCCGACTGGCGGCCGCCGAACAGGTCGAGCAGCCACGGCCAGGCAGCGTCCATCCCTGGCGACAGCGCGAGCCCCGTCAGGATCATCACCGGCAATGCGACGAAGAGGACGAGGATGTAGCTCCACTTCTGCAGCGAATTGTACGCGGCCGGATCATCCGCATCGTGGAAGCGGAAGTTCCAGTGATCGCGCACGTCCTCGGCCAGATGCGCCGGGCTGACGTCGGCGCGGGTCAGCCGCAGCCGCCGGAAATGTCGGTTGAGCAGGCTCGCGATCATGAACGCCGCGAGCCCGAAGGCGAAGACGAGCGCGAAGAAGAGGTGCCAGCGCCGCGAGATGGCGAGATTGTAGCTCGACGGGATCGTCAGCCATGCGGGGAAACGGGGCAGCTGCGCCCAGGCATGGTCGAAGTTGGCGCCATAGCGACCCCAATAGAGTCGGGGATGCGCATTCGAGATGCCGAGCCCCGAACCGAGCAGGATGAAAAAGGCTATCGCATTGATCCAGTGCCATAGTCGCGTCGTCAGGGCATGGCGACGCAGGATCGTGCCGGGTGGCGACCCGGTCCGGGCGACATCGGGGGCTGGCGCAATCATGATCCATGTGTAGCAGAATTTGCGTCATGACCGAATGGCATTTCTACGAACCCCGCGCCGGCCACGGCCTTGCGCACGATCCCCTCAACGCGATCGTCGCGCCGCGGCCGATCGGTTGGATCGGCAGCGTGTCGCAGGACGGCGTCGCCAATCTCGCGCCGTACAGCTTCTTCAACCTCGTCAACTACACGCCGCCGCTGATCGCCTTCTCGTCGATGGGGTGGAAGGACAGCGTCGCCAATATCGCTGCGACCGGCGCCTTCACCTGGAACCTCGCGACGCGCGACCTCGCGGAGGCGATGAACGCGAGCGCGGCGAGCGTATCGCCGGCGGTGGACGAATTCGCGCTGGCGGGGATCGAGACCGCGCCGTCGCGGCTGATCGCGCCGCCGCGGGTCGCGGCGAGCCCCGCGTCGTTCGAATGCCGGCTGACCCAGCTCATCCGGCTGGAGACGAAGGAGGGGCGCGAACTCGACCAATGGCTGGTGATCGGCGAGGCGGTGGGCATCCACATCGATCGTGCGATGCTGGAGGACGGCGTCTATCAGACCGCCCGCGCGCGCCCGATCCTGCGCGGCGGCGGCCCCGCCGACTATTTCGAGATCGGCGAGGACGCGCTGTTCCGGATGCGCCGGCCGGGGTGAGCCTGTCCGCTCAGCCGTAGGCGCGCCAGAAGAACACCGCCGTGGTCACGGCGGTGACGAGCAATGTCCAGCCTCGGATCGCCCAGGCGGGTGCCCGCGATCCGACGAGCGCGCCGAGCCAGCCGCCGAGGATCGATCCGGCCAGCATCGGCAGGCAGTAGCGCCATGCGATCACGCCGGAGACGACGAAGATGATCGTCGCCGCGCTGTTGGCGACGGCGAGCATCAGCGTGCGCGGCGCGGCGAGGACGGCGGGATGCGCGCCGGTGAGCACGCCCCACATCGCGGTCAGCATCATGCCGACGCCACCGCCGAAATAGCCGCCATAGACGCCCAGCAGCGCCTGCCCCGCCATCACCGCGCGCGGACCGGCGCGGAAGCGGCTCGCCACCCAGTCGGCGGCATGGCGGCCGAGTGCGATCGCGACCGTCGCGGCGAGCAGCAGCCAGGGCACGATGACGTCGAACGCGCGCGCCGGCGTCCATACGAGCAGCAGGCTGCCGACGAGTCCGCCCAGGAAGGTCACGACGGACAGGGTGCGGACGGCGACCCCGCCGATCGGCGCGAGCCCGGCGCGATAGGTCCAGGCGCTGGCGATCGCACCCGGCTGGACCGCGACATTGCTGGTCGCATTGGCCTGTGTCGACGGCAGGCCGAGCGCGATCAGCGTCGGCATGGTCGCGAACGATCCGCCACCCGCCAGCGCGTTCATCGCGCCGCCGAGCACGCCGGCGCCGCCCGCCAGCGTGAGCGATGGCGCGTCGATCAAGCGGCGTCAGCCAATGGCGGCCATCTTCTCGTCCGCCTCGCGGTCGAGTTGCGCGCGGCTCTTCTTCTCGGCGGCGGTCTTGAGCTGTCCGCAGGCGGCATCGATGTCGCGGCCGCGCGGGGTGCGCACGGGGGCGGAGATCCCCGCCTCGAACACGATGTTCGAAAAGGAGCGGATGCGCTCCGGCGTCGAGCATTCGTACGGCGCGCCGGGCCAGGGGTTGAACGGGATCAGATTGACCTTGGCGGGCAGCTTGTACTGGCGCAGCAGGCGCACCAGTTCCCGCGCGTCGTCGTCCGAATCATTCTTGTCCTTCAGCATCACATATTCGAACGTGATGCGCCGCGCATTGTTGGCGCCGGGATAGTCGGCGCACGCCTGCAACAGCGCCTCGATCCCGTATTTCTTGTTCAGCGGCACGATTTCGTCGCGAACGTCCTTGGTCACGGCATGGAGCGAGACGGCGAGATTGACCCCTATCTCCTCCCCCGCCCGCGCCATCATCGGCACGACGCCGCTGGTCGACAGGGTGATGCGGCGCTTCGACAGTGCAAGGCCGTCGCCGTCCATCACCAGCTTCAACGCGTCGCGGACCGCATCGAAATTGTAGAGCGGCTCGCCCATGCCCATCATCACGATGTTGGTGAGCAGGCGCCCCTCCGGCTGGCTCGGCCATTCGCCCAGCGCATCGCGCGCGAGCATTACCTGGCCGACGATCTCGCCCGGCGTCAGGTTGCGCACCAGCCGCATCGTGCCGGTGTGGCAGAAGCGGCAGTTGAGCGTGCAGCCGACCTGGCTAGACACGCACAGCGTTCCCCGATCGGCATCGGGGATGAACACCATCTCGTAATCCTGGCCGTCCGGCGATCGCAGCAGCCACTTGCGCGTGCCGTCGTTCGACACCTGCGCCTCGACGACGTCGGGGCGGCCGATCACGAACCGCTCGGCGAGCCAGGGATGCTGCGCCTTGGCGATATCGGTCATCTGCGCGAATTCGGTCGCGCCGCGGTTGTAGAGCCAGTGCCAGATCTGCTTGGCGCGCAATTTCGCCTGGCGCGCGTCCAACCCCGCCTCGGCGAGCGTGGTGCGCAGCTGCTCCTTCGACAGGCCGATCAGGTCGATGCGCCCGTCCTCGCGCAGCGACGGCGCGCGCGGCACGGGCACAGGATCGATATGGCCCGGAATGGGCATGGGCGGGGACGACACTGTCAGCATGCCCGCGCACATAGGCGAAAACGGCCGTGATTTCCACTCCCGCCCGGAAAGGCTCAGCGCAGGGGCAGGTAGAGTTCCATCATCGCCTCGCTCTCGGGCACGTCGGGAAAGAAGGACAGGCGTCGGCCATAGAGCGGCGCGTCGGCAGGGGCTTCGCCGCTCGGCGGCAGCCAGTCGCGATACAGCACGAGGGCCGCTGCCGCGAGCGCGGCGTCGCCGCCGACCACGCGCAGCATGGCGGCGCGTCCGGCCGGGACGACGTCGCGGTGGAAGCCGGCGGCGCGTTCCTCGTCGGTGGGGAGGTGATCGGTGGCGACCGCAAGGCCGAGGCGGTGGTCCGCCGGCGCCACAGCCTCCGGATCGGTATGGAAGAGATTATAGGTATCGTGCCGCGCGGGCGGCAGATGGTTGGTCTTGCGGAAGGCGATGAAGCGGCGGATCGTCTCCCCGAGCCGAGCGGGATCGCCGCGATGCTCCAGAACGACGACCGGAACGGCGGAGCGATCGACGACCACGACATCGGCGGGGGTGGGAACGGTCACCAAGTTTCTCCTGGCGAGGGTGAGCGGCGCAAGTGCCCCATGCCACGATGCCCAGTCGGGCGCGGCGCGGAAGGCTGCCGGCGCCTGGCCCAGCCGCGCCCGGAAGGCGCGGGCGAAGGCATCTGGCGCGCCATAGCCCGCGTCGAGCGCGACCGTCGTGACGGTTTCGCCCGCGCGATAGGCGAGCCGGTGCGACGCACGCTCCAATCGCGACAGCTGGACGTACCGATGGAGCGGCAGGCCGAGGTAGGCGGTAAACTGGCGATGGAAATGATGCGGGGAGAAAGCGGCGAGCGCGCTCAGCCGGTCGAGCGACAGATCGGCGTCGGGATGCCGTTCGATATGATCGAGCACCCTGTGCATCCGCTCGTGATAGCGACGGGTCGTCTTCGTGTTCATCCCATTCCCCGTGTCGTGGCGATCGACGCGATAGCCGCCCCGCGGCGCGGACGGCTCGGCCGATCTTGCCTTTATGCGCCGAGGCAGGCGATTCCCGCCGCGTCGATGGCGGTTGCGGCACCGGCAAGACGGTAGACGTCGGCGAAGGGGGCGCCGCCCGGCGCGACCGCCTCGACGCTCATGCTGCGGCCGCCGCGCAGCGCCGCGACGATCGCGCGATCGCTTGGCGCGTCGGCCGCCCAGGCGTCGCGCGTGTTGGCGACGAGCGCGAAGCGCCGCTCACCGACAGTCAACGTCACCGGTGCCGAACGATCGCGGGCGCGCGACAGGCGCACGTGCAGCGACGCGCGCAACGGGCCGCCCGGCCAGGTCCCGACGCTCGTCCAGCCTCCGGCGCGACCGCCCGCGCGCACCGGGCGTGCAATGGCAAAACAGCGCGCCGGCGTCGCATCCCGGAACGCGCCCCAGCCCTGATAAACGCCGATCGTCTCGCGCGCCGCGGCCGGCACGGCAAGCAGCAGCATGGCCGGCAGCAGCCGCGCGATCACGTCGGCGCGTGTCCGGTGCCGCGATGCACCAGCGACTCGCGCGCGCCCTCGACCATGACGAGGGATCCCTGCGGCAGGCCGGGAGCGATCGGCGTGGCGAATGCAGGATGCACCGGCGCCCCCGTCATCACGCCGCGCAGGACGCGGCTGGTGATGCCGTGGCTGATCACCAGCCGATCGCCCGGATCGTCGTGCGTCGCCGCAAGCCAGCCGGCGACACGCGCGGCGATGGCCGGATAATCCTCGCCATCCGCCGCCGGCCGCAGCAAACCGTCGGGGGTGACGACCGGGCCGACCTCTCCGATCACATCCGCATAATAGCGGCCGCCCCAGCTGCCCATGCCGATCTCGATCAGGCGCGGATCGGTGCATGCCGCATGCCAATCGAGCTCGAGATGCTCGGCGATCACCGCCAGGGTCTGCAACGCGCGGCCGGTCGGCGACGCCCATAAAGCCAGAGCGGGACGTGCACCCAACAGGTTGCGCAAAACTGTGCCGATCTCGTCGGCCTGCGCGAAGCCCGCACGGGTCAGCGGCGTGTGCGGCGCATCGCCCTGCAGACGCTGCGCGGCGTTGAACACGGTTTCGCCGTGACGGGCGATGAAATCGCGCCCGCGGCGCGGCGTATCGGCGTGGCTCATGACCTCTCTGTGTCCCCGGCTGTGGCCGAAAAGCAACGGCTTTGCGCGTTTAGGTGAGGTTCATGCAACGACAGCAGCGCTGGCCCATTGGATCCGTCCCCGCGCCGCGAGACGGTCGGGCGTGTGTGAACAGCATCTTTTGTAACGGAGTATCGTCATGCGTAACCTCATCCTTTCCGTCGCCCTTGCCGGCGCAGCCCTGTCCGCGTTCCCCGCCGCGGCGCAGACCACGGGGGCACCGTTCACCGGTCTGCGCATCGAAGGCGTCGCGGGCTATGACGCGCTGAAGGACGGTCACGGGTCGAGCGACGGCCTGGTCTATGGCGGCGGCGTCGGTTACGACGTGCAGCTAAACAATCTGGTCGTCGGCGCCGAGGGCGAACTGACCGGATCGACCACCGACGCGCGCACCGACAATTTCGTCAGCCAGGGCGATCGCTTCCGCGTCGGCATGGGGCGCGACGTCTATCTCGGCGCGCGCGTCGGCTTCCCGCTCAACCCGACGACGCTCGCATATGCCAAGGGCGGCTACACCAACGCGCGCATCGACACGCGCTACACCAGCGGCACGACCGAGGTGCGCGACCATACCGACCTCGACGGCTTCCGCCTCGGCGCGGGGCTGGAGCATCAGATGGGCGCGAATACCTACATCAAGGGCGAGTACCGCTATTCCAACTACGGCCGCGCCAACGGCTCGGTGGGCAGCTACGACATCGACGCTGATCGGCACCAGATCGTCGCCGGCGTCGGCATGCGTTTCTGAGCGAGCGGCGGTGCTGGCCGGCGTCGTGGAAAGCCGCCCGCGCTAACGCCGCGTTAACCGGAATCGGGGGAGGGGTCGGAGTGCTTGCTCCGATCCCTTTTTCGTGGGTAGAGCTATGGATGGACACGCCCCGGACTCGGGGGACGGGGGTTTTACTATCATGAAGGCGACGATCGAACGCGCGACGCTCCTCAAGGGGCTGAGCCATGTCCAGTCGGTGGTGGAGCGCCGCAACACCATTCCCATCCTGTCGAACGTGCTGCTCGAGGCGACGGTCGAGGGCGCACTGCGGCTGATGGCGACCGATCTCGATCTCCAGATCAACGAATCGGTCCAGGCGGCGGTCGACCAGCCGGGCGCGACCACCGTGTCGGCGCACACGCTGTTCGACATCGCGCGCAAGTTGCCGGAGGGCGCGCAGGTCCAGCTGACGGCGGCCGAGGGGCGGATGACGATCGTCGCGGGGCGCGCGCGCTTCAGCCTGGGTACGCTGCCGCGCGACGATTTTCCCGTGATCGCCGAGGGCGAGCTGCCGACGCAGTTCGAGATTCCGGCGGAAACGTTGAAGCAGATCATCGACAAGACGCGGTTCGCGATCTCCACCGAGGAGACGCGTTATTATCTGAACGGCATCTTCCTGCACGTCGCCGATGACGGCAGCGAGCCGACGCTGAAGGCCGCCGCTACCGACGGCCACCGCCTCGCCCGCGTCACGCTGCCGCGCCCGGAGGGTGCCGCGGGCATGCCCGACGTCATCGTGCCGCGCAAATGCGTCGCGGAGCTGCGCAAGCTGCTCGACGAGGTCGACGGTTCGGTCGGCGTCTCGCTGTCCGGGACGAAGATCCGCTTCGATCTCGGCAGCGCGATCCTCACCTCCAAGCTGATCGACGGCACCTTCCCCGATTACAGCCGCGTCATCCCGACCGCGAATGACAAGATCCTGAAGCTCGACCCCAAGAGCTTCATGGAAGGCGTCGACCGCGTCTCGACCATCGCGACGGAAAAGACGCGGGCGGTCAAGATGGCGCTGGACCGCGATCGGATCACGCTGTCGGTCACCAGCCCGGAAAACGGCACCGCGGCGGAGGAAGTCCCCGGCGACTATACCGCGCTGCCGTTCGAGATCGGGTTCAACAGCCGCTACCTGCTCGACATTCTCGGGCAGATCGACAGCGATACGGTGGAGGTACACCTGGCCGACGCCGCGGCGCCGACGCTGATCCGCGAGAACGACAAGGCGCCCGCGCTCTACGTGCTGATGCCGATGCGGGTGTGACGGCAATACGGGCAGCCGCCGCGGCGGCTCGACCTGGCGATTGTGGAGGGCCGTTCCGACAGGAGCGGCCCTTCTTGTTTTCGGGGAAGACCGACGATATACTGACATTGTTGTAAGTAGGAGCCCGAGTCCGATGGCCAAGCTTCCCCCCTTCCCCGGCACGACCGGCCGCCGTCAGTGGCGAGTCGCCTTCGGGGCGCTGCGCACGCTGCTCGCGAACGGCGACGACACGACGCAGGTGTTCCGCATCATGCGCGCGCTCAACGTCGGCGACACGGCGGCGGCTTATGGCCGGCTGATCGCTAGCGCCGACGGCGGCCGGATGGCGGTGCGTCAGGTCGAGCTGGCGCGGCGTTTCTCCGATCGCGATTGGGTCGCGGGGTTCAAGCCCGGAACGGTCGGAGCCGCCTATCGCGACTTCCTGGAGACGACGGGCTATTCGGCCGACGGGCTGGTCGAGGTCAGCCGCGCCGAGCCCAGCGACGTCGACGTCGAGCATCCCTATGCCTGGATGGGGCGGCGCACGCGGGACGTCCACGACATCTGGCATGTGCTGACCGGCTACAAGGCCGACGAGACGATGGGCGAGGCGTGCCTCGTCGCCTTCTCCTATGCGCAGACGCGGGGCCTGGGCTGGGCGTTCATCGCCGGCGGGGCGGCGCTCAAGTCGCTGCGGGTCACGGGCAACCGGCTGTTCGCCAAGGCGGTGATCGAAGGCTATCGCAATGGCAAGCGCGCCGCGTGGCTGCTGGGTGAGGATTATGAGGCGCTGATGGACGAGCCGCTCGACGCGGCGCGCGACCGGCTGCGGATCGCCGAGCCGGCCGCCTACAAGCGCGCGCAGGTCGAACTGGGCGAGCAATTGTCGTCCTATGCCAGTGCGATGAAGGAACGCGCCGCCGCGCTCGCCTAAGCGGCGCCAATCCTGCTAGGCGCAGGCGCGATGCTGTCGCGCTTCGCCCTGACCGACTTTCGCAATCATGCGGCGCTGCTGCTGACGCCCGGTCCGGGCTTCGTCCTGCTGACGGGCGAGAACGGCGCCGGCAAGACCAACGTGCTGGAGGCGGTGTCGCTGCTCGCGCCGGGACGCGGGCTGCGCCGCGCGCCGCTCGCCGACATGGCGCGGCAGGGCGGCCCCGGCGGCTTCGGCGTTGCGGCGATGCTGGGCGGCGAGGACGTCGAACTGGCGACCGGAGCTCTGGCCAGCGCGCCCGACCGGCGGCTGACGCGCATCCAGGGCGCGGCGGCCACTGCCAATGCGCTGACGGAATGGATCACCGTCCTGTGGCTGACCCCCGCGATGGATCGGCTGTTCGTCGAGCCCGCGGGCGAGCGGCGGCGGTTCCTCGATCGTCTGACGCTGGCGCTGACCCCGGCGCACGGCCAGCATGCCGCGCGCTACGAGGCGGCGATGCGCGCGAGGAACCGCCTGCTTGCCGAGGAGGGGCGTCCCGATCCGGCATGGCTCGCGGCGCTCGAGGCGCAGATGGCGGAGCATGGCGAGCGGCTCGAAGTTGCGCGGCGCAACACCGTCGACCTCCTCGCTGACGCGCTGGCGGAGCAGCCGGAAGGTCCGTTCGCGCGCGCCGGAATTTTGCTGGAGGGATGGCAGGGCGGTGCCGACCGCCTGCTCGACGACCTGCGGACGGGACGCGCCCGCGATGCGGCGGCGGGGCGCGCGCTGGTCGGCCCGCATCGCAGCGATCTCGTCGTCACGCATCTCGGCAAGCGGCAGCTTGCGGCCTTGTCGTCGACCGGCGAGCAGAAGGCGCTGCTGCTCGGCATCGTTCTCGCCCATGCCGAATTGGTCGCGGCGCGCGTCGGCCGCCCGCCGGTGCTGCTGCTGGACGAGGTGGCCGCGCATCTTGATCCGCGCCGCCGCGCCGCGTTGTTCGAACGCTTGGCCGGTCGGGGACAGGTGTGGATGACGGGGACCGAACCCGCGCTGTTCGAGGCGATCGGGGCGGAGGCGACCCGTATCGCGCTGGGTGGCGGCTGAACCCCTCCTGTCGGTGCGGCTCATCGCGTGTTCACGGCGTTTCGGTCACGTTTCCCCGGCTCAGAGCGGGGACGAGAAGGAGACAATCGCCATGAAGATGCTGATCACTGCCGCCGCGACCGCCGCCGCCCTGGTGGCGGGCATCGCCACGCCCGCGAGCGCGCAGGGCCGAGGTGAGCAGGGCCGCTGGGATTGGGGTCCCGGCGACCGGCCGTATCGCCTGGTGGGACCGGGCGTGCGCATGCTGTTTCCGGAGCTGCGCGAAAATCCGCGCGGGCGGGCTTTCGTGATGCGCAACTTCGACTGGAATCATGATGGGATCCTGTCCCCGCGCGAGGCGGACGCCGCCAATCGCGCCTTTGCGCAGGCGGCGGGGCCGCGTCGCGACCGCTTTGACTGGGATGCGACCCGCCGGGGAACGGTGGTGGAAGAGCGGACGACGATCATCGAGCGTGGAGCGCCAGGCGGCTGGGACCGCCAGGCGATGCACGACTACGGCTTCCGTCAGACGCCGCGCGGGGCGACGCTGACGCTGTCCGAAGACGTCTTGTTCGCGACTGACAGCGACCGGCTGCGCCCCGGCGCGATCGAGAAGCTGCGACCGCTCGCCGCCTATCTGCGCGCCAACCCCGGCATACGCGTCGCGATCGACGGCTATACCGACAGCCGCGGCACCGACGCGCACAACCAGGACCTTTCCGAGCGTCGCGCCGCCAGCGTCCGTGCCGCCTTCGATCAGATGGGCGTGACGCGCGCGCGGTTCAGCGTCGCCGGCCATGGCGAACGCGATCCTGTTGCCACCAATGCGACCGCCGCGGGTATGCGCCAGAACCGGCGCGTGGAAGTCACCCTGCTCGGCCGCCGCGCGACGGAATTCGCTCGCTACTGACCGGAACGGCTTGCAGCCCCGTCATCCCGGCGAAAACCGGGATGACGGCGGGCGTGCCTGGTCCCATTTCGCTTTCGTTACAGGCACCCGCTCCCTATATCGGCTGCCATGGCAGAACCTCAGAATAGCGAATACGGCGCCTCCTCGATCAAGGTGCTGAAGGGCCTCGATGCGGTGCGCAAGCGGCCGGGCATGTACATCGGCGACACCGACGACGGATCGGGCCTCCACCACATGGTGTTCGAGGTCAGCGACAATGCGATCGACGAGGCGCTCGCGGGCCACTGCGACCGGATCGACATCCAGCTCAACGCCGACGGCTCGGTCAGCGTGACCGACAACGGTCGGGGTATCCCGACCGGCATCCATCCCGAAGAGGGCGTGTCGGCGGCCGAAGTCATCATGACGCAGCTGCACGCGGGCGGGAAGTTCGAGAATACCAGCGACGACAATGCCTATAAGGTGTCCGGCGGTCTGCACGGCGTCGGCGTGTCGGTGGTCAACGCGCTGTCCGAACATCTCGACCTGACGATCTGGCGCGACGGCGAGGAGCATTACATGCGCTTCGCCCATGGCGATGCCGTCGCGCCGCTGCGCGTGGTCGGCCAGGCAGCGCCGGGCCAGAAGGGGACGCGCGTCACCTTTCTGCCGAGCCCGGCGACGTTCAAGATCACCGAATTCGATTTCGACAAGCTCGAGCATCGCTATCGTGAGCTCGCCTTCCTCAATTCGGGCGTCCGCCTGTTCCTCACCGATGCGCGGCACGATGAGCCCAAGACCGTCGAGCTCTATTACGAGGGCGGCATCGCCGCGTTCGTGAAGTGGCTGGATCGGTCGAAGACGCCGCTGATGCCCGAACCGATCGCGATCAGCGGCCAACGCGACGCGATCGGCATGGACGTGGCGCTGGAGTGGAACGATAGCTACTACGAGAACGTCCTCGCCTTCACCAACAACATCCCGCAGCGGGACGGCGGCACGCATATCGCGGCGTTCCGCGCCGCGCTGACGCGCACGCTCAACAACTACGCCGAAAAATCCGGGCTCCTGAAGAAGGAGAAGGTGACGCTGACCGGCGACGACATGCGCGAGGGCCTGACCGCGATCGTCTCGGTCAAGCTGCCCGATCCGAAGTTCAGCAGCCAGACCAAGGACAAGCTCGTCTCGTCGGAGGTGCGCGCACCGCTCGAAAGCCTGATGGCGGACAAGCTCGCCGAATATCTCGAGGAGAATCCGGCGCACGGCAAGGCGATCGTCGCCAAGATCATCGACGCCGCCGCGGCGCGCGAAGCAGCGAAGCGCGCCCGCGAACTGACCCGGCGCAAGGGCGTGATGGACATCGCCTCGTTGCCTGGCAAGCTCGCCGATTGCCAGGAAAAGGACCCGGCCAAGTCAGAGCTGTTCCTGGTCGAGGGCGATTCGGCGGGCGGTTCGGCCAAGCAGGGACGCGACCGGCATTTCCAGGCGATCCTGCCCCTGCGCGGCAAGATCCTGAACACGGAGCGCGCGCGCTTCGACCGGATGATCTCTTCGAAGGAGATCGGCACGCTGATCCAGGCGATGGGCACGGGCATCGGCCGCGACGAGTTCAACGCGGACAAGTTGCGCTATCACAAGATCGTCATCATGACGGACGCGGACGTCGACGGCGCGCATATCCGCACGTTGCTGCTGACCTTCTTCTATCGGCAGATGCCCGAGTTGATCGAACGCGGGCATCTCTTCATCGCGCAGCCGCCGCTGTACAAGGCGACGCGCGGCCGTTCGGAAGTCTATCTGAAGGATGATGCCGCGCTCGACGATTATCTCGTCGAGGCGGGCGTCGGCTCGATGGTGTTCGAGACCGCAGGCGGGCCGCGCTCCGGCGGCGATCTCAAGGCGCTGGTCGATCATGCGCGGCGCATGCGCACGCTGATGCGCTACGTGCCGCGCCGCTACGATCCCTCGATCATCGAGGTGCTTGCGCTGGGCGGCGCGCTCGACCCGACGTTCACGCGCGACCAGCGCGGGGCGAGCGTCGCGGAAGTGACCCGCCGGCTCGACGCGGGCGACGACGAGGCGACCTGGACCGCGCGCTTGACCGAGGATGGCGGCATCCACTTCGAACGGCTGTGGCGCGGCGTCACCGATCATCACATCGTCGAGGCGACCTTCCTGGCGAGTGCGGAGGCGCGCAAGCTGCACACGCTGGCGAGCGAGGAGGCGGACAGCTTCGCCGCCGCGGGCAAGCTGGTGCCGATGAAGGGCCATGCCGAGGCTTCGGACGATCCGACCGACGAGGAGGCGCAGGTGCCGACCACGCTCGCGCGCGGCGAGTCGCGCGTGGCGCGCCCGTCGCAGTTGCTCGACGCCATCCTGGCGGCGGGGCGCAAGGGCTTGTCGATCCAGCGCTACAAGGGGCTGGGCGAGATGAACGCGGAGCAATTGTGGGAAACCACGCTCGATCCCGCGAACCGGTCGATGCTGCGCGTCACCAGCGACGACGTCTCGGCCGCGGACATGATCTTCACCCAGCTGATGGGCGAGGTGGTCGAGCCGCGACGCGAATTCATCCAGGACAATGCGCTGAACGTCGCGAACCTCGACGTCTGACCGCGCGCGCCGTCCCGGACCGATCCGGGATGGCGGCGAGTCCACGATCATGCCGGGCCATCATCATGCCCGGGCAAGGGAGGCAGACATGAAGACCGCACTCGTCACCGGCGCCACTGCCGGGATCGGCGCCGCCACCGTTCGCGCGCTGGCAGGCGCCGGGTGGCAGGTCGTCGCTACCGGCCGTCGTGCCGACCGGCTCGAGGCGCTTGCCGCCGCCTTCGACGGCCGGGTCCACACCGCCGCCTTCGACGTGCGCGATGCGGACGCGGCAGGGGCGGCGATCGAGGCGCTGCCCGAAGGATTCCGCGGGATCGACCTGCTCGTCAACAATGCGGGTCTCGCGCTCGGCACCAAGCCCGCGCAGGAGTCGAGCCTCGCCGACTGGCGCACGATGATCGACACCAACGTCACCGCCCTGGTGGCGATCACGCACCGGCTGCTGCCGACGCTGATCGAACGCAAGGGCGGGATCATCAACCTGTCGTCGGTCGCCGCCACCTACCCCTATACCGGCGGCAACGTCTATGGCGGGACGAAGGCGTTCGTGAAGCAATTCACGCTCGGCCTACGGTCCGACCTGCACGGCACCGGCGTCCGCGTCGCCTCGATCGAGCCTGGAATGGTCGAGACGGAATTCACCCTGGTGCGCACCGGCGGCAATAAGCAGGCATCCGATACGCTCTATGCCGGCGCTGAGCCGATGACGGCCGAGGACATCGCCGCGACCGTGCTGTGGATCGCGACGCTTCCGCCGCATCTTAACATCAATTCGCTGGAACTGATGCCCGTCAGCCAATCGTTTGCGGGCTTCCAGGTCGCGCGCAAGGGCTGATCGGCGCGTCACGCCGGCGGGGAGGGAGCGCTATTGCGCCCGGGCGCGCTTCGCCGACCCGTCCGTAAGCGCCCAGCGCAGCACCGATCCGACACCCGCCATCCCCGCCCGCACCACCGGGCGGTGGATCGGCGATCGGCCGAGACCGTGCATCGCCCGCGCCCAGTCGGGCAACAGCGCGATGCCGCCTTCGAGCATCAGGGCCTGCGCCGGGGCAAGCGTCGCACTGGCAGGCTGCTGCCGCATCAGGGCCCGTGCCACTTCGCGCGTGCGGTGGTCGGCGCGCAGTTGCGGGCGTACAGAGCGGAAATAGGCCTCCACCTCGTTGCGCGAACGCGGCACGTCGGTTGCGCCCAGCCGTTCGCCGAGCGTCGCCATCTCTGCCAGATAGCGGTCCTGTTCCGCCCCGGACACGTCGGGGTCGCGATAGCGGCGATAGGCGGCGAGGAACATCGCGACTTCTGCGACATGCACCCAGGTCAGCAGTGCGGGATCGTTGGCGCTGTATGGCGTCCCGTCCGGTAACGTGCCGGCGACGCGATCGTGGATCGATCGGACCCGGTCGATCAGCGCCTCCGCCGTCGCCGTCGCGCCATAGGTGGTGCCGGAAATGAACTGTGCGGTGCGGCGCAGCCGGCCAAGCATGTCCTGGCGGAAGTTCGAATGATCCCACACGCCCGCCAGCGCGCCGGGATGCAGCATCTGCAGCAGCAGGGCGGCGACGCCGCCGGCCATCATCGCGGTGAAGTCGCCATGGACCCGCCATGCAGCGGAGGCGGGGCCGAACAGGCCGTCGTCACCCGGCGGCCGGCTTAGGTCGACGCCGCCGTCGCCGAAGCCGACCAGCCGATGCACCTGATCCTGGATCGCGTCGCGGATATCGCTCATCGCATTCATTTAGTGTAGCGAACGGCGCAAACCAGCGATGGAGACGGATGATGCGGTGGATCGGTGCGGTGGCGGTCATGGCGCTGGCGGGAGCGGCGACGACCCAGGGCCTCGAGGCGCAGACGAATGCGTCGAAGGCGCCCGCGTCCGGCGGGATGGTGGCGCGCGCGCTCGCCGATCCGGCCCGCGTCGACCAGCAGGGTGACGACGAACGGCGCCAGGCGGCGGCCGTCGTCGCCTTCTCCGGCGCCAAGCCGGGCGACACCGTGATCGATTACCTGCCGGGCAGCGGCTATTGGACGCGCATCTTCAGCGGCGTCGTTGGTCCCAAGGGCAAGGTCTTCGCCTATTGGCCCGCCGCGGCGGCGGCGCGCGCCGACAAGAGCCTCACCGCGCTCAAGGCCCGCAACCTCGCCAACGTGACCGCGGAGGTGCAGCCGACCAACCTGCCGACGGCGCCGCAGCCGGTCGACCTGTTCTGGACCGTGCAGAACTACCACGACGTGCCCAATGCGGGCGCGGGCGAGCCGGTGCTGCGCGCCTTCGACACCGCCGTGTACAAGCTGCTCAAGAAGGGCGGCACCTATGTGATCATCGATCACGCCGATGCCGCCGGCACCGGCCTCGCCAACACCCGCACCAAGCATCGCATCGATCCGACCCTGGTACGCCGGCAAGTCGAATCGGTCGGCTTCCGCTTCGTCGGCGAAAGCAAGGTGCTGGCCAACCCCGCCGACGACCACAGCAAGCCGGTGTTCGACCCCGCCATCCGCGGCCACACCGACCAGTTCGTCTACAAGTTCCGCAAGCCGTAAGTCCGGGGCACGGCGGAGGAGCGGGCACCGGGCGAGCGCGTCGCGGCGCCGCGCCCCGCATTAAAACGGCGGACCGATCAGCCGCCCCGCCGGTCGAACGCTGAGAGTTCGTAGGCGATCGACGCCTCGACCAGCAGCTCCCACAGCTCGCCGACAGCCTCTTCGGGCACGCCGAGCCGCACCGCCTCGGCGCGCGCATTGGCGATCACCTGCGCCTTGCGCGCCTCGTCGCGGACGTGACCGCGCTGCGGCTTGATGCGCGCGGCCGCGTCCATATAGGCGAATCGGCGCGCGAGCAACGCGACCAGCTCGCGATCGAGCGCGTCGACACCGGCGCGGACCTCGGTCATGGTGGTGCAGTCGGGGCCGGCGAGGATCGTCGTCATGCGCCCGCCTGTGCCGGGGCGGCATCATCCTGTCCAGCTTGACTTCGCGCGTCCCGCCCGCTAGGCGCGCGCCTTCGCAACCGCCCCCGCATCCCGGTGAAGCGGCGGGCCTGCCCTCCTTGTTGGAGACCAGCAGCGCGATACCGGGACCACCCCTGCGGCCCAAGCTGCAGGATCACGTCGTTGTAGTTGCCAAGGAATCATTATGTCGAAGCGTGCAAGCGCCAAGTACAAGCTCGACCGGCGCATGGGCGAGAACATCTGGGGCCGCCCGAAGAGCCCCGTCAACAAGCGTGAATATGGCCCGGGCCAGCATGGCCAGCGTCGCAAGGGCAAGGTTTCCGACTTCGGCCTGCAGCTGCGCGCGAAGCAGAAGCTCAAGGGCTATTACGGCGACGTCACCGAGAAGCAGTTCCGCGCCTGCTACACCGAGGCGGCGCGCATGAAGGGCGACACCAGCCAGAACCTGATCGGCCTGCTCGAGCAGCGTCTCGACATGATCGTCTATCGCGCCAAGTTCGCGCCGACGATCTTCGCCGCGCGCCAGCTCGTCAGCCACGGCCACATCCGCGTCAACGGCGTGAAGTGCAACATCGCGTCGCGCCGCTGCTACGTCGGCGACGAGATCTCGCTGGGCAAGAAAGCGCAGGAAATGGCGCTGGTGCTCGAGGCGCAGGGCCTGGCCGAGCGTGATGTTCCCGATTACGTCGCCGCCGACGGCAACGCTAAGGTCTCGCTGGTCCGTGTCCCGACGCTGGACGAGGTGCCCTATCCGGTGAAGATGGAGCCGAACCTGGTGGTCGAGTTCTACTCGCGCTAAGTTGAGCAAAGGCGAGGCCAACCGGCGGCGCCACGGCGCCGTTCGGCGGTCGATCGAAAAGGGCGGTCCCGTCGGGGCCGCCTTTTTTCGTGGTCAAGGGGCAAGGGCACATCCCGCCCGCTGCCGGGATAGCGCCGGGGCGCGACGCGCGGGGATTACGAACGTGGACAAGCCCCCCACCTCGCGGCACAAGACGCGGCATGTCGCCATGCCGGAGTTCCTGATGCGCCGTCCTTTCCTCGCCGCCCTCCTCTTCGCCGCCGCGGCGCCCGCCACTGCGCAGACCCTGCCGCAAATCTCCGTCGAGACGATGAAGGAGGTTACCAAGACTCTGTCGTCGGACGCGTTCGAAGGACGCGCGCCGGGCAGCGCGGGCGAGACCAAGACGCTCGCCTATCTGCAGCAGCAGTTCGAGAAGGCGGGGCTCAAGCCCGGCAACGAGGGCAAGTGGCTGCAGGACGTGCCGCTGGTCGAGATCACTGCCAAGAACGTGACGCCGCTCACCATCACCGGTGGCAAGACCCCGCTCAGCCTAGCCTACGGCCCGGACATGGTCGTCGGCACCTATCGCGTCACGCCGCATATCGACGTGAAGGACAGCGACGTCGTCTTCGCCGGCTATGGCATCGTCGCGCCTGAACAGGGCTGGAACGACTATGCCGGCCTCGACGTGAAGGGGAAGACGGTGATCGTGCTGATCAACGATCCCGACTGGCAGCAGAAGGATCTGAACGGCCCCTTCAACGGCCGCGCGATGACCTATTACGGGCGCTGGACGTATAAATATGAGGAAGCGGCGCGCCAGGGCGCGGCCGCGGTGATCATCGTCCATCAGACCGAACCCGCCGCCTATGGCTGGAACGTCGTCCGGTCGAGCAACACCGGACCAGCGCATGTCGCGGACGCCGCCAACGGCCACATGGACGATACCGCCGCGCACGGATGGATGCAGCTGGACAAGGCGCGCGCGCTGTTCGCCAGCGCGGGCAAGGACTTCGACCAGCTCGCCGCCGCCGCCAAGGTCAAGGGGTTCAAGGCGGTCCCGCTGGGCGTCAAGGCGTCCGTCTCGTTCGACAACGACATCACCAAGCAGGTGTCGCACAATGTCGTCGGTATCCTGTCGGGGCGCGAGGCGCCGAACGAATATGTGCTGCTGTCGGCGCATTGGGACCATCTGGGTCATTGCACGCCGGTCAACGGCGACGGCATCTGCAACGGCGCGATCGACAATGCGGACGGCACCGCGGCACTCGTTGCGCTGGCCCAGGCCAATGCCAAGGCGGGACCGGCCCGCCGCTCGATGGTGTTCGTCGCGCTGACCGCGGAGGAATCGGGGCTGCTCGGCTCCGCTTACTACGGCGACAACCCGATCTATCCGCTCAGCCAGACGGTCGGCGGCGCCAATATGGACGCGCTGGCGATGTACGGACCGGCAAAGGATGTGATCGTCATCGGCCCGGGCAAGTCGGAACTCGACCGCTATCTGAACGCGGCGCTTAAGCGGCAAGGCCGCACCGCCACGCCCGAGCCGACGCCGGAAAAGGGCTTCTACTATCGCTCCGACCATTTCAGCCTGGCGAAGCATGGCGTGCCGATGGTCTATTTCGAAACCGGGCAGGACCTGGTGACGGGCGGCCGTGCGGCGGGCGCCGCGGCGGCCAAGGATTACGAGGAGCATCGTTATCACGCTCCTCAGGACGAATATGATCCCAAATGGGATTGGCGCGGGGTGGAGCAGGACGTGCAGCTCTATTACATGATCGCGCGCGATCTTGCGGACGGGCGCGACTGGCCCAACTGGATGCCGGGCGACGAATTCCGCGCGATCCGCGACAAGAGCCGCGCAGGAGCTTCGCAGTGACCCTTGCCGTGACGAACGTCCCAAACCGTCCGACGCCGCCGGCCGAATGGGCGCCGCACAAGGCGGTGTGGATCGGCTTTCCCAGCCATCCCGAATTGTGGGTGGACGATCTCGCTCCCGCGCGCGAGGAGGTCGTCGCCTTCGCGCGCGCCGTCCACGCCGAGGGACGCGGGGAGGCGGTGATCCTCGTCGCGGCGGATGCGGAAGCAGGTACGGCCGCCGAGAGCATGGCGCCCTTCGCACAGGTGGTGGTAGAGCCGTTCGGCGACATCTGGCTGCGCGATACCGCACCGATCCTGCTCGATAACGGCGAGGCGGCCGACTTCGATTTCAACGGCTGGGGCGGCAAATACGATCTGCCGGGGGACGATTCGATCGGGCTGCGGCTTGGCAGGTCGATCGGCGCGAAGGTCGGCTATTGCAACTGGGTGCTCGAGGGCGGGGCGATCGACGGCGACGGCGCGGGCACCGTTGTGACGACCGAGCAATGCCTACTCAACGCCAATCGCAATCCGACGATGAGCAAGGCGGACATCGAGCGCCGACTGCGCGAGGATCTGGGCTTCACGCGTATCGTGTGGCTCGGCGACGGCCTGCTCAACGACCATACTGACGGCCATGTCGACAATCTCGCCCGGTTCGTCGGCGAGGGACGCGTCGCCTTGCCGCAGGCGGCGGAGAACGACCCCAATTGGCAGGTGTTTCAACATGCCGAGCGCGACGCGCGCGCTGCCGGTCTGGAGGTGGTGCTGATCCCCTCGCCGGGGCGCGTGCTGCGCGACGAGGAGGTCGTGCCCGCAAGCTACATGAATTTCTACATCGGCAACGCCGCGGTGGTCGTGCCCCTGTACGGCAGCGAGAACGACGCGGCCGCCGTCGCCGCGATCCAGGCGATCTTCCCCGACCGGACCGCCGTTGGCCTGCGCGCGGACCATATCCTGACCGGCGGCGGCAGCTTCCACTGCATCAGTCAACAGATCCCGGCGTGATGGACAGGCGCGCGCCGGACGCCTAGCCTGCCGGGCACCTGCGTACGGGGCGGTGATCCTCGGGCGGGACGACGCGAGGGATGGCGGCGATGACGTTCGCGACGATCGGCACGACGGAGCAGGCGCGGCGACGGACGATCCTGGCGCATATGCTGCCGATCACCGCATTAGGGGCGGCGGCGATGGCGACGCGCACCGCCCCCGCGCTGGATCATCCCCGTATCGCCGCGCTGCTGTTCGTCTGGATCGCCTGCGACGCGCTGACGCTCGGACTGGTTGCGCGCCGGGGACGGCCGCTCCCGCGGCAGGTGGTCGCGACGCTCGCGGGCGGCGCCTTCGCTGCCTGGATGCTCTCGCCCGCGCCGCTGCGCGGGGCGATCGTCGCGACCCCGTGGCTTGCCGCGGCGATGATGCTGGTCGTCACGGTGCATGCCGTCGTGCGCCTCGTCCGCGTCGGCGCGCTGCTGCCGCGGACCAACTTGCGCGACGCCGACGGCTGGCGCGTGCTGCTGTCGGAGATGCTGCCCCCCGCGGTCGCGCGCGTGCTGATCGCGGAGATGCGGCTGCTCCACCTCGCGCTATTCCGCTGGAGCGCACCCGCGGACATTCCGGACGGAACGCGCGGCTTCGCCTATCACCGCCAGCTGGCGCCGATGATGACGGCCATGACCATCTTGTCGATGATGGAGATCGGCGTGACGCATCTGGTCGTGTCGCACTGGAGTCGCACGGCCGCGACCATCATGGCGGTCATCGGCGAACTGTCGCTCGTCTATCTCGTCGGCGTCATCAAGTCGCTGCGGCTGCGCCCCGTGCTGCTGACGCCGAGCGGCGTCCATCTGCGCGTCGGGACGCTCGTGGACCGGGTAGTCGCCTTTGCCGACATCGCCGGGTTCGAGGTGGAGCCTGCGGGCGATCGCGTCCGCGCGGCGGATACGCTCAACATCGGCCTGCTTGCCTGGCCGAACCTGATGATCCGACTGCGCGAGCCGCTGCCGCGGCGCGGCCTGTTCGGTGCGAAACCGCCCGTCGCGGCCATCGCCTTCCGCCTTGACGATCCGGCCCCCTTCGTGCGCTTGCTGCGGTGGCGACTGGGGCTGCCGGCATGATGCCAGCGCACCCGGTGCGATGCTGGCGCTGATCGTCCGCGCCGCCGTATCGGGGATCATCGTCGCGCTGGTCGCGATGATCGCGCGGCGCAATCCGGCGGCCGGAGCGCTGGTCGCGTCGCTGCCGCTCGTTTCGGTACTGGGCATGATATGGCTGTGGCACGACACGCGCGATCCGGTGCGTCTGGCGGATCACGCGCAGGCGACCCTCTGGTATGTCGTGCCGTCGCTGCCGATGTTCCTCGTCATCCCGATGCTGCTGAGGCACGGCATCGGTTTCTGGCCGGCGCTCAGCGGCGGTTGCGCTGTCACGGTTGCGCTCTATCTCGCGACCGTTGCGATCGCCGCGCGATTCGGCGTCACCCTGTAGGACCTGTCATGACCGAAATCACCGTCGCCGCGCTGCAGCTCGGCTTTTCCAGCGATATCGACGCGAACATCGCCAACGTCACCCGTCTGGTTCGCGAGGCGGCGGGGCGCGGGGCGCAGGTGATCCTGCCGCCGGAACTGTTCGAGGGCGAATATTTCTGCCGCGTCGAGGACGAAGGCCTGTTCGCCAATGCCGCCCCGACACAGGACCACAAGGCCGTGCGGGCGATGCAGACCCTGGCCCGTGATCTGGGCGTCACCATCCCGACCAGCTTCTTCGAGGCGGACGGCCCGCATTATTACAACAGCCTGGCGATGATCGGACCCGACGGCGCGATCCAGGGCGTCTATCGCAAGAGCCATATTCCCGACGGGCCGGGTTATGAGGAGAAATTCTATTTCCGTCCCGGCAACACCGGGTTCAAGGTCTGGCCGGCGCCGCCGCAGGCGCCCGGCTGGATGCTCGGCGTCGGCGTCTGCTGGGATCAATGGTATCCGGAAACCGCCCGCGCGTTAATGCTCATGGGGGCGGAAATCCTGTTCTACCCGACCGCGATCGGCAGCGAGCCACACGATACCAGCCTCGATACGGCAAGGCTGTGGCGGCGCGCGATGGTCGGTCATGCCGTCAGCAACGTCGTGCCCGTCGTCGCCGCCAACCGCGTCGGCGTGGAGCCCAATGGAGAGGAGGGCGGCCAGACCTTCTACGGCACAAGCTTCATCGCCGACGAGCGCGGCGACATCCTCGCCGAACTGGGCCGGGAGGAGGAGGGCGTGATCACCGCGACGCTGGACCTCGCCCGCATCCGTCGCCACCGCGCAGCATTCGGCTTCTTCCGCGACCGCCGTCCCGAGCTGTACGGACGGCTCGTCCAGGACGGCTGAGCCAGCGTCGGTCAGCGCGGCAGCTGCACCGCGCGCGCGAACACAGCCGCGAACATGTCCGGAGTCAGGCGACCCGTGTTCTGGTTGTAACGCGAGCAATGGTAGCTATCGAGCATGATGCGGCCGTCGGGCATCCGGTGCTCGGCGCCGTGCGCGAATCGCGCCTTGGGCAGCTTGCCGCCCATCGCCTTGACCACTGACTGATGCGCGATCTGGCCGAGTGCGACGACCACCCGAACCTTCGGGAGTGCGGCCAGCTCCGCCTCCAGAAAGGGGCGGCAGGTGCGAATCTCCTCCGGCGTCGGCTTGTTTTCCGGCGGCAAGCATTTGACGGCGTTGAGGATGATCGCGCCCTTGAGCGTCAGCGCCTCGTCCGCCTTGCCGGTATAGCTTCCCTCCGCCAGGCCGGCGGCGGTCAGCGTGTCGTAGAGCAGCGGACCAGAGCGGTCGCCTGTGAACGGTCGTCCGGTCCTGTTGGCGCCCTGGCGGCCGGGGGCGAGGCCGACGATCGCCAGCCAGGCGTCGGGATCGCCAACGGCAGGCACCGGCGCATTCCACCATTGCGGTAGTTCCGCGCGCAGTTCTTCGCGTACGGCTACCAGGCGCGGACAAAGCGGGCAGTCGCGCGGCGGCTCGATGGCGAGCAGGGGCGTGAAGGGTGGCGCGATCGGCGCGGGCGGCCCGGCATCGGCGGAGGTTTCGATGGACATGGCTTTTGCGTTAGAACCTGTTGCACGTTCCGGGAAGCGGTGCCGGCGCCGCGCCGATCCTTCGTGACGGGTGGGTCGTGAGGGGCGCAATGGTGACGAAGACGGTCTATGCAATCGGCCTGGGGTCCAACCGCCGCGGGCGGCATGGCGGCCCCGCGGACGAGGTGCGGGCCGCGTTGGCGGCGATCGGCGACGTGCTCGTGGTCTCGCCGGTGATCGTCACGCCTCCGCTCGGCCCGTCGATCCGCCGCTTCGCCAATGCTGCCGCCCTGATCGAGAGCACCGACACACCGCCCCAGCTGCTGGCGCGGTTGAAGCGGATCGAGGCGGCCTTCGGCAGACGGCGGGGACGGCGCTGGGGCGCGCGGGTGATCGACCTTGACATCCTGCTCTGGTCGGGGGGGCGCTGGTGTACGAGGCATCTGGTCGTGCCGCACGATGGGCTCGTGGAGCGTGCCTTCGCGCTGCAGCCTCTGCGTCAAATCGCCCCCGATTGGCGGCATCCTCTGCGCGGCCGGACGGTGCGTCAATTGGCGGCAAGGATTGACCGGCGGCGCCCGCGCGCCTAGGCCCCCGCACGCGCCGATGGCAGGGGTCCGTAGCTCAGTCGGTAGAGCAAGCGACTTTTAATCGAGAGGTCCCGGGTTCGAGTCCCGGCGGACCCACCATCGGCGGCCCCCTTACCGCGCCCCTATGTCCCGACGGTTGCCGGCCGCACGACGAGGGAACCCGTCCTGCCATCGATCGTCCCCATCGGACCGGTGGGTCACACAGCGCAAGGATCGGAAGGATGAGGGACACGGACGATCATCGCGTCGGACACGAGGTCGCGCCGTCGCCGCGGCGCGTTCCACCGCTGCTCGTCGGCCTGGGGGTGATCGCGATCGGCCTCGCGCTGATGCTGGCAGGTGGCTACGCGACCAGCCGCTGGCCCTTCGCCTTTGATCGCGTCATTCTCGTCTCGCTGCGCGCCTGGCATGGACCCGCCTGGTTGCCCAAGGTCGCCGCCGACATCACCGCGCTGGGCGGAGGCGTGGTGCTGACGATCGTGGTGGTGGCGGTCGTCGGCCTGCTGCTGGTGCAGCGCTTATGGCTGACCGCGCTGGCGATCGGCGCGGCAAGCCTGTCCGCGGGGATGATGGTCGACCTCGTCAAGGGGCTCGCGGTACGCACCCGACCCGATCTCGTCCCGCATCTTGTCGATGTCACCGGCTATAGCTTCCCGAGCGGCCATGCCGCATCGAGCGCCTGTATCTACCTGACCCTCGCCGCGCTCGGTGGTCAGGTGACGCCGGATCGGGCGACCCGTCGCTACCTGCTCGTCATCGCCGTGCTGCTGGTCGGGGCGATCGGCTCCAGCCGCGTCTATCTGGGCGTGCACTGGCCGAGCGACGTGATCGGCGGCTGGAGCTTCGGCACGCTGTGGGCGCTCGGCTGGTGGATCGCCACGGCGGGCGCGCGCCGTGCGATCGGGGGTGAGCGCCTGGATCGCGCCGCGAGAGACTGACCTGCGATCCGGTTAGGCCGGATTGGGCGGGTACTGATTCGACCCAGGTAGATAAGACTCTACCCCGCCCGATCCGCGAGCTTGCGCTCCCATGCCACCGCGTCGCGGACGATCGTGTCCAAGTCGTCGCGCTGGGGTCGCCATGGCAGCGTCGCGAGGATCGCGGCATTGTCGGCGACGAGTTCGGCCGGGTCACCGGCCCGGCGGCTTTCGAGCCGGCGCTCGATCGTGCGATTGGTCACCCGGTCGACCGCGTCGAGCACCTCCAGGACCGAGAAGCCGCGGCCATAGCCGCAGTTGAGCGTGTGGCTTTCCGCCGGCCGCTCCACCAGCAGCTTCAGTGCCGCGACATGCGCGGCGGCCAGGTCGCTGACGTGGATATAGTCGCGCACGCCGGTGCCGTCGCGTGTCGGAAAGTCGGTGCCGTAGACGCCGACATGGCTGCGCTTGCCGGTCGCCGCCTCGACCGCGATCTTGATCAGGTGCGTCGCGCCGATCGTCGACTGTCCCGACCGTCCCTGTGGATCGGCGCCGGCGACGTTGAAATAGCGCAAGGCGCAGTAGTTGATCGGGTGCGCGGCGGCGGTGTCGCGCAGCATGAACTCGGTCATCAGCTTGGACATGCCATAGGGGTTGATCGGCGCCTTCGGATCGCCCTCCGCCACCGGGACCTTGTCGGGCGTGCCATAGGTGGCCGCGGTCGACGAGAAGATGAAATGCCGGACGCCGGTCGCCACCGCGCTCTCGAGCAGGTCGCGCGTCGCGGCGGTGTTGTTCCGATAGTATTTCAGCGGATCGCTCACCGATTCCGGCACGACGACCGATCCGGCGAAGTGCATGATCGCCCGGATGTCATGCGCGCGGATGATGTCGCGAATCGCGGGATCGGCGACGTTCATCGTGACCAAGGTCGCGCGCGTATCGACCGCCCAGTCAAATCCGGTCACCAGATTATCGACGACGACCACGTCATAGCCCGCATCGCACAGCGCCAGAACGGCATGGCTGCCGATGTAGCCTGCGCCGCCCGTCACCATCACCTTGCCGTCGATCGCCATAAGTGCGCTTCCCGTCCCAACGTTGCGATGCGGTAGCCGCATCCTATCTTGGAGGCAAAGGAGACCTCATTATGACCGAATATGCGACGCTGGCGGGCGGCTGCTTCTGGTGCACCGAGGCCGTGTTCAAGGACGTGATCGGCGTCGAAAGCGTCGAGAGCGGCTATATCGGCGGCACCGTGCCCAACCCGACCTACAAGCAGGTGTGCGGCGGCGACACCGGCCATGCGGAGGCGATCCGCGTGGGCTTCAACCCGGCGCAGATCACTTATGGCGATCTGCTCGCGATCTTCTTCGCGACGCACGACCCGACGCAGCTCAACCGACAGGGCAATGACATCGGCACGCAATATCGCTCCGCCATCTTCCCGGCCGACGATACGCAGGCGGCCGAGGCGCGCGCGGCGATCGAACGCGCGCAGGCTGACCAGTCGGCGCCGATCGTGACGACGATCGAACCGATGGCCGAATGGTACCCGGCCGAAGGCTATCATCAGGACTATTGGGAAACCTCGGGTCGCTCCAATCCCTATTGCATGGCGGTGATCCCGCCCAAGCTGCAGAAGCTGCGCAAGAGCTTCCAGGCACGCTCGAAGGCAGCGTCGGTCAGCGCGTAAATGATGACCGGGCGGCCGTCGCGGCGGCCGCCCGGCGTGCTGGCTTCGCCAAAACGGCCATGGTTCGGCGCGTCGCATGCAGCCATCGCGAGGGCCGGCCAGGCATGGCGCGAGGAGGGGAGAGGCGGGATCAGCGGTGCGCCGCGCGCGTCAGCCGGTCATTGATCGCCTCGCCCACCCCGTCCGAGGGGATCGGTGCCACCGCGATACGCGAAGCCGGGCCGGCATCGGCGCGGTGCAGCGCGTCGAACAATCCCGCCGCCGCTTCCACGACATCGCCGCGCGTCGACAGCGACTCATTGCCGCGAATGGCCCCGAAGCCGATCAGCCATTCGTCGTCTTCGGCCGCGAGCGCGTTCAATCTCAGAGGCTTGGTCGGGGCGTAATGCGTCTTCAGCTGGCCCGGCGCCGTCACCGTGGCGTGTTCCCCGCGCCGCTCGACCGGAAAGGGCAGGGCGCCGATGCCGATCGGTCCCGGCCGCAATAGCGTGCGACCCGCGAGGATCGTCGATTCCAGCCCCGCGTCCGTCGCCCCGTCGTCGAGGATCAGGCCGATCCGCGTGCCGAGGCTCGCCGCGACATGCTCTGCACGGGTCGGGCTGATGCCGTTGCTCGCATTGGCGGAAGGTGCGGCGAGCGGTCGTCCGCTCGCTGCCAGCACCGCCTGCATCGCGCGGTGCCGAGGCACGCGGAGCGCGACGGTCGTCAGCCCCGCCGTCACCAGCGACGCGATAGGCGCGCCGGCACGCAGCGGCAGCACCAGGGTTAGCGGCCCCGGCCAGAACCGCTCCGCCAGCAGGCGTGCGTCCGCGTCGAACACCGCCAGCGCCTCCGCTGCCGCCAGGTCGGCGACGTGGACGATCAGCGGGTTGAAGCTCGGCCGGCCCTTGGCGGCATAGATGCGCGCGACGGCCTGTGCGTTCGTCGCATTGGCGGCGAGGCCGTATACTGTCTCGGTCGGCACCGCGACCGGTTCGCCGGCGGTGATTCGCGCCGCGGCTTCGGCAACCGCGGCCATGCCGTAGCGTAAGATGCGCGGTTTTGAATCGGCCATGTTCGATGCCTATAAACGGGGCATCCAAGGAGAGAAACATGACCTTCCGCCCCGCCGTCGCCGACCAGCGTTTCGTGCTGGAGCACGTCGTCCGGATCGACGAGCTGGCCGCCGATGCACGCTACGCCGCCGCCAGCCCCGATGTCGTCGATGCCGTGCTGGAGGGCGTCGGACAATTCGCCGCGGGCGAATGGGCGCCGCTCAACCGCGAGGGCGATACGGTTGGCGCCAAATGGACGCCCGCCGGCGTGCATATGCCCGAAAGCTTCATCAAGGCGTATCGCGACTATGTCGAGGGCGGCTGGGGCACGATCGGCGTGCCGGAGGAATGGGGCGGGCAGGGCCTGCCCTTCGCCATCCAGACCGCGGTGCTCGACACGCTCGGCTCCGCCAACATGGGCTTCGCGCTCTGCCCGACGCTGACCGTCGGCGCAATCGAGGCGCTGATCCATCACGGCACGCCCGAGCAGCAGGCGACCTATCTGCCCCATCTCGCCACCGGCGCCTGGACCGGCACGATGAACCTGACCGAGCCCCAGGCGGGCAGTGACGTCGGCGCGCTGCGCGCGACCGCCACGCCGCGCGGGGACGGAAAGTGGTCGATCAAGGGAACGAAGATCTTCATCTCGTTCGGCGATCACGACATGGCCGACAACATAGTCCATCTCGTTCTCGCCCGCACGCCCGACTCGCCGCCGGGGACGCGCGGCATCAGTCTGTTCCTCGTCCCGAAGTTTCGCCTGAACGAAGACGGCACGCCAGGCGCGTTTAACGACGTGCGCGTCGTGTCGATCGAACACAAGATGGGCCTGCATGCCTCGCCCACCTGCGTCCTGTCCTTCGGCGATCACGACGAATGCGTCGGCGAGCTGATCGGGCCCGAACACGGCGGCATCCGCGCGATGTTCACGATGATGAACAATGCCCGTCTCAACGTCGGCCTGCAGGGCGTGCAGGTGGCGGAAGGCGCGACGCAGAAGGCGGTCGCTTATGCCCTCGATCGCGTGCAGGGCGCGCGCGCGGGCCAGCCGTCGCGGATTGTCGAGCATCCCGACGTCCGCCGGATGCTGCTGCGCATGACGGCGCAGACGCAGGCGGCCCGCGCGCTTGTCTATTATGCGGCGGGGCAGGTCGATCGCGCGGGCCTCGGCGATCCGGCGGCGAGGAACCGGCTTGAGATCGTCACGCCGCTCGCCAAGGCACATGGCACCGACATCGGCAACGAGGTCGCCAGTTTGGGTATCCAGGTTCATGGTGGTATGGGTTTCGTCGAGGAGACGGGCGCCGCGCAATATTTCCGCGATGCGCGCATCACGCCGATCTACGAGGGCACGAACGGCATCCAGGCGGCGGATCTGGTCGGGCGGAAGCTGGGGCTGGACAACGGCGGCGCCTTTGCCGCGCTGATCGCCGACATCCGCGCGGAAGCGCAGCACGCGCACCTCATCGCGCTGGTCGACGCGGTCGACGCGATCGGCCGCCGACTGGCGACGGCCGATGCCGACGACAAATTGGCGGCGAGCTATCCGTTCCTGACGATGCTGTCGGTCGCGACCTGCGGCTGGCTGATGGAGCGACAGGGGCGGCTCGCGACCGGCGACGACCAGGCGCAGGCGGTCAAGCGCGCGGCGGTGCGCTTCTATCTCGATCAGATCGTGCCCGAGGCGCTCGGCCTGCAGGCTGCCGCCAATGCCAGCGCCGACGTGCTCTACGCCGTGCCGGCGGAGGCGTTCGCGGCCTGACCGCCGTCACCGAGCGGAATAGCGCTCCACCGCACCGTCGTTCCCACCCGCACGGGGATGACGGTGCGACAAGGATCGTCTCCGTCCGGAGACGACCCCGCGCCCTTGCCATAAAGGAAAATCCCCCCGAAGAGCCTCTCATGTTCGATCTCGACGCCTATCTCGCCCGCATCAACCTGCCCGCCCGCGTGACGCCCGACGCGGAGGGGCTGGGACGCCTGCAGCGCGAGCACCGCCTCGCAATCCCGTTCGAGAACCTCGACGTCCGCCTCGGGCGCGGCATCGCGATCGATTCCGCCTCGGTCTTCGCCAAGCTCGTGACCGGCAAGCGGGGTGGCTATTGCTTCGAGCAGAACCGGCTGTTCCTCGATGCGCTCGCGGCGCTGGGCTTCGCGGCGCGGCCGCTGCTCGCCCGCGTGTGGCTCGGCATCGCCGCGGCGGGCGGCGCGGTACCGCCGCTGACGCACACGTTGAGCCTGGTCACGATCGAGGGCCAGGACTGGATCGCCGACCCCGGTTTCGGCGCCAGCTATGCGCCTGTCATGCCGCTCGTCGACGGGGCCGAGGCGACCGCGCCCGACGGCGCACGCTTCCGCCTGACCCGCGAGGAGGGCGAGGGCTGGATGCTGTACCGCGACGGTGCCGCGGGATCGACCGACGGGCGCGGCAACGGCCCGGGGTGGCAGCCGCAATATGCCTTCACCACGGATGCAGTCTTCGAGTCGGACCTCGGGCTGTCGAACCACTGGACGTCGACCGCGCCGGACAGCCGCTTCACCAATCTGACGATCGCGAGCATCGTGCTGCCGCATGGCCTCGCCGGGCTGACCGACCGGCGCTATCACCGCCGCGCCGGCGCGGACGAGACCGTGGCCGAGATCACCGATCCGCGGGTCTACCGGATGCGCATGAGCCTGATGTTCGGGATCGACCTGACCCGCGAGGAGGTCGAAGGCCTGGGGCTGTTCTGAACGGCCCCGCTGCCCCCGCGATCGGGGAGCGTGAAATTTGCGCGACGCGCGCGATCAGGCCCGCTCGCGCTCCAGCAGTTCCGCGGTATCGAGCCCGAGCAGGTCGATATAGTCCCTGATCCGCGGCCATTGGTTGCGGACGAAATTGTCGCATTCCGCGCGGCGCAGCTTCTCGGCGGCGCCCGGCAGTACGAACATGCCGACGCCACGCCGGACCTCGACATAGCCGTCGTCCTGGAAACTCTGATAGGCCTTCGCCACGGTCAGCGGATTGGCGCCGTGCTCGGCGGCGAACGCCCGGACGGAGGGTAGCTGGTCGCCGGCGCGATAATCTCCGCGCAGAATTCCCGCCGCGATGGTGCCGCGCAGCCGGATGTAGACCGGGCTGTCCTCGTTGCTGAGCGCTGTCATGCTGCTTTAATACAGCAAAAACGGAAAAGGTCCAATATCAAGGAGTCCAGTGCGAGACGATCCGTGCCATATCGGGCCTGGGTCGTTCATCGAGCGGACGGCCCGGCGTGCCGAGGAAGACGAAGCCCGCGATCCGCTCCGGCGCGGCACCGAAGGCATCGCGCACCCGGGGCGAAAACGCCGCCCAGCCGGTCAGCCAGCCGCCCGCGAAGCCCATCGCATGCGCGGCGTGTAGCAGGTTCATCGTCGCGGCGCCGGCGGACAGTTCCTGTTCCCACAGGGGGATGGGGCTGTCGGGCCTGGGCGACGAGAGCACGACGACCAGCGCGGGCGCCTGGCGTGCGAACTGGTCCAGCCCGTCCAGCTCCTTCTGCGTCGCTTCCGGCTTCTCCGCGCGGCATGATTCGACCAGCAGTCGGGCGAAGGCGTCGCGCTGTTCGTCTCCCACGATCACGAAGCGCCACGGCGCCAGTTTGCCGTGGTCGGGCGTCCGCGCGGCGATGGCGAGGATATGGTCGAGCTGCGCGCCGTCCGGGCCCGGCGCGACGAGATCGCGCGGCTTGCCCGAACGGCGGGTCGACAGGAGGGACAGCGGAGAGGAGGCGTCGTTGAACATCGGCGCCATGTAGGGCAGCGATGCCCGCGCTCCAATCCTCTGCCTGCCGCCGCGTCGCCCTCCCCCCGGTTTACACCCGCTTCCGACTCGTTAGGTTGCACGGCCGAGAGGGCGCCCCGCGGGGCGGGTCAGGGAGTATCACGACCAGATGGCAATCACCGCAACGGCGGGAGGCGGCGTTCCGGCCTCCGCCAAGACGTTCCTGGGGCATCCGCGCGGGCTGTTCATGCTCTTCTTCGCAGAGATGTGGGAGCGCTTCTCCTATTACGGCATGCGCGCCATCCTGGTCTTCTACCTGACCAAGCATTTCCTGTTCGCCGAGCAGCCGGCCTATGCGATCTACGGCGCCTATACCTCGCTGGTGTACATCACGCCGATCATCGGCGGCTATATCGCCGACCGCTACCTGGGTCCGCGCAAGGCGGTGCTCGCGGGCGGCATCTTCATCACGCTCGGCCATCTGCTGATCGCTTTGGTAGAGGGGCCGGTCGGACAGCAGGGCAGCGCGCTCAACGGTTTCTACCTTGCGCTGGCGCTGATCATCGTGGGCACGGGGTTCCTGAAGGCGAACATCTCCGTGCTCGTCGGCGCGCTCTACAAGCGCGACGACACGCGGCGCGACGGGGCCTTCTCGATCTTCTACATGGGCATCAATACGGGTGCGTTCGTCGGTCCGCTGCTCGTCGGTTACCTGGGCGAGCGGGTCGGCTGGTCGTGGGGCTTCGGCGCGGCGGGCATCGGCATGGCGCTCGGCCTCGTCGTCTTCGTGCTGTGCCGGCCGGCGCTGTACGACGTGGGCGAGCCGCCGGTCCCCGCGGCGCTCAAGCAACGCACACCGATCGGCCTGTCGATCGAATGGGCGATCTATGCCGGCGCGTTGGCGATGATCCTGCTGTGCTGGTGGCTGGTGCGCAGCCAGGGGGCGGTCGGCAATCTGCTGCTGATCGCCTCCGGCCTGACGATCGGCTATATCCTGATGACGAGTTTCCGCCGCCTGCCCCAGGTCGAGCGGCATCGCATCTTCGCGGCGCTGTTCCTGATCGCGCTGTCACCGCTGTTCTGGGCCTTGTTCGAACAGGCGGGTTCCTCGCTCAGCGTCTACACCGACCAGCAGGTCGACCGCACCGTGCTCGGCTTCGACATGCCGGCCTCGTGGTTCCAGTCGGTCAATTCCTTCTTCATCATCACGCTGGCGCCGCTGTTCGGCCTGCTGTGGACGGCGATGGGCAGGCGCGGGATCGAACCGTCGGCGCCGTTCAAGTTCGGCATAGGCCTGATCCTGGTCGGCGCGGGCTTCTTCGCGCTGATCCTCGGCGCGCCGGCGACGGGGCTGACGCCGGCGATCTTCGTCATCCTGCTCTACATGCTGCACTCGATGGGCGAATTGTGCTTCTCGCCGATCGGCCTGTCCTCGATGACGCGGCTTTCGGTGCCGAGCATGACCGGGCTGATGATGGGGACCTGGTTCCTCGCGACGGCGGCGGGCAATTTCATCGCCAGCCTGATCGCGCAGGCGACGGGCGGCGAGGGCGCCGGACCCGGCCGGGTTCTGGAGGTCTATGGCCGGATCGGCTGGTTCGCGATGGGCGTCGGCGTCGTCGTGCTGGTGCTCGCGCCGTTTGTGACGCGGCTGATGCACCTCGACAGCCTCGGCGAACGCCCCGACCATGCGCTGGCGGGAGAACCGCTGAATGCGGAACCGGCCGCATCCGGGCTCGACACACGCGGCGAACAGCGGCCCTGAACTCTCCCCTCCCGCTTGAGGGAGGGATGGGGGTGGGCCGGGGTCTCACCGAGCCTGCGCCAGCGGACAGGCCCACCCCAAACCCCTCCCGCAAG
This sequence comes from Sphingomonas sp. GV3, assembly GCF_031082075.1. NCBI lineage: Bacteria > Pseudomonadati > Pseudomonadota > Alphaproteobacteria > Sphingomonadales > Sphingomonadaceae > Sphingomonas > Sphingomonas sp. GV3. The sequence continues at coordinate 2,188,458 of NZ_JARWLE010000001.1, read as the reverse complement.
CGGGAGGGGCTTTCCGGGGGCGTTACAGTCGCACCATCGCCATCGCGCGTTCGCCATAGCGCGGCCCCGCCGTACCGCCCCGCGGCGCGGCTTCGTCGAGGCGGCGCAGTTCGTCCTCGGTCAGGTGCAGATCGGCCGCGCGCATGCTGTCCTCCAGCGTCGCGCGCCGTTTCGATCCGGGGATGGGCACCACGTCCGGTCCCTGCGCCAGCAGCCAGGCCAGCGCCACCTGCGCGCCGCTCGCGTCATGATCCGCGGCGATCGCCTTCACCACCTCGACCATCTTCATGTTGGTCGCGAAATTCTCTTCGGAATATCGCGGGTCGCCCCGGCGATAGTCGCCCTCGGGCAGATCGTCGCGGCTGGTGATCTGTCCGGTCAGGAAGCCGCGCCCCAGCGGGCTATAAGGAACGAATCCGATGCCCAACTCGCGCGCCAGCGGCAGGATCTCGTCCTCCACCGTCCGCTCCCACAGGGAATATTCGGATTGCAGCGTCGCGATCGGATGCACCTTCGCCGCGCGGCGCAGCGTGTCCGGTCCCGCCTCCGACAGGCCGAGGTGGCGCACCTTCCCCTCCCTGACCAGCTCCGCCATCGCGCCGACCGTGTCCTCGATCGGCACGTTTGGATCGACGCGATGCTGGTAGAACAGATCGATCGTCTCGATCCCCAGCCGCTTCAGCGAACCTTCGCAGGCGCGACGCACGTTCTCGGGGGTCGAGTCGGTGCCTTCCATGCCGTTCGCGCCGATCCTGAAGCCGAACTTGGTGGCGATCACCAGGCCGTCGCGTCGGCCGCGAATCGCCTGGCCGAGCAATTCCTCGTTGCGATAGGGGCCATAGACCTCGGCCGTGTCGAACAGGGTGACGCCCAGGTCGATCGCGCGGTGGATCGTGGCGATACTCTCCGTATCGTCCGCCTGGCCGTACATGCCCGCGCCGATCCCGGCCATCGGCATGCAGCCGAGGCCCAGCGCGCTGACCTTCAGTCCGTCACCCAGCGTCTTGTCGTGCATGATGGTCTCCTTCACCGCGCGCAACGCAGGTGGTGACCGCGATATCCATCGTCACGTTGCCGACCGTGCGGAACAGGTCGGGCACTGTCTCCACCGCGACGAGCAGACCCAGCGCCTCGATTGGCACGCCCATGGCGAAGGCGACGGGCGCGACGCTGGCGAAGAAACTGATCGTACCCGGCAGCGATACCGACCCCATGGTCGTGATCGCCGCGGTCGCAACCCCCGCGGCGAGTTGTCCCGGCCCGATCGGCACATCCAGCCAGCGCGCGACATAGAGCGCGACGGCAAGGTTCATCGCCGGGCTCGTCGCGCGGAAGATCGCCACCGCGATCGGCAGCACGATGCCCGCGGTGGCCGGCGGCACGCCCAGCTGTTCGCTGCCCTTGAGCATCGCGGGGAGCGAGGCGAGCGAGGATTGGGTGCTCACCGCGACCGCCTGCGCGGGCGACGCGGCGCGCGCGAAGCGGCCGATCGGCACCCGCCCGCCGAACCGCGCGAGCGGATAGGCGGCCAGCAGCACCAGGAACCCGATGGCGGAGACGCAGGCGATGTAATGCACCAGGGCGCCGAACGCCGCCGCGCCGGTCCGGGCGCCGACGCCGTATGCGAGCGCGAACACGCCGATCGGGGCGAGGCGGAGCACCCAGCCGATGATGACCAGCATCGCGTCGGTGATCGCGCGGAACACCGCAACCAGCAGTGCGCGCGGTTCGGCGTCGAGCCGCGTGATCGCGAAGGCGAAGGCGAGCGCGAAGACAGTGAGCGGCAGGAAGGCATCGGCCGCCGCCGCCGCGACGATGTTGGTCGGCACGATCGTGTCGAAGAAATCGGCGAGGCCGGGGACCTTGCCCGGTGCGGGCGTGCCGGTCAGCGCCGCGCGCAACGCCGCCGACCAGGCCGCCGGCAGGGGCCAGGCGTCGAGGATCAGCGGCTCGACCACCGCCGCCATCAGCGTCGTCGACCATAGGACGGCGACGAACAGCGCCACGCCGCGTCCCGCGATCCGGCCCGCGCGCGCCGCCTCCGCCGTCGCGGCGATGCCGGTGACGAGCAGTCCGACGATCAGCGGCACGATCACCATCTGGAGTGCGTGCAGCCATGCGGCCCCGACCGGCTGCGTCACGCGCGTCAGTCCGAGCGCCGCATCGCGATCGATCGCGACGGCGCCGATGCCGATCAGGATGCCGGCCAGCAGCGCGAGCAGGATACGGGTGGCTTGCGACATCGGCTTCCTTGGCGCAACGAGGCGGGGACGATTGCATAGCGAACGGGATCGCGTTTCATGGCAAGGAAATATTTCGGCACCGACGGCATCCGCGGCGCGACCAATGCCGGGGCGATGACCGCGGCGATGGCGATGAAGGTCGGTATGGCGGCGGGCGCCTATTTCCAGCGCGGCGACCACAAGCATCGCGTGCTGATCGGCAAGGACACGCGCCTGTCGGGCTATATGCTCGAATCCGCGTTGGTCGCGGGGTTCACCAGCGTCGGCATGGACGTGGTGATGGTCGGCCCGCTGCCGACGCCGGCGGTCGCCTTGCTCACCCAGTCGATGCGCGCCGACATCGGCGTGATGATCTCCGCGAGCCACAACCCCTATGCCGACAACGGCATCAAGCTGTTCGGGCCGGACGGCTACAAGCTGTCCGACGAGGCGGAGAAGACGATCGAGGGGCTGATCGACGGCGACGACATCCCCCTCGCGCCGTCGTCGCAGATCGGTCGCGCGCGCCGCATCGACGACGCGCAGGGGCGCTACATCCATTTCGCCAAGTCGACCTTTCCGTCCGACCTCCGGCTCGACGGCCTGCGCATCGTCATCGATTGCGCCAATGGTGCCGCCTACAAGGTCGCGCCGACCTGCCTCTGGGAACTGGGGGCGGACATCGTCGCGATCGGCGTGACGCCCAACGGCACCAACATCAACGACGGCGTCGGCTCCACGGCGCCCCAGACGCTGTCGGAAACCGTCGTCGCGTCCGGCGCCGACATCGGCATCGCGCTCGACGGCGACGCGGACCGGCTGATCGTCGTCGACGAGAAGGGCCATGTCGTCGACGGCGACCAGCTGATGGCGACGATCGCCGCGGGCTGGGCGCGCGCCGGGCGGCTGAAGGGCGGGGGCCTCGTCGCGACCGTCATGTCCAACCTCGGCCTCGAACGGCATCTCAAGGCGCAGGGGCTGGGCCTCGTCCGTACCGCGGTCGGCGACCGCTACGTGCTCGAGAAGATGCGCGCCAGCGGCTATAACGTCGGCGGCGAACAGTCGGGGCATATCATCCTGTCCGACTATGCGACGACGGGGGACGGCCTCGTCGCGGCGCTGCAGGTGCTCGCCGAGATCAAGCGCGCCGGCGCGCCGGCCAGCGAGGTGCTGCACCGCTTCGCGCCGCTGCCGCAGCTGCTCAAGAACGTGCGCTTCGCCGGCGGCAAGCCGCTCGAGCATGATGACGTGAAGGCCGTGATCGCCGCGGCGGACGCCGAGCTGGCCGGGACCGGCCGCCTCGTCATCCGTCCGTCTGGCACCGAACCGGTGATCCGCGTGATGGCGGAGGGCGACGACGCGGGGCAGGTCGAAACCCTCGTCGACCGGATCTGCGACGCCGTACGCAAGGCGGCGGCCTGATGCTCGAGATGCGGCCCGACTGCGAACGCTGCGGCACCGACCTTCCCGCCGCCGCGCCCGGCGCGTTCATCTGCTCGATGGAATGCACCTTCTGCACCGAATGCGCAGATGCGATGGACGAGCTTTGCCCCAATTGCGGCGGCGAACTGCTCGACCGGCCGACGCGCACCGGCAAGACGCTGAAGGCGAATCCGGCAAGCACCGAGCGGCGATTCGGGGGATAGGACCGGCCCCTTCGCCAATTCGTCATCCCGGCGAACGCCGGGACCCATGGAAGCGGGAGGCCGGTGTTTCGCGCATCATCGGCGACGGCATGTCCATGGGTCCCGGCTTCCGCCGGGATGACGGCGGCGTCTCCGGATCCCCGCCTCCGGAAGGAGAGGCGCGCCGGGTCGCGGCGGTGCTGTCCTGCAAGCCCGCTTTGTGCCACCGTCGCGCCATGCCGCTGCTCCTGCCATTCCCTCCCCTTGATCTCTCCCGTAGGTCGGAGCGGCCGTCGGCGTCCTCGTGCGTAAATGTGCGGCCTTTGGGCCCTTCCGCCGCATGATCCCGCGCGTCCTCGTCATCGCCGGGTCCGATTCGGGCGGCGGAGCCGGCATCCAGGCGGACATCAAGACCGTGACGATGCTCGGCGGCCATGCAACGACCGCGATCACCGCGATCACAGCCCAGAACACCTTGGGCGTGCAGGCGGTGCACGCCGTGCCGGCCGACATGGTCGTCGCACAGATCGACAGCGTGCTCGCCGACATCGGCGCCGACGCAATCAAGATCGGGATGATCGGCAGCGCCGAGACCGCGCAGGCGGTGGCGGACGCGCTCGAAGGAACGGGCGTGCCGGTCGTCTTCGATCCGGTGATGATCGCGACCTCGGGCGCGACGCTGGCGGATGCGAAGACGATCGCCGCCTTCGCCCGGCTGATGCGCATGGCGGCGGTCGTCACGCCCAACCTCCCTGAACTCACCGCGCTGGGAGGAGAGGCGGCGGTCCGCGCGCTCGGCCCGGCGTTGCTCGTCAAGGGTGGCCACGGCGACGGTGCGATCGTCGAGGACAGGTTGATCGACGCCGACGGCGGGGAGACGGTGTGGACGCATCCGCGCGTCGACACGCGCCATACGCACGGTACCGGCTGCACGCTGGCGAGCGGAATCGCCACCGGCCTTGCCGCCGGCCTGTCGCTCGCCGACGCCACGGGGCGGGCCATCGCCTATGTCCAGGCGGCGCTTGCGGCAGCGCCCGGGCTCGGGGCAGGACATGGGCCGATGGGACATGCCTTGAACGCGATACCGGCGGATCGATGCCGGGCCTGAAGCACGAGAAGACCTGCCTGCCGCCCGTCGCGGGGGTGGACGAGGCGGGGCGCGGCCCGCTCGCCGGACCCGTCGTCGCGGCGGCCGTGATCCTGCCCGCGCGTGGCGTGCCGCGCGGGCTGGACGATTCGAAGAAACTGCCGGCGCATGAGCGCGAGCGGCTGTGCGGGCTGATCCGCGCCCGTGCGTGCGTCGGCGTCGGCATCGTCGAGGCGGACGAGATCGATCGACTCAATATCTATTGGGCGACGATGAAGGCGATGACGCTCGCGGTCGAGGCGCTGGGCTGCGAGCCCGGCCATGTGCTCGTCGACGGCAACCGCCTGCCGCGCTGGCGCTATGCGGCGACGCCGCTGGTCGGCGGCGATGCGCTGAGCGCGTCCATCGCCGCCGCGTCGATCGTCGCCAAGACGGTGCGCGACGCGATCATGCTCGATCACGCCGCCGCCCATCCGCAGTATCACTGGGCGAGCAACAAGGGCTATGGCTGCCCGAGACATCTGGCTGCGCTGCGCGAACACGGCCCTTCGCCGATTCACCGGTACAGCTTCGCGCCCGTCGCACGGGCGGCGGACCTGCTTTCGCCCGCGATCCACGCCGCCTGACCGATAAAAGTTGCGCCGCGCAACAGGACGCGGCGGCTTGAGTCTTTCGCGCCACACCCCCAGCGCTTGGGCACCCGGGGCAGGCGACAGCGCAAAATCTGGGAGGCAAGAGGGTTTGTGCACGGACGTTCACGAAATCTTGACGAAGATCGTTAACCAATCAGTGCTTGACGAGAGTCTGCGGATTCGCGCTTCTGGCCACGACAAGGGGGCGTAGATGGGGGTTATCGAAAAGGTCCGGCAGCCGCGCGCTGCGGCGCGGGGCGCGGTTTCGGCGACGCTGGCACCGGCCGATGTCGCGCGCGCCATCCTGCCGTTCGACCAGATCATCATGGGCGACTGTATCGCCGCGATGAAGGCGCTGCCCGACAAGTCGGTCGACATGATCTTCGCCGATCCGCCCTACAACCTCCAGCTCGGCGGCGAGCTGTTCCGGCCCGATGGCACGCACGTCGATGCGGTCACCGACGATTGGGACAAGTTCGATACGTTCGCGGCCTATGACGCGTTTACGCGCGCCTGGCTGGCGGAGGCGCACCGCATTCTTAAGGACGATGGCACGATCTGGGTGATCGGCAGCTATCACAACATCTTCCGTGTCGGCACGGCGGTGCAGGACCTGGGCTATTGGATCCTCAACGACATCGTGTGGCGCAAGGCCAATCCAATGCCGAACTTCCGCGGCACGCGCTTCACCAACGCGCATGAGACGCTGATCTGGGCCTCCAAGGGCGAGAAGGCGAAATACACCTTCAATTATCGCTCGATGAAGACGCTCAACGACGAGCTCCAGATGCGTTCGGACTGGGAATTTCCGATCTGCGGCGGTCAGGAGCGGCTGAAGAAGGGCGGCCACAAGGTTCATCCGACGCAGAAGCCGGAGGCGCTGCTGTACCGCGTGCTGCTCGCATGCACGAAGCCCGGCGACGTGGTGCTCGACCCGTTCTTCGGCACCGGCACCACCGGCGCGGTGGCGAAGCGGCTCGGGCGGCGCTGGATCGGCATAGAGCGCGAGCCGTCGTACATCGACGCCGCCCAGGAGCGTATCGCCGCGGCACTGCCGCTCGACGAATCGGCGCTGGCGACGATGCAGAGCCCGCGCAGCCAGCCCAAGGTCGCGTTCGGCGTGCTGGTCGAAAACGGCTATCTCGCCCCCGGAGCAATGCTCACCGACGCCAAGCGCCGCTTCCAGGCGACGGTCCGCGCCGACGGCAGCCTTGCCAGCCCATGCGGCGCGACGGGATCGATCCACAAGCTCGGCGCGACGCTGCAGGGTGCGCCGGCATGCAACGGCTGGACCTTCTGGCACCACGAGACGGACGGCACGCTCAAGCCGATCGACAGCCTGCGGCAGGTCTACATCCTCGCGACCCAGCCGTAGCCGGCCGGCGCCCGGCGCAGGGCCGGGTCGTCGCCCCGACGAGGGCACGTGTGTCCGCCGAGCCCGGCGCGCCCGCGTCCTCGCCGCGAACGCGCTTGCCTTCCCGGCGCGCAGCGGGAACACACCGGGCATGAGCCTGCACCTGCGCCCCGTCCATTTCGTCGATACGCCGATCGGCCTGCCCGACGGCAGCGTCGTGCGGCTCGCGGGGGGCATGCAGTGGTTCGCCGCCTATGAGGTGTCCACCGCCGAGGGTCGCAGGATCGTCTCCGTCGCCGATATCGCATCGCTTGGCGAACGCGCCGCCGCGTTGCACGCGCGGATCACCGCGCCCCGCCCGCCGCTCGTCCTAGGCGCGCGCACGCTGCGGCTCGACCAGCCCCTCGTCGCAGGAATCCTCAACGTCACGCCGGACAGTTTCTCCGATGGCGGCCGCCACGCCGGCGATCCCGCGGCCGCGGCCGCGGCGGCCGTCGACATGGCCGCGGCGGGCGCGGCGCTGGTCGATCTTGGTGGCGAATCGACGCGACCCGGTGCGGCACAGGTCTGGGAAGGGGACGAGATCGCCCGCGTGCTGCCCGTCGTCGAGCGGCTCGCCGCCAGCGGCACGCCGGTGTCGATCGACACACGCAAGGCGGGCGTGATGGAGGCGGCACTGGCCGCCGGCGCGCACATCGTCAACGACGTCTCGGCGTTGCTGTGGGACGATCGCGCGCTCGAGGTCGTCGTCCGCGCCGGCTGTCCGGTCATCCTGATGCATTCGCCCGACCCCAAGGCCGGCGGTCATGGCCGCCCGGTCTATCGTAACGTCGTGACGGAGGTGTTCGACTGGCTGGAGGCCCGCATCGATGCGATCGTCGCGGCGGGCGTGCCGCGTGAGCGGATCGTCGCGGACCCCGGCATCGGCTTCGGCAAGTCGCTGGCGGACAATCTTGCCCTGATGAACGCCCTGGCGCTGTTCCACGGTTTGGGGTGCCCCATCATGCTCGGCGCCAGCCGCAAGCGGATGATCGGCGCGCTCGACAATGAGGCGCCGGTCGAGCGCCGGCTGGGCGGCAGTGTCGCGCTCGCGCTCAAGGGCGCGGACGCGGGCGTGCAGTTCCTCCGCGTGCACGATGTGCCAGAGACGGTGCAGGCGCTGAAGCTGTGGCGGGGCCTGCGCGACCGGGCGCTGGCGGGCGGCTGATCCGGCACGAACGGACCGAAGCGGAAACATTTTGCAACGCAGCAATCTACGGACAGAGACGTTGGGCAGCTAAGGGCTTTTGAGGCCGATCCGATCGGAACAATGTCCGACCAAGGTGAATCGGCCATGCAGCCTTAATCGAGCGGACAAAGAGGAATCATGATCGTCGATGCCACCCCCCGTCTGCGCCAGATCGTCGCCGAGGTCTGGCGCCCGCTGACCATCCTGTTCTTCTGGGACGTCGCGGTGACTGTCACTTACTATTTTCTGCCCTTTCGCGCGCCGTCATTGCCGCTGACGCTGTTCGGCACGGTGCTGGCGCTGTTCCTCGGCTTTCGCAGCAACTCGGCCTATGCGCGATGGTGGGAGGGGCGCTCGCTGTGGGGGCTGATGATCAACGCCTCGCGCAACCTCAGCCGCGAAGCACGCAACTTCCTGCCGGGCGACGAGGCGCGCGACCTGCGCCGCTCGATCGTGTTGCGCCAGATCGCTTATGTGAACGCGCTCCGCTGCCAGCTTCGTCGCCAGCCGGTCGACGAACAGGTGCTGCGATTCCTGTCGCGCGGCGAGGCGACCCCGTCGCTGTCGCGCACCAACATCGCGAACGGGCTGCTCGACGGCACCGGTCGGCGGATCGACGATGCCAGGCGTCAGGGCTGGATCGACACCATCCAGCAGACGCAGATGGAATCGGTGCTGGTCGACATCGCCAATGCGCAGGGCGGCATGGAGCGATTGAAGAACACCCCGCTGCCCAATCAATATCGCTTCTTCCCGACGCTGTTCGTGCACCTGTTCTGCGTGCTGCTGCCCATCGGCCTCGTGGAGACCTTGGGGTTCGCGACACCGCTCGGGTCGACGATGGCGGGTCTGATGTTCCTCGCGGTGCTCGCGATCGGCGACGATCTGGTCGATCCCTTCGCCAATACCGTCCACGATCTGCCGCTGTCGGCGATGTGCCGCACGATCGAGATCGACCTGCTCCAGTCGATCGGCGACGAGGCGCCCGCCCCGCTGCAGCCGGAGCATGGCGTGCTCTGGTGACGCGGCGCGGGTCGCGCGCGATCAGGCGGCGTTGTCGATGCCCAGTTCGCCGAGCTTGCGATACAAGGTCGACCGACCGATCCCGAGCCGCCGCGCGACCTCCGTCATCCGGCCGCGATAATGGCCGATGGCGAGTCGGATGACATCGGCCTCGATGTCCTCCAGCGGACGCAGATTGCCGTCCGGCCGGAACAGCGTGACCCCAGCGCCCGATGGGGGCGCGACGACGCCGCCGCGACGCTGGCCGAGCGCGGCGATCTGCGGGAAGTCCGCGCGCGTCAGCGCATCGCCCTCACACAGGATCGCGGCGCGGAACAATGCGTTCTGCAACTGCCGCACGTTGCCCGGCCAATCGTAGCCGACGAGCAGCGCCAGCGCCTCGTCGGTGATGCCCAGCGGACGAAGTCCCGGCTGGTGCGCGATCCGCGCCAGCAGGTGCCGGGCCAATGCGGGAATGTCGCCGGATCGCTCGCGCAGGGGCGGGATCGTCACCTGCACGACGTTGAGCCGGTAATAGAGGTCTTCGCGGAACCGGCCGGCCTCGACCTCCTCGATCAGCCGCTTGTTGGTCGCCGCGATCACGCGGACGTCGACCTCGCGAGCGTGGCGCGCACCGATCGGCTGTACCTCTCCCGACTGCAGCACGCGCAACAGCTTTACCTGCGCGTCGAGCGGCATTTCGCCGACCTCGTCCAGGAACAGGGTACCGCCGTCGGCATCGACGAATTTGCCGATCTTGCGCTCGAACGCGCCGGTGAAGGCGCCCTTCTCGTGCCCGAACAGCTCCGATTCTACGAGGTTCGCGGGGATGGCGCCGCAATTGACCGTCACCATCGGCCGCCGCGCGCGGGGGCTGGCGGCATGGATCGCATCCGCGACCACTTCCTTGCCGACGCCGCTCTCGCCCTCGATCAGCACCGGCACGCGCGCGCGCGCCGCCTTGGCGGCGATGGCGAGCGCGGCGCGGAACTCGGGCGCGGAGCCGACGATCTCGTCGAAGGCGAGCAGGGCGGGGATCTTCTCGGTCAGCGGGCGCAATTCTCCCGCCGCGGTGCCCGCGACCGCCGCCTCGAGCGCGGCGAGCAGCCGCTCGGGGGCGAGCGGCTTGACGAGGAAGTCGGTGGCGCCGGCGCGCATCGCGGCCACCGCATGCGCGACCGATCCGTTCGCGGTCAGCATCAGGATCGGCAATGCCGGACGCTGGCTGCGCAGCGCCGCGATCGCATCCGTCGTATCCGCGTCGGGTGCCCGGTGGTCGAGCAATATCGCATCCAGCTGCATGCCGTCCTGCGTGCCGAGCTGCGCCAGGGCCATCTCGCCGTCATTGGCGAAGATGGAGCGCCAGCCGGCGCGCGCCGCCAGCGCGGCGACCAGCCTGCGCTGCGCCGGTTCGTCGTCGATCAGCAAAAGCAACCGCTGTCCGTTACGGGTCATCGTCGATCTCGTCCCATTTCGGATCATCGCTTAGCCCCGCGACGGTAAAGGTCGGCTTAAGCGCATCGCACGTGCCGCTGCTTGACGGCGGCGGAGCTTTGCGGGCAGGGTTCGTTCCGGACCAGAACGACCCCTGCAGGGGTGCAAGCCAGGGAACAGAGGATGGCCGGCAACGGGGACATGCACGCGCACGAGGCGACCTATGGCAGCGTCATCGGGATGCTGAAGTGGGGCGCGGTCGGGTGCGCGATCATCGCCGCCTTCGTGATCTGGCTGATCGCGTAAGGATCGCGCCATGAAGATCGCCGTCCTCCGCGAACGAGCAGACGGCGAGCGTCGCGTTGCCGCGACCCCCGAAACCGTCCGCAAATTCGGTGCGCTCGGTGCCGAAGTCGCCGTCGAATCGGGGGCGGGGTCGGCCGCCTCCTACGACGATGCTGGCTATGCCGAGGCGGGGGCACGTATCGGCGACCGTGGGGCGACCCTGGCAGGGGCGGACATCGTCCTGGGCGTGCAAGGGCCGGACCCGGCGGAACTCGGCGCCGTGTCGCCGGGTGCCTGGATCGTCGCGGGGCTCAATCCCTTCGGCGCGCGCGACCGGGTCGACGCCTATGCGGCGGCGGGGCTGGAGGCGCTGGCGATGGAGCTGATGCCGCGGATCACGCGCGCGCAGTCCATGGATATCCTGTCCTCCCAGTCGAACCTGTCGGGGTACAAGGCAGTGCTCGACGCGGCGGCGGAATATGGCCGCGCCTTTCCGATGATGATGACCGCGGCCGGCACCGTCAGCGCCGCGCGGGTGTTCGTGATGGGCGTCGGCGTCGCCGGGCTGCAGGCGATCGCCACCGCGCGTCGGCTGGGGGCGCAGGTCTCCGCCACCGACGTCCGCTCCGCGACCAAGGAACAGATCCTAAGCCTCGGCGCCAAGCCGGTGTTCGTCGAGAATGTCGCCGGCATCGAGGGCGAGGGCGCCGGGGGCTATGCCGGCGAGATGAGCCCGGCATATCAGGCGGCGCAGGCCGAACTCGTCTCTGCGCACATCGCCCGTCAGGACATCGTCATCACCACGGCGCTCATCCCAGGCCGCCCCGCGCCGCGGCTGATCAGCGACGCGCAGGTGGCGAGCATGAAGCCGGGCAGCGTCATCGTCGACCTCGCGGTCGAGCAGGGCGGCAATGTCGAAGGCGCCGTCCCGGGCGAGATCGTCGAGCGGCACGGCGTCCGCATCGTCGGCCATCGCAACGTGCCCTCGCGCCTGGCAGCGGATGCGTCGGCGCTGTTCGCGCGCAATCTCTACAACTTCCTGTCGACCTTCTGGGACAAGGAGGCGGGGCGACCCGTGCTGGATGCGGAGATCGGCGATGCGATCCGCCTGACGCGCGACGGGCAGGTGGTCCACCCCCGGCTGCTGGGCGCATGAACCGTCCGTCCCGACCCCCGATGCCGCCTTGCGACCCAGGGGAAGGCGTGGGGACGGCAGAGCGGCGCGACGGGTCGCCCGATTCGCCGACGTGGAAAGCCGGGCCGGCGCCCGTGCGATCGGTAGGAGACTGAAACCATGGACTTCGTCGCGATCCTGTCGATCTTCGTGCTCGCCTGCTTCGTCGGCTATTACGTGGTCTGGTCGGTCACGCCGGCGCTGCACACCCCGCTGATGGCGGTGACCAATGCGATCTCGTCGGTGATCATCGTCGGCGCGCTGATCGCCGGGGCGGCGGCGGGGTCGCCGGTGGCGAAGTGGCTGGGGCTTGCCGCCGTCGTGCTCGCCAGCATCAACATCTTCGGCGGCTTCGCGGTCACGCAGCGGATGCTCGCCATGTACAAGAAGAAGGACCGGCCGGCGGCCGCCGCGAAGCACTGATTTCGTCGCCCCGGCGCGGGCCGGGGTCCACTCATCCACTTGCGCTCGCGGCGCGGTGGATCCCGGCTTCCGCCGGGATGACGGCAAGGGGGACAGGATGGAACACGCAACCGCCGGCAGCTCGATCGCGGCGCTCGCCTATCTGATCGCCGGGGTGTGCTTCATCCTCGCGTTGCGCGGCCTGTCGTCGCCGACGTCCAGCCAGCGCGGCAATCGCTTCGGCATGATCGGCATGACGATCGCGGTGGTGACGACGCTGGTGACGCATGTCCCCCTGGCGGACATGGGCAGCGTCGTTATCGAGGGCTATCCGAGGCTTTCCGGCGAGCGGTTTCGGATCGACTGGCTCACCGTCCTCGAAATCCTCGCCGCGATCGGCATCGGCGCGGTCATCGGCATCACCACCGCGCGCCGCATCGCGATGACCGCGATGCCGCAGCTCGTCGCCGCCTTCCACAGCCTCGTCGGCCTCGCCGCGGTGCTGGTCGCCGCCGCCGCCTATCTCAACCCTTCCGCGTTCGGCATCGCCGACCTCGTTGTGCCGCTGATCGGCCCGCCCTTCGCCGTCATCCATCAGGTCAGCCGGATCGAGATGGGCCTGGGCGTCGCGATCGGCGCGATCACCTTTTCCGGCAGCGTGATCGCGTTCCTGAAGCTCAACGGCAACATGGGCGGCAAGCCGATCCTGCTGCCCGGTCGCCACGTCCTCAACCTCGGCGTGCTGGCCGCCATCCTTTTGCTCGTCGCCTATTTCACGCAGGACCAGAGCCCCTGGGTGTTCTGGACGATCACCGCGCTCAGCTTCGCGATCGGCTTCCTGCTCATCATCCCGATCGGCGGCGCGGACATGCCGGTCGTGGTCAGCATGCTCAACAGCTATTCGGGCTGGGCGGCGGCGGCGATGGGCTTCACGCTGCACAACAGCGCGATGATCATCACCGGCGCGCTGGTCGGATCGTCGGGCGCGATCCTCAGCTACATCATGTGCCGCGCGATGAACCGCAGCTTCCTCAGCGTCATCGCGGGCGGCTTCGGCGCGGATTCGGGTGGCGCCAGCGGCGGCGCGGCGCAGGTGGACCGGCCGTGGAAGCGAGGCTCGGCGGAGGATGCCGCCTTCCTGATGAGCCAGGCGGAGCAGGTCGTCATCGTTCCCGGCTATGGCATGGCGGTAGCGCAGGCGCAGCACGTGCTGCGCGAGATGGCCGACAAGCTCAAGGCGCATGGCGTCCGCGTCAAATATGCGATCCATCCCGTCGCGGGCCGCATGCCGGGGCATATGAACGTGCTGCTCGCCGAAGCGAACGTGCCCTATGACGAGGTATTCGAGCTGGAGGACATCAACGCCGAATTCGCCCAGACCGATGTCGCCTTCGTCATCGGCGCAAACGATGTCACCAACCCCGCCGCCAAGACGGACAAGTCATCCCCCATCTATGGCATGCCCGTGCTCGACGTCGAAAAGGCGAAGACGGTGCTGTTCGTCAAGCGATCGATGGGGGGCGTCGGCTATGCCGGCGTCGACAACGACGTCTTCTACCGCGACAACACGATGATGTTGCTCGCCGATGCCAAGAAGATGGTCGAGGAGATCGTCAAAAGCTTGGACTGATCGCCGTCGCATCCGTTATGGATGGAAAATGGTCGCACGCGGACGGGCGTTGCGAGCTTCCCCTCCGAAACGGAGAGGAATCCGCACGCTGACCCGCTTATCAAGGACCTATCCTATCGTCATGGGGGGACGATGACGACGAGCGGCCTTGCGACGGGATATGCCACGACGACACGGCCGGTGCTCCTGATCGCCGAGGCGTCGATGGCGAGCGATGCCGAACAGGCGATCGCGCGTGCCGGGAGCCGGATGCTGCGGCGGATCGGCTGGGCCGATGTGCCGCACCGACTGGCGGAACCGATGCTCGCGCCGCTGCTCATGGCGGAGGCGCGCGGCGTCGCGGCCGATGTCCTCGATCTGGCGCTGGCGCGGCTCGAGGGCTTCGCCGTCGCGCTCGACGTGCCGCTGATCCTCAGCTTCGGACGCGATCAGCTCGACCAGGTCGCCGCGGCACTGTCTCTCGCCGAGGTCACGCTGCTGTGCGACCCCGAACCCTTCGACCGCATCCTCGCGCTGGCCATGGCCGGCCATCCGCACGGCCCGCCCATGCTGAGCGACAGCCTGCGCGAGAACGACGGGGTGAGGTTGCAGCGGCTCAACGACGAGGTGGCGCGGATCGCGGAAATCCTGGCGCGGCTCGCGCGGGCCGACCACGGCCCGGGCGGCGATGCCTATGATCTGGCCGACCGGCATCGCGGCTATGACGCAGGCCCCTCCAGCGACGGCGAGCCCGTCGAGCCGACCGAAGTCCGCAGGCTGATCCAGCTGCGCCGCCTGCGCGGCAAGTTCTTCGGTGGCTTCGGACAGGGCCTGTTCGAGGATCCGGCATGGGACATGCTGCTCGACCTGTACGCGGCCGAGCTGGAGGACCGGCAGGTCAGCGTGTCGAGCCTGTGCATCGCCGCCGCAGTCGCGCCGACCACGGCGCTGCGCTGGATCGCGAAGATGACGGATTTGGGATTGCTCGCGCGCCATCCCGACCCCGCCGACCGTCGCCGGGCGTTCATGGCCCTGTCGCGGCGCGCGTCTGAGGCGATGCGCAACTACATGGTCGCGGCGCGCCGCGTAGAGGGAAGTTTGGGCTGATCGATGCCGCCACGATGCGACGGGGCTTGCGCGGACGCCGCCGCTTTGGCATCGCCCGTCCCACCCGCAATCGGGGGCGCTTAGCTCAGCTGGTAGAGCGGCTCGTTTACACCGAGTAGGTCGGCGGTTCGAACCCGTCAGCGCCCACCATCCGCGCCGCGGTTCAGGAGCCCGGCCACCGATCGCGCATCGGCCGCTGGATCGGGCAGGCCTTTCCTCGCAAATCCCACGCCTGCTGATGGCGATCCGCCGTCTGTCCGTCACGAAGCATCGCCAGCATCGCGTCGCGCGGCGTGGCGCCGACCCGCGTGTCCGGCGCATCGATCTGCGCACGGATGGCACGCAGCGCCTCGGCGACCCGGCGCTGTCGTGCCGGGGACGGCGAACCGCGCGTGATCGCCCGCCACATCGCGTCGAAGGGGCCGCGATCACGGCGGCCCGGTGGTATGGCGGCATGAAGGAACGCGAGGACGAAGCGCAGCGACGAATCGGGCGTGACCGTTTCGCTGCGCGCGCGCGCCGCCGATTCATCGAGCGCGCTCAGCGCCTTGGTCACCAGGTCGTCATCGAGTCGCATGGGATGCGCATGGAACACATCATGAACGCGATCCGCAACCCCCGCGCGTTTCAGCCCTGGCGATTGTCCGGAGCCGGCTCATCGCCGCGGTATTTCACCTCGAGATAGCGGCCGCGGGTCGACAGGCTGTCGAGATCGTCCTGCGCCAGCCGCCGCGTCATGTCGGCGATCTCCTGCTCGATCAGACGCAAGCCCGCGACGAGTTCGGTATCGGGCGTGCGACCGTTGCGCTCGACCTTGCGCAGCGGCTCGGGCACGCGGGCATAATCGTTGACGAAGGCGGGCAGTTGTTCGCCGATCAGGCGCCGCACCTCATAGGCTTCCTCGTCGCGCCCCTCCAGCCGCCCCAGCTGCGGCGACAGCGTCTCGAGCCGCTGGCCGATCTGGTCGACGATCGCGCGCGCCGGCGCGGGCAGGGCGGGACGCTGCGCCTCGAGCCAACGCTCCGTCTTCGCCGGCAGCGCCTTGATGTCGCCCTCGCGCAGCGCGCGTTCGCTCGGCGCCCGCGCGGCGGGGGCGAGGCCGATGAGCAACGTCGCCGCCACCATCAGCAGCAGCACGCCGAGCGCACCGAAGATGCCGAGCGGAAAGATCATGCCCAGGATCGCCGCCGCGATCAGGATCGCCGCGTCGACCGCCGCGATCACCGCGAGCCGCCGCCCGGCGCTGACCGCGCGCCGCTTCAGCCGCTTGCCGTGGACGCGATACTGGTCGCGCACCTGCCCGCCGTAATCCGCGCTGATCCGCGCCATCGTGGCGCGCGCGCGGGCGATCTGTTCGTCGACTTCGGTCATCTCGGCCTTACAACGATTCCAGGCGATATTGGTCGCCGGGGCCCTTCAGCGCCCCCTGCGTGGCACCTTCGGCGCGCGCGATATAGCCCTTCGACTTCTCGACCTCGTTGCCGAGTGCGTTTACCGTGGTCTTCATCGAATCGAGCGCCTTGACCTTGAAGGTGTCGATGGCGTCCATCGTGTCGTAGATGTTCTGGAACGCACGCTGCAGCGTCTCCAGCGGGATCGTCGAGGCGGCGGCCTGCTCGTGGATCGCGGCGGTGTTCGAGCGCAGCAGCTTGCCGGTCGAATCGATGATGTTCGCGGTCGTCGTGTTGAGCTGCGTGATGCTTTCCAGCACCAGTTTCTGGTTGGTCAGCGCCTGCGCCACCGTCACCGCGGTGCGCAGCGCGGACACGGTCGTGGTCGAGGCGCGATCGACGCCCTTGATCAACTCGACATTGTTCTTCTTGACGAGGTCGAGCGCCAGATAGCCCTGCACCGTCACCGCCATCTGCGTCAGCAGGTCCTGCGTGCGCTGGCGGGTGTAGAACAGCGCGGTCTCGCGGATCGCCTTGGCCTTCGCGGGATCGGTGTGGTCGAGGTCGTTGGCGGTCTCTTCCAGCTTCGCGTCCATCGCCTTGGACAGATGGATCATCTGCTCCAGCCGGCCCATCGCCGACCAGAGATTGGCGCGCTCGGTGTCGATCGCGGCATTGTCCATCAACAGCTCGTCCTTGCCGGACGCCAGGCTCTTCAGGATCGAGCTGATGTGCGTCTGCGACGATTTGTAGCTGTCGAAATAGTCGCGCATCTTCGACCCGAACGGGATCACGCCGAAGATCTTCTTCGGCCCCGACAGCGCGCCCTTCTTGCCGGGATCGAGATCCTCGATGACGCGGCGCAACTGCGCCAGATCGGCACCGACGCCGGTGTCCTTGTCCATCGCGCGGATCGGGCGGTCGAGAAAGCGGTTGGACTGGCCCGCCGCCTCGCGGATCTCCTTCGCGCCCATCGCGGTGATCGCGTCGACGCGCTTGCCGAATTCGGGACTGTTGACGTCCTCCGCCACCAGGTCGCGGACAAACGTGTCGACGCGCTGTTCGAGCTGCGACTTCTTGGTGTCGTCGATCGGCACCAGCCCGGCGGCGCGCTCCGCCTGTACCGTCGGCACGGGATCGGGCGGGGTCAGCACCAAGTCCGGTTGCGCGGTCAGCGTGTCGGCGGAAGTGGCCATCGTCGTCCTCCAGCGGGCATCGGCCCGGTCATCCTTCGCAATGTGCCGGTTGCCGGCGCGGGGTTCAAGTGTGTCATGCGAATAATACGCTTATAGCGATGCCGTGGCGTCCGGTCACCTGCGGACAGGTACGTGCGGACAGGCACGCGCGGCCATGGACGACGTGGACGGCCCGCCAGCGTCGAAACCGCTTCCGTGCGGGGGCAAAGCGATCGGGAGGAGACGGCGTCGCATGGCCTTGCGTCACGGCCTGTCCGATCGCCCGGCGTCCTCCCACGACCCCGCCGCACCCGGGTCCGCCGCCCGCCCTTCCCGCGGCGCAACAAATCCGCTATGGGCGCGCGAACTTCCCTCTTCCCGATCAGGATTTCCCATGAGCCTCCGCAACGTGGCGATCATCGCGCACGTCGATCACGGCAAGACCACGCTCGTCGACCAGCTGTTCCGCCAGTCCGGCACCTTCCGCGACAACCAGCGCGTCGAGGAACGCGCGATGGATTCGAACGACCTCGAAAAGGAGCGCGGGATCACCATCCTCGCCAAGCCGACGTCGGTCGAATGGCAGGGCACGCGTATCAACATCGTCGACACGCCCGGCCACGCCGACTTCGGCGGCGAGGTGGAGCGCATCCTGTCGATGGTCGACGGCGTCATCCTGCTCGTCGATTCGTCGGAAGGTGCGATGCCGCAGACGAAGTTCGTCACCGGCAAGGCGCTGGCGCTGGGCCTGAAGCCGATCGTCGTCGTCAACAAGGTCGACCGCGCCGACGCGCGCATCCAAGAGGTCCTGGACGAGGTGTTCGACTTGTTCGTGTCGCTCGACGCGAACGACGAGCAGCTCGACTTCCCCGTGCTCTATGCGTCGGGTCGCAACGGCTATGCCTCGACCAACATGGACGCGCGCGAGGGCACGCTGACCCCGATGTTCGAGCTGATCGTCAGCCACGTGCCCGAACCCAAGGTCGACGTCGATGCGCCGTTCAGCTTCCTGGTGACGCTGCTCGACCGCGACAACTTCCTGGGCCGCATCCTGACGGGCCGCGTCAACACCGGCACGCTCAAGCTCAACCAGGCGATCCACGCGCTCGACGCCGACGGCAACGTCATCGAGACGGGCCGCGCGTCGAAGATCATGTCGTTCCGCGGGCTGGAGCGGGTGCCGGTCGAGGAAGCGCAGGCGGGCGACATCATCAGCCTCGCCGGCCTGACCATCGCGACGGTCGCCAACACGATCGCCGACATCAGCGTCTCGACCCCGATCAAGGCGCAGCCGATCGATCCGCCGACGCTGTCGATGCGCTTTGCCGTCAACGATTCGCCGATGGCGGGTCGCGAGGGCAGCAAGGTGACGAGCCGCATGATCCGCGACCGCCTGATGCGCGAAGCGGAATCGAACGTCGCGATCAAGGTGACCGAGAGCGAGGATCGCGACAGCTTCGAGGTCGCCGGCCGCGGCGAACTGCAGCTGGGCGTGCTGATCGAGACGATGCGCCGCGAAGGCTTCGAATTGGGCATCAGCCGGCCGCGCGTGCTGTTCGGCGAGGACGAGGACGGCAAGCGGACCGAGCCGTACGAGACCGTCGTGATCGACGTCGACGACGAATATTCGGGCACGGTTGTCGACAAGATGAACCAGCGCAAGGCCGAGATGACCGACATGCGGCCGTCGGGCGGCGGCAAGACGCGCATCACCTTCTCCGCGCCGAGCCGCGGCCTGATCGGCTATCACGGCGAGTTCCTGTCGGACACGCGCGGCACCGGCATCATGAACCGGCTGTTCGAGAAGTACGGCCCGCACAAGGGCAACATCGAAGGCCGCAAGAACGGCGTGCTGATCTCGAACGGCGCCGGCGAGGCGCAGGGCTATGCGCTGGGGCCGCTCGAGGAGCGCGGCATCCTGTTCGTCGGCCATGGCGAGGCGCTGTACGAGGGCATGATCATCGGCGAGAACGCCAAGACGGATGACCTGGAGGTCAATCCGATGAAGGCGAAGCAGCTGACCAACTTCCGCGCCAGCGGCGGCAAGGACGACGCGATCCGCCTGACCCCGCCGAAGAAGATGACGCTGGAGCAGGCGATCGCCTATATCGACGACGACGAGATGGTCGAAGTCACGCCCAAGTCGATCCGGCTGCGCAAGCGCTACCTCGACCCGCACGAGCGCAAGCGCGCCAGCCGAGCGAAGCAGGCGGCCTGACGCTTTCGGGCTTCGGCCAAAAGGAAGGGCCGGTGGAGCGATCCACCGGCCCTTTTTTCGTGCCCGGGGGGCAGCGTTCGGACGTTTCGTCAAACCGCGCGGCGGGCGTCGTACGTCCATCCACCGTTGCCCAAACGCGCACGCCGTCGTGCTTGAGTAACGGTGGATCCCCGTCAAGGCGGAATGCGCGAAGCTCTTACTTGAACCGGCCGCTCAGCGAGACGCCGATGATGCGGGGCTCGTTGAAGACGGCGGCCATGTAGTTCTCGATCACGCCCTTCAGGTTCTTCTGGTTGGTGATGTTGCGCGCGAAGGCGGCAACCTCATAGGCGTTGTCCGGCGTGGTGTAGCCGATCTTCAGGCCACCCTCGAAGTTGCCGTCCGCGTAGAACTCCTTCGTCCGATAGAGGACGAAATTCGTATAGCCCTGGACGTTCCAGTCGGTCGCGGCGAACAGCTTGCCGCCATTGGCGAGCGGCACGTCGTAGCGCGCGGTGGCGTTCAGGTTCCACTTCGGCGCGTTGGGCAGCGGGTTGCCGTCGATCTGCGCGAAGGTGTTCGCGCCGACCTTGATCGTCGGGTCGAGCACGGTGCACACGACGACGCCGTTGAGCTGGCAGACCTGCGCATAGACGCGGCTGTCCTCGATCTTCGACTTGAGCGCGCTGGCGCCGAGCGTGATCGCCAGGTTGCGCACCGGACGGAATTCCGCGTCCAGCTCCATGCCCCAGGCGCGCGCCTTGTTGGCGTTGAACAGCACGCCGTTGCCGTTGATGTCGTTGCCGTTCAGCTGGATGTCGTCGACGGTGTAGGTGAACAGCGCGGTGTTGAGCCGCAGGCGACCGTCGAGGAAGATGCCCTTCGAGCCGATTTCATAGGAGGTGATCGTCTCGCTGTTCGCGGTGGTGAAGTCCGAGTTGAACACCGCCGAACGCCCCTGGATCGTCGGGCCGCGGAAACCGCGCGCGACGCGGGCATAGACGCTGTTTTCCGGATCGACCTGATACAGCGCCGACACGTCCCAGCTCGGCGTGGTGTCGGACAGGCGCACGTAGCGACGGCCGCCATAGGTCGAGACGTTGGCGATCGTGTTCGCCGTCTTGACCAGCGCGGTCTTCTTCGTGTCGTTCGTCTCGCGCGCGCCGGCGGTGATGGTGAAGTCCGGCGTCACCTTGAAGCTGGCCTGGCCGAAGGCGGCCCAACTGGTGTTGTTGTCGCGCAGCCGCACCCAGTTGTTCGGATTGGGCAGCGTGCCGTTGACGTCCGGCTTCAGCAGGAAATAGGCCCGCTGGTAGAAGTCCGTCGTGTCCTTCTGGTTGAAGTAGAAGCCGCCGAACTGCCAGGTGAAGCGCTGGTCGCCGGGCGAGGCGAGGCGCACCTCCTGCGTATATTGGTCGAGGTCGCGGATGTTGCCCTGGCTCTGGCCGAAGCCGTTGGCCCGGCCGCCCACCGGATAATTGGCCGCCGCACCGCCGTCGGTATCGCCGCGGCTGAAGCCCGAGGTCGTCTCATAGGCGCTGATCGAGGTCAGCGTCGCCGCGCCGAAGTCGTAGGCGGCGTTCACCGACCAGCCGTAGGTGTCGTAATTCTGCGGGTTGTTCTGCGCCTCGTCATAGGCGACGCGGTCGCGCGGCTCGGCATCGGCCGAATTGGAGCCCTTCACCAGCGCGGCGCGATGGAACAGCGTCGAGGTGCCCTCATAGCCGCGCGCATGGCCGGAGACGTTGACGGTGAAGCGGTCCGTCGGCGTTAGCAGGATCTGGAGGCGCGCGTCCTTTTCCGTGAAGCCGCCCATCGCGTTGCGGAGCGGCGTCGTCGTGCCGTCGGGGCTCGAGCCGGTGAAGACGTTGTCGACCCAGTCGTTGCGATGCTGGATCAGGCCCGACAGGCGGATCGCCACCTTGTCGGTGACGATCGGACCGCCGACGCCCGCGTCATAGGTGAAGGTGCCGTACTCGCCGGCGGAGGCAGACATTCTCCCCTGCCAGGTCTGCGTCGGACGGATCGTGTCGAACTTGATGATGCCGGCGGTCGTGTTGCGGCCGAACAAGGATCCCTGCGGGCCGCGCAGGACTTCGACCTGGGCGACGTCATAGACGGGATTGGACTTGAGCACGACATGCTCGAGAACGACATCGTCCTGGATGATGGATACGGGCTGGCTGGCGCCCAGGTAGAAATCGATGTTGCCCAGGCCGCGGATATAATAGCGCGGGAAGATGCGGCCCGTGGTGGTTTCCGCATAGAGACCGGGGACGCGACCCGACAGCGCCAGCGTATCCTCGCCGCCCGACTGGAAGGCGCGCAGGTCGCTGCCGCCGACGACGGCGACCGACAGCGGCACGCGCTGCAAATTCTCCGCACGGCGTTCCGCGGTGACGACGATGTCGCCCACTTCGCCTGCATCGGTCGAGGCGGTTTCGACCGACGGATCGGTCGCGCCGGCCTGTGCGGGTGCGGTCGTCGATTGCGCGAGGGCGGGCGCGGCGGCGCCGGCGACGCCGACGAGCAGCATGGCTTTCAGAAGATGACGATTGGTCACGAAGGTCCCCTTTGATGATTCGGCAAAGGAGGCGTGGCCGTGCCGTCTCGTCCGCGCCGTTCCCGGCGCCGTCTCCGCACGTCTGTCGATGGTCCCGCCCCCCTGGCGTCGCGCCCGGCTAGCCGCGGAATGTGTCCGCTTTGTGAATGCACCGCGCCTAAACAGCGGCTTAACGCGCCATTCCGGATCGGTTCAGCGCGACTCGGCCATAGACCGGAAACACGCTCGCACCCTTGTGCGTTCAACAGAGGCGGACCGGGCGTTTGTGAGTATGAGGAGGTTCGAGCAATGAACGGCTTGTTGAAGAAGGTGGGCCTCGGCGTCGCCCTTGCGACGACCGCACTGAGCGCGGCGGCACCTGCCGAGGCGCAGCGTTGGGGCCGTTATGGCGGCTACGGCGGCTATCGCCATTACGATCGGGGCGGCAATGTCGCGGCGGGCGCGCTGCTCGGCGGGATCGTCGGACTGGGCATCGGCGCGGCGATCGCCGATTCCAACCGTCCCCGCTATTATTACGACCGTCGCTATTATTACGACGCGCCGCCGCCGCCGCCGCGGGTCTATTACCAGGAGCGTTATTACGCGCCGCCGCCGCCCCCGCCGCCGGTCGTCTATCGCGACTATTATTACGGCTATTGAGGCCAGCGGTCCCCAGGTTAACCGGGGAGGCGGCGCCGGTTCGTCCGGCGCCGCCTTTTTTTGTGGAGCGGGTGGCGCCATCCCGCTAAGCGCAGCGCCATGACCGATACGCCCCCCGACCGCCTGTCCACCGATCCGTCGAGCCCCTATTTCGACCAGCCCAAGCTGGAGCGCGGCATCGGCATCCGTTTCAAGGGCAACGAGCGGCGCGATGTCGAGGAATATTCGATCTCGGAAGGCTGGATCCGCGTCGCGCTGGGCAAGAAGGTCGATCGCCACGGCCGTCCGCTGACGCTCAAGCTGAGCGGAGAGGTCGAAGCCTGGTACGAGCGTCCCGCGGAGGGCGAGGGCACTGGCGAAGGCGGGGACGAGGGCGAGACGGCCTGACGTCCGGTCCGGCGATACCGGCCCGGCAGCGGCGTCGGAATCGCCACCCTGCACGCGAACCGTGCGCGGGCGCCTGGCGAACCTCCGTCAGTCTCTAGCGTGCGATCCAGCAAAGCTGGATCGGCGAGGGCCGGTACCGCTTCCACGCACGTGGATCACACTCTAGCCGAGCGGAAAGCGCTCCCGACGTCAGACCATCGGCCGCCGATCGCGTCCAAATAGGCGCGGGCGCCGTCAAGCGCCTCCGGGCGATAGATAAAGTGCGTTTCCCTGCCGCTCCGCTCCACACGAAGCAGGCCGACGCGTTCCAGAACCTTGAGATGCTTGGTGACCGCTTGCCGCGTCATGGCGCTCGTCGCGGCGAGACGGGCGATCGAGCGCGTGCCGCCGCTCCGCAGCGCGACGAGTAGCGCCAGCCGCGTCGGGTCGCCAAGCGCGGCGAAGATGTCTGCTGGGCTGGAACTTGGCATGGCAACCGACGTGTTGCATGAATCCGACCGATCGGCAACGATCCGGTTGCTAACCATAATCCGCAGTTCATAGGTTGCGAATCGACGATTTTATGGCAACCGGCCCGTTGCCTATCCCCTTGTGTCCAGGACCCGATCAGCGAGCAAAGGCCGGTACCGCGTCGAACCAGATTTGATGGATCGCGCCTTAGACGATCCCGACGATAGGTGCCTTATAGCATAAGGGGATCGTGCGGTCGGTCAAACCGTGTGCGGCGAACGGTTTCACGCGGCCACCGGTAAACGGCACGAACAATGCGGGCCCTAGCCGGCAACGGTCGAGCGTTCCGTCGGGGCGCTTGGTCATGCGCAGCAATTGCGTGGCGGTGTCGGTCGCGCCGATCGGCATGACGATCCGGCCTCCGACCCTGAGCTGGTCGATCAGCGGCTGCGGCACGGCCGCCGCGCTGGCGGCGACGACGATCCCGTCGAATGGCGCATGTTCGGGCCACCCCAGAAAGCCGTCGCCTGCCCGGATGTTGACGTTCGTGTAACCCATTCGGCGAATGCGTTCGTCTGCGCTGTGCGCCAGCGGTTCGACGATCTCGATCGA
Organism: Sphingomonas sp. GV3; assembly: GCF_031082075.1. Lineage (NCBI taxonomy): Bacteria > Pseudomonadati > Pseudomonadota > Alphaproteobacteria > Sphingomonadales > Sphingomonadaceae > Sphingomonas > Sphingomonas sp. GV3. Next base: position 2,163,883 of record NZ_JARWLE010000001.1, on the reverse strand, counting down.
GGCGACCTGGTGGGCGACATGCGCGAGCACCGCGGCCTGATAGCCGGAGCCCGTGCCGATATCGAGCACATTGGCGCTCCGGTCAGCCGGCAGGTCGAGCTGGGCCGTCATGACGGCGACGACATAGGGATCGGAGATCGTCTGACCGTAACCGATATCCTGGGGCAGATCGACATAGGCGGCAGCACGGCCGCCCGGCGCCACGAACCTCTCGCGCGGGATGATCGCGATCGCCGCGAGCGCGCGTTCAAGCGCGGGCGTGTCGGCAGCGGGATCGGCAGCGCGGATGTCGGCGCGGATGTCGCGCACCATCGCGGCCCGCTGTTCGACGGGCGACCGGCCGGCCTGGACCTTCGCCATGCTGTCCAGCAGACCGGTGCCACGCGGTTGCGCCGCGCAACCTGCCAGCGCCAGTGCCGCGACGCAGGACAGACGCGCGAGGTCGGACGAGAAACGCATGGCCATGCGCCGCTCCATCGGCTGCCATGGCAGCGGCCGCAACGAAACTTTCGTTCATCAAAAAGGGGCAGGGGGCGCCTATCGTCGACACGCGAAGGAGGCTGGTCACGCCTACGGTCGGGACACCGCTTCCGCCATCGGCATGCGCACCGCCGCCCCTGCCGGCAGACAACCGCCAACGTGCTGCACCTGTTCGTTAGCGATGCAGCAGCGCTGGCGGCGCGACGTACCGCTGCCGGAGTACGGATCGTGAAGGATCTGAAGCCACGGGCGTACGGCCAGCGCGCCTTCGTCGTCGCCGATCGCGATGGTAATCGCCTGCATGGCGGGGAACGGCTGCGTTAACCATATCGGTGCCGGCGAGAAGGGGAAGACGGTATCGCCCGCCGCTCGTACGAACCGTCTGGTCATGGCGGCGATCGGGCCGGCCGCCGACATGGACGCGGGCGCGACCCTTCACGCCGGCCGGGCTCCATCGTCGGCGGCGATCCGACCGGCAACCTCCGGCGGGTCGACCGGATGCGCGTCGGGCCGGCGGCGGCGATCGCCCGGTCCGCTACCGCTTCCACGCATTTGGATCAGGCTCTAGGCCGCCGCCTCCAGCGCCTCGTTCGCCTCCAGCCAGCGGAGTTCGGCCGCGTCGATCCGCTCCTGCAGATCGGCGCGCCGTTTCATCAATTCGGTCATCGTCAGCTTCGCCAGCGTCGGCGTCGCCTGTTTCGGATCGAACATCGCCGCATCGACCGCATTGCGTTCCGCAGTGAGCCTGGCGGTTTCGGCTTCCGCGTCGCGGATCGCCTTCTTGCGCGCCTTTTCCGCGTCGCGTGCGGCGGCGATCGCTTCCTTCGACAATTTCTCCTTCTTCACCTTGGGTTCGGCGGGCTTGTCGTCACCGGCCAAGATGAAGGCGATGTAATCGTCGAGGCTGCCGTCGAACTCGCGCGCGGTGCCCTGGTCGACGAGGACGAGGCGGTCGGCGGTCAGTTCGACCATGTGGCGATCGTGGCTGACGAGGATGACCGCGCCGGTATAGCCGTTCAGCGCCTGTACCAGCGCCTCGCGCGCGTCGACGTCGAGGTGGTTGGTCGGCTCGTCGAGGATGAGCAGGTGCGGCGCGTCGCGCGTGATGAGCGCGAGCGCGAGCCGCGCCTTCTCGCCGCCCGACATCTTGCCGACCTGCCCCGTCGCGCGGTCGCCGGAGAAGCCGAACCGGCCGAGCTGCGCGCGAACCGCCGCCGGGCTGGCGTCCTTCATCACGCGGGTCATGTGCGCGAGCGGCGTGTCGTCGCCGTCGAGTTCCTCGACCTGATATTGGGTGAAATAGCCGACCTTCATCTTGCCCGACGCGGCCATGTCGCCCTCCATCGGCGCGAGCTGCGCGGCGAGCAGGCGGGCGAGCGTCGTCTTGCCGTTGCCGTTGCGGCCCAGCAACGCGATGCGGTCGTCGGGGTCGATGCGCAGGTTGAGCCGCTTCAGGATCGGCACGTCGGCATAGCCGACGCTGGCCAGGTCGAGCGTTATCAGCGGCGGGCGCAGCGGGCTGGGGTCGGGGAAGTCGAAGGACAACGACGGATCGTTCGCCATTTCCGCGATCGGCTGCATCTTGGCGAGCATCTTCTGCCGGCTCTGCGCCTGTTTGGCGGTCGAGGCGCGCGCGGAATTGCGGGCGATGTAATCCTGCAGCTTGGCGCGCTGCGCGTCCTGGTTCGCGCGGGCGGCGGCGAGCTGCGCCATCCGCTCGGCGCGCTGGCGTTCGAAACTGTCGTAGCCGCCCGGGTAGAGCGTGATCTTGCCGCCCTGCAGGTGGAGGATGTGGTCAACGATATTGTTGAGGAAGTCGCGCTCGTGACTGACGACGACGATCGTCGCCCTGTAGCTCTTGAGGAAATCCTCCAGCCACATCACCGCCTCGAGGTCGAGGTGGTTCGACGGTTCGTCGAGCAGCAGCAGGTCGGGCTGCGAGAAGAGCAGCGCGGCGAGCGCGACGCGCATCTTCCACCCGCCCGAGAAACTGTCGAGCGGGCGCTGCTGCATGGCCTCGTCGAAGCCGAGGCCGAGCAGGATCTGCGCGGCGCGGGCCGGCGCGGTATAGGCGTCGATCGCGATCAGCCGCTCGTAGACGTCGCCCAGCCGGTCCGGATCCTCGCAGGTTTCCGATTCCGCCATCAGCGCGGCGCGCTCGGTGTCGGCGGCGAGCACGGTATCGAACGGCGTCGCGGTGCCCGACGGCGCTTCCTGCGCGATATAGCCCAGCCGGCTGCCGCGCGGCATCGCGGCGGTGCCGCTGTCGGGTTCGAGCAGGCCGGCGATGACGCGCACCAGCGTCGACTTGCCCGCGCCGTTGCGGCCGATCAGGCCGACGCGGCTGCCCGGCGGCAGCGCGGCGGACGCATTGTCGAGGATCGTGCGGCCGCCTAGGCGCACGGTGATGCCGTTGAGGTTGAGCATGCGCGCGCCCGTAGCAGAGACGCGCCGGATTGGGAATGTGGCGCCCTGACGTGCGGTTGCGCGGGCCTAGATGGGCCGGTACCGCCTCCGTGCAAGCGTTCCTAGAGCGCCCGGACGAGGCGGACGGGGCGTGCGATCCACTTGGGGTGCTCGACCGCGACGGGCTTCGCGCCGGGCGTTAGCGGCAGCAGGTAGACCGCGCCCGCCTCTATCGCGAGCAGCCGGCCGAACGCCATGTCGCCCGCGGGCTGCGGCGCGAGCACGTCGTGCAGCAGCGCGGTGGCGAAGGCATCGGGGGCGAGCATCGCGCACCACAATTCGTCGCCTGCGCGATAATCGCCGATCCCGCCCGAGATGGTGATCGCAACTCCACCGGCCGGCGCGGGAGGCACCGCGATGGTCTGCGGCCGACGCAGCGGGGCGGCCCCCTCCGGCCCCAGCGTCGCGACCACGGGCAGCGCCGGCCGGTCGGGCAGCGTCACCAGCGCGGCGGGCTCGACCTCCAGTGCGGCGGCTATACGATTGAGCCACCCGACGGAGACGGTCCGCGTCCCCATCTCCAGCCGTCCGATCGTCTGTGCCGTGGTCGGCGGCACGCAGCGGCGCGCCACCTCCTCCAGCGTCAGACCCTTGGCACGGCGAACGTCGCGGATGGCGGTAATCATCGAGGGTTCCTAACCAGATAGGTTTTTTCACTTTCCTACAAACCGTGGGGCGTGGCAAGGGAAACGTGCGATTCGGGTAAAAGGAGGCGAGGTGGATGCAGCGGGATCTTCGCGAGACACGGCTGGCGCCATCGGGGCGACGGGTGACGGTGAACGTGGCGGAATCGCCGCTCGGCTGGCTGCGCGCGCGCGGACTGGTCGACGCGCGCCAGTGCGAGGCGGGCGAGCGGCTGCGGCAGGATTATGAGCGCGCGGCGCTGGCGCCACGGGTGACGATGGGCTGGGACGGCGTCCGCGTCGACGGCGGCGGCGGCGGCGGGGGACTGGATCCGGCGGCGGCGCAGATCGCGGCGAAGCGGCGGTTCGACGCCGCGGTGACCGAACTGGGACCGGGCCTGTCCGACGTCGCGTGGCGGGTGATATGCGCGGGCGAGGCGCTGCCGGCGGCGGAGAAGGCGCTGGGCTGGCCGGCGCGTGCGGGGCGCCTCGTGCTGACGCTGGCACTGGACCGGCTGGCAGGCCATTACCGGCTGCCCTGATATCCGGTAGGGGAACGGCGACGGGCGCCGCGCGTTGAGCGGGGACCGGAGGAGAGGGTGCGGCGGCGCGAGTCGCCTTGTGGGGTAGGCAAGTCGTGCGTTTCGAGTTCGTGAAGTGCCATGGGTCCGGTAACGATTTTCCGCTGATCGACGCGCGGCATCTGATCCTGAGCGACAGGGTATGGGCGCAGGTCGCGCGGGCGCTTGCCGATCGGCGCGGCCCGGTCGGCGGCGACGGCCTGCTGCTGCTGGCGCCGGGGCGCGACGGCGCCGAATTCGCGATGCGCATGTTCAACGCGGACGGCAGCGAGGCGGAGACGTGCCTTAACGGCCTGCGCTGCGTCGCGCGGCTGGGCTTCGAGGCGACCGAACGCGACAGCGCGCTGGTGTCGCTCAAGACGTCGACCGCGACGGTAGAGCGTGACGCGGCGGTGGCGCCAGGCGTCGTGACGATCCGGGAAACGGCGGGACCGGCGGGCCTGAGCCTCGCCGACTGGCCGATGCACGGCATCGACGGCGACCGGATCGTCGACGCGCCCGTGTCGCCGCTGGGCAGCGACAGGCGGTTCACGGCGGTGACGATGCCCAATCCGCACCTGGTCGCCTTCGTCGACGCCATAGACGAGGCGGAACTGGTCGCGATCGGCACCGCATGCGAGGCTGCGCCCGACTGGCTGCCCAACCGCGCCAACGTGTCCTTCGTCGAGGTGCGTGGACCCGACCTGTTCGTGCGCACCTTCGAACGCGGCGTCGGCCTTACCGACAGCTGCGGCAGCGCGATGGCGGCATCGAGCTTCGCCGCCTGCCTGACCGGGCGGCTGGGCTATGACGCGCCGATCACGGTGTTCAACAAGGGCGGCCTTGTCCGCGCCCGCGTCGCGCGCGATGCGATGGTGCAGCTGTCGGGCAACGCCACCTGGGAATGGTCGGGCTCGATCGCGGTCGACCCCGACTCCGGCCAAGCGGGCGACCTGACGGTCGATCGCCACTTCGACGACGAGATCGCCGCCTGGGCGAAGGTCGCAGACGGGGTAAGCCGACACCGCTGACACGTCGGGACGCCGTGCGTCCCATATCCGCCTTCAACACACGTGATGGTCGCGCCGCCGCCCGAAGGGCAGGAGTCGCCACATCCCTGACTTACAACGAAATGTACGAACGATGCAGGACGATAGCAGCTATTTCTACGACCGGGCGGAAACCGAGCTGGAACTCGCCCAGCGCGCCGTGCATCCCATGGCGGTGCGCGCGCATTACATCATCGCCAACCATTACCTCGACCGTTGCTACGGCAGCGGCGACGCCGTGAGCGATGCGCCCGACGAGGATGCGGTCGCGGCCTGACGCGATCGCGACGCGCGGCTTGATTGTCGCGTGAACCCTTGATGCCGCCGTTCGTTGATCGCCCCGGAGACGCAGGGGTGTCCCATGGACGAACGGCATCAGGACGAGGACGCGCTGAAGGCGGCGCAGGACGGACGGCTCTATCCGGTCGGTCGCGCGCTGCGTGCGACCTATGATGCCGAAAACCACGATACGCTGGGGCGCGACGTGACGGGCCTGATGATCAACCTGTCGCATATCCCCTATCCCGGCGAGCAGCCGCTGCGCGACCATGCGACGCGCGATGGCGCCGCCCGGGCGCACCAGGCCGATATCGCGAACGGACCGGCGGAAGACGCCGGACTGGCGCGGCGTCTGGCCCAATGGTGGCGGCGGATCGTCCCCCGCGGTTCGACGGGCACCGACGGCGAACGTCCCGCGCGGCCCTGAGGCGCGCGGCGATCTTCGCCTTGCCCGCCGCGGCGGGTCGCGAGTCGATGACGCCGGCGACTGTCCTACCGCCGCTTTCCGATCCCGATGCGTCGTAGCGGACGCGCGTTTAATCAGTGCCGGTCGGGACGGATGTCGCCGAACCCATGATCGCGATCGTCCGCCCGAGAGGACGGTACCCCTTCCGGCCCACCGATATGTCCATGCCCACCATCCCGGCGCCCGGCGCCTTGGGATCGCCAAGCTAGAAGGCGCGCGTCCTGTCGACGGCAGGCAAGCGCCGACGGAGGGCGGATAGGTCATCGACCGGAGTTCCGCGCCGACACTGCACACTCCTCATCAACCCCCTGCTGTTCCTGCATTTAACCTATTTGGCACATTATGCTTGACATCGTGACGCTGTTATGGCACAAAACAGGAACATCGACGAGGTGCGGCAGCGGAACCGGTGGTGCCGTCCCGCCTCGATCCCTCAGCGCAAGACCACCGGGACGGCGGGACCCTCCGCCCCGGGATGCGCGGCCGCAAGCGACAGGAGAGGCGACATGGCGCAGGATGAGACGCAGGCCGGTTCGACCGCGATGCGGCCGCGTGGACAGTGGATCCGCTGGAATCGCCAGATGACGGAGGCCTTCCTCAGCCATCTGGCGGGCAGCTGCAACGTCGCGGCCTCCGCCCGCGCGATCGGCGTGACGCCGACGCAGGTTCACCACCGTCGTCGCACCAACACCGCCTTTGCTCTGGCGTGGGCGGCGGCGCTGGAGGCGGGGTATCAACTGCTCGAGACGCGGCTGCTCGGCCATGTCCTGAAGGGCGGCGGCGACGGCACCATCGCGCCGGACGATCCCGATTGCGTCGGACCCGTCGACTGGGAGGGCGGCATCAAGCTGCTGACGATATATCGCGCGCGTCGCGACGGCCGGGCGAAGGCGGGCGGCTTCAAGCCGGTTGTCGCGACGCGCGACGAAACCGATGCCGCGATCCTCAAGAAGCTGGCGGTGCTCGCCGCGGCGCGATCGCGGCAGGGGGAGGCGTGATGGCGGCCGATGGCGAACGGCCGCCGCAGCGAAGCGTCAATATCATCGCGGCGCTTGCCGTCCTTCCCGAGGACGAGCGACGCGCGCTTGTCCGCAGCCTGACCAAGCCGATGCAGCGGGAGTTGCTGGAGCGCTGGGTCGGCGGCTGGGCGCAGCCTGGCCAGGCGCCGCCCCCCGACGCGCTCTGGCGCATCTGGCTGATCCGCGCGGGCCGCGGTTTCGGCAAGACGCGCGCCGGCGCGGAATGGGTGACGGCGGTGGCGGTCGGTAACGACGACGCGCGGATCGCACTGGTCGGCGCGACCGCCGAGGATGTCCGTCGGGTGATGATCGACGGGCCGAGCGGGCTGCGGGCGGTAGCGCGGTTCAACAAGGCGCCGCGCTTTCTGCAGCACAGGGGCGAAGTGCGCTGGCCGGGCGGCGCGGTCGCCTATGTCTATTCGGCCGATGCGCCCGACCAGTTGCGTGGTCCGGAGCATGATGCGGCATGGTGCGACGAACTGGCCAAATGGCGCCGTGGCGACGCCGCCTGGGACAATCTGATGATGGGCATGCGGCGCGGCGCGCACCCGCGCGTGGTGGTGACGACGACGCCGCGCCCGACCGCCCTGATGCGGCGCGTGATGCGCAGCCGGGGCCTCGTCGAGACGCGGGGGCGGACGCGCGACAATGCCTATCTGCCGCGCGCCTTCGTCGAGCAGGTCGAGGACACCTATGGCGGCACGACGCTCGGCCGCCAGGAACTGGACGGCGAGATGATCGACGATATCCCCGGCGCGCTGTGGACGCGCGCGCTGCTCGACGCGGCGGCGAGCGGGGAGCGGCCCGCGCCGGTACGCGTCGTCGTTGGCGTCGACCCGCCCGCCGGCGACGGACGGAGCGGCGGCGACGCCTGCGGGATCGTCGCGGTCGCGCTGGACGGGGACGGCATCGGCCATGTGCTGGAGGATGCGAGCATCGCCGGCGGGTCGCCGGAGGGCTGGGCCCGCGCGGTCGCGGCCTGCGCCGCGCGGCACGGCGCGGATCGCGTGGTGGCGGAGGCGAACCAAGGCGGTGCGATGGTGCGGTCGGTGCTGCTCGCCGCGGACGTGACGCTGCCGGTCAGGCTGGTGCGCGCCAGCCGGGGCAAGGCCGCCCGGGCAGAGCCGGTCGCGGCGCTCTACGAACGCGGCAAGGTCCGGCACTGCGGCCGCTTTCCGGCGCTGGAGGACGAAATGTGCGGCCTGGTCGCCGGCGGCGGCTATCACGGGCCGGGGCAGTCGCCCGATCGGGCGGATGCGCTCGTCTGGGCGCTCACCGCCCTGATGCTGGGGCCGAAGACGCAGGCGGGGGTGCGGCGCGTCTAGTGTGCGATCCAGCAAAGCTGGATCGGCGCGGTATCGGCCCTCATCCCATTGGGCCGCCCATCCGGGATAGGCTGCGTGGGCGGACGGGTGGGGGTGAGGGCCAAATCGCGACGGAGTTGCGCGGCGCGACTTTGATCGTCCGCCCGCCGGCCGGAAGGCCGAGAGCCAGGAGAGATGGGATGCGGTTGTTCGGAAAACGGACGCGCGACGGCGCGCGCCCGGCGCTGGCGCGTGGCGCGGGACCGATGGAGGCGGGGACGTGGCCCCGGTCCTATGAGGCGCAATTGCGCGAGGGCTTTGCCGGCAATCCGATCGCGCAGCGCGCGGTGAAGCTGATCGCCGAGGCCGTGGGCGGCGCGCCGCTGGTCGCGTCGGCGCCCGCGCTCGCCGCCATGGTCGCCGCGCGTGACGGTGGACAGGCGCTGCTCGAGACGGCGGCGGCGCAGCTGCTGCTGCACGGCAACGCCTATGTGCAGGTGCTGCGCGATCCGGATGGCGGCGCGGTCGCGCTTTATGCGCTGCGGCCCGAGCGCGTGTCGGTCGAGGTCGACGCCGGGGGCTGGCCCGCCGCCTATCGCTATCGCGTGGGCGAGCGGGTGGCGCGGCTGACGGCCGAGGGGCCACGGCCGGACGTGATCCACGTCCGCAGCTTCAATCCGCTCGACGATCATTACGGCATGGGGTGCCTGGGCGTCGCCGCGCCGGGGATCGCGATCCACAATGCGGCGGCGCGGTGGAACAAGGCACTGCTCGACAACGCCGCCCGGCCGTCCGGGGCGCTGGTCTACGATCCCGGCGACGGATCGGCGCTGTCGGCGGACCAGTTCGACCGGCTGAAGGCGGAGATGGAGGCGGGATTCGCGGGGACGGGCAATGCCGGGCGGCCGATGCTGCTGGAAGGCGGGCTGAAATGGCAGGCGCTGTCGCTGTCGCCCGCCGACATGGATTTCGTCGGGCTGAAGGCGACGGCGGCGCGCGAGATCGCGCTCGCCTTCGGGGTGCCGCCGATGCTGCTCGGCCTGCCCGGCGATGCGACCTATGCGAATTATCGCGAGGCGAACCGGGCCCTCTGGCGCCTGACGGTGCTGCCGCTCGCCGACACGCTGTTGCGGGGCCTGGCGCAGGGGCTGGCGGGCTGGTTCGAGGGGGCGGCGCTGGCGGTCGACCTCGACCATGTGCCGGCGCTGGCGGAGGAGCGCGCGCAATTATGGGCTTCCGTGACCGCCGCGGATTTCCTGACGCTGGAAGAGAAGCGGGCGATGCTCGGGATCGGGGAGGCGCGGCGATGAGCGGTGACGTGCTGACGCAGCTGCTGGCGCAGGGCGCGCGCGAGGGCGCGGACGTGACCACGCTGCGCGCGATCGTCGAGGAGGCGGGCGAACTGGGGGCGACGCGGGCGCTGACGCGGCTGGGGCTGGCGGACGAGGCGGCGCATGGCGACCTTGCCGAACTGCGCCAGCTAATCGGCGCATGGCGGGCGGCCAAGACCTCCGCGTGGAAGGCGGCGGCGGGCTGGTGCGCGGCGCTGTTGCTGACGGGACTGGCGATCAAGCTGGGGTTCGGCGCGTGGCTGCGCTGAGCTTCGCGGGCTATGCCGCCGTGTTCGACCGCGTCGACCGTGCCGGCGACGTGATGCGGGCCGGCGCCTTTGCCGGGGCGCACATGGTGCCGCTGCTGCGCGACCATCGCGGCACGCCGGTGGGGCGGATCGATGCGATCGGGGAGGATGCGCACGGCCTGCGCGTCACCGGGACGATCGACGATGCGGCGGTGGCGCGGCTGGTGCGCTGCGGCGCGCTGGCGGGCCTGTCGGTCGGCTATCGGCCGCTCGCGGTGTGCCAGCGCGCGCGGCGCGAACTGCTGCGCGTCGCACTGGCCGAAGTGAGCCTGGTGGCGGTGCCGATGCAGCCGCTGGCACGGATCGACCGGCTCGGCTGAGCGGCGGGTTTCAACGAGGGAGAAAAGGCATGGACGTGGTCGAGAGGCCGGCGCTGGACGGCGCGCGGGCGGAAGAAACCGGGGCGTTCGCGGGCTTCGTGCGGAGCGGCGCGACGCTGGAGATGAAGGCGTTCACCGGCGTCAGCGGCGACGCCGGCGGCTATGCGGTGCCGCGCGAGATCGACGCGCAGATCGCGTCGGTGATGAAGACCATCTCGCCGATCCGCGGCATCGCGCAGGTGGTGCAGGTCGGGTCGGCGGGCTATCGCAAGCTGATCACCACCGGCGGGACCCCGTCCGGCTGGGCGGCGGAGACCGCGGCGCGGCCCGAGACGGCCACGCCCGTCTTCGCCGAACTCGTGCCGCCGATGGGCGAGCTCTACGCCAATCCCAGCGCGAGCCAGGCGATGCTGGACGACGCGGCGTTCGACGTCGAGCAATGGCTGGCGGGCGAGATCGGTCAGGAATTCGCCAGGGCGGAGGGCGCGGCCTTCGTCAACGGCAGCGGCGTCAACCGTCCCAAGGGGTTCCTGCAGGCGCCGACGGCGGCGGCGAAGGACGGCGCGCGGCCGCTGGGGACGCTGCAATATCTGGCGACGGGCAGCGCTGGCGATTTCGGTGCGGGCGCCGACGAGCGGCTGGTCGATCTAGTCCAGAGCCTGCGCGCGCCGTACCGGCAGGGCGCGTGCTTCGTCATGAATGCGGCGACGCTGGCCCGGATCCGCAAGCTCAAGAGCGGCGACGGCGTTCCCCTGTGGCAGCCGAGCCTGGCAGGCGGGCAGCCGGCGACATTGCTCGGCTATCCGGTCGTCGAGGCGGAGGACATGCCCGACATCGCGCCGAACAGCCTGTCGATCGCGTTCGGCAATTTCCGGGCCGGCTATCTGATCGCCGAGCGCAGCGAGACCGCGATCCTGCGCGATCCCTATACCAACAAGCCGTTCGTCAGCTTCTACGCGACGCGGCGCATCGGCGGGTGCGTCGCCGACAGCGAGGCGATCAAGCTGATGAAGTTCGCGGCGGCGTGAGGCCGACGGGCGAGGGGGTGGGTCCGGGCGGGGGCCGCCCGAAGGGGGGGGGGGCGGCTCCGGGCGGGCGCCGCTCCCGCGCACGGGCGGATCGATGAAGGCGGGAGGCGCGAATGGCGGAGGGGGCATTTCCCGCCGCGGCGGTCGCGGATGCGGCGGCGGCGGCGGGCGCATATCTGCGCGTCGAGGCGGATGCGGTGATGGCGCGATGCGCCGACTGCGCGCTCGGCGTGGCGGAGGACTTTTGCGGACGGACCTGGATCCGGCGCACGCACCAAGCGGTGATCGGCGCAGGCACCGGCTGGCAGCGGCTGGCGCGGGCGCCGGTCGCCGGGATCACCGGCGCCGTCGGCCTGCCGGCGGAGGGCGCGCCGTTCGTGCTGCCGGTCGAGGCCTATGGCTATGACATCGACAGCGGCGGCGTCGGCTGGGTGCGCGTGCTGGCGCCCGGCGCGGCGGGGCGGGTGGCGATCAGCTATGTCGCGGGGCTGGGCGATTGGGGCGACCTGCCCGGTCCCGTCGCGACGGGCGTCACGCTGATCGCGGCGCATCTGTTCGAGCATCGCGAGGCGGACGCGCAGCCGCCCGCGGCGGTCGCCGCGCTGCTGCGGCCCTATCGTCAGGTGCGGCTGTGAACGGCGCGGGCGAGGCGCTGCGCGCGGCCATGCTCCGCCAACTCGCGCCGCTCCGCGTGTTCGATGCGCCGCCGGTGCGCGCCGCGCTGCCCTTTGCGGTGGTCGGCGAGCCGGTGCTGGCGGCAATCGACGCGGCGGCCCTGAGCGGGCGCGGCGGCACGATCGTCATCGCGGCGGAGGACGAGGGGGAGGCACCCGACCGGCTGCGCCGTCTGCTGGCGGGGGTGGAAGCGGCGGTCGACGCGATGCCGACGGACCTCGGCGCGGGCGGCTGGCGGCTGGCGAGCGTCGCGCTCTCGCGCAGCCGGATCGTGGGCAAGGGGCGGCGCTGGACCGGCATGACCGAATTCGCGGTGCGCCTGTACCGGGCGAACGGGTGACGGGCGCGCACCGCATCACAACGAAGGGAGACGGGATATGGCAGTGGAACGGGGCAGCGCGTTTCTGCTCAAGGTCGGCGACGGCGGGGCGAACCCCGTCTTCGCGACGGTGGCGGGACTGCGTACGACGCAGCTCAGCATCAACGGCGAGACGGTGGTGGTGACCACCAAGGATTCGGGCGGCTGGCGGCAATTGCTGTCCGGCGCCGGCGTGCGCAGCGTCAGCGTGTCGGGCGCGGGCGTCTTCACCGGATCGGCGGCGGAAGCGAGGATCAAGGGCAATGCGCTCGCGGGCACGACCGACGATTATCGGCTGAGCTTCGAGGGGGGCGATAGCCTGACCGGCCGCTTCCTCGTCACGCGCCTGGACTATGCGGGCGATTTCAACGGCGAACGCTCGTACACGCTAAGCCTCGAGAGCGCCGGCTCGGTGGTGGCGGCATGACGGCGCCGGCCAATCCGCTGCGCGGCGAGGCGGCCGTGCGGGTCAACGGCACGGACCTGGTACTGCGCCCCAGCTTCCAGGCGCTGGTCGCGGCGGAGGGCGAGCTGGGGCCGCTCTTCGCGCTGGTCGAACGCGCCGTCGCGGGCAGACTGTCGCTCACCGAGACGGTGGCGCTGTTCTGGCATTGCCTGCGCGAGGTGCCGGAGGGGGTGACGCGCGAGGTGCTGGGCGAGGCGCTGGCGGCGATGGGGCTGGCAAAGCTGGCACCGGTGTTGCGCGTGCTGCTGAGCCAGATCCTGGCGGGGCGCTGAAATGTCGACGTTCGGGGAGGGGGCGGCGCGGCTGGCGGGGATCGTCGGCGCGGGGCTGGGGTGGAGCCCCGACGCCTTCTGGCAGGCCACGCCGGCGGAGATCGCCGCCGTGGTCGCCGGCGTCGCTGCGCCCCAAGGGGCAACGGTGCCGCCCGCCGATGCGGCGCTGATCGCGCGGTTGCGGAAGGAGCATCCCGATGGATGACCTGGAGACGATGGCGGCGCGGGTGCGGCTGGATACGGGCGCGTTCGCGCGCGAGGTCGAGGCGATGCGCGGCACGCTGGAGGGCACGCTGGGCCTGGGTGCGATGCGGGCGGGGCGATCGATCGAGACCGCGCTGCTGCGCGCGGCCAAACAGGGCGCATTCGGCTTCGACCAGTTGAAGAGCGTGGCGCTGGCCGCGCTCGGCGAGATCGCGCGTGCGGCGATCGGGGCGGGCGTGGGCGCGGCGACGGGCGGCCAGGCGCAGACGCTGGGCGGGGCGTTGGTGAGCCTGCTCGGCCTTGCCGGGCGGGCGACGGGTGGTCCGGTGTCGCCGGGACAAGCCTATATGGTCGGCGAGCGTGGTCCCGAACTGTTCGTGCCGACCAGCGCCGGACGGGTGGAACCGTCGCCGCCGGCCGCGGCACGCGACATACGAGTCGCCATCACCGTGCGCGCGGAGCCCGGCGCGGCGCCGGCGGCTTTGCAACAATCGAGCCGGCAGGTGGCGCGCGCGGTCAAGGCCGCGCTGGACGGGTGAGGCGTCACGCCCGGCCGGCTGGCGGGACTTTGCCCCGTGGGTTCCGCTGAGCGACAGTGCGGCAGCCTCCGCCATCCGGCCTGTCCCGGGCGAAAGGGCGATCGCCGCCTTTTCCGTGCGATCGCAATGACAGGGAGACACGCGCCATGGGACATCGGTTGTGCCGCGCGCGGGCCGGGCAGGTCGAAGGCGTGGTGACGCGGTTCGACCCGCGTTTCTGGACGGTCAACTTTCCGCGCCCGATGATGGCGGCGGTGACGACGACCGCGTCGGACGCGCTGCGCGTCGATGCGGTCTTCTACAAGCGCGACGATCTCGCCGGGCTGATCTGGGAGGCGGAGGATCGCTGGGACCATCCGCTGCTGCGCTATGCGACCGCGCGCGATTTCCGCGACTGCCGCCTGAACTTCCGCTGGCGCTCGGAGGGGGTGCGCGCGCTCGACGCGGTCAACGGCCCGGTGCTGACGATCGAGGGGCGCGACAGCCTGGGGCAGCCGCGATCCTGGTACGTTCGGCTGTGGAATTACGCGACCGGCACGCCCGAGGATGCGCGGGTCACCATCGATTTCGCGCGTGTCGCGGGCGGGTTCCTGTTGCCGGGCGAAGCGGATCCGGTGTGGGCGGGCGACGTGGATCGCATGTTCGTGTCGCTGGTGCCGCCCGGGTACGACGGTGTCGACGGACCGCTTCCGGTGGCGCAGGAGGCCTGGGTCGAGCTGACCGACATCGGGTGCGAGGGGCCGGGATCGGTGCTGGCGATCGGCGACGCGGTGTTGCCGGAACAGGCCTTCCAGATCGCCAGCGGCTATGACGACTGCTACAATCTGACGCCGGCGCGGCTGCTCCGCAACGCGCTGCATCTCGGCTATCGCGGCGCGATCACGCATTATGTCGGGATGAGCCACTATTTCCGGCTCGAGGCGCTGTACGGCGGCTATTACGTCAGCCTGTCCGGCGGTGCGCTCAACACCGCCTGCGCCGCCTGGCATCGCGATTTCGCGGCACGCGCGCAGGCGCTGGGCTATGACATCATCTGGTCGATGAGCTACGAGCTGTTCGACGCGCATTGCTGGAACGACTGGAAGCAGCGCGCCGCCGACGGCAGTCCGGCGCTGACCGGCTGGACGCCGCCGTCGACGTTGCTCAGCCCCGCCCATGCGGGTGCGATGGCCTATCTGCGACAGGTCGCGGCGGCATTCATGGGACTGGCGGTCGCAGCCGGCCTGGCGGCGAAATTCCAGGTCGGCGAGCCGTGGTGGTGGACGATGGCCGACGGGCGGCCATGCCTTTACGATGCGGCGGCGGCGGCGGCGTTCGCACCGGCGGCGATCCCCACGCTGCGCGCACCGTTGAGCACGGACCAGCGCGCGACGCTGGATCGTGCGGGGGCATGCCTGGCCGCATCGACCGCGGCCCTGTGCGCCGCGGCCAGAGCGGTCGCGCCGGGCTGCGTCACGCACCTCCTCACGTTCCTGCCGACGGTGCTCGACACCGCGGCGCCGGAGGCGAAACGGGCCAACATGCCGGTCGGCTGGGCCTATCCGGCGTTCGACGTGCTGCAGCTGGAGGATTACGACTGGGTCACGGCGGGCGACAGCGTCGCCACGGCGCGCGGCGTCGCGGCGGCGGAGGCACGGCTGCGCTATCCGCCCACGCGGCAGCATTACCTGTCCGGGTTCGTGCTCGATGCCGCGAAAGCCGATCAATGGACAATGATCGAGGCGGCGGCCGCGGCGGCAAGGGCGCGTGGCGTCGCCTCGGTGGTGCTGTGGGCACTGCCGCAGGTGGTGCGCGACGGCTTCATACGCTTCGACGATGCGGATGGCGGCGGGGAGGATGCGATGCAGGCCTATGACGACGTGCTGTTCCCGATCGCGCTGGGCCGCGAGGCACAGGTCTCGCCGACCTTCTCGACGGATATCCTGACGGCGGCCGGCGGTGCGGAACAGCGCAATGCCCGCTGGGCGGAGGCGCGGACGCATTACGATATCGGCCCCGGCCTCCGCGCCGAGGCGGATGTCGCGATCCTGCTCGCCTTCTTTCGCGCCCGGATGGGGCCGGCGCGGGCGTTCCGCCTGCGCGACCCCTTCGACAGTCGCGGCGTCGACGAGGCGATCGGCACCGGCGACGGCGTGACGCGACGCTTCCCGCTGGTGCGGCATTATGGCGAGGCGACGCGGCGCATCGTGCGCCCGGTCGCGGGCAGCGTCAGCATCGCGGTCGCCGGCCAGCCCACGCAAGGCTTTTCGGTGGACGGCGACGGCGTGGTGACGCTGGACGCCGCGCCGGCGGCGGGCGCGGCGGTGACGGCGAGCTTCACCTTCGACGTGGTGGTGCGGTTCGCGGAGGACCGGCTGACCGTCAATCGCGCGACCTTCCTGGCCGGCGAGGCGCCGTCGGTGCCGCTGATCGAGGTGCGGCCATGAGCGGGGATCTGCGCACGATCGCCCTGTGCTGGCGGGTCGAGCGACGCGACGGGGTGGCGATCGGCCTGACCGCGCACGACCGCGACCTGACCATCGACGGTCTGATCCACCGGGCCTCGCCCGGGATGACGCCGTCCGCGGTCGTGCGGGCGGCCGGACTCGAGCCGGACACGATGGACGTCGCGGGCGCGCTGACGAGCGGTGCGATCGGAGAGACGGACCTGATCGCGGGACGCTGGGACGGGGCGCGGGTGCGGGTGTTCGCGGTCGACTGGTCGGACGGTACGGTCGTCGCGGAGCTGGGCGAGGGGACGATCGGCGCGGTCGAGCTGGCGCAGGGCGGGTTCACGGCGGAACTGGCGGGGGTGACGGCGGCGCTGGCGCGGCCGGTGGCAGAGGAGACGTCGCCGGAATGCCGTGCCGAGCTGGGCGATGCGCGCTGCCGCGTCGCGATGGCGGGCCGGCGGCGGTTCGTTCGTGTCGTCGCGGCGGCCGGGCGGATGATCACGGTCGATGCCGACGAACCGTCGGGCGGCGCCTATGCCGATGGGCGGCTGCGCTGGTTCGGCGGTGCCAATGCCGGGCTCGACCAGGCGATCGCCGCGTCGGACGGGCGGACGGTCGCACTGGCGCAGCCGCCCGCCTTTGCCGTCGCGCCCGGTGCGCTCGTCGAACTGGCCGAGGGATGCGACAAGAGCCTCGCCACCTGCGCAGGCCGGTTCGGCAATGCGGCGAACTTCCGGGGCGAGCCGCATCTGCCGGGTATCGACCTGCTGACGCGTTACCCCGGTGGGTGAGGCGGGGGCGGCCGCCGCGCGGGCGCTGATCGGCACGCGCTTCCGCCTCCACGGACGCGATGGTGCCGGCGCGGACTGCCTGGGCGTGGCGGTCGCCGCGCTGCGCGCGGACGGATGGGATGGCGGCGTGCCGACGGGATATGCGCTGCGCGGCGGCGTCGCGGCGACCGTGGTGGCCCGGCTCGACGCGGTGCTGGAACGTACGGCGGTCGCGGGCCCCGGCGACATACTGCTCTTCGTGGCCGGGCCGGGGCAATTGCATTTCGCCGTGCGGACGGCGGGCGGCATCGTCCATGCGGACGCCGGATTGGGGCGGGTCGTCGAGCGGCGGGGCGCGGCGGACTGGCCGATGCTGGGGGCATGGCGGGTGCCGGCACGACGGCGCGGGGAGGGTGACGATGGCGACCTTGATACTGACCGCGGTGGGGACGGCACTGGGCGGGCCGGTCGGCGGCGCGATCGGCTCGCTGCTGGGCCAGGGCGTGGACCAGAGGCTGTTCCGCGCACCCGCGCGCGACGGCCCCCGCCTTTCCGAACTGGCTGTCCAGACGTCGAGCTATGGCACGACGATCCCGAAGCTGTTCGGGCGCATCCGGGTCGCGGGCACGGTGATCTGGGCGACCGACCTGATCGAGACCAGTGAACGCGCGGGGGGCGGCAAGGGCGGCGGCGGGACGAACCGCTACAGCTACGCGGCCTCGTTCGCGGTCGCGCTGTCGGGACGGCCGATCCGGTCGGTGGGGCGGATCTGGGCCGAGGGGCAATTGATCCGCGGCGCGGCGGGCGACTGGAAGCTGACGACCGGCTTTCGCCTCCATCGCGGCGGGGAGGACCAGCCGGTCGATCCGCTGATTGCCTCGGCGGAAGACGCGACGCCCGCCTATCGCGGGATCGCCTATGCGGTGTTCGAGCGGCTGCCGCTGGAGCGGTTCGGCAATCGCATTCCCTCGCTGACCTTCGAGGTGGAGGCGGATGACGGACCGATGGCCAGTGGCGCGATCGCTGCGGCGCTGTGCCCGCAGGTGGCGGCTGACGGCGGCGTGATGCTGGGCGGTTTCGCCGCAAGCGGCAGCGTGCGGGGCACGCTGGAGACGCTGACCGCGATCGACGGCGGCTGGTGGCGGACCGATGGCGGGCGGCTGGTCCGCGGCGAGCGGGTGGACGCATCCGTGCTGACCGACGCGGGTTTCGCGGCGGGACGGCCCGTCGGCACCGGGCGACGCAGCGTCGCCGCCGCCGACGGCGTGCCGCGCGAGATCGCGGTCGCGCACCACGATCCGGCGCGGGACTATCAGATCGGCGTGCAGCGCGTCCGTCGCGGCGGACCGGGTGCGCGCGGCGACCGGATCGATCTGCCGGCAGTGATCGACGCGCCCGGTGCCAAGGGTATCGCCGCGGCGATGCTGGCGCGCGCGGAGGCGGCGCGGACGCGACGGGACATCGCCGCCGGGCTCGACGCGATCGGCGTCGTACCGGGGCAATGCGTCACGCTCGACTCGGTGCCGTGGCGCGTCGTGCGGGTGCGCATCGAGGCGATGGCGCCGACACTCACGCTGGAGCCCCCCGCCGACCTGCCGCACCCCGCTGCGGCGAGCAGCGGCAGGGTGCTGGCGGCACCCGACCTGACGATCGGCCGGACGATGCTGTCGGTGGTTGAGCTTCCCGGGCTCGACGACGTGCCGGCGCCCGCGCCGCGCGTGTCGATCTTCGCGGCGGGCACCGGGCCGGGGTGGCGGCAGGCGAGCCTGTTCTACAGCCTCGATGATGGCGCGAGCTGGATCGCGATCGGCGCGACGGCGGCGCCCGCGCTGCTCGGCGTCGTCGCCCAACCGCCGGTTTGCGCGGCGCCGGGCCTGATCGACCGCGCCAGCCGGATGGAGGTCCGGTTCCCGGACGATCGCGCGGCGCTGGCCGATGCGGACGTGGCCGGTTGGGCGCGCGGCGCCAACCTGGCGCTGGTCGGCGACGAGCTGCTGCAGTTCGGCACCGCGACACGGATCGCGCCCGGCCGTTGGCGGCTGGAGCTGCTCCGGCGCGGGCTGCGCGGCACGGAGGCGGCGATCGGAACGCAGGGGGAGGGCGCCGCCTTCGTCCTGATCGAGGCGGCGGCAACGACGGTGCTGGCGCTGCCGGCGGACGCGGTCGGCCGGACGGTCCGGGTGATGGCGAGCGGCGTCGGCGACGGCGACGCGCCGGCGACCGCCGCGGTGCGGCTGGACGGCCGGTCGGTGGCGCCGCCGCCGCCCGTCCACCTCGCGCTGGAGCGCGATGCCGATGGCGCGACGCTGCGCTGGACGCGGCGGAGCCGCTCGGGATGGACCTGGGCCGACGATCTGGATGCGCCGCTTGGCGAGGAACGGGAGGCCTATCGCGTCACGCTGTCCGATCCGCTGCGCGGCGACGGTGCCGATCGCACGATCGCGACCGCCGAACCGCGGCTGCGGATCGACGCGGATGCGCTGCCCGGGCCCGGGGGGCGCGTCAGCGTGGTGCAATGCGGAACGCTGGCGACCTCGGCGCCGGCCCGCCTTGAGATGGAAAGGCAC
The DNA here is from genome assembly GCF_031082075.1 of Sphingomonas sp. GV3. Classification (NCBI taxonomy): domain Bacteria; kingdom Pseudomonadati; phylum Pseudomonadota; class Alphaproteobacteria; order Sphingomonadales; family Sphingomonadaceae; genus Sphingomonas; species Sphingomonas sp. GV3. The sequence goes on along the minus strand of NZ_JARWLE010000001.1, from coordinate 2,144,367 downwards.
GTCGAATGAATGACTTCACAACGGACCGATTCGCGCTGCCGCTGCTCGCGGCCGGTCAGGCGGGCAAAGAAATCACGCATAACGAAGCGTTGGTCACGATTGATTTGGCGCTCGGCGCGGCGGTGATCGGCCTGGGCGTCGACGCGCCGCCCGCCGATCCCCGGCCGGGCGATTGCTGGATCGTGGGCCCGGCGCCGACCGGCGCCTGGCTTGGCAGGGCGGGCGCGATCGCAGGATGGACGACCGCGGGCTGGCGCTTCGTAGAGCCCCGGGAGGGCATGGCCGTCTGGAATAGTTTCGCCTCTAGAACAATTACTTACCATGGGGGTATGTGGCATGATGGTGACGTTTCGGGCGCGCGGCTGATGATCGAGGGCCTGCCCGTGGTCGGTCCCCGTGGCGCGGCCATCGCGGACCCCGCGGGCGGCGCGATCGCGGATGCCGAGGCCCGGGGCGCGATCGCCGGGATACTCGCCGCGTTGCGCCGCCATGGCCTGATCGCGGCATGACCATGTGGCTTTTCGGCAACAGCCCGATCCTTTTGTGCGCTTGCGCGGAAACCAAGCTCCAGATAGTGAGTTTGCGCTGTCCGTAGTGACACTCAAGAAAGGGGACTTCTATGCGGAAGCTTGCTGCCGTTCTGGCATTGGCATCCACCGCTCTCGCCTCTCCTGCCCTCGCCCGCGACAAGTCGTGGTACGTCGGCATCGAAGGCGGCGCGATGATTGTCGAAGATATCGACTATGACATCGGTGCGACTGCCAAGGCGGGTACCGTCAACCACAACTATGGCTATGACGTCGATGGCGTCGTCGGCTATGACTTCGGCGGCTTCCGCGTCGAGACCGAGGTCGGCTATCGCCGTGCCACCGTCGACAGCTACCGCTCGACCCTGACCACGCCGACCTACACCGCGGCTGGCCTGGGCAACTCGGCCGCCGGCCAGTACGACTATGCCGGTGGTTCGACCTCGGCGCTCAGCTTCATGCTGAACGGCCTGCTCGACTTCGGTGCCGACGACGGCATCCAGGGCTTCGTCGGCGGCGGTGTCGGTGTCGCGCGCGTCAAGGCCAAGTACGGCCTGAACACCCGCGGCAACTTCCTCGACGACTCGGACACCGTGTTCGCGTGGCAGGGCCTCGCCGGCATCCGTGCGCCGCTGACCGACCACATCGACGCGACGCTGAAGTATCGCTTCTTCAACGCCGACAACGTCAAGCTGGTCGACGTTTCGAACCGTACGTTCGACGGTCGCTATCGTTCGCACAGCATCCTGGGCGGCGTGACCTACAACTTCGGCTCGCCGACCCCGCCGCCGCCGCCGCCGCCGCCGCCGCCGCCGCCTCCCCCGCCTCCCCCGCCGCCGCCGCCGGTCGCGGAGCCTGCGGTCTGCTCGCCGGGACCGTTCATCGTGTTCTTCGAGTGGGACAAGTCGGACATCACGCCGGAAGCAGCGTCGATCCTCGACAACGCCGTGACGCAGTATCAGAGCTGCGGCAATGCGCAGGTCATGGTCGCCGGCTTCACCGACACCTCGGGCTCGGCCCAGTACAACGTCGGTCTGTCGCAGCGCCGTGCCGACGCGGTAAAGGCGTACCTGACGTCGCATGCGATCCCGGACGGTGTCGTGTCGACCCAGGCGTACGGCGAAACCCGCCTGCGCGTTCAGACCGCGGACGGCGTCCGCGAGGTCCAGAACCGTCGCGTCGAGATCACCTACGGTCCGGGCGCGGGGCAATAAGCCTCGTACCGAACCGTACGGTATCGAAGAATTGGGGAGGTCGGCATCGCCGGCCTCCCTTTTTCTTTGTGCTTTCGCCAACACACGCCGGCGCCGGGCTGGGCGGCTGACCGCGCACAAGTCGCGTGGCATTGCCGCACCGGACTTTGCCCCCTAGAGGCCGACGGATCCTCTGCGGCCGGCCTGCGGCCCTGCCTCTCCAGCGATGGATGACACATGCGCATTACGATGATCGGTTCGGGCTATGTGGGTCTGGTATCGGGGGCGTGTTTTTCGGATTTCGGGCATGAGGTGACCTGCGTCGACAAGGACGAGGGGAAGATCGCGGCGCTGAAGGCGGGTCGGATGCCGATCTACGAGCCGGGTCTGGAGGCGCTGGTCGCGAAGAACGTGGCGGCGGGTCGTCTGAGCTTCACGACGGACCTGTCGGCATCGGTTGCGGGGGCGGATGCGATCTTCATCGCGGTGGGCACGCCGTCGCGGCGTGGCGACGGGCATGCCGATCTGTCCTATGTCTTCGGGGCGACGGAGGAGATCGCCGCGGCGGTGACGGGGCCGACGGTGGTGGTGACCAAGTCGACGGTGCCGGTCGGCACGGGCGACAAGGTCGAGGCGATCCTGCGCGAGAAGCGCCCGGACGTCGCCGTCCAGGTCGTCTCCAACCCCGAGTTCCTGCGCGAGGGCGCCGCGATCGGCGACTTCAAGCGGCCCGACCGCATCGTCATCGGCACCGACGACGAGGGCGCGCGCAAGGTGATGCAGGGCGTCTACCGCCCGCTGTACCTCAACGAGAGCCCGATCCTGTTCACCGGCCGGCGCACGAGCGAGCTGATCAAATATGCCGCCAACGCCTTTCTGGCGACCAAGATCACCTTCATCAACGAGATCGCCGACCTGTGCGAGGCGGTGGGGGCGAACGTGCAGGACGTCAGCCGCGGCATCGGGCTGGACAACCGCATCGGCAAGAAGTTCCTGCACGCCGGGCCGGGCTATGGCGGCTCGTGCTTCCCCAAGGACACGCTGGCGCTGCTCAAGACCGCCGAGGATTTCGAGAGCCCGGTCCATATCGTCGAGGCGGTGGTCAAGGTGAACGACAGCCGCAAGCGCGCGATGGGCCGCAAGGTGCTCGCCGCGCTCGGCGAGCGGGGCCATGGCGAGGCCAAGGGCAAGACGGTGGCGCTGCTCGGCCTGACCTTCAAGCCCAATACCGACGACATGCGCGATGCTCCCGCGATCGCGATCGCGCAGGCGCTCGGCGATGCCGGGGTGACGGTGCGCGCCTATGATCCCGAGGGCATGGACGCGGCGAAGCGGATGATGCCCGACCTTGCCTATTGCAGCGACGCCTATGAAGCCGCGCAGGGCGCCGACGCGGTGGTCATCGTCACCGAATGGGACGCCTTCCGCGCGCTCGACCTTGCCCGCCTCAAGCAGACCATGGCCGCCCCCGTCCTCGTCGACCTGCGCAACATCTATCGCCGCGACGACGTCGAAGCCCTCGGCTTCACCTATTCCGCCGTCGGGCGCTGAGCTCGGTTCCTCGTCCAGGATTGATACGGCCGTTCCGGCTCTATACGACCGCGTCGCTCTGCTACAGTCTGATCCACGTGCGTGGAAGCGGTGCCGGCCCTATCCGCCACCCGGCTGCCCATCCAGGATACGCTAAGTAGGTGGACGGGTGGGGGCGAGGGCCGGTACCGCGCCAATCCAGCCTTGCTGGATCACATACTAAGCCTCGCGCAGCGCGCCTTCCAGCCAGGACGGGACGAGTGCGTCGCCGAGGGCGTCGACCCGGCGATGTTCGACCATCACGCCGCGATCGGGATAGGTCGTGCGCGTGCGCTCGCCGGGTTCGCCGAGCGGCGCCACGACGAGCCGGCGGTTGACCTTGCTCCGGTGATGCATGCGCGCGGTGTTTTCCTGCCCGACGTAGCACCCCTTGGTGAAGCTGACGCCATGCAGTTCGCCCGCATTGCATTCCAGCCACAAGGTTTCCCCGCTGCCGAGTTCGGCAACGCCCTCGGTGACGCCGAGCGACAGGCGATGGGTATGCCAGCCGTCGGCGACCGCCGACGCCGGCGCGATCCAGCGGCGGCCGAGCGCTGGCAGGCGCGGATCGGCCGGGCCGGGGCCATCGGACGGAGACCAATGGACGCGCCGGTCCTCGACGGCCTCGATCGCGATGGCGCGACGCAGGCGATACATGGCAAGGCGACGCGCCAGCGGATCACGCTGTTCCGCCTCTACGTCGACGAGGACCGCGTCACCGTCGTCCCAGAGGATGAAGTCGAACAAGGCCTTGCCCTGCGGCGTCAGCAGCCCTGCCCAGAGCGGCGCCTCGGGCGCCAACAGGTTTAGGTCGTTGGTGACGAGTCCCTGCAGGAAGTCGCGCACGCCGTCGCCCGAGAGGCGCAGCAGCGAACGGTCGGCGAGCATCGTGGCGTTCATCCGCATCACATAGGGAGGGAGGGGGCCGCCTGAAAGCCGCGTGGTGCCGGAGCGCGGGGACCCTCCCACGTCATCGGATCATGCCACACCGGGCGCCGCGGCGTTCGGCTGGCGCATTTTGCCCGGCGGGATTAGGACGCCGGCATGACCGACCGCCTGACCATCCGCCGCCCCGACGACTGGCACGTCCACCTGCGCGATGGCGCGATGCTGAAGGCCGTGGCCGGTGCGACCGCGCGCCAGTTCGGCCGTGCCATCGTCATGCCCAATCTGACCCCACCGGTGACCGACGTCGCCGCGGCGGAAGCCTATCGCGCGCGGATCCTGGAGGCCGTCGGGCCCGACAGCGGGTTCGTGCCGCTGATGACCTGTTATCTGACCGATCACAGCGATCCGGCGGAGATCCGCCGCGGCTATGAGACGGGTGTCTTCGCCGCGTGCAAGCTCTATCCCGCGCACGCCACCACCAACTCCGCACATGGCGTGACCAACGTGCTGGCGCTTGGGCCGGTGCTCGAAACGATGCAGCGCATCGGCATGCCGCTGCTCATCCATGGCGAGGTCACGGACCCGGCGATTGACATCTTCGACCGGGAGGCGGTGTTCCTGGAGCGCGTGCTGACGCCGCTGATCCGCGCCTATCCCGCGCTGAAGATCGTGATGGAGCATATCACCACGGCGGAGGCGGCCGCGTTCGTCGCGCAGGCGGATCACCCGATCGCCGCGACGATCACGCCCCAGCATCTGATCATCAACCGCAACGCGATCTTCGAAGGCGGTCTGCGTCCGCATGCCTATTGCCTGCCGGTCGCCAAGCGCGAGGCGCATCGGCTGGCGGTGCGCAAGGCGGCGGTGTCGGGCAGTCCGCGGTTTTTTCTGGGGACCGACAGCGCACCGCACGTCGTCAGCGCGAAGGAATCGGGGTGCGGCTGCGCGGGCATCTACAATGCGCCCTTCGCGCTCGAGGCCTATCTGCAGGTGTTCGACGAGGAAGGGGCGCTGGACCGGTTCGAAGGGTTCGCCGCGGAGCATGGCGCCCGCTTCTACGGCCTGCCGCTCAACGAGGGCAGCGTGACGCTGATCCGCACGCCCGTCGAGGTTCCGGCGATGACCGGCGCGGGCGAGACGGCGGTCGTGCCGTTCCTGGCGGGGCGCACTTTGGCCTGGCGGTTGGAGGCATGACCCTTTCGGCTGCCGCTTAGTGGGCGATCCAGCAAGGCTGGATCGAGGCGGTGCCGCTTCCGGGCGTGTGGATCAGATTCTAGGGGCCGATCCAGCGAGGCTCAATCGGGCCGGCGCCGCCTCCGCTCACGTGATTGCCCCTAAAAGGGCAGCCATTTCGCCTTGTGCGTGAATTTCATGTAGCCGACGTTGACGCCGGCGCGATAGCCGACCCCCAGCCGGATCGGGATGAGCACAACGTTGCCGCGCCGCAGATAGGTCGCGGCGAATCCGCCGACGAGATACAGTCGACCTTCCGCGGCGGGAAAGCGGTGGAACAGCTCCTCGCTGTCGTAAAGGTTGTAGACGAGCACGAAGACCTTGTTGGCGTCGCCGCCGACGTCGAACCCGACGGACGGCCCCGTCCAGTAGACGGGCATCTGCCCTTCCACCTTATGCGACATGATCCCCGAGCCGTAGCGAAGGCCGACGACGAAGGCCCCGGCCGCCTCGCGCCCCGCGATATAGGCGTTGGGTCGCCCCTGTTCCTTGAGGACCTTCTCGAGGATGCCGGCCAGGCCCGCGGCGCCCTTGCCGAACACGCCCTCGCCGGCCGCCAGCAGGTCTTCGCGTTCGTATGTCGTATCCGCACGCTGTGTCGCCTCGGCGCGCGCCTGTTGCTGGGCGGTCGCGGCATCGACGGGCGGCGGGGGGGCGGCGGGCGCCGAATCGTCGAAACCGGGCTGCGGCTGCGCGGAAGTCGCCGTATCCGGCGCAGGGGAGGGGCGGACCGGGCGGGCCGACTGGCGGGCGGGCGGCGCGCTGGTCGCGAGATCGCCGTCGATCGCACGATTGGGGTCGATGGTCGCCACCTGGGCCGAGGCACCGCTCGCAAGAAGCGCCGCCAGCGCAGAAAAGCCGATCACGCGCTTCATGTCATTTGCCCCTCGTCAGACCCCGTCACGCGCACGGTAAACCACCGGCGCGCTTGCGGGGCAATGAACGAAGCCTCGGCTAGGGGCGAATTTGCGTCCTGTTGCCGCAACGAGCCCGGTTGATCCCCCGGCGGACCGCCGCTATAGCCGCGATCCTGCCGCAGCCGGAGACGTGGGTGAGTGGCTGAAACCAACGCTTTGCTAAAGCGTCGTACGGGAAACCGTACCGAGGGTTCGAATCCCTCCGTCTCCGCCATATATCCGCCCTGACAGGCTCCGCTGGCGGCAATGCGGTTGCGTTCCCAGCTTCTTTTTCCGTCGCGCGGTGGCCGTGGATTTTGATATGCCACGGCCCCTGCAAGCTGAGTGATCCCCTTTCCGCCCGGCGACCCGGCGAAACGCGTGTCGGACGGCCTGCCGCGCGAAGGTTGCGCCGCCCGCGCCCGCGCACGCCGTCGCGCTACGGCGCCAGGTCCTCGTCTGCGGCGGCGCTGCGCTCGGTCAGCAACGTCGCGAGCGCGAGATCGGCGGTGACGTTCGCGCTCGTCGCGAACATGTCGGGGATCGTGTCGACAGCCAGAAACAGCGGCAGGAGGTCGATAGGGACGCCGACCGCCAGTGCGACCGGCGCATAGGCCGCAAAGAAGCTGATCTGGTTCGGCAGGCCAGCGATCACCAGATTGTTGAGCACGGCCAGTATCGCCACGAGCATGATCTGGGGAAGACCGAGATCGATGCCGTTCAGATGCGCGAGTGCCAGCACGGCGAGGCTGATGGCGGTCGGCGCGCTGATGCGGAACAGCGCGACCGCAAGCGGGAGCACGGTGCCGACCTGTCGCTCCGGCAGGCCGAGCGTGCGCGACGCTTGCAACATCGCCGGCAGAGATGCCAGCGACGATTGGGTGCTGAAGGCGACCGATTGCGCGGGGAGCGCGGCGCGCAGGAACGCGCGCAGCGGCGTCCGCCCGAACACCCCCACCAGCGCGACGAAGGCGGCGGCCAGCGCGATGCCGCCGATGATCCGCGCCAGCACGTACCAGGCCAGCAAGGCGCCGACCGCCAGCCCGCTCCGCGCCGCGACGTCGAAGGCGAGGGCGAAGACGCCGATCGGCGCAAGCAACAATACCCACCCGATGATCACGAGCAGCGTGTCCGCGACGCCCCTGAACAGCTCGGTGATCGCCGCGGCGCGCGGGCGATCGATGTGGCGTAGCGCGACGGCGAATATCAGCGCGAAGAGCACCACGGGTACGATTGCACCGCTCGCGGCCGACCCGATCGGGTTGACCGGCACGAGCGCGCGCAACGTGTCGCCCAGCGGGGGCAGGGGCGGCAGCTTTTCGGTGCCGCCACGCACGGCGTTGAGGCCCGCGACCTGCCAGTCGCTGAACATCGCCGCCCCGAACGAGACGCCGAAGACGGCGGACGCGAGCAGGAAACCCGCAAAGGCGACGATCGCGCGACGGGCCGAGCGCGTCGATCCGTCAACGTCGGTTCCGCCGCCGAGGCCGGTGAGGACCAGCGCGAAGACCAGCGGGATGATGGGCATGCGCAAGGCATCGAGCCACAGGCCGCCGATCGTCCCGAAAGCCGGAAGGGCGGCGTTTTCCGGTCCAGCGAAATAGCCGGCGGCGAGGCCGGCGACGAGGCCGATGAGGATGCGGGCGGCAACCGGCAGTCGCGGCACCGGGAAGCGCCGTGACGCGGACCGGGCGGAGGGTAGGACGTTGATCATGCCCCGGCAGGTGCCAGCGGAGGCGCGGTGCCGCCAAGCAGCATGGCCTAGCGTGCTGACAAGCTTAGCTTGTCCATGCTGGACCGCGAAAGCGCCGGCTTGTCCCCAAGGGTGTGGGTAGTCGCGGCTTTCCCCCGGTTCCTGCCGTCCGGCGGCACGCCGGGCGCGCGCTGCCAAAAAGCGCTTCCCGGATCGTGCCGCAGGCTATCGCCGCACCGATGCGTCCTTCGATATCGGGCGGCCGCGGCGTGATGCACGACATCGATCGCCATGACGCGCGCGTCGCGGCATGCGGCCGCGCATGGGGGGCGAGGCGCGGCAACCACAAGGCTTCCGGTGCGTTTCCAGCCCCCGACCCCCCGCGCGATGCCTCGTTGCATCCCGGAGGCTCTCGGCAACGGCGGGACGGCCGTCGTTGCCTCGGATCGCAACAAGGGAGACGAGCGATGAACACGGATACGCTGACCGGCGCCGCGACCAACCTGGGCGGCAAGATCAAGGATGGCCTCGGCGAGGCGACGGGCGATCAGGGCCTGCGCGCCGAGGGCAAGGCCGACCAGCTGAGCGGTACGGCACAGAAGGCCTATGGCGAGGCGAAGGACGCGGTGCGTCCCGCGATCGATTACGTCCGCCAGTTCGCCCGCGAGCGTCCGTTCGCCGCGGCGGCTCTGGGCGGCGTGCTCGGGATCGCGCTGATCAACACGCTGCGCGGCAAGTAAGCCGGCGAACACCCGTTCCGTGCACCGGGCGCACAGTCGAAACGCACGGGCGCGCCGGACGGCGAAGGGGCAGGGCGGTCACGTCCTGCCCTTTTCGTCGGTTGTGCGGTGCGCCGCCGCGAAGGCGCGGCCGGCGGGTGACACGCGCGACCCGGGACGCAAGGTCCCCGGCAAGGTGACGGGATGAGCTTGGAAAAGGGCACAAGGATGCGTGTGGCGGTGCGGCCCTACCGGCCGGACGATCGCGCGGCAGTGCTGGCAATCTTCGACGGCAACGCGGCGGACTATTTCGGCGAGGGCGATCGCGGCTGGCTTGCCGAGACGCTGGACGAGCCCGATGGTCCGGCGTTCGTCGTCACCGTGGGGGCGCAGGTCGCGGCCTTCGGTGGTTACGAGATCTGGGATCATTACAACAAGGCGCTGCTATATTGGGGCATGGCGGACCGGCGCTATCATGGCGCCGGCCTCGGCCGGTTGCTGCTGCTCGCGCGGCTGCTGCACGTCGCGGAGCATGCCGAACCGCCGACGCGCTATGTCACCGTCGATACCTCGCCGATGGTGGCGCCCTTTTTCCTTGCTTGCGGATTCGAGCGAACGGCGATCTGGCCGCAAGGGTATCGGTCGGGCATGGAGATGCACGAGTTGCGCTTCGACCTCGCCGCGACCGATGTCGACAGGCTGCGCGCGGCGCTCGATGACGCGCATGCGCGGGCGGAGGCCGCGCTCGGAGGAAATTCCCGCGCGTCGTAAGCGCATTGTCAGCTTCCGGGGCTATCGTCGCCGCCGCCGCGAACCGCGGCCAGCCCGGCAAGGGCCATCATGGGGGACGAGCGGTGGCGAAACGAACGGGCGACGCGCGGGCGAGGGTGGCGGCGGCGGTCGCCAGCATCGTGGCGACGATCGCCGCACATCCCGCTGCGGCGGAAAACTGCAAGATCGGGAAGATCGCCGAACTGGCCGTGACGATGCAGGGCCTGCGACCGGTCGTCCAGACGACGATCAACGGAAAGCCCGCCCCCTTCATCGTCGACAGCGGCGCCTTCTTCAGCAACATCTCGCCGCCCGTCGCGAAGAGCCTGAGCCTGCCTCAGCGCGCCTATCCCGGCCTGCGCGTCAACGGCATCGGCGGCAGCAGCGAGGCGAGCGTCGCGACCGTCCGACACTTCGGGCTGGCCGGCGTGGACATCCCGAACGTCGAATTCGTCGTCAGCGGCAGCGACATCGGTCAGACCGGGCTGATCGGACAGAATGTGCTGGGTCTGGCCGACGTCGAATATGACCTGCCCGGCGGCGCGGTGCGCCTTTTCCGGCCGCAGGGCTGCAGCAAGACGGCGTTGGCCTATTGGTCGGCGGGCAAACCGTTCTTCATGCTGCCGATCGAGAGCAAGGAGGAAGCGCGCAACCACACCGTCGGCGCCATCGAACTGGATGGCGCGAAGCTGCGGGCGACGTTCGATACCGGGGCGCCGCAGACGGTGTTGACCCTGCGCGCGGCTGCGCGAGCCGGGGTCCATCCGGGTGATCCGGGCGTCGAGAAGGCGGGCTGGGAATCGGGGCTTGGCAGCCGTGTCGTCCAGGGCTGGATCGGACATTTCAAGCTGCTCAAGATCGGCGACGAGGAATTGCACAACGTGCGGCTGCGCATGGCGGACCTCGGACCGCTCGACACCGACATGCTGCTCGGCGCCGACTATTTCGTGTCGCACCGTATCTATGTCTCCAACGCGCAGCACCGGATGTACTTCACCTATACCGGCGGCAGGTTGTTCAGCACGGGAACGCGTGTCGACGCGACGACGAACATCGCGGTGCAGGGTGGCGCGACCGAGGGGGCCGAACCGGCCGATGCCGAGGGGTATAGCCGCCGCGGCGCGATGGCGCAGACGCAACGCGACCTGCCCGGCGCGATCGAGGCCTATTCGCATGCCATCGCGCTTGCGCCGAAGGATCCGCGCTTCCCGTTGCAGCGGGCGCTGGCCTATCTGGCGGCGCGGCGTCCGGTCCTCGCGATGGACGACCTCAACACCGTGCTGACGCTCGACCCGGCGGATCGGCGCGCGCGACTGCTGCGCGCGGAAGTGCGGCTGCGTGCCGGCAACCCGGAAGGCGCGATCACCGATCTCGACGCGCTGAGCGCCGCGATGCCGCGCGAGGATATGGAACGGCTGCACGTCGCGCAGCTCTATTCCGGCGCGGACGCGTTCGACGCCGCCATTGGCCAATATGACATATGGCTGGCGACGCACCACGACGACAGCCAGCGCAGCGTCGCGCAGAATGGACGGTGCTGGGCGCGCGCGCTGGCCAACAAGGATCTCGACAAGGCGCGGGGCGACTGCGACGCGGCCGTGCGCGCAGTGAAGGGCAATGCGAGCTATCTCGACTCCCGCGGGCTCGTCGCGTTCCGACGCGGCGACGACGCGGCGGCGATCGCCGACCTCACCGCTGCACTGGCGCTCAATCCCAAACTCGCCTGGTCGCTGTACATCCGCTCCCTGGCCGAGCGGCGGCAGGGCCGGACGGCGGACGCCGATCGCGATCGCGACGCCGCGCTCGCACTCGACCGGCGCCTGGCGGACCGGGCGAAGCGCTATGGCCTGAGCTGAGGCGTCATTTCATCCCGAGCAGGAGCGGCGTCGCGGCGACGTAGCGGCGCTGCTCGACGAACGGCAGGCTGCGTGTGTCGACGTCGATCACCTGGCGCGTGATGGTGGCCGCATCGGCGGTGGCGGCGGGCCAATGCGGCAGGCCGGGACCGTTGGGATCGCCCGTCTTGATGAAATCGGCGAAATAGCCGCTCATCGTCGCCGACACCCGCCGGTCGGCGTCGGTCCAGGCGTAGAGCGGGTTCGCGTCGAGATTGCCGAGGGCATATTCGATTTCCGCGCTGTGCACCGCGCCCCAGGCCGGCGGCGCGCCGGACGTATCGGCGAGCGCACGCGGCCGGACATGGGTATAGTGATAGAGATAGGTCGGCGCGCCGGTGCGACGGCTCAAATCGAACCACATCCACGTAGGTAGCGCGAGAAAGGCGTCGCTCGCCAGCGCGGTGGCGGCAGAGACGACATCTGCGTCCGACGCGGCGGGATAGAGGGCGAAGACCGCATCCGCCTGTGAGCCGAACCGCGCCGCAAGCGCCGTGCGATAGGTCGACACCGATGGCGCGGCGGCGCCGAGCAGCGCGGCGGCCCCTGCCTCCTGCGAGTTGGTCCCGACCAGCAGCGGCACGCGCGCCGCGCGCCCCGCGGTAAAGGTCGCCTCCGGCGCCTCGGTCAGGGCATAGCCGTCGATGACGGGGCGCAGCATCAGGTCACGGGCGGCGCCCTGCGCGGCTAGCAGACGGTCGGCGGGCAGCGCCCGCATCGCCGCCGCGGTCGCCGGAGCGTTCGACTGCGGAATACCCGCGGCCACGCCGAACGCCGTGCCCTGCGCTTCCGCCTGCGCCAGGGGAACGGGGCTCAGGCGGTGCATCACGGCGCCGCTCTCGCCGATCGCGCCTGCGATCGATCCGCGCGACAAGGGCGAAACCATCAGCGCGCTGACCGACATCGACCCCGCCGATTCGCCGCCGATCGTGATACGATCCGGATCGCCGCCGAAGGCGGCGACGTTGCGACGTACCCAGGAGAGCGCCGCCGCCTGATCGAGCAGGCCGTAATTGCCCGAGGCATGCCGCGGCGATTCGGCGGTCAGCGCCGGATGGGCAAGCCATCCGAATACACCGAGCCGGTAGTTCAGCGTGACGACGACGATGCCCCGCCGTGCCAGCGCAGCGCCGTCGTAGCGCTTCTCGGAACCGTCGCCCGCCATGAAGCCGCCGCCATAGATATAGACGAGCACCGGAAGCTTGGCCGCCGGCTGCCGGCCGAGCGGCGCGGGTGTCCAGACGTTGAGGAAGAGGCAATCCTCGCTGACGCCGGGCGACCGGAACATCATGTCGGCAAACAGCGGTTGCTGCATGCAGCGGGCGCCGAACTGCGTCGCCTGGCGGATGCCGGACCAGTGCGGCACGGGCGCGGGTGGCTGCCAGCGTCGTGCGCCCACCGGCGCGGCGGCGAAGGGCACGCCGCGGAAAATCGCGATGTCTCCCGCGCCGTCGCCGGTCTGGCCGGCCTCGCGGAGCCCCTGCAACCGACCGCTGTCGACGCGCACCACCGGCCCCTGCTGCGCCAGCGCCGGGGCCGCCGTCGCCAGCGCCAGGCCGGCCGCCCATTGCATCATCCTCATCCCGAAATTCCCGTCGTTTCGCTTTGACACCAGCTATTTGCGCGGGTGGCCCAGGTGTCAACGCGGCAAATGGCGGGTCCGATCGGGGGCCAGCCAGAGAGGACGGCGGCGATCCGGTGTCGCGCGCGCAAGCCGCGAGGCGACCGATTTCGGACATTCGCGTCGGATCGGAGCTTGATCCAGGCGTCGTTTGTTCCTGTAGGAGGATCGAGTGAAGGGCTGCCGCCAAGGGCAGCCGGTGATGGACGAGGCGTATCGATGAGTGACAGGTTCGAGGATGCGCCGGCGCCCGTGATCAACACCGATCATCCGACCGTGTTCGCGCCGATCGCGCCGCTCGCCGCGCTGCGCGAGGAGGAGCCTTACGCGCGCGACGAGCTTCTGCAGGAGCTTTTCGAGGCGGCCGTCCGGCGGTTCGCACGCAATTGCGCGACGCGGATGCTCGTCGACGATCCCGAGAGCGAGCGGCGGACGGCGCTCAGCTATGTCGAGTTGCGCGACCGGGCGGTGCGCTTCGCACGACAGCTGCGCGCCCTCGGCGTCGGCCGTGGCGACCGCGTGGTCATCTGCCTGCCGCGTGGACTCGACCAGTATATGGCGATCCTGGGTACGCTATGGGCGGGCGCCTGTTACGTTCCCGTCGACTGGACCTATCCGCAGGATCGCATCGATTTCATCGCCGAGGACAGCGACGCCGCGCTCATCGTCACGGACAGCGACCGGGCAGGCGCGATGCCGCGGCGAACGCTCGTCGTCGACGAGACGCTGGGCGATCTCGCCGCGCTCGACGCGACGCCGCTGACGCGCGCCGACACCGGCGCGGAGCCCGGCGACCTCGCCTATATCATCTACACCTCCGGCACGACGGGCCGGCCGAAGGGCGTGATGATCACCCAGGCCAATGCCTGCCACCTGGTACGGTCCGAAAGTGCGATCCTGGCGCTGGAGGAAAGCGACAAGGTGTTCGGCGGCTTCAGCCTGGCGTTCGACATGTCGGTGGAGACGATGTGGAGCGCCTTCTTCGTCGGTGCCGAACTGCTCGTCGCGGACGAGGCGCTCGCCAAGGCGGGGCCCGACATGGCGGAGGTGCTGGCGCGCGAGGGCGTGACGATCTGGCACGTCGTGCCGTCGCTGCTGACGCTGGTCGAGACGCCGATGCCCTCGCTGCGCCTGCTCAACCTCGGGGGCGAGGCCTGTCCGCCCGACCTCGTCGATCGCTGGTCGCGGCCGGGCCTGCGGATGCTCAACACCTATGGGCCGACCGAAACGACGGTGACGGCGACCTGGACCGAGGTGCAACCGGGGCGCCGCGTCACCATCGGCCGGCCGCTTCCCGGCTATACCGCGTGGATCGTCGACGAAAAGCTGTGGCCGGTCGACGCGGGGACGGAGGGCGAACTGGTCATCGGCGGCCCGGGCGTCGGCGCGGGCTACGTCAACCGGCCCGACCTCACCGCCGACAAGTTCGTGACGACGCCCTTCGCCGGACCCGACGGCAAGTCCGCGCTGGTCTATCGTTCGGGCGACCTCGTGCGGTTGGATGCCGTCGGCGACATCGACTTCATCGGCCGCATCGACACGCAGGTGAAGATCCGCGGGTTCCGCGTCGAGCTGGGCGAGATCGAGGCGGTGATCGCCGACGATCCGGCCGTGGCGCAGGCGGTCGTGCATCTGTTCAAGGACGAGGACGGCGCGGAATTCCTGGCCGCCTTCCTCGTCGCGCGTGGCGACGCGACGATCGACATGGACGCGGTACGCGCCCGCGTGCGCGACCGGCTGCCCGTCTACATGCGCCCCGCTGCCTATCAGCGCCTCGATGCGCTGCCGACGCTGCCCGCCTCGGGCAAGGTGGATCGCAAGGCGCTGGTGCGCCCGGTCGTCGTCGCCGACGAGACGCGCGAGGCCGTCGCGCCCGCGACGCCGCTGGAGGAGACGCTCCAGGCGATCTGGGCGGAGGCCTTCGCGCCGCAGAAAGTCGGCGTGACCGACGATCTGTTCGAGGATCTGGGCGGCCATTCGCTCAAGGCAGCGCGGCTCGTCTCCGCGATTCGCAAGGCACCCGGACTTGCCGGCGTGTCCATCCAGGACCTGTACGCGGCCCCGACGATCCGCGCGCTCGCCGCGCGGCTGGACGATAACGGCCTGGCCGCCGCCGCCGTGGAGGAACCGTTCCACCGCATCGCCGATGCGAAGCGGTGGCTCTGCTATGCCGCGCAGACGCTGCTGCTGCTGCCCATTTATGCGGTGGCCGGATTGCAGTGGTTCTTCCCCTATATCGCCTATACGCGCCTCGCCGATCAGGTCGACCGCGTGCCGGCGCTGCTGCTCAGCGGCTTCAGCTTCGTCTTCATCCCCCCGCTGGCGATGCTCGCCTCCATCCTGATCAAATGGCTGGTGATCGGCCGCTTCCGCGCCGGCGACTATCCGCTGTGGGGCAGCTATTACCTGCGCTGGTGGTTCGTGCGCCGCTTCTCGGAGGTGATCGCGACGCCCTATCTCGCCGGTACGCCGATGATCCGCGCCTATTACCGGCTGCTGGGCGCGAAGGTGGGCAAGGACGCGTTCATCGGCCGCGGCAACATTGACGCGGCCGATCTGGTGACGATCGGCGAGGGCGCGATCGTCAGCGACTATGCGATGCTCGCCACGACCTCCGTCGAGCGGGGCCTGCTCCGCCTCGGCACCGCGCGCATCGGCGATCGCGCGTTCGTCGGATCGATGGCCGTGGTCGGACGCGACTGCGCGATCGGTGCGGGAGCCCAACTGGAGGATCTGTCCGCGCTGCCGGTGGGGACGCAGGTGCCGGCGGGCGAGTGCTGGAGCGGTTCGCCCGCGACCTCGCACGGGATGGTCGCCGCGCAGGCGGCGCCGCCGGCCAGCGGTACGCGCCGCCTTGCCGTCGGCCTTGCGCTCGCGCTGGGCGCCTTGCTGCTGCCGCTGGTCGCGATCCTGCCGATCGCGCCGGGCCTCGTCACGCTGATCGAGCTCGACTGGCGCAGCGAGAGCTACACCTATCTGCTCCTCGCGCCCGCGCTTGCCATCACCTACGTCATCCTGATGTGCGTGCTGACGGTGGCGGCGAAACGGCTGTTCCTCGGACGGGTGCGGCCGGGCCGCTACCCCATCCACAGCTGGTTCTACGTGCGCTTCTGGTTCGTGCAGCAGGTCAACGACCTGGCGCTGCGCCTGCTGCATCCGATCTATGCGACGCTCTATGTCGTGCCCTGGTATCGCGCGCTGGGCGTGAAGGTCGGCAAGCGCGCCGAGATATCGACCGCGGCGGCGATCGTCCCGGATCTCGTCGACATCGGCGCGGAGAGCTTCATCGCGGATGCGGTGCTGTTCGGGGCGGCGCGCGTCGAGCCCGGCGCGATCCGGCTCGCTCATACCCGCATCGGACGACGCAGCTTCATCGGCAATTCCGCGTTGCTGCCGACGGGGGCGAGTGTCGGCGACGGCGTGCTGATCGGCGTGCTCTCCAAGCCACCCGCGGACGGCGGCGCCGAAAAGCCGGACGGCACCTGGTTCGGCTCGCCGCCGATCTCGCTGCCGGTCCGGCAGACTGTCGGGCTGTTCGACGAAGGCGCGCGCTTCAATCCGGGCCGCCGGCTGGTCGCGACGCGCCTCGGCATCGAATATGTCCGCGTCACCCTGTCGCTGACGCTGTTCCTCGCCTTCTTCAGCCTGTTGCTCTCGGCGGTCGGGACGATCGACGACCTGGGCAACGGCGCCTGGCTGGTGCCGCTGACCTTTCCGTTCCTCTACATCGGCTTCGCGCTGGCGTGCGGCCTGTCCGTGGTGCTGCTCAAGTGGCTGGTGGTCGGCCGCTATCGCCAGACGACCGCGCCCCTGTGGAGCACCTTCGTCTGGCGGACGGAGCTGGTCACCGCGACCTACGAGAATCTTGCCGTGCCGAACCTGCTGGAGCCGTTGCGCGGCACACCGTGGCTGCCCGCCTATCTGCGACTGCTGGGATGCCGGATCGGCAAGCGCTGCTACATGGATACCACCGACGTCACCGAACACGATCTGGTCGATATCGGCGACGATGTCGCGCTCAACGATTTCGCCGGGTTGCAGACGCACCTGTTCGAGGATCGCGTGATGAAGGTGAGCGGGGTCAGCGTGCGCGACCGGGCGACGATCGGATCCTATGCGATCGTCCTCTACGATGCCGAGATCGGCGAGGACGCGCAGCTCGGCGATCTGTCGGTGGTGATGAAGGGAGAGACGTTGCCGCCGGGCACGTCGTGGGAGGGTTCGCCCGCACGACTCGTCCGCAACGGATGACGGAGCCCGCCTGGGCGACCGGGCCGCTCGCGGCGATCCCGGCGGGGCACGGGCCGGTGGCGTGGCTGCTGCGGCTGGACGACGCGCAAACGGCGGCGGACGCGAGGCGCGCGGCGGTGTCGGCGCACGATCTCGCCGACCTGGCCGACCGGCCGCAGGCGGCGATGCGTGCGCTCCGGCGGCGGCTTGCCAAGGCGCTGATCGCACGAATGGCCGGGGTACACCCGGATCTGGTGCGTATCGCGCGGAACGAGGCGGGCGCGCCGATCGTCATCGCGCCCGACGGCTGGCATGTCAGCGTCGCCGGCCGCTGGCCGCTCGCGCTGATCGGGGTCGCGCGGATCAGGATCGGCGTCGACGTCGAACCGCTGGATGCGCCGCCCCCGCCGCCCGAAGCCTTCACCATCGCCGAACGGGCGACGATGCACGAAGACCAGGCGCTTGCCCGCTGGGTGACGAAGGAGGCGCACGCCAAGCGCCTCGGCATCGCGTCGCGCATCGCCGCGGAGGCGATCGAGACACGCGCGCTCGGCGGCTTGGCCTTTTCGGTCGCCTCGGCGGAAGGCGGCAGCCTGGCCTGGTGTACCGTTCGCGGCGGCGCGATCGCGGCCGCCGCGATACCGGCCTGAACGATCAGCTGGTCGGCAGGACCATCAGGCTGGCGTTGCCGCCCGCCGCGGTGGTGTTGATCGACGTCGACACCTCCTCGACCAGCCAGTCGAGGCGATAGCCCGCCCCGGACGCCTGTGGCAGCACGATCGGCCCGGGAAGTTCCGCCAGTGCAGCCAGCGCCTCGGCGACGGTGGCGGGGTCGCCCTCGATCAGCGCGCCGGCATAGGCACTTTCGCGCCGCCAGTCGCGCGACCAACGCAGCCGGTGGGCCACGCTGTCGGGCAACGGCTGCAGCGCCGAGCGCAGGTCGTCGTCGGCGACGACCACCGGGTCGTTGCCGCCCGCCAGGGCCGCGCCGAGCTGCTCGACCAGACCCGCGCGGGTCTGGGGCATCAGCAGCACCCGGCCGCGCGGATGCAGCGCATAGACGTTGGTCTCGCCCACGGGTCCTTCCAACTCGGTCTCGGCCCCAAGCAGCGACGCAGCGATTGCGTCACGGACCTGCCGCGCGCCCGCTACATCGCCGCGCTCCTCCAGCCACACGGCGAAGTCGCGCGCGGCGGGATCGGCATGGTCGCTCGCGATGGGCGGCGGCAGCGGCGCTCCCGCGACCAGGCGGCCGAGGTAAAGTGGTCCACCCGCCTTCGGTCCCGTGCCGGACAATCCGCGTCCGCCGAACGGCTGTACGCCGACCACCGCGCCGATGACGTTGCGGTTGATGTAGAGATTGCCTGCCTTCACCCGGCTGGTGACGTGCGCGATCGTTTCGTCGAGGCGCGTGTGCAGGCCAAAGGTGAGGCCGTAGCCCGTCGCGTTGATCCGATCGATCAGCCGGTCGAGCTCGGCACGGCGAAAGCGAACAACGTGGAGCACCGGCCCGAAGACCTCGCGCTTCAATTCGCCGATGTCGCCAAGTTCTATGATCGTCGGCGCGACGAACGTGCCGTGCGCGGTGTCGCCGGCGAGCGCGAGCTGCTCGACGTGGTGGCCGGATGCGCGCATCGCCGCGATATGCGCCTCGATGTTCGTCCGCGCCTCGGCGGTAATGACGGGGCCGATGTCGGTCCTAAGCGCGTCGGTGCGGCCGATCGACAGCTCGTGCAGAGCGCCCTTGACCATGGCCAGCGTCCGGTCGGCGACTTCTTCCTGGAGGCACAGCACGCGCAACGCCGAGCAGCGCTGGCCGGCGCTGTCGAAGGCGGAAGCGATGACGTCCGCCACCACTTGTTCGGCAAGCGCGGAGGAATCGACGATCATCGCATTCTGGCCGCCGGTCTCCGCGATCAGCGGGATCGGCGTGCCGGCGGGCGACAGGCGTCTGGCAAGCTCCTTCTGGATCAGGCGCGCCACCTCGGTGGAGCCGGTGAACATCACCGCCATGGTCTCGGGCGCCGCGACCAGCGCCGCGCCGATCGAGCCATCGCCGGGCACGAACTGCAGTACGTCGATCGGCACCCCCGCCTGATGCAGCAGGTCGATGCCCTGCGCGGCGATCAGCGGCGTCTCCTCCGCCGGCTTGGCGAGCACGGCGTTGCCGGCGACCAGCGCCGCGGCGACCTGGCCGATGAAGATCGCGAGCGGGAAGTTCCACGGGCTGATGCAGGTGACTACACCGAGCGGCATGTGGCCCGCACCCAATGTGGTCCGCGCCTGTTCGGCATAATAGCGCAGGAAGTCGATCGCCTCGCGCACTTCCGCGATCGCGTTGGGCAGCGACTTGCCCGCCTCGCGCACGAGCAGCGCCAGCAGTTCGGGCATGCGCGCCTGCATCGCGTCTGCCGCGCGGTCGAGGATTGCGGCACGCGCCGTCGGTGTCGTCGCCGCCCAGCCCGGCGCGGCCGCTGCCGCGACGTGCGCGGCGGCGCGCGCCTGCTCGGGCGACAGTTCGCGGACCAGTCCGACGCGGTCGCGATGATCGGCGGGGTTGAGGACGTCGCGCGGTGCGCCGTCGACTCCCGCTTCCCAGGGGCCGGCGGCGGCCATCGTCTCCGCCAACATCGCCAGCGTGCGCTCGTCGCTGAGATCGAGCCCTGCGGAATTGACGCGTGTGCCGTAGAGATCGCGGGGCAGCGCGATATGCGGGTTCTTCTGGCCCGGCACCGCCATCGCGCGCACGCTTTCGACCGGATCGGCGACGAGGTCGGCGATCGGAACCTCGGGATCCGCGATGCGGTTGACGAACGAGGAATTGGCGCCGTTCTCGAGCAGGCGGCGGACGAGATAGGCGAGCAAGGTCTCGTGCGTGCCCACCGGCGCATAGATGCGGCACGGGCGGTTCAGCTTCTCCGCGCCGACCACCTCGTCATAGAGCGGTTCACCCATGCCGTGCAGGCACTGGAATTCGTAATCGCCGACGGTGAAGTCGTCACCCGCCAGGTGGTAGATGGTGGCCAGCGTCTGCGCATTGTGGGTCGCGAATTGCGGGAAGACCGCGTCCTTCGCCGCCAGCAACTTGCGAGCGCAGGCGACATAGGCGACATCGGTGTGGATCTTGCGGGTGTAGACCGGGAAGTCGGCAAGGCCGTCGACCTGCGCCCGCTTGATCTCCGCGTCCCAATAGGCGCCCTTGACCAGGCGGACCATGATGCGACGGCCGGAACGCCGCGCCAGGTCGACGATCCAGTCGATGACGAACGGACAACGCTTGCCATAGGCCTGGACCACGAAGCCGAGCCCGTGCCAGTCCGCCAGATCGGGATCGGTCGCGAGGCTCTCCAGCAGGTCGAGCGACAGTTCGAGCCGATCCGCTTCCTCCGCGTCGATGTTGAAGCCGATGTCGTAGCCCTTCGCCAGCACGGCCAGCGCCTTCACCCGCGGCAGCAGCTCGCCCATGACGCGATCCGCCTGCGCGCGGACGTAGCGCGGATGGAGAGCGGACAATTTGATCGAGATGCCCGGGCCGGCATAGATGCCCCGACCCGCCGCAGCCTCGCCGATCGCCCGCACCGCATTCTCGTAGTCGGCATAATAGCGCTTCGCGTCCGCCGCGGTGGTGGCCGCTTCGCCGAGCATGTCGTAGCTGTAGCGGAAACCCCGCGCCTCGAGCGGACGGGCCCGCTTCAGCGCCTCGGCGATCGTCTCGCCGGTGACGAACTGCTCGCCCATCATCCGCATCGCCATGTCGACGCCGCGGCGGATCACCGGCTCGCCGGCGCGGGCGATCAGGCGGGTCAGTGCCGCGCCAAGGCCGCTGTCGTTGACGCTGCCGGTCAGCTTGCCGGTGACGACCAGCCCCCAGGTCGCCGCATTGACGAACAGCGATCGACCGTCGCCGACATGGCTTCGCCAGTCGCCGCCCGCGATCTTGTCGCGGATCAGTGCGTCGCGCGTCGCGGTGTCCGGGATGCGCAGCAGGGCTTCGGCAAGGCACATCAGCGCCACGCCCTCCTGGCTGGACAGGGCATATTCCTGAACCAGTCCCTCGACGCCCGTGCCCTTGTGCTTGGCACGCAGCGCGGTGACGAGGCCGGTGGCGGTCGCCGTCGCGGCGTGCCGGATCGCGTCGGGCAGCGTCGCGGCGTCGAGCAGCGGCGCAAGGCATTCCGGTTCCGGCCGGCGATAGGCCGCGGTGATCGCGTCGCGCAGCGGCGTCGACGGACGGATGGCGGGCGCGAAAGCGGCGAAGGGCTGGGTCGTCATGGCGGGAATCGATCCTCTCAGATGATCCGCCCATAATCTCTTCCGCGGCGGCGATCAGACCGTTATCTGCACCATGACGATCCGGATGCAACGTTGTGAGGGGCCATGGCAGGCAAAAAGGAGTGGGAATCGGCCTCGGATGGTCCTTTGGACTCGTTCGATCGGCGTATCATCGATGTCTTGCGTGACGATGGCCGCATCTCCGTCACCGAACTCGCGCAGCGCGTCGGGCTGTCGAAGACGCCATGCCAGGTCAGGATGCGGCGGCTGATCGCCCGCGGCTATATCCTCGGCTTTCGCGCGGTGGTCGATCCGGCGCGGCTCGGCCTCGATCATATCGCCTTCACGGAGGTCAAGCTCTCCGACACGCGCGAGGCGGCACTCGGCGAGTTCCGACGCGCGGTGCTGCGCATTCCGGAGGTCGAGGAATGCCACATGATCGCGAGCAGCTTCGACTATCTGCTGAAGGTACGCACCGCAGACATCCGGCGATATCGCGAGGTGCTGGGCGAACGCATATCCGCGCTGCCGCATGTCGCGAACACGTCGACCTTCGTGGCGATGGAGACGATCCGCGACGCCGCGGTATAGCCGCATGCCGACTATATGCCGGCACTATGCGATACCGCGGTTTCGGCCTCGAATTGCTATGCGCTGCGTGCCTAATCGCCTGCCCTGAAAGGCGCCCCCGATGGTCGGCGTGCGCCGTCCCGTGGGGCAAGAATGAAAGCTATCCTATCCGTCGCCTGCATCCTCTCCGTCGCTGCGCCGGTCGCGGCACGGGCACAGACGGACACGCCGCCGCCGCCGCCGATTACCGTAAGCGGATCGGCGGCCATCGTCTCGGATTACCGGTTCCGCGGCGTGTCGCAATCGGACGACCATCCGGCGGTGCAAGCCGGCATCACCGTCGCGCACGAAAGCGGTCTCTATGTCGGAACCTGGGCGTCGAACCTCGCGGGCTGGGGCACGTTCGGCGGCGCCAACATGGAACTCGATCTGATCGGCGGCTTCAAGACCAAGGTCTCGCCGACGGGCACGCTCGACGTCGGCCTGACCTGGTACGTCTACCCCGGCGGCGCCAACAAGACCGATTATGCCGAGCCCTATGCCAAGCTGTCGGGCAGCGTCGGTCCGGCGACCCTGCTGGCCGGCGTCGCCTATGCGCCCAAGCAGCAGGCGATCGGCAAATGGTACGATAACGGCGCCAGCGCGGCGGCCGGCGTGTACGACCATCCCGGCGCGAAGGGTGACAATCTCTATCTGTGGGGCGACGGCGCCTATGCGATCCACGGCACGCCCTTCACCGCCAAGGCGCATGTCGGCCATAGCTGGGGGCAGAGCGGCCTGGGTCCGAACGCGACCGCCGTCACGCCGACCGGCAGCTATTGGGACTGGTCGCTGGGTGCGGACACGACCTACCGCAACCTGACGCTGGGCCTCGCGTGGGTCGACACCGACATTTCGCGCAATCGCAGCGCCTACCTCCAGCCGAGCTTCAGCAAGGGGCAGGACGGAACCGGCTCGATCGCCGGCAGCCGCCTGCTCGTGTCGCTGACCGCGGCCTTCTGACCGGAGCATCGCGACATGGACGATCTGATCTGGATTCTCGTCATGGTCGGGCTGGTGGCGGCGACGCTCGCCTACGCCCGGCTGTGCGATGCGGCCTGAGGAGGCGATAGCCATGACCATCGACCTGTGGCTGGCGGCGCTGACCGCACTCGGCCTCATCATCTATCTGGTGGCGGTGCTGATCCGCCCCGAACGTTTCTGACGGGGAGGGGAGAATGACCTTCCAGGGATGGGCCCTGATCCTGGGCTTCGTCGCGATCCTGATCGCGTTGACCAAGCCGGTCGGCGCGTGGCTATTCGCGCTTTACGAGGGGCGGCGCACCCCGCTCCATGTGATCCTGGGGCCGGTCGAGACCGGCTTCTACAAATTGGCCGGTATCGATCCGGACGAGCAGCAGGGCTGGCGCCGTTACGCGCTGCACATGCTCCTGTTCAACGCCATGCTGATGGCGCTGACCTATGCGGTGCTGCGGCTGCAGGGCGTGCTGCCCGGTAATCCGCAGGGGCTGGCGGGCCTGTCGCCGCACCTGGCGTTCAACACGGCGATCAGCTTCACCACCAACACCAACTGGCAGAGCTATGCCGGCGAATCGACCATGTCGAACCTCAGCCAGATGTTCGGCCTGACGATCCACAACTTCCTGTCGGCGGCGACGGGCATCGCGCTGGCCTTCGCCTTCTTCCGCGGCTTCGCACGGCGGGAAAGCAGGAGCCTGGGCAACTTCTGGGCGGATGTGACGCGGGTCACGCTCTACCTGCTGCTGCCGCTGTCGGTCGTCTATGCCGTGTTCCTGATCGCGAGCGGCGTGCCGCAGACGATGGGCGGCGTCGTCGACGTGCAGACGCTGGAAGGCGCCAAGCAGTCGCTGCTGCTCGGGCCCGTCGCCAGCCAGGAAGCGATCAAGATGCTCGGCACCAACGGTGGCGGCTTCTTCAACGCCAACAGTGCGCATCCGTTCGAGAATCCGACCGCGCTCGTCGATTTCGTCCAGATGCTGTCGATTTTCCTGATTGGCTTCGGCCTGACCTGGTGCTTCGGCAAGGCGGTCGGCAACACCCGCCAGGGCTGGGCGATCCTGGCCGCGATGGTGATCCTGTTCCTGATGGGCGCCAGCGTCGCCTATTGGGCGGAAGCGGCGGGCAACCCCGTGCTGCACCATCTGGGTGTGCCGGGCGCCAACATGGAGGGCAAGGAAGTGCGCTTCGGCGTCGCGGCCAGCGCGCTCTTCGCGGCGGTCACCACGGCGGCCTCGTGCGGCGCGGTCAATGCGATGCATGACAGCTTCACCGCGCTGGGTGGCCTGATCCCGCTGTTCAACATGCAGCTCGGCGAAGTCGTCATCGGCGGCGTCGGCGCAGGCATCTACGGCTTCCTGTTGTTCGCCATCCTCGCCGTGTTCGTCGCCGGCCTCATGGTCGGGCGCACGCCGGAATATGTCGGCAAGAAGATCGAGGCGCGCGAGGTCAAGCTCGCGGTGCTCGCCATCGCGGTGCTGCCGCTGTTCATCCTGGGAATGACGGCCCTGTCGGCGGTCACCGCGCAGGGGCTGGCGGGTCCGCTCAACAAGGGGCCGCACGGCTTCGGCGAGATCCTCTATGCGTTCACCAGCGCGGTAGCGAACAACGGCTCCGCCTTCGCCGGCCTTACCGCGAGCACCCCCTGGTACGACGGCCTGCTCGGCGTCGCGATGTGGGTCGGCCGGTTCTTCATCATCGTGCCGATGCTCGCGATCGCCGGCAGCCTCGCCGCCAAGAAGCACACGCCGGCCTCGGCGGGCTCGTTCCCGACCACCGGCGGCCTGTGGGTCGGCCTGCTCGTCGGCATCGTGCTGGTGCTGGGCGGGCTCACCTTCCTGCCGAGCCTCGCGCTCGGTCCCATCGCCGATCATCTCGCGATGATCCGCGGTCAACTCTTCTGATCGGGAGCGCCGATACGTGGCACAGTCCCAAGCAAAGAGCCTGTTCACCGCCGACCTGATGGTCCCGGCGATCAAGGCGAGTTTCCTGAAGCTCTCCCCCCGCGAACTGATCCGCAATCCGGTGATGTTCGTCACCGCTGCCGTCGCGACGCTGCTGACCGTATTGCTCGTCGTCGGGCACGACGGCCTGGGCATCGGGTTCAAGCTGCAACTGATCGTCTGGCTGTGGCTGACGGTGCTGTTCGGCACCTTCGCGGAGGCGCTCGCGGAAGGGCGCGGCAAGGCGCAGGCGGCGTCGCTGCGCGCGACCAAGGCGGAGCTGACCGCCAAGCGGCTCAAGGGCGACGGCCGCCAGCACGAGGACGTACCGGCGAGCGCGTTGAGGATCGGCGACGTCGTGCTCGTCGAGACCGGGGACCTGATCCCGTCCGACGGCGAGGTCGTGGCGGGCGTGGCCAGCGTCAACGAGGCGGCGATCACCGGCGAAAGCGCGCCGGTGATCCGCGAGGCGGGCGGCGACCGCTCGGCCGTGACCGCCGGTACGCGCGTCATCTCCGACGAGATCCGCGTGCGCGTCACGGTCAATCCCGGACAGGGCTTCCTCGACCGCATGATCGCGCTGGTCGAAGGTGCCGAGCGGCAGAAGACGCCCAACGAGATCGCGCTGACCATCCTGCTCGTCGGCCTGACGATCATCTTCCTGATCGCCGTCGGCACGATCCCCGCCTTCGCCAAATACGCCGGCGGCAGCATCCCGGTCGCGATCCTCGCGGCGCTGCTGATCACGCTGATCCCGACGACGATCGCGGCCCTGCTGTCGGCGATCGGCATCGCCGGCATGGATCGGCTGGTGCGGTTCAACGTGCTCGCCAAGTCGGGCCGCGCGGTGGAGGCGGCGGGCGACGTCGACGTGCTGCTGCTCGACAAGACGGGCACCATCACGATCGGCGACCGGCAGGCGAGCGAGTTCCGCTGCGTCGGCGGCACCGGCGAGGCCGAGCTGGCCGAGGCCGCGCTGCTCGCCAGCCTCGCCGATGAGACGCCGGAGGGACGCTCGATCGTATTGCTCGCCCGCGACAGGTTCCGGGTGACGACCGCGCAACTGCCGGCGGAGGCGGAGATCATTCCGTTCACGGCACAGACGCGCATTTCCGGCGTGCGCATCGGCGGTTCGCTGATCCAGAAGGGCGCGGTCGATTCGATCCTGCGCGCCAATGCCGGCCTCGGCGAGACGGCGGCGGCGACCGAGTTGCGGCGCATCACCGACGAGATCGCCCGCGCCGGCGGCACGCCGCTGGCGGTGGCGCAGGACGGACGGCTGCTCGGCGCGATCTTCCTCAAGGACGTCGTCAAAGCCGGCATCCGCGAGCGATTCGGTGAATTGCGTCGCATGGGCATCCGCACGGTGATGATCACCGGCGACAACCCGCTGACTGCCGCCGCGATCGCGGCAGAGGCGGGCGTCGACGACTTCCTCGCGCAGGCGACGCCGGAGGACAAGCTCGCACTGATCCGCGAGGAGCAGCAGGGCGGCAAGCTCGTCGCGATGTGCGGCGACGGTACCAACGACGCGCCCGCGCTGGCGCAGGCCGATGTCGGCGTGGCGATGAACACCGGCACGCAGGCGGCGCGCGAGGCGGGCAACATGGTCGATCTCGACAGCGATCCGACCAAGCTGATCGAGGTGGTCGGCTTGGGCAAGCAGTTGCTGATGACCCGAGGCGCGCTCACCACCTTCTCGGTCGCGAACGACGTGGCGAAATATTTCGCGATTATCCCGGCGATGTTCGTGGCGCTCTATCCGG
Source organism: Sphingomonas sp. GV3 (assembly GCF_031082075.1). Taxonomy (NCBI): domain Bacteria; kingdom Pseudomonadati; phylum Pseudomonadota; class Alphaproteobacteria; order Sphingomonadales; family Sphingomonadaceae; genus Sphingomonas; species Sphingomonas sp. GV3. The sequence continues at coordinate 2,117,564 of NZ_JARWLE010000001.1, read as the reverse complement.
GACTCGGCGTGCTCAACGTGATGGGACTGGCGACGCCGCAATCGGCGATCCTCAGCGCGATCATCTTCAACGCGCTGATCATTCCGCTGCTGGTGCCGCTGGCGCTGAAGGGGGTGGCGTACAAGCCGATGGGGGCGGGGCCGCTGCTCGCGCGCAATCTCGCGATTTATGGCCTGGGCGGTCTCGTCGCGCCGTTCGTCGGCATCAAGATCATCGACGTCGCCGTGACCGGACTGGGGCTAGCCTGACCGTCGGAAGCCCCTCCCCTCCAGGGAGGGGAATGGGGGTGGGGCGAGCGTCGCAACAACCGGCGACCTTGTCTCCCCACCCCAACCCCTCCCACCCGAAAGGGAGGGGCCTGAAGGAGAAGAATTATGAACCAAGACCTCGTTTCCGCCTTTCGGCCCGCGATCGCGATGACGATCCTGTTCGCGATCCTGCTCGGGCTGGTCTATCCGTTCGCCATGACCGGCATCGGCCAGACGATCTTTCCCGACCAGGCCAATGGCAGCCTCGTCCGCGATGCCGGAGGCCGGGTGATCGGCTCGACGGTCGCCGGGCAGGCGTTCGTCACCGACCGGTATTTCCAGACGCGCCCATCCGCTGCGGGCAAGGGATATGACGGGCTCGCCTCCTCGGGTTCCAACTACGGTCCGACGAGCCAGGCGCTCGCCGACCGCGTCAAGGCGGATGTCGCCAAGCGTCGTGGCGAGGGCGTGGTGGGCGCGATGCCGGCCGACCTCGTCACCGCGAGCGGCTCCGGACTGGATCCGGATCTCTCGCCTGCCGCCGCCGAGGCGCAGGTGCCGCGGATCGCGCGCGTGCGCGGGCTGCCGGTCGCGAAGGTCGCCGCCCTGATCGCGACGAACACGCGCGATTCGATCGTCGGCGACCCGCATGTCAACGTGCTCGCGCTCAACCGCGCGCTCGATCGGATGACGCAATGATGATGGCGGCGCGCTGATGGCGGGGGACGATCCGCGTCCCGATCCCGATGCCCTGCTGCGCGCGGCCGCGCAGGAAGGGCGCGGGCGCCTGAAGATATTTCTCGGCGCCGCGCCCGGCGTCGGCAAGACGTTCGAGATGCTGTCGGAAGGCGCCGCCCGTCGGCGCGACGGCGTCGACGTCGTCGTGGCGGTGGTCGAGACGCACGGCCGTGTCGAGACCGAGGCGCTGGTGCGCGGGCAGGAGGTCGTGCCGCGCCGCGCCGTCCCTTACGAGGGGCGCACGCTGTACGAGATGGATATTGATGCGGTTCTCGCGCGTGGACCGCGCCTCGCCCTGGTCGACGAACTCGCGCACACCAACGCGCCGGGCAGCCGGCATCCCAAGCGCTACCAGGATGTCGAGGAACTGCTCGCGGCGGGCATCGACGTCTACACGACCGTCAACATCCAGCACGTCGAAAGCCTCAACGACGTCGTCGCCAGCTTCACGCGGGTCCGCGTGCGCGAGACGGTCCCCGACCGCATTCTCGAAGCGGCGGAGATCGAGGTCGTCGACATCCCGCCCGACGAACTGATCGAGCGCCTGAAGGCGGGCAAGGTCTACCTGCCGCAGGAGGCGACCCGCGCGCTGGCGCATTTCTTCTCGAAATCCAATCTGTCCGCCCTCCGCGAACTCGCGCTGCGCCGTGCGGCGCAGGCGGTGGACGCGCAGATGCTCGATCATGTCCGCTCGCTCGGCGTGGGCGGCACCTGGGCGGGGGGCGAGCGGCTGGTCGTCGCGGTCAGCGAACTGCCGGGTGCCGACGAGCTGGTCCGCGCGGCCAAGCGCGCCGCCGACGCCCTGCACGCGCCATGGACCGCGCTGTTCATCGACACGCCGCGTACCGCGCAGTTCGGCGAGGCGCAGCATCGCCGTCTGGCGGCGACGATGACGCTGGCCACCCAGCTCGGCGCGGCGGTTGCGACGGTGCCGGCCCCGACCGTCGTGGAGGGGATCCGCGACTTCCTGGCGGACGCGCGCGCCACGCAGCTCGTCGTCGGCAAATCGAAGCGGTCGCGGTGGTTCGAACTGCGGCACGGGTCCGTCGTCGATCAGCTCGTGCGCGAGACGCCGGGCGTCACCGTCCACGTCCTGCCCGTCGAGGGAGAGCCGCCGCGGCGCGAACGGGCGGCGCGGACGGGCGGCGCATGGGGCTCGCCCGTCGGCTATGCGGTGACCTTGGGCGGCGTGGCGCTCGTGACGTTGCTGGCGAGCGCGCTGTTCCACGTGCTCAATCTCGGCAATGTCGCCTTGCTCTATCTTCTGCCGGTCATGGCGGCGGCGAGCCTTTACGGACTGCGCACCGGCCTGTTCGCCGGGCTCGCCTCCAGCCTCGCGTACAATTTCTTCTTCCTTCCCCCGGTCGGCACGCTCAGCGTCAGCAATCCCGAAAACGTCGTCTCGATCTTCGTGCTGCTCGGCGTGGCGATCGCCACCAGTCAGCTCACCTCGCGCGTCCGCGGGCAGGCCGACCTCGCCGCGGCGAGCGCGCGCGCCAATGCGACGCTCGCCGGATTCCTGCACCGCCTGGGCGGGATCAACGATCCGGCGGAAGCGGGACGCGTGATCTGTGACGACATCCGGCGGCTGTTCGACGTGCAGGTGGTCCTGCTGACTTCGGCGTCGGGCGGCGGTCTCGCCGTCGCGGCGGCAACCAATGCCGATTACAGCCTAGAGACGATGGACATGGCCGCAGCGAACTGGGCCTTCGACACCGGCGCTCCGGCGGGAAAGGGCTCCGCCACCCTTGCCGCATCCGAATGGCTGTTCCAGCCGCTCAAGGCGGGGGAACGGACTCTGGCGGTGATCGGCCTTGCGAGCGACAGCGGCGGCGAGCCGGTACGCGCGGACCGCCTGCCGCTGCTCACCGGTCTGATCGACCAGGCCGCGCTGGTGCTCGAGCGGCTGCGGCTGGAGGTGGAGATCCGCGACGTCGATGCGGTGCGCACGCGTGACCGTCTTCGGGCGGCGCTCCTGTCGTCGGTCAGCCACGACCTGCGCACGCCACTGACCGCGGTCATGGCCGCCGCAGCGCAGTTGCGCCAGGGCGTCGCGCGCGAAGAAAGCGCCGAACTCGTCGCGACGATCGAAGGCGAAGCGGCGCGGCTGAACCGCTTCGTCGCCAATCTGCTCGACATGGCCCGCGTCGAGGCGGGGGCCCTCAAGCTGCGTGTCGAGCCGGTCGACCTGGGGGATGCGGTGACGGGTGCCGCCCACGACGCGCGCCGTGCGCTGGAGGGGCACGAGGTGCGGCTCGACGTGCCGCCCGACCTGCCGCTGGTCCGTGCCGATCCGCAGCTGCTCCACCATTGCCTGCTCAACCTGCTCGACAATGCGGGCCGTTATGCCGACCCGGGGACGGCGATCGTCATCGAGGGGCGGCATCGTTATGGCGTGCTGCGCCTGGCGGTGCTCGACCACGGCCCGGGCCTGCCACCCGGACGCGAATCGGAGGTGTTCGAGACCTTCCGGCGGCTGGAAGGATCCGATCGCGCGGTTGGCGGTACCGGCCTCGGCCTCGCCATCGTCAAGGCCTTCGCGGAGGCGATGGGGATGGACGTCGAGGCGGGCAATCGCAATGACGGAACCGGAGCCGCATTCGCGCTGGTCTTCCCGCATCCGCTGATCGTCAGCGACGTGACCCCGGAGGGATTGTAGACATGGCCGCCACCGTCCTGATCGTCGACGACGAGGTCGCGATCCGCCGGCTGCTCCACAACACGCTGGCGCAGGCGGGGTATCGGGTCGTCGAGGCGCGCGACGGGCGGGACGCGCTGGCGCTGGCGGCAGCCGAACATCCCGATGCCGTGTTGCTCGACCTCGGTCTTCCCGATCGCGACGGATTGGGGCTGGTACCGCTGCTGCGGGGAAAGGACGGGCGCGTCGTGCTCGTCGTCTCCGCGCGCGACGCAACGGAGGAAAAGGTCGCCGCGCTCGACCTTGGCGCCGAGGATTACGTCACCAAGCCGTTCGACACCGACGAGCTGCTTGCGCGTCTGCGTGTCGCGCTACGGCATCGGGGCGGCATGGGCCAGACGCCGCAGACGATACGTGCCGGTGCGCTGACGATCGATCTCGACCGGCGCCTGGTCACGCGCGACGGCGAGGAGCTGCATCTGACGCGCAAGGAATATGATGTCCTTGCCGTGCTCGCGCGGCATGTCGGCCGCGTCGTGACGCATGACCGGATCATCGCCGCCGCCTGGGGTGGGGACGAGGATCCGCGCATCGAATATCTGCGCATCGTCGTGCGCAACCTGCGCCAGAAGCTGGAGGCGCCGCAACCCGTCGGCAGCGTGATCGCGAACGAACTGGGCGTCGGCTATCGGCTTCGCGCCGAATAAAGGCTGATCGGGCAACGCTGGATCACCGGCGGCGACGCCCCTCGCGTCTGCGCGCTTCAGCGGGCGGGGGCGGGCGCCGCTTCGAGACCGGCGGATCAGGCTCTCAGGCGGACCGGGCTCGTGCCGTCCGCGCGGCGGCGACGCTGCTCCACGCGTACAGCGCGCAGGCACTCCAGATCAGTGCGAACGTCGCGAGTTGCGCAGGCCGGACAGGCTCGTCGAACAGCAGTACCGCCTCGAGGAACTGCAGCGTCGGGGCGATATATTGCAGAAGGCCCATCGTCGTATAGCGCAACCGGCGCGCACCTGCCGCGAACATCAGCAGCGGCGCGGCGGTGATCGGCCCCGCGAGGATCAGCAGCCAGTCGGTCGCACCGCCATGGCCGAAGGCGCCGCTGCCATGATGCCCTGCCGTGAGCAGAACGGCGAGCGCGAGCGGTGCGAGCAATGCGGTCTCCACCGTCAGGCCGCCGAGCGCATCGATCGCCACGACCTTGCGGATGAGGCCATAGAAGCCGAAGCTCAGCGCCAGGACGAGGCTGATCCAGATAGCACCGCCCCCGCTGAACGCGAGGATCAGGACGCCCGCAGACGCCAGGGCTATCGCCATCGCCTGCAACCGGCCCAGACGCTCGCCGAGAACCAGCATCCCGAGCGCGACGTTGACGAGCGGATTGACGAAATAGCCAAGGCTTGCCTCGACCAGATGCGCATTGTCGACCGCCCAGATGTAGACGAACCAGTTCACCGCGATCAGCGCGGCGCTGGCCGCCAGCGCGAGCAGCGTTCGGCCGCGCGCCACCCCCAGTATCTGACGCGCGCGGCCGAGCAGACCGACGATCGCGACGAGCAGGATCAGCGACCAGACGACCCGGTGTGACAGCATCTGGATCGGCGGCACGTTGTCCAGCAGGTGGAAATAGAGCGGCAGCAGCCCCCAGGCAGCATAGGCACCAATGCCGAGCAGCAACCCGGCCCGGGTGGATGGACGATGCGTGATTTCGATCATGACCGCGCTGCGATGACGCTTCACGCGGCGTCGCACAACCCGCCGTGCCGAGCCGATGTCAACAGCTTGGCACGTGGCGGGGTGACATCCTGGCGGCAACGCCTATGTCGCGCGGCTATGACCAGCGGCGAGCTTCACGACCTGTTCCTGTCCACCCTCGTGCGCGAGGCGGGCGGTACGCGGCGCCATTGGCGCCTCGTGGTCGGGGATGTGAAGCTCTACCCCGTGGAAACCCACCCCCATTGCAACTGGACCGTCACGCCGAACGGGACGGCGGCGGCGACGGGGGAAGTGGAGCGCATCGCGGACATGCTGCGCGCACGTCATCCGATCGTTCGCAACTGATACCGTCCGCCCCTCCGCAAGCAAAGGGCCGGTCGCTTTCAGCCGGTCGCGGGTGGCGAGGGCGATGCCGCCCACGCCAAGCCCCGATGTCAGTCGAGCGTCTGGCTGCGGGCGAGCGGCAGGGAGATGATATCGACGAGCCATTCCCGCAGCGTGGTTCGTCCGTGGTGCGTCAGGCCCAGCATGGTGACCCGGCGGTCGGTCGCGTCATCGCTACCTTCGACCAGGCCGCGGTCCTGCAACAGCTTGATCCAGCGCAGCGCGGTGGTGCGCGGAACGCCGGCGGCGCTGCAGCACGCATTGGTGGTCACGGTCGCGCCGTTCACGCCCTCTGCGAACAGGAACAGCAGGATGTCCATTCCGGGGTTGGCGAACAGCGTCGGATCGAAACGTTCACCCAGCTTGCGGCGTGACGCGACGATGCTGCGCGCCAAGGCGATCAGCGGGGCATCCTCACCGTCCGCGGCGCCGGCCATGAGTACGGCTGCGTTGTCGATGGCATTCTTGCTCGATCCGCCCATCAGGCCAGGCTCGCTCATACCCATGTCCATGTCCTCCCTCGTGCATGGCATTAGGCAAGGAAACGATGAAATCAAGCGCTGTCGGGTACTTGGGCACACTCAGCGGGCGGGGGGAGGCGATAGACGTCGAGTTTTGCGGCGAGGTCGCGCGACAGTCCCTCCAGCGTGATCGCGGCAAGCCGCGCTTCGCTGCTGGCGTCGGAGCGCAGCACATCCGCCATCGCAAGCTGTGCCTGGGTGATGCGATCGATGGCCTGCAGACTGTGCATATGGCGCCGTAGCGTGTCCGGATCTGACGCCAGGTCGTACGCCAGATCCGACAGCAGGCCGGTCAGCTCCACCATCCCGTCGGCGAGCGCGTGCGCGAGCGCTGGCTCAACCCCCGTGCCGCTGCGAAGTCGCTGGGCCATGCTTGCGATCACCGGGAACAGAGCTTGAGAATGGTGGCGGACAATTGGTCCATCGGCACCGGTTGTGTCGCCAGCTTGCGCTGCAACGTGAAGCCGAGCGCATGGTTCTCCATCGGGATGACGCTGTAGCTGCCGCCGGCCTGCAAGGCGCGGACGCCGGCATCGCCATCCTCGCCGTCGGCGCCGAGCAGCAGGCCGATCGCTTCCGTTCCGCAGGCCTTGGCGACCGAGGCGAACAGGATCGAGATCGACGGTCGCTCGCCGGCGACCGGATCGCGCGGCAGCATGCGCAGGCGGCCGTTGGGCCAGCCGTCGACGACGACATGCGCATCGCCCGGTGCGGCGAGATAGATCACGCCCTGCTCGACGGTCATGCCATCCTCGGCCAGCACGATCCGCGGTGCGATTTCCGCCGACATCTTGTCGATCAGCGTTGCGGCGAGACCACCGCCCAGATGCTGGACGACGACGGTCGGCGGACAATTGGCCGGGAAGGTCGAGAAGAGGTCGAACATGGCGTTGGTGCTTGCCGCTTCGCCCCCGATCGCCAGCAGGCGGCCGTTCCAGTCGAGCGGCGCTGCTGCCTGCGCTTTCTTCTTGCTAGCCCCGCGGACGTTGGCACCCTTTGCCGCCTTGATCCGCTTGCCAAGCTTGGCGAGGATCTTGTCGAACTCCGCCGCGACGGCGACCTTGGGCTTCGGGAAACAGTCTATCGCGCCGAGGCGCAAGGCCTCGATCGACGCCTCCGCCCCGGCCTCTGTGCGGGTGGAGAACATGATCACGGGCATTGGCCGCTTCTCCATGATCTCCGCCAGATATTCGAGGCCGCTCATGCCCGGCATCTCGACGTCCAGCGTCATCACGTCGGGATGCAGGCTTTCGACCATGGACCGCGCCTCGTCCGCACCGTCGGCGGAGCCGACGACGACGACATTGGGAATACGCTCCAGCGCGCCGGAAAGAAGGGCGCGCATCGTCAGCGAGTCATCGACGACGAGAACCTTGGTGGCGGCGGCCATGACTTCAAATCCTTGCGAAAACGATAGACGAGAAAAGCGTTATGCGGCTTCGGCGAGACCCGCGGTGCCCTCGGCCAGGCGCTCGAGCGCGAGGATGAGGATCAGCCGCTGATCGATCGTCGCCAACCCTTCCAGGAAACTGGCGGCGGGCGTGTCGCCGATGTCCGGCAACGGCTGCATACCATCGTCGGGAACCGTGACGATGTCGTTAACCGCATCGACGATCAGCCCTTGCAACTGCTCGCCGATCCGCACGACGATGATGACGTGGCGAGCCGACGGATCGGTCATGCCCCAGCCCAGCCGATGCGAAAGGTCGAGCACGGGAAGGACCACGCCGCGCAGGTTGACCACGCCGCGCACGTGCGGCGGGACGTTGGGCAGCGGCGTGGCGGGCGACCATGCGCGGATTTCGCGGATCGCCATGATGTCGACGCCGAGGACCTGGTCGCCGATCTGAAAGGTGATGAGCTGACGGGGCATGATTGGCTCCTTGCTGCGAGGTTCGGATCAGTGCAGGACGCGGCGGATCGCCGCGGCCAGCTTTTCGGGATGGAAGGGCTTGACGATCCAGCCGGTCGCCCCGGCGTTGCGCGCGCGCTGCTTCTTCTCGTCGGAACTTTCGGTGGTCAGCACGAGGATCGGAAGGTTGCGATGGCGGTCCTGTTCGCGCACGCGCTCGATCAGGCCAAAGCCGTCGAGGCGCGGCATGTTGATATCGGTGATGAGCAGGTCGGGCTGGACGCCGTCCAGGCGTTCCAATGCGTGTACGCCATCCTCGGCCTCCAGAACCTGATAGCCAAGATCGGTGAGCGCGGCGCGCAGCAGCATCCGCATGCTCGGCGAATCGTCCACGGTCATGATGGTGCTGGTCACAGCGGGTCCTTTGCTGGCAAATGCGGTCGTCATCAGAAGAATTCCACGTCGCCGGTGCTGGCGCGTGGCGCGGCAGGCTTGGGCACGAGGATGGGAGCAGGTTCGACGGGACGCTCGCTGGCGATGCGGCAGCGGGCGAGGCCCAGCGTCGGACGGAACTCGACGCGGCGCGCGCCATGGCCGCCGACGTCTTCTCCGACCAGGGCGATCCGCTCGTCGCGCAGGAATCGGCGGGCGAATTGCGCATTGGCGGATCCGATGTCGCGAAAGCCGTCGCGCATGTTGGCGCCGCCGTACAGGCGCGCCTTCAGGTTGGAGCGCAAGGCGCCCATCGCCAGCATCGCGTTGATCAGGACCTCCATCGCGTAGACGCCGTAGCGTTGCATGGATTGCGGATCCGTATCCACGCCACCCGGTTCGGCGAGCAGGAAATGATTGAGGCCGCCGACCTTGGCGATCGGATCATAGAGGCAGGCGGCGATGCAGCTGCCCAGCACCGTCGTCAGCACGGCGCCCGGATCGTCGGAGACCCGCGTCTCGCCCTGGAGCACGTTGATCCGGAAGAGGCCGTCGGCGGCGCGCGGCAGCGGGCTCATGCGCGGCACTCCAACAGGACGCGCGACGCGATGCGGGACAGCGGCAGCTGCGTTTCCACCGCGCCGATCTGCCAGGCCACCTGCGGCATGCCGTAGACGACGCTGCTTTCCTGGTCTTGGCCGAAGGTGCGCGCGCCGGCGGCGCGCATCGCCTTCAACCCTTCCGCGCCATCCGCGCCCATGCCGGTGAGGATGACGCCGACCGTATCGCGGCTCGCGACACGCGCGATCGAGTGGAACAACCGGTCGACGGAGGGGCGATGGCCGCTCACCTTGTCGCCTTCCACCAGCCGGCACCGCGGCATCGTGCCGCCGGTGATCTCCATGTGCCGGGCGCCACCCGGCGCGATATAGACATGCCCTGCCGCCAGCGGAGCGCCCGACCGGGCGACGGACACCTTGGGTGCGGACAGTCTGTCGAGCCGCGCGGCGAAGGTCGGAACATACGGCTCCGGCATGTGCTGCACGATGACGGTCGGCGGGCATTGCTCCGGAAAACCGCTCAGCAATTCGATCAGCGTCTCGACCCCGCCGGTGGAAGAGCCGATTGCGATCAACGTCCCCGGACGCGGGGCATAGTCCGCGGGTGCGCTCGGGTGCGCCGGCTCGATCGCCCGTGCGCGCCGCCGGCTGCGTGCGGCAGCCTTCACCAGCTGGGTCAGACCGTCGCCGAGATCGCCGCCATTCGATCGGTTCGGCTTCTGGTAGCAGTCGAAGGCACCCAGTTCGAGCGCACGGATCGTCGCTTCCGCCCCGCGGCCGGTCAGCGTGGACAGCATCACCACCGGCATCGGGCGCAGGCGCATGATCTTGTCGAGGAAATCGAGCCCGTTCATCCCGGGCATCTCGACATCGAGCGTGATGACGTCCGGATTGAGCTGCTTGATCATCTCGCGCGCCGTCGCGGGCCCATCGGCGGCGCCGATGACCTCGATCTCGTCGTCCTGCGACAGGCTGTGCGCGATCATCGCACGCATGGTCGCCGAATCGTCGACGATGAGTGTACGGACGGGAGCACGATTCATGCGCTGACCTTCTGGAACGTGGTGCGGCCGACGCAGGCGAAGCGGGGCGCGACGCTGGCGCTCAACCGCTCGGAATGGCCGATGTAGAGGAAGCCGCCGGGCGCGACCCGATCCGCGAGGCGCGACTGAAGCCGCTCCTTGGTCGCTTCGTCGAAATAGATCATGACGTTGCGGCAGAAGATCGCGTCGAACATGCCGCGCATCGGCCAGTCCTCGAGGAGGTTGAGCTTGCGATAGGCGACCCGCTCCCGCAGCAGGGGGTCGACCTCGAGCTCGCGATCGACGGGGTGCATCCACAGGCGTCGCAGCTCGGCGGGAACGCCCTTCGCCGTGTCCTGCGAATACCGCCCGCGGGCGGCGGCGGCCAGGATCTCCGTCGACAGGTCGGTCGCGAGGATGCGCAGGTCGGAGCGGGCGAGACGCTGGGCCACGCCACGTTCGGTGCCACATATCGCCATCAGCAGCGAATAGGGCTCTTCGCCGCTCGAACAGGCCGCGGACCAGATGCGGACACGCCCGCGATCCGCCAGGCGGTCGGACAGCGCGGGCCAGGCATGTTCGAGAAAATGGTCGAAATGATGCGCTTCGCGAAAGAAGCTGGTGTGATTGGTGGTCAGCGCGTCGATCGCATTCTGGCGTTCGACGGGATCGGCCTCGATCCGTGCGATATAGTCGGTGAAGTTGGTCAGGCCGCACGCGCGTACGCGCGGGGCGAGGCGGCCGTAGACCAGCTGCGCCTTGCCCGGCGGCATCAGGATGCCGGCTTCGGCATAGACGAAGTCCGCGATGTGCCGGTGATCGTCAGGCCCGAAGCCGAATTCGGTAGGACGCGATGCCGCGGGCAAAGGCGTCGGCGACACGGCTCTCGGGCGGGGCGCCGCGCTCATGCCGCAAGCTCCAGCTGCGGCGCGCCGTGGCGCGGATCGCGGCGCCAGCGCGAGATCAGTGCATCGACGTCGAGGATAAGCGCGACGCGGCCGTCACCCAGAATGGTCGCGCCGGCGAGGCCGTGGATCGCCTCGTAATTGGCCTCGAGGCTCTTCACGACGACTTGTCGCTGGTCCTGGATCGAATCGACCATCAGCACCGCCTGGCCATGATCCGACTCGACGACGATCAGGACCGCCTGGGTCGGATCCGCGATGGCGCCCGCGATGCCGAGCTGCTCGGCGATCCGATGGACGGGGACGTAGGAACCGCGCACGTCCAGCAGCGACGCGGTCGCGCCGAGCGACTTCACGGCGTCGTCGTCGGGCCGCAGACTCTCGACGATATGGCCGAGCGGGATGACGAACGTCTGTTCGCCCACGGTCACGATCATCCCGTCGAGCACCGCGAGCGTCAGCGGCAACGACAGCGCGAAGCTGGATCCGTGGCCGAGCTGGGAACTGATGCCGATGCGACCGCCCAGTGCTTGGACGTTCTTGCGCACCACGTCCATGCCGACGCCGCGCCCGGAGATGTTCGACACGGTCGACGCGGTCGAGAAACCCGGCGCGAAGATCAGATTGTCGATTTCCTCTTCGGTCAGGATCGCGTCGGCCGCGATGATGCCGCGCTCGACCGCCTTGGCGCGGACGCGCTTGCGATCGATGCCCCGGCCGTCGTCGGCGACGGTGATGACGATCCGACCCGAATGGTGCGCGGCGGACAGCGTGACGACGCCTTCCTCCGGCTTGCCGGCAGCGAGCCGCTCCGCCGGCGTCTCCAGGCCGTGGTCCACCGCGTTGCGGATAAGGTGCGTCAGCGGCTCGCCGATGCGCTCGACGACGGTCTTGTCGACCTCCGTCATTTCGCCCTCGATATCCAGGCGGACGCGCTTGCCGGTCTCGACCTCGAGCTCGCGGATGATGCGGGGTACGCGGCTGAACACCGTCTTCATCGGCTGCGCGCGGATCGCCATCGTCGATTCCTGCAGCTCGCGCGTCAGGTGGTCGAGGTCGGTGAGTTCGGATATCCCGCCGAGCTGATGCTCCGACAGGCGCTGCGCCAGCATCGCCTGGGTGATGACGAGCTCGCCGACCAGGTTGACCAGACGGTCGAGCTTGTCGAGGTCGACCCGAATCGTCTGCACCGCGGCGGCTGCCGTCCGTGGCGCCGCAGCCTCGGGCGGCAGCACCGTCGCCGCCGGCTCGGGCGACGCGGCGGCCTTGACGGGTTGCGGCGCGCTGGAGGGAGGGAGCGTGTCGGTCATCGGGGCCGACGCAGCCTCGGGTGCGTTCGCGATCGGAAGCGCTTCGGGCGCCTCGTCCTCGGCATTCGCGCCGCGAACGATGCGAAGGTCGACGTCGCCCATGAATTCGAAGACGGCGCGGATATCGTCTTCCGCGACCGAGGATGGTGCGGTCAGGGTCCAGCCCAGATAGGCGCGCTCCGGATGAAGATCGGACAACGTAGGCAAATTGCCGAGGTCGCACGACGTGACCTCCGCGCCGAGCGCGGCGAGTTCGCGCAGCAGCAGCAGCGGTTCGCCGCCGTGATCGAGCGCGGTCGGTCCGGGCACGAGCGTGATGTGCCAGCCGTCACCCGTCTCGTCGGTCGCCGGGGTCTCGCACAGGGCGAACAGATCGTCGAACCCGTCGTCCCCACCATCGCCGTCGCCGGTGGAAGGCGCGGGTGCGCAGATCTCGAAGAGGTCGTCGAAATCGTCGCCAACGGCGCCGGTCGAGACGGTGGCGGCCTCGGTCACCGTGTCCTGCGCCGCCTGCGGCTCGGGCGCGTGCGCCGCCTCGATCAGCCGCGCGAGCATGGCGCCGTCGGCCGGCGGCGTTCCGCCGTCGCGCGCCGCGGCGACGTGATCCGACAGCATGTCGAAGGCGGATACGATGGTGCCGAGCAAGGCCGGCGTCAGGACCAGGGTGCCGTTGCGGACGAGGTCGAGCAGCGTCTCGTATTCGTGCGTGAATGCCTGGAGCCGTTCGTGACCGAAGGCACCGGCGCCACCCTTGATCGAATGCACCGAACGGAAGATCGTGTTGATCGTCTCGGTGTCATACGCGCCCTGACGGACGGCGGCGAAATTGCCCTCCATCGTCGCGAGGCCTTCCTCGCATTCCTGGAAGAAGATCTGCTGGATCTCGTCGAAGTTCATGGCGTGATCCTGTCCTTCAGCCGTTCGGGGCCAGCGCCGACTCGAGCCGCGCGAGCGCGATCATGTGGCGTAGGGCGTCACTGGGATCGTCGAGCCGGAAACCGACGCCGCGCGCGACCGCGCAGGCCTGCGCCGCCGCGAGCACCTGCAGACAGGCCTGGCCGACCCGGGCGACCCCGCTTCCATCGAGATGGATCGCCTCGCCACGGTCGAGGGTGGCGATCAGGTCATGGCGCAGCGGCGAGGCTGCGGACGTATCGAGCGAGGCGGGAAGCGGATGCACGGGCATGTCTGGTTTCGCTTTTCGATCTCGAGAGAATCAGGAAGCCGATCGATCGACGGCTTCGGACAAATCCCGCGGCGGGGTGATCCGCCCGGTGTTCGCCACCGGGCGGATCTGACGGGCCGGCCACGCACACAGCGGGAGGATCGGGCGAGTCGCCGGCCACGTGAGCGCACGCGCCGCAGAGCTTCGCACCGCGCCGGTCTTCGACGTTCGATGGCGAACCTTTCTTGCCGTGCCGATCATGTGAGAAGCCCCCCTCTCGTATGTCTGTATCGGACCTGATTACCCGCCACTGGTTAAGGCGTAATTAAACCGGAGCGGCCATTTCAGAATTCGCTCCAGTCATCGCTCGCCGCGACGGCCACGCTGCCGCGACCCCGCGGCGGTACGGCGCGGGCGATCCGGCGCCCCGCTTCCGCGGCATGGCGTTGCAGGTCGTGCACCGTATTGGTCGACGCTGGTGCCGGCCGTTCCGATCCGACCCTGAACCGTGCGACCTGCCGGCCGAGCTCGTCGGCCTCGGCCGATAGCGAGCGGGCGGCGGCGGTGGCTTCCTCCACCATCGCGGCATTCTGCTGGGTCACGCCGTCCATCTCGCCGACGGCGGTGTTGACCTGCTGCAGGCCCGTCGCCTGGCTTTCCGCCGCCTTGGCGATCTCGCCGACCAGCGCGCTGATCTCACCGATCCGCCCGATGATGCGGTTGAGTGCCGCGCCCGTCTCGCTGACCAGCTGGACGCCGGCCTCGACCTGCTCGGTCGATGCGGTGATCTTGGTCTTGACGTCCTTGGCGGCGTCGGCGGAGCGCTGGGCGAGTGCGCGCACCTCCGAGGCGACGACCGCGAAGCCCTTGCCCGCGTCGCCGGCACGCGCCGCCTCGACCCCCGCGTTGAGCGCGAGCAGGTTGGTCTGGAAGGCGATGCCGTCGATCACGCTGATGATCTCGGAGATTTCATTCGACGCGCGCTCGATGCCGCCCATCGCCTCGACGGCGCGACCGACGATGCCGCCCGATTGCTGGGCCTCGACACGGGCCTCCTCGACCGTCGCGTTCGCCTTGACCGCCCCCGCGGCGGTTTGGCGCACGGTCGCGGTGATCTCGTCCATCGCGGCGGCGGTCTCTTCCAGGCTGGCGGCCTGCTGCTCGGTACGCTGCGACAGGTCGTCCGACGCCTGGCGGACGTCGCTCGCGCCGTTGTTGATGCCGTTCGTTGCGGCGGCGACGGCGGTCATCGCGGCCGATACGCCCTCCATCGCACGATTATAGTCGCTGCGAAGCTGCTCATAGTCGGCAGGGAAGGGCGTGACGATGCGGTGGGTCAGGTTGTTGGCTGCCAGTTGATCAAGGCCCTCGCCCAGCGAGGACACGATGATCGCCTGAGCCGAGGCGCTGGCCCGGACCTTTTCGGCGTTGTCGCGGAACACCTGCATCGCGCGCGTCATGCGGCCGACACAATCCTGGTAATCGGTATAGGCGATCGGCCCGTCCAGATTTCCGGCGGCAAGACCTTCCATCCGTATCACCGTGTTGACATAGGGCGTGCAGATCATGCGGCCGCTGGCCAGGACGGTCGCGACGGTCAGCGCAAACAGCGTCCCCGCCAGCGCGACGTAGGTGACCCATGCACCCGGCGGCGCCTTTGCGGCGAGATAGGTGGTGAGGACGGCGCAGGCCGCGAACGTGCCGTGGACGACGAGGAGCACCTTGAACTTGGTGCGGATCGGGGCGGTCTTTTCGAACCAGGCAAACAATCTTAGTGTCCTTTCGGAACCGTGAAACGAAGCCGTTGGCTGATATCCGTCCCTCCCCAGGGCATCAGTCTCTGGCGTCACTTGGGCCGATATGGACTGAAATCGTGAAAATGAAGTTAAGTAAAACCATTTTGATTGTAAATCTGGGGCATATTTCGGGCCGGTACCGTACGCGATAAAACGAGTTTGGAAGAGAATCATGCCGTTACACAAATTGGGGGAGCGTGCACCGAAGATCGCTCGCGACGCCTATGTGGCGCCGGGCGCGCATGTCATAGGCCAGGTCGAAATCGGTCCCGGCGCATCGGTGTGGTTCAATGCGGTCCTGCGCGGCGATAACGATCCGATCGTGATCGGCGCGGAAAGCAACGTGCAGGACGGTGCCGTGGTCCACGCGGATCCGGGGGCGCCAGCGACGATCGGATGCGGCGTGACGATCGGTCATCGGGCGATCATCCATGGCGCGACCATCGGCGATCACACGCTGGTCGGCATGGGCGCGATCATCCTCAACCGCGCCGTGATCGGCGAGGAATCGCTGGTCGGTGCCGGGGCCTTGGTGACGGAGGGAAAGACGTTCCCGCCGCGTGCGCTCATCGTCGGATCACCGGCGCGCGTCGCTCGCATGCTGACCGATGCGGAGGTCGCCGGCCTACGCCTCTCGGCGGCGACCTATGTCGCGAACGCGCGCCGCTATGCCGAGGATCTCGGCGTTGGCGACCCAGCCTAACGCACGACGCGCTGGGCCGCCGTGGCGACGAAGGCGGCGGTGACCTCGGGCTGGGTCACCGGTAGCATGTGGCCCCCGGCGACCATCTGGAGTGTCGCGCCCGGGATCTGACCGGCGGTCACCTCGCCGTGCAGGTCGGGCGCGAGGATGGCGTCGTCGCGGCCGAACAGGATCGATACGGGCATCGCCAGCGTCCGGTAGCGCGCGACGAGCGCCGGCATGTCGGTGCTTGCCGCCGACAGATCCGCCGCCGCCGCGGCGATATTACCGGGGCGCTGCGCCAGCGCGCCGCCACCGCGGGTCGCGAAATCAGAGGGCGCCGGCTCCGGCGCGAAGACCTCGGCGAGCGTCCGCTCGGCGTTGAGCCGGCTGAGCGGTGTGCCGATCGTCTGGGCCATCAGGCGGCGGAAGCCCGCCGGCATCGCCGCCAACGCGCGAAAGGCGGCGGGGACCTGCTCCTGATCCTGTGTCAGCGGCGCGATCAGCGCCAGGCCGCCGACGTGCTCGGGGTGCGCGACGGCCAGTGCCAGCGCGACCGCCCCGCCCAGCGAATGGCCGACGACGAGCGGCTGCTCCAGTCCGAGGAAGGCGATCAATTGCCCGATCATCGCCGCCTGGCCGGCAAGGTTCGGCTGCACGGCGCCGTGCGCGACCGAATAGCCCGACCCCGGCCGGTCGACGAGGATGACCCGGTACCCATCCGCCAGCGCGTCGGCCATCGCATAGGAAAAGTTGCGCAGCTGCCCGGCAAGCCCGTGGATCATGACGATCGCGGGTTTGCCGGCATCGCCCAGCGCGACGTAGTGCAGCCGCGCGCCGTCCACTTCGCGAAAGGCGCCGTCGGGCGGCACCATGCGTTCCGCCTCGCGTGCGATCCATTCGGAATAGCCCGCAAGGCCGAAGCCGGAGGCGGCGACGAGGCCGCCGAACAGCGCGCTCATCGTCAAACGGTCTTCGGATGCCATGGCATGCACTCCCACGAGGTTCGGGGTCGAAGGATAGCCGCGATGCTGCAGATGCGAAAGCGTCAGGCGGTGGTGACGAAGCCTTCGATCACCCGGACGGGCCAGGTCGTCAATGCCTGGCCGACGCAGGGTCCGCCGACGCAGGTTCCGTCGTCGATGCGGAACAGCGCGCCATGCCAGCTGCACGCGATCAGATCGCCCGAGGGCGTGAGATAGTCGTCGAGCTTCTGGGCGAGCGGTACCCCCGCGTGCGGGCAGCGGTCGACATAGCCGGCGACATCCCGTCCCCGTCTGACCACGAAGCCGTGGAAACGACCGGCCTTCATCTGCAGCACGAAGTTGCGCGCACGACCGTCGACGATCGCCTCGAGCGGCGCCAGTCGGACGCCGGCGGGCGTGGCCGTCAGCCGGGCGGTGTCACTCATGCCGGGTCCGCATCGGGCTGGACCGACGGATGGGCGGACTGGATCGCGGGCAGGGCTGCCGCGCGCTCGACCGCCGCCGCCAGGGCCGGGAAGGACGCCACGTCCACACCGAAACGGTTGGCGGAATAGAGTGCGGGCACCGTGTAGCAATCCGCCATCGTCGGCGTGTCGCCATAGGCGAAGCCGCGCCCGTCGCGCCGAACCGCTGCCTCGACCGCGGCAAGGCCCGTGGCGATCCAGTGGCGGTTCCAGTCGGCGACCGCCGCCTCGTCCGCTCCGAATCGTTCCCGCAGCGCCTTGTGGACGCGCAGATTGTGCAGCGGGTGGGTGTCGCCCGCGATCGTCGCGACCAGCGCCCGCACGCTTGCCCGGCCGAACGGATCGGCGGGTAGCAGGGGCGGATCGACATGCGTCTCCTCCAGCCATTCGATGATCGCGCTCGACTGCGTCAGCACGCGCCCGTCGATCTCCAGCGCGGGGACGAGTTTCAGCGGATTGAGCGCGGCATAGCCGGCCGCGGCCTGCGCGCCGGTGCGCAGGTCGTGATTGACCTGTTCATATGCGACGCCCTTGAGCGCGAGGGCGATGCGGACGCGATAGGCCGCGCCGGATCGCCAATAGCCGTGGAGGATCATGCCGAAGGGTCCGCGGGCAGCCGCGCCTTCGGGAAATCCTTCCACACCGCGTCGTAGTCGAGCTGCGCATGACCCAGCGCGTGCGTGGTCGGCGCATAGGGCCAGCAGCTTTCGAGCATGAAGGCCATCGTGCCGTCGATCTTGTGCGGCTTCAGATCGGCGGCGGAGGCGCCCTGCCAGCTCGCGAGGTCGGGCCCGTGGCCGGCCATCATGTTGTGCAGGCTGATGCCGCCGGGCTGGAAGCCTTCCGCCTTGGCGTCATAGGCGCCGGTGATCAGCCCCATCGCCTCGGACATCACGTTGCGGTGGAACCACGGCGGTCGGAAGGTATTCTCCGCGACCATCCACCGCGGCGGGAAGATGACGAAGTCGGCGTTGGCGCGGCCGGGCACGTCGGACGGCGAGGTCAGGACGGTGAAGATCGACGGATCGGGATGGTCGAAGCTGACCGTGTTGATCGTGTTGAAGCGCGACAGGTCGTAGCGCCAGGGCGCGAGATTGCCGTGCCAGGCGACGACGTCGAGCGGGCTGTGGTCGAGCGTGGTGGTCCACAGCGATCCCATGAACTTCTGGATCACCTCGGTCGGTTCGTCGCTGTCCTCGAACCAGGCGACGGGCGTCTCGAAGTCGCGCGGATTGGCGAGACCGTTGGCGCCGATCGGGCCCAGATCGGGAAGGCGGAACAGGGCGCCGTGATTCTCCGCCAGATAGCCGCGCGCATTCCCGTCCGGCAGGCGCACGCGGAAGCGCACGCCGCGCGGCACCAGTGCGATCTGCCCTGGCGCGACGTCGATCCGCCCGAGTTCGGTGTACAGCGCGATACGGCCGTGTTCCGGGATGAACAGCAGTTCGCCGTCGGCGTCCATGAAGACGCGCGCGGTCATGTCGCGATTGGCGGCATAGACGTGCAGCGCGACGCCCTCCAGCTCGGCCGGATCGCGGTTCGCCATCATCGTGACCAGTCCGTCGACGAAGTCGGTGGGCGCGGTCGGCAGCGGCGTCGGATCCCAGCGCAGCCGGTTGGGCGCGAGCGGCGCGTCGTCGGTCCCCGGCGCGAACAGGGCGGCCCCCTCATAGCGGCGGTAGGGCGGATGCTCCGCCGTCGGCCGCATGCGGTATAGCCACGAGCGCCGGTTTTCATGCCGCGGCGCCGTGAAGGCGGTACCGGAGAGCTGTTCGGCATACAGGCCGAAAGCGGGCCGCTGCGGCGAATTGCGTCCGATGGGAAGCGCGCCGGGCACCGCCTCGGTCGAGACATGGTTGCCAAAGCCGGGGATATAGTCGGTCATGGGGTGGCGGTCCGTCATTGTCTAGCTTCCTCTCCTGCCTCCACCACCCCGTCGTCTAACGCCGCCGCTCCAGCTCCGTCATGCCCGCGGAGGCGGATATCCAGGCTGGCCATGACGGCGGGTCACGGCCCAGCGCTTTCGCGCGGGCATCCGGCCGACGCTTATGCGTCGACCGTGATGACGCCGCGACGGATCTGATCCAGCTCGATCGACTCGTACAGCGCTTGGAAGTTGCCGTTGCCGAACCCTTCGTTGCCCTTGCGCTGGATGATCTCGAAGAAGATCGGCCCCACCATCGTCTCGGTGAAGATTTGCAGCAGCAGGCCCTCCTCGCCGACGTTGCCGTCGATCAGGATGCGGTTCCGGCGCAGCCGTTCCAAGTCCTCGCCGTGGTTCGGCACACGCTTGTCGACGAGTTCGTAATAGGTCTCGATCGTGTCCTGCAGCTTCACGCCGCGCGCGCGCAGCTTTTCCACCGTCTCGTAGATATCGTCGGTGGTGAGCGCGAGATGCTGGATGCCCTCGCCGTTATAGTCGCGGATGAATTCCTCGATCTGGCTCTTGTCGTCCTGGCTCTCGTTCAGCGGGATGCGGATCGCGCGGTCGGGGGCGATCATCGCCTGGCTGAACAGGCCGGTCGCCTTGCCCTTGATGTCGAAGTACTTCTGCTCCTCGAAGCCGAAGATCTGGCCGTAGAATTGCGACCAGACGCGCATCTGCCCGCGCCGGACGTTGTGGGTGAGGTGGTCGAGCAGATCCAGGCCGACGTTGTTCTCGGCCTCCGCTTCCGCCGCGCCGGGCACCTGATCCCAGCTGTCGTAGATCGAACCCGCGGCGCCGTGACGGTCGACCAGATACAGCAGTGATCCGCCGATCCCCTCCAGCGCGGGAATGTCGTCCAGGGCCTGGCCGGCCGGCGCCGGCTTGGCGCCGCGGGCGATCGCCGCGTCATAGGCTTCGCGCGCGTTCTGCACGCGAAACGCCATCGCGCTCGCCGAAGGGCCGTGCGCGGCGCGGAACTCGGCCGCATGGCCGCTGTCCTCGCGATTGATCAGCAGGTTGATGCGCCCCTGCTTGTAGCGGGTGACCGCCCGCGAGGGATGCGTCGACGCCGCGACAAAGCCCATCGCCTCGAACTGCGCGGCGAGTGCATCCGGATCGGGAGAGGTGAATTCGCAGAACTCGAACCCGTCGAGGCCCATCGGATTGACGTCGATATGATCCATGGCTTTCGCTCCTGTCGCGAGTTCAAAACTGGTATCGCTTGATACCAAATTCCTGCGCCATTGCCAAAAAGGTGTCAACTGATACCAATTGGCGGATGGGTGAACCGCGCCTCGTTCTCGACGAATTCCTGCCGTTCCGGCTGTCGGTCACCTCGAATCTGGTCAGCGGATTGATCGCGCGCGCCTACCAGTCGCTGTTCGGCCTCTCGATTCCCGAATGGCGGCTGATCACCGTGATCGCGGAAAGCGGCGGGATCACGCAGCAGGCGATCGGCGCGCGGACGCGGATGGACAAGGTGACCGTCAGCCGCGCGGCGATCGCGCTGGTCGAGCGTGGGCTTCTTGCGCGGCAGGACAATCCCGACGACAGGCGCAGCCACCTGCTCGACCTGACCGAAGCCGGCCGTGCGCTTTACGCGGCGGTGGCGCCGAAGGCGCTGGATCTCGAGGCGCGGATCTTCTCGCGGTTTCCGCGCGACGAGGTCGCGGCATTCAGCGACATGTTGCATCGGATCGAAGCCTTTGCGCTGGATCAGGAGAAAAACGGCTGAGCCGACACACTCTCGCGACAATTGCCCCCTAGGCGCACGGTCCGGCGTTTGGGCCGGAACGGTTCGGGTACGGAGTGGCGGATGCGCATTGGGCTGGCGATGACGATGGCGGCGGTGAGCTGGCCGGCGATGGCGGCGGCGCAGCAGGCGCAGCAGGCGCAGGCGCCGGCCGCATCCGCGCAGCAGCCCGCGCCCAAGGCCGCCGCGCCGGCCCAGCAGGAAGAGGTCAGCGACGAACCCGACATCATCGTTCGCGGCACGCGAAACCTGCCGGGTTCGGTGATCGGCGACATACCGCCCGAGCAGCAGCTCGGCCCGGCGGACATCCGCGCCTATGGCGTCAGCTCCGTCTCGGACCTGCTCACCGAACTGGGGCCGCAGACGACGAGCGGGGTCGGCGGACCGCCGGTGGTGTTGCTCGATGGCAAGAGGATCGCCGGTTTCCAGGAAATCCGCGACATCCCCACCGAAGCGATCGCCCGCGTCGACATCCTGCCGGAGGAGGTCGCGCTCAAATACGGCTACACCGCCGATCAGAAGGTCGTGAACATCGTCCTGCGCCGCCGCTTTCGCGCGACGACGGTGGAGCTTGCCGACAAGACGTCGACCGAAGGCGGCGGTAACGCGCCCCAGGCGCAGCTCGGCATATTGTCGATCCGCAACGGCGCCCGGCTCAACATCAACACCAATTACCAGGAAAGCGCCGCCCTGCTCGAGTCGCAGCGCGACATCGCCGCCGCCCCCACCGAAGGCGCGACGACCAGCTTCGACCAGCGGCCGTACCGCACGCTGCAGCCGTTCACCCGCAACGTGTCGACCAACATGGTCTACGCCCGTCCGATCGGCGGGGTTTCGGCATCGATCAACGGCGAGATCGCGACCAGCGACAGCATCGGTCAATATGGGCTGCCGACCGCGACCTTTGCCGTGCCGGCGGGCAACCCGTTCGCGTCGGGCGGCGCGACGACGGTCACCAACGTGCTGTCGGGCGGGGATTTCCTGCCCTTGGCACAGCGCAGCCAGGGGATCACCGCGCATCTCGGCACGTCGCTCAACGGGCGGCTGAGCGCCAAGTGGCTGTGGACGGTCACGGGGACCTACGACCGCGCCGATACGCGTACCTTCACCGAGACGGGGGTCGACACCAGCGCGTTTCAGGCGCGCCTCAATGCCGGCGATCCCACCGCCAATCCCAATGCGGCGCTGACGGCGGCGGACATCGGCGCGGGCATCGCCAACCGCGGCCGGTCGCTGTCGAACAGCGGCCAGTTGCAGGCGCTCGTCAACGGCCCCCTCGTCGATCTTCCGGCCGGTCCGATCTCCACGACCCTGCGCGTCGGTGCGCAGGCGAGCAGCCTCGACAGCAGTTCCTATCGGCAGGGGCTGAACGGGGTCGGCATTACCAGTGCGGGCCAGGTTTCCCGGGATATCGTCAACGGACGACTCAACATCGACGTGCCGATCGCCAGCCGCGTCAAGGACGTGCTCAGCGCGATCGGCAGCCTGTCGCTCAACGCCAATGCCGCCGTCGACCATCTGTCGGATTTCGGTACGCTCTATACCTATGGCTATGGCGTCAACTGGTCGCCGCTGAACGGCGTCCGCCTGATCGGCTCCGTCAGCCACCAGGACGAGGCGCCGAGCGCGGCGCAGCTGGGCAACCCGCTGATCGTCACGCCCAACGTGCGCGTGTTCGATTATGTGCGCGGCGCGACGACGACGGTGACGACGGTGAGCGGCGGCAATCCCGCGCTGACCGAGGACAATCGCCGCGTCACCCGCCTCGGCCTCAACCTGAAGCCCTGGGACGACAAGGACCTGACGCTGATCGCGGGCTATACCAACACCCGCGTCAACAATCCGATCGCGAGCTTTCCGACGCCGACCGCGGCGATCGAGGCGGCCTTTCCCGATCGCTTCACGCGCGATGCCGACGGCGAGCTGATCCGGCTCGATACGCGCCCGATCAACTATGCGCGGACGGAGAATTCGTCGCTGCGCTGGGGGATCAATTTCAGCAAGCCGATCAAGTCGCGCATCCAGAAGGAGATCGAGGCGTTCCGCGCCGGCACCGGACCCAATCCGTTCGCCGGCATGCGCCTGCCCGGTTTCCCCGGCGGCGGTGCACGCGGCGGGCGCGGTGAGGCGGCCGACGGAGCGCCACCCCCGCCGCCGGCGGGCGATGCGCCACCACCTCCTCCGGGCGGCGATCAGGCTGCGGCGGGCGGCGGCGGCCGGGGACCCGGCGGCTATGGCGGACGCAGCGGCTTCGGCGGCGGCGGGTTCGGTGGCGGCCGGGGCGGGCAGGGCGGCGGCCGTATCCAGTTCGCCTTCTACCACACCTGGCACCTGACCGATCGCGTACTGGTCGCGCCGGGCGGGCCGAGCCTCGACCTGCTGAACGGCGATGCGATTGGTCAGAACGGCGGCCAGCCCCGGCACGAGTTCGAACTGCAGACGGGCTATTCGAACAACGGCATCGGCGTGCGTCTGTCGGGCGACTATCAGACCGGAACGCGCGTCAACGGCGGAACCGCCGCGCAACCGCAGCCGCTGACCTTTTCCGGCCTCGCCACTGCCAACCTGCGCGTCTTCGCCGATCTCGGCCAGCAACTGCCGCTGCTGAAGGCGCATCCCTGGGTGCGCGGGCTCCGCATGACGCTGGGCGTCGACAATCTGTTCGACAGCCGCCAGCGCGTGCGCGACGCCAATGGCTTAACGCCGATCAGCTACCAGCCGGACTATCTCAATCCGCTCGGCCGGACAATCCGCCTGAGCATCCGCAAGCTGTTCAGTCCCCTGCCGAACTTCCAGTCGCGTCAGTCATCCTGAGCGGGCACCGCCGGGATGCCCGGCGTCAAAGGCCCAGGCGCTGCGCCAGCCACCTGGCCGCAGCGTCCGGGCTCTGCTTGTCGGCATCCCGGTCGACGCGATAGTTCGCCTCGCGCATCGCGGTGACCGGGATACGCCCCACCAGCGGCCGAAGCGCGCCGAGGAGGCGTGGATCGTCCGCATGGCGCGGCGCGATCAGCAGCAGCGCGTCATAGCTCGGGATGGCATGGCGCGGATCGGCCAGCACCGTCAGCCCGTCCGCCGCGATCCGACCGTCGGAGGAAAAGGCGGAGATGACGTCGACCTGACCGCTGGACAGCGCGCGATACATGAAGGTCGGGCTGTACGGCGTCGCCGTGGCGAATTGAAAGCCATAGGCACGGCGTACCGCCGCCCATTCGGGCCGCGACAGGAATTCCAGGTCGCTGCCGAGCCGAAGGGAGGGCGCCGCGCGGGCAAGCGCGTCGAGGTCGGCGATATCCTTCCGCCGCGCCTCCTGCCCCCGCATCGCGAAGGCATAGGCATTCTCGAACCCAAGCGGGCCGAGCAGGCGCACGCCGTCGGTGCGGCGGGTCCACGCGCCGATCGCGCCGACCATGGCGGCGCGCGGCGGCACGTCGCTGCGATGCATCGCGCCGTTCCACAGCGTGCCCGCATAGTCCACGTAGACATCGACATCGCCGCCCGCTAGCGCGCGATAGATCACCGCCGACCCCAGTCCGTCGCGATAGCGCACGGTGTAGCCGGCATCGCGCAGCCGGTCGCCGATCAGCCGCGCGAGGATATATTGCTCCGAAAAGTTCTTGGCACCGATCGTGACCACCCGCTCGCCGCCCCGCTGCACCAGCGGCGCCGCAGCGGCAACCACGCCCGCCGCGAGGACGGCGAGAGCGGCGATCCAGGTTCCGCGCCGGCGCCGTATGATGCCGCGCTCGACCAGACCGATCAGCGCGTCGACGACCATCGCCAGCGCTGCGGCGGCGATGCAGCCCGCGAGCACCAGCGCCCAGTTCTGGGTCTGGAGGCCGGCGAAGATCATGTCGCCCAGGCTCGGGCAGCCGACCGTCGTCGACAGCGTCGCCGCGCCGATCGTCCATACCGCGGCGGTGCGGATGCCCGCGACCAGCACCGGCAACGCGAGCGGCGCCTCGACCAGACGCAGTTTCTGCATCGGCGTCATGCCGACGGCGTCCGCCGCCTGGATCACCGCGGGATCGATGCCAGCAAGGCCGGCGACGCCGTTGCGGATGATCGGCAGCAGCGCATAGAGCGTCAGCGCGAGCAGCGAGGGGAGGAAGCCCAAAGCGGGTATCCCGCCACCCGCGGCAGCGGATAGCCACAGCAATAGCGGGTAGAAGAGTGCGAGCAGGGCAAGGCCCGGGATCGTCTGCACCAGGCTGGCGAAGCCGAGTACGATCCGCCCGACCGATGGTCGGCGGTGCGCCAGTACCGCGAGCGGCAGGCTGATGGCGAGCCCCGCGAAGAGCGCAGCGGCGGCGAGCCGGACATGGCTGGCGAGCAGCGGCGGCACTTCGGCCAGCGCGTCTGCGAATGCGCTCATGCGCGCATCTCTGCGAGGCGGCGCGCCTGATCGCGCGGCACGGCGACCAGCGCCTGCGCCGCTTCGCCACCCTCGCCGGCGAGCAGCGCGGCAGGCGTCTCGTCCGCGACGATGCGCCCGGCCCGCATCACCAGCACCCGCGTCGCGAGCAGCAGCGCCTCCGCCATGTCGTGCGTGACCAGGATGGTGGTCAGACCCAGCCGGTCGTGCAGGTCGCGGATTTCCCGGCCCAATGCGTCGCGCGTCACCGGATCGAGCGCGCCGAACGCCTCGTCGAGCAGCAGCAGCCTGGCACCGGGCGCGAGTGCCCGGGCGATCGCGACGCGCTGACGCTGGCCGCCCGACAGCGCATCGGGCATCCGGTCGGCGATGGCGCCCGGCAGCCGGACGAGGTCGAGCAGGGCGGCGACGTCGGGTATCGGCTGACCGGCGATGCGGGCGCCGATCGCGATGTTTTCCGCGACGGTCATATGCGGGAACAGGCCGATCCCCTGGAAAACGTAGCCGATGCGGCGGCGCACCAGATGAGCGGGACCGGTGGCGACATCCACGCCATCGATCAGGACGCGGCCCCTGTCGGGTACGATCAGCCGGTTGATCGTCTGGAGCAGCGTCGACTTGCCCGACCCCGACGCCCCGACGAGCGCAACGAAGCTGCCCTTCGCGATGCCGAGGGTGACGTCGTCCACCGCTGGCGTATCGCCGAACCGCTTGGCAATATGATCAAGGCGGAGCGATTCTGCTGGCATCGTTCACGAGGATGCGGGATGCCTGTCGCAAAGGCAAATGGAGGGAGAGGACGGTTGAGCGAGGTACGCGCGATCTTCATCACCGGCGGGGCGTCGGGCATCGGCCGCGCGGTCGCGCGGCTTTTCGCCAGCCGCGGCTGGCGCGTCGGCCTCGCCGACGTCAACGCCGCCCTTCTCGCCGAAACGGCGGCGCAACTGCCCGTCGGGCTGGCCGAACATTATGTCATGGACGTGCGCGACCGCGATGCGTGGCGCGCGAGCCTCGACGATTTCACGAAGAAGAGCGGCGGGCGCCTCGACGTCCTGTTCAACAACGCCGGCATCGGTACCGGCGGCCCGCTGGCGGAGGCGAGCTTCGAGGATATCGATCGCACCGTCGCGATCAACTTCACGGGCGTGCTCAACGGCGCGCGGATCGGCCATGGCTATCTGGCGAAGACGCCGGGGTCCGTGCTGCTCAACACCTCCTCCGCGTCCGGCATCTACGGATCGTCGGGTCTCGCCACCTATTCGGCCACCAAGTTCGCGGTGCGCGGCCTGACCGAGGCGCTGGACGGCGAATGGTATCGCGAGGGCATCAAGGTGCGCGACCTGCTGCCGAGCTTCATCGAGACGCCGCTGCTCGACGGCGTCGCCGGCGGTACCAACCGCACGATCCGCGAGAGTGTGACGGGCGCCGGCCTGGAACTGACGCCGGTCGACCGCGTCGCGGAGGCCGCCTGGGCGGCGGTCCATGGCGATGCGGTCCACACCTATGTCGGCAAGACCGCCGATCGCCTTCGCTTCGCGGCGCGCTGGATGCCGGGCCAACTCCGCAAGCGGATGCGCAAGGCGCTGCGCTGATCGTTCTTCGGCGAGGGGAGCGGGCCGGCGGTGATCCGGGCCGCCGGCGCGAGCATCACGCGTCGACGATCGCGTCGATCGCCTCCGCCATCTCGATGTCGCGGCCCGACAGGCCGCCGGCGTCGTGCGTGGTCAGCAGGATTTCGACGCGGTTGTAGACGTTGCTCCATTCGGGATGGTGATTGGCCTTTTCCGCCATCAGCGCCACCTGCGTCATGAAGCCGAACGCCTCGACGAAATCGGCGAACACGAGGCTGCGGGTGATCGCGTCGCGCGCCTCGTCATAGTCCCATTCGGGGAGCCCATCGAGCGCGTCGGCGCGCTCGGCTTCGCTCAGCGCTTCGATGGGGGCGTCGGTCACGGTGTCGTCCTTGCTGCGGCGGGAGCATACGGGGTATGGCGTGGATCATGAACGGGCAAGAGGCTCTGGGCACGGCCCCCGATGCGGAGACGATAGAGCGGATCGCGCGCGACACGATCGCGCGGCTGCCCGCGCCGTTTCGCGCGCATCTGGGCGACATCGTCCTTATCGTCGAGGAGTTCGCCGACGACGAGACGCTCTCGGCACTCGGGCTGGACCATCCGCTCGATCTCACCGGTCTCTACCATGGGCGGCCGATCGGCGAGAAGTCGTCGCTCGACTCCGGTGCGCTTCCCGATCGCATCCACCTCTACCGCCGCGCGATCCTGGACGAATGGGTCGAGACGGACGTGCGGCTCGATGATCTCGTCCGCCATGTGACGATCCATGAGATCGGCCACCACTTCGGGCTGTCCGACGACGACATGCATGCGCTCGAGGACGCGGTGGCGGATTGACCGCGCTGACCCTCGTCGACGTCGCGGCCGCGCGTGGGGGGCGGATCCTGTTCGACCATGTCGATCTTGCCCTGGCGGCGGGCGACGCCGCGCTCGTGACCGGGCCGAACGGAACCGGCAAGTCGACGCTGATGCGCATCCTCGCGGGGCTGCTGCGACCCGCCGCGGGACAGGTGACGCGCGATGGCGCGGTCGCGCTGCTGACCGAGGCCCACGCACTGGATCCCGACCTTCCCCTGGGCCGTGCGCTGGCCTTCTGGATCGCGGCGCCCCTGGCGGCGCTCGACGCTTTGGGTCTGGCAGGCGTGGCCTCCGTTCCCGTGCGGATGCTGTCCACCGGCCAGCGTCGGCGCGCCGCGCTTGCCCGCATCTGGGGAAGCGGCACGCCGATATGGCTGCTCGACGAGCCCACGAATGGTCTCGATGCGCAGGGCATGGCGCTCCTCGACCGGCTGCTCGCCGCGCATCGCGCCGCCGGCGGCATTGCGGTCGTCGCCAGCCACGCCGTCGTCACGCTGCCCGGCGCGCAGGCGGTGGTGCTGGGCGGATGAGCATGCTGCGTCTCGTGTCACGCGATCTCCGCCGCGCCTGGGCGGGCGGCGGTCTGCTCTGGCCGATCGCCTTCTTCTTGCTGGTTGCGATCCTCTTCCCGTTCGCGGTCGGGCCGGATGCGGCACTGCTGGGACGCATCGGCGGCGGCGTGATCTGGGCGGCGGCGCTGCTGGCCGCCTTGCTGCCGGCGGAGCGGCTGGTCGCGCCCGATCTGGAGGGCGGCGTCATCGACCAATTCGCCGTCCGCGACGTGCCGCTCGCGCTGGTCGCCGCCGCGAAGCTGGCCGCGCATTGGCTCGGCTTCGCGCCGGCATTGATGCTGGCCGCGGTCGTGGCGGCGGCGCTGCTCGACCTTCCGGCGGCGACGTTGATGCGCGTCGAACTGGGTCTTCTGCTCGGTACGCCGGGGCTAGCGGCGCTGGGCCTCGCGACGGGGGCGCTCGTCGCCGGACTGCGCGGCGCCGGCGCGATCGCGGGGCTCGTCATGCTGCCGCTCGCCGTGCCGCTGCTGATCTTCGGCACGGGCGAGGGTGCGGGCGCGCTGAAGCTGCTCGGCGCGACGAGCCTGCTGCTGGTCGCCGGTGCACCGTTCGTCACCGCCGCGGCGATGCGCGCCGGGCTGGATTAGCGCCTGATCCACGAGGGCGGCGGCAGTGCCGGCCCTCACGCCCACCCGCCGGACAAGCGACGGAGCATCAGGATCGCCCGGCGCCGGAGGATCGAACTGCGCTCTGCCGGAAGGAGCGGCAGCGGCCTATCGGGACCAGCGCGCCCAGATCGCGGTGGGTAGCGTGAGACCGCGGGCTTCCTCGCGGACGCCCAATTCCCCCGCCTCCACCGTGCCGGGCAAATCTGCGAAGACCTGCCGCACCATCTCGCCGATCGCAAGCGCGCTCATGCGCACGGCATACACGGTGAGAAACAGAAACCGCGACTCGGCGTCGAGCAACTTGCGGCAGTCCGCGATCAGGCGCGGCAGATCCTCCTCCAGCCGCCATACCTCGCCCTCGGGCCCGCGGCCGTATTTGGGCGGGTCGAGCAGGATGCCGTCGTACCGACGACCGCGCCGCACCTCGCGCGCGACGAACTTCGCCGCGTCGTCGATGATCCACCGGATCGGCGCGTCGGACAGGCCGGACAGCGCCGCATTGCCGCGCGCCGCCTCGACCGATTTCTTGGACGCGTCGACGTGCACCATCCTGGCGCCGATGCTTGCCATCGCCAGCGTGCCGACGCCGGTATAGCCGAACAGGTTCATGCATTCCGGCGCGTCCATGCCGTCGACGCGTTCGCGCATCCACCGCCACACCGGCGCCATGTCGGGGAAGAAGCCAAGGTGCCGAAAGGGCGTCGTCTGCGCGGTGAAGCGGACCTGCTCCCACTTCATCGGCCAGCCGTCGCGCGGCACCGGCTCCGCGAAGACCCAGCGGCCGCCGCCTTCCTCGTCGGAGCCGGGCACGAACTCGCCCTGCGCGCGCCAATCGGTGGTCGCCGGCGCCCACATCGCCTGCGGTTCCGGACGCACGAAGCGGAAGCGGCCGTAGCGCTCCAGCTTGCGGCCGTGGCCCGAATCGAGCAGCCCATAGTCGGACCAGGGCGCGCCGATCATCGTCTCGATCTTCATGCGCGCGGCGTCGCCCGCTGCGCGATATAGGCCGTGACGGCGTCGAACGTGCCGGGCAGCGACGCATAGCGCTCCTCGCGGTCGAACAGGTCGCCGAGCCGTGCCGGCAACGTCGGACGAGCCCCGGTCGCGCGCTCCACGGCGTCGGGGAATTTGGCCGGATGGGCGGTCGCCAGCGTCACGACCGGTACGTCCAGCCCGGCTTCGCGCGCGGCGGCGAATGCAATCGCGGTGTGCGGATCGAGGATCTCGCCGCCCTGTTCGGCCGCCCAGCGCATCGCCATGGCCATGCCGTCCGCATCGATCCGCGCGGGCACGAACAGGTTGCGCGCGAAATCGGCCTGGGCGTTGGTCAGCCGCATGGTGCCGTCGCGCTCGAAGCCGGCCATCTGCGTCGCGAGGGCATGCCCGTCGCGACCGTTGGCATCGTACAGCAGCCGTTCGAAATTGGACGAAACCTGGATGTCCATCGATGGTGTCGCGGTCGGAACGGTGGTGCCGCGGCTGTAGTCCGCGGCGGAGAGGGCACGATAGAGGATGTCGTTGACGTTCGTCGCCACGATCAGCTTCGCGATGGGCAGACCCATGCGCGCCGCGACGTAGCCGGCGAAGACGTCGCCGAAATTGCCGGTCGGGACGGAAAAGGCGATCGCCCGCTCCGGTGCGCCGAGGCGGACGGCGGCATGGAAGTAATAGACCACCTGCGCCATCAGCCGCGCCCAGTTGATCGAATTGACCGCGGACAGGCGGAATCGGCTGGCGAAACCGGTGTCGTTGAACATCGCCTTGACCAGCGCCTGTGCCGTGTCGAAGTCGCCGTCGATCGCGATATTGTGGACGTTGGGCGCCAGCACCGTCGTCATCTGGCGTCGCTGGACGTCGGACACGCGCCCCGCCGGGTGCAGCATGAAGATGTCGATGCCGGCGCGGCCCGCGACCGCGTCGATCGCCGCCGATCCGGTGTCGCCGCTGGTCGCGCCCACGATCGTCACGGGTGCCTCGCCGCCGGAGAGGAAGCGCTCGAACAGCTGACCGAGCAATTGCAGGGCGACGTCCTTGAACGCCAGCGTGGGACCGTGGAACAGCTCGAGCAGCCATTGGTCGTGGTCGAGCTGGACCAGCGGGGTCACCGCGGCATGCGCGAAGCGGCCATAGGCGGCGGTGCATAGCGCGCGCAGGTCGGCCTCGCTCAGGCTCCCCGCGACGAACGGCGCCATCACCGCGACGGCGGTGTCGACATAGGACAGGCCGCGCAGGCCAGAGATCGCCTCCGGGCTCAGGGTCGGCCAGGCTTCGGGCACGTAGAGGCCGCCGTCGCTGGCCAGTCCGGCGAGGGTGACCTCGCGGAAGTCGAGCGCGGGCGCGAACCCGCGGGTGGAAACGTAACGCATCAACGGCTCCGGCGTCGGCTGACCGCGAGTGCATAGATCACGGCGGCGATGGCAGCGAAGAAGAACCACTGCACCGCATAGGAGAGATGGTTGTTCGGCACGCTCGATAGGTCCGGTTTGCCATTGGGAGCAAGCCCTGGCGGCGCGCGATCGGCGACGAGGAGCATGTCCTGCAGGCGATGATCGAACAGGGTGGCGAGCAGCGGACGCGCGTCCGGCGCATGGCTGACGAAGCCCGTCACCATGCCGCCGCGCCAGTCGCTGTGGAACCGGGGATCGTGCGTCGTGCCGAGCTGGACGGCGAAGCCGGGGCCCTCCGCGCCAGTACGGCAAGCGACGATGACGCGATACCCCGCGGAGCCCGCCCCGGCGAGCCGCTGCCCGACGGGTTGCAGGCACATCGCGCTGGTGCGGCGAAACAGCAGCCGGTCGTCGGGGAAGCGGGGGAAGGCGACCGGCGGCTTGGCGGGGTTCTGCGCCAGTTGCGCCAGATACGCTTCCTTCTTCGGCAGACGGTCGAGCAATTGCCACAGGCCCAGACCGACCATCGCGGCAACGGCGAGCGCGACGACCAGCGTCGGGATGACAGGCAGGCGCTTCACGGCGATCACTCCCCGACGCTTGTATCGATCCGACCCTCGCGCGCGGCGTTGCGATATTCGGCGGCGAGCAGGGCGGCCTTGGCGAGGCGCAGGCTCCAGATCACGCCCGCGAGCGTCACCGGGATCCAGATCAGCATGTGCAGCCAGAGCGGCGGGTGGAACTTGATTTCGACGATGATCGCCATGGCGACGACGATGGTGCCGAGGATCAGCGTCAGGAAGGCGGCGGGGCCGTCGCCGACATTGAACTGGGTGAGATCAAGCGCGCAGGCACGGCAGCGCGGCGCGAAACGGATCCAGCCGTCGAAGATCGCGGGCTTGCCGCACCGCGGGCAAAGGCCCCTGGCGCCGGCTTCAAGCACGGCGCGTGCCGCGCTTTGCGCCACCGGCGCGGGTGACGGATCGTCCATCAGATCGTCACCCGCTCATGCCGTCAACCGCCGTGGACCGGCGCGCCCCAGCCACCCCAGACGTAGATGGTGACGAACAGGAACAGCCAGACGACGTCGACGAAATGCCAGTACCAGGCTGCGGCCTCGAAGCCGAAATGCTGGCGCGGCGTGAAGTCGCCCTTGTAGGCGCGGATCAGGCAGACAATCAGGAAGATCGTGCCGATCAGCACGTGGAAACCGTGGAAGCCGGTCGCCATGAAGAAGGATGCGCCGTAGTTCAGCCCCTTGAAGGGGAAGGGAGCGTGCGCATACTCATAAGCCTGGATCGAGCTGAACAGCACGCCCAGCACGACCGTCAGCCACAGGCCCTTCAGCACGCCGTCGCGATTTCCCACGCCGAGCAGGCCCCATAGGCCCGTCTTCTCGCCGCCGCGCTGGTTGTGGATCAGCGCGTGATGCGCCCAGGTCACCGTGGTGCCGCTGGTCAGCAGGATCAGCGTGTTGAGCAGCGGGAACTCGAAGGCGTTGATCACCTCCAGCCCCTTGGGCGGCCATTGCGCGGCGATCGCCGCAGCACCCTCTGCCGCGCGCTCGACCTGGCCGTCGACGAAGCTCATCGCGGTCGGGAACAGCGAGAAATCGAAGAACGCCCAGAACCAGCCGACGAAGAACATCACCTCGGAGGCGATGAACAGGATCATGCCATAGCGGAAGTGCAGCTGCACGACGGGCGTATGGTCGCCGTGATGCGCCTCTCGCACCACGTCGGCCCACCAGCTGTACATGGTGAACAGCACGCCCGCGAGGCCGGCGAAGAAGATCCAGCCGCCGCCGTTGGCCTTGTCCGCCGCCAGATGGCCGCCGTGCATCCACATGATCGCGCCCGACGCCATGACGAGCGCGGACAGCGAGCCGAACAGGGGCCATATGCTGGGTGGCAGGATGTGATAGTCGTGGTTCTTGGCGCCGGCCATCGTCGTGTCCCTGTTATACCCTCTCTTGCCGGCGACCCTAGCTTGGCGTCTTGCCGGAATCTACCGGGTAAAACGTGTAGGACAGCGTGATCGTCTCGACGTCGCTGGCATCCGGGTCCTGAAGGATCTTCGGATCGACGAAGAAGATCACCGGCATGCGCGCCGTCTCGCCGGGCTTGAGCGTCTGCTGGGTGAAGCAGAAGCATTGTATCTTGGTGAAATACTTCCCCGCTTGCGAAGGCGTGACGTTGAACGTCGCGCTGCCGGTGATCGGCTTGTCGCTGGTGTTGGTGGCGAGGAAGAACGCCATGTCGCGCGCACCGATGTCGACCGTGTCCGACGGATTCTCCGGGCGGAACCGCCACGGCATGTGAGGCGCGACGTTGGTGTCGAAGTCGATGCGGATCTTGTGGTTGACCGCGCCCGGCGCCGCGAGGCCGCGCTGCGTCGTGCCGTTCAGCCCCGTCACCTGGCAGAACAATCGATAAAGCGGGACGCTGGCCCAGGCGACGCCCGTCATCAGGCAGATGCCGAGCACGGCGAACATCGCGGTGCGCAGCTGGCGGCGGGTCGTCGGATCCGCCGGCGCGCTCATACCATGCCCTGCCGGATCTTGGTCAGCGCGATCGCGAAGACGAGGATCACGAACGCCCCCAGCAACAAGGCCATGACGAGCGCGCGCGACTTCTGCCGCCGGCGGATCAGATCCTGGTCGTCGGGGGTCATGCCATCACCCAGCGGTCGACGACCAGCGCGCCGAACACCACGAAAAGATACAGGATCGAATAGCTGAACAAGCGCTTCTCCGGCTTCATGCGATCGTCCGCCTGCGTATGCCGCGTCGCGACGCGCAGCGCCAGCAGCGCGAAGACCAGCGTCGTCACGGTGGCGACGATGCCATAGATCGCGCCGGTCAGACCCAGCGGCCAGGGCGCGATCGCCGCCAGCGCCATGGGGATGGTGTACAGCCCGATCTGGTGGCGCGTGACGCGCTCGCCCGCGACGACGGGCAGCATCGGGACGCCGGCATTGGCATAATCCGTCTTCACGAACAGCGCGAGCGCCCAGAAGTGCGGCGGCGTCCACAGGAAGACGAGGCCGAACAGCAGCACGGGCAGCAACGCCACGTCGCCCGTCGCCGCCGCCCAGCCGATCAGCGGCGGAAACGCGCCCGCCGCGCCGCCGATGACGATGTTCTGCGGCGTCCGCCGCTTCAGCCAGACGGTGTAGACGAGGACGTAGAACAGGATCGATACGGTCAGGATCGCCGCGGCGGCGAGGTTGACCGCAAATCCCATCAGGATGACCGAGAAGGCGGCCAGACCGACGCCGAAATGCAGTGCCGACTGCCGGTCCATGCGGCCCGCGGGCAGGGGGCGCTGCTGCGTGCGTCGCATCGCGGCGTCGAGGTCGGCCTCATACCATTGGTTGAGAGCGCCCGCCGCGCCGGCGCCGAGCGCGATGCACAGGATGGCGGTGAAGCCCAGCACGGGATGAATGGGCACGGGCGCCGCGAGCATGCCGCACAGGCCGGTGAAGACGACGAGCGTCATCACCCTCGGCTTGGTCAGCGCCAGGAAATCGCGCCAGTCGGCGGGGATCAGGAGAGGCGTCTCGGCCGTCGTCATGGCAGCGGCTATACGCATCCAGGGGAGGTGGGGGAAGGGCGCTGCCGCCCGCGGCTCACGAACGTGCTGATCGAGGTCAACGGCGCCGAGTCGCGCTGGAACGATCGCGAAAACAACGGGTTGCCCGGGTCGATACGGGAGAGATCACTTATGGCAACGCGGATCGCGGACGCGCCCTCACGAGGCTCGCAATTCCTCACGGACAGCTTCCAGCGTGGTCTCGCGCATTGGAACCGCGAACGGCTGGAACCGGGCTTTCCCGATGCCGACTGGCAGCGGACGCTCGATCGCGACGTGCGGATGCAGCGGCTCGAAGGCGGTTTCCTCGAGGAGCTGCGCGAGGAGGTGGCGGACGAAGCCGCCGCCGCGCCGATTGACGTGGACGGCTTCATCGCCTGGTTCGAGGCGCTGAAGGCCAACGGGCCCGGTCAGCACGACCCCCTGTTCCCCTGGCTCGCCAACCATGCCGATCTCCACCAGCTCCGCTGGTTCTTCGAACAGGAAGCGGCGGGCGAGGCCGGTTTCGACGACCTCGTCGCGATGACGCAGGTCAAATTGCCGAAGCTTCCCAAGCTGGAGCTGGCGCGGAATTATTGGGACGAGATGGGCCGGGGTCAGGCCGCCGGCATGCATGGCCCGATGCTGAACGCGCTCGTCGAGACGCTGGAGGTCCATCCGGTCATCGAGAACACGCTGTGGCAAAGCCTGTGCCTGGCCAATGCGATGACGGCGATGGCGACCAGCCGCCGCTACGCATGGCAGTCGGTCGGCGCGCTCGGCGTCATCGAGCTGACTGCGCCGGATCGTTCGGCCGCAACGGCGAAGGGCCTCAAGCGGCTCGGCTTCTCAACGAAGGAGCGCCGATATTTCGACCTGCACGCGGTGCTAGACGTCAAGCATTCGGAGGACTGGAACCGCGAGGCGATCCGCCCCGCGGTTGAGGAGGATCCGCGTCGCGCGACCGCGATGGCCGAGGGCGCGCTGATCCGCCTCAAGTGCGGCGAGCGCTGCTTCGCAGCCTATCGCGCTGTGCTCATGCAGTGATTCGAGCGGGCTCCCGCCTGCTCCAGCCTTATACGAAGCCCAGGTTCCAGCTCGACGCGTTGTAATTGCCCATGTTGGGCAACACCGTCGACAGGTCGCCATTGGCGATGCCAAACCAGCTCGCCAGCGTCGCGGCATATTGGTCGACGGCGATCGACGGCAGCAGCCTGCCCTGGCCGACGTCGTCCGCGGTGCCGTTCCCGATCGCGGGCGGCGTGCCGTAGAAGCGCTGGCCCTTCACGGCGCCGCCCATGACGAAATGGTGGCTGCCCCAGCCGTGGTCGGAACCGTCGTCGTTCGATTGAAGCGTCCGGCCGAAGTCGGAGGCGGTGAAGCTGGTCACCTTGTCGGCGACGCCGAGCGCCACGGTGGTGTCGTAGAAGGCGCGCATCGCATCGGCGACCTTGCCGATCAGCCCCGGATGCTGGGCGACGAGATTGTCGTGCAGGTCGAAACCCCCGATGGAGACGAAGAATACCTGCCGCTTTGCGCCCAGTTCGGACGAGACGGAGATCATCCGGGCCACCATCTTGAGTTGATCGGCAAGGCTGTTGCCGCTCGGGAACAGCGAAAAGCCGCTGGCCGGCGCATTGGCCAGCGCGCCGGCGACCTGCGTGTAGGTGTCGAGCGCCCGTTTCGCCACGCGGGCATGTTCGCTCGCGAACATGTTGGCGTTGCTGCCCGTCATCAGGCTGCGCAGCGTCGCCGCCGCGGTGGTCGACCCGTACAGGCTGGACGCATTGTTGATCAGCGCGACCGGGCCGCCGGTGCCGACCGAATATTGCACCGCCGATTTGCCGGTCAGATAGACCGCGTTGCCGCTGGTGTTGATGCAGGTCAGCGTCGAGGCGCCGTTGCCGCTCTGGAACAGATCGCCCATCCGGCCGCCCCAGCCCGACGTCGCCCCTTCCGGATTGGACGCCTGGAAATAGCTTTGCTGGTCGTTGTGGCTGAACAGCTTCGGCGGCAGCCTGACGCTGTTCGCCTGATATTGCGCCTTGGTCGTCGGTTGGACGAGCGTGCCGACGTTGAGGACCACCGCCAGCTTGCCCTGATTGAACAGCGGCATCAGCGATCCCATCGTCGGCGCGAGCGCATATTGGCGCCCCCCCGCCAGGTCCGCCGCGGGCGACAGCACGGTATTGGCCAGCGAATCGCGGGTCAGCGCGATATTGGCGCGCGCGGCGAGATACTGGTTGTAGCTGGCCTGGTCGTAGGGCGGCAAAGTGTTGGCGTAATCGTTGCCGCCGTAGAGAAAGATGCAGACCAGCGCCTTGTAATCGGTCGCGGTCGCCGCCGCGGCTTCGCCGATCGCGGCGAGGCTGGTGACGAAGGGCGTGGCGACCCCGGCGAGGCCGAGCGCGGCGCCGCGCTTCAGAAAGGCGCGGCGGCTTTGGCAATCATGATCCATGTCAGCGCACCGTGATGAATTCGGGGGAGGCGAGGGTCAGCAGGATCGCGACGTTCACGCGGTTCTGCGCGGCATTGGTGGCGGTGGTCGCGATACTGTCGACCGCGGCACGGATCGCGGTGACGGTCGTGCCGCTCAGCTGGCCGGCGGCCAGGACCAGATTGACCTCGTCGACCAAAGCGGCGCTGTCCGACGCCTTGGTCAGGATCGCCGTATAGTCCGCCTTCACGTCGCCGGTGCCGTTGGCGACCAGTCCCTGCATATAATTGACGTAGGCGACGACGCTCTGTTCGTTGGTGATCTGGAATTCGGGCGCGACCAGGCCCGCGCTGGCGATCGCGGTCGCCGGCGGCGCGTAGCCGGGCCTGAAGAAATTGAAGACGGTCTGGCTGCGGCCCATCGACTGGGCCAGCCGGCTGGACATGTTCGACGTATCGCCGATTGCCCAGGCATTGGAGGGCGAGGCGACGCCGAATGCCCGTGCCCAGGCGGTGAGGCGCATGACCGGCTCGCGCAATTTGCCGGCGGTCGCGCTGGTCAGTGCCGCATCGCTGCGGGCTTCGGTATCGAGCAGGATCGCCTTGATCACCGCCTTCATGTCGCCGCGCACGCCCGATCCGT
Source organism: Sphingomonas sp. GV3 (assembly GCF_031082075.1). Lineage (NCBI taxonomy): Bacteria > Pseudomonadati > Pseudomonadota > Alphaproteobacteria > Sphingomonadales > Sphingomonadaceae > Sphingomonas > Sphingomonas sp. GV3. The sequence goes on along the minus strand of NZ_JARWLE010000001.1, from coordinate 2,079,440 downwards.
TGTCGGCGAACGTGGCGGCGACCCGGCCGACATAGGCCGGCGACGGGTTGCTGGTGACGAGCCGCTGGATCAGCTGCCTCGATACGAACGGCGCGATGTTGGGATGGGCGAAGATCGTGTCCAGCGCGGTCTTGACCGCCGCCATGCCGCCGCCGCTGACGCTGGTGCCGAGGAAGCTCGCGCTGCCGGTTTCGTTGATCGCGGCGTTCATCACCAGTGGCTGGCGATACCGATCAGGTGTCGTGGAAACGGAGCTGGCGAGGCTGAGGCCGGTGAAGACACGGGCGAGACCGGTGACGTCGGCCTGCGTATAGGTTTCGAGCGGCGTTCCGGATGCGCCGGTCTTGACGCTGCCGTCCATGTTGAGCTGGTACAGGCCCAGCGTGAACAGCTGCATCAGCTCGCGTGCGTAATTCTCGTCCGGCTGCGCGCCCGTCGCCGGATTCGCCTTGCGGTTGGCGAGGAAGGTGAGGAACGAGCCCATCGCCGCATTGCTCGTGATCGCATCCATCAACGTGCGATAGTTGCCGAACGCATTGTCGAGCAGAACGTCGACATAGGCGGCGGTGGCGAACTGTTTCCAGTTGAGGTTCACGCCGCCGATGCCGACGACCAGCATGTCGAGCAGCGCCATGCCGACGCGCTGGCGCAGTTGGTCCGGCTCCGCGATCAGCTGGCGCCACATCGTCGCGTCGAAGCCGGCCTCGCTGTTGATGTTCGCGGCGACGTTATAGCCGTTGGCGACCAGCCAGTCCCAGTGCGACGTCGCACGCGGCATCGCGAACTGATCGTCGATCCAGCCTTCGAACCGTCGGCTGACGACCGTGTCGATCATGCTGCGCGTGGCGCCCATCGTCGCCTGCACCAGGAAGCGGCTTGCCTGCGCTGTGGTGATCGCCGCGGGCGCCACGACGACGGGGGCACTCGGCGCCGTCGCGCTGGTGCCGCCGTCGCTGCCGCCGCATGCCGCCAGCAGCGTGGCGGCGCCGATCACGGTCGCAGTCTTCGCCGACAAGGCGGTCGCTCCCGCCGCTGCCGTTACACCCGCCTCCTCGACGGGCGTCGATCCGCCCGCGCCATCCGCGTCCAACATGTCGTCTCTGGTCCCCACCCCGCGCGCCGGCGACCCTCCCGCCGGCGCACCCGAGATACGCCAGACCCTAGCCGTGCAGACGTTAACGAAGAAGGTGAACGACTTACCGCTCGCCGCAAAAAGGGCCGGGCTGGTCGTAGGCGTAACGAAAAACGCCCCGGCAGTGGTGCCGGGGCGTCTTCGAGCAGGCCGGAAATGGTTGACGATCGGAAGGGGCGGGGCGTCGCTATCTGCCCCGTGCCTTCCGATCCGTCAGTCGATCTTCGGCAGGGTTTCGAACTGGTGATACGGCGGGGGAGAGGACAACGTCCATTCCAGCGTCGTCGCGCCTTCGCCCCAGGGATTGTCCGGCGCCTTCGGTCCCGCGATCAGCGAATAGATCACGTTGACGAAGAAGATCGCCATGCCCGCGGCCATGATCTCATAGCCGTGGCTCGCCAGCGCGTTCCAGGTCGCATAGGCGTCCGGATAGTCCGGATAGCGGCGCGGCATGCCCTGCAGGCCCAGGAAGTGCATCGGGAAGAACAGCAGGTTCACGCCGATGAAGAACACCCAGAAATGCAGCTGGCCGAGGAACTCGTTGTACATCTTCCCGAACATCTTCGGGAACCAGTAATAGAAGCCGGCGAACAGGCCGAACACCGCACCCAGCGACAGCACGTAGTGGAAGTGGGCGACGACGTAATAGGTGTCCTGCATATAGTCGTCGATGCCGCCGTTGGCGAGCACGACGCCGGTCACGCCGCCGACGGTGAACATGAAGATGAAGCCGATCGCCCAGACCATCGGCGTCTTGAACGACAGCGAGCCGCCCCACATCGTGGCGATCCAGCTGAAGATCTTGATGCCGGTCGGCACCGCGATCACCATGGTGGCGGCGGTGAAGTACATCTTCACGTTCACCGACAGGCCGGTGACGAACATGTGGTGCGCCCAGACGACGAAGCCGACCACGCCGATCGCGACCATGGCATAGGCCATGCCGAGATAGCCGAAGACGGGCTTGCGGCTGAACGTGGCGATGATCTGGCTGACGATGCCGAAGCCCGGCAGGATCATGATGTACACTTCGGGGTGGCCGAAGAACCAGAAGAGGTGCTGGTACAGGATCGGGTCGCCGCCGCCGGCCGGGTCGAAGAAGGTCGTGCCGAAATTGCGGTCGGTCAGCAGCATGGTGATCGCCGCGGCCAGCACCGGCAGCGCGAGCAGCAGCAGGAAGGCGGTGACCAGCACCGACCAGACGAACAGCGGCATCTTGTGCAGCGTCATGCCCGGCGCGCGCATGTTGAAGATGGTGGTGATGAAGTTGATCGCGCCGAGGATCGACGAGGCGCCGGCAAGGTGGAGCGACAGGATCGCCATGTCGACGCTGGGGCCCGGTTCGCCATAGGTCGACAGCGGGGCGTACACCGTCCAGCCGGTGCCTGCACCGCCGAAGAAGGGCGAGGCGAGCAGCAGCGAGAAGGCCGGGATGAGCAGCCAGAAGCTGACGTTGTTCATCCGCGGGAAGGCCATGTCGGGCGCCCCGATCATGATCGGCACGAACCAGTTGCCGAAGCCGCCGATCATCGCCGGCATGACCATGAAGAAGACCATGATCAGGCCGTGCGCGGTGATCAGCACGTTCCACAGGTGGAGCGCGTGGTCGAGTCCGCCGTCGCCGCCGGGCAGCCAGTTCGCCCAGCCGACCAGATATTGGATGCCGGGCTTGGCGAGTTCGGCGCGCATCAGGCCGGAAATCGCGCCGCCGATGATCCCCGCGACGATCGCGAAGATCAGGTACAGCGTGCCGATGTCCTTGTGGTTCGTCGACATGAACCAGCGGGCGAAGAAGCCGGGCTTATGGTCGGCATCGTGGTGCGCATGATCGTCGTGGGCGACGAAATGCGCGCCGTGGGGGGCGTGGAGTGCGGTATCTGTCATCTTACTGTCCCGCGTTGCCGACCGCCCCGTTGGCGGTCGCACCTTGCGATGAAGTGGGAGCGGCGGCGGTCGTGTTCTCGACCGGGCCGGTGGCGGCGTCGGCGGCCTTGGCCTCCGCCTGCTTGGCGGCGGAGCCGTCGGCGCCCGGCTGCGGGATCACCTTGTCGGACGGCGCCTTGCCGCCCGGCATCGTGCCGCCTTTCGCCTTGACCCAGGCCGCGAACTGCGCCGGGGGCACGGCCTCGACCGCGATCGGCATGAAGGCGTGGCGCGCGCCGCACAGTTCCGAGCATTGGCCGAAATAAAGGCCGGGTTGCTTGATCGTGAAGCTCGTCTCGTTGAGGCGGCCGGGCACCGCGTCCAGCTTGATCCAGAAGGCGGGAACCGCCCAGCTATGGATCACGTCCTGCGACGTGGTGATCAGCCGGATCGGCACGCCGACCGGCAGGACGATGCGGTTGTCGGCGGCGAGCAGGCGCGGGCCGTCAGCGTCGGTGCGGTAGCGGGCGCCCGGCGCCAGCGTGGGATCACCCTTTTCCTTCAGCATGTTGGCGGTGATCTCAAAGCCGCCGTTGTCCGGATATTGGTAGCTCCAATACCATTGGTTGCCGATCGCCTTCAGCGTCACCGCGCCGGCGGGTGCCGGCTTGAACTGCGCCTGGAGCAGCCCGATCGACGGAATGGCGATCAGCACCAGGATGACGACCGGGGCGAGCGTCCAGATCACCTCGATGAAGGTGTTGTGGCTGGTCTTCGACGGCACCGGATTCGCCGCACGGCGATAGCGGATCACCACCCAGACGAGCAGCAGCAGCACGAAGATCGAGATCACCGAGATCAGCGGCAGCAGGATGCTGTCGTGCATCCAGTGCGCGAACTGGCCGTTCGTCGTCACCTGGGGCTGCAGGCCGATGCGGCCGTCGATGGGATGGCCGACGTCGGGCGCCGCGGTCATCGCGGGGGCGCCGTCCATCGCCAGCGTCGGCGAGGCGGGCGCGGCGGGCGGCGTGGCGTTTGCCGTCGTCGGCGCGATGTTCGAAACCTTGCCGGGACCGGCCGCGGCCTGCGGGGCCGGGGCCGTCTGCGCCGTGGCACCCGCCTGCGGCGCCGCCGCTCCTGCCGGGACCGTTCCGAGACCGGCCAGCGCCAGCCCGGCGGCCACGGCCATCCCCCTCATCCTGTTGCGCATCTGTGTCGTCACCCCGTTCAGTGCCCTCGTCCTAAGCGGCCTTCGGAGCCGCTGGTGCCCGTCGTCCGGTCGGCCCTCGGCCGTTTGCGGCACGCCTTTCGCGCCCCTTTTGCCACGGCCTATACGCGGCGGCTAGGCCCGCCTCAAGCGCCGCCGTCGAAAAGCACGCGTCGGCCCGCTTGGCGCGCGGCCGGCGCGGTCCTATGGACGCGCGCGACGGCTCGCCCGCCGCTATAAGGAAAGCCGATGACCGACGACGACGTCCTCGCCGAATTCCGTGCCGCCGATGCGTTGCTGGAGGGGCATTTCATCCTTTCGTCCGGTTTGCGCTCGTCGCGCTATCTCCAGTGCGCGCGCGTGCTGATGGACCCGCGCCGCGGCGCGCGGCTGAGCGAGGCGCTCGCCGCGCGCATCCCCGCGGACCTGCGCGACCGGATCACCGCAGTCGTCTCGCCGGCCATGGGCGGGGTCATCGCGGGCCATGAAATGGCGCGCGCGCTCGGCGTCCCGGCGATGTTCGTCGAGCGGCCGACGGGCACGTTCGAGCTGCGCCGCGGCTTCCGCCTCGACGAGGGGCAGGCGGTGCTGATGATGGAGGACGTCGTGACGACCGGCCTGTCGAGCCGCGAAGCGATCAAGGCGATCGAGGCGGCTGGCGGCCGCGTGATCGCGGGCGCCGCTCTGGTAGACCGGTCGAACGGCCAGGCCGACATCGGCGTGCCCTTCTTCCCGCTGATCCGGCTGGACGTGCCGACCTATGAGCCCGACGCGCTGCCGCCCGAACTGGCGGCGATCCCCGCGATCAAGCCGGGGAGCCGGGCGGCATGACGCTGCGGGCGGCCCTGACGCTCCTGGCCGCTGCCGTCCCTGCGGGGCAGGCCGCGCCCGCCGTCCAGCAACCACCCGTCGCGCCGCAGGCACCCGTCGCGCCGCAAGCGCCGATGGCGATCCGGTGGGTCGACCGGCTGCCGGAAACCGACAACGACAGGGCCGGCACGCGCTTCGCCGCCGTCGAGGCGCGCCACGGCTTCCGTGGGGAATATGTCATCGCCCGCGGCCCGAACAGCTGGGACGTGGACACGATCGTCCGTGCCGGCCCCTTGAAGCGCCTGCGTACCGACGCGGACATCCGCGCGGCGGGCGCTCCCGTGGTGTGGCGCTGGGCCTCCGTCACCAAGCAGATCGTCGCGACCCTGATCATGCAGGAGGTCGACGCCGGCCGGATAAACCTGGACACATCCGTCGCCACCTATCTGCCCCGTTTCGCCAGTGCGAACGCCGCGCGGGTCACGGTCCGGCAGCTGCTCCGGCATCAGTCCGGCCTGCCGAATCCCGAAGACACCGCCCCGTCTCCCGATGCGGTGCCCGCATATGACCGCCCCGACTATACCGGCAGCCGCGATCCCCTCACCGGTTATTGCGCGGGACCGGTGAAGGAGGCGGCGGGCGGCAATTGGTCGTACAACAACTGCGACTATGTCGTCGCGGGCGCGCTGCTGGAAGCGGTGACCGGCAAGCGCTGGCAGACCCTGGTGGACGAACGACTGGCACGGCCGCTCGGCCTGAAATCGCTCGGCGCCTTTCCGACCAAGCGCGCGACGGTGCAGGGATCGGTGAGTGGCCGTCCCGACAGCGACTATGATCTTGCCGCCTTTGGTGCCGCCGCCGGGCTGTTCGGTACCGCCCAGGACCTGCTCGCCTTCGACCGGGCCCTGCTCGGCGGCAAGCTGATGTCGGCGCGGGCGCGTGCCGAGATGTGGGACGGCCAGGCGAAGCTCGGCTGGATCGCTTTGGGGCAATGGGTCTTTCCCGCATCGCTCAAGGGCTGTGACGCGCCGGTCCGCATCGTCGAGCGGCGGGGACAGATCGGCGGGGTGCAGGTCCGCAACATCATGATTCCGGAGAAGGATGTGGTCGTGATAGCGTTCGTCGACCGGGCCGAATTCGAGTTCGGCGAAATCTGGCAGGGCAAGGGGTTCAGTTTCGACATGCTATCCGCGGCGGCCTGTTCATGACGCGCGACCCGCGGCCCGATCCTCTACGGCTGGGCGTCAACATCGATCACGTCGCGACCGTGCGCAACGCGCGCGGTAGCGGTTATCCCGACCCGGTTCGCGCCGCGCTGCTCGCGGCAGAGGCCGGCGCGGACGGGATCACCGCACACCTGCGCGAGGATCGCCGCCATATCACCGACGCGGATATCGCGCGGCTGGCGGCCGAACTGACGATCCCGCTCAACCTCGAGATGGCGGCGACCGACGAGATGCTGGGCATCGCGCTGCGCCATCGCCCCCACGCGGCGTGCATCGTGCCGGAAAAGCGCGAGGAGCGGACCACCGAGGGTGGCTTGGACGCGGCGGGACAGTTCCATCATCTGGCGCCGATGGTCACCGCGCTGGCCGAGGCGGGCGTGCGGGTCTCGCTGTTCATCGAGCCGGACGCCGCGCAGATCGATGCCGCGATCCGGCTCGGCGCGCCGGTCGTCGAGCTGCACACCGGGCGCTACGCGGAACTGGATGGCGAAACGCGCAGCGAGGAACTGCGTCGCCTGTCCGACGCCGCGGCGCTCGCGGCGAAGAACGGGATCGAGGTGCACGCGGGCCATGGCCTGACCTATGACAATGTCGGGCCGATCGCGGCGATCCCCCAGGTGCGCGAGCTCAACATCGGTCATTTCCTGATCGGCGAGGCGCTGTTCGTCGGGCTCGACGCGGCGGTCCGCCGCATGCGCGCCGAGATGGATGCGGCGCGGTGAGGATGGCGGCGTGATCGTCGGTCTCGGCTCCGACCTGTGCAACATCGAGCGGATCCAGGCATCGCTCGACCGGTTCGGCGCGCGGTTCGAGCAGCGCGTGTTCACCGAGCAGGAGCTGGCCCGCGCGGCGCGACGGCCGTTCACCCGAGCCGGTACGCTCGCCAAGCGCTTTGCCGCCAAGGAGGCGTTTTCGAAGGCGGTCGGCACCGGTTTCAAGGCAGGCGTGTTCATGAAGGACATCGGCGTCGTGAACGCCCTTTCCGGCGCGCCGACGCTGGCGCTGACGGGCGGTGCGAAGGAACGCCTTGACGCGATGGTCCCCGAGGGCCACGTCGCCCGCATTCACTTGACCCTGACCGACGATCATCCCTGGGCGCAGGCCTTCGTGGTGATCGAGGCGATCCCCGACCCCAAGGCATGAAGGAAGCGGTGTTGGACACCAGCGAAACGGCCGAGCGCAATGCCCCGACCCCGGCCCCGGTCGCAGCGACGACCGACACGCCCCCCGCGAAGAAGGGCACGGACTGGTGGGGGGAGATCAAGGGCATCTTCTGGCTGGTGCTGATCGTGCTCGGCTTCCACAGCTTCATCGCCAAGCCGTTCTACATCCCGTCCGAATCGATGCTGCCCGGACTGCGGATCGGTGATCGTCTGGTCGTGTCGAAATTCGCGTACGGATGGTCGTTCGTCTCGCCGACGATTCCCGATCCCGTCGCGATCTTCGAATCGGTTGTACTCCGCAAGCCGGTCGAAAGCTGGAGCGTTGGCCTGCCCTTCATCCATGGGCGCCTGTTCGGCCGGCTGCCGACGCGCGGCGACGTCGTCATCGTCACGCCGCCGGGGACGCACAACGACTATATCAAGCGCGTCATCGGCCTGCCCGGCGACACGCTGGCGGTACGCGGCGGCACGGTGATCCTGAACGGCAAACCCGTCGCCCGCGGCCCCCTCCACTATGTCGACCTGCCCGTCGACACCAACAGCCCGTGCAGCGAAACCGATTATTTCGGCGCGAAGCGTCCCGCCCCGGGCGGCGGCTACGTCTGTCACCTGCCGATCGTCACGGAAACCCTGCCCAACGGTCGCCGCTACGACACCGTCGACCTTGAGCCCGACAGCCCCGGCGACAATTACGGGCCGATCACGATCCCCGCTGATCACGTCTTCCTGATGGGCGACAATCGCGACCGTTCGGCGGACAGTCGCTTCGCGCTGAGCCAGCTCGGACTCGGCGGACCGGTGCCCTACGAGAACCTTGGCGGCCGTGCGGAGTTCATCACGTTCAGCCTCGACGGCGACGCGACGTTCAACCCGCTGACCTGGTGGGGTTCGATCCGTTCGCATCGGGCGGGAATTTCGCTGCATCCGCAGCAGACGCAATAAGGGGATACCGATGGCCACGGATACGCCGCTCGTGCAGGAGCCAAGCCCTAACGAGCTGCGCGATCCGTTCGTCCGGCAGGAGCTGAAGCGCGCCAGCGTCTGGTTCGGCATGGCCGGCGCGATCGCGCTCACCGTGCTGCTGATCCAGCCTTTGCTCATCATCCTCGCGGGCATCGTCTTCGCGGCGCTGCTCGACGGCGGCGTCCGTCTGCTCGGCAAGGTGCTGCCGATCGGGCGCGGATGGCGGCTGCTGATTGTCGTGCTGCTCGTCGTCGCCTTTCTGCTCGGCACCTTCTACCTCACCGGCGTGCAGGTCACTGAACAGGTGACGCAGCTGCGCTCGACACTGGAGGCACAGGCCAATCGCTTCACCGGCTTCCTCAGCAAGCAGGGGCTGATGCCCGGCGCGTCGGACCTGAACGGCATCGCCAAGCAGGCGCTCGGGTCCGTCGGGCGCGTCACCTCCTGGGTCGGCACGGCGATCGGCGCCATCACCAGCCTGTTCATGATGCTGGTCTTGGGCCTGTTCCTGGCGATCGAACCCGGCGTCTACGAACGCGGGCTGCAGTGGCTGGTGCCGACCGACGCCCGCCCCGAATTCGCGCGCACCATCCGTCGCATGGGCGTGACCCTGCGCAAGCTGCTCGCCGGCCGGCTCGTCGGCATGGCGTTCGAGGGCGTGTTCACCGGCATCGCGCTCGCCATCGGCGGTGTGCCGATGGCGATGCTGCTCGGCATCATTGCCGGCATCCTCGCCTTCATCCCCAATATCGGCGCCATCATCACCGGCGTCCTGATGGTCGCGGTCGGCTTCAGTGCAGGAACGCACACCGGCATCTGGGCGCTGGTCACCTATCTCGTCGTCCAGACGATCGACGGTTATGTCGTCGTGCCGATGGTCGCGCGCCGCACGGTCGACCTGCCGCCCGCGCTGACGCTGGGCACGCAGATCATGGCGAGCGCGCTGTTCGGCATCCTCGGGCTGGCGCTTGCCGATCCGATGACCGCGATGGTCAAGACTGCGCTGGAGCGTAGCGCCGAGCGCGAAGGCGAACAGGCGGGCGAATAAGCGAGTCGAACAGCCGCAGATAGCGCGCGGCGGAGTCGCTGCCCGGTTGCGGCACGGGGTCGGGGCGCGGCGCCGCAAGCCAGTGCGACAGGGCGGCGGCAAGGGCATCCGCGTCGTCGCGCGCGACGATGCTGCCGAGCCGCCGATCGCCGACGATCTCCGCCACCGCCGGGCTCGAATCGGTCGTGACGACGGGCGTCCCGACCGACAGCGCCTCGCGGAGCACCCCGGGCACGCCCTCATAGTCCGACGGCAAGGCCAGCATCGATGCGCGCGCCATCGCGGGCAGCGGGTCCGCGGCATGGCCGAGCAGGCGGACGCGCCCGGTCAGGCCGAGCTCCGCGACCTGCCGCTCCAGCGTCGCGCGCAGCTCGCCCTCGCCCAGGATCGCGAGATGGACGTCGCGCGGCAGCGCAGGCAGCGCGGCGATCAGGCGATCCCATCGTTTCTGCGGCACGAGCCGGCCGACGCCGAGCACGAAGCGTCCGTCGGGCAGGGGCGGCATCGGCGCGTCGGCGACCGGCGGGGCCGGCGGATTGGGAATCACGCTGGTGCGGTCGTGCATCCGGGTCAGCCGCCCCGCTTCCGCCGCCGTGGCGGGCGTCATCGCGACGAGATGGTCGAGAAACCAGCCGTGCTGCGTCAGCCAGGCGCGGTGGCCGAGATCCAGGATGGCGCCGTGGTCGCCACGCGCGGCGGCGTTCGACATCTTGCCGACGATCGGCGGACAGTCGGCCCCCAGCCTCAGCTTCGTCCAGGCGGCGATGGCCGTATAGAAGTTGCCGGCGCAGAAGATGACGTCCGGCCGTGTCTCGCGCACGATGGCGGGCAGGCGGAATTGCGCCATGTAGGCGGCAGACCCGAGCGATACGACCTCCAGCCCGTGCGGCATTTCGGCCGCCAGCGGTCCGTCGGTGTTTCCGACAACGAAGGTGACGCGGCGTCCTTCGGCTAGCCAGCTTCGCGCGAGACGCAATTGCGCACGCTCGACGCCGCCGCCGGAAAGGTCACAGGCATAGGTGAGGATGTGGTGGGCGATCATCGGTGGTGCCGCCCTCCTGCCACAGCTTGGCCACATACGAAAGTTACGGCGATTTCATGTGCGCCCCACATGCGATACAGCTAAGGGCGCCCCAACACAAAGCGGACCAACGGGTTGCAGATCGACCAGCGTACAGACCGGCCATCCGAGCGTCCCGACGCCGATCCCGCCCCCGGCGCCCCCATTCCCGGCCTGGAGCCGCTTGCCACGATCAAGAGCCGCTGGCCGACCATCATCGGCGGGCTGCTGACGCTGGCGATGCTCGGCGGCCTGGCGCATGAGCTGCTGAGTTCGGGCCTCAAGGGTCTGGAACAGTCGGTGCCGCGCAATCCGCTGTTCTACGGTGCGTTCGCCGCGCTCTATTTCATCCCGCCGCTCGCCGATTTCCTGATCTTCCGCCGTCTCTGGGGCATTCCGGCCGCGGGGCTGATCGCGCTGATCAAGAAGCGGATCGCGAACGACGTGGTCATGGGCTATTCGGGCGAGGCGTATTTCTACGCCTGGGCACGGGCGCGGGCGCATCTCGTTGCAGCGCCGTTCGGCGCGGTCAAGGACGTGTCGATCCTGTCGGCGATCGCGGGCAATGCGGTGACGCTGGCGATGATCGCGATGGCGCTGCCGGTCGGACGCGCGCTGATCCCGCCGGAGATGATGCGCTACGTCTATGGTTCGCTCGTCGTCATCTTCGGTACGTCGCTGCCGTTCCTGATCTTCTCGAAGCGCGTCTTTTCGCTTTCCCGACGTGACCTCTGGTTCGTGTTCATCGTCCATTGCGGGCGGCTGATCGGCGGCGCCCTGTTCCTCGCGATCGCCTGGGCACTGGCGATGCCGACCGTGTCGGTAGGTACGTGGATCTTCCTGTCCGCCGGGCGGATGCTGTTCTCACGATTGCCGCTTTTGCCCAACAAGGACCTGCTTTTTGCCAATTTTGCGATCCTGATGATCGGGCAGGATCAGCAATTGTCCGAACTGATCGCGTTCACCGCCGCTGCAGTGCTGCTGGTCCATGCGGTGCTGATCGTAGGGTTCGCGGTCGAATCACTGGTGATGAGGAAACGGCAGGCATGAAGACGGCAGGATTGGCCTCTTGCGCGGCGCTGGCCGCGGCCATGACGGTGCTGGCGCCCGTGCAGGCGTCGGCGCAGGTGATCGGCATGGATGCGGCCGCCTGCACCAGCCGCGAGGGACCGGCCATCCTGGCTAACATCACGGGTCTGAAGGATCGCAAGGGCCGGCTGAAGCTGGAACTCTACCCGGCGAACGAGGACGATTTCCTGAAGGACGACCGCGATTTGGTCGCGCAGGGCAAGACCTTCCGCCGCGTCTGGGTCGAAACGCCGCCGTCGGGTGCCGTCGACATCTGCATCCGCGTGCCGCATCCCGGCCGCTATGCGCTGTTCGCGACCCACGACCGCGACGGCAAGAACAAGTTCAACTTCTTCCAGGACGGCGCCGGTTTTCCCGGCGGCGCGCGGCTCGGCATGTCGCGGCCCAAGTTGCCGCAGGCGCTGATCGAGGTTGGCAACGGCGTGGCGACCACCAATATCCGCATGCAATATTTGCGGGGCCTGGGCGGGTTCGGGCCGATCAAGGGCGACTGATATGCGGATCGTCGACGTCAACGAGATATATTCACCGACCGGCGGCGGCGTGCGGACGTATATCGACCGCAAGATCAGCGTGCTCGCGGGCATGGGGCACGAGCTGATCGTGCTCGCCCCCGGCAAGGAGGATCGGATCGAGCATCGTCCCGGCGGCGGCGCGATCCACTATATCAAGTCTCGGGGCATGCCGTTCGATTCGAACTACGGCCTGTTCTGGGATCCGGCGCCGATCCACGCGCGGCTCGACGCGCTCGACCCCGATGTCATCGAGAATTGCTCGCCGTGGCGTTCAGCCTGGATCGTACTCAACTGGAAGGGGCGGGCGATCCGGTCCTTCTTCATGCACAACGACAATCTCGAAGCCTATGCCAAGCGCTGGTTCAACCGGCTGGCGTCGGAGGGGCGGATCGAGCGCGCGTTCTCCTGGTATGACCGCTACCTCCAGCGCTTCCTGCGCGAATTCGATACCGTCGTCACGAACGGCCCGGCGCTGACGCGGCAGCTGACCGCGCGCGGCGTGCGCGTCGACACGACCGTGCCGCTGGGTATCGAGCGGACGCCCTTCTCGCCCGCCCTGCGCGACGAGCAGCTGCGCGCCGCGTTGCTCGCGCAATGCGACCTGCCGCCCGACGCGCACCTGCTGCTCGGGGTCGGCCGGCATCATCCGGAAAAGCGCTGGCCGATGGTGATCGACGCGGTGCAGCGCGCGGGCGCGCGCGTGCCGGTCGGCCTCGTCATCCTGGGGCAGGGCATGGATACCAAGACGCTGGAACGCCACATCGGCAGCAGCCCGCACATCCGCCTGTTCCATCCGGTCTACGACCGTGCGCGCCTGGCGAAGATCATGGCGAGCTGCGATGCCTATGTGCACGGTTGCGGCACCGAGACGTTCGGGCTGGTGCCGGCGGAGGCGCTCGCCTGTGGTGCGCCGTTGATCCTGCCCGACAGCGGCGGCGCGGCGGAACTTGCCAACCCGCTGTATACCGAAAGCTTCCGGGAACGTGACGCGGTGTCCTGCGCCGACGCCATCCTGCGCATGTGCGCGCGCGATCCGGCGATCGTCCGCCGCGCCGCCGCCGTCGCGTCGGGCAAGGTGCGCACCGACGAGGCGCATGCCGCCGAACTCGTCGCGCATTACGAAGCGGTGATCGCCGCGAAGGCGGGCCAGGATCAGGCGGCGAGAAGGTCCGCATAACGCGCCGGCGCGTGGCGGCGAAAGGCGGCGAAGGTCCGCGTGATGCTGTCGAGCAGTGCGGGAACGCGTACGTCGCCCGGATGCACCGCGATCCGCACGGTCGAGAGCGGTTGGAGCAGCGGGCGCAACACCGCCGCGGCGGCGAGCGACGACAGCTGGCGCGGCCGGGAGCGGCTGGCCCAGGTGATCACCGGCCCCTTGGCGAGCGCGCGTCCGTCAGCGGGCACCCAGACGCGCGCGTGATCCTCCGCCAGCGCGAAGCCGGCGTCGGCGAGCGCCGTCTTCGCGCCGTCCGAATAGAGCCAGGCTGGGGCGATGAAGCCGGCCGCCGGGCGGCCGATGATGTCCTCGACCAATGCCTTGCCGCGGCGCATCCGGTCGAGCGCGTCGGCATGGCTGAGGCCAAGGAACTCGCCCTCGCCCGCGGTCATGTGCTTGCCCTTGAGCGCGGCGACCTTGCCCTGGTGCGGCGTGTCGTCGCGATGGAACCAGCCGTGGACGAACATCTCCACGCCCTCGTCCGCCCAGCCGCGCAGCCGCTGCGCGAACGCCGGGGTGATCGGCGCGCCGCCCCAGTGATCGGGCACGACCAGCATCGCCAGACGCCGTCCGACATGCGGGGCCAGGTGATCGAGCAGCCGGTCGACCTCGCCCTCGAACCGGGGCGAGACGTCGTGGATCGAGGCGAGCAGGCGTTTCATCGCGCGCGCTTATAGACGCGGATCGTCTCGTTGCCCATCGGCAGCGCGGCGGTCTGCCGATAGTCCGGCGCGAGCGCCGCCGTGACAAAGGCGTGGGCGGCGGGGCGCTCGCCGCCATAGGGTGGGCGCATCACGACCACCGCCGGATGCTGCGCCAGGATGCGCGCGATTTCGGCCTGCTGGTCGACGCCGGTGGCGCCCGCCTCGCGTGCGCGACCGAGATGGGCGGGGACGATGTACTTCGACAGCGCGCACCGCCCGGTGGCGACGTAGAGCATGGTGCTGCCCGAATAGACGTAGAGACAGCCCGGCCCATCGCCTACCGCCTGCGCCAGCGCCGCGAACTGCCGCGCTTCGCCACGCTCCGCGCGTAGCGCGACGAGGACGATCTGTCCGGCCAGCGCCGCGGTGAGCAGCAGCGCGGGCGTCCGCCATCGCTGCCAGGCGGCGCTGCCCAGCATGCCCGCCGCCGCGGCGCAGGCGGGGAGCAGGATCGGCAGGCTGTAATGATCGAACCACGGCCGGAAGGCGAGCACGCTGAGGCACGCCACGCCCAGCCACCACGCGAGGAATCGCCGCGTCCGGTCGTGGTGGCGGTCGGCCGCGCGCGGCGCACGGCGAAGGGCGAGGATCGCCAGCGCCACCAGCGGAGAGGTGATGAGGACGATCTGTCCCAGATTGCCCGCCAGCTCCTTCAGCGGGTCGGGGTTGCGGTGGAAGATCGACAGGAAATTGGCATAGGCGAACGCGTCCCACTGCCCGATCGCGGCATAGGCGACGCCGGCGGCGACCGTCGGCAGCACGGCCAGCGCGACCAGCGCGGCGCCATGGCCGACAAGCGCCATCGGGCGGCGCGTCGCATGCCATTCGTCGGCGAGCAGCCACAGGCCCAAGAACATGCCCTCCAGCAGCACCGAATATTTGATCTGCAGCGCGATGCCGATCAGCGTCATCGCGATCGCGCCCCGTACGCGCCGATGGGGCGATGCCGCCGCGCCGAGGATCAGCAGCGCGGCGGCGGCGACGAGCGGGTTGTAGAAGACGGGCGACTGGCCACCCTGTCCGCCGAGAAGGTCGAGCCAGAGGATATAGGCGATGCCGCCCGCCGTCGCGCCGCGCGCGAATCCCGCGCGGGTCGCGAGCCGGGCGACCTGCATCGCGGCCCAGATCGTCGCGCCGAGCGCGAGCAGCTGATAGGCCCAGATGCCGGACGGAAAGCCCAGTCCGGCCGGCACCGCGTAGAGCAGGAAAAGCCCGATCGGCTTCCTGTCCCACACGTCGACGAACGGCAGCTGGCCGTGCCACAGCGCGCTGCCGGTGAAATAATAGAATTCCTCGTCGACATGGACGACCGGATTGCCGAACGTCAGCGCGCGTGCCGCCAGGGCGACGAGGACGAGGATCGCGAGCCGGGCGCGCGGATGGGTCAGGGCCGCCATGGCCGGGTCGGTAGCGGCACGCCCACCGCTTGCCAAATACAGATCGATGTCCGGATGTTGCTAGGCGTGCCGCGCGGTGAGCAGGTAATCGAGCGCGGTCGAGCTCGACAGGTCGAACCCCTTGGCGGGGGAGAAGGACAGGCCGGTGACGTCCGTCACCTCGAGCCCGGCGTCGCGCAGCAAAGCGGTCAGTTCGTCGGGCGTGAGGAACTTGTTCCAGTCGTGCGTCCCGCGCGGAATGCGGCCCGTGCCCTCCGCGAGGCCGATGAGGGCGAGGCGCGACAGCGGCGTGCGGTTCGGCGTCGACATGACGAGCAGGCCGTCGTCGGCCAGCGCCGCCGCCAGGCCGCGGACGAAGCCGGCGGGATCGGCGACATGTTCCACCACCTCGAGACACGAAACGAGATCATAGCGCCCCGTCTCCGCCTCGATGCCATGCGCGCGATAGGTCACGGCAAGGCCGGATTGGGCGGCATGGGCCTGGGCTACCGCGACATTCTCCGCGGCGGCGTCGAGCCCGGTCACGGTCGCGCCGAGACGGGCGAGCGGTTCGGCGAGAAGGCCGGCGCCGCAGCCGACGTCGAGCGCCGTCTTGCCGGCAAGCGGGGCGAAGCTGGTGTCGTCGCCATCCCAGTGCAGGTCGATCGCCGCTCGGATGTAGCGCAGGCGAACCGGGTTGAGCCTGTGCAGCATCGCCGACGAGCCCTTGGGATCCCACCATTCGGCGGCCATGCGGCCGAAATGCGCGGCCTCGCGCGGGTCGATCGTGGTGATCGCGGTAGCCCTGTCGATGCCGTCGTTCGTGCTGCTTGCGCTTGCCATGGGCGCTACCTATCAGGGCGCACCCATTCACCCAAGGAGTTTGGCAGACGACGATGGCGCGGATCGTGATGAAGTTCGGCGGCACCTCCATGGCCGGGATCGAGCGCATCCGGAGCGTCGCCGCCCGCGTCAAACGCGAAGTGGCGGCGGGCAACGAGGTCGCGGTCGTCGTCTCCGCCATGGCCGGCGAGACCGACCGGCTGGTCGGCTTCTGTCGCGAGGCGTCGTCGCTCTACGACCCGCGCGAATATGACGTCGTCGTCTCGGCGGGCGAACAGATCACCAGCGGGCTGCTCGCCATCGCGCTGCAGGCGGCGGGCGTGCAGGCGCGCTCCTGGCTGGGATGGCAGCTGCCGATCCATACCGACGATGCGCATGCCAAGGCGCGGATCGGCGGGATCGAGACCGACGCGCTGATCGCGAGCATGGCGGCGGGCGAGGTCGCGG
Source organism: Sphingomonas sp. GV3 (assembly GCF_031082075.1). Classification (NCBI taxonomy): domain Bacteria; kingdom Pseudomonadati; phylum Pseudomonadota; class Alphaproteobacteria; order Sphingomonadales; family Sphingomonadaceae; genus Sphingomonas; species Sphingomonas sp. GV3. The sequence continues at coordinate 2,062,778 of NZ_JARWLE010000001.1, read as the reverse complement.
TGATCCCCGGCTTCCAGGGATTGGCGGAGGATCGCCGCGTGACGACGCTGGGCCGGGGCGGCTCGGATACATCGGCGGTCGCGGTGGCGGCGGCCGTGCGGGCCGACCGGTGCGACATCTATACCGATGTCGACGGCGTCTACACCACCGATCCGCGCATCGTCCCGCGCGCACGCAAGCTCGCCAAGGTGACCTACGAAGAGATGCTGGAACTCGCCAGCGTCGGCGCGAAGGTGCTCCAGACCCGTTCGGTCGGGCTGGCGATGAAGGAACAGGTCCGCGTCCAGGTGCTCTCGTCGTTCACCGGCGACGACGCGCCGATGGCGGACACGTTGCCGGGGACGATGATCGTCGGCGAAGAGGAGATAGAAGACGTGGAACGCCAGCTGATCACCGGCATCGCGCACGACAAGAACGAGGCGAAGATCACCCTGACCAGCGTCCCCGACAAGCCGGGCGCGGTGGCGGCGATTTTCGAGCCGTTGGCGAACGCGAACATCAACGTCGACATGATCATCCAGAACATCGCGCACAACCATGGGTCGACCGACGTCACCTTCACCGTGCCCTCGGCCGATCTGGCGCGGAGCCTCGAATCGCTCAACCAGGCGCGCGAGGCGATCGGCTTCGGCGAACTGGTCCACGACACGCGCGTCGCCAAGATCTCCGTCGTCGGCGTCGGCATGCGCAGCCACGCCGGCGTCGCGAGCACGATGTTCACCGTGCTCGGCCAGCGCGGGATCAACATCCAGGCGATCTCGACCAGCGAGATCAAGGTCAGCGTGCTGATTCACGAGGACGAGACCGAACTCGCGGTGCGCGTCCTGCACACCGCCTACGGACTCGACGCCGAGGCGGCATAGGCTTCCTTTGCCCTCCCGCTTGCGGGAGGGGCCGGGGACGGGCATGGCGCATGGCATGACAGTCTCCGTCTCCGAAACGGCCGATCGGGCCGACCATCGCGCTCCCACGTCCAGCGGCCATCAGCGGCTCGACCGTCGCATGGCGCGCGGCGCCGCGTTCCTGGGCAGCGAGGTCGCGATCATGGCCGGCGCGATGTCCTGGGTCAGCGAGCGCAACCTCGTCGCCGCCATGTCCAATGCCGGCGGCTTCGGCGTGATCGCCTGCGGCGCCATGACGCCGGACCTGCTCGATGCCGAGATCGCCGGCACCAGGGCGCTGACCGACAAGCCGTTCGGCGTCAACCTGATCACCATGCACCCCGCGCTGTTCGACCTGATCGCGGTGTGCGCCAAGCACCGGGTCGGCCATGTCGTCCTCGCCGGCGGCCTGCCGCCCAAGGGCTCGCTCGAGGCGATCAAGGATATGGGCGCCAAGCTGATCTGCTTCGCCCCGACGCTCGCGCTCGCCAAGAAACTGATCCGGTCGGGCGTCGATGCGCTGGTCATCGAGGGCATGGAGGCCGGCGGCCATATCGGTCCCGTCTCCACCAGCGTGCTCGCGCAGGAGATGCTGCCCGAGATCGCGGCGGACGTGCCGGTGTTCGTCGCCGGCGGCATCGGCCGTGGCGAGGCGATCGCGGGCTATCTCGACATGGGCGCGGCGGGCGTCCAGCTCGGCACGCGCTTCGTCTGCGCCACCGAATCGATCGCGCATCCCAATTTCAAGAAGGCGTTCATCCGCGCCTCCGCGCGCGACGCGGTGGCGAGCGTGCAGATCGATCCGCGCCTGCCCGTGATCCCCGTGCGTGCGCTCAAGAATGCCGGCGGCGAACTGTTCACCGCCAAGCAGCGCGAGGTCGCGCAGAGCCTCGACGAAGGCCGCGTCGCGATGGCCGAGGCGCAGTTACAGATCGAACATTACTGGGCAGGTGCGCTGCGCCGCGCGGTGATCGAGGGCGACGTCGAGCACGGCAGCGTCATGGCGGGCCAGTCGGTCGGCATGGTGACGAAGGAGGAGCCGCTCGCCGACATCATCGCGTCGCTGATGGCGGAAGCGGCGGCGGCGTTCGAGGCGCGGACGGCCTGACGCATCCCTTGTCCGGTCCCGCGTGCGCGCGTCCATGCCCGCCGTGCGACCGGACGAGCGTCGGTTCGCCGCGGTGATTACCTGGCGTTAACCATCGCGCGGCCAAGCTTGCCTCCATCAGCCGGGGGGCAGGAAGGACGCCGGAGCCATGCGCCGCTCGATTGCCATCTCCATGACCGCGCTGGCGCTGACCGCCGGCTGTGCCACCCGCCGCGCCGTGCAGGCGCCCGCCGTCGTCGCGACCCTGCCGCCGCCAGTGGCGGTTGCCGCGGTGCCGATGCCGAAGGGCGCATATCCCGGAATGCCGGTACCCGCGCTGCTCGCCGACGGCCGATACGCCACCCCCAATCGCGACCTCTCGCAGGCCGGAACCGTCTGGCACCTGCGGGCCGCGCTCAACGTCGCGGCGCTGGCCTGTCGCGGCGCGGATGCCGGCGCGATCGTCGCCGATTACAACGCATTGCTGACCGCGCAGAAGCTGCCGCTCGCCGACGCGCAGAAACGCTATGCGGCCGAATGGAAAGCTGCCGGCGGCGATTGGCAGGACCGGTATGATGATGCGATGACGCGGCTGTACAATTTCTTCTCGCAATCACCCGCGCGCGACGGTTTCTGCCGCGCCGCCGCCGCGACGCTGGCCGATTCGCAGACGGTGACGGCCGCCGAATTGCCCGCCTTCGCCGCAGGGCGCCTGGCGGTGCTCGAAAAGCCCTTCACCGACTTCTACGCCGCTTATGATGGCTGGCGGAAGGATCGCGCCCGCCTCGACCAGCTGGCCATGGCGAGCATGCCGGTGCCGGCGAATGTCGTCGCGGTGCAGGCGGTGCCGGCCGCGACCCCCGCCGTGCGCCCGCGCTTGACGGTCGACGTCCGCGCCTTGCTCGACACCGCCGTCGCTCACTGATCGTCGGCGAGGCGGAATATCGCCTCGACCGGCCGCCCGAGCACGCGTGCCAGTCGCAGCGCAAGCGTGGTGGACGGCACGAAGACGCCGTTCTCGACCGTGTTGATCGTCTTGCGGCTGACGCCCGCGCGCTCGGCCAGCCCCGCCTGCGTCAGGCCCAGCCGCTCGCGTTCGTCCTTCAGGCTGTTGAGCAACTCGCTCATCGCGTCGCCCGCAGCTCCTGCGTCGCAAAGCTGGACAGCGCCACCACCATGGCGGCCGTGATGATCAGCTTGGCGGCGTCGACCGCGCCGACCGTGCGATAGGATGCGACGATCGCCAGCACTGCCCCGGACAGGATGGCGGCCCAGAAGCCCGCCGCGAGGGCCTTGATGCGATGCGCGGCGGTCGCCTCATCGTCCATGAAGGCGGCAAGCGGGTGACGCGTCAGGCGGGCGATCGGCAGCAAATTGCACAGCGTCAGCGCGATCATCACCAGCCAAGACCCGAGGACGACCGCCTTGGACGCCGGATCACCGTCCCTCTCCAACGGGAGCAGCGGCAGAAGGACGTTCACCGTCAATATGCCGCCCATCATGTAGAAGAGAACCGCGCGTGCCCGTCCCTTGCGCTCCGCCTTCTCGATCATGCCCATCGTTCTGCTCCCGCGTTCGGATTGCGCGTGCCGCCGGCGCTCATCGCGCTGCCCGCAGTTCGAGCGTGGCGAAGCTGACCATCGCCGCGAACAGCGCCGCGGTGGCGACGACGCGCGATACGTCATAGGCCGACAGCATTCCGTCATGTGCGAAGGGCGCGGTGCCGAGCGCCGACGCCAGGCCGGCCCAGAACCCGGCCACGCAGCTCATGCGGCGATGCTCGCGAACCACCTCGTCCTCGAGCAGGCGGTTGATCGGGCTGTCCGGCTTCAGCCAGCGTCGCCAGGGCAGCAGCGTCACGGCGCAGACGAGCGCCACGCCCAGCCAGAAGCCGTCGACGAAATCGCGTTGCAATACGGTCATGCCGATCAGTTCCGACAGCAGCAGCACCGCCCCGAGCACGTAGAGCATCACCGCCCACGCCCGGCTCTTGCGTTCGGCCAATTCGATCGAGTCCATGATCGCACCCTCCTGTAACCTGCGGGTTACATGTAACCCATGCGTTACATCCGTCAAGCGCTTTCCGTCGCGTCACGCGCGGCAACGGGCTTCCCCGAGTCGCGCGGTTAGGTTAACGGCGCTTGCCTATGCGGGAGGACAGCATCGACCAGCCGACGGCGGGACGGTTCGAGGGGCGCGAGCACCTGTTCCCGGTGCGCGTCTATTTCGAGGACACCGACCTTTCGGGCGTGGTCTACCACGCCAATTACCTGCGCTTCATGGAGCGCGCGCGCTCCGCGATGCTGCGGCTGGCGGGGATCGACCAGCGCGCCGTGTTCGATGCGGGCGAGGGCGCCTATGCCGTCGCCGATCTGACCATCCGCTATCGCGCGCCCGCGCATCTCGACGACGCGCTGCTGGTGGTCAGCCGCGTGACGTCCGTGCGCGCGGCCAGCGTCGTCATTCATCAGACAGTCAGGCGCGGTCCGCTTGTTCTGACGGAGGCGGAGGTGACAGCGGCGCTCGTCGCCGCGAACGGCCGCCCCCGTCGCCAGCCGGCCGCGTGGACGGACATCTATCAACGCCTGGTGTGGCAGGGGACCAACGAATGAATCCGGTGTTCAACATGGATGCGGCGACCCTGTCGCCCGTCGCCCTGTTCCTGCAGGCCGACGTCGTCGTGAAGGTGGTGATGGCGGGGCTGCTCGTCGCCAGCATCTGGACCTGGACGCTGATCGTCGCCTTCTGGCGGCGGCTGGGGCGTATCCGCAAGGGCATGGCGCGGTTCGAACGCGATTTCTGGAAGGCGGAGGATATCGACGCCTTCTACAAGGCGGAGGCGGATCAGGATCTTCCGTCCGCCAAGGTGTTCGCCGCCGGCGTCAAGGAATGGCGCCGGTCGACGGCGGGCGGCAGCATCGACAAGGGCGGCACCCGCGAACGGCTGGCGACCGCGATGGGCGCGGCGGCGGCGGGCGAGATCGACCGGATCAGCGACAAGCTGAATATCCTCGCGACGATCGGCTCGGTCGCGCCCTTCGTCGGCCTCTTCGGCACCGTCTGGGGCATCATGCGCAGTTTCACCGGCATCGCCCAGGCGCAGAATTCCTCGCTGGCGGTCGTCGCGCCCGGGATCGCCGAGGCGCTGTTCGCGACCGCCATCGGCCTGTTCGCGGCGATACCGGCGGTGATCGCCTACAATCGCTTCAGCCATGGCGTGAACCGGATCGAGGCGGCGCTGGGCCGCTTCGCCGACGGCTTCCACACGACGCTCAGCCGCCAGCTGGACTCGGGCCGGTAAGGGAGCGCGCGCCATGGCGATGAACCTTCCCTCGCAGCGCGGACGTGGACGCCGGGCGCCCGTGGCGGACATCAACGTCACCCCTTTGGTCGACGTCATGCTGGTGCTGTTGATCATCTTCATGGTCACCGCGCCGCTGCTCACGGCGGGCGTCCCGGTCAACCTGCCCGACAGCCGGGCCAAGGCGCTGGATCAGGACCAGAAGCCGGTGCAGATCTCGCTCGACGCGCAAGGGCGGCTGTATATCGACGACCAGGAAGTCGCCGAGGACGCGCTGCCGCAGCGGCTCGAAGCGATCGCGGCCAAGCCGGAGGCCGGAGGCCAGCCGCCGCAGATATTCCTGCGCGCCGACCGCGCGCTCGATTATGGCCGCGTGATGCGGGTGATGGGCGAGCTGAACCGGGCAGGGCTGAATCGCGTGTCGCTGTTGACCGTCGAGGGCACCGGTGAGGGCGGCGGAACGCGCTGATGGATCGGGCGGAGAAAATCGGCCTTGGTGTGGCGGTCGTCGGGCATGTCGTGCTCTTCGGCCTGCTGTCGGTCGGTTTCCTCGCCACGCCCAATCCGGCGAAGCTCCAGCAGACGCCGATGGAGGTCAGCCTGGTCAAGGACGTCGCGCTGGAGGCGACCGCGCCACAGGCGGTGACCCCGCCGGCGCAATCCAGGGCGCCCGACGCCGGCGAGCCCGAGGATGCGGCACCGCCCGCGGCGGCCGAGCCGGAGCCGGCGGCGGAGCCCGAACCCGCGCCGCCCGAACCCAAGCCCGCGCCGCCGAAGCCCCAGCCCAAGCCTGAACCGAAGCCTGAGCCGAAGCCCGCGCCGGCCAAGCCCCAGCCGAAGCCCAAGCCGGCCCCGGTCAAGCCGAAACCCGAACCCAAGCCGAAGCCCGAGGCGGCGGAGGAAATGGCCAAGCGGTCGCCCAAGCCGAACAAGGCCGCCGCCAAGCCGAGAGCGGAAGCGAAGCCGGCCGATCGTCCAGCGCCGTCGAAGCCGGCGGCCAAGCCACAAGCCGCAGCCAAGCCTGCCGCCAAGGCGGGTCGCGGCAGCGATGAGGCGAGCAAGGCCGAGCGTCCTCGCGGCTCGCGGCTCGGCAGCGACTTTCTGAAAGGCCTGACCAGCGAGGCGTCGACGAGCACGTCGCCCGCGCCGAAGGCAGCGAAGATCGATGCGCGAGCGATGGCGGGGATCGAGGACGCCATCAAGCGCCAGATCCAGCCGTGCGCGGACCGGCAGGCGACCACGGGCATGCCCGGGGCGAATTCCATCGTGTCCGTCCTCAATCTGCGACTCAATCAGGACGGCTCGCTCGCGGCGACCCCGCGGATGGTGCGCCAGACCGGCGTCACCGACGAAAACGATCGGTATAAGCAGCGGGTGATCGATCTCGGCATCGCTGCCTTGAAGGCATGTTCGCCACTGAAGCTCCCGGCCGAATATTATTCGACGCCAACCGGCGGGTGGAATAACATCAACTTCCATTGGACGATCCGGTGATGGCCCGAGGGCATCTTCCGGCCGTTCGCCGTGCGTCCGTCGACGGGCTTTCCTCCTCGTCGCGTGGAAGAGCGAGGCTTCGACACGCGCGGCGCGGATCTGGCGCGGATGCAGCAGGAAAGTCCGGACCCGCCGGAAGTGGTACAGGCCGGGATGCCAACAGGAACATGCCCATGATTGGAAAAGTCTTCGCGGCGCTGGCCGCCACCGCGGCCCTCTCGGCCCTTGCTCTTCCGGCAGCGGCGCAGACGGCACCCGCCTCCACGCCGCCGCAGCAGCAGCAGCCGGCGGGCCAGCCGCAGGATCAGAACGCCGCGCCGCTCGAAGTGTCGGTGACCGGCGGCGTGTCCGAGCCGATGCCGATCGCCATCCCCGTGATGCCCACCGCGCAGGTGGTCGACACGCCGGCGGGATCGACCGACGTGCTCGGCCGGCAGCTGGCCGACATCGTCGCCAACGACCTCAGGAATTCGGGGCTTTTCACCCCGCTCGCGCCGGGCAAGCTGCGGCCGGTCGGCTTCCAGGAGGTCAACGCGCCGGCGTTCGACTATTGGGGCGGCACGGGCGCGCAGGCGCTGGTGCAGGGTTTCGTGCGCGCCGGTGCCGACGGCAATCTGACGGTCGGCTGCTACCTGTACGACGTCTTCTCCAAGGTCGAGCTGACGCGCACCGGCTTCGTCGTGCCGCCGGCCGACTGGCGTCGCGCGGGGCACAAATGCGCCGACATGGTCTATGCGCGCCTGACCGGCGAGGGCCCCTATTTCGACAGCCGCATCGTCTACGTCTCCGAAACGGGGCCGAAGGCGAAGCGGATCAAGCGGCTGGCGATCATGGACCAGGACGGCTTCAACCACCGCTTCCTGACCAACGGCCAGGCGATCGTGCTGACGCCGCGGTTCGCACCGAACCAGCAGTCGATCGTCTACATGAGCTACGAGGACAACCGGCCGTCGATCTACGTCTACGACCTGGGCTCGGGCCGGCCGCGCCGGGTCGTGCAGAACGTGTCGCTCACCTTCGCGCCGCGTTTCTCGCCGGACGGTCGCTGGATCCTGTTCTCGATGGCGCAGGGTGGCAATACCGACATCTACCGTGTCGCGGCGAGCGGCGGCACGCCGCAACGGCTGACGACCTCGCCCGGCATCGACACCGGCGGCAGCTATTCGCCCGACGGATCGAGGATCGTGTTCGAGAGCGACCGCTCCGGCGGACAGCAGCTCTACGTGATGAACGCCGACGGGTCGAACCAGCATCGCATCAGCTTCGGCGGCGGCCGCTACGGCACGCCGGTGTGGAGTCCGCGCGGCGATCTCATCGCCTTCACCAAATTGGGTGGCGCGTTCCGGATCGGCATCATGGCGCCGGACGGGTCGGGCGAGAAGCTGCTCACCAACAGCTGGCAGGACGAGGGGCCGAGCTGGTCGCCGAACGGCCGCGCCATCACCTTCTTCCGCTCGACGCAGGGCGGATCGGGCAAGGCGGATCTGTGGATGGTCGACCTGACCGGTCAGGTCGAACGCAAGATCCCGACGCCGCTCGACGGCTCGGATCCGGCCTGGGGGCCGATCAGGCCGTGACGCCGAATTGGGGGCGTTTCGGGGGCGGGACGATTCTTAGGGAGATACGATGATGGCCAAGCTTTCCACGACGCTGATGACCGCTGCGGCGATGCTGTCGCTCGCCGCCTGCGCGCACAAGCCGAAGCAGCTGCCGCCGCCGCCGGTCGACAACACTGGCGGGATGAACACCGGCAACTTGCCGCCGTCGAACAATGGTCAGGTCGGCGACGCGACGGTGCCGGGCTCCGACGCGGATTTCCGCCGCTCGGTCAGCTCGAACACGGTGCATTTCGGCCTCGACATGTACGACATCGATCCGGAAGCACGGACGATCCTCGACACGCAGGCACAGTGGCTGGCGAGCCACCCGAACGTCCGCGCGACGATCGAGGGCCATTGCGACGAGCGCGGCACGCGCGAATACAATCTGGCGCTCGGCGATCGTCGCGCCAATGCGGCCAAGAACTATCTGGTCGCCAAGGGGATTGACCCGTCGCGCCTGACCACGATCAGTTACGGCAAGGAGCGCCCCGTCGCGCTCGGGTCCGACGACGCCTCCTGGGCGCAGAACCGGCGCGCCGTGACCGTCGTGGTCGGCTGAATTCAGCCGCGGGCGAGGCGCTCCAGCGCTTCGCCCGTCACGCGCTGGATCGTCCATTCCTCCATGCCGACCGCGCCCATCGCCCGGTAGAAGGCGATGGCGTCGGCGTTCCAGTCGAGCACCGACCATTCGAATCGTGCGCAGCCCCGCGCCACTGCTTCCTGCGCGAGATGGCGGAGCAGGGCCGTGCCGATACCTTGGCCCCGCGCGGCGGGCGTGACGTACAGATCCTCCAGGTAGAGGCCGCGCTTCCCCGTCCAGGTCGAGAAATTGTGGAAGAAGAGCGCGAAGCCGAGCACGGCGTCGTCCTCCTGCGCGATCACGGCCTCAGCGGCGGGTCGTGGCCCGAACAGAGCGGCATGCAGGTCCGTCTCGCTCGCGGTGACGGCATCGGGCTCGCGCTCGAAGGCTGCCAGTTCGCGGACGAGGTGGAGGATCGTGGGAATGTCGGCGGATGTGGCGGGTCGGATCATGCGGAAGCCTCGGTCTGCGGGGCGGGGAAGGGGCGGCGCACGGCGACGATGCAGCCCGCGATGATCAGTGCCGCCCCCGCCACCGTCCATGCCGAGACGACCTCGGCGAAAACGAGCCAGCCGAACAGCGCCGACCAGACGAAGGCGGTATATTCGACCGGCGCGAGTACCTGCGCCTCCGCCCGCGCATAGGCCCAGGCGAGCGCGACCGCCGACGCCGAACCGAGCAGCGCCGCGACCAGGATTTCGGGCCATTGTCCGGCGGCGGGCATGCTGCCGAACCAGGGCGCGCCGACGAGCAGCAGCAGGCTCAGCACGACGCTGGTGAACAGCGCGACTTCCAGCGGGTCCGCCACCTGCGCCTGACGACGCAACAGGATCAGGCTACCCGCGTAGAGGATGCTCGCCGCGACCACCGCCACGCTGCCGAATATTGCGTCCTGCGACGCGCGCGCCTGGACCTCGCCCATCGCGATGGCAAGGACGCCGAGGCTGGCGACAAGGGAACCACCGATCGCGGCGCGCCTGATCCGCTCGCCCAGGGTGAGCGCGGCGAGGAACAGCGCGATGAGCGGCGCGAGGAAGGTCAGCGCGACGCCCTGCGCCATCGGCACGCGCACCAGGCCCCAGAAGAACAGCAGCACGGATGCTCCGGCTACAGATCCACGTGCCGCGTGAAGCTTCAGCGCCGCGCGCGTCGGCCAGGGGCGCCGCCGGACGAGGAACACCGGCAGCATCAGCGCCACCCCCGCGATCGAGCGCCACAACACGGCATTGTAAGCGCCGCTCGTGATGGACAGCCCTTTCATCAGCGCGTCCATCGCCGAATAGACCGCGATCCCCCCGGCGGCGACGCCGAAGGCGAGAAGGGGCGATGCGGCGCGGGTCACCGGATCAGCCGGATGTCGATGTCGAGATCGACCTCCGCGAGACGGCGATCGCTCGTATAGACAGGCAGGCGGTGCAGAAGACCCAGGGCCAGACATGCCCGATCGCCGAGCGACGCGCCCTGCGCGCGGGTCGGCTCCCGCAGCCGTGCCGCCTCGAGCGCCATCGGCAGATCGAAGGGGACGACCGCGATCTCGTAGCTGCCGAGGATAGCCAGCACCGCCTCGGCGCTCGCGCCACGTTCCACCCCACGTGCGCAGCATTCGGCGACGTTGACGGTCGACATCCGGCTGCCCCGGACGATCCCGGCAACGATATCTGCCCCCGTTTCGCCGAGCATCAGCGCCATCACCGCGGATGCATCGACGACCGCGCTCATTCCTCGCCCCAGTCGGCGCGTCGTTCCCTCAGAAACGTATCGACCGTATAATCCTCACCGAAGATGGCGCGCGCTTTGGCCTGCGCGTTGCGGACCGACTGATCGAACGTCATCAATCTGACGCCACCATCATCCGTGCGGTCGACGACCAGCGAATCGCCGTCCTTGATGCCGAGTTCGCGGCGGATATCCGCCGGAATCACCACTTTGCCGCCCGCGATCACCTTGGCATGATAGGTCATGTCGAAGCCTCCAGTACCTGTATCATAGCATAGGTACCAAGGGGCGTCAGGACTATTCCGCTGCGACCGGCTCCGACGGTACCGACGCAGCCTCGATCTCCGCCGCCTTCGCCTCGACCAGCTTGACGATATGGTCGATCATATCGGCGTCCTGGACGTGATGGTCGGTGACGCCGGACAGATAGACCATGTGCTTGCCATTGCCGCCGCCGGTGATGCCGATGTCGGTTTCGCGCGCCTCGCCGGGGCCGTTGACGACGCAGCCCAGCACCGACAGGCTCATCGGCGTGCGGATGTGCTGCAGCCGTTCCTCCAGCGCCTGCACGGTGCGGATCACGTCGAATCCCTGTCGGGCGCAACTTGGGCAGGACACCACGCGCACGCCGCGGTTGCGGATGCCGAGCGCCTTGAGGATCTCGAAGCCGACGCGGACCTCCTCCTCGGGCTCCGCCGACAGCGACACGCGGATCGTGTCGCCGATGCCGAACCAGAGCAGGCTGCCGATGCCGATCGACGATTTGACGGTGCCGCCGATCAGGCCGCCCGCCTCGGTGATGCCCAGGTGCAGGGGACAGTCCGTCGCTTCGGCCAGACCCTGATAGGCGGCGACCGCCAGGAAGACGTCCGACGCCTTCACCGCGACCTTATATTCGTGGAAGTCGTGATCCTGCAGCAGCTTGATGTGGTCGAGCGCACTTTCGACCAACGCATCGGGGCAGGGCTCGCCATATTTTTCGAGCAGGTCCTTCTCGAGGCTGCCGGCGTTGACCCCGATGCGGATCGCGCAGCCGTTCGCCTTGGCGGCGCGCACGACCTCCGCAACGCGCTCGTTGCTGCCGATATTGCCCGGATTGATGCGTAGGCAGGCGGCGCCCGCGTCCGCCGCCTCCAGCGCGCGCTTGTAGTGGAAATGGATGTCGGCGACGATCGGCACGTGGCTCGCGCGCACGATCTGCTTCAGCGCGGTCGTCGATTCGATGTCCGGACAGGATACGCGGATGATGTCCACGCCCGCCTCCTCGCAGCGGCGGATCTGATCGACCGTGCCGCGGATGTCGGGCGTGGGCGTGTTGGTCATCGTCTGGACGGTGACCGGCGCATCGCCGCCGACGGGAACATTGCCGACCATGATCTGGCGGCTCGGACGGCGGACGATGTCGCGCCACGGACGTACTGACATGGCCCTCATATACAGCGCGCGGGTTGCGGTTCAAAGACGCTGGTGTAGGGAAGCACGCCTGCCATGGCGCGCCCCCTTCCCACATCGCCGATCCCACGGCATTTCGGCCTGGACTGGCTGCGTATCGCGGCCTTTGCGATCCTGATCGCCTATCACGTCGGCATGGTGTTCGTGCCATGGGGTTTCCATGCGAAGAGCCCGCATGGCGCGGATTGGGCGGTGCTGCCCATGCTTGCGGTCAACGCCTGGCGGCTCAGCCTTTTGTTCGTCGTCTCCGGTTATGCCAGCCGGGCCCTGCTCGGGCGTGCGACGGGCGTCGGCGGGTTCCTGGGGCAACGGACGATGCGGCTGCTCGTGCCGCTGGCGTTCGGCGTGGCTGTCCTCGTGCCGCCGCAATCCTTCGTCGAACTGGTGACCCAGCACGGCTATCGCGCGAGCTTTGCGACCTTCTGGCTTCACGACTATTTCCGCTTCGGAAAGCTCGCGGGCATCGGCCTGCCGGCGCTCAACCACCTCTGGTTCGTGCTCTATCTCTGGTTGTATACGGTCGTGCTCGCCGCGTTGGTCGGGGTGGCGAGCGTGACTGCGGCCGGACCGGCCCACGGCGCGCTGGTCCGCGCAGGCACCATGCAGCACCTGTTCGAGCGCGTCTTCGCCGGGCCGCTGGTGCTTCTGGTCCCGACGGCATGGTTGATCGGCGTCCATGCCTGGTGGTTTCCGATGGGCTATGAAACGCATGATCCCGCGCACGACCTGATGGCGCACCTGATCTATCTGCCCGCCTTCCTGTTCGGTTTCGCACTGGCCGGCGCCCCGCGCGTGCTGGCCGCCTGCGTGCGCTATCGCTGGCCGGCGGGCATCGCGGCGATCCTCGGCTATGCGATGATCGTCGGCATCGAACTTTCCCCCGATGCGGCCGAGCCGCCGCGCTGGCTCTACCCCACCTACGGCGCCGCGCATGCGATCCAGCAATGGGGCGCGATCGTCGCGCTGATCGGGCATGCCGAACGGCGTTGGAACCGCGATCACCGCTTGCGACCGCTTCTTACCGAGGCGGTCTTCCCCTTCTATCTCGTCCACCAGACGATCATCGTCGTCGTCGCCTATTGGCTGATCCCGGCCGGTTTGGCCGGGGGCGCGGAATTCGCGATTTTGGTCGCCGCCACGGTGCTGGGTTCGCTCGCTTTCTATCTGATCGGCCGAAAGGTCGAGCCGTTGCGCCCGCTGATCGGGCTTCGCCGTCTTTCCCAGCACAAGGTGCCCGCATCATGACCCAGACCTGGAGCCTCGTCCTGCACGGCGGCGCAGGCACGATCACCCCCGCGCGGATCGGTGGCGCGGCCGAAGCCGGAGCGAGCGAGGCACTTGCCCGCGCGCGCGACGCCGGGGCGGCGGTGTTGGCCGGCGGCGGCAGCGCGCTCGACGCGGTCGAGACGACGGTGCGGGTGCTGGAGGATGATCCGCACTTCAATGCGGGGCGCGGGGCCGCCTTCACCCTGGACGGACGTATCGAGCTCGACGCCGCCATCATGGACGGCACGACGCGCGCGGCAGGGTCGGTCGCGGGACTGACGCGCATCCGCAACCCGATCACGCTGGCCCGCCGCGTGATGAGCGACAGCCCGCACGTCCTGCTGTCGGGAGACGGCGCGGAAGCCTTCGCCGCGACGCTGGGAGTCGAGACGGTCGATCCCGCCTGGTTCGCGGTGACGGAGCGGCGACGGCAGCTCGATGAACTGGTCGCACGCGGCGGCAACGCGTTCGACGTCGATATGAAATACGGCACCGTCGGTGCCGTGGCGCGCGACGTGCACGGCCATCTCGCCGCGGCGACCTCGACCGGCGGTGTGACGGGCAAGCGCTGGGGGCGCATCGGCGATTCGCCGCTGATCGGCGCCGGGACGTTCGCCGACGATCGCGCCTGCGCGGTTTCCTGCACCGGGTCGGGCGAGCAGTTCATCAGGGTGGGCGTCGCGCACGAGATCGCCGCGCGCATCCGTCTGGCCGGAGACGCCGCCGCGATCGCCGCCGCCGCCGCCTTGTCGGACGTCCGGGCGCTGGGCGGCACGGGCGGCGTCATCGTCGTCACGCCATCGGGCGAGGCGTTGTGGCACTTCACCACGCCCGGCATGTACCGTGCCCGCGCCACCTCGGCGGGGGTGCGCGACGTGGCGCTGTATGGCGAAAGCGCGACATGAGGGGCTGGCGTGCGATCCGGCGCGGCTGGATCGGGGCGGTGCCGCTTCCACGCCCGTAATTCAAACTCTGGCGCAAGCGCTTCAGCGATCCTGACCCTTCTGTCCGGGGCCGCTTCTCGCTACAGCGTGAGTCCATGAAAACGCTTCGCTTTTGTCTCGCCGCGCTGCCTGCGCTCGTCGTCGCCGCACCGGCCCACGCCTATTGGGAATTCGGGCATCAGACGGTGGCGCGGATCGCATACGCCAATGTCGCGCCGCGGACGCGCGCGGCCATCCGGCGCATCCTTGCCGATACGCCGAAGCTGGATACGCCCACCTGTCCCGCGACCACCATCGAGGGGGCGAGCACCTGGGCCGATTGCGTCAAGCCGTTGAAGACTGCCGAAGGCAAGCCGCGGTTCGGCTATGCCTACAACTGGCACTTCCAGGACGTGAACATCTGCGCGCCGTTCAGCCTGGAGGAGGCGTGCAAGGACGGCAATTGCGTCTCCGCGCAGATCAAGCGTGATGTCGCAGTGCTCAAGGACAAGCGTGCCGGAGCGAAGGAGCGGGCGCAGGCACTGGTCTTCCTGATCCACTTCGTCGGCGACCTGCACCAGCCGCTGCATGCCGGCGAGAAGGGCGACAAGGGCGGCAACGACGTCGCAGCGGCCTACGGCGTGTACAGCCCCAAGCGGTTCAACCTGCACTCCGTCTGGGACGGGACGCTGGCCGAACGTGCGATCACCAGCGGGCCGAACCTCGTCCGGCGGTATTCGCCTGCGGAGAAGGCGCGGATCGCCCGGGGCGGTGTCGACGACTGGAGCCGCGAATCGTGGCAGGTCGCGCACGACGTCGTCTATGCCAGCGCGCTGCACGGCGACCCCTGCGGCCCCACCCCCGCGAAAGTGACGCTGGACGATGCGACGGTGGCGAAGATCGTGCCCGTCGCACGGCTCGAGGTCGAGCGCGGCGGGCTGAGGCTGGCGAAGCTGCTCGACGAGGCGCTCGGCTGATCGACCCTGCCGCGAACGAGGGGGCGGAGGGACGCGCGGCGGTGCGCCGACGAACCGTCCCTCCACAAAGTACGGCAGGCGACCTCCTCCCCGCGCGCGGGGAGGACGACGTCGTTATCCTTCGCGGCCCGGCACGTCGTGATCGTGCGGTTCCTCGCCCTTCGCCTTGGCGGCGTTGTAGCGATCGATCGCCTCGACCGTGATGCGGCGCGCCTCGGCGGCGTCGCCCCAGGTGCCGACGCGCACCCACTTCTTCTTCTCCAGGTCCTTGTAGTGGGTGAAGAAGTGCTCGATCTGCTCGAAGACGATCTCCGGCACGTCGGCCCGTTCGCCGACATTGGAATAGTAAGGGAAGACCTGGTCGACGGGCACGCAGACCAGCTTCTCGTCGCCGCCCGCCTCGTCCTCGAGGTTGAGGACGGCGATCGGCCGGGCGCGGACGACGCAGCCCGGGATGAACGGCGAGCGCGCGATCACCAGAGCGTCGAGCGGATCGCCGTCCGGCGACAGCGTGTGCGGCACGAAACCGTAGTTCGCGGGATAGCGCATCGGCGTGTGCAGGATGCGGTCGACGAACAGCGCGCCGCTTGCCTTGTCGAACTCGTATTTCACGGGCTCGCCGCCGGTCGGCACCTCGATGATGACGTTGAGGTCGTCGGGCGGCGACTTGCCGACCGGGATCAGATCGATGCGCATGCTTTTCCCTTGTTAAGACCTGCCGCCGCTTACCGCGGGGCGAGAAGACGATCGAGACCGCCTTCGCCGGTTCCGACCTTCTCGAGCCGCGGATAGCGGGGGCCGCCGTGATAGTCGATGGCGACATCGCGGAAGCGTGGCCCGTTCTTGACCAACAGGCGGATCGGTTCCTTCGACGTCTTGGCCGCGAGGATCGCCGCCTTGAGCTTGTCGCCGCTATAGGCCTCGCCGTTGATCGCCTGGATCTGGGTGCCGACGTCCAGTCCCGCCTTGAACGCGGGCGAATCCCAGATCACGCCGTTGACGTTGCCGTCCGGCGCGACGTTGAGCCCGATCGAATAGGTGACGTCGGTGCCGCGGGTCTTTTCCAGGCTGCTGAAATATTTGGTGGGTGTGTCGGTATAGACGAGCTTGTAGCCGTCCATCGCGAAACCGTCGACGGGCGCGGGCTTGCCCGTTTCCGTCAGCCGCTTGTTGAGGAAACCGGCCCAGTCGTAGGGAACGATGCCGTTCAGCGTGCGCGCGACATCATCGAACGTGTACGTGACCTCGCCCCAGTCGCCGTCGCGAATGCCGAAGAAGGCGTGCGCGAAATCGTCGATCGACTTGGTCCCGCCGGATTTCTGGCGGAGCATCGCGTCGACCTCCATCCACACCATCAGGCCTTCGTTGTAATAATCCTCGCTGCGCTGCCAGCTGGTCCAGCCCTTCGGCCGCCGCGCCGAGATGATCGGATCGTTGGTCGTGTCGAGCAGGTCGCGCCACTGGCGGCCGGGCGCGAGCGCATAGGAGCCGGCGATCGCGGCATAGGCGTCGAGCGTATCCTGCTTGCTGACGAGGCCCGAGCGCGCCTGGAGCACATAGCCCCAGAATTGCGTCTGCCCTTCGTACACCCACAGCAGCGAGTCCCGCATCGGCGTGCGGAAGTCCGGGGTCCACAGGTCGGCGCCGCGGCGGAACTTGCCGTCCCAGCTGTGCGTGAACTCGTGCGGCAGCAGGTTGCGTGCGGCGACGTTCGAATCCCATTCGGTGAAATAGGTCTTCGCCGTCCCGTCTTCCGACGAGCGGTGATGCTCGAGGCCGATCCCGCCGAGCTGATCGCTCAGCGAGACGAGGAATTCGTAATGGTCGTAATGCTGCGCGCCGAACGTCTTCACCGCCTGATCGACGAGACGCTTGTGCGCGTCGATCTGCTCCGACGTGGCGGCGAGCAGTTCGGGCGAGTCGGCGAAGACGTTGAGGTTGACGCGCGAAGACAGCGGCCAGGTCTTGCCATAGCGGCCGGCGAGCACCGGCGAATCGACGAGGATCTCGTAGTTCGTCGTCTGATAGGCATAGGTGGAGCCGTTCGCGTTCGCCGGCACCGCGCCCGCCGCGGTCCAGCCCGTCGGGAAGCGCGCGGTCATCTGGATCGGGATCTGGCGGGTGAAATAGCCGGCCGGATAAAGGCTGACCGAATTGGGCTGCAGGCTGATCAGGTTCGGCGTGGCGACGATGCGGCCCTGGTTGCCCTGCGTCGCCGAGATGAACTGGAATTCGACGTCGAGCGACTTGGCGCCCGCAGGCACGTCGATGTGGAAGGCGTAGACGTCGACCGTATCGCGCGTCCAGGGAAGCACCTTGCCGTTCGCGCGGATGACGAGGCCGGCCAGCTTCTCGATCTCTCCGCGCGGCGCGTGATTGCCGGGCAGCCACTTCGGATAGAGCAGCGCCATCGGCCCGCTCTTCGTCACGGGAATCGTCTCCTTCACGCGGAAGATGCCGCGTTCCGTGTCGGTCGCGTCGACGTCCAGCTTGATCGTGCCGGGATAAGGCGCGTCGACGGCGACGGGGATGGTGTCGACGAAGGGAATAGGCTGCGGCGCGGTGTTGCCGGTGGGCACCTGCGCGATCGCGGGAACGGCGATGGCGGACGCAAGAAGGGAGGCGACGAAAAGCTTGGCGTGCATGGAAGGCCTTTGCGGCTGAAGACGATGTACGAATGTTGCGCGGAAAACGTCAGCCGTCCAGCCCCTTAGCTCCCTCCCCCGAGTACGTTGATCGTGAAGGCGATGACGCCGAGATTGAACACGAACGCCGCCAGGCACTGGCCGATCGCCACGCGGCGGATGCGACGGGAGGTGATCTGTACGTCCGAGGTCTGGAAGGTCATGCCCAAAGTGTAGCTGAAATAGAGGAAATCCCAGTAGTCGGGCTGGCCGCATTCGGGGATGTCGAGGCCGCCCGCGTCCTTGCCCTCCTCGTTCGCGCTGTAGAACAGATGCGCATAGTGCAGCGCATAGACCATGTTCGAGAACAGCCACGCGAGGGCGAGCGTGACGATCACGATGAGGATGGCGATCGCGTCGTTCTTGCCCTTCAGCTCGTCCGCGACCGCTACCAGGATGACCAGCATCGTCGCCCCCGTGATGCCGAGCAGCACCGCGCGATTGGCGTCATTGTCGCGAGCGGCACGGCGCATGTGCTCGACGCTGCCGCGTCTGAACAGGGGGATCAGCGAGACGAGGAACACCGCGCTGGCGATGTCGAAGGCGATCATGCACCCCCGTGCCCGTCCCAGCCACGGGATCAGCGGAACCAGCCCGACCGCGAACAGCAATGCGAACAGGGCGAAGCGCGGCGGCGCCACCCGTTTGCCGATTCCCCACCAGCGCGGTCTTTCTGTCATATGGTGGCGCTAGCGCTTCCGGCGCGCCTCGCCTAGATACCCGCCGATCATGGCCCGAATAGAAACTCCGCGACGCATACGCGGCACCCAGGACATCTTCGGCGAGGACCAGCGGCGATTCGGGCACGTGCTCGACACGTTCGACCGCGTCCGGCGCCTCTATTGCTTCGGCCGCGTCGACGTGCCGGTTTTCGAGGATACCGCGGTCTTCGCGCGTTCGATCGGCGAGACGACCGATGTCGTGTCCAAGGAGATGTACACCTTTCCGGACCGGGGCGGCGACTCGCTGACGCTGCGGCCCGAATTCACCGCCGGCATCGCGCGCGCCTTCCTGACGGAAGGGTGGCAGCAATATGTGCCGCTCAAGCTGGCCACCAGCGGCGCCGTCTTCCGGTACGAGCGTCCGCAAAAGGGACGGTACCGCCAGTTCCACCAGATCGATGCGGAGATCCTGGGCGCGGCGGAACCCGCGGCGGACGTCGAGCTGCTGGTGATGGCGGACCAGCTGCTGCGCGAGCTCGGCATCGCGGACGGCGTGACGCTGCAGCTCAACACGCTGGGCGACGCCGAAACCCGCGACGCCTGGCGTAGTGCGCTGGTCGCGCATTTCGAGGCACATCGCGGCACATTGTCGGAGGACAGCCTCGTCCGGCTCGACAAGAATCCGATGCGCATCCTCGATTCCAAGGACCCGCGCGACCGACCGATCGCCGATGCCGCGCCGGACATCGACGCGTTCCTGACCGACGAAGCGCGTGCCTTCTTCGACGCGGTGACCGCGGGACTCGACGCGGCAGGCGTCGCCTGGACACGCAATCCGCGACTTGTGCGCGGCCTCGACTATTATCGGCATACGGCCTTCGAGTTCGTCACCGACCGGCTGGGTGCGCAGGGCACGGTGCTGGCGGGCGGCCGCTACGACGGGCTGATCGAGAGCCTGGGCGGCGCGCCGACCGCTGGCGTCGGCTGGGCGGCGGGCGTCGAGCGGCTCGCGATGCTGCTGGACGAATTGACCCGGCCCACCATCGACGCGGTCATCGTACCGATGGGCGAGGCCGCCGAAGTGCGCGCGACCGGACTGCTCGCCGAGCTGCGACGCTGCGGACTGGCGGTCGACATGGCGTACAAGGGCAAGATGAAGCAGCGTCTGGCGAAAGCCGATACGCTGGGCGCGCGCCATGCGCTTATCCTCGGCGACGATGAGCTGGCGGCAGGCGTCGTCGCGGTGAAGACGCTGTCGAACGGCGAGCAGCGTCAGGTGCCGCTGGACGCGGTGGCGGAGGCGTTACGGTGACCCCGCTCGTCATCCCCGCGGAGGCGGGGATCCAGAGCCGCTGTCACGCCGCAAGGGCCACGCCGTCCGCGCGCCTGGATTCGCGCCTGCGCGGGAATGACGGAGCGGGGGTGCCGCGCGCATGACCACTATCTCTGCCGAACGGATCGCGCAGATCGAGGCGCGCCGCGACGAGCTGCAGGCGCTGATGGCGACCGGCGACCTGCCCTCCGACCGCTTCGTGCAGGTGTCGAAGGAATATGCGGAGCTGGAACCCGTCGCTCGCGCGGCGGCCGAAGTCCGGCGCTTGCGGCAGGAGGCGGACAGCCTCGCCTTCATGGCGGAAGATGGCGACGAGGAACTGCGCGCCATGGCGGCGGAGGAACTCCACGCCAACAAGGCGGCGCTGGAAAGCGCGGATCGCAGCCTGGCGCTCGCGCTGCTGCCGCGCGACGCGGCCGACAGCCGCGCAGCGATGCTGGAAATCCGCGCCGGCACCGGTGGCGACGAGGCGGCGCTGTTCGCCGGCGATCTTTTTCGCATGTACCAGCGCTATGCGGAATCGCAGGGCTGGCGGGTCGAGCTGATCAGCGCCTCCAGCTCGGATGCGGGCGGATACAAGGAAGTCGTCGCCTCCGTTACCGGGCAGGGCGTATTCGCGAAGCTCAAGTTCGAAAGCGGCGTGCACCGCGTCCAGCGCGTGCCGGCGACGGAGAGCGGCGGGCGCATCCATACCTCCGCCGCGACGGTGGCGGTTCTGCCCGAGGCCGAGGAGGTCGACGTGCAGATCGACGACAAGGACCTGCGCATCGACGTCTATCGATCGTCAGGGCCGGGCGGCCAGTCGGTCAACACCACGGACAGCGCCGTGCGCATCACGCACCTGCCTACCGGTCTCGTCGTCATCCAGCAGGACGAAAAGTCGCAGCACAAGAACAAGGCCAAGGCGCTCAAGGTTCTGCGCACGCGCCTGTACGAGGCGGAGCGCGAGCGGCTGGCGGCGGAACGCTCCGGCACGCGCAAGGCGATGGTCGGGTCGGGCGACCGATCGGAGCGCATCCGCACTTACAACTTTCCGCAGGGGCGCGTCACCGACCACCGTATCAATCTGACTCTGCACCGCCTGCCCGAGATCATCGAGGGCGAGATGGAGGAATTGCTCGGCGCACTGATCGCCGAGGACGAGGCGGAGCGGCTGGCGGCGCTGGATGCGTGAGGGTGTGCGAGGGCTGAGAGCCGGCGGCGCTCCGTCCTTCCCCCTCATCCCGGCGAAAGCAGCGACCCATGGCCGCGAACGGCCGATGGTGCGTGATTCCGTGCGCCATTCCGAGCCCATGGGTCCCGGGTTTCGCCGGGATGACGAAGGGAGATGAGCGCGTCTCACGCGGCCAGCACCGCCCTCGCCGAGGCCGCCGCCCGCTTCGCCTTCTCCGACACGCCCAGGCTCGACGCCGAGCTGCTTCTTGCGCATGCGCTCGGCATCGATCGCAACGCGCTGCTTCTCGACATGCAGCGCGCCGTTCCCCCCGCATTCTGGGACCTCGTCGCGCGGCGCGAGGCGCAGGAGCCGGTCGCCTATATCGTCGGCACGCGTGGTTTCTGGACGATCGACCTCAAGGTCGGGCCGGGCGTGCTCGTGCCGCGCGCCGACAGCGAGACGTTGCTCGTCGCCGCCGCGTCGCATTTCGCCGGCCGCCCGCCCGGCAGCATCCTCGATCTGGGTACGGGGCCGGGGACTTTGCTGCTGGCCGCGCTCGACGAATGGCCGGGGCGGGGATTGGGTGTCGATCGTTCCGACATCGCGCTTCGTTATGCGCGGGCCAATGCGGCGGCGCTCGGCATGGCCGACCGTGCGACCTTCGCACGTGGAGACTGGGCGGCGGCGATCGCGGCGCGGTTCGACCTGGTGCTCGCCAATCCTCCCTATATCGGCACGGACGAGCCGCTGCCCGACGAGGTCCGCGCCTACGAGCCCGCCGCGGCGCTGTTCGCGGGTAGTGATGGCCTCGACGACTATCGGACCCTGGCGCAGCAGCTGCCGCGGCTGATCGCGCCGGGCGGCTGCGCCGCCGTTGAGATCGGCCATCGGCAGGCTGCGGCCGTCTCCGGCCTGTTCGGTGACGCGGGCCTCGACTGCCGGGTCCATCGCGACCTCGCCGGGCACGACCGCTGTCTGCTGGTCACGACTTGAATATTGCCGGGCCAGGACGCATATTTCGCTTGTAGGACCGCCCTGCCGGCCGCTATTGCAAGCGTCGGGGCACGCATCATCACCGTCATGTGGTTGATTGCAGGGCGATGGCCCGCATCCTTCGTCATGGAAGCCGCTGCGATCCAGCGGCCCTGGCAAGGCCCGCGCGTCGCGGTGAACCTGGCGCCGGTGCCGGAGGTTTGCGCCATCGGGTCGGGAAGCCCTTGGTGGGCAGGAGCTTGGACCAGTTTGGTTTCACGGACCACATACTCGGATCATAGGACAGTAGCTTGATAAACAATCGGCAGAACGGTCGTCGTCGCGGCCGTGGTGGTGGTGGCAAC
The DNA here is from genome assembly GCF_031082075.1 of Sphingomonas sp. GV3. Lineage (NCBI taxonomy): Bacteria > Pseudomonadati > Pseudomonadota > Alphaproteobacteria > Sphingomonadales > Sphingomonadaceae > Sphingomonas > Sphingomonas sp. GV3. The sequence continues at coordinate 2,040,328 of NZ_JARWLE010000001.1, read as the reverse complement.
AACAATGGTCCGCGCCAGGGTGGCGGTGGCCAGGGGCGTCCCGACAACGGCAACCGCATCGACAGCCGCGCGCGCGGCAACGCCAATCAGCTGCTCGAGAAGTACAAGAACCTGGCGGCCGAGGCGCAGCGTCAGGGCGACCGGATCAACACCGAATATTATCTGCAGTTCGCCGACCATTATTTCCGCGTGCTCGCCGATCAGCGCGGCCGGTTCGAGGACCAGCAGCCGCGTCGCCAGCAGCCGTTCGATCTCGATGGCGACGACGAGTTCGGCGACGAGGGCGAGCCGATCCGTGTGGGTGAGCAGGACGGTGGCGAGTTCCGCCAGACCGAGCGCGGGTTCGACGAGAATCGGCAGCAGCGTCGCCGCGAGCGCGGCAACGACCGTGGCGAGCAGCGGGGCAACGAGGGCGAGACGCGTCAGGGCCGCAACTGGGACGAGCGCCGGCCGCGTCGCGCGGAGGCCGCGGCCGACCCCTCGGCAGACGAGCGGCCGGTCGAGGTCGCGGGGCAGCATCGCGCCGAGCCGTTCGCGGAGGGCGAAACGCCCGAGGCGCGCAGCGAGGCGGTGATCGCTGCCGATGCGCCGGCGGCGCCGCGCCGTCGCGGCCGTCCGCGCCGCGACGCGCAGGTCGAGGCGGCGCAGGCCGAGGGCGAAAGCAACGGGGTCGATGCCGATCGCCTTCCGCCGTCGCTGACCCTGGTCGCCAACGATGCGGACGACGCGCCCAAGCCGCGGCGCCGCCGCACCACCCGCGCGGTGGAGGCACCCGCCGCGGAATAAGCGGTCCGTCGGTCCGGTTTGGCCAAGGGGCTGGTTCTCCCGTCGCGGGAGGACCGGCCCTTTTTGTATCAAGCCTTCGGTCAGGCGTCTTTGTCGAAACGCTGGACCGACTCGTCGTGTCCCGTGCCCGAACTGAGGAAAACGAGACCCATCAGGGCACCCGCCATCATGATCGAACCGCCGACGCCGCCCAGAACCGCGAGCATCGTGACGAGATGGAGCGGCCCCTGGACCCAGGCGAGCGTGACGATCGTCCCGGCGCTCGCGATCGCAGCGACCAGCGTCATCCACGCCATGATCGTGCGGAAGCGGGTCCAGGCGTGTGCCGCCTGATAGGGATCGTCGAGGCCGGGATAATCCATGGCTTTGCATGTGCCGTCAAAACGTGATTTGCTCAATCACCTGAAGCAGGCCGGCGCGTACCGGTCGCCGGCGAACGGAGGAGGCGAGGATGACGATTGCGGCAATCCTGCGGACGAAGGGCGATGAGGTCGCATCGCTCCCGATGACGGCCACCGTCGCGGCGGCGGTGGCGCTGCTGGCGGAGCGGCGCATCGGCGCCGTTCCCGTGATGGACGGCGACCTGGTGGCGGGCATCTTCTCGGAACGCGACCTCGTCCATGGCATCGCGCGGGATGGGGCGGCCGCGCTCGATCGCCCGCTGGCGGAGGTGATGACCCGTCCCGTCCAAAGCGTCGCACCCGATCAGGCGGTGATCGCGGCCCTGTCGCTGATGACCCGGCGGCGGATCCGGCACCTGCCCGTCGTGGAGGACGGCCGGATGATCGGCTTCGTATCGATCGGTGATCTCGTCAAATACCGCATCGATCGCATCGAGGCGGAGGCCTCGGCGATGCGCGACTATATCCAGCAATAGCGCCTCAAGCCGGCAGCGGTCGCTTGCGGACCAGCGCCACCAGCTCGCGCAACGTACCGCGCGCGAACAGCGCGAGCCACAGGCCGTAGGTCGCCGCACCGGTCGCAACGAGGATCGCCAGATGGGGATGCGGCGGCATGGCGGGGAGCGCGCGGTCGGCCATGAGGACCACCGCCCCCATGCCGAGCGCCGCGATCGCGGAGGGTGCGACAGCCGCCGCGACATCGCGCGCGGAGACGCCGATCACGGGTATCGAGCGCCAGCTGATGATCGCGAGCAGGGGAGGGTAGGACGCGATCCAGCTCCAGGCGAGTCCCGTGATGCCCCAGCGGATGCTGACGAGGAAGGCGATCGTGAGCACGCCCGCGGCGAAGGCGCCGTTCCCCGCGCTGATATCTGGCCGCCCCCGCGCATCGCAGGCGGGGGCATAGAGGACGTGCAGCGTCATCAGCGGCATGGCGAGTGCGAGCAGGCGCACGATCGGTGCCACCTCGCCCCATTTGTCGCCGAGCGCGCTGAGGACCAGCGGGTCCGCGGTCGTCGCCAGTCCTATGTAGAAGGGCATCGCCACTAGCATGATGACCCGGAGCGCGCGCAGGAAGCCGCGTGGGATCGCCGCGGCGTCATCCTGCATGCGCGCATAGGCGCTGAACGCGACCTCGTTGAGTGGCGGCACGAACTTCGACACGAAGATCTGCGCAAGGAACAGCGCCGTCGTATAGATGCCCAGCAGATGCGGCGTGACATGACGGCCCGCGATGAAGACATCCGCCTGGCTCTGCAGGAACCAGAAGAACTGCCCGGCCGCCATGATCCCCCCGAACCGGGCTAGATGGCCCGCGCCGCGGAAGTCGAAGCTCGGCCACATCAGCGAATGCGCATTCCAGGTGAGCACGATGGCGCGCGCCGCGAAGAGCGCGATCGGCGCGGCGACGAGCGCCCAGACCCCCCAGCCGGCGAGCGCGCCGCCCAGCGCAGTGCAAGCCCCGACGATCGAGGCGGCGACGTTGGCCGTCGCTTGCCGGCGGAAGTCCATCGTGCGGCTGAGCAGCGCATAGGGCAGCGCGGCGAACGGTGTGATGAAGTAGATCAGCACCTGCACCCGCAGCAGGTGAGCGACAGCGGGTTGGCCGTAATAGCGGGCGGCGACGGGCGCGAGCGCGAG